>JAUHXC010000004.1 GCA_030427205.1 bacterium | reverse complement strand
CTGCTCGATGCGCCGGTGGCCGAGTTGGTGAGTTGAATTGATCAGCCGGCGGCACGGTGCCGCCGGCCATGGTCGAGGGGGTCAGTTTTGGTGTCGCCGGGTGGGTCAATTTTCATGTCGCTTGACAGTCCAGAATCCGGGTGGCACCTGATTTCGGGTCGGATATCGCGCGGGAAGACCGGGTCGGACCCGATTTCTCGCTGCGATCGGTGGGCGAATAACGAGGTCGGACCCGCTCGGCGGGGCGTCGGCGGGGCGCCGGATCGGGTCGGCGGCGCCTCAGCGCACCGGCGCGGCGAGCGTATCGAGCACCCGCCCGGTGCGGGCGAGCACCTCGCGCATCTGATCGACGGTGCCCACCGAGTAGCGCACGAAGCCGGCGAGGTTGGGCAGGTGCGAGCGGTCGCGCACGTAGACCCCCTCCTCCATCAAGAGCTTGACCACCCACGGGGCCTGCTCGAAGCGCACCATGATGAAGTTGGCCGGCGTCGGGCGGCACTCGATGCCGCGGGCGGCGAACCACTCGGCCATCAGCGCCTTGGCCGCGTCGACCTCGGCGATGTAGGCGTGCAGCCAGGGCTGGTCGTCGAGGGCGGCCATCGCGCCCACCTGGGCCAGCACGTTGACGCTCTTGGGGTTGAAGACCCGCCGCAGGTCGGCGACCACCTGCGGCCGGGCGAGGGCGTAGCCGATGCGCAGCCCCGCCATGCCGTAGGCCTTGGAGAACGTGCGGGTCACGACGAGGTTGGAGTATTCGTGCAGCAGGCCCACCGCCGAGACCCCGGCGAACTCGGAGTACGCTTCATCCACGATGACCAGCGTCTCGGGCGAGGCCTCGAGCAGGCGGGCGACCTGGGCCGGCGTATACAGGGTGCCGGTGGGGTTGTTGGGGTTGACCAGATAGAAGATGCGCGGCCGCGTGCGCTCGAGGGCGGCGACGAGGCCGTCGACGTCGGTCGCGAAGGGGTCGGGCGCGTAGTGGTGCACGATCTCGGCGCCGCGGCTCTGGGCGAAGACCAGAAAGTGCTGATAGGTCGGCGAGGCGACGAGCACCCGGTCGCCGCCGTCGAGGTAGGTGGTGCACAGCGTATTGAGCGCGTCGTCGCTGCCGTTGGTGATCAGCAGCCGATCGCCGGGCACCCCGTGGAACAGCGCCAGCCGCTCGATGAGGTTGGTGCTGTTGAGCACCGGATACCAGTTGAGGTGGTGGGTATTGCCCAGAAACGCGGTGATCGCCTCGATCACCCGCGGCGAGGGCGGCACCGTGGCCTCGTTCCAGTCGATCTTGTGCGGCTCGACCTGCGGGTTCTGGTGGATGTGCTCGAGCGACGAGACGGCCTTGTAGGGCTCGAGCTGCCGGATGGGCTTGGCGACGGGCAGCGCCTTGGGCGCGGCGGGCGTAGCGGCGATGCGCAGGCGGCTGTGGGGCATGACGTCCTCCCGACGGCTCGAGGGCGCCGGTTTGTACATCAACCGACGCGTGATTTGCACCCGGATGGTGCCGGCGCGTCGGGCAGGACCCCGCAGGCTGGCGATCTCGTCGGCCTGCGGGTACCGTATCGAGGCGCGTGCTCCCCGAACGCGAAGCGCCCGTCTAGCAAATGACGTGCCGCAGTCCCGTGTCGGGCGGGTCGCGCGTCCCTGACCAGGTTGGAGGCCCCGTGGGCGACCGCATCGCCATCGAATTGGAAGTCTGGGTCGACGGCGAGCCGGACCAGATCTGCTACACCGCCGAGCTGCACGCCGGCGGCATGTGGCTGCGGGCCGGCGACCTGCCGCCGGCGGAGGGCCCGGTGACCCTGGCGGTCATCGACCCGACCATCGGCCAGCTGCGGGTCAAGGGCATCGTCGGCCAGGCCCCGCCGGGCCGCGACGGGGTCGAGGTGGCCCTGTTCGACAACCCGCCGGAGACCGAGCGCCGCTGGGGGCGCCTGCTCGAGCGCATGGCCCGCGAGGCGCACCTGCGCCCGGCGATGGGCACCATGGCCAGCACGGTGCCGTCGACGGGCATCCCGCCGACGGGGCCGGTGCCCGAGCCCTCCAAGGTGGTGCACATGCGCACCGGCCCGCTGCCGTTCACCCCGCAGCCGGCCCCCCAGGCGGAGGACGCACCGCCGGTGACCGGCAAGCACTTCGACTCGGGCCGGGCCCACCCGCGGCGCACGAGCAACCTGCGCATCACCATCCGGCTGCAGGACGGCTCGACGGTCTCGGCGGTGGCCCGCGACGTCAGCGAGGGCGGGGCCTTCGTCACCGGCGGGCACCTGCCCAAGCTGGGCGAGGAGCTCGAGGTGAGCATCTACCACCCGGTCACCGGTGATCCGGTGGAGCTGCCGGCGACGGCGGTGCGGGTGGTCGAGGACGGCGAGATGCCCGGCGTCGGCATCAAGTTCATGGCCGACGCCGGGGCGCACGCGCCGTGGGCGGTCTTCGGCGGGCGCCTCTCGAGCAGCGGCGGCGTGGCCGATCGACGGGCGACGCGCGACCAGACGCCGCATCTGGCGTCTATTCGGTCCAGACGCGAAGACGCGGAGTGAGCATGGACCAGCAAGAGCGCATCGAACAGTTCCGCAAGATGGCCAAGGCCAACCCCGACGACGACCTGGCGCACTACGCGCTCGGCCAGGCCCTCGTCGACAGCGAGCGCCACGGCGAGGCGGTCAACGTGCTGCGGCACGTCATCAAGCTCAACGCGAGCTACTCCCGGGCGTACGTGCTGCTCGGCCTCGCCCAGCAGGCCCTCGGCGACGACGACGCGGCCATCGAGACCTTCCAGACGGGCTACGCGGCGGCGATGAACCGCGGCGACCTGATGCCGGCGACCGAGATGAAGCAGCGGCTCGCCGATCTGGGCGCGGCCCCCGACGCCGACAAGATGATCGAGGTCATGAACGCCGCCGCCGGCGACGACCCCGACGCGGGCCGCGAGCCGGGCGAGGGCGAGGTGCGCTGCGCGCGCACCGGCCGCATCGGCGAGGCGATGACCATGAACCCGTTCGGCGACGCGGTCGGCGGGTGGATTCAGGGGCACATCAGCAAGCAGAGCTGGGACGACTGGATGGAGATGTCGATCAAGGTGATCAACGAGCTGCGCCTCGACCTCGGCGATCCGATGGGTCAGAAGGCATACGACGATCACATGCGCGACTTCCTCAACATCCCCGCCAGCTTGTACGCCGACGCCGAAGGCTGATTTCGCCCGGGCGCCCGGCCCCTGCCCCGCCCTCTCGACGTCCCGCCTTCCCTGACCAGCGAGAAGATGGCGTTGCAGCTGTATCGCCAGCACCCGGACCACTGGCATCCGACGGCGGACGGCGGGCGCTATACCCTCGACGAGCGCGACGGTTCGCGCCTGCGACCGCGCGGCGGGTGCCGGGGTCGGCGGCCACAGCGCCCGAGGTCGCGGGCGAGAGGTGAACCTCGGCGCCTGTCGGGCCGCTCTCGGTGTCATGCATGCCTTCCGTCGTGGCATTCGAGCGCATCGCTCGATCGCAGCGGTTGACCTCGCCCGGAATTCCAGTCACAGTCGGGACATATACGGGCTCCTGCGTAGCGCCGAACTCGCACCCTGGCACCGAGGTCGACCCCCATGTTGCTCCGCGTCTCTTCCATCGCGATCGCTCTGCTCACCGCCGCGCCGACCATGGCTGCCACGCCGCCCACAGGGCCCCAGGAGCCACCGCCGCTGCCCGATGGGCAGCCGGTGGAGAATCAGCGGATCAACTTCAACCGGGCCGCGGGTTTCTCGCAGGAGTTCGCTTTCGCCACGGCGGGCGTCGAGACGCAGCGGGCCTATGTCTATGCCGACGGGGTCATCGCCCTCGAAGAGCGGCTGGCGGATGATTTCGGCGATGACCACCGACCGCTGGGCGAACGCGGCCGGGTGGGCTCGCCGATCCTCGTCGCGCTGCAGACGCCGCTGGGCGGCACCTGCCCCGATTGGGCGGAGGACGAGGCGGCCGCCTTCAACCACGTCGAGTACACGGTCGAGGACGATGAGCTGGTCGTGATCTGGCGCGCGATGCTGCCGGCCGAGCCCGACTGCTCGAGCAAGCTGGCGCCTCAGGCCTCGACCTTCACCGCCCGGCTCTCGTGGAGCGCGACGTTCGACGTGACCTATACCTACTACCAGCTGGCGCAGGGGCAGCTGCCGCGGGCCGGGGTCATGCTGCCGCAAGGGGCGTTCGAGTTGCTGCCCGACGAGGACAAGCCGCGCACCGATCGCGCGTTCGCGCTGGCGGCGGACGGCAGCGAGGGCTTCCCGGGGGACGAGAACCGCCCGCGCACGTGGGTCCGCGGGGTGTGGGCGATGAGCTTCGACGCCGCCGGAGGGCTGGTCGGTGACATCGACGCCGACGGGTCGCGCAGCGTCGACAACTGCCCCGAACTCTCCAACGTTCGGCAGCGGGACCTGGATCTGGACGGCGACGGCGACGTCTGCGACAGCGACCGCGACGACGACCTCTGGTTCAACGGCGCCGACAACTGCCCGAATATGGCCAACCCGGACCAGCTCGATACCGACCGGGACGGCCGCGGCGATCGCTGCGATCGGGATGACGACGGCGACGGCATCTTCGACCACCTCGATACGTGCCCCCTGGCCGTCGACCCGGCCAACCTCGACCTGGACGGCGACGGCGTCGGCGACGCGTGCGACCCGGACATCGACGGCGACGACGCCGTCGCCGACCCGCTCGGTCAGGCGCTGTTCGGCGACCTGTGTCCGCGCGTCTTCGACCCGGCCCGCAAGGACACCGACCTCGACGGCATCGGCGACGCGTGCGACCTCGCCCCGCGCCATCGCTGTCCGAATCACGAATGGTGCCGCGCGGAGGTCGACGCCGACGGCGACGGGATCGCCGACATCGAAGACGTCTGCCGGACGGTCGCCAACCGGGGCCAGACCGATACCGACGGCGACGGCATCGGCAACTTGTGCGACGGAGACTGCAACGGCGACGGCCGGCTCGACGTCTACCAGCCGACGGTGCAGATGTCTTGCGTAGACTTCGTCTGGCGCGATGTCCGCATGACGCCCGCGCCGCTCTTCACGCCGGACGAGTGATGTCGCGACTGCCCCTCATCTGCCTGCTCGCGCTGCTGCTGCCGCTCGGCGCGGTCGAGGCTCAGGATCTGGAGTGGGGTCCGCCGCTTCAGGACGGGCTCGGCGGCCCCATCGGCTTTGGCGAGCCGCATGGCGGCATCGAGCGGGTCGCGATCGACGGCGCCGCGCCGGACGGGTTCACGTTCTACGGGATGACGGTCGACGCGCTGTTCGTCGACTGGTTCGGCCTGTTGAGCCTCGGCTTCTCGCACATCCCGCCCGAGTTCGGCCCCCTGCCGCGGGAGGAGTTCGGCCTCGGCCGCAACCCGCAGTTCGTCGTGTTCGAACACTCCTCCGACCTGACCGATTTCGACCTCGGCGACCCGGACCCCACGCCTGCCTACTACGCGGTCCTGCCGCCCGTCGACGACGCGCCCGGGCAGCTGATCGCGACGTGGTACCAGGTCCCCGACCGCCGAGACGCGCCGGGCTTCGGCGAGATCCAGTACAACTCCTTCCAGCTCACCCTGACCTTCACCGACGACCCGGCACGCTACTCCGTCGAGATGCGCTACAGCCGCTGCGGCTGGCTGCACGGCATCGAGCGCAACCAGCGGCTGCCGGTCGTCGGCTTCGACGCCGGCCTCGGCCTCGACGGCCCGGCGTGGATGTGGCCCGGCTCACGCAGCGACACCGCGCTGCTGCTGTGCACCCTGTCGAACGTGCGCGAGCCGGGCATCTTCCGCTACGAGGTCATCGACGGCATCCCCACCGGCTGCGGCCCGGACACCCCGCCCGGCCCCGACCGCTGCAACGACGGCAACGCGCTGCCCGGCGACGGCTGCTCGCCGGCCTGCTACGTCGAGGCGGACGCCGACGCCGACGGCATCTACGAGGCGCCGCACCCGGACTCGGTCGACCCGCTCGGCGTCTACGACGACTGCGCCGACCCGGCCAACCCGCTCTGCGTCGACGACCCCGACGGCGACGGCGTGCCCTCGGCCATCGACAACTGCGACGACACCCCCAACCCGGACCAGCTCAACTACGACGGCGACCGCTTCGGCGACGCCTGCGACCGCGACGACGACGGCGACCAGCTCGACGACGTGGTCATCGAAGGCGACGTGCTGTCGTACCTGGACACCTGCACCTACCTCTACAACCAGGGCGAGCGGCGCATCGACCCCGACCTGAGCGACTGGATCCAGCCCGTCGACAGCGACCACGACGGCCTCGGCGACCCGTGCGATCCCGACGACGACAATGACGGCGTGCTCGACTGCGGCTCGGATGACATCTGCTCGCCCACCGACAATGGCTACAACGAAGACCGCGACCAGGACATCGACGAGACCGGGGAGTGCGACCCCGCCGACGAGCGCTTCGTGCACTGCGACCGCGGCGATCGCGACCTCTTCGACAACGACGGCGACGGCCGCGTCGACGAAGCCGACGAGCAGCCTCTGCCGCGCCAGCCGTATCCCGGCCCCGACGCCGGCGAAGACAACTGCCGGCGTATCGCCAACCCCGGTCAGGAGAACCTCGACGGCGATCGCTTCGGCGACCCGTGCGACCCCGACGTGGACGGCGACGGCGTCGCCAACTGCGACAGCGGCATCTGCGGCCCCGACCTCGACTTCCGCGACAACGACGGCGACGGCGCGGTCGACGAGGCCGCCGAGTGCGCGGTCGGCTGCGACCCCGACAGCGACCTGATCGACCAGGATCGCGACGGCTTCGTCGACGAGGGCTTCGAGCCGGCCGAGTACGTGACCCCGGTGCGGGTCGACAACTGCCCGCTGCACGCCAACCCCGACCAGCGCGATAGCAACCGCAACCAGCGGGGCGACGCCTGCGACGACGACGACGGCGACGGCCGGCTCGGCTTCGAGGACAACTGCGACTTCGAGCCCAACCCCAATCAGGACGATACCGACGGCGACGGCGAAGGCGACGCCTGCGACCTCGACGACGACGGCGATGGTGTGCCCGACGCGGTGGACGGCTGCCCGTTCGTGGTCGATCCCATGCAGGCGGATACGGACGGCGATGGCATCGGCGACGCCTGCGAGAACGACGACGACGACGACGGCGTGCCCGACGGCAACGACAACTGCCCGGTGGCCTTCAACCGCGATCAGGCCGACCTCGACGGGGACGAACTCGGCGACGCTTGCGACGCCGACGACGACGATGACGGCACGCCCGACGCCGCCGACAACTGCCCGGTGGTCTTCAACCCGGGGCAGGACGACCTCGACGGAGACGGCGTCGGCGATACCTGCGACGCCGACGAAGACGGCGACGGCATCGGCGCAGGCGACGTCTGCCCCCGCACGCCCGACCCCGATCAGGCCGACATCGACGGGGATGGCCTCGGCGACGCCTGCGACGCGATCGACGACCGGCCCTTCGAGGTGCGCACGCCCGCAGAGAAGTGCGCCATCCTCATCGCCGACCGCGCGCCCACCGTCGACCGCCTGCGCCACTGCCCGCCGCCCACCGACGACGGCTGCGCGGTCGCTCCGCATCGGCCGACAACGCCGCCCTGGCCGCTGGGGTTGCTTCTGCTCGGGCTGCTGCGCCGGGGCCGCTGACCCGGCACGGCGCGGCGCATCCCGGTGGGTCGGGTTCCGCCTCACGACCCCTTGCCCCCGCCGGTCATCCCTGGCAGCCTCTGCCCTGGCGATGCGCCGACGCCCAACTCCCACGGGCCCCCCGCCTCGGGGCCCCTCGACGGAGCAAAGGGGAGCGACGACTCCTCCGGCCGCGACTCCGGCATGCAGTGATCCCGGGCCGGGGTGACGGGAGAGGCGGTCCCGCGCGCCCCGCGTGCGCCCGAGGAGAGCCGCAATGACCCGTCAATCGACGTTCAAGAAGAAGATCCGCGCCCGCATGGCGAAGACCGGGGAGCGCTATGCCGCCGCCCGGCTGGCGCTGCTCGCGGCCGATACCGCCGCGAACCCCGCTGGCGATGCCCCATCGCGGGCCCTGCTCGACGATCTGGGTCCGCTCGCCGAGGCGCTTCGCTCGGCCGGCATCACCGACCCGGCCACCGGCCGCCCGTTCTCCGAGGCGCGCCTCTTCGGGCTGTCGGGCGGGCCGGGCTTCATGGCCTTCGTCTTCCAGTATCGCGGGGTGCCGCCGATGCTGACGTTCACCTGCCGCAGCTTCTCGCTGCCCGGGCCGGTGGTCGACCGGGTGCTCGACCACGCGGGCATCGACGCCGCCCGCAGCGAGACGGGCAGCGCGGCCCGGGCGCAGAAGGCGCTCGACGCGGCGCTGGCGCGGGGGCAGGTGGCCCACGTGGCGGTGGATCAGGCGCGCCTGCCGTGGATGGGGCACGGGCCCGAGTGGTACGGGCAGTGGCCGCGGCACATCGACGTGCTCGGCCGGGACGGCGATAGCTATCGGGTGCACGATCGGGCCACCTGGACGCTGTCGGCGGAGGCGCTCGCGGCGGCCCGGGCGGGGGTGAAGAAGGCCAAGCACCGGCTCCTGACCTTCGAGGGCGCCGCCGAAGCCGATCCGACAGAGGCCACCCGGCGGGCCTTGGCTTTCTACGTGCGCAACCAGCGCGAGGCGCCGTTCCCGCAGTTCGCCAACAACTTCGGGCTGGCGGGCATCGCGCGCACCGCCGAGCGTATGGCCGATCGCTCGACGAAGGACGGCTGGCGGCGTATCTTCGCCGACGGTCCGGCGCTGTTCGGCGCGCTGTGGCGGGTCTGGGCCTGCTTGCAGGTGGAGCTGACCTCGCCGGCGGGCGGGCGGCTGCTCTTCGCGGAGTTCCTCGACGACGCGTCGAACCTGGCGGGGCTGGAGGGGCTGGCCGCAGCCGCGCAGCGGATGCGGGGCTGTGCGGCGGCGGTCGACGCGGTCGCCGAAGCGGCGCGCGCGGCCGGCGGACCGCTGCTCGACGAGGCCATCGGGCTCACCGAGGCCATCGACGAAGCGCGCCGATCGGGCGACGCGCGCGCCGCGGTCGAGGTGGGCGGCTGGCTGAGCGAGCGACAGGGCCTCGGCGCGGGCTTCGACGTCGACGAGGCGGGCCGCGGGCGGATGTTCGAGGCGCTGGCCGACGGCATGCAGCGCTGGTGCGCCGCCGAAGAGGCCGCCGTCGCCGCCATCGACGACCTGCTCGGCGGGTCGCTGCAGCGCGCCGACGTGGACTGAGCCTACGGACTGCGCGTATCTGATAGACCCCCGCTCTCGGACATGGATCGCCGATGCGCCGCCCCGCCCTGCTGCCCCTCATCGCGCTCGGTACGCTGCACTGCGGGCAGCCGGTGCACGACGGGGCGTACCGGGGCGAGCCGCTGGCGGTGATCGAGGGCATCCTGGACCAGCCGGCGGGCAGCAGCGAGGCGATCCCCGATACCCTCGCGGTGGGCCTGATCTGGGCCGGCGCCGATCCCTTCGACCTCGAGGCGCGCGTCTGGCAGCCGGGGGTCTCGGCGTCGCTGGCGCGGCAGGACGACTTCCGGCTGGTGATCCACGACAAGCCGCCGCCCGCGGCGCGCACCGCCGGCTACGCCATCGGGCGGCTGCTGCTCTTCGAAGATATCGACGGCGACGGTGCTCACGACCCCGGCGAGCGGCTGCGCGCCACCTACGATGGCATGCGGGTCGTCTGGTCGGCGGGCGGGCTGAACCCGGACGAGCACCCGGTCACGCTGCCGCTGCCCCCGGGCCTGCACGTCATCGAGGGCCATCTGCCGTGCACCGAGCCCTTCGTGAGAACGGGCGACGTCGAAGACTGTGGCATCCCACTGGGCCAGCCGTGTCAGGCGGACCGGGATTGTGGCGAGCCGGCGAACGCGGTCTGCGCGCGGGACGAGGGCTCGCGCGAACCGCGGGGCTATTGCCTCGCCCGCCTGACGCGCACCGGCTGCCGACCGCCCGACGCCCGGCGGGTGCCGCGCTATTATCGCGATGGTCGCTGGCGCTGGTTCTTCTACCCGGCGTGCACGGCCGACGCCGACTGCCCCGCGCCGCTGGTCTGCCGCGAAGGCTCGGGGGCCTGCGGGTCGGGCAGCGAGCAGGTGCGGCTGCTGCTCGGAATAGCCGAGGGCTTCGTCTGCACCGACCACCTCATCGAGGGGCGCAACGCGACACAATGAGCCGACCCCTGCCACGCATCTGGACCGGCGTCCCGTTTCTCGCCGCGGCGCTGACCCTGCTGGGTGCCTGCGGCGATCCGGTGCAGGACGGCCGCTTCAGCGGTCAGCCGCGGGCGGTGCTCGTCGGCGTGATCGATCAGCCCGGCGGCCGGCTGCGTACCCTGCCCGACAGCATGCGGGTCGGCCTCTTCTGGCTGCCGTGGGGCCCGGATGTCCCGAGCCCGTCGCCGCTGGATACGCGGCGGCTGATCCAACAGCCGGGCGTCGGCGCGCCGGCCCGGGACGCCGACGCGTTCCGGCTGGTCCTGCTCGACGAGCCGCCGCTCGCGGCCCGACCGGCGGGCTACGCGGTCGGCTGGGTGCTGATGTACGACGATGTGGACGACGATGGCCGGCGTGGCGCCGAGGAGCCGTTCTACGGACCGCACCCCGCCGACGGGCCGGTCGAGCGGCAGACCGACTGGCTCACCGTCTTCTGGTCGCCGGCGGGCGTCGGCCCGCAAGATGGCGCGCCGCTGACCCATGGCATCGACGGCGGCTACCAATGGCTGCGCGGGCCGTTGCCCTGCGCCGGTCCGTTCGAGACGGGTGATGCCGACTGCGCCCCGCGGCTCGGCGCGGCGTGCACCGAGGACCAGGACTGTGATCCGGGCGGGCGCTGCACGACGGTCCACGGCGCGTACAACCGATCGCAGTGCACCCTCGAGCCGGCGGGCTGCCGACCCGCGAACGGCCGCCTCGTGCCCCATCGAGAGAATCCCCGCGGGCCGTTGGAGTGGCTGTGGGTCGCCGCGTGCACGGCCGATGGCGACTGCCCGAGCCAGACGGGCTGCGCGGCGACGTCGGGCACCTGTCAGGCGCTGGGTGATGGGCGGCTGGCCGCCGAGAGTGACCCGGTCGAACCCCGAGTCTGCTTCGACAGCCCCCGCTGATGCGGCGCGCTGCGATGGGTGGCCCGTGAGGCGTCGCCGGTGAGACGGGTGGACGAGGTTCTCGGTGTTGGGGCTGTCAGGGCGCGAAGAGCGCGTCGAGCGCGTCGGCCTCGAGGATGCGCTCGGCCCAGCGGTCGATGTCGGCCGGGCCGGCGGCGTCGATGCGCTCGACGATCGCCGGCGGGGGCGGGCCGAACTTGAGGCGGATCAGGTTGAGCAACATCTCGGCCCGCCCGGTCTGGCGGCCTTCTTCCCGCCCTTCTTCCCGCCCTTCTTCCCGCCCTTCTTCCCGGCCCTTGAGGCGGCCGATCTGCTCGAACTGCTCGGCGAGGGTCATCAAGGCCTCCTTGGTCTCGGCGTCGTCGATCGCTGCGGCAGCGTCGACGAGCTCAGCCGCCTGCAGGCGCTGATCCGCATGATACAGGTACGCGACGATGGCATCGAGCACCGCCTGTCGATCGGGCTCACCGCGGGTCTCGGCGAGCAACGCGGCCCAGCGGTTGGCGAAGGCCCGAGCGTCCTCGTCGCTGCGCACGAAGCGCATGGTCATGACCGCCGCGGCCGTGAGCCCGAAGCGGGTCTCGCGCGCAGAGTCGTCGACCAGATCGTCGATGAGCAGCGTGAACCGCGGCAGATGCGGCGCGAGCATCTCCTGCAGCGCCGGCGGCAGATCGATCAGCTGCCCGAGGCTGCGCGGCGAGCCCCACGGTCGCCGGCCCTGGTGCACGACGACCGAGATGACCGCCGGCAGCATCACCGGGCCGGCCTCGGGCGCCCGAACCGCCTGCTCGACGCTGCGCCTCCACACGTCGAGCACGTAGTGCATCACCCGCAGCACCATCAGCCGCTCGGAGCGGGATTGATGCTCGACGAGCAGACAGACATAGGCCTCGCGCCCGCGGCCATCGGCGAGGGGCGCGCGGAAGATCAGATCGGCCCGCCGGCTGCGCAGGGTATCGTCGACGAACTCGCCCTTCGCCGGCTCGAGGCGATCGAGATCGAGCGCGTCGAGCACCGCGGGCGGCAACCGCCGGCGGAGGAGGTCAGCGGCGAGCGCGGGCCGGGAGAAGACCTGCTTGAAGAAGGCGTCGTGGAGTTGTTCGCGGGCCATCGAGACAAATAGGGGACGAGCGACCCGAAGTGTCCGTGAGGGCGGGTTCCGGGGCTGCGGGGCAGCGCAGGCGGCGACGGCAGTGATACGGTGCGGGCATGCGGCGACACCGAAGCACGATCAGACCCCTCACGGGCTTGCTGGCCATGGCCCTGCTGTCCGGTTGCATGCCGGCGGGCGGCTCGGGTGGCGCAGGCGATGCAGCGCCGGGCAACACCCCGGACATGGCATCGGTCGACGGGCTCGACGTCGGGCCCCTGGACGGAGAGCCGGCCGATGGCGCTGCGGCCGATTCCACCCGCGACGCGATCATCGACGCGACTGTTGCCGACGCAGCGCCCGACGCCGAGCCGGTCGAGCCACGGGGCACCGTCGGCTGCGGACGGCCGCCGATGCACGCGCTCGGCGGCGTGCAGATCGAAGAGCGGTTCGACCCGGCAGCCGGCGGCGTGCGCAGCTACTTCCTCTCGCTGCCCGCGGACTACGAGCCGACGCACCCCTACCGCCTCATCGTCGCCTACGCCGGCACCAACTGGAGCGGTGAGATGATCCGCCCCTACTTCGGCCTGGAAGCCGACGGACGGGGCGACGCGATCGTCGTCTATCCCGACCTGCTGTTCCGCGACTTCGACGGCTGGGGCAACCTGGGCGGCTGGCTGCTCGGGCCCCACGCCCGGCCGGCGGACGGCATGGACGACATCGAGTTCACCCGCCAGCTGCTCGATCGCGTCGGCGAGCGCTACTGCGTCGACCCCGAGCGCGTCTTCGCGACGGGGCACTCGTGGGGCGGCGACATGGCCGCGGTGGTCGGCTGCTTCCTCGGCGATCGCTTCACCGCCGTCGCGCCGGCCGCCGCCAACCGCCCGTATTGGTTCGAACCGGTCGACGGCCCCGTAGGCTGCGTGGGCCAGAGCGCCGTCTGGACCTTCTACGGGCAGGCCGACGCGCACTTCGCGGCGTCGGAGCCCTATCCCGGCGCCTTCGGCGACGAGCAGGACGCCGTCTGGCGCGCGCTGCACGGCTGCGCCGACGAGAGCGCGCCGCTGCCCTACGACGCGCCGGGTGCCTGCGTGCAGCACACCGGCTGCGCCACGGAGACCCGCTACTGCCTCTACGGCCCGGCGACGGGGCACCAGATCCCGCCCTACTTCACCGAGGCGGTGCTGGGCTGGTTCCGCGGGTTCTGAGACGACCGCCGGCTGGCCTCGCCGCCGCCCTTGCCCGACAGCGGCCGGATCTGCCACAGTGCGCGCCGCACCCGCGGCCACCGAGGATCCCATGCCCGCCCTCCTGCGCCATTCGCTGCTCGCCGCCTTCGGCCTCCTCGCCCTCGCCTGCGGGCCCGAGATCGGCGACGAGTGCAGCAGCGACGCCGAGTGCGGCAGCGGTCGCATCTGCGATCTCAGCAGCACCGACGGCTACTGCACCCTCGGCGGCTGCACCGCCAACTCCTGCCCCGAGAACTCGGTCTGCGTGACCTTCCGCAACTCCGAGTCGTACTGCATGGCCATCTGCGACACCGACGAAGACTGCCGCAGCGGCTATGTCTGCGACGGGGTCAACGGGGCCCACGCCTTCTGCCGCGTCCGGGCGGCGTGCATGCCCGACGACGACCCGGCGGTCTTCCCCGAGTGCAGCGAGTGAAGCCGATGGCGCGGCGGGCGCTGCGGGCCATGCAGGCCACGCTGATGCCGCTCGCGCTGCTGCTCGGCTGCTCCGACCGACCGACGCCCAAGCCCGCCGTCGACGCCGATCCGCCCGCGCCGATCGCCTGCCAGAGCGACGTCGACTGCGTCGACGGCTGGAGCCCGCAGATGCCCAGCTGCGGACCGCTGGAGCGCTGCTTCGCCGAGCGCTGCATCACGCCACCGGCCATGACCGGCGAAGCCAACGACGAGACCGGCCAGCTGGCGTTCGAGACCGCCGCCGGCGAGCGGCGCTACGCGGTCGAGATCGTCGACGCCCGCTTCGAGATCACCCGCGGGCTGATGTGCCGCCGGGCGATGCAGCGCGACTGGGGCATGCTCTTCCTCATGGAGCAGACCCGGGTGCAGAGCTTCTGGATGATGAATACGCTCATGCCGCTGGACATGGTCTTCATCGACGAGGACTGGACGGTGGTCGGCGTGGTGGCCAACGCGACGCCGCGCACGACGAGCCCGCGCACGGTGGGCAAGCCGTCGCGCTTCGTGCTCGAGCTCGTCGGCGGCGAGGCGGCCCGCGCGGGCATCACCGCGGGGGTCTCGGCCCGCTTCTACGCGCCGCGCAACGCCCGGTGACTCGATCCGGGCCGGCCCGGCCGCGCGCGCTGCGTCGGCTATTGAGACGACACCGTCGGCCCGCCGGCGACCCGCTCGTCGGGCTCGTTGCGCATGCGCATCATGCGCTCGTACAGCGCAACCCCCAGGTGCTCGACCATCAACCCGTCGACGACGTGCTGCAGCGCCAGCCGCTCGTCGTCGTCGGCGAAGAGCAGCTCGACGCCCATGCCCGCCTCTTCGTCGTTGCCCGGCGGCACCACCCGGCGCACGACCCCGTCGAAGCTCAGCGGGCTGGCCACCTTGGGCACGGTGAGGGTGAACAGCGCCCGCTCGCCTTCTTCGAGGGGGCGCTCGGTCTTGACGAAGAGCCCCCCGCGGGAGATGTCGCGGGTGTAGTCGGCGATGAAGGCGTTCAGCCGCCGATACTCGACCTTGATCTCGATCGGCGCGCGGGGCGCCTTGCGATTCGCCAGCGTCATGGCTGCACGGTCGCACATCACCGCCCGCCCCACCAGTCCACCCGTCCGGGCGCCGGCAGATGACCCGCGACCGCTTCACGCTCGTCTGGTGGACGCTGCTCGGGCTGACCGGGCTCGTCCTGTGCGGCATCCCGCTCTTCGACCTGCTCGGCTTCGAATTCGCCTTCGTCGTCGGCATCCCGCTGAGCCTCTACGGCGGCGCGTGCGGGGTCCGGGCCCGGCGCACGCTCGACCCGCTGCCGGCGTGGCGCCGGGCCACGAAGCAGGTGCTCATCGCGTCGCTCGTGCCGCTGGCGCTCATCACGCTCAACGCGCTGCGGGTGCAGAACTGCGACTACCTGGAGGGGCTCGCCTTCTACGCCATCCTGCCGCTGACCGGCGGGACGGTGGCCGCCGGCTGGGGCGTGGCGCTCGGCCGGCTCGCGCCGCGGCGCGGGGTCTGGCTCTTCGCCCTGGCGGTGCTCGTCACCACGGCCCTGGCCATCCGCCGCTTCTGGATCGACCCGCCGGTCGACGCGTTCCACCCGCTCTTCGGCTACTGGCCCGGCGCGCTCTACGACGACGTGATCCACATCGACGATCGGCTGTTCGTCTCGCGCCTCGAAGACCTCGCCGTCGCGCTGGCGCTGGTCGTGCTCAGCGGCGCCGAGCGCAGCCTGGGCTGGCTGGTGCGCGCAGCGGGCGCGATCGCGCTGGCGGGCGCGGTCTATTCGGCGGCCGTCTTCTGCGCCGTGCACCGCGACGCCGACTGGATCGCCGAGCGCCTCGGCGGGCGCATCGAGACCGAGCACGTCGTCGTGCACTACCCCTGGCGCTGGAAGAGCGAAGACGTGCGCGCGCTCGCCGACGAGCTGGAGTTCGCCTACGCCGAGCTGCGCGACTTCTTCGGCTTCGACCTCTCGCGCAAGGCGACCGTCTGGCTCTACACCGACGACCGCAGCAAGAAGCGGCTGATGGGCGCCCGGCGGGTGCGCATCGCCAAGCCGTGGCAGTGGTCGTTTCACGTGCACGCGCCGCAGGTCGGCCAGGCGGTGCTGGTGCACGAGATGGCCCACGTCTTCTCCGCCGAGATCGCCGAGAGCCCGCATCACCTCAGCCTCTACCGCGGGGTCGTCCCGCACATGCCGCTCATCGAGGGGCTGGCCGAGGCGGCCACCTGGAAGACCGACCGCCTCGACCTGCACGAGTGGTCGGCGGCGATGCGGGCCATCGGCGTCGCGCCGCCGCTGACCGAGGTGCTGGCCCCGACCGGCTTCTACGGCCGCAACTCGCGCACCGCCTACACCCTCGTCGGCTCGTTCGCCCGCTTCTATCGCGACCGCTACGGCACCGATGCGCTGGCGGCGGCCTATCGCGCCGGCGCGTTCCCCGACATCGAGCGCCTCATCGGCGAGTGGCAGGCCCACCTCGACCGGCAGACCCTGGCCCCCGAGGCGCTGGAGTTCGCCCGCGCCCGCTACGATCGCCCGGCCATCTTCGGGCGGGCCTGCGCCCACGAGATCGCGGCCCTGCGCGCAGCGACGGCCGGGGCGAAGCCGGAGGAGGCGCTCGCGCTGACCGAGCGGGTGCTCGATCACCTGCCCGACGACGTGCGCGGCCGTCACGACCGGCTGGCGGTGCTGATGCGGCTCGGGCGCTGGGACGCCGCGCGCATCGCCGCCGCCGACCTGATCGAAGACGAGCGGGCCGGCGCGGTGGCCCGGGCGCTGGCCGTCGAGCGGCTGGCCGATCTGAACGGGCTCGCCGGGGATCTCGCCGCCGCGCGGACGGGCTACACCGCCGCGCTCGAGACCGCGTTCGCCCGCTCCGACCTGCGCCGGCTGCGCATCAAGCAGCTGGCCCTCGACGCCGGCGAGGCCGGGCAGCGGGCGCTGCGCTATCTGGCCCTGCCCCGCCGGAACGTCGAGCAGCGGGTCGAGGCGGGGGCGATCGTCGCGCTGGCCCCCGACTGGCCCGCCGGACGCTACCTGCGCGGTCGGGCCCGCCTCGAAGACGAGCCCATCGAAGCGCTGGTCGATCTGCTCGCCGCCCGGGCGCTCGACGACCCGTCGATCGCCATCGAGGTCGAGCGCCTGATCGCCCTGGTGCACTTCGATCGCGGCTGCCACGCCGTCGCCGCGCCGCGCTTCGCCGCGCTGGCCGACGATACCCGGCTCGACGCCGGCGAAGCCCTCGAGATGGCCCGCTGGCACCGCCGCAGCCGCCTCTTCGGCGCGCGTCGCGGCGCCGAGCCGCCGCCGGTGGTCTGCGACACCCTGGCCCGAGTGCTCGCCGAGATTGACACGACCGCGCCACGTCTCGATGATGCGGCGCACGCGGATCCGCCTCGCGACGAGGCGGCGGAATAGGTCGCCTGTGCGACCGGTTGCCGACGACGGACCCGCGCTTTTCGAGGGAGGACGGCCGATGACGCGGCTGCAGGCGATGCTGCGAAAGACGATGGGCTGGGCGGTGCTCGGCGCCGCGCTGGTGGCCACCACCGGCTGCGGGCCCAAGTACGTCAAGGGCACCAAGATCGAGTATTCCGACGACAAGCAGGCCCTCGCCGACATCGTCGAGCGCTACCGCCTCGCGATGGAGCAGCGGGACGTCGAGGCCCTGCGCGCGCTGGCGAGCCGGGACTACTACGAGAACGGCAGCACCACGACCGATCCGACCGACGACTACGGCTACGCCGGGCTCGAGCAGGTGTTCTCCGACCTCAAGAACAACGTCAAGGAGATCCGCTACGAGATCGACATCACGTCGATCGCGATCCTCGGCGAGGCCGCCACGGTCGACTTCGAGTACACCGGGCAGTACCTGTTCACCGTCGGCGAGCGCGACCGCTGGGAGACGGTGACCGACAAGAACCGGCTCACCCTGCGCCAGGAAGAAGGCGCCTGGCGCATCGTCAACGGCATGTGACGCCGGCGCGTCTGCGCACCCCCGCCGATCTTCGGGCTGCCATTCGGCGCCGCTCCGAGTAACATCTGCCGGTCAACCCAGGGTCAGCTGACCAACCTGCCGGAACGGGGCCGATGAAAGACCACATCCTCGTCGCCGACGACGAGTCGAACCTGCGCAAGGTGCTCGGCGCGCTGCTGCGCAAGCAGGGCTACACCGTCACCGCCGTGCCCGACGGCCGCGCGGCGCTCGAGGCCCTCTCGAACATGGACTACAGCGCGGTACTCACCGACCTGCGCATGCCACACGTCGACGGCATGACCGTGCTCAAGGAGGCCGTCGCCCGCGATCCGGGCCTGCCGGTCATCGTGCTGACCGCCCACGGCACCGTCGACACCGCCGTCGAGGCGGTCAAGCTCGGCGCCTTCGACTTCATCACCAAGCCCTACGACAACGCCGAGCTGGCCAAGGTGGTCGCCAAGGCGGTCAGCACCCGCACCTTGAGCCGGGCCGAGCCGAGCGGCGTACCCGAGGCCGAGGCCCGCGCCCAGGGCCGCTTCGGGCTCATCGGCACCTCGGCGGCCATGCAGTCGGTCTTCGACATCGTCGCCAAGGTGGCCGCGACCCCCTCGACGGTGCTCATCAGCGGCGAGAGCGGCACCGGCAAGGAGCTCATCGCCCGCGCGCTGCACACCCACTCCGACCGGGCGCAGCGGGCTTATATCCGGGTCAACTGCGCCGCGATCCCCGAGACGCTCATCGAGTCGGAGCTCTTCGGCTACGAGAAGGGCGCGTTCACCGGCGCGCACACCGCCAAGCCCGGCCGCTTCGAGCTGGCCGACGGCGGCACGCTCTTCCTCGACGAGATCGGCGAGATCTCCACCGAGATGCAGGTCAAGCTGCTGCGGGCGATTCAGGAGAGCGAGTTCGAGCGGGTCGGCGGCATCAAGACCCAGCAGGTCGAGGTGCGGCTGATCGCGGCGACCAATCGTGACCTGCAGGCCGAGGTGGCCGCCGGCGCCTTCCGCGAAGACCTCTACTATCGGCTCAACGTGGTGCCCATCCGGCTGCCGCCGCTGCGCGAGCGGGCCGAAGACATCCCGCTGCTGGCGGGGCACATCCTCGACAAATACGCCCGCAAGCTCGATCGCCCGGTGACCGGCATCACGCCCGCGGCGCTGCGCCGGCTGCAGGGCTACCACTGGCCGGGCAACATCCGCGAGCTGGAGAACGTGCTCGAGCGCACGCTGCTGTTCTGCGAGAGCGACCGCATCGAGGCCGAGGACCTGCCCGACGAGATCGGCCCGACGCCCGAGGGTGGGTTGACCCCCAAGGCGATGGTGCCGCCCGGCGTGACCCGGCTCAAAGAGGCGGTCAAGCTGACGACCCGGCGCATCGAGCAGGAGATGATCGAGCGGGCGCTGGCGGAGACGGGCGGTAACGTGACCCACACCGCCCGCCAGCTCGGCATCAGCCGCAAGAGCCTGCAGACGAAGATGAAGGAGTTCGGGCTGCGCGAGGACTGACCGCAGCCCGGGTCAGTCGGCTCAGGGGCAGGCTCACGGGCAGGCGGGGTTGACCGCGCCCGGGCTGCCGAAGAGCGGGTTCTCGTCATCGCCGCCGTACTGCGCCGTCGCGGCGCACCAGCTGTCGCTCACGTCGTTGCCCGCCGCGTCGAACGCCCCCGGATCGAGCTGCCAGGTGGCCTGCCGGCCGGTGGGCACCTCGTCGCCGACCCACTCGACGCGATCGATGTCGATGTCCTGGCCGTCTTCACCGGGGCAGACGATGCGGAAGACGTCGGTCTCGCCGGCGTTGGCGGTCAGCGACACCGAGTCCTGGACGCCGGTGAAGACATAGTCCAGCTCGACGCCGAGGTAGTTGGTGGTCGAGCCCCCGTCGACGCTGTCCAGACCGACCACCACCGGCGTGCGCGGCGGGATGACGAACGCGTCGAAGGTGCCCACCGACTCGAACTCACCGAACTGGCCATCACGGCCGCGGAAGGTGCAGCCCCCCAGGTCGAGCGGCTCGTCCGACGTATTGTAGAGCTCCATCCACTCGCGGCCCGGATCGAAGCTGTCGCCGTCGATGAACAGCTCGGTGGTGATGACCTCGCCCACCGCCGGCGTACGCCAATCGACGCTGCATTCGGCCGTATCGGCCAGACACATACCGCCCAGCGCGCCGCAGTCGATGGTCTGCGGATAGACCACGCCCGGGCCGCAGGTGGGATCGATCGCATCGCCCGTGGTGAAGTCGGCCGGGCGGCTCTGGATGCACGCCCCGTCCTCGACGTCCCGCTGCAAGACCTCGCCGTCGCAGGTGCCGCTCTGGCTCGCGCACGGGTTGGGCTGACAGTAGGCGCCCGAGGTGAACGTGCCGCCCTCGAAGGCGAACGAGAGGATCAGCGGGATGCTGCCCGGGTTGTCCGGGTCCTGATAGCGGTGCACCACCACCGAGCGGATGGCCTCGGTGACCGCCGGGTTCTCGCCCTCGAGCAGGTCGTCGATGAAGCTCGGGTCGAGCCGCCCCGACAGCCGCCCGCAGCCCGCGCCACCGGCGATGCGCAGCTCGATCTGCGGCTCCTTGAGGCGGCCGTCGATGCGCCGGTCCTGCTCACGCAGCAGCGCGATCCAGTCCTCGAGCTCGGCCTCCGAGAGCTCCTCGGCCTGCGGCGGCAGCTCGGCCTGGGGCACCAGCGGCACCACGAAGCCGAAGGTCAGATCCTCGACCGCCTGGGTGAACAGCCCGCCGGAGAAGCTGCTGCTGCCGTCCGCCGCCTGACCCAGCGCGCCGTAGACCTGCAGCGGCAAAGCGGTGCAGCTGGCGTGCAGCGACTCGGGCTCGACGCTGAAGTGGTTGCAGTCGGCCGGATCACCATCGCACGGCTGGCGCTTGCCCTGGCTCAAGGTCACCCGGGCGGGCACCGCGCCGCAGGCGAAGCTCGCCGTGCAGTCGTCGTCGTCGCAGTCCACGAGGCCGTCGCCGTCGTCGTCGTCGCCGTCGTCGCACACCTCGGGCACGCAGCCGGCGCTGCCGCGGCACTCGTTGTCGGAGCAGTCGATGCGGCCGTCGCCGTCGTCGTCTTCGTCGTTGTCGCAGATCTCGCCGGTGGTGCAGGCGGTATCGTCGGCGCAGAGGTCGTCCTCGCAGTCGACGAGCCCGTCGCCGTCGTCGTCGAGGCCGTTCCAGCAGAGCTCGGGGCAGCTGCCCGCGGGCAGCTCGCTGCACGGGGTCACCGTCGACAGCAGGTAGCGATACGGGTAGCGCAGCGCCCGCTGGAAGTAGTCGAGCAGGCCGTCGACGGGGATGTTGCCCTCGACCTCCGCCGCCAGCCCGTCGCCGACGATCTGCTCGGTGAAGCCCATCTCGTCGAGATCCACCGCGAACTGGGCGAGGTTGTTCTCTTCGAGCGCGCACGCCGGGCAGCCGTTGAGCGGCTCGGGGTTGCACACCTCGAAGCCCTTGTCGGCGTAGGTCGTGCCGGTGAGCAGCAGATCGGTGAGCACCTCGTCGACCGCGGCCACCACGCCCGGCGGCGCCGACTCGAGCTGGCAGGCCTCGTCGTTGAGCGGGATGTAGTTGAAGGGCGGCACCGGCTCCATGTCGGGCTGCGGGCCGGCGTCGACGATCATGTCCGCCGGCTCGGCGGGGGTCTGGCCGTCGTCGCAGCCGACGAGGCCGGCCGCCAGCGGCGCGAGCAGGATGAGCAGGGCTTTCTTCACGGCGATCTCCGATGTGCGCGCGATCGTTGCGATCGTAGTGCGCAACTCAACCCGCAAGTCCGCGATTCGGGCAAGCCGGGTTCACCCTTTGCGCGTTTTCGCCGAGGGCTCGTGCCGTCCGCCCGACCCGGCTCCCACCGCCCGTAATCGACCCGGCGGGAGCGGATGTTTACTCCGGCGCCCGTCGTCGCTTATCCTCCGGCGAGGCTCTGACCGTAGGATGGCGAGAATGCGGCAATTCTCTCTCGGACGCACACTGACCGGCATCGGCCTGGGGCTGCTGCTCGGCGCCGGCGTGGCCCATGGGGCCGAGGTGACCGACGTCATCGACGCCGCCGACGGGGACGACCCGTTCGACATGCGCATCGAGGTCGAGTACCGGCGCAGCCTGCGTCGGGCGAAGATCACCCGCGAGTTCAACTGCGACCCGACGACGTTCGCCGAGCACGCCGAGACCTGCCCCGGCGCGCCGCCGGTGGGCGAGCTGCTGCACGTCAAGGAGCTGCGCTACGAGCGCATCACCCACGAGGTGCTGCCCGTCGTGCGCGTCGGCCTGTGGCACGACCTCGAGCTCAAGGTGGAGATCCCCATCGTCGCCGTCGACGACCAGGCGATCCGCTTCGCGGGGGACGGCGGCAACCCCGACAGCATCCCCATCACGCCGGCCGAGAGCAGCATCGCGCCCGAGGGCAGCGAGAACCTGTTCGACGTGCCGCCGGGCCAGCCGACCCGCGGCGGGCTGGGCGACATGCTGTTCATGCTGCGCTTCTCGCCGTTCGCCCAGGAGCGCGACGACCTGCGCGGCGACTGGACCCTCGAGCTGGGCTATCGCGCGCCGACCGGCGACGTGATGAAGGCCAATAACGAGGCGGTCGGCCGCGGGGTGCACGAGGTGCTGCTCGCCACCTCGCTCTCGCGGCGCTTCCAGTACGCCGACCCCTACGCCCGGTTCCACGCCGCCTTCCCCTTCGCCTCGCAGAACGCGCTGTTCAAGGACTACGGCGACAGCCAGCAGCACGTCGGGCCCGGCGCCCGGGCCGGCTTCATGGCCGGGGCCGAGCTGGTGCCCTACGACGATCCCAATACCGGGGTGAAGTTCTTCATCGACGTCGGCCTCGGCGCCGAGTACCACGCCGAGGGCCGCGACTACTCCGAGCTGTTCGACGCGCTCGGCAGCGCCGCCGAGGGCCGCGCGGCGGACGACCCCTGCGCCGAGACCAACGATTACGACCCCAACGCGCCCAACTGCGCCCGGTTCAACCCCGACAGCCGCAGCCCCATCGCCGGCCAGCCCACCGACGGGCTGACCACCGTCGAGCAGTACGTCACCTGGCGCAGCCAGCTGGGCGCGGGGCTCTACATCTCGCGCTACGCCCAGCTCAAGGGCTACCTGGCGCTGGAGCACGATACCGAGCACTACATCAGCAGCGCCGACGTGGGCCGCGACCTGGACGGCTCGGGGCTGGTCGAAGCCCGCGGCGCGGTGGACAACGCCAACGGCGTCGGCGGCTACGACCCCGCCGAGCACAACCCGACCTACGTGCCCGCCATCGACGCGGTCGGCCGCCGCCTCCGGGTCGAAGAGACCACCAACTTCCAGGTCGGCGCGAGCCTGTCGATCATCTTCTGAGCGCCCGGCCCGCAGAGGCCGCCCGCTGGCCCGCAGACGCCCGTCCGTGGCGGACCCTGCCTCGCCCCCTCGCCGAACATACAAACGACCACCGCGGCGCCACCCGGGCGCTCTGCATCGACGTTTGAATGGGGTCCGAGGGGTCGGGGGTGCCCCGAGCGCCGAGGCAGAGGCCGCCGGGCGTCAGGTGAGACGGTAGGGGCCCGCGTCGACGAGCAGCGCCGCGAAGAGCACCGTCACGTAGATCAGGGAATACAGGAAGACCTTGCGGGCCCACTTGCCCTGGTTGCTCGCCCGCAGACCGTCGACGGCGTACCACAAGAAGATGAGCCCCAGCGCCGAGGCGGTGCCGGCGTAGACCCAGCCGGCGACGTCGAGCGGCACGAGCAGCAGGCTCACCGGCAGCAGGACCGCCGCCCAGGCGATCATGTGCCAGCGGGCCGTCGCCTGACCGCGCTTGGTGGGCAGCGTGACGATGCCCGCCTTCTCGTACTCCCGTCGGCGATACATCGAGATCGCGATGAAGTGCGGCAGCTGCCAGATGAACATGATCGCGAACAGCACCACGCCGGGCCACTCGATGCGTCCGGTCACCGCCGTCCAGCCCATCAGCGGCGGCATCGCGCCGGGGATCGCGCCGACCAGCAGCGCGGCGGGGCTGTGCTGTTTCATCGGGGTGTAGACCCAGACGTAGCTGACCAGCGCCAGGGCCGCGAGCAGCCCGGTGACCGGGTTGACCGCCAGATACAGCAGCGGGATCGAGATGAGCGCCAGGGTCAGCCCCAGGGTCAGGGCGTGGCGGGCGTTCATGCGCCCGGCGGGCAGCGGGCGGTTCTTGGTGCGGGCCATGAACCGGTCGCTGTCGCGCTCGAGATAGCAGTTGAGGGTATTGGCCGCCGCGACGACGAGCACGGTGCCGGTCAGCGTCGCGAGCAGCCCGGCCCAGCCCAGCTCACCGGGCGCCAGCCACAGGCCGCCGGCGGAGGTGATGAGCACCAGCATCGTGATGTTGGGCTTGGCCAGCGCCAGCAGATCACGCCACGGGCTGTGCGGCTTGCCCGAGCCTGCCGTGGGCTCGGCGTCTTCGGGCGCGGGTGCGGTGTCGGCAGACATGGCGCGGGCCTCGGGTCGGAGCAAGGGCGCAATATGGACAATCGGGGCGACCGAAGTCAACGGCGTGCTGGGCCCGCCTGGGCCCGCCGGACAGCCGATCAGCGATAGTGGCCGAACTTGGCTCGCCCGGTCTGATGCCACCAGCGCACCCAGCGCTCGGCGGAGGCCCGGCGGGTCGCCGGCGGCGCGTCCGGGGTGTAGCCGTAGTTCTGGTGGGTGACCCGGCGCAGCTCGCGGAAGGCGCCGACGCGGATCGCGCGCTGGTCGCTGAGCAGGCCGTCGAGCAGCCACTCGATGCGCGGGCGGGCCGCGCTGCGTTCGAAGAAGGTGCGCCAGCGCCAGACGTCTTCGCCGAAGTCCTGGCGCGCGATCTCGACGAGCGCCTTGTGCGCCGCGTCGCGCAGCGGCGGCTGGGGCGCGCCGAGCATCGCGATGAGCGGCGTCGCGCCGTCGGCGGCATGCAGCGCACCGAGCGCCTCTGCCGCGAGCCGCCGATCGGCCAGCCGGCCCTTCTCGACGATGTTGACGAGGTGGGCGATGAGCACGCCGAAGATCTCGTCGGCGCGGTAGCTGTCGGCGACCCGGCAGGCGACGGCGCGCACCGAGGGGTCCTTGTCGGTCAGCGCCGGGGTGATCGCCGCCACCGAGGCCGGATCGCGCACCGCCGAGAAGCCGAAGACCGCGTAGTAGCGCACATCGGGCGCCAGGTGGGCGCAGCGCTCGGCGAGGTAGGGGCCGGCGGGCAGGCCGATGCGGCAGATCGTGCGCAGGACCGGCCCGTGCTGGGCCACCGGCACCGGATCGCCGGCCGCGTAGCGATCCACCACCAGCGGACCGGGGAAGATCGCGAAGAGCGGATCGAGCGCGGTCGACCCGCCGGCGACGAGCACCTCTTCGGCGGTGGCGGCGATCGCCGCGTCGCCGCCGGTGAGCGCGGTGACCGCCTCGGCCATCTTCTCCGGATCGGGCCCGGGCGGCGGCGGCAGTTCGGGGTCGTTCGGCGGTGCTGCGGTGGGCGTGTCGGGCTCGCTCGCCGGGCTCAATCCAAGGCCCAGGTCGAGGTCGAAGTCGGCGCCGTCGTCCACCGCGCCGTCGAGATCGAGGGCTTCGATGACGTCGAAGGTGACGCTCGGCTGGGCCGCCGGTGGCGGGCTGAGCACCAGATCGAGGTCGGACAACTCGTCGTCGGGCTCGTCGAGCAGCGTGTCCAACGAGATGGCCGGCGCGGAGGGCTCGGGCGCATGTCGCGGCGCCTCGGCGATCACGGCGGCGTCCGGGTCGGGCTCGGCCTCGGGCGCGTCGGGCTCGGCCTCGGACGCGGCGGGTTCGGGCCGGGCCGCCGTGATATCCGGCGCATCGGCTGACGCCTCGGCGTCGGCCGCGTCGGCTTCTGCCTCGGGGATATCGGCCTCGGGGATATCGGCCTCGGCTGCCGCATCGGGAGCGCCGTCCGCGACCCCGTCATCCGGCGCTTCGGCGTCGGCCGCAGACGGGTCGACCGCAACCGGGCTCGCCGCGGTGCCTGCGTCGACCTCGGACGCATCGGTCTCCGCGTCGGCCTCTGCCGCGGGCGCTTCGGGCTCCGCCGCGGGCTCTTCGGGCCCTACTTCGGCCTCCGCCGCGGGCTCTTCGGGCTCCGCCGCGGGCGCTTCCGGCTCTACTTCGGGCTCCGCCGCGGGCTCTGCGGGCTCCGCCGCGGACTCGTCAGGCTCTGCCTCGGGCGCCTCGAACTCTGCTTCGGGCGCCTCAGGCTCTTCTTCGGGCGCCTCAGGCTCTCCCTCGGGCGCTTCGGGCTCGGCTACAGGCGCTTCGGCCGCTTCGGGCTCTGCCGTGGGCGTTTCGGGCTCTGCCGCAGGCGTTTCGGCCGCTTCGGGCTCTGCCGCGGGCGCTTCGGCCGCTTCGGGCGCTGCCGTAGGCGCTTCTGGCTCTGCCGCGGGCGCTTCGGGCCCGGGCTCTTCCACCGGCGACTCGGGCGCGCTGGCCTCGGCCGCTACGGCCTCTGCCGCGAGCGCTTCGGCCTGATCCTCGCCCACGGCCGCCTCGGGCTCCGCGCCCGCACGGGACGCCTCCGACTGCACCTCGGCCGCTTCGACCTCGGCCGCTCCGTCGTCAGCGGCCTGGACGTCGGGTGCGTCGGCTTCGGCCTGCGCTCGGGCAGCGTCGGACGCCGCCTCCCCGGCGCCGGCCCCGTCCGTGGGCGGCTCCGCGTCAGCCGTCTGCGATTCGGCATCCGCAGCGGGATCTTCGGCCCCGGCCACGATCTCTGCGGCCGCTGGTGGAGGCTCGGGCTCGGACGCCTCGGGCTCGCTCTGCGCGGTGTCGCCCGCGGCCAACGCGTCGATGCGGGCCTCGGGCAGCTCGGCGGTCTCGGCCTCGGCCTCGGCCTCGGCCTCGGCGAGCGGCGGGTTCGCGCGGCTCTCGATCGGATCGGCCACCACGGTGAAGACGCCGGTGTCGGCCTCCTCCAGCTCCCGACGGGCGCGCAGCGCCTCGGCCTCGGGGGTCAGCGGCACGCCGCCGAGATCGTCGATGACCTCGACCACGTCGGCGTCGACCACGTCCATCGGCTCGACGGCGGGCGCCTCGTCGGCCACCTCGATCACGTCGTCGTCGTGGAGCTCGAGCACCTCGCCCGGCGGCGGCGGCGTCGGCTCCGCCCGTCGCAGGTTGATCGTCTTGCGGGCGTGCAGCTCGGGGTCATCGAGGTCGAGCGGCGGCGGATCGTCGAGCGGCTCGTCGTCGGCGTCGCCTTTCAGATCGACGGTGCTGCGGGCCTTGACCGCGGCCGGCGTCGGCGCGGGGCGCGGCTTCTCGGCGATCGAGCCCGTCGTGAGCTGCTGCCCCAGGGCGCGGGCCTCCTCGATCAGCTCGTCGACCGAGATATCGGCCGGGCGCGGCCCGAGGTCGGCGGTGGGCCGCTTGCGGCGCTCGGCCTCGGCGTCGGGGCCCCGCAGGTTGATGGTCGGACCCGGGCGTTCATCCGCCGCCGGCTCGGCCTCCCGCGGATCGGCGCTGCGGCCGGCCGAGGGGCGCGCGGGGCGGGTCGGCGGCGGCGTGCCCTGGCCGTCGACGGTCTCGTCCACCGCGTCCGTCCGCGGCAGGACCGCCTCGAAGAGCGACCCGCTCGCCGCCGGCCGGGGCATCGCCCGCGGCCGACTCGGCAGCGTATTGGGCGGCTCGCCCATGTCGGCCGGCGGGCCGATGGCCGGGTGGGCCGGCACGCCGCCGCGGATCTCGACGCTGCCCGCGGTCCCCTGCCCCGGCTCCGGCGCGTCGGCCACCAGCGCGTCGGCCACCGCCTCGATCTCCGGATCGGCGAGGAAGCCGGCCAGCGGATCGTCCTCGACGTCGAAGGGCAGCCCGGGATCCGTCATCTCGGGCGCAGCGGGCTCCGGCGCGGCGGGCTCGAGCACAACAGGCTCTGGCGTGGTCGGCGCGGCGGGCGCGGGCGACGGCGGCGCATCCGGGCTCGAGGCGGTCCGCGAAACCGGCGCGTCGTCCGCGGGCATCGCCGCCGCGTCGCCGAGCACGAACTCCTCACTCTCGCCCGCCGGCAGCGCGTGGGCGGTGGCCTGAGCGGTGCGGGCGGCCTCGGCCAGCTCCTGCAAGTCGAGCGGTTTGCGCCGCCGACGACGGCGGCTGTGGGCCGGCGCGAAAGGATCAGCGGGCGGCATCGGCGCCCGGCCATCGGCCACCGGCGGCGCGACCCGTGGCGGCGGCGGCGACGGCGGCGCCTCGACCATCGGCGGCGGCACCGGCTCGGGGGCCTGACTGCCGCGCAGGTCGGCCAGCCGGGTCGAGACGCGGCTCAGCCAGCGGCGCAGATCGCCGACCACGTTGCGATCGATGCCCGCCCGGCCGTGATCGCCGACGAAGACGCCGACCACCTCGAGGCCGTCGCGGATGGGCTCGATCATCACCCGCGCCGGCCGGGCGCGACCCAGGGCGGTGTACAGCGCCGTCAGATCGGGGTCGTGGCTCCAGTCTTCGAGCCGGCTGCTGCCGATGCGCAGCGCGTGGTCGATGCGGCTGTCGCGGTGCAGGGCGATGGTCGGCCCGCCGCCGTCGCGCAAGCCGGTGCCGGCGACGCAGCGGATGCGATCCTCGGTGATGCGCAGCAGGTAGAACCGACCGGCCAGGGCCAGGGCGCCGGCGTCGGCCAGCACCCGGAAGAGGCCGTCGCGCTCGCGCGCCCGGCGCAGCTGGCCGCTGGCTTCGGTGAGCCAGCTGCGGGTCTGGCTGCCCGATGGCGGGCGCGGGACCGGGGTCGCCGGCGCGGCGGGGGTCGGCATGAGCGCCGCGACGCCCTTGGGCTTGGGCGCCGGTCGGCGGGCGGTGACCCCGCTGAGCGCCGAGCGGCCCGGCAGCCGACCCGAACGCAGGACCTCGAAGCGGCTGGGCAGGGGCACGTCGAAGTGGCGGGCCAGCGCCAGCCGGATGTCGATCTCGAGGGCGAGGCGCACGTCGAAGCTGCGCCCGAGGCGGCTCTTGAGCTCGTTGAAGACGTGGGGCGCGAGCGGCGGGGTGATCAGGATCAGCCGCCCCTTCTCGTCCCGGGCGGGCATCACCCCGTAGCGGTCGATGATGTTGCGCGGGATGTGGCGCACCGCCTCGGCGTCGGGCTCGGCCAGCGCGGTGGGCCCGGCCAGCTTGCGCCCCAGCGCCGCCGCCGCCATCTGCAGCAGCACCTGGCGGCGCTCGCCGTCGAGCGAGGCGTTCTCGAGGACGGCGGTATCGAGCCCACCGCCGACCTGGATGAACCGGGCCCGGGCCCGGCCGCCCTGATCGGGGTCGACGAGTCCGTCGTCGACGATGTCGTCCCAGAAGTCGTCGATGTGGGGCATCGTGCCTTCGTCGTGTGGAATCCACCCGCAGCCCGCTGATCACGGGCCTGCGTCGTCGACCATAGCTCGAATGAGGCGACGTGCCAATACGGGACGCCGGACCTGTCACTATGCTGACAGTTCAGCGCGCCGGAGCTCACTCGGGGGTCGGCCGCCCCACCACCAGCAGCGTGCCCGACAGGTAGCTCGCCAGCCCCTGCCGCTTGAGATCCACCGCCGCCCAGGCGTAGCCCAGCGTCAGCGCGCCCAGCCCGATCAGCGTGCCGAGCACATGCACCAGCACCCGCAGCGGGCCGGCGCCCTCGCCGTCGGGGCCGATCAAGCGCAGCCCGAGCAGCCGCTCGCCGAGCGTGCCCGCGAAGAGCGCCCGGGTGAGCAGGCCGTAGAGCGCGCCGATGGCGAGCGTGGCGAAGGCCGCCCGGTTGAAGAGGTGCAGATGCTCGGCGAGCAGCTCGGCGGTGTAGTCGATCCAATCGAACTGCTGCTCGGGCAGGCCGGCGGCCGGGGCGATGACGCCGGCGGTCCACAGGCCCCAGATGATGCCGGCGATCAGCGCGAGGTCGAGCAGATCGGCGAGCAGTCGGCGCCAGAACGGGGCGACCGTCACGGCGAGCCGGTGGCGCGCCTTGCGGGCGGTGCGCGCGCCCTTGCGGCTGGCGGTGTCCTCGGCGCTCATAGGCCGCCCATTCTATACAGCGCGAGCGCCACCGCCACCGGCGCGGCGGTCTCGGTGCGCAGGACGGGGCAATCGAGGGCGATGCGATGGGCGCCGGCGCCGTCGAGGGCGTGCAGCTCGGCGGGCGCGAAGCCGCCCTCGGGTCCGACGAAGAGCGCCAGCGGCGGCGCGCACGGCGCGGCGTCGAGCGGCGTCACTCGACCATCGGCGCCCGGGTGCAGGACCCAGCGGGTCTCGTCGGCGGTCGCCGCCAGGGCCGCGTCGAGGCTCACTGGCCCGATCACCGCGGGCGTATCGGCGCGGGCGCACTGTCGGGCGGCTTCGTCGACGATGCGCAGCACCCGATCGCGGCGCTTCGCCGCCCGCGGACCGGCCAGCTTGACCACCGAGCGCGCGCAGTCGAGCAGGATCAGCCGCGCCGCGCCCAGCTCGGTGATCTGCCGGGCGACGCGGTCGAGCTTGTCCCCCTTGGGCAGCCCGTAGACCAGGGTCAATGGCGCCGCCCGCCGGCCCTTCTCGACCGCCCCCGCCCGCGCGAGCCGCCAGGGCGCCCCGTCGGCCTCGGGCGCGACGAGCACCGCGTCGACCTCGTGGCCGGCGCCGTCGAAGACCCGGACCCCGTCCCCCGCCTTCAAGCGCCGGACCCGCACCAGATAGTGGGCCCGATCGGCGGGCAGATCCCAGCCGTCGGCCTGCAGCGCGGCGCCGGGCAGGCCGACGCGGGTCATCGCGCCGCCTCGGGCGCCCGCAGCCGCAGGATCACCCACGGGCCCTCCTGCGTCTGCGCCTCGGTGGTGAACCCGGGGTAGGCCGCGCGCACGCGGTCGACCTGATCGACCAGCATGCCCGAGAGGATCAACGCGCCGCCCGGGGCGCAGCGCGCGGCGATCGCCGGCGCGATCTCGACCAGGATGACCGCCAGGATGTTGGCCACCACCAGCGGGAAGCGGCGGGCGCCCAGCGCAGGAAGATCGGCCGAGCCGTGGTGCAGCGCGACGCGCTCGGCGACCCCGTTGCGCGCGACGTTCTCCCGGGCGTTGACCAGCGCGACGTCGTCGATCTCGACCCCGATCGCCCGATGGCCCAGCTTCGCCGCGGCGATGGAGAGGATGCCCGACCCGCAGCCGACGTCGAGCAGCTCGAGCGGCGGCCGATCGCCCAGCCACTCGTCGAGGGCCGCCATCACCCCGCGGGTGGTCTCGTGGGTGCCGGTGCCGAAGGCTAGGCCGGGGTCGATGGCCACGGCGACCGGCCGATCGGGCGGCGACTCCCACGGCGGGTGCACCGCGACCCGCGTCGACAGCGGCGCGCCGCGAAAGAAGGCCTTCCAGCCGTCCTTCCAGCTCTCGTCCTCCGAGCGGCGGGTGGCAACGTCCGCCGGCGGCAGGCCGAGGCGGGCGAGGCAGCCGGCGATCTGGCGATCGATGTCGGCCGGCGGCGCCTGGGGCAGCCCGACCACCACCGCGCAGCTCTCGGCGGCGCCGTGGCGGGCCATCGTGCTGCCGTCACGCACCTCGACCGGCACGTCCAGCTCCTCGGCCAGCAACCACGCGGCGGCGTCGGCCAGGGCGGCGGGGACCTCGAAGCGCACGCTCCACCAGCTCATCGGGCATCCTCCGTCGAAGCCGGGGCCGGGGCCGGCGGGGGCGCAGCCGGGGTCTCCGGCGGGCGCCCGGGGCCGATCCACACCTCGAAGCGGCCGTGGGCGGTCAGCAGATCGCGGGCGGCGGCCAGCGCCAACGGCGCGCGGGCCCGCTCGATCGCGGCGCGCCACTGCGGCAGGGCGCGGGGGCCGAACGCGCGGCCCGCCTCGGCCTGCTCGGCGACCCACGCGCCGAACGCCGCCGCGTCGGCCAGACCGACGACCCGTCGGCCCTCGAGCCAGCGGATGGCGCCGTTGATCATGTCGGCGTCGGCGGAGACCTTCCGCCGCAGGTCGAGCTGGGCGAAGATTCGGGGCACGGCCGCGCGCACCGCCGCCGGCGGCCCGCCGATCACAAGCCCGGCCCGCACGTGGCCCGAACCGCTCTCGGTCACGGTGCGCACCGTCAGCGGCGCGCCGTCGAGCGCGGCGCCGCGGGCGACGAGGGCCAGCGCCACCTCCAGCGCGGCGACGGTCTGGTCGTCGAGCTCGCCCAGCGTCCAGCCGATGCCCCACGCCGCCTCGGCCCCGTCCACCCGTCGATCGGTGCGCTGCACCCCATCCGCTGCGGCGACCGGCGGGCGCAGCGGCTGCATGCGCACCCCGGGACGCTCGGCGGGCACCGCCGCCGCCAGCGCCCGATACAGCGCCGCCTCGTCCACCTCGCCCACCGCGACGACCCGCAGCGGGCCATGGGTCACGAAGCCGTCGAACCACGCGGCCACCCGGGCCGGCGGGATGATCTCGAGCCCGGCCTGAACCGCCTCCGGCTCGGCGCTCGGCGCGCCGCCGAAGCGGGCCAGCTCGGCCACCAGCAGGCGCTCGGCCTCGACCAGCGGCGCCGCGCTCTCCAAGGCGGCGAGGGCCTCGGCGCGGGCGTTCTCGATGCGCTCGCCGGTCCACTCGGGGCGCAACAGGCGGTCGAACAGCGCGCCGGCGGCCTCGGAGAAGCGCTCGGCGGGCACGGTCAGGGTCACGGTCAGCGCGTCGGGGGCCAGCGTGACCCGCGGGCGGCCCAGCCCGGGCAGCGGTGCCGCCAGCGCGGCGGCGGCCAGATGGGCCGCGCCGAGCATGTCGGAGGGCACCGTCGCCGCGCCGCCCGCCGAGCGCACCGTCAGCGCCACCACGCCCGATCCGGGTCGGGGCACCACCTGGGCGGCGACGCCGGTGAAGCCCGACGCGAGGCGTTCGGGCGCCTCCTCGGCGGTGAACGCCCCGGCCAGCTGCTTGCCCCACGAGGCCCCGTCGAGGCCCGCGGGCAACGGCGCGCCGATCCAGGCGACCAGACGCTCGGCGGTCAGCGTGCGGGCCAGCGCCACGGACGCTTCGTACTCCGCCGACGCGGCCCGCCCCGCGCCCGACCAGCGCAAGATCCGCGGGCCGAGGTGCGCCGCGAGGGCCTCCGGATCGGCGAAGGCGCGGGCGCGGACGCTCTCCAACTCGTCGGCGGCCCGCGCCTGCCGCGCCCGGCCGGGCGGATGACGGCGGATGTGGGCCGTGGCCTCGGCCAGCGCGCGCCACGCGTCGTCCATCAACTCGGCGGGCACGTCGACGGCCACGACCAGCATGCCGTCGGGCCCCGGGGCATATACGAAGGCCGCGCTCTGCGCCTCGACGCCGGCGCGGGCCAACGCGGCGGGGATCGGCGCGTCGGGCCCGTCGACCAGCGAAAGGGCCAGCACATCGGCGGCGGCCACATCCGCCGGCGCCGCGGCGGGCACCGGCCACGCCAGCCGTATAGCCGCCCGCTCGCCGCCGCGTTCGTCCACCTCGACCAGCGGGCCCTCGGCGGGCCACGTCGGCGCCGTCCACCGCTGCGTCTTCGGGGCGCCCGTCCAGCCGCCGAGCGCCGCCGCGACGACCGCGCCCGGCGCCTCGACATCACCGGCGACGATCAAGACCGCGCCCTTCGGCCGGTGATGCGCCGCGCGCCACGCCTCGACGGCGTCGGCGGGCGGCACCTCGATGCCGAGCAGCGGGCGCGCCGCCGGATGGGTGCCCCAGGCGACGGCCCGCAGGCGCCGCAGCGCGCGCCGATCGGCGGAGCGGCCGGCGGTGACGAGCTGCGCGGCGAAGCGCGCGCGGGCGGCCTCGGTCTCGGCCGCGGACGGCGGGCTGTCGATGATCCGGGCCAGCGCGTCGAGCGCGACCTTCAGCCGGTCGGGGGCGACGGTCAGGGCGATGGCGCTGGCGTCGCTGCGGGCCCAGCCCTCGGCGCGGCCGCCGAACGGGGCGAGGGCCGCGTCGAGGCGCAGACCTACGGTCGACGCGGCGAGCGCGGCGGTGCCCGGGTGCGCATCGGGATCGAGCAGCGCGCCGGCCGGCAACCACAGCTGCACCGCGACCGCCGGCGCGCCGGGCGTACGCTCGGCGGTCCAGCGCAGGCCCGAGGCGAGGCGCTGTTCGACGGCGGCCGGCGCGGCGGTCGGCTGAGGGTCGACCGGTCGGGGCACCGGCTGGGCGCCGCAGGCGATCAGGAGCGTGGCCAGGACCAGGGGCGTGGGCGGGGACGGGAAACGGGGGCGCATGGCGCGCAACGTAGACCAGCGCCCGTGCGCGAGCAACCGCGGCGCGGCGGGCGACGGCATCAGCCCGACGACAGCCCGAAGACGCGGGCCGCGTTGCCGCCGAGGAAGAGCGCCCGCGCCTCGTCGTCGAGCCCCAACTCGTCGAGGCCTTTCAGGCAGATGGCGGGGTCGATCATCGGGTAGTTGCTGCCGAAGAGCACCCGCCGCCGGCCGGATGTGCGCATGTAGCCCACCAGCTCGGACGGCAGCCGCGAGACGGTGTAGGCCGAGGTGTCGATGTAGAAGTTGGGGCACTTGCGGGCGAGGGACAGCACCTCGTGGATCCACGGCTGGCCGACGTGTCCGCCGACGACGGTGAGCTCGGGGAAGTCGATGAGCACGTCTTCGAGGTACGGGATCGGGCGGCCATACTCGGAGGAGCGCATCGGCCCGGTGTGGCCGATCTGGGTGCAGAACGGCAGCCCGGCTTCGACGCAGGCGACGTAGACCGGGTAGAAGCGGCGGTGATTGGGCGGCAGGCCCCACAGCCAGGGCAGCAGGCGGATGGCCCGGAAGCCGCGCTCGGCGCAGGCGCGCACGGTGCGCACGGCCTGCATCGGGTCGCGCAGGTCGACGCAGCCGACCCCGACGAAGCGGTCGGGCGCCGCGGCGACGACCTCGGCGACGTGCTCGTTGGTGAGCAGCCAGCCGCGGTCGCCGCACCACGCGCTGACCAGGGCCCGGTCGACGCCGGCCGCGTCGAGCATGGCGAGGGTGGTCTCGACGGGGATCGCGGGCGGGATGTGGGTGATGCCCATCCAGCGGCGCAGCGAGGCGAACATGTCGTGGCCGAGGAAAGTCGGGGTCGGGTGCTGGATCCAGGCGTCGATGATCATGCGGGCTCCGGGGGTCGGATCGGCGAGCGGGTCGGCGATACGATAGCGGATCGGCGCGGCCGGGGTGAGCGACGACCCGTGCAGTACAGCGCCACGGTTTCGCAGCGGACGCTGGTCACCCACCCGACCTACCGGAATTGTCAGTATCTCGGCAAAAAAGGCACCCCCCGAAAAAAGTCCGAGGCCGCCGGGCCACTAACCATCGACGAAGATGAGATCATGCGTCCGCTTCCGAAGTCGACGCGCTCGATGTCATCAGAGGCATAGCCTCGAGTGATGTGACAGGAGCTCCGATGCAGCGCGCCATCATCGCCGAGCCTCGCCGCGGGCTGCCCGCCGCGGAAGACCTGCTGGGGCAGACCGTGGGCGGACGGTACCTGCTGACCCACCTCCTCGGCCGAGCGCGATACGGCGCGATGTTCCATGCCATCCAACGCCCGAGCGGGTGCCCGGTCACCGTCGAGGTGCTCGTGCCGGCCGAGGGTCGCGAGGCCGAGAGCATCCGGGCGCGTTTCGTCGACGAAGCCCGGGATCTCTCGCGGCTGTGCCACCCGAACAACGCCGGCCTGCTCGACCATGGCGAGACGGCGTGTGGGTCGGTGTACAGCGTACGGGCGCTGCTCCGGGGGCGAACGCTCGCCGCGGAGCTCTGGCGCCTGCGCAGGCTGCCCCCGCGTCGCGCCATCGACATCGCCATCCAAGCCCTGCTCGGTCTGGCCGAAGCGCACGCGCGGGGCATCGTGCATGGTCACATCCGGCCGACCAGACTCCTGTTGTCGCGTGACAGTCGCGGCCGTGAGCGGGTCAAGGTGCTCGACTATGACGTCGCGCGGCCCGCGGCATGCGGTGCCACCGGCCAGGCCGCGAGCCGACCGCGGCCCGACGCCCGGATCTTCATGCCTCCCGAGCAGTTGGCGCACCGCCGGCTCTGCCCGGCGGACGACCTGTATGCCCTCGGCGGGGTCCTATACGCCATGCTGACCGGTCAGCCGCCCGTCGCGCGCGACGGGCGAAAGATCCCGCGGGGCCGCCTCGAAGGCCGACCACGGCTCGCTGGCATGCCACCGGTGCTGAAGGGTGTCATCTGCCGCGCGCTGGCGCGCAACCCGTCCGCCCGCTTCGGGCGCGCGGTCGACATGATGGGCGCGCTCGAAGCCGCCGTGGCCGAGCTCGACGCCCGCGCGGCGGCGCAGCGCCCGATAGATCAGCGCCGGGCCCGGTCGGCCTCCGATGGCACCCGGCGAAGCAGCGCGCAGCCCGAGCGCGCCGCGACCGGGTCCGAGCGTATCGGCGCGTCCCTCGGCGACCGTGCCGCCATCCACGTGGTCCCCCCGCGGGCTGTGCCGCCCGGCCGGCAGACCCGGGGCCTTCGGCGCTTCGCCGTCATGGCCGCCGCAGGGATCTACGCCGCGGTGTCGGGGGGGACGGCCGTGGGCGGCGCCGTGGTCGAGCGGCTACAGCCTGCGCTGCTACACAGCGCGCCGACGACCCGGGCGCCGATGCATGCGTCCGCGCAGGCACCCAATACCACCGACCGCGATCGAGGCGATCGCTCCGAGGCACGGGTCCCCTCGCCGACCCACGACTGACGGCCGCCCCCGGGCTACTGACATCGCGATGACACGGCAGACCGCCAAAGGGATACCCGATATGGGTATTGAGTCAAACGTGTCATGTCTCATAGGTTTCGTGATTCGTTTCGAGAATATACGGGAGTGAGGTGAGTGCAGATGTGACGTGACAGCCGACAGGCACCGGTCGCCGACAGATACAGTTCGCCAGTCAACTGACATCCGCACGCGCGGATCGAATGGAAGAGGAAATGAGCAAAGATAGAAGGGCCTCGCAGTCGACAGATAGAAGGGCCTCGCAGTCGACAGCAGATGATGACCCGCCTTGCCGGCGTTGCCGTAGGGCGTCGAACCGGGCGTTCGGCAGCTGGGTAGGGCCCATCAAGCCAGACAAGTGGCCGGATGATGGCTGCGGAGACTGCGAACCCGAACTTCCTACGCTGCCGAGGGGAGCGTCCATCGCGAACCGAAAGTCGCAGGGCGCCTGACAGGTCGAGCGGCGCCGGACAGGCCGCGCAGATCAATCGGACCGCGGATCGTTGCGGGGTCGCAAGCCGACGGCAGAACCCTCTCCGCAGCCTGTTGCCCCGGGCCATGTCGACTGACGACCTTGTCGCCATGGCCCGCGCTCTTCGGCGCGCCGCCATCACAATCCCTGCCCACCCGAAAAAAGATATCGTTGGCGCGCTCACTATGCCCGGTGTGTGCCACCCGTCGCAGACACGGACGCGGTCGAAAGGGGGTCCGAGTGCCCGGCTCGATGCCAGATTTCTTGTTCGAGCAGCTGCCTGCGCTCTGGCGGAGCGCCGGCTTCAAGGCGCTGGCGATGTCTCTGCTGGCGGCGGCGTCGTGCAGCCCACCCGAGTACATCGAGAGCGAGCCGCACGCGCAGGCCGAGCTGCTGGGGCGGCGGGCGAGGGCCCCGGAGCCGTGGTTCGACAGCCACAAGCGGCCGATCATCCGGGTCGGCTTCACCGCCGACTGGCACATCGAGTGGTCGACCGGGGACGGGGATCTGCCCCTGCCCTACGAGGAGCGACGCGTCCCAGGCGGCTGGCTGCTCGAGACCGGCGGATCGACGCCGCCGATCGGGCCGGGTGTGATCGTCCTGCGCCTCGGCGCAGAGGAGGTCGCACGCTGGGCTGGGCGGTGGACCGTCAGCCCGGATGCGTCGCCCGGATTGAGCGAGGCCCGCGCCTACCGGGAGGCCGGCGACTTCGACGCCGCGCACGCCGCGCTGGACGGGCTCCGGGATCCCGACGAGCTGCTGTGGGCGCCGGTGGAGCGCGCGCGACTCTTCACGGCCGAGGAGGACCTCGAGAGAGCCCGGCAGGCGTGGATCGAGGGGGCCGCGCTCGCCGAACGGCGCGGCGTCGAGAGCGAGGTCAGCCGACGCCTGGGTGCGGCGGCCTTCGTTGCCAAGAGACAGCGCAGGATAGGCGCCATGGCCGCTCATCTCCGGGACGCGGCCGCCGCGAACGGGGGCGACCCCATGTCGATCGCCATGACCGCGCACATGCAAGGCATCCTGGCCCGCGAGATGGCCGACTGGCGCGCGGCCGAAGCGCACTTCGCCCGGGCCGCCGCCGCCGCGCGGCGCGCCGACATGCCCCAGCAACTCCACCGCATCGACGAGAGCCGCGCGACCCTGCTCAGCGCCCTGGGCCTGCACGGCGAAGCCCTCGAACTCATCGCACGCCTCGACCGGCCCGGCCTGCCAGAGAGCGTCGCAGGCCGGCTGGCGCTCAATACGGGCTGGCTCCTGCTCCGCGCGATGATCGCGGGCGCGATCGCGCCGGACTTCGACGCCGTCGAGGTCTGGTTCGATGCCGCCGAGATCCGGTCGCGCGAGCCCGACACCGCGGTCAACCTCTACGTCAACCGCGCCTGGAGGGCGCTGATGGCCCGCGACCTGCCGGACGCCCGGTGGTGGCTCGGCCGGGCGCGTGACGTGATCGACCGGGCGCGCAGAAAAGGCCCTGGCGCGGCGAGCTTCGCCCCGCCCGATCTCCCGCTGGTCGAAGGCAAGGTCGCGATCGCCGAGGGCGACTGGCGCGCCGCCGAGCAGCACTTCTCGCGGCTCGACGCGCGCGCCCGGGTCGAGCTCGGCGAAGACGGCGGCGACCTGGGCTGGCGCGCCGATCTCGGCCGGGCCCGCGCCGCGCGGGGCGCAGGCGACCTGCGCGTCGCCCGCGCGTTTCTCGACCGGGCGCTCGCTCGCCTCGATCGGGTCGGCGTCGAGGCGTCGCTGCGCCGGAGCCGGGTCCCATTCTTCGCCGACCGCGCTGCCCTCGTCGACGAGGCGGTCGAGGCCGCGCTCGAAGCCGGCGAGCCGGCGAGCGCCTTCGTGATCGCCGATCGGGCCCGGGCCAGACTCTTCCGTGGCCTGCAGCGGATGCAGGTCATCAACCGCCTCGACGCGCCCGCTCGACTCGCGCTGGCGGCGCTGCGCGAGCAGGCCGAAGAGACGCGCCGCCGGCTCGCGGCGTTGTGGGCCGAGGAGCCCTGGGTCGCGGGGTCGGCGAAGCGGAGTTGGGCTCGCGATCTGCGGGAGGCCCAGGCCCTGCGCCGCGACGCGTTCGACGCGCTCGCCGAGTTCGTCGAGCGGCGCGTCGCCGATCCGATGCCCACAGACTTCGACCCCGTCGCGACGGTTCGGCCCGGCGAAGCCATCCTGAGCGTGGCCGGCGTCCGGGGCGGTCGCGTCGCCCTATGGGCCGCGCCGTCCGGCGTAGTCGCCCGGCCGCTGGCGCCGTCGATCGATGCGCTGCCCCAGCCACCGCCGGGAACGCGGCATGTCTTCGTCGTGGCGTCGGGTCATCCGGACGTTCAGCGGGCCGCCGCGCGCCACGACGGCGCTGAGACCGTCTCCTTCCTGCCGATGGCCGCCTGGCTGGCGAAGCCGCAGGGACGCCCCGGCCATACGCCGCTGATCGTCGCCGATCCGATCGGGGATCTGCCGCACGCGCGGTCGGCGGGCCGGGCCTTGGCCCAGCAGTGGGCGGGCGCGACGCTGCTCGTCGGCGACTCCGCCACCAAGGACGCGGTGCGTCAGGCGCTCGGCGACGCCTCCCGAGTTCACCTTTCGGGCCACGGCAGGCTCGAGGTCGCCCATCCATGGGAGGCCCACCTCGTGCTGGCCGATGGCACACGGCTCGATGCCTTCGACGTGATGGCTGTCCGCGTGCCGGGGTCGCTCGTGGTGTTGAGCGCCTGCCGGGTCGGAGCGGACGACGTGCTGGCGCGCGACGATCTCCTCGGGCTGCCCGAGGCCTTTCTGGCGGCCGGGGCCGCCGCGGTCGTCGCCGCCGATCGCACGGTGAAAGACAAAGAGGCGGGCCGGTTCACGACGCTGTTCTATGCCAAAGGCGGCGCCGACGAGCCGGCGGCCGCGCTGCGAGCGGCCGTCCGCGAGCTGCGCGAAGCGCCCGACGACAACCCGAACTGGGACGCCTGGCGCCTCGTGGGCCGGCCGACGCTCGACAACCCGAACCGATGAGTGAAGAGGAAGACCGATGAACATCGATGAGACCAGGCTCGACGAGATCACCCGATCGCTGGGACCGCTCTCCGCGCGGCCCGAAGACGACTTCGACATGGATGACCTGCTCGCCTACCACGACAAGGCGCTCGACGGGGCCGAGCTGGAGCGCGTGGAGGCCCGGCTGGCCATAGACCCTCGAGCCCGGGCCTTCCTGGCCGATCTGGCCACCCCGCCTTCGCCCTTCATGGCGCGATGGGTGCGGCGTCGCCTCCTGCGACGGCGCCGCCGACGGCAGATCGGGGCCCTCGCCGCCATCGCCGCGGCGGCCGCGGCGCTGCTCTTCGCGCTCACGCCGAGCGCGCACCCACCGCCGGCCTATGCCGTGAGCTATCTCCGGGGCGTGACGGTCGAGAGCCGGGACGAGATGCCGGACCTGCGCGCCGAAGCCTGGCCACTCGACGGCGAAGCGCGCCTCGTCCTCACCCTGGCGCCGGAGGACCCGGACGGCGAGGTGGACGCTCGGGGAGCGGCCTACGTCGACCGGCCCGACGGCGAGCTGACGCTGTCGGCGGTTCAGCCCGGCATCGGCAAGGGCGGCGCGATCGTCATCGACGCCTCCGCGGCCGCTCTCTTCGGCGAGCGGTCCGGGCGGCGCACTCTGCACGTCGCGTTGACCCGCGGGTCCGAGATCGAGTTGCCAACCCGGCGCCCGGCGCCCGACGGCCCGATCGAGGGCGCGGTGCGGTGGATGGTCCTGCGCTTCGACTACACGGCCCCGGGGGAATGACCATTGAAGCTGATAGGACTCATGATCTCGATCACCATCCGGTTCGGCGCCGACCTGATAGGCCCGGCGTTGGCCGGTGATCAGCGAGCCTTCGAGCGGCTGTTCTCCGGGCTCGAGCCGGTGATCCGAGCCTCGGTCCGTCGCAAGCTGCGCGACTGGCACCCGGCGAAGACGCTGGGTCCCTACGACAATGACGATCTGGCTCAGGAGATCTGGCTGATCCTCCTCAAAGACGACGGCAAGCGCCTGAGGGCCTACGACCCGAACCGCGGAGCCAGCCTGAAGAGCTACGTCGGCATAGTGGCGAAGACTGAGACGGGGCAGCTGCTGCGTCGGCAGCAGGCTCACAAGAGAGGAGGCGGAGTGCAGCACCACGACCTGGACGAGGCCCGCGGCCTGACCGGCGGGACCGACCCCGAGGCGTGGATGATCGGGCGCGATCTCGCCGAGCGCGTTCGGCAGCAGCTCCTCGCGAGCCTCGCGCCAAAGGGGCAGCTGGTGTATGCCCACGTCTACGAGGACGCGCTGTCGCCGGCCGAGGCCGCGCGCCTGATGAACGTCACGACCCAGGTCGTCTACAACTGGCAGCACAAGATCCGCAGCATCGTCCGCGGGCTCCTGCCCACCGAATGAGACGCCGCCCGGCGCCGTGAAGGCAGCCGGTCGAGGCGCCAGCCACCGGCCTGGGCCTGCCGAGATACACATCCGGTCCGGGCGCGATCTCCGCCTCTGCGGCCTGCGGCATCTCTGCCGTGCTACGGCTTGCGATCGGACGGCGGGTGCGTCCGCAGGCTGTGCCACGGCCTGCGATCGGACGGCGGGTGCGTCCGCAGGCTGTGCCACGACCCGATTTCGGACGGACCGTGCGCCCGCCGGACCGCCGACGACCCGATTTCGGACGGGGCGTGCGTCCGCGGGCTGCGCCACGGGTCGATTTCGGACGGGGCACGCGCCCGCGGGCTGTGCCACGGGTCGATTTCGGACGGGCCGCGCGCCGATCGGGCCGTGCCACAGGGTGAAATCGCGCGCCCGGAGCGCCGGCACGCCGTGCCACGGGGTGAAAACGGACGGGCCGAGCGCTGCTCGGGTCGTGGCACAGGGTGAAATCGGCCGGGGCATGCACCTGTCGACCCGTGGCACAGGGGGTCGCGGCGGTCGTGATCGGGGCCGTGGCACAGGGTGAGAGCCCCTCGATGCACGCGGTTGCGGGCCGTGGCACAGGTCGAAGGCGCCCGAGGCACGCGGTTTCGGGCCGTGGCACAGGTCGAAGGCGCACGGGTCCCGCGGTTTCGGTCCGTGGCCCGGATCGCGGACGGACGAGGCGGCCGATCGGCGGTCGAAATCGCCGCGCCGGGCGCACGCCCCGGGCAAATCGACGCCGTGGCACAGGCCGCGGGGAGAACGCGCATGCCCTCGCCGAGCGCCGCAGACGCCGCGGGACGCGCCCGCTGCCCCGCCCCCTGACATCCACCGGCCGCCTGCACCGCACCCCGCAATTCACACGGGGCCCCTCGGTGCGGTAGATTGCCCGTCGCCCAGGGGCGGACGGAGCGCCGATGATCGACAACCGCGAGGCAGCCCGCTGGCGACGCATCGTCGACGCCCTGCGCGCCGAGGCGGCCCGGCTGGGCGATCCCCGGGCGCGGGCGCGCAAGCAGGTCGAGATCGGCGACACCCTCTTCGACCGGCTGGGGGACGCGTACGGCGCCGCCGAGGCCTGGCTGGCGGCCATCGAGACCTGCCCCGAGAGCCCCGACGACGCCCTGCGCCGGCTCGAGCGGCTCGCCCGCGACAGCAAGGACGGCAAGCTCTATCAGCGCTGGGTCGCCGGGCTGCGGCGGGCCGGGCGGTGGACGGCGGTCATCGACCTGATGGGCCGCCGGGCGGACGCCCTGCGCGACCCGCGCAAGCGCTGCAAGCTGCGCCTCGAAGGGGCCCGGCTCGCCGCCGAGAAGCGGGGGGACGCGGCGCGGGCGCGGCGGCTCTTGATCGCGGCGGCCGAAGACGCCGACAAGAGCCTGCTCGAGCGGGTCCGCCGGCCGCTGATGGCCCACCTGCGCGAGACCCCGCACGACGAGGACGCGGCGACGGCGCTGGCCCGGCTGCTGGCCCGCTGCGAGAAGCCCGACGACGCCATCGAGCTGCTGGTCGAGACCGCGGCCCACCTGCGCGACCTGACCCGCAAGGCGGCGCTGCTCTACGAGGCGGCGTTCTTGTGCGAGCGGGCGGGCCGGCTGGAGCGGGCGCCGGCGCTCCTGCGCGATACGCTGGTCTTCGATCCGCGGCGCGAGGGCGAGGTGCTGGCCCGGCTGGAGGCCTTGGAGAAGGCGCGGCCCGATCCGCTGACCGCCGGCGCGCTGCTCGACGGGCTGATCGAGGCCTGGGACGGGCTGGAGCGGCCCCAGCGCAGCCAGCGGCTGCTGGCCGAGCGGGTGGCCGGGGCGAGCGGGCGGGCGATGGCCGATCTGCGGCTGCGGCAGGCGCGGCACGCCGAGGAAGTGCTGCAGGACGCCGGGCGGGCCTTCGAGCTGTATCAGGCGGTGGCGGCGACGGCGGCCGATCCGGCGCCGGCCATCGAGGGGCTGCGGCGCACCGCTGACGGGCGGGCGGGCGCGTTCGAGGTCATCGCCGATCTGTGCACCCGCCGCGGGCTGCAAGAGGCCCTGGCCGAGCTGTGCACCGACGAGGCGGCGCTGCGGGTCGACGACGGCGAGCGGGCGGCGCTGCTGCATCGGGCGGGGGCCACGTACGAAGCGCTGGGTGATCTGGAGCGGGCGATGGCCCGCTTCGTCGAGGCGTTCAAGCTGCGCCCGCGGGAGCTGAAGTACCTCGAAGCGGGCAAGCGGCTCTACGTGCGGCAGGGCGACTGGGCGATGGTCGACCGGCTGATGGGGCTCGAGGTCGAGGTGCTCGCCGAGCCGTCGAGCAAGCGGGCGGCGCTGGTCGAGCAGGCGCGCCTGCGCTGGGAGAAGCTGGGCGACGGGCTGGGGGCCTACGACGCCTTGCGCGACGCGCTGCGCCGGCTGGGCGAGACCACCGCCGAGGACGGCGCGTTCGCCATGCTCGAAGGGCTGGTGGCCGACGCGGTGAGCTTCGAGGCCATCGCCGGCGGGCTGCGCACCCGCGCCGAGACCGAGGACGACGGGGCCCACCGGCTGGTCGAGCTGGCCGGGCTGCACCTCGATCTGCGGGACGAGCCGGCCATCGGGCTCGAGCTGCTGCGCGAGGCGGTCGATCGGGCGCCGGCGGACGGCAAGCTCTTCGTCGACGTCGCCGCGCGCATCGGGCGCCACGCCGGCCCCGAGGCCGAGGCCGAGCTGCAGCGCAGCGCGTTGTCCCGGCCGCTGCCCGTCGAGAGCCGCATCGAGGCGACTCGAAGAGCGGCGCGGCTGCTGGCGGCGATCGAGCCGGCCGACGCGCTGGCGATGTGGCAGGCGCTGGCGACGCTCGATCCGGATGATCCGACGGCGATCGACGGCGCGGTGAACGTGGCCGAGAGCCTGGGTCCGGTGGCGGCGGGGCGGGTGGCCGAGCTGCTGCGCGGGGCGCTGGACGGCACCCGCGGGCCGAGCCCCGATCCCGAGCGGCGGGTGCGCTGGCAGCGGGCGCTGGCCCGGGCCGAGGGGCGGCGGGTGGCGCCGGAGGCCGAGCGGGCGGCGTGGCTCGGGCTGCTCGATCTGGTGCCGGACGACCCCGAGGCGCTGGCGGCGGTGCAGCCGATCTTGGAGGCGGCGGGCGACTGGCAGGGCTGGGCGGCGCGGCTGGCGGCGGCGATCGAGGCCGCCGAGCGGGCCGAGGTGCTGGCGGACGGGCATCGGCTGGCGCTGGCGGCGCTCTACGAGGCCAACGGCCGGCCGGGCGAGGCGGCGCGCTGGCTGCTGCCGCTGGCGCAGCGCGCGGATGGCGGCGAGCTGCGGGCGCGGGTCTTCGCGCTGTTCGAGGCGGCCGGCGATCGCCCGGCGGCGATCGATCTGGCGCGGCGCACGCTGAAGGCGCTGGAGCGCGATCGGGCGGCGGCCAGCGCCGAGCCGGAGGACGAGCGGACCGATGTGCGGGCGGCGCCGGTCGATCCGGCGGCGCTGTCGGCGGCCCGGCTGGCGGTGGCCGAGCGGCTGATGCAGCTGGCGGAGGCCGAGGGGGACGAGACGGGCCTGACCATCGCGCTGCTCGCGGCGTCGGACGAGCGGCCGGATGATCCGCGCCCCGCCCTGCGGCTGGCGGAGTTGGCGCGGCGCACGGGGGACGAGCGGGCGCTGCTGGTGGCGCTGACCCGGCTGTCGGACCAGACCCCCGGTCCGCGGGGTGTGCCGCTGCGCCGGGAGATCGCCCGGCTGTTGACCGATCAGAAGGACGACGAGGCGGCGCTGGCGGCGTGGCAGGGCGTGCTGGGCGACGCGGCGGACGATACCGAGGCGCTGGCGGCGCTGCAGAAGCTTCACGCGCGCGCGGGCGATGATCAGACGGTGCATCGGCTGCTCTGGCAGCGGCAGGCGGCGACCGACGACGTCGAGGATCGCATCGGCCTGCTCAAAGAGGCGGCGATCGTCGCCGAGTTCCGGCTGGGTTCGACGGAAGAGGCGGCGCGGGCGTGGCGCGCGGTGCTGGCCCTGGACGGGCAGCACGCCGACGCGCTGGACGAGATGATCCGGCTCAGCGAGGACGAGGGGCGCTTCCGCGAGACGCTGGCCGCCGCCGAGGTGCGGGTGGCTCAGCTGCGCGGGCACGAGCGGGCCGATCTGGCGCGGCGCATGGCCGAGATCTGCGACGGCCCGCTGGGGGACGAGCCGGGGGCGGTCGTCTGGTGGCACGTCGTCGCCGAGGAGGAGCCCGACGACGGCGAGGCCCTCGAGGCGCTGGCGGCGGACGCCGAGCGGCGCGGGGCTTCGGATCTGGCGTTGATGCTGTGGGCCCGATTGGCCGGCGGGCGCCCGGGGCGGCTGCAGCAGACGGCCCTGAAGCGGCGGGCGGCGCTGCTGGCGGCGGCGGACGATCTGCCGGGCGCGATGCAGGCCTGGCGGGCGCTGGCGGCGGCGCGGCCGGATGATCCCGAGCCGTGGCGCGCGTTCGCGGCGGCGGCGCAGGCGGCGGACGATCTGCAGGGGGTGGCCGAGGCCCAGGGCGCGCTGGCCGAGCGGCTGACGGGGGACGAGCGGGCTGACGCGCTGCGCGCGCGGGCGCGGATCCTCGACGAGCTGGGCGATCCGGCGGCGACCGGCGCGTGGGAGGCGGTGCTGGCGCTCGATCCGCACGACGGCGAAGGGCTGGCGGCGACGGCGTTCTTGCACGGGGCGGCGGGGCGTCCGCTGGAGATGCTGCGCGCGCTGGACATGCTGGTGGCGGTGGCCGAGCCGGCGCAGGGCATCGGCCGGCTGGCGGCGGCGGCGGATCAGATGGAGTCGGCGGGCGACGCGCGCACGGCGTTCGAGTGCTGGCGGCGGGTGCACCACCTGCGCCGGGAGGTCGACGGGGAGAGCATCGACGCGATGCGCCGGCTGGCGGGCCCCGCCGAGCGGTGGAACGCCTTCGCCGAGGCGCTGGCCGAGTCGGCGGGCCGCAGCGACGTGGTCGACGTGCAGCGCGGCTTCATGCTGGAGGCGGCGGCGGTCTGGGCCGATCGGCTGGGCGATACCCAACGGGCCTTCGCTCAGGCCCAGGCGGCGTGCGCGCTGGCGCCGGCCCACCCCGAGGCGCTGGCCCGCCTGGAGATCCTGGCGGCGGCGGTGGGCGACGATCGGGCCTGGGCCGGCCTGTCGGAGGCCTTGAAGCAGGGGTCGGAGGCCGATCCGAGCAAGCGCGCGCGGCTGCTGGTGCGGGCGGCGGAGATCAACGAGCGCCACCGCCGACGGGAAGACGTGGCGTTCGCGCTGCTGTCGCGGGCGTTCGAGGGGCCGGACTGCGTCGGCGAGATGGGCGCGGCGGTGGAGGCCGCGCTGGTGAGGCTGGCGCGCCGCGGGCAACGCTGGCCGGAGGTCATCGAGCTGTTCGATACGCGGGCGCGGCTGCTCGAGGCGCCGCGCGATCAGGCGGCTTTGCTACACCGCCTGGGCATGGTGCTCGAGCGGGACGCGGGCCGGGTCGAGCAGGCCTTCGAACAGTATCTGCTGGCGCTGCAGCTCGATCCGCTCGACCGCGGCATCCGCGACTCGGCGTGGCGGCTGGCCCATACCCTCGACATGTGGTCGGTCGTCGAGCGGGTGGTGCGGCTGGCGCTGGAGAACGCCGACGGGCCCCGGGCGCGGGCGGCGGTGCTGCGGGTGATGGCCGAGCTTCAGGCGGGGCCGCTGCAGGATGAAGACGAGGGCTTCAAGACGCTCAAGCGGGCGTTCGCGATGGCGCCGGGCGAGGTGGCGACCCGCACGGCGCTGGAGGCGGCGGCCGGGTCGCGGGGGCTGACGGCGACGCTGGCGCCGTTCTACGAGGACGAGGCCGGCTGGGCCGAGTCGCAGGACGATCGGATCGCGCTGTATCGCGCGGCGGTGGCGGCCTATACCGCGCACGGGCAGCAGGTCGAGGCGGCGCGGGTGCTGCGCAAGCTCGATCGGCTGCTGCCGGGGGACGCCGATCTGGCGGCCGAGCGGCTGGAGCTCTTGCGCATGGCCGACGACGCCCGGCCGCTGGCCGAGGCGCTGCAGCGGCAGATCGAGCAGGCGCAGGGGGCCCATCGGCTCGATCTGCTGCGCGAGCTGGCCACGGTGCGCGCCGAGCGGCTCGACGACGCGCAGGGGGCCGAGGCCGCCTGGCGGCGCATCCTCGACGCGCGCCCGCACGACGCCGACGCCTTCGCGGCGCTGACGACGAGCCTGACGGCGCGCCGCGCGTGGAAGCCGCTGGACGAGGCGCTGGCCCGGCGCATCGAGGGCACGACCGCCGCCACCCGTCGCGGCCTGATGCGGCGGCGGGCCGAGCTGCTGCATACCCGCCTGGGCCGGCCGGTGGAGGCCTTTGATCTGCTGGCCGAGGTCAGCCGCGCCGAGCCGGCCGATCTGGATCTGCTCGACGTGCTCGCGAAGCGGGCGCCCATCGCCGAGGGCTGGGCCGAGCTGGTGGCCTGCGCCGAACGGGCGGTGGCGGTGGCGCCGCGGGCGCGGGTGGCCGGGGTCTTGATGCTCGTGGGCCGCACCGCGCGCGATCGGCTGGATGATCCGCGCAAGGCCCTGTCGGCGCTGGGCCGCGCGCTGGAGCGGCGCCCGGACGATCTGGCGCTGGCTCGCGAGGTGGCCGCGCTGATGACCCTGCGCCGTCAGTTCGGTCCGCTGGTCGAGCTGCATCGGCGGGTGGGGCCCGATCTGGTGGCCGAGCCGGGGGAGCATCCAGTCGTGGTGCAGGCCCGCTGGTCGCTGGCGCTGGCCGAGCTGCTGGCCGAGCGGCTGTATCGGGTCGACGAGGCCATCGAGGTCGTGCGCGGGCTGGTGGCGCAGCAGTCGCTCAACCTCGACGCGCTGCGCCGGCTGCGGGCGCTGTGCGAGACGGCGCAGGACGGCCCGGGGCTGCACGACGCGGTGGAGCGGCTGGCGGGGCTGGCGACGGGCGTCGAGCGGCTGTCGACGCTGGTCGAGGGCGCGCGGGCGCTGGCCTCGATGGGCGAGACCGAGCGGGCGGTGGCGGTGTGGCGCACGGTACTCGGCGAGGCGCCGGGGCACCCCGAGGCGCAGCGGGCGGTGGCCCGGCAGGCGGCCCGTCACGAGGACTGGGCGCTGATGGTCGAGCAGCTCGAAGCCCGCATCCGCGCGGCCCACGGGCCCGACGAGCGGGCCGATCTGCTGTGCGAGCTGGCGGTGCTGCACCTGCACCGGCGGGCCGATCCGGCGGCGGCGGGCGAGGCCTACGACCGGGCGCTGGCGGCGGCGCCGGCTCATCTCGACGCGCTGGTGGGCCACGTGGAGCTGGGTCGCAAGGGCGCCGACGCCGGCGACCTGGGCCGGCTGGCGGAGCTGCTCGGGGCGCACGTCGCGCGGCCGGAGGGGCGCGGGGTTCTGCTGCCGCTGTACGTCGACCTGCAGCTGGATCGTGTGCTCGCGCTGACCGCCACCGACGATACGGGCCCGGCGCTGCAGATCCTCGAGACGCTGTCCGCGCGGGTGCCCGACGATACCCGGGTGGGTCAGCATCTGGCCGACGCGCTGTACGGCGCGGGCGAGCTGAAGCGCGCGGCGGCGCTGTACGCCACGCTGCCGATGCCCGCGGCCGATCCGTCGGGAGACGGCGAGCAGCGCGCCCGGCAACACCTGCGCCGGGCCCGCGCGTTGGGGGCGGCGGGCGAGACCGATCTGGCGATGCGGCACTTCGACGCGGCGACGGGCCACGCGGCGACCCGCGCCTGCGCGTTGGAGCAGCTGGCGAACCTGCAGGAGCGCGCCGGTCGCTGGGAGGCCGCGGCCCGGCTGCGCGAGAAGCTGGCCGACGCGGTGGAGGATCCGCAGGCGCGGCGGGCGGCGTGGGTGGCGGCGGGGTTGATCCTGGAGCATCGCCTGGGCCGGGCGGTGCGGGCGATGCAGGCCTACGATCAGGCGGTGGACGGCGGCCTGGGGGAGCCGGTGCTGCTCGGGGGCATCTTGCGGCTCTACCGGGCCCAGGCGCGCGCCGAGCGGGTCTTGCAGGTGTCCGAGCTGCTGCTCGCGCGCGATCCGGCGCCGCGGCGGCGCGCGGAGCTGTGGTGTGATCGCGCGTGGGCGTTGGCGGCGCTGGGCGATGCGGCCGGCGCGCGCGAGGCCCGCCGGGCGGCGCTGCTGCACGATCCGTCGTCGGCGGAGGCGGCCGAGGGGGTCTTCGTCGGGCTGGAGCGGGCCGGTGACGTGGAGCGCGCCGAGACGGTCGAGGTCGCCCGCAGCGCGTTGGCGGCATTGCAGGGCGAGGCGCGGGTGCCGTTGCTGGTCGCCCTGCGGGACTGGAGCGCCGCCCGCTCGCAGACCCTGCGGCGCCTGCTCGATGGGCAGAGCGACGCGCCGGGCGCGACGATAGATACGCCGGGCGCGACAGATGACGCGCCCATCGACGGCGCAGTCTCGGACAGCCTCACGGACGATGCGCTCGACGAGACGCCCGCGCCCGACAACGATCCGCCGACCGATCCCGAGCGGGATCAACCACGGTCGTCGGAGATCCCGGCCGCGGGGCCGATGGACGACGAGAGCGTCGTATCGGTCGATGGCTTGTTCGAGAGCGTCGATGATCTGGAGGCGCGGACCAGCCCGGGTCGCAGGCCGCCGACCGCACCCGAAGACCCACGGGACGCGGACGGGTCGCTCGACGACTCGGCGTCGCTCTCGTCGCTGGATGTCTCATGGGTCTCGTTGGACGACGGGTCGTTGGAGGGCTCGTCGGCGTCGTTGGAGGGCTCGTCGGTCTCGCTGACGGGCGGCGGCGCGGCGGAGGGGCCGGCGATGGGCGTCGATGCGTCGCTCGATGACGGCGACTCGTCCGCGGATATGCCGCCGGCGCCGCAGGTTGATCCCGAGGAGATCGATCCGGCGGAGGTCGAGCGCCTCGCCGACGACGCCGAGGCCTTCGCCGCCGAGCTGGTGAGCCTGAGGCCCGACGAGCATCGCCATCGCGTGCGCCTCGCGCGGCTGATCGGCGCCCGCGCCGAGCGCAGCGTCGATCAGGCGGCGCGGCAGGCGATCCTGGAGCAGGCGATCCCCCACCGCCGCGCCGCGGTCCGGCTGCGCCCGGGCGATACCGCCGACCTGCGCACGCTGGCCGAAGTGTGCGAAGCGGCGGGCCATACACGCTGGGCCCGGGTGCCGCGCAGCGTATTGGCGCTGATCGGCGCGGGTGATCCGCCGCCGCCGCTGCACGCCGATCTGCCGAGTCCGCTGGCGGCGACGCAGCGCAAGGCCCATCTCGCGGGCTCGGCCTGGCGCAGCCCGGCGGGGCTGCTGCTCAACGCGTTGCACACCTGGATCGCCCGCCCGCTCGACGGTCTGCTGCGCGAAGCCCGCGGCGAGCCGGGCGCGCCGGCGGAGTCGGTCGACCCGGCGCTGGCCGCCGAGGCTGTCGACGTGGCCGCCGTCCTGGGGCTGGCCTTCCCGGCCATGCGCATCGACCCCGAGGCGGACACACCGATGGAGCTCGCCGGCCTCGCGCCGCCGATCCCAGTGATCGGTCGACCGATCCTCGAGATGGAGGACCCGCGGGTCCGTCGCTTCGCGCTGGCGCGGGGCTTCGAGCTGATGCGCGGGTGCGCGGCGCACGCGGCCTATGTGCCCGCCGGCGAGGCGCGGGCCCTGTTCGTCGGCGCCGTCGCGCTGGCTCGCCCGGCGGATGGCGCGGACTACGCCCTGCGGGTCGACGCGCCGCCGGGCCGCGTCGCGTGGTGGGCCGAGCTGCTCAACGAGCTGCTCGACGCCCGTCGACTGGATGCGCTGGCTCGATTCGCCGGCCCGGTCGCTGCGGGTTCGGAGGACGCCTTCGCCCGCTGGGCGGAGGGCACGCGCCGCGCGGCCGATCGGGTCGCCCTGTGGCTGGCGGGCGATCCGGCCGCGGCGCTGGTGGGCTGCTGGCAGGCCGAGCCCGCGCTGGCCGAGCTGCGACCGGCCAGCCCGCGGGCACTGCGGACGCTGGTGGAGGCCAGCCCCCGCGTCGCGGCTTTGCACCGGGCGATGTTCGGCGATGGCGTCTTCGCGCTGCTCGCCGCCGAGGCCCCGGCCGCCGAGGCCCCGCTCGACGAGGGCCCGTCGCTGGACGAGGTCGCCGCCGAGCTGGCCGCGGCCGCGGTCCGCGGGGAGGTCGTCGATCGGCCGGCCGCGATCGAGCGGCTGGGCGGCGAGCCGACCCCCGACGATACGCTGGACGGCTATGATCCGGCGGATGACGCCTCGCTGGACGCGTCGTGGTCCCGACCGGCCGCGCCGCCGACCGTCGAGGTCGCCGCGCCGGTGCTCGGGGATGCGCCGCGCGACGATGACGACGCGGCTGGGGTGTCCGCCGCGGACGCGTCGTTCGACTCGACCGGAGATGAGACCGGTGGCCGGGCGCCCGATGGCGAAGGCGAGGCGGACGGCCGGCAGGACGTCCAGCCGCCGCCTGCTCTCGGATCAGCGCCCGCAGCCAGCGTCGAGCCAGACGCCGCTGGCCTGCCGCTGGATGACGCGCCGGGTTCGGCGGCGGCGAGTATCCGCCCCACGGTCGAGGTGGCCGCGCCGATTCTGCCCGCAGACGATGAGCCGGCGGACGATGAGCCGGCGGACGATGAGCCGGCGCTGAGCCCTTCGGTCGCGCCCGAGCCGGAGGCCGCCGGCCAGGACGCGGACCCGCCCGAGACCGGCGCGGATGACGCGGCTGCGATCGTGGTCCGCCGGTCACCGCCGAGTCAGCCCGCCGCGCCGGTCGCCCACCGCGCCGTGTTCGAGGCGCCGCCCACCGCGCCGCCGGCCATCATCGAGAGCCCGCCGGACGATCCGCCGGTGGAGCCCGAGGCGCTGCTCGACGGCCCGCAGGGTTTGGAGCCGACGACCGCGCCGCCCGGTCCGCTCGCCGGTCCGCTGGCCGATGCCCTCATCGACGACGCGCCGGGGGCCGCCGACCTCGGCGCCGCCGCCGACGCCGGCCCGCCGCTGGGGCTCGATGGGGACGATCGCGACGACAGCCGCCTGGTCGGCGCGGTCGCGCCCGGGCCCGCGGCGTCGTTGCCCGGAATCGACCATCTCTTCGACGATCTGGCCGACATGCTGGCCGACGCCGAAGGTGATCCGACCGACGCGGTGCCCCGCGCAGCGTTGCTCGACGACGGCGCGGGCATGCCCGACGGGCCGGCCCGCGCCGACGACGCGCTCCTGCCGCCGGTGCGGGTCGAGACGTCGCTCGACGCGGCGCCCCAGATCGAGCAGGCCGCCCGCTCGACCCACCTGGATCTGGCTGCGCCGCTGCTCGACCCGCCGGCGGACGCCGACCGGCCCGAAGGCGCGGTCATCACCGCGGTGACCCGCATCGCGCCCCCGACGGACGGGCCGATGCCCGCCGCGAACGCCGCCGACGATCCGGCCGAGCAGACCCGAGACGACGCCCCGCCGGGCGACGGCGCGCTGCACGACAGGCCGGATGACGCGCCGGATGGCGAGCGGTGACCGATCGCCCGTCGATCCCGCCCCGGCGCTCTGCCCCGCTGATGGCCGCCGCCCCGCTGCTGGCCGCCGCTCCGCTGCTGGCCATCGCTCTGCTGCTCGCGGTGCTCGGCCTCCCACGACCGGCCGCCGCGGGGGACGGGGCGATCGAGTGGCGCACGTTCGATACCCGCCACTTCACGGTGAACTACCCGGTGGGCCTCGAGGCGGTGGCGTTCCGCGCCGCGCGCCTGTGCGAAGAGTCGTGGCAGGTGATCGGTGATCTCTACGGCTACGTGCCCGACGTGCGCATCCCGGTGTCGATCACCGACTTCGGCGACGGGGCCAACGGCTCGGCGACTGCCCTGCCCTACCCGCGCATCAGCCTGCTGGCGGCGCCGCCGAGCCTCGACGGCAACCTGGGCGATTACGACGATTGGCTGCGGCTGCTGATCTTCCACGAGTTCGTGCACATCGTGCAGCTCGACCGGGTCAGCGGTCTGCCCGGGCTGCTCAACCGCCTGCTCGGCCGCCAGTTCGCGCCCAATCAGGCCCTGCCGTCGTTCATCCTCGAAGGCGGCGCGGTCTGGGCCGAATCGGCGACGTCCGGGCGCGGGCGCATCCACTCGGCGAACTTCCGCGGGACCCTGCGGGCGCAGGCGCTGGCGGGCACGCTGCACGGCGCCGACGTGATGGCCCACTATCCGCTGGGCTGGCCGGGCGCCAACGTCTGGTACATGTACGGCGGGCACTTCTTCGACTGGCTCGCCCGACGCCACGGCCCCGAAGGCGCCGGGCGGCTGCACGACGCCATCAGCGACGATCTCATCCCCTTCGGGATCAACCGGGCCGCGGTCGAGGCCTGGGGCCGGCCGATGGCCGATCTGATCGACAGCTGGCAGGCCGAGCTGACCGCCACCGCCGAGGCCGAAGCCGCCGCGCTCGCCGAGCAGGGGCTGACGGCGCTGCACTACGTCACGACGAACAGCCAGCGGCACAGCGACCTGCGCTTCGACGCCGACGGTGGGCTGTGGAGCCTCGAGAGCGGCAATCAGGAAGGGTCGCTCTATCGCCGCTCGGCGGAGCAGCTGGCGGGGCCCTCCGATCCGCCCGCCGAGCAGATGCTCGACTTCGAGGGGGTCGGCAGCTACGACCTCTGCCGCGACGCCGAGCGGCTGGTCTTCGCCCGCGGGGACAGCTTCCGCGGGGCCTACAGCCGCAACGACCTCTGGATCTGGGATCGCACGACCGGCACCGAGAAGCGCCTGACCTGGGGCGCCCGCCTGCGCGAGCCGGGCTGCGCGCCCAACGGGCGCTGGGCGGCGGCGGTGCAGATCATCGCCGGGCGGAGCCGGCTGGTGCGGGTCGATCTGGAGACCGGCCGGCTCGCGGTGCTCTACGACCCCGGCGATCTCAATCAGGTGGCCTTTCCGCGGGTCTCGCCCGACGGACGCTCGGTGGTCGCCGTGCGGCTGAGCCAGCGGGCGGGGCGCGACATCATCGTGGTGCCCGCCGCCGAATCGACCCTCGACTCGGCGCTGGCCGCCGCCCGGGCCCAGGGCGCGGTGCTCGACGACTTGGGGCTGGGCGCCACGCCGGCCACCGACGCAGTACCCTCCACCGACGCCGTACCCACCGCCCACGCAGCGCCGGACGTCCCGGCCCGCGGTGACGTGCACGTCCGGACCGTGGGCGCCACCGGCGACCGGGCGCTCGAGCTGCAGCCCGCCTTCTCTCCCGATGGCCGGTGGCTGCTCTACGCCAGCGATCGCTCGGGGGTGTGGGACATCTACGCCCACCGCTGGCCCGACGGTCCGACCCGGCGCGCGACCCGGGTGGTCACCGGCGCGCTCGGCCCGGCCCTCTCGCCCGACGGGCGCACGCTGGCGATGCAGGTCATCACCGCCAACGGGCAGGACATCGCCGTCGCGCCGTTCGCCCCCGACCTGCCGCTGCCGCCGCCCCGCGACCCGCCCGCCCGCGAGCGCCCGGCGGCCTCGGCCGAGCCGCCTCCGCTGCCCAGCCGACCCTATTCGGCGCTGCCGTATCTCTGGCCCGTCGGCTGGTCGCCGGCTTTCAGCTTCTCGAGCGCCGAAGAGAGCGCCGCGGTGCTCGGCTTCGAGGTCACCGGCAGCGACCCGCTGGGGCACCACGCCTATGGGGCCGCGGTGCAGACCACGCCGGCGACCGACAACCTCGCGCTGGCCGTCGGCTGGGCCTGGCGCCAGCGGGTGGCGACCCTCTCGGCGAGCATCAGCCACCAGACCCGCGCGCGGGACAACGGCGCGTTCTACGGCGTCGACTACACCGACTTCCGCGAGCGGGTCACCTCGGGGTCGCTCTCGCTGTCGGTGCCGCTGAGCGACGAGACCCGCGGGGTCGGCCTGAGCCTGCGCTACGGCTTCAGCCACGCCCAGCCCGCCGAGAACCCCGACCCGGCGTTTGATCCGCTCGGCTTCGCTCCGCGCTTCGAGACCGGACCGCGGGACGACGGCTCGATCGGCATCTCGGTGAGCTATGGCGACGCCGACATCTACAACTTCGACGCCGTCTCGGTGGAGTCGGGGCGCTCGGTGCAGCTCGGGCTGCGGCTGCGCCACCCGCTGCTGCTGTCGGACGTGACCACCGCCGACGTGACGTTCAGCTATCGGGAGTACCTGCCGCTGTGGCTGAAGCATGTGCTCGCGGTGCGCTTCTCGGGCGGCTTCGGCCGGGGCGAGACGGGGCGCCGGGTGACATTCGGCCTCGGGCCGCCGCCGGAGCGCAGCTGGTTCCTCGACGCGCTGGACGGCATCGCTTATGGAAGTACGTACCTCCGGGGCTATCCGGCGGGGCAGGTCCGCGGCGACCGCTATCTGCTGGCGACGCTGGAGTATCGGCTGCCGCTGTTCGACGTCGACCGCGGCTTCGCGACGCTGCCTGCCTTCTTGCGCCGGGTGAAGGCGGCCGTCTTCACCGATTGGGGTCAGGCTGGCGATACGCCGCTGGGCTATATGCCGAGCGACTTCTCCCGCTCGGTGGGCGCCGAGCTGATCACCGAGGCCCTCATCGGCTGGAAGCAGCCGTTCAGCCTGCGCACCGGCTACGCCTGGGGCCTCGACGACGGCGGCGAGGGGCTGATGTACTTCTACCTGGGCAGCTGGTTCTGAGCCGGCGCGGCGCGGCGGATCAGGTGGCGGTCTCGGGGGCGTCTTCGTCGCGCGGGGCGCTTTCGTCGAGCGCGGCGTCGGCCTCGGCTGGCTCGGGTTCGGGCTCGGGCGGCAGGTCGTCCCACAGCCGCCTCAGGTTCAGCGGCGCCGCGTCGAACGGGGCGACCCGCTGCTCGGCGGCCTCGGCGGCGGTGGTATCGATGATCTGCACCGCCCAACCCGAGTCGGTGCGGGTGAACACCTCGAGCAGGCGGGTCTGCGGATCGAGCAGCCAGACGTGGGCCACCCCTTCACGGCCGTAGATCGCCAGCTTGCGGGCCCGATCGAGGCGGGCGGTGGACGGCGACAGCACCTCGCAGAGCCACGCCGGGGCATAGGGCACGGCGGTGAACTGCAGCAGGCCGTCGCCTCCGTCGGTGAGGCGCCAGCCGGCGATGTCGGGGATGAGCACGTCGTCGGCGAGGTGCAGCTCGGGCTCGAAGATGATCTTCCAGCCGCCGGGGCCGCTGTGCCCCAGGTCGAACGGTAGCCCGAGGATCAGATGCATTCGGCTGGCGGCGCAGGCGTGGGGCATCGCCGGTCGCGGCTGCACGATCAGCTCGCCGTCGACGATCTGCCCCTTGAGATGCGGCGGCAACGCCTCGATCTCGGCGTACAGCAGGTCGCGGCGGGAGACGGCGGGTTCGGGGGCGCTCATGGCCATCATGGTAGCGGCTCCGGCTCGGTGTTGACACCAGAGACTAAGGAACGAGCCGCGCACAGTGTCCGCCGACACCTGAACATTCTCTCAGGTCGGCGCAGGCCGGCGGGGCGCGAACTCAGGGCGTCAGCAGCACCTTGCCGAAGTTCTTGCGCGCCTGGATGTAGTGGTGGGCGGCGGGCGCCTCGTCGAACGAGAACGTGGCGTCGATCACGGGGCTCAGTACGCCCGCGGCCGCCAGCTCGACGATGCGGTCGAACATCGGCCGCATGACGTCCAGACGATGCCAGAGGTGCCCCAGGTTGACCCCGTGCACGCCCTTGTTGTCGTTCATCAGGTTGAACGGGTGGAAGCGCGGCGTCTGCGCGATGCCCTTGAGCGCGGCGAAGATGCTGCGGGTGAGGCCCGGGTTGAAGCTCGAGACGCCGAACAGGAAGAGCCGGCCGAAGTCGGTCAGGCAGCGGTAGCTCTTCTTGAAGCTGTCCCCGCCGACAGCATCGAGCACGATGTCGACCCCCTCGCCGTCGGTGATGCGCTTCACCTCGGCTTCGAAGTCCTGATTGCGGTAGTCGATGGCGTGATCGAGCCCCATCTCGCGCAGCCGCGCGTGCTTGCCGCTGCTCGCCGTGCCGATGACCCGCGCGCCACGCCACTTGCAGATCTGCAGCGCGCTGAGCCCCACGCCGCCGCCGGCGGAGTGCACCAGGACCGTATCGCCCTCGCCCACGTGCCCCAGATGCATCAGCATCAGCCACGCCGTGAGGTAGGTCACCGGCAGCCCGGCGGCCGCCTGCAGATCGAGCCCATCGGGCACGGGCACCGCCTGCAGCACGGGCACCACGACCGTATCGCTGTAGCCGCCGAAGCGCGTCATCGCGACCACCGCCTGCCCAACGGAGAGCCCATCGACGCCCTCGCCGACCGCGTCGATCGTGCCCGAGACCTCGTAGCCGATGACGCACGGGAAAGGCGGGGCGTCCTGGTACATGCCCATGCGCGCGCTGATGTCGGCGAAGTTGATGCCCGCCGCCGTGGTCCGCACGCGGACCTCCCCCGGCCCCGGCTCGGGATCGGGCTTCTCGACGACGCGCATGCTCTCCGGCGGGCCGGCCTTGGGGAAGAGGATCTGGCGCACGGGGCTCCTGTTGGATCGGGGCGGCGGCCGCAGTCGGCGGATCGCTCAGAGAATCTCGACCACGAGCGTGGCGCGGGCGTCGGGGTCGCCGCGGTCGTAGCTCTCGTCGTTGAACTCGAGCACGGTCAGCTCGAACGTGGTGTCGTCGTAGTTGAAGCGCAGCGTATCGCCTTGGAACATCAGCGGGTCCTCGGCGAGGGTACTCTCGTCGTCGATCACCCGCAGGCCGCCGATCGATGGCTCCTCGCTGTCGACGCGATTCGGCTCGACGCCGACGTGGCGCACCGAGATGAACACCTCGTTGTTCAGCCCCAGCCCGGGGATCGGGTACTCGTTGTCGGGGCCGACGGCGAACGCGCTGGTATCGGGCTCGTCGTCGTTGCAGCCGGTGGCCACGAACCCCGATACGACGAGCACGGCCAGACACAGCGACGACCAGAATACGCGGAGCATGGTCCCTCCCGAGTCTCGAACGGGCGGATGGAAGCACGCTCGACGGGGCGAGGGCAACCGTCACCGCAGGCCGCCGTCGCCAGCGCGCTCGATGACGAACGCGCGAGGCGTCGCCGAGGTCCGCAACGGTGGGCGCAGACCGCGCCGCGACGCGTCATCCCAGGCTGCGCACGTGGTCCCGCCAGGCCCGCCCGTTGAGGCTCCAGGCCCCACCGGACTCGACCAGCAGACCGCGGGCGATCAAGCGCGCAGCGACCGGGTCACCGGTATCGGCCGACAACCGGGCCCGCGCCGCCTGCCGCGCGAGCTGCTGCTCCTCGGGGCTCATGTCGCCCCACCAGCGGCGCAGCAGCGGGCGGATCCAGCTGCGGAACCGCTGGGCGGTGCCGTGCGGGTCGCTGGTCAACGGACCGCGCTGGCGCCCCAACCAGCGCACCGCGGGCGGCAAAGTCCCCCCGAGGTCCAGCGCGTGCCGGCCCGCCTGCTCACCGAGGCTCTCGATCAACATCCGCTCGGCGGCGGCCCGTTCGAGGCCGCCGATGCAGATCACCCGGGCCTCGTCGAAGAAGGGCACGTCGAGGTCGGCGAAGCTCTGATCGAGCGAGCGGTGGGCGCTCGAGATCCACTGGAAGCGGCCCTCGGCAGACCATGTGGACAAGCGGGCGAAGAAGGCCGCGTTGAAGCCGTGCCCCTCGCCGCCGAGGGCGTCGGCGTCGTCGATCATCAGCCGCAGCGGCGCCAGGGCGTCGAGCACGCGCAGCGCGTCGTGTACGTCGGGCACCGCCGCCCGATCGCGGATGAGATCGCCCAGCGCGTCGCGGCGGTCGGCGGCCTCGATCGCCGCCCAGGCGAGCCCCACCGGCGTGCGCCGGGACAGCCGGCTCGCGTCGATCGTCACCGTCGTCCAGCCCTCGGGCACCGTGCGCCGTCCGAGCCATTCGAGCAGCGCCGACTTGCCCATCTGCGGCTCACCGACGAGCTGAACCGGGTGTCGGTCTTCGAGGGCGGCGAGCAGCGCGGTGCAGACCGACTCGCGACCGACGACCTCGTCTTCGGCGTGGGCCACTTCGCGGTCGAGCGCCTCGACGAGCTCGGGCAGCACCGCGTGGCAGTCGACGCCTTTGACCAGGGTCGCGCGCTGACGCAGCAGCGCCGGCCGCAGCTGCTCGAGGATGTGCCCGTTGCGCTGTACGAGCGCCTCGGGATCGGTCTCGTAGAAGCACCAGACGACCTCGGTGAACGCGCCCTGATCGCCCACGACCTCGGCCAGGGTCCGGGTGAAGACGTCGTCCCAGCCGCCGTAGGCCATCACCACCAGCAGCCGCCGCTCGTAGAGCCGGGCCAGCGAGCGGCGCAGCGCGAGCCGCTCCTGTTCGAGGGCGGCCGGCGTATGCAGCGTATCTGCGCCGTGCCAGTAGCCGTGGGCGTGCACCACCAGCGTGCCTTCGCCGCGGGTCGACTCGAGGCTGCCGTCGGCGACGAGCACCGCGCTGTGTGCGTTGCCGCCCGCCGCGCGGATGGCCACCTCGATCAGCGGGTCGAAGTTGGTGGTCAGCACCGCCCGGCCGAAGCGCTGGCGATGACGGGCCACGAGCGATCCGAGCGCCCGCACGCCCGGCGGCAGGTGCCACGCGCCGGGGTCGTACTCCAGCGTATCGAGCACCGGATCGGAGAGCCCCTCGTCGACCGGATTGCGCCCCGCGTCCAGCACCGCGCGGGTGATCAAGCGGTTGGCCGCCTGCAGGCCGCGGCGGGCGATCAGGAAACGAAACGCCGATTGATAGGGGTTCTCGGCCTTCTTCAGCCGGGCGTCGAGCGCCTTGAGCGCCTGCGCCTTGCGCTCGGCCCGCGGCGCGGACTCGCCGTCGACCGGCAGGAACTCGGCTCGGATGCGCTCGATGACCCCCGGCACGCCCGGCACGCCCGGCGTATCGCCGACGGGTGTGCACAGCGGGGCGCCGACCAGGAAGAGCACCTCCTGCTCGGCGTGCAGCAGGCGGTCGATGAGGACGGAGGGTCCGACGAAGTCGAAGGCGTCGAGCATGACTCCGAGACTGGCCCAGCAGGCCGCGCGAGGCAACGGTGTCGACTTGTTGCCGATCGGAGAGGACGCCTCTGAGACAGCAGGCGTCGCGGGCACGTCTCGGGCGAGACGCGCGCCCGGGGCTCAGGCGCGGCGGCGGCGCAGGCGCAGCAGCGAGCCGAAGAGGAAGCCGAAGCCGATGAACGCGCCGCCGGCCGGCGCGGCGGGGTGGATCGCGCACCCGCCGGTGGCCAGCTCGGCCGCGGCGAGGCCGACCTTGGCGCTGATGGTGCCGCTGCGGCCGCTGTCCTGATGCCAGGTCGCGGTGCGGGTGCCGGTGGCGGCGAAGTCCGCCTCGGCGCCGGGCGCCAGGCCGTACCAGCCCACCTCGCCCGGCGCGAGCACGATCGCGGGGTCGCACCCGGCGCAGGCTTCGGCGATGGGGGTGACGGTGAACGTCTGGTCGCAGTGGTTGGCGAAGAGCAGCGCCGCTTCTTCCTGCTCGGTGATCTCGACGCAGCGCGGCAGATCGGCGTCGAGGTCGTCGAGGGTGTAGGCGCCGGGGCCGGCGATGGCCATGGTGGGCAGGGCGACAAGCAGCGCGAGCGAGCAGATGCGGGGCAGCGGGCTCATGGTGACCTCCCTGAGGTGCGATGCACCGACCAGTCACAGCATGATCCGTGCCCGACTCGTTCGTCTACTTTTCGCCGCTTACACGATCGGCCCGGCAGCAGGCCTCCGCCGGCCGTCGGGCCCCGTCGAAGCGGGCTCTCCGACCGATCTGCCCGCCATACGCCAGCCATCGCCGGCCTGTCCGCCGGGGGAGATGCCCTCCAACTCTGCGCATCCACCATGACGCGGGCGTCATCCCGCGGGCCTCGCCGAAACCGGCCCACCGGCCGCGACATCGCTGTCATACGCGCCCGCCACCCCCTGCTGCCGGAGTGACCATGGCCGACGCCCTGCGCGCAGATGTCTCCCGCCTCGAGATCGTGCACACCGATACGATGCCCTGGGCGCCGAGCCCCAGCCCGACGGTCTGGCGCAAGCGGCTCGAGCGCAGCGGACCGGTCGAAGCCGGCCGGGTCACCTCGGTCGTGCGCTACGACCCCGGCAGCCGCTTCCACGCCCACCCGCACCCCGACGGCGAGGAGATCTTCGTGATCAGCGGCGTCTTCGAAGATCACCGCGGCGCCCATCCGGCGGGCAGCTACCTGCTGGCCGCCGAGGGCTTCGAACACGCGCCGCGCTCGGGGCCTGGCTGCACGCTCTTCGTGAAGCTGCGGCAGTATGTGGGCAGCGGGCGGCAGACGATCACCGTGGACTCGGCCGCGATGAAGTGGTCGCCGCACCCGCGCTTCGCCGGCGTCGAGATCAAGTCGCTCTACGACTCGCCCGAGCACGGCGAAGCCGTACGGCTGGTGCGCTTGGGGGCGGGGGTGAAGCTGCCGCCCGTCGAGATGCCGGGCGGCGAGGAGATCTTCGTGCTCGAGGGCGCGTTCACCGACGAGCACGGGGCGTACCGGCCGGGCTCGTGGATCCGCCTCCCGCCGGGCAGCCGCCACGCGCCACAGAGCGCCGGGGGCTGCGTCTTCTACGTCAAGAAGGGCCACCTCGCCGACCGCTGAGCCGGACGAGGCGGGCCGGCGGGCCAGGGCCGATCAGCCGGCGAAGTTCTTGCCGGCGAACTCCCAGTTCACCAGGTTCCAGAACGCGTCGACGTAGCCGCCGCGGGCGTTCTGGTAGTCGAGGTAGTAGGCGTGCTCCCACACGTCGCAGGTGAGGATCGGCGTGCGGCCCTCGGTCATCGGGTTGCCGGCGTTGCTCGTCGCCTCGATGTGCAGCGTGCCGTCGGCGTCCTTGGTCAGCCAGGCCCAGCCCGAGCCGAACTGGCCGCCGGCGGCCTTGGCGAAGGCGGCCTTGAAGCTGGCGTAGTCGCCGAAGCTGGCCTTGATCGCGTCGCCGAGCGCGCCGGTGGGCTCGCCGCCGCCGTTGGGGCTCATGCTGTTCCAGTAGAAGGTGTGGTTCCACACCTGGGCCGCGTTGTTGAAGACGCCGCCCTTCTGGGTCTTGATCAGGTCTTCGAGGCTCTTGCCGGCCAGGCTGGCGTCGGCCTCGACCGCGGCGTTGAGCTTGTTGACGTAGCCCTGGTGATGCTTGCCGTAGTGGTAGTTGAGGGTGTTCTCCGAGATGTGCGGCTGGAGGGCATCACGGCTGTAGGGCAGGTCGGGCAGCTTGAAAGCCATGTCGGTCGGTCTCCTTGGTCGTGCTGGATGGGCCGCCGGCGCAGAGCCGGGGCGCGGTAACGATTCGGCAGCCGGTGGCCCGGTCGCGCGGGTGATGGTTTTCCCGGTCGGGGGCCGGTAGAAGCGAAGCATGGCGACCCCGCTCCACCGCCGTACGTGCGCCCTGATCGGCCTGCTGTGGGGGCTCTGGCCGGCGGTCGCCTGCGCGGAGATCGTCTGGCAGACCTGGGGCGTGCTGCTCGCCGACTGGGAGGCCGATCGGCCGGCCAGCGAACCCGCGGACCTGACCGACGAGCCGCTCGAGCTGCGCCTCGACGCCCATCGCGTCGGCGGACTCGTCGGCCTGGGCGGCGAGTGGGAGCCGACGCCGGGGGTGCTCGTCTTCGCGGGCCTCGATACGGGGCTCCTGCCCGTCGACCCGTTGACCGAGCCGGCGGCCGTGGGCTTCGTCGACGAGGCGCGCGAGACCTGGCTCATCCGCTCGCTGGGCGTCGAGCTCTTCGCCGACGACGGGCAGAGCTGGTCGGTCGTGATCGGCAAGCAGCGGCTGGTCATCGGCGGCGGGCTGCTGGCCGATACGGTCGCGCTGGGCGCCGACGCGGCGTTCGACGACGGCCCGTTCGCCTTGCGCATGGGCCTGTGGTGGCCCGGCCGGCGCGCAGTGCCCCGCGGCTGGCCCATCGTGCGCGGCGCGATCGAGTGGCGACCCGACCTCTTCGTGCGGCTGAGCCTCTTCGCCGCCACCACCCGCTTCGACGGCGAGCGCGGTCGGCGGCTCGTCGAGCCCCCGGTGCGCGCGGCCCTCAGGCGCACCGCCGCGCGCGTGGTCGACGCCTGGCTCGACGGCACGCTCGAGCTGCCGGGGCTCGACGACGCGCAGGTGACCGACAGCGAGCAGGTCATCGAGCAGCTGCGCGACTGCATCGGCCTCACCGCCGAGATCAGCCCGAGCTGGCTCGGTATCGAAGCCGAGGCGCTGCTCGATGGCCATACTCTGCGGGCCACCGCCGTGCTCGGCGGCGGAGCCGGGCAGCTGGGCCCCGATATCGACCCGGCCTGCCCGCGACTGGCCGCGTTCGCCGAGCAGCTGGTGCCGCCGCGACGCTTCGATCTGCTCGGGGGCGGCTTCGACGTGCGCTGGCGGGCCCGACTCACCGAGTGGCTCTATACGGGCGCCTTCGCCCTGGGCGTGTCGGGGCAGCCGCGGGGCGATGGACTCTCGGGCATCAAACGCTTCGAAGCGCTCATCGCCCCCGCGCCGCTGCTGGGCCGACCGAGCCTGATGTTCGACGGCGGGCTGGGCGCCGAGCTGGGCGAGCGGCCGGCGGTGGCCTACGGCTTCGAGGGCCGCGGCGCGCTCGGCGGCGGGCCGACGCTGCTGGTCCTGCCCCACCCTGCGCTCGAGCTCGACCTGCTCGCCGCGCCGCTGTGGACCGCGGCCGAGACCCGCTTCTACGGCTGGGAGTTCGACGCCGACCTGCGCTGGCAGCCGCTCGAGGCGCTGGTGGTGCGGGGCCGCGGGGCGTGGCTCTGGCCGGGCGGGTTCTTCCCGGGCGGCGGCCCCTGGTACCGGCTCGCGCTGTCGGTCGAAGCGGTGCTGCCGTGATGCCGCCGCGCGATCGACGACAAAAATCGGACCATCGGCGCAACCCGGCGGCTGCTCGCCGGTTGTCGTCGGGTATCGAGGAGTCGAGATGAGCCCGTGGGACGCGGTGTCGTGGCTGCTGTGGCTGGTGCTCGCCGGGCCCGACGCCGGGCTGAGCCCCGACGCGCGCCCGCCGCCCGCACCCGACGACGACGAGGCCCTCATCGAGCAGCTGCACCTGCTCGAAGACCTCGACCTGCTCGAAGACCTCGACCTGTTGATGGACGAAGACCGATGACCCACGCCGCGACCGACCCGCCCGACGACGACGCGCGCCTGATGTGCGCCGCGCGCGACGGCGACCCGGAGGCCTTCGCCGAGCTGTTCCGCCGCTGGCGGCGGCCGATGGTGCGCTTCGCGGTGCGCTTCTGCGGGCAGCAGGATCGTGGGGAGGAGCTGGCGCAGGACATCTTCCTCAAGATCTACCGCGCCCGCGCCCGCTATGTGCCCCGCGAGTCGTTTCGGGCGTACATCTTCCGGGTGGCGACCAACCACTGCCTCAACGAGGTGCGCCGGGCCGAGCACCGCCACCGCGGCGGGTCGGTCGACGCGCTCAAGCGCGAGCCCCGCGACGGTCTGCGGCCCTCGGCCGACGCGCTGCTGCACGCCGATCGCATCCAGCAGGCGGTGCGCGCCGCGGTGGCCGGCCTGCCCGAGACCCAGCGGGCCGCGCTGCTGCTGCAGAAGGAGCAGGGCATGCCGCTGACCGAGATCGCCGAGACCCTCGAGACCACCGTCTCGGCGGTCAAATCCCTGCTCAACCGGGCGCGCAAGACGCTGATGCGCGAGCTCTCGCCCTTCGTCGACGACGCGCCCCTGGGGGTGACCGGATGACCGACCGCAACCCGAAATCGACCGACGCCGAAGGGCTCGACCGCCTGCTCGAGCGCGACCGACCCGAGCCGGGGCCGGACTTCGACGCCCGCTTCTTCGAACGGCTCGCGGCGGTCGACGCGGCCGGCTCTGCCGACGATGGCGGCGCGCTCGACGCGCTGCTCGATCCCGTCGTCGGCGCCGATCGACCCGAGCCGGGACCCGACTTCGACGCCCGGTTCTTCGAGCGGCTCGCCGAGGTCGATTCCCGGCCCGATGCCGACGGCGCGCTCGACGCGCTGCTCGATCCCGTCGTCGGCGCCGATCGACCCGCGCCCGGCCCCGACTTCGATCGCCGGGTGACCGACGCGCTGCGCGCCGAGGCGCCGGCCCGACCGTCGACCGGCGCGCGGATCCTGCGCTTCGTGCGCCGCCCGGCGGTGCTGCCGTTGCTGGCCGCCGCGGCCATGCTCGTCGCCTGGGTGCTCAGCCGCCCGCCGACCGAGCCGCCCGAAAACGACCTGGAGCTGCTCGGGCACCTCGAGCTGCTCGAGGTGTACGACGAGCTGGAGGTGCTCGACGGCATCGCCGACGAGGAGACCTTCGAACTCGTGGCGATGCTGCACACGCTGGACGACGAGGAGGCCCGCCCGTGAACCGCATACTGTCCGGCCTGTCTCGCAGTGCCGTCCTGTCTCGCAGTGCCGTCCTGTCCCGAGTTGCCGCCCTGTGCGCGCTCTGCGTCGCGGCGACCGCGCCGCTCACCCCAGCCGCTGCTCAAGAGGCGCCGCAGACCCCCACCGCGCAGGCGCCGGCCGGCGAGAAGGACGCCGAGGACGACCGCAAGGCCCGCAACCGCGCCCGCTGGGCGGCGATGAGCCCCGAGGAGCGGGCCGAGATGCGCCGCCGGCTCGAGCGCCTGCGCGAGCTGCCGCCGGAGCGCCGCGCAGAGTTGACCGCCCGCTGGCAGCGCTTCCGCCAGCTGCCGGCCGCCGAGCGGGAGACCCTGCGCCGGCAGTGGAAGGCGTTTCGCTCGCTGCCGCCCTCCGAGCGCACCCTCATGCGGCGCAACTTCGAGCGTTACCGCGACATGTCGCCGACCCGCCGGGCCCGGGTGCGGGCGCTCTTCCGCCGGCTGGTGGAGATGGCGCCCGACGATCGACGCCGCTTCATCCAGAACCTCGGCCGGTTCCGGGACATGAACCCCGAAGAGCGCCGCCGCGCCCGCGATCGGCTGCGCCGGCTGCGCGATCGTCAGCGCTGAGCCTGCAACGGTGGATCGCCCGCGCGCATCCGCCGACGAACCCCCGCCGACGCCCCACCGACCCCGCATCCGCCGACGCCGTACCGCTTCGTGTCGCGCGATCTCGCGGATCGCCAGCCGTGGCGCGGGCCGCAACGAGCCGCGGCCACATGGCGATACTCAAAAAACCAACATGACTTGATTATTCACAACAAAACGCGCATAGTTCACACGGCCCGTATATTCGGGCCACGTATCTGTATCTCTTATCCTGGTCTGTATTTATGCTCGCTCGTCTTCATCAGAACGTGTGCGCGCCCACCTGTCTCTCCTCGAGCGGGTGGTCTTCGGATCAGGATCTCCCCCGCCCGCCCGGCGCCCTCGGCGCCACCGTCCACCCCCTGCCGACGCCGGCCGCGACCCCCGCGTACGCCCCGTCCCCCGTGGACCGCCCTAATCGATTCGTATCCAAGATGCCCGCTGTCCTCTCCACCCGATCGGAGATCGATGATGACAAGATCCACCGTCGTATCGAGCGCGACCGCGCTCGCAACGGGGCTCTTCGCCCTGCCCGTATTCGCGCAGCCCGTCCTGTTCACCGGCGACGTCACGGCCGACTTCGCCGGCGCTGACGTCCACGTCGTCGCCGATCCGGCCGGGATCGACGTGGGCGTGCCGGTTCAGTTCCCGGCCGGCACGATCAGCGGCAACGACATCGCCGACATCCGGCTGTCGTACGACGCCGCCAACGATACGCTGTACGTGGGCTTCAATACCTACGGCATCGGCGGCGACGTCGACGGCGACGGCGACGCCGGGCGCACCTCGGCGACCCTCGGCGGCATCGGCGGCGCCGATCTGCCCGACTTCGGCGGCACCGAGTCCTTCGCGCTGCTCATCGACATCGACGAGGACGGCGTCTTCGACGTGATCGCCGGCGTATCGGGCATGACCGACCTCGGCGGGTTCACGGTCGCCACGTTCGCCGGCTCGCCCTTCGCGCCGGGCTTCGCCTTCGGCGCGCCGCTGCCGGACCATACCGGCGCGGTCTACGGCAGCCCCGACGCCGATGAGCCCGACGTCGAGTTCACCATCGTGCGGTTCTCGGAGCTGCTCGCGGTGCAGGGCGGCGTCGACGCCTCGGCCCGGTTCGGCATCAACGCTTTCATGGGCTCGTTCGGCGATGCCGGCATCGGCGAGGACTTCACCCCGGGCGCGGGTCAGGCGCTCGACATCTGCCTGACCCCCGACGCGCCCGAGAATACCTGCGACGGCTTCGACAACGACTGCGACGGCGCCATCGACGAAGACGTCGCCGGCATCGGCGACGCCTGCACCGTCGGCACCGGCGCCTGCGAGCGGCCGGGTCAGGTCGTCTGCGGTGACGGCGAGACGATCTGCGACGGCGCGCCCGGCGCCCCGAGCGACGAGGTCTGCGACGCGGTCGACAACGACTGCGACGGCGCCACCGACGAAGACGTGGCCCCGACCCCGATCAGCTGCGGCACCGGCGCCTGCGCCGCCGACGGCGAGCGGGTCTGCCTCGGCGGCCAGCTCGTCGACGACTGCACCCCCGGCGTCGCGAGCGCCGAGGCCTGCGACGCGGTCGACAACGACTGCGACGGCGCCACCGACGAGGGCATCGCCCCCGTCGCCACCGACTGCGGTACCGGCGCCTGCGCCGACACCGGCGCGCTGACCTGCCAGGGCGGCCAGCTCGTCGACAGCTGCACCCCCGGCGCGCCGGCCGACGAGGTCTGCGACGCCGCCGACAACGACTGCGACGGCGCCACCGACGAGGACATCGCCGCGGCCCCGACCACCTGCGGCACCGGCGCCTGCGCCGCCGACGGCGAGCGGAGCTGCGTCGGCGGCCAGTTCGTCGACGACTGCACCCCCGGCGTCGCCGACGCCGAGACCTGCGACGCGGTCGACAACGACTGCGACGGCGCCATTGATGAGGGCATCGCCCCCGTCGCCACCGACTGCGGCGCCGGCGCCTGCGCCGCCCACGGCGAGCTCGCCTGCCAGGGCGGCCAGCTCGTCGACAGCTGCGCCCCTGGCGCGCCCGCCGCCGAGGCCTGCGACGCGGTCGACAACGACTGCGACGGCGCCACCGACGAGGGCATCGCCCCCCAACCCACCGCCTGCGGCACCGGCGCGTGCGCCGACACCGGCGCGCTGACCTGCCAGGGCGGCCAGTTCGTCGACAGCTGCGCCCCCGGCGCCCCCGCCGACGAGGCCTGCGACGGCGAAGACAACGACTGCGACGGCGCCACCGACGAGGGCGGCGTCTGCTGCGTGCCCGGCCCCGAGGTCTGCGACGGCGAAGACAACGACTGCGACGGCGCCACCGACGAGGGCATCGCCCCCGAGATGGTGCACTGCGGCGCCGGCATCTGCACCGCCAAGGGCCTGCGCAGCTGCGTCGACGGCGCGCTGGTCGACGACTGCACCCCCGGCGCTCCGCGGGCCGAGGCCTGCAACGCCATGGACGACGACTGCGACGGCGCCACCGACGAAGATCTCGCCCCGCGCCCGCTGAGCTGCGGCGTCGGCGCCTGCGCGGCCGAGGCCGAGCAGGTCTGCGAGAGCGGCAAGTGGGTCGGCGCCTGCGAGCCCGGCGAGCCCGACGCCGAGATCTGCAACGACGTCGACGACGACTGCGACGGCGAGGTCGACGAGTCGACCCAGGTCTACCGCATCACCAACTTCGACGGCGGCCGCTACGGCCTGATGGCCTGGCACTTCAACGACGGCGGCATCTTCCGCTGGAACATGGACGAGGTCTTCCTCACCGTGCGCGAGGACGGCACCGCGACCATGGAAGGCCGGGTCTCGGTGGCCATCATCGAGTCGGGCCCGGGTCAGCTCGGCGAAGAGTGGAACCTGCACATGGAGTTCGTCTACCGCGGTCAGGGCGACGCCTTCGGCGGGCCCAAGATCGAGGACGAGGACTTCCAGACCCCCGCGGTCACCGCCGGCTGGCGCTACTGGGACATGACCGAGGGCTACATGACCCGCCCCGGCTCGCTGGTGAAGCTGGAGCAGCGTCCGCGCTCGGGCAACTACCCGTTCCAGCTCGGCATCTCGGCCAACGGCAAGGACCGCGAGCTGGGCGTGGCGCTCTGGTACTACTACATCCGCTACGACGACGACGGCCGCATGATCGCCAGCCGCGGTGACATGGTCGCCGGGGCCGAGCTCGTCGACGAGGGCTGCCAGCCCGAGCCCGAGGTCTGCGACGACGTCGACAACGACCTCGACGGCGCGGTGGACGAGGGCTTCGGCGTGGGCGAGGCCTGCACCGTGGGTATCGGCGCCTGCGAGGCCGACGGCGTGCTGGTGTGTGGCCCCGACGGCGGCTCCGAATGCGTCGGCCAGCCCGGCGCGCCGAGCGACGAGGTGTGCAACGGCATCGACGACGACTGCGACGGCGAGGCCGACGAGGGCTTGGACGTCATCGAGATGGTCGAGTGCGGCGTCGGCGCCTGCGCCTCGATGGGCAAGCAGACCTGCTACGGCGGCGAGATCGTCTCCAGCTGCGTGCCCGGCGAGCCGGCGGCCGAAGAGTGCAACGAGATCGACGACGACTGCGACGGCGCGGTCGACGAGGGCCTCGACGGCGCGGCGGTCTATCGGGCCACCGAGTACGCCGCCGGCGGCCACGCCATCTGGATGCCCGACTTCGCCGAGCGCGGCCGGACCCGCATGCACCTGCGCGACGACGCGCGGCTGACCATCAACGACGACGGCACCGCCTCGCTGACCGGCACCGCCTACGTCTTCGACGGCCCCAACCCGGCCGGCGAGGAGTGGACGGTCGACGTGAACTTCGCCTACCGCGGCCAGGGCGACGCCTTCGGCGGGCCCAAGATCGAGCGCCCTGGCGCTCAGCCGCCGGCCATCACCGACCTGTGGCACTACTTCGACCTGACCGACGGCACCCTCACCCGCCCCGGCTCGGTGGTCACCCTGCGCCAGCGGCCGGCCAACGGGCGCTACCCGATGCAGCTCGGCGACCGGGCCAACGGCAAGGACAACGACCTCGGCCTGGCGGTCTGGTTCTTCTGGGAGCGCCGCGACGACGACGGCACCCGCTGCGACGGCCACGGCGACTTCAACCTCGACCTCGAGTCGCTCGGCTGCGGCGAGTTCGACCCGCCGCTGCCCGAGGTGTGCAACGGCGAAGACGACGACCACGACGGCGCGGTGGACGAGGGCTTCGGCCTCGGCGAGCGCTGCAGCGTGGGCATCGGCGCCTGCGCCGCCGACGGCGAGATCGTCTGCGGCCCCGACGGCGACGCGGTGTGTGACGCCGAGGCGCTGCCGCCGGTGGGCGAGGTCTGCGACGCCGCCGACAACGACTGCGACGGCGAGATCGACGAAGACCTCGGCACCATCCCGACGGTCTGCGGCGAGGGCCTCTGCGGCGCCCGCGGCGAGATCGGCTGCGTCGACGGCGAGATGATCGACTCCTGCACCCCCGGCGACCCGGTCGACGAGGCGTGCAATGGCGAAGACGACGACTGCGACGGCGAGATCGACGAGGGCACCCGCATCTACCAGGCCGACGAGTACGCGGCCAACGGCCACGCCTTCGACGGGCACAGCTTCGGCCGCAACGGCCGGCGGGTGCGCATGCACTTCGAGGACGACGCCCGGCTCGAGCTCTACGACGACGGCACCGGCCGCCTGACCGCCACCGCCTTCGTCTTCGACGGCGACGCGCCGGCCGGCGAGGTGTGGGACGTCGAGTTCGAGCTGGCCTACCGCGGCCGCGGAGACGCCTTCGGCGGCCCCAAGCTCGAGCGGCCGGCCATCCAGCCGCCCGAGGTCTACCAGGTCTGGGACTACTACGACATGACCAGCGGCACCGTCAGCCGCCCCGGCTCGGTGGCGACCCTGACGATGCGGCCGGCCGACGGGCGCTACCCGTACCAGATGGGCCACGCGGCCAATAACAAGGACGCCGACTTCGGCGCCTCGGTGTGGTTCCACTTCCACCGGGTCGACGACGACGGCTTCGAGAGCCGCGGCACCGGCGACTTCAACATCGACCTGCGCCACATCGGCGATACCGGCTGCGTCGGCGCCCCCGAGGTCTGCAACGACGAGGACGACGACCTCGACGGCGCGGTCGACGAGGACTTCGGCCTCGGCGGGGCCTGCACCGTGGGCACCGGCGCCTGCGCCGCCGAAGGCGCCGTGGTCTGCGGCCCCGACGGCGGCACCACCTGTGACGCCGCGCCCGGCGCGCCGGCGGACGAGGCCTGCGACGGCGTCGACAACGACTGCGACGGCGCCACCGACGAAGGCATCGCCGCGGTGCCCAGCGACTGTGGGGTCGGCGCCTGCGCCGCCCACGGCGAGGTGGTCTGCGTCGACGGCGCGCTGGTCGATACCTGTGAGCCGGGCGCGCCGGCCGACGAGATCTGCAACGCCGCCGACGACGACTGCGACGGCGCGGCCGACGAAGACATCGCCCCCGAGATGACCCACTGCGGTCAGGGCCTGTGCGCCGCGTCGGGCGAGCGGCTGTGCGTCGACGGCGCGCTGGTCGACACCTGCGAGCCGACGCCGGGCATGCCCGAGATCTGCGACGGCCAGGACAACGACTGCGACGGCGGCACCGACGAAGAGATCGCGCCGGTGCCCACCGCCTGCGGCGTCGGCGCCTGCGGGGCCACCGGCGAGATGACCTGCGTCGACGGGGCGCTGGTCGACGACTGCGCGCCCGGCGCGCCGAACGACGAGACCTGCGACGAGACCGACGAGGACTGCGACGGCGAGGTCGACGAGGGCACCACCAGCCGCGAGTGGGCGGTGAGCCACTTCCGCAGGGGCCACGCCCTGTGGCTGCCCGGCTTCAACCGCGACGGCAAGACCGTGATCATGCGCTTCCGCGACGACGCCAGCTTCTTCTGGCACGTCGACGGCACCGCCTCGATCATCGGCACCGCCTACGTGCACTCGCTCGGCGGCGGCCCCGGCCAGCTCGGCCAGGAGTGGCACACCGAGTTCTACCTGCGCTATCGCGGCCAGGGGGACGACTTCGGCGGGCCCAAGATCGAGCGTCCGGACGTCCAGACCCCCGAGGTCACCGCCGAGTGGCACTACTGGGATCTCATCGGCGCCCGGCTGACCCGGCCCGAAGAGGTCGTCGAGTTGACCCAGGCGCCGGCGGATGGCCGCTTCCCCTACCAGTTCGGCTGGCTGGCCAACGGCAAGACCGACACCCTCGGCGGCGCGATGTGGTTCGACTGGCACCGCGAGCAGGCCGACGGCACGGTGCGCAGCGGGCACGGCGACATCAACGTCGAGATGAACCACGAGGCGCAGCTGTGCGCCGAGCCGCCCATCGACCCGGTCTGCGAGAATACCTGCCGCACCGAGGGCGACCGCCACATGCAGGACTGCCTGAACATGGGCTTCCCCGCCGAGAACTGCGAGGCGCTGCTCGGCGACTGGCTCGACCAGTGCATCATGCTGCAGTGTTGCTGACCCGCTGACCCGCTGACCCGCTGACCCGCTGACCCGCTGACGGCCCGCTCGCCCGCCCCCGCTCCCGCCCGAGACCGCCGGTCGCCCGATGGCGACCGGCGCGCCCCGCCGCGCATCTCTCCCCGGGGCCCTGCGCGGGCCGCCCGGGAGTCTCCATGGACCGCCGCACATTTCTCGAAGGGCTCATCGGCGCGGGCGCGCTCGGTGCGCTCGGGTGCGGCGACCCGCTCGGCGACGCCCCGCGCGCATGCGGCACCCCCTTCGCCGAGGGCGACTACCTCGGCACCATCCCCTTCACCGGCGGCGACCCGATCGAGTTCCACACCCTGCGCAACGCCGGCTGGGACGGGCGGCTGTACACCGACCTGAGCCGGATCGACTTCGGCCGCCCGTTGACGCCCACCGCCGAATTCTACGTGCGCACCCGCTTCCCCGACCTGCTCGACATAGAGGCCATGCGCCCGTGGACGATCGCCGTCGAAGGCCTCGTCGCCGAGCCCGGTGACATCGCCCTCGACGCGCTGCTGCCGCTCGTCCAGCCGATGGGCGTGCACCTCATGGAGTGCAGCGGCAACAGCCGGCGCTCACACTTCGGCCTGATGAGCACCGCCGCCTGGGCCGGCATCCCGCTGACCGCCGTGCTCGACCGCATCGAGGCGCTGCCGCAGGCCACCCGCGTCGAGGTCGCCGGCTTCGACCGCCACTCGGTCCCCTCCGCCGGTGGCCACTCCACCCCCGGCGCGAGCTGGATCTTCACCCGCGAGCAGCTCGAGCGGCAGGGGGCCTTCCTCGCCGTCGAGATGAACGGCGAGCCGCTGCCGCCGGATCACGGCAGCCCGGTGCGCCTCGTGGTGCCCGGCTGGTACGGCTGCACCAGCATCAAGTGGGTCGATACCCTGCGCCTGCTCGACGACGACGCGCCGGCCACCAGCCAGATGCGGGAGTTCGCCCGCCGCACCCACCAGGACGGCGTGCCCGCGCTCGCCCGGCAATACGCGCCGGCCGACCTGCACCAGGCGGCCATGCCGGTGCGCATCGAGCGCTGGCGGGTCGGCGGCCGCGAGCGCCTGCGGGTCTTCGGCATCGCCTGGGGCGGCGCTGTGCCCACCGACCGCTTCACCATTCGCTTCCGCCCGGACGACGCCTTCGAACCGCTCGACATCTGCCCGCCGATGGCCGACAACCGCACCTGGACCCTCTGGGAGCACGCTTGGGATCCCCCGAGCCCCGGGGATTTTGTCATCCGGTGCGCCATTGACGAGCCGATGATTTCGACGAGAAGGCTCGATGTGGGCTATTACGATCGTTTCGTGACGGTCCCGGCGCTCGCCGACCCGGCATGACACTCGGAGGATTGATGGCTTTTCTCATCGGAACCACCGTCTCGATCGGCCATGGGCTGTTCGACCCGATCAACCACCTCGAGCTCGGCGCCGCGCTGATGGCCGCCGACGCCGACCTCAAGTGGCACGTCGCCAAGGTCGTGCACACCGGGCCGGCCCGCACAGCCGACGGCGCGATGACGCTGATCTCGATGTCGCTGCCGCGGGGTCAGAGCCTGCTCGTCAGCCCCGACCAGCCGCTGTACGTCGGCAACGGCGAGTGCGTGCCCGCCGAGCGGGCGCTGCTCGGCGGCGCGCCGGTCATCGACCGCGACGGGCGCCGGGTCGAGGTGCTCGAGGCCAAGCCGATGGCGATGAACGGGCAGTTCTTCGAGGTCATCGTGGGCGACCTCAACAAGCCCAAGAGCGTCGACGGGCACCTGATCCTGGCCAACGGCATCGTCTGCGGCGACGCCGCGGTGGCCCGCTACCTGATGTAGCGCGCGGGGCCCACGGGCCCGCCCGGACCCAGACCCGCTGCGGGGCCATGCGCCGCCGTCCATCGCCGCCCTGCGCAGCGCAGGCCGCCACGCGCGGGCGACATCACCCCCGATCCATGCGCGGTCACCCCATCACGAACCCGGGCGACAACGCCCTCAATCCGCCAGTCCGCCGGCAGCTTGCCGCTGCGACCCGGTCCCCGACCGTAATCCGCCGGCAGCTTGCCGCTGCGATCCGGTCTCCGACCCCAGTCCGCCGGCAGCTTGCCGCTGCGATCCGGTCTCCGACCCCAGTCCACCGGCAGCTTGCGGCCGTGATCCGGTCTCCGACCACCGCTCTCGGTGAGTTTGCCGCCGCGATCCGGCCCCCGACCACCGCTCTCGACGAGCTTGCCGCTGCGATCCGGCCTCCGAGCGCCGCTCTCGCTGAGTTTGCCGCCGCCACGAGGCCTCCGACCGCCGCTCTCGGTGACTTTGCCGCCGACACGGGGTCCCCGACCGCTGCCTCCCGCGCGCTTGCCGGCGTCACGGCGGCTCCCCGGCGCCGCGCGCGAGCAGCTTGCCGCCGCCACGGGGTCCTCGACCGTCGTGCGCCGGGAAGTTGCCGCCGCCATGCGGTCGTAGGCCGTCGTCGGCGGGCAGCGTGCTCCGGCGAAACGCGGCCCGACCGTCGTCGGCGGGCAGCGTGCTCCCGCGAAACGCGACCTGACCGTTGTCGGCGGGCAGCGTGCTCCGGCGAAACGCGGCCCGACCGCGCGTGGCGCGGCAACGTGCTCCGGCAAAACGCGGCCCGACCGCGCGTGGCGCAGCAACGTGCCCGGCCGACGCGCGGCCCGAGCACGCGCGCCGGGCAAAGTGCCCGGCCGAGGCGCGCACCCACCCCGCTGCCGTGGGAAACTCACGCGTGAAGGAGGTCGACCCGCGCTCTGCGCCGGCAGACTCAGCCGAGCGCCCGTTCGGCCCCGACGTCGAGGCTCATCCACGTCGCGCAGCGGTCCGCGAGCAGGTCGAGCCCGCCGCGTTCGCCGAGAAGTCACCCGAACAATCAACCGTCTGCGGTAACCTCGGCGGCATGCGCAGCCCTGCCCTCATATTCGCCGCGCTGGCGCTCATCGCCTGCGACGGCTCACCGCCGGCCGCGCTCGACGCGCAGCCGGCAGACTCCGGTCCGCCCGACGGCGCCGTCGACGCCAGCCCGGTCGACGCCAGCCCGACCGACGCCCGCCCGGCCGACGCGCAGCGGGCGGACGCGGGGCTCGCCGACGCCGCGCTCGCCGACGCCGCGCCCGCTGACGCTGACCCCGCCGACGGCGCGGTGACCGACAGCGGCCCGCTGCCCGATCTCGAGCCGCCCGACGCCGGCCCGACCCCGTCGGGCGACGGCTGCGACGTGCTGCCCCTGCTCGCCGCCCGCTGCGCCAACGGCGGCTGCCACCTGCCCAACAACCGGCGCACATCGCTGGTGCTGACCCACGAGGCGATGCTCGACGGGTCGCTCGACGGGTACGTCGTGCCCTTCGATCCGGACGCCAGCTACCTGCTCACCCGTATGCGCAGCCACGACGCCGGTCCGCTGATGCCGCTGGGCACGCTGAGCCCCATCGACGAGCTGCCGCTGATCGAGGCGTGGGTCGCCGACGGCGCGCCGACCCGCTGCGACCTGCCGCCGACGCCCGCGCCGACCGACCCCAACCACCTCGATGCCGACGCGCTCTTCCAATGCGACGGCGCCCCATCGGCCACCCCGGCCCGCCTGCGCCGCGTCGAGCGCCGCGAGTGGACCCGCGCGGTGGTCAAGCCGCTGTCGGGCACGTGGTGGGGCTCGACCGCCAAGGACAACCCCTTCGCCGCGCCCGACCGGCTGCCCTACTCGACCTACCCCGCCGACGTCACCGTCGACCCGGCGACCCTCGACCTCTACATGCTCGTGCTGCCCGAAGCGCCGGCCCTGTGGAACAACCGCGATCCCGTGCGCGGCGATGGCGCGTTCATCCCCGGCACCCGGACCCACGTCGTCTACCGCAACGCCGAGGTGCGCTGCATCTTCACCGACGCGGCGCCCGACGGCGGCTGCATCGACACCTACGTCGGCCTGCTGCTCGAGCACGGGGTGCTCTTCCGCCCGCCGACCGCCGGTGAGTTCGACCGCCTGCGCGGGTTCCTCGTGCGAGCCCTGGCCGACGAGGCCGACCCGGCCGAGCGCCGGGCGACGCTGCAGTTCGTCGGCGAGGCGGCGTTCTTGATGGCCGGCGCGCTCTTCCGCTCCGAGCTCGGCGCGCCGGTGGACGGCGAGCCGGGCCGCCATCGGCTCACCGCCGACGAGATGGGCCTCGCCCTGGGCCGGGTGCTCTCGAGCCACCCGGTCGGCGCGCCGCTGCCCATCGACGTCGCCGAAGGCCCCGACACCGAGATGCCGCTGCTGGGGCGACTGGGCCTGATCAAAGCCGCCGCGCTGGACGGCAGCATCTTCGAGCCCGACGTCATCTCGGCCCTGCTCGACGCCTACCGCGGCGGCGTCGACCCGACCCGCCCCGACATCGCCGCCGACGAGGACGGCCGCGCCCTGCCGCGCCGCGGTGACTGGTGGCTCGCCGAGAACATCCAGCAGTTCTTCCGCGAGTGGCTGGGCTACCGCACCGCGAACACCGCCTTCAAGGATACGCCCGGCGCCACCAGCCGCTGGGACGGCACCTACAACGGCGACCCGATGTGGGATCCGAGCACCACCGGGTACCGCGTCTTGCAGAGCGGCAACCCGGGCTACGAGTCGACGCTGGTCGACCAGCTCGACGACACCATCGCCCGGGCGGTGATCGAGAGCCACGAGCAGGGGGACGACGTCTTCGAGCGGCTGATGACGACCCGGCTGTGGCGGCTGCCGTCCGACCGCTCCGACCTCAGCGATACCCCGTGCGCGGCGCGCGCCGACTGCGTCGATCCGGCCTACCCCGCCTGCGTGCTCGGCCGCTGCGGCACCAGCATCGCGTCGAACATGGTCAACATCACCCGGGTCTACGGCCTCGACGGCCCCGTGCCGCACACCGAAGACGGCCGCTGGGTCGAGATGCCGCCCGACCAGCGGGCCGGCGTGCTGACCCACCCCGCGTGGCTCGCGGCCCACGGCGGCAACTTCCAGGACGACGCCAATACCATCTACCGCGGCCACTGGATCCGCGAGCGGCTCTTCTGCGAGACGATCCCCGGCCTCGAGTTCGTGCAGGCCGAGGCCAAGCTCATCGCCTCCGACCCGACCGTCTCGGCCCGCGAGCGCCTGCACCGCAGCGTCGAAGACCCCGCAGAGAACCCGCAGTCGCCCATCTGCATGGGCTGCCACAGCCTGATGAACTCGCTGGGCTACCCCTTCGAGATCTACAACCACGCCGGCTTCGTGCGCGCCTTCGACCACGGCCCCGACGGGCAGATCGCGCCCGACGGCTCGACGGCGATCAGCTGGGCCCCCGAGCCGGCCCTCGACCGCGCGTTCGACGACGCCATCGAGTTCGTCGAGGCGCTCGGCCAGTCCCGCGAGGCCCGCCGCTGCTTCATCCGCCAGGTCTTCCGCTACTTCGCCGGTCGCGACGAGACCGAGGCCGACGCCTGCGTGCTCGCCGAGATGCAGACCGCGCTCGACCAGACCGGCTCGTTCTTCGCCATGCTCGAGGTGCTGGTGCAGAGCGGCGCCTTCCAGGACCGCAGCCCGCCGGAGGTGCCCTGATGTTCACCCGCCGCAACTGGCTGAAGACCATGGGCCTCGGCGCCGGCGGCGCGGCGCTGTTCGGGCCGCTGTTGACCCGCTTCGCGCACGCCCAGCCCGTCGCGCAGCCGCGCTTCCTCTTCGTCGTCGAGGGCAACTGCTTCGAGCCGATCACGATGCTCGGCGACCCGGCCCGCGCGGCGCTCGACGGCAGCATGGCCAACCCGCTCGACGGCGCCCGCTGGTGGTACACCCGCTACGCGCACGACGCCTCGCTGACGATCGCCGGCGGGCTCGAGACCGCGCCCGCGCTCGCCGGCCTCGGCGAGCTGGCCCAACGCGCGGCGGTGCTCTACGGGCTCTCGTCGAAGATCACCGGCGGCGGGCACTCGGCCCAGCACGGCGTGCTCGCCTCGGCGCGCACCACCGCCGGCCGGGCGGGCGGGCAGACCATCGACGCCTGGCTCGCCGCCCAGCCCGCGGTGCGCCAGCAGGCCCCCTTCGACGCGCTGCGGCTCGGGGCGAATGACGACCCGGCCAAGCCGCTCGACTTCCGCACCTGCGCCTACGCCGCCGGCCAGTCAGCGCCGATGCTGCTGCAGCCCGAGAAGGCCTACCAGGCGCTGTTCGGCTCGGTCGCGGGCGGCGCCGCGGCCGCCGGTTTCGAGCGGCGCGGGGCCCAGCTCGACTTCGCCGCCGGCGACGTGCGGGCCACCCTGGCCGCGTTCGGCGGCAACAGCGCCGAGCGGGCCAAGCTCGAAGCCTACCTCGCGTCCCTCGAAGCGCTGCAAGCCCGCCGCCGCCGGCTGGTGGAGATCGGGCCCCAGCTCGAAGGCGCGCGCCCCGACGAGATCGTCGACGCCAACACCGCCCTCGGCCGCTTCGCCCAGCAGCTCGAGCTGGCCGCGGCGGCGCTCATCGGCGGGTTGACCCACGTCGCGGTGGTCGGCTGCGGCACGGGCGGCGACTTCGGCATGCGTTACCCCGAGGTGATCAACGGCGTCGGCCGCCACGACCTGCACCACACCTCGGGCGCGGTGCCGGCGCACCTCGCGGCGATCCACAGCGTGACCCGGATGCAGGTCGACGCCATCGCGGCGGCGGCCCGGCGGCTCGCCGCGGCGCCCGACATCGGCGGCGGATCGGTGCTCGATCACACGGTGATCGTCTACATCGGCGACAACGGCGAGCAGCACCACTCGACCGCGTCGGAGTTTCCGGTGCTGATCATCGGCGGCGAGGGGCTGGGGCTGCGCACGGGCAACCGCACCATTGTCTTCCCCGGTCTGCGCAGCGCCGGCCACCGGCAGGTGAGCAACCTGTGGAACACCATGGGCCACCTGGCCGGCGCCCAGCTCGATCGCTTCGGCCGCGAGGGCCCGACCCGCGTCGCGCCGGGGCCGCTGGGCGAGCTGATCGGCTGAGCGCGCGTGCCCCGCGCAACGGCCCGTTCGGCCCTTGACGGCCCCCGCCAGACTCACTAACCTCACATAGTCGCCATACGGGGCCCCACGCCGCCGTCAAGCGCGATACCCGACCGGATCGTCCCTGAGCAACAACAGGCGATCCCGAGCGCGCTGCCTTGCGAAAAGGAGCCCGTGATGGTGTCCCTCGTCGACCCCTCGATCCCCCCGCTGCATCCGCCGCACCTCGCAGATCTGTTCCGGCGCCACCGCCTGGACGACGCCGCCGTGCGCACCCGCTTCGCCGCCTTGTGGGCGGCCCACGTGCGCCACGCGCCGCTGTTCGGCACCGCCGACCACCCCGACCTCGACCCCGAGACGCTCGACGCGGTGCGCGACGCGGCCTGCGCCGAGCTGGCGGCCCACGCCGTCGAAGGCCGCCACGACGCCGTGCGACGGGCCGCCGTGCGCCAACTGGTACGGGCGATGCGCACCGCCGGCGGCTTGCCGGGCCACGCGCTCGCGCCCGACCTGCTGACCGCGCTGCGCCCCGCCTCCCGCGAGCTGGCCGAAGCCCTCGGCGCGGCCCATGTGCCGCTCATCGAGACCTTCGCCGCCCATCGGTCGCTCGTGCGGCATTATGATGTGCACCGCGCCGCGCTGGACGAGCTGATCCGCTGGACCGCCGCGACGCTGACCGAGCCCGAGCAGCCGCGCTGGGCGCAGCGCTTCGTCGACGACATCCGCCGCGCGCCGCTGCCCGGCCGGCACCACCCGTCCAAGCCCACGCCGCGCCCGATCCCCGAGCCGCCGACCGCCCGCGGGCTCGATCGCCTGGGGGATCCGCCGTGTCCGGCGGCGCTGGCGGTCCTGGCCAGCGCCGGCGCGCCGTGGATCGACGCCGAGCCGGGCACCGGCGGCCCGATCGCCGAGCAGTGGGCCCAGGTGCTCGCCGCGCGCCTCGACAAAGCGGGCGTCGCCGCCGTCGGTCTGGCAGAGCAGGGCGAAGAGAAGGCGCTGCCCGGCCTCGTCGAGTCGGCGCTGCTGGTGCACCTGCTCGGCCTGGAGGATCGCCGCCACAAGGCGGTGCTGGCCGACGCCGCCGATCGGGTGCTGATGCACCACCTGCTGCCGATGGCCCGGGCGGTCGGCGGGCGCAACAACCGCCACGAGCCGGTCGCCGCCTGTCTGGTCGCGGTCATCGCCCGCGCGCTGCGCCCGTGGACCTTCGAAGCCCCGCGGCTGAGCCCCGCCCAGCGGGTGCTCTTGCTGACGCTGCTCGCCGAGCTGGGCACGAGCAAGGCGCGCAAGCTGCTGCACCAGGAGAAGAAGCACGCCGCCCGCCAAACTGCGTCGGGGCTGATCCGGGCGGCGGTCAACCGCAGCCTCACCCGCCTGCCCGAGCGCCGGCGGGCGCTGTCGCCGCGGCAGCGTATCGATCGGGTCGCGGCGGGCCTGCGCTATCTCAACCGCGTCCGCCGGGGCACCGATCCGCGGGCGCGGGACGTGGCCATCGTCGGCGAGCTGCTGGGCTGAAGGGAGGCGAGACTTGGCCCGCATCGACCCTTTCACCGGCGAGCTGTGCGTGCGCATCGCCTACGCCGGCCACGCCTGGGCGCAGTTCGAGGACTGCGTGAAGGCCCTCTGGGCCCGGCGCCCGGGGTACCGGCCCGGCTCGACCGCCCGGCTGGTCAACGGCCTCTACGTCGCATGGCTGCGCCCGGACGGGCTGCGCTGCCGCGGGCGCCCGGTCAAGATCGAGCTGGTCGGCATGATCGACCGGACCCCCGAGCCCGACTCGGCGGCGCGCATCATGCTGCGCGACGTCAGCGGCATCATCCACCTCACCCGCGGCGTCGTCGGCGAGCTGAAGCAGACGCTGTGGTACCAGGACGTCGTCAACCGGGCGCTGGCCTTCTGGCAATACGATCGCGCGCAGATCCCGCAGGTGACCCAGATCAACGGCCGCTACTGTTCAAAGTGCGGGCAGCGCTTCGTGCACGACAGCCTGATCAGCCCGCTGCTCAACCCGTGGGGCGCTGCCGAGCTGTGGAGCGACCCGCTGTCGGGCGCGGGGATCGCCGAGGCGTACGACGCGTGCCTCGACGCGGCGCTGGCCCGCGCCGCGCGGTATGTGGCGCCGCCGGTGCTGGCCGATCCCCGGCCGGTCGCGCCCGACGCCATGGCCCGCCGCGCGTTTGATCTGCTCGACGGCGCGGGCCAGGGCGCGCTGCTGCCCGTCGCCGAGCGCAAATGGCTGCTCGATCGGGCGCAGGTCGACGCGCAGAGCCTCGTCCCGCCGCGCTGCACGCACGCCGGCGAAGTCGTCGCGGGGGGCGGTTGAGGTGGCCCGGCTCGACCCGATCACCGGCGAGCTGCGCGTGCGCATCGCCTATGTCGGCCACCCGTGGGCCGGCTTCGAGCGCTGCGCGGCGCGCATCGTGAGGGCGCGCGGCGACGGCGAACCCACCGATCCGATCCGGCTGATGACGGCGGTCTCGATGAGCGAGCTGCGGCCCGCCGGGCTCACCTGCCGCGGACGTCGGGTCTGCGTCGAGCTGCTCGGGATCTCGCGGGCGGTCGACCTGCCCGAGTCGCCGATGCGCGCCATGCTGCGCGACGTCAGCGGCATCGTGCACACCGTGCGCGGCGTGACCCACTGGCTCGAGCAGTTCGTCGAGTACCAGGACGTGCTCAACCGGGCGCTGTCCTTCTGGCAGTACGACATCGAGCGCATCCCCCAGATCTGCCAGATCGATCGCCGGTACTGCGCGTGCTGCGGCGAGTCGTTCGTCGACGGGGCGCTGCGCACGCCGCTGCTCAACCCGTGGGGCGCGCGGGAGATGTGGTGCGAACCCCTGGGCGGCGAGGGCGTGCTCGACATCTTCGACGCCTGCCTCGAGCGCGCGCTGGCCCGTGCCGAGCGCCACATCGGCCCGCCCTTCACCGACGAACCGCGCCCCGTAGAGCCCGACGCCATGGCCCGCCGCGCGTTCGCGCTGGTCGACGCGGCCGATCGCGCCGAGTGGCTGCCGGCCGACGCGCGCGCCCGGCTCATCGAGCGGGCGGCCCGAGACGCGCAGACCCTGCCGATCGTCGGCTGAGGGGGCAGCCTCGGCATCCAGCGCGCCGCTGGCGCTGGCCACAGCACGCGGCGGCCGGCACCATGGGGTCGAACCCCAGCGCGAGGGATGCCATGCGCCGCCTGCTGCCCCTGATCGTCGCGTCGCTGCCGCTGTGCGCCGCGGCGAAGAATCCATCGACGCCGACCTCGGCCATCCCCGGGGCGCGGGCCGGCGACGTGGTCGTCGCGACCGGCGCCCCGAACATGGCCTACACCGTGCACTTCGACGGCGAGGGCGCGCTGCTGCTCGGCCTGGACACCGCGCTGAGGCGGATCGAGATCGACCGGCCGGGCGTCGGTTGGCAGGCGCCGATGCCCAACCGGACCCGGGTCATCCGCGCGCTGCCCGGCGCGGCGGCGGTGCTCACGGGCTGCGACGACGGCCGCGTACGGATCCACGCCCGAGCCGACGGCGCGCTGCAGGCCACCCTGCCCGGCCCGCCGCTGGCCTGGATCGTCGACATCGCGGTCTCGAAGGACGGGCGCGATATCGTCGCCGTCGACCTGAAGGGCGGCATCGCCCGCTGGTTCGAGCGCGAGCGGGTCGATCTGCCGCGGCCGGCCAGCGCCCCCCCAGGCAAGCTGGCCGCCCCGGCCAGACCAGCCGCCCCGGGCAAGGCGTCGGCGCCGATCCCCCAGCCCCGCCCGTATGGCCTCTTCGGCCGGCTGGAGGCCGTCGCGTGGTCGCCCGATGGCCAGATCGTGGTCGCCGGCAACGGCGACCGGCTGGCGCTGGCGGTCTTCGAGACCACGAGCATGAAGCTGCTCGCCGGCCATCGCGCGCCGCGGTCGGCCAAGGGCCAGAAACACTGGCAATACGGGCAGAGCCTCGCCTTCTCGCCCGACGGCCGCACCCTGGCGGTGGGCTATTGGGGCGGCGGCCTCGAGCTGCTGAGCTGGCCCGACCTGCAGACCCGCTGGGCGACCGAGCTGGATGACTCGTGGATCTCGCGCGTCGTCTGGCAGGGCGCCGATCGGGTCTGGGCGGTGGGCGCCAAGCAGCTCTTCGCGGTGCGCGCGGCGGACGGGGCGTCGATCCAGATGCGGCACACGGCGCCCGACCACGCCTTCGACGCCTTCGCGCTGTCGCCGAGCGGCCGACGAGCGGCGCTGGGGCCGCGGCAGACCGGCGTGATGCTCGTCTTCCCGGCGAAAGCATCGGGCACCTGGGCGCCGGCGCGCTTCGACCGAGCGATCGCGCCGCCCAAGACCGTTGCGCCGGCGCCGCCCGCCCTGCCGCCCGCCCTGCAGCCCGGCGCCGACCCGTGCATCGGCGTGCGCTGCCCGGCGGGAGACGAGTGCCACGAAGGCTCGTGCGTGCCGTTGCGGGCGCCGTAGCGGGCTACAGATCGTCGCCCAGGGTCTTCCGACCGTTCTCGATGGCCCGCCGCGCCTCTTCGGCGGCGCGGCGGTCGGCGGCGGCCTTCTCGCGGCGGGCCTGCTCCATGCGCGCCCGCGCGGTCCGCTCCGCCGCGGCGACGGCGTCCTGGTGCTTGTGCCAGACGTTGTCCAGCGTGATCGTCGAGCTCGGCGGCAGCGCCGCGATCGTCTCGAAGGTCTGGAACTCCGACGCCAGCTCGGCGGTGGCCACGTCGTCGGACCACGTCGCCGACAGGACGTGCTTGATGCCCATGATGTGCTCGTCGGGCGGGCGGTGCGCGCTGCGCGGCTCGCCATAGCGCTCGCGCAGCGCGTCGAAGAGCGCCTCCTCGGCGGCCACGTGCGAGCCGCGCTCGGGCTGCTTGTCGAGGGTGCACGTCATCCGCGAGAGCGTATCGGCGACGGCGAACTCGAGCCGGCAGCGGGCGGGCAGCGCGCCGAGGGTGGTCGTTACGTCGTAGGCCGCCCCGTCGAGCTTCGCGTCGCGTCCGGCCATCATCGCCCCGATGAACGCCGCCGGATCGCGGTGATCGATGGGGGCCGAGACGCTGACGCTGATGCTCTCGGGGCTCGCGTCGGTGAACTCGGGCAGCGCCGCGCGGGCCTGGTCGACGGTCATGCCGAAGTCGAGGCCCTTGAGCCCGTGAGGCGCCCGGCAGTCGCCGCCGCACGACCGTTGATCCGACTCGACGCCGTAAATGACCGTCGACGTCTGCTCGCCGAGCGCGACGATGACGCCGACGATGAGCGCGACCATCAGCCCCGCGCCGACGACCAGCCCGCCCATGCCGCCGGATCGGGCGGGCGCGGGGGCATCGTCGAAGGCCGCGGGGGTCGAGCCGAAGTCGACGCTCGGCGGCTCGGCCCGGCGGCGCGCGGGCGGCGGGCGCGAGGCGGCCTCCCGGTCGCGCGCGATGGCCCGGATCGCGTGATCTGCCCGCGCGGCCACCCGGCGGGCGTCGTGCATCCGCCGTTCGGGATCGGCCTCGACGAGGTCGTCGAGCAGCGCCGCGGTCTCCGGGTGCACGTCGAGGTGAGCCCGCCAGTCGACGCGGCCCGGCACCTCGCTGAGCGACTCGGCCGGCTGCCGCGAGAGCAAGACCGCGGCGGTGACGCCCAGCGCGTAGAGGTCGGTGGCCGGCGAGGCGTCGCCGCGGTACTGCTCGGGCGCCATGAAGCCGTAGGTGCCGACCACCGTGCTGCCGCCGAGCGCCGGATCGGCCAGCGCGTCGCGCACCGCCCCGAAGTCGACGAGCACCAGCGCGCCGTCCTCGGCCCGGCGCATGATGTTGCCCGGCTTGATGTCGCGGTGGATGACCGGCGGCCGCAGGTCGTGCAGATAGCTCAAGATGCCGGCCACCTCGGCGACGATGTCCAGCACCTCTTCCTCGCGATAGCGCTGCCCCTGCAGCTCGGCGGCGAGCGTCTGGCCGTCGATGAAGGCCTGCGCCAGATACAGCGATCGATGCTTGCCGGCGCCGGCGACGAAGTGGTCGACGTACTCGGGGATCCGCGGGTCATCGAGCTGCTGCAGCACCCGCGCCTCGCGGGTATAGAGCGCGCGCACCTTCTCGGCGTCGATGCGGTGGAACTGCATCTCCTTGATGGCCACCGCCCGCCCGTCTTCGAGGCGGGTCGCCCGGTAGGTGATGCCCGCGGCTCCGCGGCCGACGACCGACTCGAGCCGATAGCGCCCATCGAGCAGCGGCGAGGCGCCGCAGGCCGAGCACGGGTCGGTCTGCGTGGTCTCGCCGCAGTGTCCGCAGATCATGGCGCCCATCACCGCCTCCTCGGGGTCTGATCCCCCGCACGATAGGCCGCTCGGCGAGCGCTCGCGAGCGCCCTCGAAAAAAATGCGAGAAAAAATCACCGACCGATGACGGATGCCCGAAGACGGCGCAATACCCAGACAGATGCCCGCTGCGGCGGGCGCCAGTCATCAGTCACAGTCATCGCGCCATCACTCAGATGCCATCCCGGAGGATGCCATGCGTCACGCCCTCGGTCTGTCCGCCAGCCTCGCCCTGCTCTCCACCGCCTGCGCCCCCGTCGAGGCTCCACCCGGCGCGCCGGTCGCCTCGTCGGACCATCAGATCATCGACGGGGCCCCCGCCCGCGCCGACCAGATGCGCTCGACCCTGGCGCTGATCGATCCCGGCAGCGGCGCCTTCTTCTGCACCGGCACGCTGGTGCAGCCGACGGTGGTGATCACCGCGGCCCACTGCCTGATGACCCCGGATCAGGCCGGCTTCATCCAGGCCGACGACGCGCAGGTGGGCGTCGGGGTGCTCGACGCCCGGGCGGTGCCGCAGAACAAGCGGGTCGACATCGCCCGCTTCACGGTGCACCCCAACTTCGCCCAGAACCCGCAGAGCGACGATCCGTCGAGCCTGGGCCAGGACGACGACATCGCGGTGCTGGTGCTCGCCCGCCCCGTCGACGGCCTGCCGGTGACGCCGATCCTGCCCGCCGATCGGCTCGACGAGCTGGTCGGCGGCACGTCGCTGGTGATCAGCGGCTACGGAGTCAACGACCTGCGCAGCGACGCCGCCGGGGTGCTGCACATCGGGCAGACCTCGGTGGTGCGTTCGAGCGCCCACGAGGTGCTGGCCGGCGGCGGCGATGACGCCGACACCTGCTTCGGCGACTCGGGCGGGCCGGCCTACCTCGACGTCGGCGGGCGCAGCTACCTGGTCGGCGCCACCTCGCGCGGCGCCAACGACGCGCCGGTCGACTGCGGCGACCGCGGCATCTACACCCTGGTGCCGGCCTATCACGCCTGGATCGACGAGGTCGTCGCCGGCGGCCCGGCGGCGAACGCGCCGGCGCCCGATCTCGGCGGCGGCGGTGATTGGGGCGAGGACGACTGGGGTGACGAAGGCTGGGGCGACGAGGAGTGGGACGAAGGCGAGTGGGGCGACGAAGACTGGGGCGACGACGGCGAGCCGAGCGCCGATGTCTGCGCCGAAGAGGGCTTCTACGGCGACGACATCTGCGACCCGTGGTGCGACGAGCACGACATCGACTGCGGCGAGGCGCCGGCCGATGCCCCCGACGAAGAGCCCGCGCCCGAGCAGCCCGCCGACGACGAGGCGGTCGACGAGGCGCCCGCGGACGAAGAGCCCGCCGACGACGTGTTCGACGACGGCGCCGATACCGACCCCGAGGCCGGCGAGCGCCCCGATACGCCGGTCGAGCCGGTGGACCCCGAGCCCGAGGCGGGCGACGCGCAGGACGACACCCCGCTGGTCGGCGAGCTGCCCGCCGCCGAGCAGGAGGCCCCGGCGGACGGCGGCGGCTGCAGCGCCACCGGCGTGGGCAGCAGCGGCGGCCCCGGCTGGGTGGCCATGCTGGGTCTGGTCCTGGTGGGTCTGCGGCGGCGCATCACCGTGACGAGCTGACGGTGAACCGCCGACCGTAGCCCGCGAAAAGCAGCCTACCGACCGCGCGCGGCGCTCAGCGCGCCCGCTCACCCCGCCCGGCCATGCGCTGCTCGAACGCGTCGAGCACCCGCCCGGTGAAGTCGGCGCCGGTATTGGCCTCGGCGTCCATCAGCCCGCCCGTGCTGAAGACGTTGAGCTCGACGATCACATCGCCGATGAGATCCATGCCCACCAGCCACAGCCCGTCCCGCCGCAGGATCGGCCCGATCGCCGCCGCCACCCGCTCGGCGGCGGGGGTCAGCTCGCCCGGCGCCGGCGTCGCGCCCACGTGCACGTTGCTGCGAAAGTCCTCGGCGCCAGGGATGCGCCGCACCGCCGCGGCGTGGCCGTCGACCACCAGCGGTTCGCCGTCGAGCAGCAGCACCCGGGTATCGCCCTTGACCGCCTCGGGCACGAAGGACTGCGCCATCGCCGGCCCGTTGCGGGTCAGCACGTCGATGATCTGGTTCAGGTTGCCCCGCTGGTTCGGGTCGACGAGGAAGACGTCCTGCCCGCGAGTGCCGACGAGCGGCTTGAGCACCGAGCGCTCGCGCCGGCCGAGCACATAGCCCCGCAGCACGTCGGCCCCACCGATCACCGTCTCGGGGCGGGTCTCGGGCGGCAGGTGGCTCAGGTACAGCTTGCTCGACGCCTTGCCCAGCCCGTCGGGCCGGTTGAGCACCTCGGCGTCGACCATGCGCAGCAGATCGAGCGCCACCCGATGTACCTCGGCCCGCGCCGGGTCACGCCCCGGGCTGGTGCGCACCAGGACGCCGTCGAGGGTATCGAGCGCCAGCGGCCGCGGCTCGACGGCCTTCAGCGCCGCGAGCGTGCGGCCGATGCCCGGGATGTCGACCGCGTCGGGCGTCGGCACCGTGTACGCCCGGGCCACCACCCGGGCCCCGTCGAAGGCCACGTCCCCCACCCCGAAGACCACCGTCTCGTGGCCGCGGGCGGCGGCGCGGGCCACCAGCATCGCGGTGGTCTGGCTGGGGCGCATGTCGTGCGCGCCGTTGAGCAGGAATCCGATCCGGGCCATGTCACCTCACGCTTGCGGTTTGTCATTCTGCGGCGCTGCCCCTCGCGGCCCGGGCATCGCCAGCGGGCCGCTCGTCGGCCCGCGCAGGCCGGGATCTTCGGTGATCTGGCCCAGATGCACCAGCCGGGCGCCGGTCTCGGCCACCGGATCGACGCTCTTGCCGATGATCACCCCCGGCCAGGGCGCGCGGTACTCGCGCACGAGGTCGCCGAAGACGTTGGTGAGGCGGGCGATGGGCTCGCCCTCCTCGACCCGGTCGACCACCCGCGGGAAGACCTCGAGCAGCCCGCCGTGGTCGGTATACAGCCACGACGAGCGACTGCAGACGATGGGATCGGGCAGCGCGCCGAGGGGGCGCCGCGGCAGCATGCCCACGTCGGAGAGCACCGCCCGCATGCCGGCCACCGCCCGCTTGACGAAGACCGGCTGAAAGCGCTGCGGGTTGCCGATCTCGACAGTGATCGCCGGGATGCCCAGCTCGTCGGCGCAGCCGCGCAGCGTCTTGTCGCTCGGCGGGTCGTCGAGGATGATCTGCGGCCGCTGCAGCCGGGCCATGCGCTCGGCCATCGGCGTATTGAGGTCGGCGCGGATGTACAGCGAGTTGACCCGGCCGACGCTGGCGGTGTGCATGTCGACGAGGTAGTCGAAGTGGCGCACCACCCGATCCATCAGCCGGTGGGCGTAGACCCGCGGCAGGTTGCCGCGCGGATCACCGGGGAACTGGTGGTTGGGGTCGACCCCCGCCAGGAAGCGCGTCCGGTTGACGAAGCCCGGCAGGTTGACCACCGCCACCGCCACCAGCGTGCCCTTGAGCCGGCTGATGTCGAGCCGCTTGAAGAGCCGATGGATGACCGGCAGGCCGTTGAGCTCGTCGCCGTGCAGCGCCGCGGTCATGCCGAAGACGGGCCCCGGCTTCTTGCCGCGGGCCACGAGCACCGGCAGCCGCTGAGCGCCGCCGAGCGGGTCGTGGGCCACTTCGACGAGCACGCGGGAGATCGCGCCGACGGGCAGGCTCTCGACATCGAGCGCTTCGACCAGCCGGGCCTGGGGGAACTCGGGCAGCATCGGGTGCATGGCGCACCTCCAATCGAGGACCTCCGATGTACGGATCGCCCGTCTCCGGAGCAAGCGCGGCGTGAGCGCGCGGTGAAAATAGCGCCGCGCCGCCGCCGCGTGTCGATCCCCCTGGACCGGCTGAGCGGTTGATGGCACCGTCCGCCCGCCGCGTCAGCGCGGCACGAGCAGCCTTCTCATCGAGCACCGCGCCCGACGCGGCACCGAGAGCAGAACATGAGTCACGACACCCCGTGCGATCACCGCAGCGCCAGCCTCGTCCAGCCGGGCACCTTCGAGCCCGAGCGACACTTCTACCCGCGCGTGCTCAACGCCCAGATCCACCCGCTGGTGCGCTACTTCATGAGCCTGGACAACGCGCGCATCGCCCGGCGCTACTGCCACCTCAACCCGTCGGTCGACCACGCCGCGCTCACCGCGCTGCTCGCCGAGCAGCCCAAGCACCTGCTGTGGGCCGGCTGCGACCTGATGCACGTCACCGATACCCGCGGCCAGCGGCAGATGGTGGTCATCGAGACCAACTCGTGCCCCAGCGGGCAGAAGTCGATGCCGCTGTTCGAAGAGCTGCAGGAGCAGGGCGGCTATCGGGCGATGGTGCAGCGGGCCTTCGCCGGGCTCATCGCGGGGCGCCGGCTGCCCACCGGCGGGCTGGCGGTGATCTACGACAAGAACCCGATGGAGGCCACCGGCTACGCCGCCGCGCTCGCCGACGAGCTGGGCGAAGAGGTCTGGCTGGCCGAGTGGCACCACGACGATACCGACCCGCCGTGCCGCTTCGTCGAGGGCGTGCTCGAGCTGCGCGACGCCGCCGGCGAGTGGCGCCCGATCCGCGCCGCGCTGCGCTACGTGACCCAGCGCCCGTGGACGCGGCTGCCGCTGCACACCAAGACCGCGGTGCTCAACCCGACGGTGGTCTGCCTGGCCGGCGGGCGCAACAAGATGGTCGCGGCCAAGGCCTACGAGGCGTTCGACCTGGCCCACGAGGGCGCCGGGCTGACGATCAACACCCCGCATACCATCCGCGACGTCGGCCGGGCCGAGGTGCCGTTCTGGGTGCAGAGCCTCGGCGGGCGGGCGGTGGTCAAGGTGCCCTACAGCAACGCCGGCCAGGGGGTCTACACGATCACCAACCGGGCCGAGCTCGACGCGTTCATGGCCCTCGAACAGCACTACGACCAGTTCATCGTGCAGAGCCTCATCGGCCACCCGGCGTGGAGTTCGAAGACCCGCAAGGGGCGGCTCTTTCACGTGGGCACGATGCCCGACAAGAAAGACAACCTCTTCGTCGCCGACCTGCGGGTGATGGTCTGCGGCGGCCCGGCGGGCTTCCACCCGCTGGCGGTCTACGCCCGCCGCGCCCGCCGCCCATTGTCGGCCGACGCCGCCTCGGCGACCTCGTGGGACATGCTGGGCACGAACCTCTCGGTGAAGCGGCCCGATGGCACCTGGGACACCGAGACCAACCGGCTGCTCTTGATGGACCGCAAGGACTTCAACCGGCTGGGCGTCGGGCTCGACGACCTGATCGAGGCCTACATCCAGACGGTCATGTCGACCCTGGCCATCGATCGCATGGCGCGGCAGCTCTACAACTCGAAGGGCCGCTTCCGCATGCGGCTCTTCCGCTCGCTCAACGACGACGCGGCGCTGCTCGACGAGATCTGCTTGTAGACGGCGCGACGCGCCTCGACGGCTTTTCGCGGCGCTGCGGAGCTGACCGCCGAGGGTCGCACGGTGGATGTCGAGGGCCCCCACCACATGCCCGGCACCTGCTCGCAGGTTTGACTGAGGCCCAGCCGGTGAACGGGGAGATCTGCCCCGGCGCGGGCGCTGATCGACGACGCCTGCCCCGACCGACGGCCCGATCGGCCGCCCCGATGCTGGAACGACCTTTGCGATGACGGCGGGCACCCAAACCAGGAGCCCCAGCACATGCGTCTCATCAGCATCACATCCCTCGCCCTGCCGCTCGCTCTGTGCGTCGGCTGCGGCTTCGACGTCGACAAGGAGCGCGCGGACCGCCAGGCGTCCACGGCGAACGCCGGCAAGCAGCTCGCGGCCGACGAGCTGCCCGAAGAGCACGACGGGGTGCCCGCGGAGGTGGCCGTCACCGGGATCACCGCCGTCAAAGTCGGCGGCGCGCCGCTCGAGGACCCCGGGGCCAAGGTGCCGATCGCCGTCAGCCGGCTGATGGTCACGCTCGCGCCCACCGCGGGCAATGACGCCTCCGGCACTCTGGCCTTTGCGATGACCGACGATGGCATCCGCGTCGAAGGCGAGCTCGAGGGGCTGACCCCCGGCGCTCATGGCTTCCACGTCCATCAGTTCGGCGACTGCTCGGGCGCCGACGGCAAGACCGCCGGCACCCACTTCAACTTCGCCGGCAGCTCGGAGAACCCGCCGGCGGGCATCCAGCGCATCACCGGCAACCTCGGCGAGATCGTCGCCGACGCCAACGGCTCGGCCAAGGTCGACGTGCGCGTCGACAAGGCCCGCATCGACGGGCCGTTCAGCATCATCGGTCGCTCGGTGATCGTGCACGAGAAGCACAACGACGAGGCCAGACCGCCGATGGGCGCCGCGGGCGCGCGCCTCGCCTGCGGGGTGATCGGGATCGCCAAGGCCCCGCGGTAGAGCCTGCCAGCCCAAGAGCCCGGCGGGCGTCGGGGTCGTCAGCGGCGCTGCCGAACACATGCCCAGCACCTGCCCGGCACCTGCCTCGAGCACCCGCCCGGCTGACCCTGGCCGGTCCGGCGGCCCGTCGCTATGCTGCGCCCATGTCGGACCCCGCGCTCTTCTCGCAGAACGAACTGGCGGCCATCGAAGACGCCGCCCTCGAAGGTGACCTCTTCGAGTCGTCCGTGCGCCGCCTGCTGATGCACCGGCTGCCCAAGCGGCTCTGGGCGTCGTTCGATACCCACCGCAAGGCGCTCGACCAGCTCCGCGGCGACCTGGCGACGCTCAACGGCCTGCTCGAAGCGGCGGGCGTCGACGGCCCACCGCTGGCCGTGTGGCTCGACAACGCGGCGCATATGCTCACCAGCCGCGGGCTCACGGGCGCCGATCGGTTCGCTGGCTGGGCCGAAGACGCGCGGCACCGGGCGAAGCGGCCGCCGGCGGGCGACGTCGTCGAGCGCTATCGCCGGTTCCTGCACCGGACGCACAGCGACCTCGTGCCCTTCTTCGCCTCCGGCGGGCAGTCGGTGCTGGCCACCGAGAACGTCATCCAGATCGAGGTCGCGCCCTGCCATCGCCGCGGTCGACATGCCATCGCGGATGCCATGCATGACTCCGATACCATCGATGGCATGGCATCGCCGATGACTCTGCGCGGCCTGCTCGAACGCTCCGCCGACGGGCCGGGCCCGAAGCGGTGGGTGGTGCTCGGCGAACCGGGGGCGGGCAAGTCGACGCTCGCCCGGCACCTCGCGTGGTCGCTCGGCGCCGACGACTCGGCCGGCGCGACGCCGATCCCGGTCTTGCTGTCGCTGACCCGGCTCATAGACGACGGGGCGCACCCGTTCGATCTGGCCGAGCGCGACCTGCGCCGCGACCTGGGCGACGATGGCCGCGGGCTCGCCGAGGCCCTGCGCAACCGCGACGGCGCGCCGCTGTGGCTGCTGCTCGACGGCTTCGACGAGGTGCCCGAGCGGCTGGTGGGCGATGCCATCGACGCCCTGAAGGGGTGGCATCATGCCATGCCCGATGTCACCATCGCGGTCTTCTCGCGGCCGGTCGGCTGGGACGGCGCGGCGCTGGGCGCGATCTACCGCCGGGCCGAGGTGAAGCCGCTGAGTATCGACCAGCAGCAGGACCTCCTGCGGGCGTGGCTCGGCGGGGCGGCCGGCGACAGCGTATGGCGGCGCATCGCGGCCCGCGACGCCCTGCGCGAGCTGGGGCAGAACCCGCTGATGCTGACGCTGTTGGCGATGCTCTCGCGGGCGCAGCCCGAGCTGCCCCCGACCCGCAGCGGGCTGTATCACGAAGCGATCGACCTTCTGCTGCGCCGGGGGCATTGCGAGCGGCCGTCGGACGGGGTGAAGTCACCGACGGTCGCCCGGCGGCTGCTGGGGCCGCTGAGCCTGGCGCTGACCGCGCAGGGCCGCGAGGCCTGGGGCGAGGGCGAACTGGTGGAGGCGGTGCTGGGCGTGTGGGATGCGGACCCGCGGCTCGGGCGGCACTGCGAGCGCGCGTGGGGCGACGGCAGCGCCGAGGCGCCGCTGAGGGATATCGCGGTGAACAGCGGCGTCCTCGCCGAGCACGACGGGCCGGGCGAGCGCTGGCGCTATCTGCACCGCAGCCTGCGCGAGCGGCTGGCCGCCGAGGCGCTCGCGGCCCGCGGGGCCGCGGCGGTGATCGGGCAGGTGAAGGCGCTGGCGAAGGACGAGAAGGCGCTGGGGCAGTGGGGTGAGACGCTGGGCATGGCCTGCGGGCTGCTCGACGAGCCGCTGACGGCGCTGGAAGGCATCCGCGACGCGAGCCCGGCTCTGGCGCTGCGGGTGCTGGCCGACTTGGAGCGGCTGTCGGCAGAAGAAGCGCTGCGGTTCGTGGAGGGCATCGACACTGACCCTGGCGCATATCAACCGACCTGGGACGGCGATACGCTGGTCCGGGTGCTGCGCCACCGGGCGGGCGCGGTCGAGCTGCTGTGGCAGCGGGTCAAGCCCGATGTCGATCTCGACCGATTGGCTTGGCTGCACTTCGCGCTGACTCGGCTCGGCGGGCCGGTGGACCGGCGGCGATTCTTCACCGCCTGCGGCCGGCCGACCGCCGCGCCGTCGACGCCGACCTGGGTGCGTATCGAGCGCGGCAGCTACTGGCGTGGCAGCCCCGAGAGCGAGGCCGGCCGCCAAAAGAACGAGGGGCCGCGGCACCATGTACGCATCTCGCAGGACTTCGAGATGGCGGCGACGCCGGTGACGGTGGGCCAGTACCGGGCGTTCGACCCCGAGCACCGGTGCCCGGGCGGCGCTGAGCACCCGGTGACTCGGGTGTCGTGGTGGCGGGCGTGGCTGTACGCGGCGTGGGTGGGCGCGGCGCTGCCGACGGAGGCGCAGTGGGAGCTCACCTGCCGGGCGGGCACGACGACGCGGTTCTGGTCGGGCGACCAGGACGCGGACCTGGCGCGGGTGGGCTGGTACGGCGGCAACAGCGGCAACCAGACCCATCCGGTGGCCCAGAAGCCGGCCAACCCGTGGGGGCTGTACGACCTGCACGGCAACGTCTTTGAGTGGTGCCAGGACAGCTACGGCCCATACCGCGAAGCCGGCTCGTCGGCCCCGCTGGTCGGCCCCGTGGGCCCGCCCGCCGGCGGCGTGCGCGTGTTGCGCGGCGGGTCGTACTTCAGCTCTGCCGACGACTGCCGCTCGGCCCTGCGGAACTGGTACGTGCCCGGGTACCGGTACGACTTCTTCGGCTTCCGCCTCGCCCGCCCCGCCCCGGCGCTTTGAGCCCACCGGAGCCTCGATGCGCCGCAGACCGCCTACCGTGACCGCGCCGCGAGCGCGGCCACCACCGCGTCTACATCGCAGCCATACAGATCACTGCCGCTGAGCAGGTTGTATTCGACCAGATGGCATGTGCCATCGGCGAGACCGCAGACATCGATGACGACGCTGGCCTCGGGCGCCAGCCGCGCCGCCTCGGCGGAGAGCGCGATGGCATCATCGGGCGGATCGCCGGCATCGGCGGCGCGGCCGTCGGCGACATAGCCCGAACGGGCCACAAGGCGACGCTCGACGGCCACGAAGCGCCACTCCCGGTCCACGGGACGCGCCTCGGCGAGCACGATCGGCAGGGCGAGGTCGTCGTAGTAGAAGCCATGATCGAGGCGGCCGGGCTCAGGCGATCGCGGTCGAGCACCCGGCCGGCGAAGGACTTCATCGCCGAGTCGGGGCGCACGAAGATGCGCGGCCAGGGCAGGTCGAGGTCGGCGACGGCGCCGACGGTCGATGGCACGCTGTCGCGGTTCAGCGCCAGGTGGCGGACGGTCAGCAGCCAATGGCTCAGGCGCAGGCGCGCGGGGTCGCCGATGACACCGGGCATGCCATCACAGCCGGTGAGCGATCCCATGAAGGTGGCATCGGCCGCCGCCGGGATGGCGTCGCCGGCCGCCCAGCGGATGACGGGGTGCCCTGCCCCGCGGGCCGCGGCGGCGAGGCGCTCGGCGGCCGGGTTGACGTCGGTCTCGATGATGAAGGGCCATGGGCTCCTCGGGTGCTGCCGACGACGTCTTCGCGCGCCTTCTTCGACGCAACGCGGCATGATACAGCGCGCGGCGCGCGACGTCCGCCGCGTATCGGCTCGAGCCGGTGCGCGGCGCCGCGCCGAACCGCGCCGATACAGAGAGCAACGCCGCCGACGCCGACCCGGTCCGAACACATGCCCGGCACCCGAACACAGCCGCCACCAGCAAGATCCTGGTCCGGGTATTCGGTGATATTCGACTCCGCATGACACGTCCGCGCACACTGTTGGCGCCGTCGGACCGGTCGTTCGACCGGAGCCCGAGCCTACCGGCCGACGATACGGCGCAACGGCCGAACCTCATGATCGGTGTTTCGGCGGACCTCGCTCACCCGCTCTCGGGTCCCGAGCAGAATGCACATGCCTGCTCGGCTTCACCCGCGACGACAGCCGCCAACGCATGCCCGCCAACACATGCCCGGCACCTGGCGGCAGCACCGCACCTGGCGGCAGCACCGGTGCCACCTGATCTGGTGCCCGACCAACGGCCCCGCGCCCACCTGCGCCCCGTGCGACGGGCCCGCCGCCCCGCCCCGCTGCCCGGCGGCCTGCCGCACGACCCCCTTCGTGATGCACGAGAGCGGGCGCTGAACGGCCCTGCGCGCCGCGCCGGCGAGCCCGTTTGCGAGCATCTCTGACCTTTTTCGCATTTTCTGCGCATCGCCGTGCACTCGATCGAGCCGTGGGGGGCGACCCGGTCGAACGCTGCCCGGAGGGGGCAGCGCCAGACACCACGGAGTCGATCATGAAGTCGCTTCTCCTGTCCGTGCTCGTCCTGGGCGCCGCCCTCGGGGTGGGTCACCTGCTCCGCGCGATGGACGCCGATGTCACCGGCAAGGCCGTCGGCAGCGGCGACGCCCGGATCGAGGTCTACCGCACCGAGGCCGGCCGCGATTTCCGCGACACATGCCTGGCACCTGCCTCTCACTTCCGCCGAGTCGACGGGCAGGTCGAGCCGGCGGGCGCGGGCAGCGTCGAGGGGGCGTTCTGACGGGGCTGCGCCGGATCGTGGAGCGGGTCTTGCACAGCAGATCACACGCTGCGAGCACCCGAACCCGGAGTAGACCATGTTGCCCCTCTTCCTCGCCCAGTCGACCCGCTTCCCGCCCATCGAGCCGGGCACGCCGCCGGCCTACGGTCCGATCAGCCTCTGGATCGCCATCGCCGTCGCCATGGCGGTGATCGGCTCGATCTGGCTCTTCCATCGCTCCAAGCGTCGCAGGCAGACGCCCGACCTCCTGCTCGAGGCCGAACGCCGTGGAGAGCTGGCCTATCAGCGCCTGTTGGCCCGCCCCGACGTGGGCGATGGCGAGGTCGCTGAAGCCGAGCGGCTGCACGACCAGCTCGAAGAGGCGTGCGTGCGCGCCCGCCAGCAGCCCCCGTCCTCCGGCCGGGCGGCGATCGGACAGCTCGCGTCGCGGCTCGCCCGTCGGCTCGAACGCCTGGAGCAGCACCCCAGCCATTGAGGTCGACCGGCGCGCAGCGTGGGGCACCCTGCCCCGCCGCGCCCGAGGCGGGGCAGAGTGACCCACGGCGCGCGATCGGGGGAGGGTGCGCTGGACGTCGTCGATGTCGATCTGCCCGTCCACCCCTGCCCGGCGGTCGCCCGCCTGTCGTGACTGCAAGGCGTGTTCGAACACCTGCCCGACGCCTCGCTGCGGATCGTGCCCCCGACCCCGATCTGGCGCTGCCCGCGGCGCTCGTCGACGGCGGCAAGACCAACGAGATGGTGACCCGGCTGGCGATCGAGGTCGGGCTGCGCTTCGCCGACATCCATCCGAAGCATCGGCCGAAGCTGCTCGAACCGATGGCCGGGTGCGGCGCTCGGCGGTCTGTGGTGCCACGTCGAGCGCCAGACCACGCCGCATCGCATCGAGCACAAGCGCCGAACACATGCCCGGCACCTGCCTTCAGCGGGTGCCGCCGGCCCGGCGGTAGCGCTCCAAGGCGGTGTAGGGGTCGACATCGGCGACAGCGGCGACGCCGACGAGCACGAAGACCCGATGCTCGGCGCGCGCGTCGAGGTAGCGGCCGGCGCGGACCGGCCCGACCTCGGCGGCCAGGAACCGCTCCTCGGCCACGAACATGTCGATCAGCGCGTCGAGGTGCGCCGCGTGCTCCCCGGCCCGGTGCAAGGCCTCGATCGGTCCTGCGCTCTCCTCGAGCCAGGCGCGGTAGCGCTCGGCCTCGCCCTCGTCGAGGTCCATCGCCGCCCGCGCCTCTCCCACGTGCAGCGCCATGCTGCGCGCCTTCTGCTCGGGCGTCTGCTGCGCCGGCGGTCCGCCGAAGAGCTCGCGCAGCTCCGCCTGCCAATGCGCCATCGCCTCGGCGTGCGCGATGTCGATGAGAGGCAGGACCTCCCGGCGCCCGTCGACGCCGGCCGTCCGCACCCCATCAGCGTGCTGTATCGGCGCGGTGCCGTAATCGGGCGCCGCGACAGCGGGTGCGGGGCGCCGCAGCGCGCGGGGCCGCCGGCTCGCCGGCGCGTCTGGGGTGGCTGATGTCGTCGGTCGCGCCGGTTCTTCGGCGGATGGCGCAGGCGTGCGGGGGGTCGGAGCCGCGACCGGCCGCGTGAGGAAGTAGAGGTTGAGCCCGACCGAAGCGAGCAAAGCCATGGCGAGCATCGCGGTGGGGCCACCGACGGTCGCGCGTCTCGCGGGGCGCTGCGTCATGTTCCGAGCATCGGCGATGTCGCCGCGCCTGTCGAGCCCGTCGGGGGCCGACTACATGGCCGAATACATGACCGGCACCTGCTCGGCCGAATACATGGCCGGCAGCTGCTCGGCAGCACCTGGCGCGGCCTGCACCTGCCTGGCAACACCCGCTTGGCAGGTCGGCAGGCCCCGTCGGCGCGCCCGTGCTCCACTGTAGAACCCGCCGCGGAGCAGCCTCACCCCGATCCGGCGCCCGCACGCCCGCCGATCGCACCGGCGGGCGGCTCTCTGCTGCTGGCATGGCCTTTGTAAATTGGGCCGACAGCCTCGAGGACACCCCCGAGGCAACTCAACGGCCTCTCCACGGAGAACCGATGCATCCCATGCTGTGCACCCTGGTGTCTGCCTCGCTCATGACGCTCGGCGCCCTCGCCCCCGACGCGGCGCGCGCCGCGCCCGTGCCTGCACCCGCCACCGAAGCCACGACCGAGGCCCGACTCCTGTGGGGTCTGGGGGTCATCGGGGTCGGCGTTCCCGAAGCCGACGCGTGGATGCTCGGCGGTGAGTTGACCCTGTCATTCGAATCCGGTCAGTGGGCAGCGGTGCTCGGCGTGCGGGCCGCGGTCGACATGGCATCGTTCCTGCGGCCGGGCGCCTTGGGACAGGGATCGCTCGGCGGGCGCTACTTCCTCACGGGTGACAGCGCGCCTTTCCTCGGCGCAGGGCTCGACTTGACCCACACCGAGTCCCATCACGAGCGCTGGTCGGTGGTCCTCGAACCCACGTTCGGCGGCTATGCCGAGGCGGGCTGGGCCTGGGGCCGGCACGGCGACGACCGCTTCATGCTCGCGTTCCGGCTCACCGCCCCGTTCGAGACCGCGCGCCGGTCGGAGGACGACGTCGAGGGGCGCACCGAGCGGCCCTACGTCCTGCCGATGGCCGTCGCGGCCACGTGGCTGTGGTAGGCCGCTCGACACTGTAGGCGGCGCTGTCCCCACAGCGCAGGTCTTCGGCGGCGCCGCTGATGGCGTGCGGGGGCGTCGGCTGCCGAATACACGGCCGACATCTGCTCTGCCCTGGTCGAAGCCGCGGTCGGATCTGCAGCGCGGCGAGCCGTCATGAAGTTGACGATTTTGATGCCGGAGGCTGCGCGAGTGAGCCCAGGTCCGCAAAAAAACCGTCAGCCGCGTGTCACACCGCATTTTCGAACATATGCCCGAACATATGCCCGGCACCTGGTTGCAGCAGCACCTGGTTGCACCTGGTTGCACCTGGTTGCGGGCCCCGCAAAGTCACCGACGACGGACGCCGCGTGACCGGCAGCGGGCGCGGCAGTTGCGGTAGTATGGCCGTCGCTCGAAGCGGGGAGGTGAAGGCGATGCGCGGTACCTGGATCGTGGTGCTGGCACTGAGCGCGCTCGGATGTGACGACACGGTCGGGGGCGACACCGCGACCGTCGACGCGGCGACGCCCGGCGGTGACTCGGCGAACCCGCCCGACATGGCGCAGGTCGACATGGCTTCACAGACCGATATGACGCCGTCGCCCGACATGGCGCAGGCCGACATGACGCTGTCGCCCGACATGGCTCAGTCCGACATGGCGCCGCAGCCCGACATGGCACGGCCCGACAGCGGAGGCTGCGCCGACCGCGACGACGCGTGCGACGGGCGGGACGACGACTGCGACGGACGGTTCGATGAGGACCTCGTCCCCACCGCCTGCGCGACCGGCCTCGCCGGCCCCTGCGCCGAGGGCATCTCGATCTGCGTCGGCGGGATTTCGGGCTGCGACCTGCTGATCGAGCCGGCCGCCGAGACCTGCGACGGGGTCGACAACGACTGCGACGGCCGCCTCGACGAGGCCATGGACGGCATGGGCTGCGCGTCGGGGGAGCCGGGCGTCTGCGCCGTGGGCTCGACCCGCTGCGCCGACGGCGTGCTCGTCTGCGACGCCAACCGGCAGCCGACCCCCGAGGTGTGCAACGGGTTCGACGACGACTGCGACGGGCAGACCGACGAAGGCGTGACCGGGCGCCCGTGCCAGACCGGCGCGCCGGGGCCCTGCGCCGAGGGCCGCTCGACCTGCGTCGACGGCGTCGTCGGCTGCGAGCGGGTGTTCATGCCCGCCGACGAGATCTGCAACGTCATCGATGACGACTGCGACGGCCGCGTCGACGAGTTCGAGGGCGGCGCGCCGCCCGCCGAGACCTGCAACGGCGTCGACGACGACTGCGACGGCCACGTCGACGAGCCGGCGCCGGTGGAGCCTCGCCTCTACCGCAGCAATACGGCCTGCGTCGGCCTGGCCCTGGGCGACATCGACAGCGACGGTCGGCTCGACGTGGTGTGCGCGAACGCCGCTCCGTTCAACCGGTCACCGCTGCGCCTGCGGTATTGGCTCAACGCCGGCGGCGACCTCGGCGCGGCGCTCAGCACGCCGGCGACTCTCGACCGGGACGTCGGCGCGACCCGGGTCGCCCTCGCCGACCTCGACGGCGACGGGCGCTTCCCCCACCTCCTGGCCGTTGGCCTCAATGGCCGGCCGCAGATCTTCGACAACGTCGAGGGCCAGTTTCAGATGCCGCGGGCGCTCTACGTCGTCGAGGGCGACATCGCGCCGAGCAGCGCGGGGCTGGCGGTCGCCGACGTCACCGGCGACGGCGTGCTCGACGTGATCACCTCGGTGCGCGACGCCGACCGCGTCGGCTGGTCGCTGCTGGTGCTCGTCGGCGACGGCGCGGGCGACTTCGCCGAGGCCCGGATCACCCCCGCCCGCGAGTCGCGGGCCTTCGTGCCGGCCGACATCGACCGCGACGGCGACCTCGACCTGATCGGGCTGTCGCCGCCGCAGGTCTTCGTGATGCGCGGGCAGGACGACGGCTTCGGCGCGCCCGAGGTGCTCTTCGAGGTCACCGGCGACGCCCAGGACATGCTCTACGCCGACCTGGACCGCGACGGCTTCGAAGAGCTGGTGGTGCCCGGCCGGGGCGAGGTGTTCTACGCCCGCGGGGCGGCGGTCGACTTCGAGGCCCCGCAGGCGTTCGAGGGCTCGGTGCAGAACGGCGGCGCCGTGGTGCTGGGCGACTTCGACTGCGACCCGAGCCCCGAGGTCGTCGTGGTGAGCAGCGGCGTTCAGGATCGGCTGCAGATCGACGACCCCTCGCGCCCGGCGGGGTTCACGGCGCTGCGCGGCAACGGCCCGTTCGCGGCGACCGCCGATCTCAACGGCGACGGCGGCGACGACCTCGTGCTCAGCGTGGGCGATGGCATCCAGGTGTTCTGGAGCGCGCCCCCGCCGCCGTGAACCGCGGCGGGCTCAGCCACCGTCGGATAGCGTCGCGCCGACGGACAGCGGCGAGCCGTTGAGCAGTCCGTCGGGGCAGGCCCACCAGCTTGTCGCCCCGCGGCGGCGGGCATCGAGATCTGACAGCGCCGGCCGATACGCCGGTCATCGCGGTCCGCGCGGTCAGCGGTGGCTCGGGTCGCCTGCTCGCCCGCGGGGGTGGGCCGGACGCCGGTGATCCCACTTTTTCGGCCGCCGCCGGTTGACGCGCTCCCGCCTCGAGTCCCTCCGTCTGCAGACACCCGATACCGGCCGCCGCGGCGCGCACCGCGGGGCCTCCCGACTCCCCCGTGAGCCGTGGGCGCCCGCGCCGTGAACCGCGCCGTTGCTGCCGGGGTCCGGCCGCCGCGCGTCGCGCCGGGCCTGGCTGGAGAGCCGGCACGGGTTGCCGGGCGGCATGCCGGGTGGCCGGCCAAAGCACACCTGACCAGGATTCGATGATCAGAGCGCTGGGGCGGGGCGGGCGAGGCGGAAGCCGATGACGTCGAGCCGGAGCCCGGGGCCGCGCGCGAGACGTTGGGCCGAGCGGCAGACGCCGGCAGAGACGATGCACGATCCGCCGCGCAATACGCGCTGAACGCCCGTGGGCGGGCGGGCCGGATCGGCGAGCGGAGCGCCATCGGCGCCGGCGTCTGGAGCGGGGCCATGGCCGTCCAGGCACCACTCGTCGACGTTGCCGTGCACGTCGCACAGGCCCCACGGGTTGGCGGGCTTGCGGGCCACCGGGTGGGCCTGGTTGCCGCTGTTGCGGCCGTACCAGCCTACGCGGTCCAGGTCGGCGGCGTCGTCGCCCGACCAGAAGCGCGTCGTCGTGCCCGCCCGACAGGCGTACTCCCACTGCGCCTCGGTCGGCAGCGCCGCGCCCACCCACGCGGCGAACAGCCACGCCCGCCACCACGACACCGCGGTCGCCGGGTGCTCCACGCCGCCCCGGCAACGGTGCTCCGGATCGAACGCCCGGTACTGGCCCACCGTCACCGGCGTCGCCGCCATCTCGAAGGTGGCGGTGATGTGCACCGCCACCGCCTCGCCCGGTTCGCCCATGCGGAACACCCCCGGCCGAATCGGGACCCACGGGATGTGCGGCGCGGCGTCGATGGGGCGGCCCGCCGCGGCGAAGAACGCGGCCCGCGCGGGCGGCCGCCCCAGCGCGGTCAGCGCGTGGTGCACGAACGCGAGCCGGTCGAGGTCGAGCGTCGGCGTCACCCGCGCCATCAGCTCGGTCACGGCCTCGTCGAGCGGCCACTTGCAGGCCAGCCGGTGCAGCGTCTCGCCGTCCCAGATGTGGTTGAAGAACTCGATGCGCGGCTCGATGCCGAACAGCACGTCCAGCGCCACGGCCGGCCGCAGCCCGCTCAGCTCGGGCAGCACCCGCAGCGTCAGCGCCTCGTCCACATCCCGCAGCGCCCGCAGCGGCGCCGCCGGATCGTCGAGCAGCCCGCAGGCCATGCCCAGCGTCTCGCCCCAGCGACCGAGCTGGTCTTCATCGTCGGCCACCGCCCGGATGCGGGCGATGATGGCTTCGGCGCCCTCGTCGGCCAGCGCCTCGGCGGCCAGCCGCTCGCGCAGGCTGCGGTGCAGGTAGCGCCAGCGCCCCGCGGGGCCGTCGTGGGCGGCGAGGATGCCGGTGTCGTGCGCGACCCAGTCGAGGAAGCCGCCGGCGTCCTTCCACTCGCCGCCGGTCAGCCGGTCCTGATCGTCCACGTCGCCCCGCGCAGCCGCCAGCAGCGCCTTCTCGACCGCGCGCCGGCGCCACGCCTCTTTGCCCGCTTCGGTCAACGCCACGCTCAGGATCGACAGCAGCCGCCGGGCGCTCGACGTCTGCGGCCCCAGGCCGCGCTTCGCCGGGCTGTGCCCGCGGGCGAGCAGCAGGCTCAGCGCGGCGCCGTAGAGGCCGCCCCGCGAGGCGGGCAACGCCCGGTTCGGCGCCTCGGACGCCAGCTTGGCCATCAGCGACAAGAGCAGCGGGTTGCCGGCGGCGTCGTGCAGGGCCGCCTCGCCGTGGATGCGGGTGAGCGCCTGCGCGGCGGCGGCCTCGCCCAGCCAGCCGTCGAGCAAGTGGCGCTGCTGCTGTCGGTCGAGGGGCTGCACCCGGGCCGGCGAGAAGCCGACGAGCGTCTCGTAGCCGATGGGGCGGGAGCAGACGACGATCGCCACCCCCGGCCAGCGCTGGCCGAAGGCTTCGATCTGCTGGCGGGCGGTGTTCAGCCGGTCGGGGGCCACCTCGTCGAGGCCGTCGAAGATGATCCACAGCCGGTCTTCGTCGGCGGCGAGCCCGCGCAGCGCGTCGGCGATGCCGTCGGCCGCGGCGCCGGCGCCCTGCGCCACCTGGTCCTGCACGAAGTCGAACGGATCGCCCTGGAACTCGGCGAAGTCGGCCAGGCCGACGTAGAGCGTCAGCGGCGGGTCGGCGGTCGTCGCGTTCTGCCAGACGAGGTGCCGCGCCAGCGTCGACTTGCCGGCCCCCGGGTCGCCCAGCACGGCCCAGCGGCCGTGGGAGGGCAGGTCGTCATCGCCCGCCATCAGGCCTTCGAGGGTGACCCGTCGGGGGCCGTCCGAGATGGCGTCGGCGGCGTCGGCCTCGGCGGCGTCGGCCTCGGCGGCGTCGGCCTCGGCGTCCGACCGCGCGCGCCGCCGCGGATCGCAGTGGATCTGCAGCTCGACGTAGACCTCGCGGATGAAGGCCGTACCGTGCTCGGGCTGGAAGAACGGCACCAGCGACGCGTGCGCCGCTTCGAGGTGAGCCCGCAGCGTCTCCAGCGGCGCGGCGGGCGCGGCGGGCGATGTCTGATCGACGGCGGCGGTCTCAGCCGCGCCGAGCCACTCGGTGCGCAGCGTCCAGCGGGATGCGCCGTCGTCCGGCGGCATGGCGAGGCGCCACGGCGGCCCCGTACTCTCGGGCTCGCTGCCCGGTCGCAGGAAGCGGTGGGCCCCGTCGCCGCCGGTGAACGTCAGCGCGTCGCGCGCCGCGGCGAAGCTCTCGGCGATGGTCCACGACTCGGCGAGGCAGGCGTAGAACTCGTCGGCGAAGGCGACCGCGGCGTCGTCGCAGATGGCCCGCTCGGTCGCGATGACCGGCACGGGGCGGCTGCGGTGGATGGTCTCGACGTGGTCCCGGGTGGCGCAGCCGTTGAGGAAGGCCCAGCGCAGGCGCGGCATACGCGCGAACCAGTTGGCCAGCCCCGCGACGTTGAGCTCGACCGGCGCGCCGGCGTCGTCTTCGATGTAGAGCGCGTCGGGGTGGGCGTGGCCGCCGAAGTGCACGCCGATGGTCTGCCGCGCGTGGCGCCGCAGCAGGCGCAGCAGCCCGCGCTGGGTGATGTTGGCCTTGGTGATGACCCGCACGCGCTCGCCGAGGCGGGCCAGCGTCTGTTCGAGGCGCTCGGCCTCGGCCGGCAGGTTGCGCAGGTACTGGCCGTCGCTGCGGTCGTTGGCGAACAGCAGGAGGATGATCGGGGGGTCGGGTGTCGTCATGCCGCCGGGGTCGAGGTGGAGCGGCCATCATAGGCCGGGGTCGGGCACGGTACGCAATAGGCGCTCGGGCGGTGGATCTTTGCGGTGGATGGCGCGAGGCGGTTCGGGGGTCGGATCTTGCCGGCGACTGGGCGTAAGGCCGGATTGCCGGGATTTGCACACCTGATAAAGATCTATGATCGAAGCGCAGGGACGGGGCGGGCGAGGCGGAAGCCGTACCCGTGGCCCCGGTGCCCGGGCCTGTACGCGCTCCGCAGGGCCGAGCGGCAGTAGTCGGCAGAGACGAAGCACGACCCGCCGCGCAGCACACGCCGCCCGCCGGTGGGCGGGCCGGTCGGGTCGACCAACGGGGCCGTGGGCCCGCTCTTGGCGTAGGGCGCGTGCCAGTCTTGGCACCACTCCCAGACGTTGCCGTGCATGTCGTATAGCCCCCACGGGTTGGCGTGCTTCTCGCCGACCGGATGCACCGTCCGCCCGCTGTTGCCAGCGAACCAGCCGACGTCGGCGAGGTCGGCCTCGGCGTCGCCCGACCAGAACCGCGTCGTCGTGCCCGCGCGGCACGCATGCTCCCACTCGGCCTCGGTCGGCAGCCGGTAGCCGTTCGCCGACGATACCAGCCGGGGCGATTCCGGGTCACCGACATAGGACGGCTCGAGGCGCTCGACGCTCGAGAGCGCGTTGCAGAACGCTACGGCGTCGAGCCAGGAGACCCGGGTGACGGGCAACTCGTCCGTCCCGCGGCCTGCCGACCGCACAAGGGTCCAGTACTGCGCTGCGGTTACCGGCGTCGCCGCAAGCCACACGGGTCGGGTCAAGCGGACCGAGCGCTGAGGCTTGTTCTCGCCACGACCGCGCTCGCTCGTCGGGCTGCCTATCGCGAACTCGCCGGCCGGGATGTAGACCAGCGCCGGGCGGTGCGCCGTGGCTGGGGCGACGGTGTCTCCCGGCTGCGGTCCGGCGGCACGCGCTCGGTGGATCTCCCCGTGGTGCGCGGCGGAGACGACGATCGGCGTGACGTCGCGCAACCGGGCGAAGGAGGCGCGCGAAGTCAACGGAGTTGGCGTTATCGTTGGCCGGCTCGGTCTGGCAGCCCGCCCGCTCCGGAGCGCGTCCCTCATCGCTGCCGCGAAGGTCCCCGCCGTCGGATGCCGCTCCTCCGGCTCCCAATCGATCGCCTTCAGGATCTCGCTCTTCACCCGCTCGAAGCCCTCGACCGCCGCCAGCACCTTCTCCGGCTTCCGCACCATCCGCCGCGTCAGCGGCTTGCCGAGCAGCACGAACAGCGCGGTCATCCCGAGCCCGTAGACATCGCAGCGTGGGTCCACCCGCCCGGCGTCCTCCATGGCTTCGGGTGCGCCGTAGATGAAGGTGCCCAGCGCCGTTGTGCGCGTGCCGCCGGTGGTATCGCCGGCCCAGACCAGGTCGAAATCGGTCAGCTTCGGCGCGCCGCCCGCGTCGAGCAGGATGTTGGCCGGCTTGATGTCGCGGTGGATGAGACCCGCGTCGTGGGCCGCGGCGACCGCCTGAGCAATTCGGATCACGCAGCGCAGCCCGGCGACGCGATCGACGCGGCCTGCCCGCACCGCCTTGTCGAGGTCGCCGCCGGCCAGCAGCTCCATCGCGAAGAAGTGGCGGTCCTTGTCCTCCACCTCGGGGGCGATGACCCGGGCGATGTGCGGGTGATCCAATCGAGCCATCCGCGCGGCGCCGCGGAAGAAGCGGGCCCGCCGCTCGGCGCTGTCGTCGAACTGCGCGTGCAGGATCTTGAGAGCGACGGTCTCGCTCGTCTGCACGTCCTCGGCGGCCCAGACCTCGGCGAAGCCGCCGCGGCCCAGCTTCTCGATCAAGAACCAGCGGTCGAGGTCGAGCCCCGGCTCGGGGCGGTGGCGATGCAGGCGCCCGCGCTTGAGGTTGAGGATGCGCTTGTCGAGCGCCGCGAGCACCTTGGCCGAGGCGCCCTCCCGCTCGCGCAGGGCCCGCTGGTGCTCGGCCCGCGCCAGCGGGTCGGTGGGCGGCGGCTCGGGCGGGGTCTCGTCGGTGGCGGCCATGCTGCGCCGCAGCCCGACGACCACCCGATCGAGCGCGTCGCTGCGGGCGTCGATCCCGATCGCGCGGACCAGCCCGTACGGCACCCGATCCCGGCCGACGCCGTCGAGGCGGACGGGCACCAGCTTCGTCCCGTGTTGCCGCGCGAACTCGATGGCCCAGGCGACATCTTCGGGCCCTTGGTAGTCGCTGCCCTTCTCACCGGCCACCGGCCAGTGATGGGAGACGAGGACCGCGACCACCGCCGCCCGGCGCAGCGCGCTCTGTTTCGCGGCGTCCTTCGCTTCATATGGCAGGGGGTCGATGGCATCGCACCATGGCATCAAGCCACCGCCGCGCAGGGCGCCGTGCAGGCGCTCGGCGATGGCCCGATCGGGGCCGGCGTAGCAGATGAAGATGTGCGCAGCATCGGCCATCGTGCCGACCGTTGTCGATCAACCGCCAGGCCCGCGCAAGGCGGTCATGGTCGATGTCAGAGCGGCGAAAGGCTCAGCCGACCCGCTCGCCGAGCCAGTCGTACACCTCGAGCCGGTCGCGCATGGCGGCATACCACGGGCGGCTGCGCGCCCGCTCGGGGTCGATGGCGGTCATCCGATTGACCTCGTGGGCCACCCAACCGTTGGCCCGCATGGCGTCGTCGCCCGCCGGGCCGTAGCCCTTGAGGTCGCCCTCGACGACGAAGCCCACCTTCTCGCCCACCCGGCCGCTGGCGGTATTGCCCAGGTCGTAGCCGCATTGCACCCGCTGCAGGCCGAAGTGCTCGATGGCCAGCACCAGGATCATGCGGGCGGCGCGGGTGCAGATGCCTTGCCCCTCGTGGCCGGTGCGCACCCAGTAACCCATCTCCATCGCGGCCCGGTTCATCGCTCGCCGGTGCAGGCCGATGGCGCCCAGCGCGCGCTCGGGGTCCCGCGGATCGAAGATGTGCCAGTTGTAATCAGAGCCCTTCCAGTAGTTGCCGATGACATCGGTCAGGCGCGCGTATTGCGCGTCGACGGTCTGCGGCACGTGGGCCCAGGGCATGAAAGCCCGCAGCGCGTCCATGCTGTCGGCGAGGGCTTCGGCGAGCGGCGCGGCGTCCTGGATGCGCGGCGCCCGCAGCAGCAGCGGACCGTCGGGATCGAGCAGCTTCGACGGCGGCCGGGTCTGATGCACGGTCATGGCAGCACCCGCGGGCCGACGCCTTCGAGGGCGAACGGCTGGAAGCCGGTGAAGTCGGTGCTGCCCACCTGCGCCTCGTGGATGCGATCCTGCACGTTGGGGAAGACACCCCAGTAGTTATTGCGGGCGTCGACCCGGTCGGCGGCGAAGACACCGACCGCCATCTCCTGCTGCATGATGCCCGGCGTGCGCATGCGCACCACCGAGAGGGTCATCGTCGAGGTGCCGCAGCAGTCGGTCTGGTTGGCGAAGGCGCGCAGGCTGGCGGCGTCGACGCCGGCCCAGGTGGTCGTATCGCGGCTGTAGCTCGCCAATACGACCCCCTCGCCGGTCTGCAGCTGTCCGGTGCCCCGCCCGGCGGTGATCCCGAAGGTGATCCGGGCCTGGAAGGCGCGCTGCGGCCCCTGGTAGACCCCCGACGTCTCGGAGGTGACCGAGCTGCTGGTGCCATCGCGGGCGCGCAGGTTGGGGCTGGCCTGGGCGAAGGTCCAGCCGCCGACGCCGCCCTCGACGTTGGCGTTGCCGAAGACGTTGCACCGGTTGAGCACGAGCCCGGCGTGGTTGTCCTGGTCGGAGCGGACGAGGACCCCGGCGCCGCCGTTGAAGGTGATGATGCAGTCGGTCACACGCGCGCCGCCGTTGCCCCAGACGAAGAGGCCCTGGTCGGCGTTGTCGGAGATGTCGACGAAGCTCAGCGTATGGCCGGCGCTGCGCGCCTCGACCCCGTAGAAGCCGTTGTCGGCGATGCGCGCGTCTTCGACGGTGACCGCGGCGCCGGTGAGTTGCAGCCCGCGGGCCGCGTTGCGCTCGATGCGCGCGCCGGTCACGCTGGCCGCCGCGGCGAGCTGCAGCCCGTCGTTGGCGTTGTCGCTGAAGACCGCCCGCTCGAAGGTCGGCGCGCCGCCGAGCACCCGGGTGCCGTTGCGGTTGCCGGTGCTGACGAGGTCGCTGACCGCCAGGCCCGGCGCCGAGGTGTAGATCCCATACAGCCCGTCGTGGATGCGCACCCAGCGGATCTCGCTGTCGGGGCCCTCGGGGCGCAGGCAGTCCCAGTCGGCGGGCTGGCCGTCGTCGCTGTCGGCGCGGATGACGATGGGCTCGTCTGCGGTGCCCACGATGGTCGCCGCGGCCAGCGGGCGGATGTAGTAGTCCCCCACCCCGTCGCGGTTCTGGTCGACGGGCGCGACCCGGATCTCGGTGCCCGGCGCGACGGTCAGCGGGCCGGCGGTGGTCACGTCTCCGCTGACGTAGACCACGCCCGACCACTCGACCGGCTCGTCGATGGTGCGCCCGCCGTAGTAGGGGCCGGTGTCGAAGGCGTCGTCGAAGGGCACGCCGACGAAGCCCTGGATGTCGGCCACGCCGGTCGACGACAGGGCCAGGGCCGAGAGCACGTCCGGGTAGACCCCGAAGTAGTTCTCGCGGGCGTCGATGCTGCCGCCGACCTTGAGCACGACGAGCTGAGCCGGCGTATCGTCGCGCTGGTAGACCACCCGGTCGAGGGTCAGGCTGGTGCTGCCGCAGCAGTCGGTCTGGTTGGCCTCGACCCGCATCGCGCTGATGTCGCTGCGGCCGTAGAAGGTGTAGCGCTGGCTGCGGTTGACCCGGGCCAGCTCGGCGCTGTTCTGGTCGAGCAGGCGCCCGTAGCCGCGCCCGGCGGTGATGTCATAGCTCACCGAGACCTCGACGATGTGGTGGCCGGCGGGCGGCGTATAGGGCCCGACGGTATTGAGCGTCACCGACGACGAGGTGCCGTCGCGGGCGCGCAGGTTGGGCGTCGCGGTGCCGTAGTGGGTCGAGCCGTCGATGGCGTTGCCGAAGATGTTGTTGCGCACCACCGAGAGCGTCGGGTCGGCCCCGTTGAAGTAGAGCACCGCCACGCCCGCCTTGCGGTTCTCGACGATGTGTGAGCGGGTGACGAGGCCGCGGGTGCTGCCCCGGGCGTGCACCCCGTTGAAGTCGTTGCGCCGGACGGTGAGCCCCTCGGCCTGCACGCGGGCGTTGGTCAACAAGACCCCGTGGCCGCTGTTGTCTTCGACGAGCCCGTCGGTGAGCGTCAGCTGGCCGCCGTTGTCCCAGTAGAAGCCGGTCCCGCTCTGGCGGATCTGGAAGTCGTCGATGGTGATCGCGCCCGCGGCCGTGCCGGTGATGCCGTGGGTATTGGCGCCCTCGATGCGCAGGTCGGTCACGGTGGCCGAGGCGCCCTCCTGCACCAGCAGCCCGCGGATGCCCGGGTCGAGCGCGGTGATGCGGGTCAGCGACGCGGCGTCCGATCCGATGAGGTAGATGCCGGCGGCGTGGGTGCGCTGGACGAGGATGTCTTCGAGCACGCTGCCGTCGTGCACCTGGAAGCCGACCTCGGCGTACTCCGCGATGGCGTGGCGGATCTCGCTGGGCATGTCGCCGTCGAGGCGGACGCGGTTCCAGGCCCGCGGCGCGCGGTCGTCCTCGCCGAAGACGGTGAAGACCACCGGCCGATCGGGCTCGCCCTGTACCAACATCTGGCCGTTGATGGTCAGGTCGTAATCGCCGAGGCCGTCGCCGTCCTGGTCGACGGCGGCGAACTGCACCTGGGTGCCGGCGGTGACCGTCAGGGTATGCCCCGGCAGCAGCCGCACGTCGCCGGTGATGATGATCGTGCCCGACCAGACCTGGCTCTCGATGTCGCCGAAGACGACCCGCTGGTCGGCGAACTCGACGGTGCGGGTCAGGCTGGCGAGCTGGCCGACGTTGTCCCGCACCTGCATGCGGATGGTGTAGACGCCCTGCTCGGGGTACTCGTGGGCGGCGGTCTTGACGGTGTCGAACGGCGTATCGAACTGGCCGTCGTCCTCCCAGTCCCAGCGGACCTCGAGTTCTTCGCCGGGCGTGGTGTCGTCGGTGACCCCGCCGGCGTCGACGGTGACCCGGCGCAGGTCGGTGGGCACCGCGACGAACAGCGGGATCGGCGGGGCGTTGCGCACGTCGAGCAGCACCGGCGCGCTGGAGGCGGCCTCGCCGGTATCGTCCACCGCGCGGGCCACCAACCGCAGCGTCGCGCCGGTCTCGGCCTCGAGCGGGATCTCGACCTGCATCTCGTAGGGCGGCTGCTCGGCGGTGTCGACCTCTTCGCCGTCGAGCAGCAGCGCGACGCCGGCGATGTTGCGCCCCGCGCCGGCGCGGGCGTCGACGAGCACCTCGATCACCTCGCCCTGGGTCGTCTCGCGCACGCCCTGCGGCCGGATGAAGCGCACCGTGGGCGCCGCCGCCGAGGTGACCTCGACGTCGCAGCGGGCGGTGGCGCGGGCGCCCTCGTCGTCTTCGACGGTCAACTCGACGGTGAAGCGCCCGCCGGCCCCGTAGGTGTAGCTGACCAGCGGCTGCGGGCCGGCGACCGTCTCGCCGTCGCCGAAGGCCCAGGTGTAGCTGACGATCGCGCCGTCGACGTCCCGCGAGCCCTCGCCGGAGAAGTCGAGCGCGATGCCCTCGCGGCCGATGTCGGGGCAGACGAGCACCGCCTCGGGGGCCACGTTGGGGATCGGCAGCGCGACGACCGCGGCGGGCGCCGAGAGCTGACCGTCGTAGGTCGCCCGGACCGTCGTCTCGCCGACGACCAACGCGGTGACCACGCCCCGCTCGCCCGGCCGGTTGGAGACCGTGGCGACGGCCTCGTCGCCGATGGTCCACTGGGCCTCTTCGCTGACGTCGAGCGTGGCCCCATCGGAGAAGGTCGCGGTGGCGGTGTAGGCCAGGGTCTCGCCGACGATCAGCCGCCCGTCGATGGGCGTGACCACGACCGCGTCGAGCTCGGCGGCGGAGACCATGACCACGACCGCACCGACGACGCCGTCGAGCGTCGCGGTGACGCGCACGTCGCCCGCGGCGAGCCCGCTGACCCGCCCGCCCTCGGGGCCGTCACCGACGGTGGCCAACGCGGGGTCGTCGCTGTCCCAGGCCGCGATGGCCGTGACGTCCTGCCGCGCGCCGTCGGCGTAGACCGCCGTGGCGTTGAGCTGCACGCTGCGCCCGGCCACCACCGCGGGCATCGCCGGCTCGATCTCGATGCGATCCAGCGGCGCCTCCTCGACGAGGAGCGGCAGTTGCGGGCTCTCGAGGCCGTCGAGGACAGCGCTGACAGCGGTCGCGCCGACCCGCAGGCCGGTGGCGACGCCGCCTTCGATGCGCACCACCGTCGGGTCGTCCGCGCGCCACTCGACCTGATCGGTGACGTCGGCCCGGCTGCCGTCAGACAACGTCGCCGAGGCGGTGAAGCGGGCCTCGCCGCCGACGGGGATCGCCGCGGGGCCGCCCTCGATCGCCAGCGCCACGGGCCGCGGCGGCGCCACGGTGAGCCGACTCGGCGCCGAGGTGACGTCGCCCACGGTCGCGGTCACGGCCGCCTCGCCCGCGGCGACCAGACGGGCCTGTCCGGGCGCGCCGTCGAAGAGCACCAGGGCCGGCTCGGCGGCGAACTCGGCCTGAGCCGTCAGGTCGCGCAGCGCGCCGTCGGCGAAGCGGCCGGTCACGGTGAAGGTCACAGTCTCGCCCACCGCGCCCGCGGCGTCGGCCGGGGCCAGCGTCAGCTCGGCCAGCGCCGCGGCGCCCACCTCGACGTCGACGGGGCTCGAGACCCGCCCATCGTAGGTGGCGGTCACCCGCGTCGAGCCGGGCGCCACGCCGGTCACCGTGCCCCGATCGGCGTCGTCGTCGGAGACAGTGGCCACCAGCGGGTTGATGCTGCGCCAGGTGGCGAGGCGGGTCACCTCGGCCTCGCTGTCGTCGTTGAAGCGGGCGAAGGCGCGCAGCTCGGCGGTGCCGCCGGCGGGCAACACCAGCGCCTCGGGCTCGACCCGCACCGCGACGGCGGCGAGGGCCTCGGCGGTGAGTTCGAGCTGGCCCACGACGCCGTCGACCTCGGCTTGGACCCGTGCGCCGCCGGCCTCGAGCGCGACGACCTCCTGCCCGTCGTCGAGCAGCGCGCCGATGGCCAGCGCCGGGCCGTCGCTGGACCAGCGGGCGTCGGCGGTCAGATCGGCCTCGGCGCCGTCGCTGTAGATGCCCGTGGCGATCAGCCGCGCGGTCTGGCCCACCACCAGACGTTCGCTGTCGGCGGTGACCCGCAAGGACTCGAGCACGACCTGGACGCCGCCCTCGCCGCCCATGCCCGCGGCACCGCCTGCGCCGCCTTCGCCCGCCTGACCGCCGGCTCCGCCCTCGCCGCCCGTGCCGGCCTCGCCGCCGGCTCCACCTTCGCCGCCTTCTCCGCCCATGCCGGCCTCACCACCGGCACCCGCGGTCCCCCCTTCGCCGCCCATGCCGGCCTCGCCGCCGTCGTCGGGCAGCGCCGCGTCGGCCGCATCCGGCGGATCGGCGGGCTCGGTGCCCGGGTCACAGGCGAGGGCGAAGCCCCCGATGAACAGAACGAAACCGATGGTGCGTATGGACATGACCGACTCCCACGAGACCTGCGCATGGTGGAGCGCGGTCGATGACCGCACAAGTGGGATTGGTCCGTGGGGTGGGCGTCTTTTACCAGGCCGCGCCTGGAGGGCAGCGGGCGTCAGGCGTCGGGCGCCCACTCCTGGAAGAGCCGCTCGACCCCTGGATCGGCGCGCAGGTCGGCCTCGAACGCCGCGTAGGCCTCGAGGAAGTACGGGTCGCTCCCGTAGGGGTGCCCCGCGGGCCTGTCCTGAATGTTCAGCCGGTACCGGAGCTGGTTGGCGAACTGCTTCGCCTGGCTATGGGAGACCTCGTAATCGGCCTGGATCTGCTTGAGCTGATGCAGAAACATGCCGCCGAAGGTGACGTCGAAGCGCTGCTGGATGGCCTCTTGCTTGTTGTAGCGGTGCCGCTGTCGACCGCGCCGATGCATGTTGCGCACGGCGCCGATGCCGATGGCCGGGATGTGCCACAGCCCCAGCGTCAGCGTATTTCCGAGGATCGTGATCGCCCGGGCGGCCTTGACCCGGCCGTCGCCGAGCTGGTTGTTACCGACCAGATGCGAGTCGTCCCACAGCGACTTCTTATAGAAGACCCGTTGACTGCGGGCCGCTTTGGCCAGCGCCGATCCGAATCCGAGCTTCTTGGGCTTGGGCTTGGGCATGTTCCCCCCGGGCAGCGTGTCCGCATACGGTAGAGAACCCGTCCGGCACGGTCAAAAATAGTTGCCCGGCGTGTATTTTCAGGGCGCGGGCGCCTCGAAAATGTGCAGCGCGACGGGCCCTGTCGTGTCGTCTTCGTAGCTGTGCACGCCGATGACCACCGTCTGCCCGGCGTCGATCTCGAGGCGGATGCCCGACGTGCGTACGCCGGGCAGGTCGTCGTTGCAGCCGAACTCGCCCAGAGGATCGCAGTCGTCGCGATAGAGCACCATCACGGTGTCGCCCCGCGACCCCTGGGTGCTGAGCTGGTAGATGCCATCGGCGGGCGCGGTCCAGCGCAGGGTCAGCTCCGGCGCGTCCTTGCCCGAGCCGAGGCGGGTGCAGTCCCCCGGCGGCAGATCGTCGCTGCCTTCTTCGAGCGTGCCCTGGAAGACCGCGATGCCCACCGCGCTGCCCAGATCGCCGTCGGCGCAGATGCCTTCGGGGCGGCAGGCCGCAAAGACCGCGCAGTCGGGATCGGCGCAGTCGGCCATGCCATCCATGTCATCGTCGATGCCATCGTCGCAGACCATCTCGGCGGGCGTGGGGCAGGCCTCTGAGCCGAAGCAGCGGGGGTCGTCGCAGTCGGTCAGCCCGTTGCCGTCCTCGTCGGCGCCGTCGTCGCAGGATGGCTCGGGGCAGACCAGGGCGCCGAGGCATTCGTCGTCGGCGCAGTCCACCGCCCCGTCCCGGTCGTTGTCGCGCAGGTCGGCGCAGTTGAACTCGAGGCACTCGCGGCGGCCGACGCAGGTGTCGTCGGCGCAGTCCACCAGCCCGTCGCCGTCGTCGTCCTCGCCGTCGTCGCAGATCGACTCGGCGCACGGGGCGCGGGCGGCGCAGCCGGGATCGGCGCAGTCCACCAGCCCGTCCATGTCATCGTCGATGCCATCGCCGCAGTCTTCTTCCTGACAGACCTCGGTGTCGACGCAGTCCGGGTCGTCACAGTCGGTCAGCCCGTCGAAGTCGAGGTCGCGCTCGTCGTCGCAGACCACCTCGAGGCACGGCTCGCGGCCGACGCAGTCGTCGTCATCGCAGTCGATCGCGCCGTCGCCGTCGCCGTCCTGCCCGTCGCCGCACAACAGCTCGCTGCTCGCCAGCAGCCGGGGCACCTCGCCGGCCAGCGCGTCGAGCCAGAAGCCGAGGGTCATGCGCTGCAGCACGGCGAGCCGATACACCGTGAAGTGGCCCTGGTGGCTGTCCATATAGGTCGCCAGCGTCAGCGGGCGCCCCGACTGCGCGGTGGTATTGCCCTGCACCGGCGGGCTGACGACCGGCGGCGCGCCGATGCCGAACGGATCGATCTGCCAGCCGGGCGGGTCGAAGGTGGGGATGTCGGCGCCGATGGTCAGGTGGTCCATACCGCGGGGCGTGGTGGTGTCGTCGGTGTAGCCGTTGATCACGAAGACGTGGTTGCCGTCGGGCACCTGCGCGCTGCCGCGCCAGAACCGGGCGAAGTTGTGCGGGTCGACGACGTCGCTGCCCAGCTGCATCAGGTGCAGCGCGGGGGTGTAGAGGTCCATCTCGTCGTCGACGCCGAGCACGCCGCGCACCGCGACCTCGAAGTCGAGCAGGTCTTCCCGGTTGAGGATGGTCAGGGTCAGGTAGGCGCTGAGGCCGCTGAAGACATAGGCCGCGTATTGCGACTCGACCGCCGCGGTGAGCGCGCCAGCCAGCGCGCCCTGGGAGTGGCCGCCGTAGACGATGCGCTCGGCGTCGAAGGGCGGCAGCGCCGGCAGGTCGACGAGCTGCTCGCGGATGACCCGCAGGAAGTAGCTCGTCTCGGCGGCCTGCTGGCGGAAGTTGCTGCGCCCGGCGGTGGGGTTGAAGAAGTTGAACGAGGGCAGCTCGGGCCCGCCGAGCACGCCCGCCCGCTCGCCGTGGAACTGCGGCATGAACGAGAACACCACGAAGCCGGCGTCGAGGGTGCGGTTGAGCCAGCCGCTGTAGAGGTGGCTCCACGGCTCCCAGCCGGTGCCGTCGATGAAGACGAGGGCCGGCCGCCGCGCGGGCGGGTCTTCCAGCTCGCGCCAGGCGACGGCGAAGGGCACCGGCTCCCAGCGCTGCACGGTGGGCGCGCCGTCCGCGTCGAGCACGAAGCCGCCGCCGACGCCGACGTAGGGGGTCACGCCGTCCTGGAAGACCGGGAACTCGACCAGGCCGCTGTGGGTGCGCAGGTTCAGCCGGCGGCGGCTCCAGGCGAAGTCGGGCTCGAGGCTGGCGGGGGGGCGGGTCTCGATCTGGTTCGGATCCATGACCCGGTCGCGCATCGCCCGCAGCTCGGCCGTCGGGTCATGGGGGGTGAAGACGGTGGCCACCGCGACCCGCTCGAGATCGAGGTCGGCGGCCTCGGCGCAGTCACGCAAGGGCTGCAGGACGGCGCCCCAGACCGAGGCCTCGCCGGCCAGGGCGTCGGCGAAGGCCGCCGGCCGACGGATCGCGGTGCCGTCGGGCCGGGCGAAGTGATCGAGCACCACCAGGCCATAGGCCACGCCGGGCTCGAGCACGGTGCCGACGGTGTTCTTGATCTGCAGCGTATTGGCCGGGATGAAGCGGTCGCCCTCGACCCGCACCAGGCTCTCGATGGGGATCCGCCGGCCGCACTGTTCACCCAGCTCGATGAGTTGCAGCGTGCTCTGCGGGTCGAGCGAGTCGGCGGGCGTCGGCAGCGGCACGTCGGAGATGTCGCCGTCGAATGCGATGTAGACGATCGGCATGGTCGCGAAGCCGGTGACCCGGGTCTCTATCTCTTCGACGATACGGGCCAGCGTCGGCCGGTCGACGGTGAAGCCGGAGAGGTCGGGCGTGCCGGCGGCGGTCAGCCGCGCGTCCGACGGCCACGGGGTCGCGTAGAAGTCGTCGGCCTGCGCCGCCGGGTCGAAGCGGGGTACGAGCGCGGGCGGCCCGGCGTCGGGCGCCACGTCCGCCACGGGGCCCAGGTCGGCCGGCGGCTCGGCGTCGCGGTCGACAACGGCGTCCACGGTGACCGCGGTCGTCGGCGTACCGTCGTCGCAGGCGGCGAGCGCCGCGCCCGCCAGCAAGGCGCAGACGGCGAGCAGACGGGGCGCGCGGCCCGTTGCGGATTCGATCATGGCGGTCTCCCGAGGCTCTCTTGGCCGCGGCATTGGACGCCGGGCGACGGGGCCCGGTCAAGCGGCGCTCGGGCGCGGTCAGGCGCGGTGGGTCTCGGGGCGCCAGCGACCGGGCGGCAGCGGGCGCGCGTCGGCCGGCCGCCGACCGACGACATACACCTGCGCCGGCCCCCACGGGGTCTCGAGGGTCGCCCGCTGATAGAGGGTCGGCACCTCTTCGATGCGGTCGAGCTCGGCGAGGGTCACCGGGTCGATGCGATACACCTCGCCCTCGACGGCCCGCGCGCCGCCCGGGGTCATCGCCGGGTAGCCGTCGAGATCCCAGAAGTGCCACTCGGGCGCGGTTTCGAAGGGCCCGAGACGGGCTGATCCGGCCAATGGGCCGTGATACTCTTCGCCGCTCATCAACGAGCCGTAGACGAATACCAGCACCGCGGCTCACCTCCGCCGAAGGACGCCATGACTGCACCACGCCGACCGTTTCCCGGCAAGTCCCGCCCCGAGCGGCTCGCCCGCGCCCGCCAGCACATGCCGATGGGCGTCGCGGAGAATTATCGCTACTGGGGTGAGGATCAGACGATCTTCGTCGATACGATGAAGGGCGGCACGCTCACCGACTTCGACGGCAATACGTGGGTCGACTTCCGCCTGGGCTACGGGCCGATCATCCTCGGCTACCGCGACGATCGGGTCGACGACGCGGTGGTGCGCACGATCAAAGAGCGCGGCACGACCTGCGGCTTCTCGTCGGACGTCGAGGTCGAGGTCATCGAGCTGATCAAGCGGCTGTGCCCGCAGATCGAGAAGGTGCGCTTCGCCAACTCGGGCACCGAGGCGGTCATGGGCGCGGTGCGGGTGGCGCGGGGCTATACCGGCCGCGATCACATCATCCAGGTCGAGGGCGGCTTCCACGGGCTCTACGACGAGATGATGTGGAAGTCGGACCTCGAGGCGTGGGACGCCGCGTCGGGCGAGGAGCCGCCCATCGTCGCTTTCGGCCGCGGCATCCCCCGCCGCACCCGCGATCTGAGCGCGTTCGTGCCGCTCAACGACGTCGAGGCCCTCGAACGGGCCTTCGCGACGTTCGAAGGAGACGTCGCGGCGGTGGTCATCGAGACCATTCAAGGCAACGCCGGCAGCATCGCGTCGACCGACGAATACATGGCTCACCTGCGCAAGGCGTGCGACGACCGCGGCGCGCTGCTGATCGTCGACGAGGTCAAGACCGGCTTCCGCGTCGCGCCGGGCGGCGCCCAGCAGCTCTACGGGGTCTACGCGGATCTGACGACCTACGCCAAGGCGATGGGCAATGGCTACCCGGTGGCCGCGTTCGGCGGGCGGGCCGAGGTGATGGACGCCATCGGGCACGACGGCGGCGTGGTGCACGGCGGCACCTACACCGGCAACCTCATCGGTCTCAGCGCGGCGCGGGCGACGCTGGACATCCTGGCCAATACCGACGCGCTGAAGACGATCGATCGGGTCGGCGCGGCCATCCGCGACGTGCTCGGCGAGGTGTTCACCCACTTCGACCTGACCCATCAATTCGCCGGCCCGCCGGCGATGTTCGGGGTGCACCTGGGGCCGGTCGTGCCGCAGAACTACCGCGATTGGAAGGCGACGCAGTCCGAGCTGTACGCCGAGTTCGCCCGCAACTGCATCCGGCATGGCATCATGCTCGAGCCCGACAGCCGCGAGCCGTGGTTCATCTGCGAGGCACACCAGAGCGTCGATCTGGAGTGGCTGCGCGGGGTCGCGATGACCTCGATGAAGGAGGCGCTGGCCACCCACGGCGGCTGAGCGCCGCGGCCGGTCAGCCGCCCATGCCACCGCGCACGCTCTGGAGGAAGGCGACCAGCGTCTGGCGCCAGCGCGCGAGCGCGTCGCCCGACAGGTAGAGCTTGGCCATGTGGTGCAGCATCACGTGGGCGTCGCCGAGCAGCGTGGCGGTCTCGCCCTGTTCGAGGAAGCGGGTGGCGAATGTACCGCTCGCCCCCAGGCGGGCGGCGAGCAGATCGGCCCAGGTCACCCCGGGCAGGATCGGCCCGCGGGTGGTGCTCATCATGTTGCCCTTGCTGCCGTTGCGCAGGGCCGTCCAGCCGAGGTTCGGGTCGTCCTGGCCGCAGACGACCCGGAAGTTGCCCGGCGTGGTGACGTGCAGCATGCCGGCGCACATCTCACACGGCTCGAGGGTGGTGTAGAGCGTGCCGTTCGACGGCAGCTGCGCGCCGCCGGTCTTGCTCTGGAAGCACTGCACGATGTTGACCTCGCCGTGCAGCGTCGTATTGCCGAGGTTGGTATTGACGCCCCACGCCAGCAGTCGCCCGTCGCCGGCGACGAGCACCCCGCCGATGTTCTGACCGTGGTAGCCGCGCCCCCGCTGCGGGTTGTTGCGATAGCGGCCATGCACCGCCTCGACCACGGCGAACGCGAGCAGCATGCCGACGGTATCGCGGGCGGTCTGGTCGATCCCGTGGGACGCCAACGACCCGAGATCGGTGATCAAGCGCCGGGCATCGGGCCCGGTCGTGCCCGCCCCCTGACGCCCGCGCCCCGACTCGGCCCACTGATAGCGGACGTTCTGGTTGCGCAGCCAGCCGACGATGCGGTTGCGCTCGAGCTGCGGCCGGTTGAACCAGTCGCGATAGCCCAGGGTGGTGCCGGTCTGCGGCGTGTCGCTGTAGCCCGAGCGGCGCATGTCGTGCCAGCGCTCGGTGGGGCCCTGCAGATAGCCGATCGAGCGCACCCCGCACATGCGCGCCATGCCCTTCTCGGCGTGGTTGGGCACGTGGCTGGTGAAGATCATCTTGCTCTTGCAGGTGCGCGGCTCGCTCTGCAGCAGCCGCACGACGGGGGCCTGATTGTCATGGGCGCGCCCCGCCCGCCCGTCCCGGGCGAGCAGATAGCTGTCGCCGCCGGTCTGCACCAGCGCCACATGGCAGCCGTAGCGCAGCCGCAGCGCCGCAGCCAGGCGCATGTTGTAGTTGACCATGGGCCTCCCCAACCGCGGGATATCCTCGTGTCCCGCGGGCTTCTCCGGGCGACCCGACTCGGCGAGCACGCCCCCGGAGGAACACCGGAGATTAACCGCATCGGGTCGATCATCTCCAGGGGGTCGACCGGTTGCGCCGACCGACGCCCGACTGCGACATTCGAGGCCAACCGTCCGTGAGGAGGATGCCGTGCCACGACTCGCCCGGCTCGGGTTTCTGCTGGCGCTCGGAGGCCTGTCGGCCGCGTGCGAAGGCGATGAAACCACCAGCGCCATGGTCGACGCCGACGTCGCCCCCGCGGACGTCGGCGCGATCCCCGACGCAGCGTCATCCGACGCTGCATCCCCCGACGTGGCCGTCGACGCCGAGCCGGAAGACACGGGCGATCCGAGCGCCTATTCGACCGCCTCGGTGCCGACCCGCCCGCCCGAGTGGTACGTCGAGCAGGCCATGATCTACTTCGACACCCTCGATACCCGGGCCGATCCGGCCATCGTGCCCGAATACGCCCCCGACGTGGCCCGCTGGGAGTGGCCGCCGTGGCTCTATCTCACCGGCTGGGGCGCCCAGCAGATGATCGCCACGACCCGGGCCGCGCTGCGCATCGACCCGAGCATCGTCGAGGATCGCGACTGCCGGTTCTTCCCGACGCAGCCGTTCGCCCGGTGCTATGTCGACTTCGTCTATGACGGCGGCAGCTGCCCGATCTACGAAGAGTTCACCTTCAACGACGCCGGCGAGATGACCTTCCTCGAGGCGTGGTCGGTGATGCCCGAGCGCATGCCGGTGGCCGACTATGCCGCCGACCCCTGGGCCGAAGGCCGCCTCTCGACGCGCATCCCCGGCCTGGGCAGCCCGAGCGGGGCGATCGTGCTCGACGCCCCGTGGATGCTCGACGCCGCCGCGGATGACGCCGAGGTGGCCGACTTCGTGCGCCGCGCCAGCGACTTCTGGGCGACGTGGCGCGAGGCCTACGACGCGGTGGGCGAAGACATCTACGCCATCGGCTGCGGCTGGCCCCTCGACGACGAGCAGCCCGAAGAGTCACCGGGCCCGCCCCAGCCGTGAGGCGGGGCCACGGCAGGGAAATCGAGATCCGACCTTGCCCGACCGGCTATGGTGTCCACCGTCTGGACGGCGCCCGCGCCGACTGGAGGAGACAGCATGCGCATTCTGCTCACCGCCCTGGGCCTCGCCGGCCTGACCGCTTGCGTCGAGGGGCCGCTGATGACGCCGCGCTCGCCGACCCCCGGCGTGCCGCACATCGCCATCACGTCGTTCAACGTCAACCTCGACCTGCACGACGATCCGGCGACGGTCGCCGCCATCGGCGCCACCGACGCCGACGTGGTCTGCCTGCAGGAGGTCAACGCCGGCTGGCGCGACATCCTGCGCACCACCTGGCACGAGGAGTACCCCTATATGGCGTTCGAAGGGGACGCCTCGGGCGGGCTCGCGGTGCTCTCGCGTTATCCCTTCGTCGATCGCGGGGTGCACGTCGCTCTCGAAGACTGGCATCCGGCCTGGCACATCGAGGTCGACTCGCCGATCGGCCCGCTGCAGGTGCTGCAGGTGCATCTGCGGCCGCCCTACAGCCGCCGGGAGGGCGTCGCCGGCCTCTTCGACATCGACGAGGATCACCTGCAGGAGATCCGGGGCTACTCGGCGGAGTGTGACGAGGCGCTGGCGACGGTGGTGGTCGGCGACTTCAACGAGGGCGTCGACGGCGCGGCGATCCGCCAGCTCGAGACCGACGGCTTCGTCAACGCGCTGCCGGCCTTCCGCCCGGGTCAGGAGACCTGGCGCTACGGCCGCGGCCTCTACGGTCAGGCGGTGGGCACCATCGACCACGTGCTCTACGAATCCGCCCGCCTCGACCCGCTCGACGCCTACGTCAAGGACGTCGGCCGCAGCGATCACCTGCCGGTGACGGTGCTGCTCGAGCGCATCCCCGAGCCCGAGCAGCCCTGACGCGGCTCAGAACTCCACGCCGAGGGTCGCTTCGATGCGGTCGAAGCTGCGCTCGGCGGTGTCGCGCTCCATCTTGCCCCAGCGCCGCGTATGAATGTACGTCAGCCCCAGGGACAGCAGCCGCCCGGGCAGCGTGACCACCGCCGTGCCGCGATACCGGACCATGTCGTCCTCGATGGGCGGGTCGACCTCGACCTCCTCCTGCTCCCGATCGAGCCCTTCGATGGATTCGACGTGATAGAAGCGGGCCTCGGTCTCGATGCGCAGCCAGTCGATGTCGAGCTCGAGCTGCAGGCGGCTGCCGAGCCCGAAGCCATAGTAATAACCTCGCCGGCGCAGCACGCTGCGCACGACCGTCTCGGGGTTGCGTTCGAACCACACCGGCGCGGCCACGCTGTCGATGGAGTCGAAAGACGGCTGCACGGTCAACCGGATGCGCCCGACGACGCCGCCGCCGTAGAGCCAGATGCCCGCGTCGGCGCCGGGCAGCAGCACCTTGGCGAACCGATCGCGCGGCTCGGGCTGCCACTGCTGCACGTGCTCGTAGCCGGCGACGAGCCCCACGTAGACCGTCGTGCCCCAGCGGGTCGAGATGTCGTCGGGCACGCCGGTGACGTCCTGGAGCAGGTAACCCAACATCACGGTCTCGACTCGCATATACCAGTCGGCGCCGACGCCGTCGTCGTCCCAGGTGGCCCCCGCCTCGATGTCGAGCAGGTTGCCTTCGGTGAAGAAGACGTCGAAGACCCCCGGCCGCCCGAGGCCGGGCACGGCGTAGAGCTCGACGTCCAGGCCGAAGCCGTTGCGCGGCTCGAAGGGGGTGTCGCCGTCGTCGATGCCCGCGCGGGCGTAGGCCAGCCGAAAGCGATGGTGGTACGCTGCGCTGAAGCCGAGGCTGTCGGCGGGCCCTTCGGGCGGCACGATGTCGTCGTACCACCGATGAAACCACACCGGCGCCCCGACGGTCGCCGCGAGCACGCGCTGGGTGAGCCCGCCGCCGCCCGGCGCGCTGTTGAAATAATGCGCCAGCCGGTAGATGCCCTCACCGATGGCGATGCCGCCCAGAGGAGTGAAGAACTGATCATTGAGGCTGACCTGCTCGCGCCACTCGAGCAGGTACTCCCAGATCGACGAGCTGAGGATGGTCATGCCCGTCGCGCCCGCGATGCCCATACCCGCCGAGCGGGCCATGCCGTAGTAGGCCGCGCCCGCGAAGGGGTGGCTGACGTGGTTGATGGTGAAGTGGTTGTCGTCGAAGCGCACCGCCTCGCCGGTGAGCCGCGAGCGGAAGCTGGGGAACTCCCAGTCCTTGGCGTTCTCGCTGGCGTTGGCCCAGTACCACCACGTGCCCAGGCCGAGGATGAGCCCCTGCCAGGCGAACGCCAGGCCGACGTGGGTCTCCTCGGGCTTGAGGTTGGCCCAGTAGAGGTCGTCGAAGTCGAGCTCGAGCCCCTCCTCGTCGAAGAAGGCGCCCGACATGCGCCCGGGCCCGTCGACCTGATCGGCCCCCGCGAGCGGCGGGGGGTCGGGCGGCTCGCGGCGAGCCTCGGCGGGCGCCGGCGCGATCAGCAGGGCTGCGCACGCGACGGCGAGCGCGCACGCCGCCGGGCGCTGACGCCGATGCTGGCGCTGGCGCTGCTCGCCGGCTGCGCGCCCGCCGGCCACCTGCGCCCGATGACCCCGCTGCCGCCGACCGCCCGCGGCGAGGTCGGGCTGGGCTACGTCGCGGTCGGGCCGCGCCCGCTGATCGAGGAGCCGTGGCGTCACGCGGGGCAGGCCTGGGGCTCGATCTCGGCCACCTCGTGGCTCGACCTCGCGCTCGTCGGCGCGTTCGACGACGTCGGCGGCACCGCCGGCCTCTCGGTGCGCGTACGGGCGCTGGATCACGAGCAGGTCTCCCTGGGTGTCGGGGTCGAGGTGGGCGTCGGCTGGGCCACGTTCGAATTGCCGGTCGCCGCCCGCCTGCTCGACGGCCTGTGGATCTACAGCGCCCCGCAGATCGGCAACTGGGGCACGCTGCCCACCGCCCGGGTGCCGGTGGGCATCGACGTCGAGATCCTCGACTCGCTGCGGGTGCGCACCGAAGCCCAGCTCAACTACCCCGACTTCGACCCGCACCTGCGTCGGCTGCACCTCGGCTTCGGGCTGGGCTGGCTGTTGTAGGCGCAGATCAAACGCCAGTGTCATAGTCCTCGGCCTCGACGAACGGGTTGTGGGCGCGGGGCACGTCGCTGCGGGCCACCGTGCGCAGTACATGGCGCGCCGCGGGCCACGGCCCCTGCGAAACGACCGGCAATGGCAGATCGATGCGCAGAAGGCCCCCTTCGGTCACACGCGTCCGCCCGCCGCTCTGCTCGACGAGGGACCGCATCGGCGTATTGTCGGGCAGCACATAGCCCCGAAACGTCTCGATACCGTGGGCCCGGGCGTCGGCGGCGAGCACGTCGAGCAAGAGCGGCCCCAGCCCGTGCCCCTGCCACGGGTCCACCACGGTCACCGCCGCCTCAGCCACCGTCGGCTCGTCGATCAGGCGCACGCAGCGGGCCACGCCCACCCCGGGCTCGGCGGGATCGAGCGGGTCGATCGCGCCCCAGGCGAGGTGGTCGTGATGATCGACCTCGGTCAGATAGCGCAGGAAGCGTGGCGTCAGCCGCGCCATGGGCGTGAAGAAACGCCGATAGCGCGACGTGGTCGACAGCGTCTCGAAGGCCGCCGCCATCCGCGACTTGTCCGACGCCCGCAGCCGCCGCAGCTCGACCGCCCGGCCGTCGGCCAACGTCTCTCGCCACGGCTCGCCGGGCGGCGGAGGCGTCGACGCGCCGGCCGCCTCGCCGCTCACCGCCACCGCCACCGCCGACGGGCGGCGGCCAGCCCGATCAGGGCGAGCAACCAGCCCGCGGTCGGCGCCCGGCCGGGGGCCTGCGCGCAACCGGTATCGCCGTCGTCGAGGCCGCTCCACCCGGGCACCGGCGGCGGCGGGATCGACGCGTCACCGGCGACCTGCGGCTCGGGCTCGGGCTGCGGCTCGGGCTCCGGCTGGCCTTCGGGTTCGGGCTGCGGCTCCGGCTGAGGCTCCGGTTCGGGCTGGGCCTCCGGCTCCGGCTCGGGCTGAGGCTCCGGCTCGGGCTGCGGCTCCGGCTCGGGCTGCGGCTCCGGCTCGGGTTGCGGCTCGGGCTCAGGCTCCGGCTCCGGATCGCACAGACCCTGCGGGAATCCAGCGATGGGCGCCCGATCGAGCGCGCCGCGGGTCTGGGGGCCGATCAGGCCGTCGTCGTCGATCGGATCATCCGGCCGATTGAGGTTCCACAGCCGCTGGAACGCGAGGGTCGAGAGCTGATCCAGGTCGGCCGCGTCGGGCCCGTCGTAGATCCAGCGATCGCCGGCGGAGCCGAAGCCCGCCGCGTCCAGCGCCGCCTCGGCCCCATCGTCGGCGAGCCGCACCGCGCGGCCGGTGACGAGCTGCGCCTCACCCGCTGGCGGCCGGCAGCCGATATTGGCCGCGGTCGAGTCGTAGAAGTGGCGCAGGCTGGCGTCGCGCAGCGCCTCCTCGATGACGATCGGGCGTCCCAAAGACTCGCTGGCGGCAGCGAACGCCTGCCCGGCCGGCACCGAGAGCCACTCGAGAATCGGCGGCGCGGCGACCTGAGCGCAGCCGGGCTGGCCACAGACCGCCAGCGGCGCGAGCGCGTCGGGCTCGAGGCACGCCATGCCCCGGGCCACCTGCTCCGCCAGCCCCTCGACGAGCTCGACCGGCGCGTCGCAGCCGCGCCACGCCTGCTGGCCCACGGTCGGGCCGCGCACCGGGCCGGGCCCCACCGGCGGCGGTCCGCCGGCGCACAGATCCTCGTCGAAGCCCTCGATGGGCGCCTCGCTGAGCGCGTCGTAGGTCGGCCCGTCCAGCTCGGCGGTGAGGGCCAGCTGCGCGTCGGGGTTGTTCTGATTCCACAGGGCCTGGAAGGCCAGCAGCGACAGCGCGCCGAGGCCCACGTCGGGGGCGTCCTGATAGTCGAAGTGCACCCGGTCGTTGGGCAGCTCGTTGGCCCAGCCGAAGCTGCGCATCGTCGGCGCCCACGCCTGCCAGTCGTTGAGGTCGACCGCCAGCCCGTTCTGGTGGTTCGACAGGCCCGCCGGCGCCGCCACCGCGCAGCCGCGGAAGTCGTCCTGCAGCCAGAACAGATGCTGCAGCGCCACATCGCGATAGGCCCAGCGCACGACCATCTGCCGGTCGCCGGCCGCCGCCGCGTCGATCAGCGCGTCCACCGAGCGCGCGTCGATATAGGCCGGCCGATTCTCCTGCAAGAGCCGGATGTCACCGCCCAGCGGGATGTCGGCCAGAGTGCCCGGGCGCAGGCAGTTGATCGCGTCGACCAGCTGGCGGGAGAGCCCGTCGATCAGCTCCGGCGGGGTATCGCAGCGGGTCATCGCGACGGTCTCGATGGTCACCGGGGCCCGCCAGGTGCCGATCGGCGGCGTCTCGTCGGGGTCGTCGCAGGCGACGAGGCTCACCGCGCCGACGAACGCGACGCCGACCAGGGCGGCGGGCCAGATGCGGCGGACGAAGCGGCGGCGGCGGGCGGGGCGGCGGGGCGTGCTCATGGCGGGAACCTACCGCAAAGCGCCGGCCGGGGCCACGGGCCCGGGGCGATCGGCGATGAGCGGCGGCCTCGGGGCGCAGGCGAGGGGCCGATCGGGCGGTCGCGGGCCGCGGGCCGCGCAGAGTTTGGAAAATGCCCGGAGAAATATCCACATGATTTCATGACACTGCGCAAAGACTGCAAGAATTGTTAGAAACTTTGGATTGATCATCCGGGCGGCGAGCGCTAGATTGACCTCACCGGCGGCCGACGACCTCCCGATGCGCCCCGCCGACCACCCGAGCTTCGATACGCAGTGATTCGTACAAACAGACGGTTCGTAGGCGCCGGGCAGGCGTCGAGAGAGAGGTACACTCATGTTCCGCGTCATGCAGACGACCCTGATCATCCTCGCAGCCGCGCACCCGGTCGGCTCGGCCCTGGCCGAGCAGGCGCCGGTCGGCCCCGTGGAGCCCGACCCGATCCCCGAGGGCGCGCCGGTCGACGGCGGCGAGATCACCATCGACGCCGCGGCGGGGTTCTCCGCGGGCTTTCGACCCGTCACGGGCGGCGTCGCGACCGAGACGGTCTTCGTCTACCCGAACGGCATGCTGTCGATCGGCGGTCGGCTCGGCCCGGCGTTCACGGCGGCCGAGGGGCTGCTGGCCAGCCGGGAAGTCCCGGAAAATACCGTCGTCCTCGCCCCGCTGATGATGCCGCTGGGCGGGACCTGCGCCGCCTGGAGCGACGAGGAGCGGGCGCAGGTCAACCGGGTGACCTACACCGTCGACGGCGATGATCTGTACGTCTCGTGGCACGCCATGACGCCGGCTGAGCCCGACTGCGCGGGCAAGCTGCTCGACCGGGTCTCCACGTTCGGCGTGCGGATCTCGTGGGGGGCGGAGCTGCGGGTGACGATCACCTACGAGGCGATCGACCCGCACGGCCAGCCTCATGTGGGGGCGATCTTCCCCGAGTCGACGTTCGAGTTGATGGTGGAGGGCGAGAAGCTGCGCACCGACCGGGTGTTCATGCTGCTCAACGGCGGCAGCGAGGGCGACCCCGGCGAGAGCGCCGAGACGCGGACGTGGACGAGGCGGCAGTGGGTGATGGCGTTCGACGGGCAGGGTCAGCTGCTCGGTGATCCGGACGCGGACGGCCTGCGCAGCTTCGACAACTGCGGGTTCGCCGCAAACCCCGGCCAGGAGAATCTCGACGACGACGCCGAGGGCGACGCGTGCGACGTCGATCTGGACGGCGACGCATGGCGGAACCCATTGGACAACTGCCCGCGGATCGCCAACCCGCGACAGGCGGACAATGACGCCGACGGGCGCGGCGACGTCTGCGACGCGGACGATGACGGAGACGGCCTCATCGACCGCCTCGACCTCTGCCCGAATACGCCGAGCCCGGCCAACCTCGACCTCGACCGCGACGGCCAGGGCGACGAATGCGACAGTGACATCGACGGCGACGACGTGCTCGATCTGCGCCCGTTCGACCGCTGCCACTATGTCATGGACGCCAACGTCGGCGATCGCGACGGGGACGGCATCGGCGACGCTTGCGACGTCCTGCCCGAGCTGGCCTGCCAACCGGCCGGCTGTCGCTTCGAGGTGGACGCGGACGCCGACGGCTGGGCCGATGTGATCGACAACTGCCCGACGGCGGCCAACCCCGAGCAACGGGATGACGACGGGGACGGCGTCGGCAACCGGTGCGACGCCGACTGCAACGGCGACGGGCGCCTCGACGCCTACCAGACGCGTATCCGCGCGATCTGCCGCTCGTCCGCGTGGCGAGAGATCAACACCGGCCTGATCCCTGATGGTATAGAACAGTGATGAACGCGCGAACGATCCTCCGCATGGCCCCGCTGTGCATGGCGCTGCTGATGACCGCTGGAACGGCGGGCGCGCAGAATCTGCAACGCGGGGCCCCGCTCCTCGACGGGTTCGGCGGCCCGGTCGGCTTCGGCATGCCCACGGACTGGGTGACACCAACCCCGATCACCGACGCCTCACCCGGCGGCATGAGCTGGTATCGACTGCATTACGAGCAGGTGTTCATCAACTGGACCGGGTCGATCTCGTTCGAACTCTCCTACGCCAGAGCCATCGGGCAGCCGCTGCCGCGCAGGTCTGCGATCGAGCACAACCCCTTGCTGGTGCCCTTCGAACACTCGGGCGCGCTCAACGACTTCGTAGACGGCGAGTCCGACCCGACCCTCGCCTACTTCGCCCTCGAAGCGCCCGGCCCCGACGCGCCCGGCCGCCTTATCGTCACCTGGCATCAGGTCCCCGACCGCCCGATCGGCCCGCAGTGGGGCGAGCGGCTGCTCAACGACTGGCAGCTCATCCTCACCTTCACCGACGACCCCGGCCGCTACACCATCGAGATGCGCTACAGCCTCTGCCAATGGCAGCACGGCTTCACCGACCACGACGGCCTGCCCAATATCGGCTTCGACGCCGGCGAGGGCGCCGACGGCCGCGGCTGGCTCTGGCCCGGCGCTCAGAGCGAAGACAGCCGCCTGCTCTGCACCCTCTCCAACGTGCGCGAGCCGGGCGTCTTCCGCTACGAGGTCATCGACGGCGTGCCCACCGGCTGCGGCCCCGACCGCGAGCCGCCGCCCGGCCCCGACCGCTGCGCCGACGGCAACCACCTGCCCGGCGACGGCTGCTCCCCGGCGTGCTACGTCGAGCCCGACGCCGACGCCGACGGCATCTTCGAAGCCCCCCACCCCGACGCGGTCGACCCGCTCGGCGTCTACGACGACTGCGCCGACCCCGCCGACCCGCTCTGCGTCGACGACCCCGACATGGACCTCATCCCCTCGACCCTCGACAACTGCCCGCTGGTGGTCAACGTCGACCAGCTCGACTACGACGGCGACGGCCACGGCGACCGGTGCGATGCCGACGACGACGGCGATTTGCTCGACGACGTCGTCGACGAGAGCGACCCCACCTCGCACCCGGACAACTGCCCGCTGCTCTACAACCGCGGCGTACGCCGGATCGACCCGGTCCCCCCGCCGCGGATCCAGTCGGTGGATACCGATCACGACGGCGCCGGCGACCCGTGCGACCCCGACGACGACGGCGACGGCCTGCTCGACTGCGGCGCCGACGGCATCTGCCGGCCCGACGACAACGGCTACGACGAAGACCGCGACCTCGCCATCGACGAGGCCGGCGAGTGCGACCTCGCCGATCCGGCGTTCGGCGAGTGCGATCGCGGCGATCGCGACCTCTTCGACAACGACGGCGATGCCCGGGTCGACGAGGCCGACGAGCGGCCGCTGCCCCGCCAGCGCTATCCCGGACCCGACCGCGGCGAGGACAACTGCCGCAGCGTGCCCAACCCCGACCAGTCGAACCTCGACGGCGACCGCTTCGGCGACGCGTGCGACGCCGACCTCGACGACGACGGCGTGCTCAACTGCGACACCGGCGTCTGCGGGCCGGGCTTCGACTTTCGCGATAACGACCGCGACGGCGTCATCGACGAGGCCGGCGAGTGCGTCGACGATCCGGCGTGCACCGCGACCGACGATCTGATCGACCAGGACCGCGACGGCTTCGTGGACGAAGGCTTCGAACCGGACGTCTTCGCCGCGCCCCGGCGGATCGACAACTGCCCGCTGATCGTGAACCCGCGCCAGCTCGACAGCGACGGCGACGGCGACGGCGACGCCTGCGACGACGACGACGGCGACGGGCTGCCGGGCCATGAAGACAACTGCGACTTCGTACACAACGCCGACCAGACCGATACCGATCGCGACGGCGCCGGCGACGCCTGCGACGAGGACGACGACGGCGACGGCGTGCCCGACGGCGCCGACGTCTGCCCGCTCGACGTCGACCCCGATCAGCGGGATACCGACCGCGACGGCGCGGGCGACGCCTGCGAGAACGACGACGACGACGACGGCGTGCCCGACCGCGCCGACAACTGCCCGCTCGTCTTCAACCGCGACCAGGCCGACCTCGACGGCGACGGAGAAGGCGACGCCTGCGAAGACGACCGCGACGGCGATCGGGTGAGCGACGACGACGACAACTGCCTGCTCGATCGGAACCCCGAGCAGGTGGACACCGACGGCGACGGCGCCGGCGACGCCTGCGATACCGACGACGACGGCGACGGGCTCGCCGACGGCGACGACGTCTGCCCGCTGATCTCCGATCCGGCCCAGGCCGACCTGGACGGCGACGGCATAGGCGACGCCTGCGATGCGCTCGATGATCGACCGCTCGTCGCCCGCACGCCCGAGGAGCACTGCGCCGCGCTCATCGAAGCCCGAGCCGCGACCGCCGAGCGGCTGCGCCATTGCCCACCGTCGGCCGACGGCGGCTGCAGCAGCGGCGCGGGCCAGCCGACTCGAGGGGCGTGGGCCGCGGTCGCCTGCCTGCTGGCCCTCGGCCTGCGCCGACGCCGCCGCTGACCGGCTGCCGATCGCTCAGGGGCGCGCCCGAGGCACCGCGACGGGCCGATCCACGCCGGTCGCCACCGTGACATTGCTCGACCGCTCTTCGCGCCACAGACGGGCGTGTGGGCGGCCCTCCGGGCATTTTGGAGCCGCCTCTCGGGCCCCCACCGGCTCCGGGCTCGGCTCGACCGCGCCGAGGCCCGCCGGGCAGCCCCGTGCGGCCGGTCTTGCCCGCAGTGCGGTGAACTGGTATCCGGGCCCGATTACCCGTCAGGAGGCCACCTTGACCGAATTGACCCTCGCCGCCGCCGCCGCCGCGCTCGCCGGCGCCGATCGCGACCCCGATCGCCTCGCCCCGGCCCTGGGCGCCGCCGAGAAGATCGTGCGCCAGCGGGTGCCGAACGCCGCCGCCGACGCCGCCGTCGCCGACCTGTGGCGGGCGCTGATCGCCGCGGGGCCGGCGGCGCTCGACGGGGGTGATCCCCAGGCCATCGAGGACGCGCTGCTCGCCGCGGCGCCCGAGACGCCGCTGCCCGAAGCCGCGCTGCGGCAGGCGTGGCTGGCGCTTGTCGACGATCTGGCCCGGACGGGCGACAAGCCGCCCTATGGCGGCAGCGGCGGCGCCGAGTCGTGGGCCTTCACCGCGCGCAGCCGGGCGTGGCCCTTCGTGGACGCCGGCGGCCACGTCGCCGCCATCGCCGAGCGCTTCGGCGGCGAACAGGCAGTGGTCGTCATCCGCGGACCGGGCACGTCGACCACGCTCGCGGCGCTGCGCCGGGCGCTGCTCGGGCGCCACGGCGCGCAGGCGATGGTGCCGCCCGTGGTGCCCGCCGCCCGCGACGACCTGCGCGACCTCTTGCAGCCCTATGTCGAGCGGGCGCCGCTGCCCGACGAGCTCAAGGCCGCGCTGGACAAGCTGCGCTACGCCGAGGACCTGCTCGGCGTGCTCGGCCGGGCCGGTGAGCAGACGCCCATCGCCCTGCTGCTCGACGACGCGCACCTGCAGAGCCGAGCCGTGCTGCTGGGCCTGCCGCTGTTCATCGAGCCGTCGAAGACCCGTAAGTCGCTGCTGGTGCTCGGCGCGCCGGCCGATCCGGCACACGACGGGCCGCTCGTCGACGTGATCGCCGACGCCCGCGCCCGGGAGGTCCTCGTCGAGGTCGAGCTGCCGCCGTGGGGCGCCGAGCGGGCCGAGGCGCTGCTCGAGGCCCGCTTCGATACGGCGCCCACCGGCTGGGCCGCGGCGCTGGTGGCGGCCACCGTGGGCCGCCCGGCGGAAGGGCTGGCCCAGGCCCACGCGTGGCTCGAAGACCTCGCCGACCCCGACCGCCCGAGCCGGCCGCTGGCCGCTGGCCTCGATCGCCTGGAAGACGGCTTCGACCCCGGGCCGCTGCTGCCGGAGAACGCCGGCGCGCGGCGGGCGCTGGCGGTGGCGGCGCTCGACGGCCAGCCCTTCCACGGGTTCGCCGTGGGGCAGGTGCTCGGCCACGACGAAGACTGGGTCGAAGACCTGCTGCACGACGACGAGTTCGAGCTCGACGGCGCGGTCGTGGGCACGTGCGAGGCGGCGGCGTCGCCCGAGGGCATGGGCTGGACCGACCTGCCCGACGGCCTGCACCCCACCTTCCGCTGGACCGACCCCCGGCTGCCCGCGGCGCTGCTCGACGTGCTCGACGACAAAGAGACCCGCCAGTTCGCGCTGGGCCTGCGCGACGCGCTGCTCAAGGGCTACACCCCGAGCCACGGCTGGCAGGTGGCCGATCGCGTCTGGCGCCTCAGCCTGACGGCCGGCGACGGGCGGCCGGTGCAGCAGTTCCTGCTCAATACCCGCGACGCGGCCCGCATCGACGCCGGGTTCCGGCGCATGCTGCCGATCCTCAACGCCAGGACCGACTATCTGCTGGCCCTGGCCCGACTCTACGGCTCGGCGATGGAGGCCGGCGGCCTCGGCTCGATGACCGGGCGGGTGCAGCTGGCCGATCAGGCCTTCCAGGCGGCGGCGGCCGCGGCTCAGCGCATGGGGCGTACCGGCCCGGCGGGCGAGGCCATGGCCCGGCTGGGCGAGGTCCGGCTCGCGCTGGCGCTGCCCGAGCCGGCGATGCAGGCGCTCGATCTGGCCGAGAAGCTGCTCGGCGGCGGCGGCCACGCCCGCAGCCTGGCCCGCATCTCGCTGCTGCGGGCCGAGGTGCGGGTGCTCGAGGGCGACCTGGACGCGGCCGTCGAGCTGCTGCGGGCGGGTATCGAGGCGCTGCGGACCAGCGGGGACGCGGGGCACGTGGCGCTGGGGCTGGTGCGCCTGGGCCGCGTGCTCTACGAGCGCGGCGACGTCGAGGCGGCGACCATCGCGCTCGACGAGGCGATCCACACCGCCGACCAGAGCCGCGACCCGCGGGCGGCGGGCGCCTCGCGCATGGCGCGGGCGTTCGTACACGCCGAGTCCGAGCAGCTCGATCCGGCCTTCGCGCTGCTGCAGCAGGCGGTGGCGGCCTTCCAGCGGGCGCAGCTGCCGGTGCACATCCTCGAGGTCGCGGCGGCCGGTCTGCAGCGGCGCCACGGCAACCCGGTGGAGGCCGAGAAGCGGCTGCGGGCGGTGGGCGAGCAGTTCCGCAAGGCGCGGGCGGCGGTGCAGTGGGCCGACGCCTGGCAGAGCCTCGCCAAGTGTTTGATCGACCAGGAGAAGTTCACCGACGCGGTCAAGGCGCTCGACGACGTCAAGGCGGTGCGCCTGCGGGCCCGCGATCGGTTCGGGCTGGTGCGGCTGTACGAAGACATGGGCGACGCCAAGTCGGGTCAGGGCGACCGCGGCGGCGCGTTCCTGGCCTATGGCCACGCCCGCCGGCTCGCCGAGCGCCTGGGCATGGCGCGCCGGCTGGGGCGGCTCGACGCGATCATCGCCCGCCTCGCGCCCGAGCTCGAGGCGCAGCCCGACGTCGATCCGGCGGCCCTGCGCGCGCAGGCCGACGACGAGATCGACTCGATGGAGGCGGTGTGGAAGGCGCCGCCGCAGCCGCCTCAGCAGAGCGAGCAGGTCCACTGAGCACCGGCGACGATCTGCCGGCGACGGTCGCGGCGGGCGCCGAGACCGCGCCACAGGCCACGCTGCGGCCCGACCGCACGTTGGCGCCCAGCGAGGCCTCGCTGTCGATGCTGGTCGACGGCCAGGCGCTCGAGATGGGCGGCGTGCTCGGCCGGGGCGGCATGGCCACCGTCTTCGAAGCCCGGCAGGTGGCCCTCGGACGCTCGGTCGCCGTCAAGGTCCCCAACGGCGAGCTGGCCTCTCCGCGCATCTCGGCGATGCTGGCCGAGGCGGTGGTCACCGGCCAGCTCGAGCACCCGGGCATCGTGCCGGTCCATACCTTGGAGATCGACGACGACGGCCGGCCGCGGCTGGTGCTCAAGCGCATCGAAGGCCAGAGCTGGGCCGATCTGCTGAGCCGGCAGAATCCGGCGCAGCGCACCGACGCCGAGCTGGCCGAGCACCTGCGCATCCTGCTGCGGGTGAGCGAGGCGCTCGCCTTCGCCCACAGCCGCGGCATCGTGCACCGCGACATCAAGCCCGAGAACGTCATGGTCGGCCGCTTCGGCGAGGTCTACCTGCTCGACTGGGGCATCGCGGTCACGCTGCGCGACGACGCCGACCCCCGGATCCCGCGGCTGGACGGCGAGTCGGGGGTCGCGGGCACGCCGCACTACATGGCGCCCGAGCAGGCGGCGGACCAGCGCGACGAGATCGGGCCGCGCACCGACGTCTTCCTGCTCGGCGCGACCCTCTACGAGGTGCTCACCGGGCAGCCGCCCTATCGCGGGCGCACCGCATTGGCGCTGCTGACCGCCGCCTCTCGCGGGCTCATCGCGCCCGTGCCCGACTTCGTCGATCCGCGGCTGGCGGCGATCTGCCTCGGGGCGATGGCCCACCGCGCCGACGAACGCCCGCCGTCGACCACCGAGTGGGCGCGGCGGGTCGAAGCCTGGCTCGACCAACGCCCCGCCCTGCGGCTGCTCGACGAGTCGAGCAGCCGGGTCGAGACCCTGGAGGCGGCCGCCGCCGGCGAGGTGCAGCTCGATCGGCTGACGCTCGAGGCGACCTTCGACGGGGTGCGCTCGGCGCTGGCTCAGGTGGCCTCTCTGCTGCCGGCGGGCACCGTCGACGCCCTGCGGGGGCGCGCGGCGGTCGCGATGGCCCGCGTCGCTCTCGCCGATGGCGACGCCGAGGCCGCCCGGGTTCGGCTGACGCTGCCCGGCGCGGCCATCGACCCGCAGGTGCGCATCGAGTTGAACGCCGCCATCTCCGCCCGTCGGCTGGAGGACGCCCGGCGAGCGTCGGACGCGGCGCGCATGGACAGCGATGTCGGCCGGCGCATGCGCGGCTGGGCTGCGCTGCTGCTCGGCATCGGCTGGGTCGTCCTGCCCTTGAGCGAAGCCATACTGGGGGCGATCTCACCGCTGAACGTCGTGGCCCGCAACAACGCGCTGCTCGGTGTCGTCGTGCTCGCGATCTTCGCGCTGCGCTGGAAGCACCTGGGACGTACGGTGCCCAACCGGCTGCTGCTGCTCTGCTGGATGGTGGTGACCTTCGGCTTCGGGCTGTTCGCGTACTGGGGGCACCTGCAAGGCCTCGAGCCCGAGTTGCTCTACACCCAGCAGCTGTTCATCGTGGCGATCGTCGCGGCGGTCTACGCGGTCGGCGTCGAGCAGCGGGCCTGGCCGATCATCCCCGCTACGCTGGCGATGACGGTGCTCGCCGGGCTGATGCCCGAGCGGGTGATGGCGGTCACCGCTGCCAACAACCTGATGATCGTCACGACGCTGGTCTACACCGCGTTCGGGCGCCGACGGGCCAATGCGGGCTGAGCCGCCGTCAGGCGCCGCTCTCGGGCTTCTCGGGGGCCGGGTTGACCTCGGAGGGCACCCGCGCGGCGATGCCGAACGCGGCGGCCGCCTCGTCGGCCTCGTCCTCGCCCTTGGGGTGCTCGACGACCTCCCACCGCCCTTCGAGGCCGCCGCCGCTGATGGTGCCGGCGAATCGTCGCTGATCGGCGCTGACCGGCCCGCCGACGATCTCCTGCTCGAACTTGGACACCGCGCCGGTCTCGTAGTCGAAGGCGAAGGTATGGGCCTCGATCAAGCGCCGCTCGGCGTCGAGCTTGACGATCACCCGGCGCAGGCCGAACGGCGTGGCGACGGCGATCTCCACCTCGCCGGCGGTATCGCGCACGCCGGCGATCGGGCAGCGGATCTGCTCTCCCTGGAACGACAGCGACAGGTGACCTTCGAGAATGCGCATCTCTCCTCCTCGGCGGGTATCGGCGCGGGCATCGTAGCGCCTGTGGCGGCCGGGCGCACCGCTGACGCCCACTTGACCCGAAGTGCGGGCTCGCGCTAGACGCCCCCCGTGGACCCGTCATCGCTGCAACTCCGCCTCGCCACGCCCGCCGATCGCGGCTTCGTGCTCGACCTCTCGGCGCAGAGCTTCGGCCACCTCGGCGACTACCGCGCCATCCTCGGCGGCTGGTTCGACCACCCCGGCGTGCGCACGACGCTGGCCGTCGAGCCCGAGCGGGGGCCGGTGGGCTACGTCATGCAGGCCTTCGTGCGCGGCGAACTCGACCTGCAGCCCATCGCCGATCTGGTGGCCATCGCCGTCGAGCCGGCCCTGCGTCGCCGAGGCATCGCCCGGCTGCTGCTCGACGCGGCGCTCGAGCTCGCCGCCACCGAAGCCGCGCTGATCGACGCCGCCGATCGCATGCGGCTCGAGGTCGCCGCCGACAACGCCGCGGCCCGCGCGCTCTTCGTCTCGCAGGGTTTCGTGCATCGCCCGCGGGGCGACGGGCGCTATCCCAACGGGCAGCGCTATCTCTGCCTCGAACGGGCGTTGCGCCCGCCGACGATCGCGGCAGCGCGGGCTTGATCCGCGTGCGGTTTCGCCGTATCACCGCGGCGAGCCGACCACGGAGGACAATCACCGCATGAAGTACACCATCACCCTCTTGCCCGGGGACGGTATCGGTCCCGAGGTGAGCGGGGCCGCCGTGCGCATCGTCGAAGCGACGGGCGTCGAGATCGAGTGGGAGCGCTGCCTGGCCGGCATCGACGCCGTCGAGGCCGGCATGGAGACCCTGCCCGAGTCGACCCTGGACTCGGTCCGCAAGAACAAGGTCGCCCTCAAGGGCCCGATCACCACCCCGGTGGGCAAGGGCTTCCGCAGCGTCAACGTCGGCCTGCGCAAGGCGCTGGAGACATACGTCAGCCTGCGCCCCGTGCGCTCGTGGAAGGGCCTCAAGACCCGCCACGACGACGTCGATCTGGTCGTCTTCCGCGAGAATACCGAGGGCCTCTACGCCGGCCGCGAGCACGAGGTGGTGCCGGGCGTCGTCGAGGCGCTGAAGATCATCACCGCCGACGCCAGCCGGCGCATCGCCAAGTACGCCTTCGAGTACGCCCGCTGGACGGGCCGCTCGAAGATCACCGCGGTGCACAAGGCGTCGGTGATGAAGCTCAGCGACGGCCTCTTCCTCGACTCGTGCCGCGAGGTGGCGAAGAACTACCCCTTCATCACCTACGAAGAGCAGCCGATCGACAAGGTGGCGATGCAGATCGTGCTCGACCCCCACCAATACGACGTGCTGCTGATGGAGAACCTCTACGGCGACATCATGAGTGACCTCTGCTCGGGCCTCACCGGCGGCCTGGGGGTCGCGCCGGGCGCCAACATCGGCGACGAGGTGGCCGTCTTCGAAGCGGTGCACGGCTCGGCGCCGGACATCGCCGGCCAGAACAAGGCCAACCCCATCGCCCTGACCATCTCGGCGGCGATGATGCTGCGCCACATCGGCGAGCGCGTCGCCGCGCGGCGCATCGAGCTGGGCATCGAGCGGGTCCTGGTGGCCGGCGAGGTGCGCACCGGCGACATGGGCGGCAGCGCCTCGACCACCGAGATCACCGACGCGATCATCGCCGCGATGCCGAGCCCCGAGGAGGTGGCCGAATGAAGGCCGCACGCACCGTCACCCTGATGCCCGGCGACCTCATCGGCCGCGACCTCGCCGGCCCGATCACCGAGCTGGTGGCCGCCGCCGGCGGCGAGATCGAGTGGGAGTGGGTCTCGAAGGTCTCGGGGGACGATACGCCGATCTGCGGCGACTGCCTCGAGTCGATCAAGCGCAACGGGGTGGCCCTCAAGGCCCCGTTCGTCACCCCCGAGGGTCGCCAGAGCCCGTCGGTGGCCCTGCGCAAGGCGCTCGACCTCTACGCCGGCGTGCGCCACGTGCGCTCGCTGCCCGGGCTGAAGAGCCGCTATCCGGCCCTGGACATGGTGGTCATCCGCGAGAACACCGAAGACGTCTACGCCGGCCTGGAGCACGAGGTGCACCCGGGCGTCGTCGAGTCGATCAAGGTGGTCACCCGCGCGGCGACCGAGCGCATCTTCCGCTTCGCCTACCGCTACGCCCGGGCCAACGGCCGCCGCAAGCTGGCGATCATCCACAAGGCCAACATCATGAAGCAGTCCGACGGGCTGTTCTTGAAGGTGGGCAAGGAGATCTCCGCCGACTACCCCGACATCGAGACCCGCGGGCTGATCGTCGACAATACCTGCATGCAGCTGGTGCAGTGGCCGATGCAGTTCGACGTGCTGGTCTGCGGCAACCTCTACGGCGACATCATCAGCGACCTGGGCGCCGGGCTGGTGGGCGGCATCAGCGCGGTGTGGGGCATGGACATGGGCGACGACAGCGTCGTCTTCGAGGCCATCCACGGCCGGGTCCCGCAGCTGATGGGCAAGGACGTCGCCAACCCGCTGCCGATGCTCATGCCCGCCATCCACCTGCTGCGCCATATCGGCCAGCACCAGCCCGCCGATCGGCTCGCCCGGGCCGTCGAGGCGGTGCTGACCGCCAGCGAGCACCTCACCGCCGATCTGGGCGGCTCGGCGAAGACCTCCGAGATGGTGGCCGCCATCACCGGGGCTCTGGACGACTGAACCGTGCCCGACCGGCGGCCGCCCGTCCGTCGGCGTCGACAGCCATTCGCCGGAGCCGGCTGATCGGAGAGGTCGGGCCGGCTCCGGGAATCCCAGCGACCGGCCCCGACTGTGCCGCAGGCTTCAGGCGACCGCGACGGCGGCCTCGGGCCCGTGGTGGTAGCAGCCGCGGCAGCGGGCCTCGTACTGATCCGAGCCGACCTCGACCTGCCCGGTCGTGCCCGACTTGCGATAGCTGCGGGTGGCGTCCTCGCCACAGACGACGCACACCGCGTGCAGCTTGGTGACGTAGTCCGCCCGGACGAGCAGCTCGGCCATCGGCCCGAAGGGCTCTTCGAAGGCGTCGAGGTCGAGCCCGGCGACGATGACCCGCTTGCCGCGACGGGCGAGGTCGTCGACCACCTTGACGATCTCGGGCCCCATGAACTGGACCTCGTCGATGCCCACCAGATCGCAGCCGCCACACAGGTCGACGATCTGCCGCGCGTTCTCGACGGGCGTACAGGGGAACTCGTCGCGCAGGTGGCTGACGACGGCCTTGGCGCCGTAGCGATCGTCGATGGCGGGCTTGAAGACCCTGACGGTCATGCGGGCGATCTCGGCCCGGCGCAGGCGGCGGATCAGCTCTTCGGACTTGCCCGAGAACATGCACCCGCAGATGACCTCGACCTGTCCACGAGGGTTGTGCGGCACCTCTGCTCCTCCTCCTGACACGTACGGCGGGATATGCGACGGGTGGACCTTACACGATCCCGACTGCGGATCGTGCCCCTCTCTGCCGCGTTTTCCCTCGCGCGTTGCATGTCGCGGGTTGGTGCCCGTCGGGCGCGTCGCGTATCGTCGACGACACGCCGTCGAATACACTCTGGAGGACACCCCATGCGCTCGATGCTCTTCGCGTTCACCGTCTCCCTCGCCACCGTGCTGTCGCTGCCCGCGCTCGCCGGTCCCTCGGTCGGCGACACGCTGCCCCGCCTGATCCTGAGCGGCGAGGACGAGGGTCTGATGAGCCGCGTCGGTGACGACGACGTCAAGTACACCCGGTTCGACTCGGCGAAGCACCTCGCGCCGGGGCGGGTCTACCTCATCACCTACATGGCCGGCCGCAAGGGCGCCCAGAAGATGGGCGACGCGCTCAAGGTCGAGATGCGGACCCGCAAGCCGTCTGCGAAGTACAAGCCGGTCAACGTCATGAACCTCGACGACTGCGTCTTCGGCACCTGCGGCTTCGCCCGAGGCAAGTTCGAAGACCACCTGCACGAGGTGCCCACGGTGATCCACGTCGTCGACGAAGAGGGCAAGGGGCTGCGGCTGTGGGGCGGCATGAAGGAGGGCATGGCGATCATGGTCATCGACCACACCGGCGCCATCACCCACATGGCCCGCGGGCCATTCACCGCCGCGACGGCCAAGGCGATCGGCGCGGCGGTCGACGCGGCGCTGGCCAAGATGCCCTGAGGACGCCGTCATCGGCGCCGTGAGTCCCCTGCCCCCACCGCACACCCGGGAGCCCTGCCATGCCCATCGCCCGCTCCGCCGTACGCGCGCTGCTCTGTGGGTCGGCCTTCGCACTGGCGCTGACCGCCTGCAACAGCAACGAGGTCGGCGACGTCTCGTTGGGCGTCCTGACCACCAAGGACATCAAGATCGACAGCCTGCCCGACCCCGACATCCCGGGGGTCACCTGTCACGTCTCGAGCATCGAGGCCGATCTCGACGTCGCCGATCCGTCCGACTCGAGCATCGCCTGCCGCCAGACCGGGGCGATCACCGCCGCGATGCTCGAAGGCATCGACACCTCCAAGGACGGCGAGGTGGTCTTCCGCAAGTCGAAGAGCATCCTGCTCAAGACCCTCAAGGTGCGCCGGATCTACGACCAGAAGAACCAGACGCTGATCTATCTGGCCTACAGCACCAAAGAGACCAAGGGCAGCTTCAAGCACAGCATGTCGACGGTGCCGCTGTGGGGCACGCCGGCCTACGTGCAGCCCGCGGCCGAGTGATCCCGACGCGGGCGAGATCGCGCGATCAGAGCTTGCCGGTCGTCGCCCGGGCGCGGGCCCGACAGCGCGCCGAGCGCGCCGGATCGATACCGCGCCAATGGTCCGCGGCGAGGCTCCAGACCCGGCGGGCCTCCGGCCAGCGCCCGAGCTGTTCGAGCCGCTGACCCATCTCCAGGAGGATGCGCCGCACGGCCGGATGCAGGAACGTGCGCGCGTGGTCGTCCTCGGCGACGCCGAGGCCGTGGGCGAACGCCTGCTCGTCGCCCATCAGCAGGCCCACCCAGGCGCCCATGAGGTGCCCGCCGCGCCGATGCTGGATGGCCACGCCGCGCAGCGAGCCGCTGTTCACCGCCTCGCCCATGCGCCGCTGGGCCTCGGCCGGATCACCCGCCCGCAGCGCCAGCACGCTCAGGGTCATCTCGGCGCGAAAGACCAGATGCGAGCCGGCGGCGGCGAAGATCTCGCGGGCGGCCTCGGCGTGTCCACGCGCCTCGGCATCCCGCCCGGCGAGCAGCGCGGCGTCGGCCCGCTCGGTGCGCATCAGCGCGATCCCGCTCGGCAGGCGCACCGCCCGGAAGACCCGCTGCCCCTCGGCGATCGCCGCCTCGACGCCCGGCCGCTCGCAGTAGAAGTGCGCCGCGGTGACGCCGTGCCAGCTCCAGCCTTCGTCCACGCGCCAGCCGCCCTCGACGGCGATGCGCCGGCTCTGCTGCATCGCCTCGATCGCCTCGGCGAAGCGCCCGTGGATGATGTGCGACCAGCCGATGCCGTGCAGGGCCCGCGCCTGCCCCCGGGTATCGCCGACGCGCCGGTAGAGCTCCACGGCCTCCAGATAGCCGTCGAGGTGGCCCCGATTGTCGCCCATCAGCACCGCCCGCGCGCCGCGGATGCGCGCCCGCTCGGCCAGCAGATCGCCGTGCTCGGGCGCCAGCGGGAAGCCCTCGAAGCGGTCGGCGCGGACCTTGGCGTCCTCCATGCGCCCGGAGAAGCGCAACGCGGCGATCTCCAGCGGCAGCGTGCGCGCGCGGTGTACGTCGTCGTCGGGCAGGCCCAGGCGCTCGATCAACGCGTCGCGCTGCGCGCACACCGCCAGCGTCCGGCCGTAGTCGGCCCGATCCATGCGCCCGCGCGCGGCGTCGGCGAGGGCGTCGACGGCCCGCAGATCGGCGCCCGCGGCGATCAGATGCCGCGCCCGCCGCTCGGCCGGTGAGCGGCCCGCTTCGATCGCGTCGGCGCAGGCCCGGTGAATCCGCCGCCGCGCGGGCTCGGCCAGCCCGGCGACCAGCGCCCGCCGCACGAAGCCATGGGCAAACATCCAGCCGTCGGGCCCGGCGGTGGCCAGGCCCGCATCGCACAGCGCACCGACGAGTCCCGCCGGGATCGGGACGTCGAGGCCGGCACAGGCCACCGGCCACTCGTGGCCATCGACGGCGTCGCCGAGGGTCGCCGCCACCTGCAAGGCGCGCCGCGCCGCCACCGGATCGGGCAGCGTATTCACCAACCGTTCGAGACGCCGCTGGGCCAGCTCGTCCAGGTCGCGGGGCATCGGCAAGATCTGACCCGAGCCGGCCGCGTACCCGGCGGCGGTCGCGGTCAAAGCGCCGCTCTCGACCCACTCGGTCGCCGTCTGCACGGTGAACAGCGGGCACCCGCGGGCCCGCTGGCGCAGGTCGTGGGAGAGCGCCGGCGCGAGGCCGAGCAGCTCCTCGACGACCACCGCGTGGTCGCTCGGTTCGAGCGGGGTCAGCGCGATGCGCTCGGCCCGTTCGAGGACCCGATCGAGGATCGCCGCTTGATCGACATCGAGCTCGGCGCGCTCGGCGCGCACGGTGGCCACCAGCACGATCGGCGCCTTCGGCGGGTGGGCGAGCAGCCAGTCGGCGAACGCGAGGCGGTCATCGCTCCATTGCAGGTCGTCGTAGAGCACGATCAACGGCCGCGTGCGCGCGAGCAGGCTCAGCATCTCGCGCTCGGCGGAGAAGCGCTCGCTCGGTGAGAGCACCCCATCGTCCCGGCTGCGGGCGATGATCCGGGCCAACGTCGGCGCCACCAGGTTCTCGATGCGGGCCCGACGCCGCGGATCACGCCGGATCAGCTCGCCGGCGATGCGCGACATCAGCCCGTCTTGATCGAGGCCGTGGCCCCGAAACCACGCCCGCAAACCGGCCGCCGCCCCGTCACCGGCGCCGTCGAGCGCGCTGAAGCGGAAGCGCAGCACCTCGGCGGCGCCCAGCTCCCGGGCCCGACGGGCGAACCACTCGGCCAGGGCCGTCTTGCCGATGCCCTCCGACCCCTCGATGCTCACCGCCTGCAGCCCGCGCGCGCGCTCGGCCCGGCGCAGCGTAGCCCACAGGCGATCCCGCGGGCCGTCGCGGCCGACGAAGGGCATCGCCCGCACGCCGAACAGCCCCAGCCCGACCCCGCGCAAGACTGGCCGCCGGGGCATGTCGCCGTACCACGTCTCGGGGATGGGCGGTCGGACCGGCATCGCGACCGGCAGCGCCGCGGGGCCTTCCGGGCTTGCCGGGGTGTCGGCCCGCTCTCCGCTCGCGGGCTGCGCCATGCGCCCGTGCCGCGCGCCGGCGAGCACCACCGCGGTCAGCGTCGCCGCCAACCCGGTCGGCGCGTTCGGGTCGACGGGCGCCCGCTCGACGTCGGAGACCGGGCCGTCGACCACCGTCGCGTCGCTCGCCGGCGCCGCCCCCAGACCCAGCAGCGCCCGACTCAACGCCCGCCGCTGCATATCGGCGGCGGGCGCGGGCAGCGCAGCCAGGGCGCAGGCGGCGTCGGCGGCCGTCGCGAAGCGATCGTACGGCTCGAGTTGCATGAGCCGCTCCAGCCAGCCGGCGAAGCCATCGGGCATGGTGCGCACCGGCTGAACCCGCGGGATCGGGCCCGTCAGGCGGCGGGTCGCGATCTGCAGCGGCGTCTTGCCGGCGTGCGGCGCCGCCCCGCTCGCCAGTTCGAAGGCCATGCAGCCCAGGGCATAGAGATCGGTCCAGGGCCCGAAGGCCCGCCAGTCGCCGCGCAGCTGCTCGGGGGCCATGTACTGCGGCGTGCCGGCCACCGACACCGTCGTGCCATCCGCCGGGCCGTCGGGCTCGATGACATGGGCGATGCCGAAGTCGGTCAGCATCAGCCGCAGCCGCCCGTCCTCGATGCGCAGCAGCACGTTCTCCGGCTTGAGGTCGCGGTGCACGACGTCCCGCGCGTGGGCGTGGGCCAGCGCGTCGAGGATCTGCAGCAGCGCGTCGCGCAGGGTCGGCCACTCCAGCGGCGTCGGCAGCCGGCGCAGCTCGCCGTGCTCGGCCAGCATCATCGCCAGCCAGGGGCTGCCCGGGGTCAACCCGGCCCCGGCGGCCGCGTCGGGCACCGTGCCCGCGTCGAAGACCGAGACGATGCCCGGATGATCCAGCCCGGCCACCGCGCGCACCTCGCGGCGAAAGCCGTCGCGAAAGCGCTGCTCGTGGGCCCATTTGGGCGTGATGACCTTGATCGCCGCGGGCTCACCCGACAGCCGATGGCGACCGTGCCAGACGTCGGCCATGCCGCCCCGCCCCAGCAGCCGCCCCAGAGTGAATCCGCCCAGCGTCGCCTCGGCCATGCTCGCTCCGATCGGGTTGAGCCCCATCATCCCGGCGGCGCGCCGCGCGCCGCAAGGTCTCGATGGGCGATCGGCGCGTCCTGCCGCAGCACGCTCAGCGGCTCTGCAGGCGGGCCGCCCGCACCCGGCGGGCCTCGGTGATCAGGCCGGTGATCACCCCATCGGCGCCGACGTCGGCCAGCTCGCCGAAGGCGGCGTCGAAGCGATCGCCGGCGTCGTCGATCTGCAGGTACGTGATCTGGCCCAGCCCCGCGCCGCGCAGGCTGTCCATGAACGGCCCGTCGACCAGCGTGGCGTTGGCGCACGACCCCCAGGCGTCGGTCTCGACGACCGCGGCGGTCATCTCGTGCACGGTCGCGCCGTTCGCCGCGTGCCGCTTCAGGCATGTGCGCAGCCCGGCCTCGACGCCGACCGCGATCGCCGCGGCCGAGTAGAGCATCAAGACGACCCGATCCGCAGCGTCGGCGTCGGCGATCAGCTCGGCGAGCAGCGCGACCGAGCGCGGGCCTTCGATCTCGAAGCCATCGTTCTTCACGTCGAGCACGATGAGGCCGACGCCCGGCTCGGCCAGCAGGGCTTCGACCCGATCCAACGGCGCCTCGAAGCCATCCTCGGCGTGGGACAACGCCTCGCACCCGTCCAGCTCGGCCCAGGTCTTGCGGGTGATCTGCCCGCCACAGCTCGTGCGCGGGCGCCCGTCGTCCAGGCTGCGCACCGACATGTGATCGTCGTGGCGCAGCACGAAGACGTCATCGGCGGTCTTGACCAGATCGATCTCGACGCCGTCGGCGCCCATCTCCAGCGCCGCGCGCACCGCCAGCATCGAGTTCTCGGGGTACGGGTTGCCGGCGCGATTCCACCCGGCGCCGCGATGGCCGAGCACCAGCGGTCGCACGACGTCGGCCGGGGCGCCGCTGTCGGGCGCGCCGCCATCGGGCGCGCCGCCATCACCCACCCGCTGCCCGTCGACCCCGCCCTCCGGCCCGTCCTCCAGCCCGGCTTCGACGCCGCCGTCCACGCCGTCTGCGGGCAGCGGCTCGACCCCACAGCCGACCCACCCCAGACAGCACGCCGCCAGCAATACGCGCCGCGCTGCCCGGCGTACGACGGCAGCCCTCAAGGAAAGACCAGCCGATGCACGCCGACATGGGCCGTATCGGCGTCTCTCGCCAACGCGCCGTCCGGCTTCACCTGCACGGCGCCGTCTGCGAGCAGCTCGACGCTGAAGTTCGCCGCGTGGGACCACAGGTCGTGCTCGACGCCCGGCGCCTCCTCCTCGTCCTCGAACAAGATCGAGCGGCTGCCCGCCCGGCGGGTATGCAGCGGACCCAGACAGGCCGGCACGCCGCTCGGGCCGACCCCGCAGACGAGCACGTACTGCTCGTTCCACTCTTCGACCTCGTTGAGGCCCATGTCCGAGTCGCCGCGGTTGTGATCGACCGCGAGCCACGCCAGCGTGCGCCCATCGGCCAGCGTGCGGGTCGACGGCCCGGCGAACTCGACGTGCTCGTAGATGCCGAACGCGCCGGGGTTGTACGTCGAAGCGACGTCGAGCAATACGAAGCGCCCGGCGGGCACGTCGAGCACCAGATGCCACAGATCGCTGCCCGGCCCCTCCGGATCGGGCGGCGCTTCGTCCCACAGCGGGATGAACGTGCGCGCGAAGCGGGCGCCGAAAGGCGCGCCGGCGATCGGCGGCCCCGCCGGCGGCAGGCAGGCGGCGTGCTCGACGTCGGCCGCGGTCTTCAGATGGGCGCAGAGGGCCGCGTCGTCGGCGAACGGCCCGGCCAGCGCGACCGCGGCCATCGACGCCTGGTCGTTCTGCTCCAGCGTCTCCAGCCGCGCCTGCACGATGGCGTTGGGCCGAGCCGCCAGCGAGCGGCGATACGCATCGGCCGCCTCGGCCGCCTGCTCGCGGTCCTCGAAGATGCGCCCCAGGTTGTACCAGGACGCGCCGATGAGCCGCCGATCGACCGTGCGCGCCAGCGCCTGGCGGGTATCGGCCTCGGCGCCCTGCAGATCACCGCCCTTATAGCGCGCCCAGCCGCGCTCGTTGAGCGCCCGCGGGTCATCGGCGAACAGCGCCAACGCCCGATCGAACGCCGCGATGGCCGCGGGAAGATCACCCGACCGATGGGCCGCGCGACCGTCGCGCAGGGCCGCGCGATACGCCCCGCGATCGGCGGCCTTCATCTTCGGATCGGGGCTCGGCTTCGCCGCGGCGCGCGCCTGACCCGGCGCCTCGCCCACCGCAGACGGTTCGTCCGCCGGCGGCGTCGGCGCAGGCGCGCCGCCGCAGGCCGACAGCAGCGTCGCAGACAGGGCACAGGTGGCGCAGACGGCGCAGATGCGCGCTGACATGAGCATCGGTCGGTCCTCCGCAGGCGGGGCGGGCGCGGCGCACCGCCGGCGACCCTGCTTCGGATCTATCAGTCCGCGCCGTCGATGTCTCTGCCCTGCGTATCGAGCCGCCGCGCCTTGGCCGACCACGCCCGTCGAGCGAGGCCGCGATCGCCGCGCGATCCGCCTCGGGGTCCGCGCACCTCGGCGTCACGCCCCCGACAAGAACCGCCGGGCCTCGGCGACGAACCCGGGCGCCCGCTCGACGAAGACCGGCACATGCCCGCCGCCGGGCACCACCCACAGCGCAGATCCGGCGATGCCCCGGTGCAGCTCGACGCCCAGCTCGACCGGATACAGCGGATCACGGTCGCCGTAGACCACCAGCGTGCGCGCGCTGATCGCGCCCAGCGTCTCGGCGGTGAAGCACAGGTCGTCATGGCTCTCGGCGAAGCCGCGCTGGATGTCGAGCAGCGCCGCGATCTGCGCCGCCCCGCCGGGATGGGTCGCCGCCATGCGCGCGCGCTCGGCCGCCGGCAGGTGATCGACGTCGGTCATCCGCATGATCGCCCGGGCCTGATCGGGGAAGCGCGGCGTCGCGCTGACCACCACCATCGCCGCGATACGGGCCGGCTGCATCGTCGCCATGTGCAGCAGCGTATTGCCGCCCAGACTCAGCCCGATGGCCCGGCAGCGTTCGACGCCCAGGGCGTCGAGCACCGCCAGCGCGTCGCGGGCGCAGGCGCGGTGGTCGAACCCGCCGCCGGGATCGCCGCTCAGCCCGTGACAGCGGGCGTCGGGCACGATCAGGCGATGCCCCGGCTGCAGCGCCGCCCGGCCGGCGTGCTGCCAGTCGCGGCCGCAGCCGGTGAAGCCGTGCAGCAAGAGCAGCGGCTCGCCCTCGCCGCAGATCTCCACATGCAGTTCGCCGTCGCCCACCGCGATGCGGCGGGTCGCGCTTCGGGTCATGATGTGATCGTCGTGCTCGCTCATGGCGTCGCTCCTCGTCGTCGGCGGCCACCGTGGCCGCGCGCCGAGTAGACGCCAGCGGCGGGGGCATTGACAGCTATCGATTCGCGGCGGCAGACTGTCGAACGACGGGCAGCACGGCGCACACCCCCACCGAATCGACCGCAGCCGAAGAAAAACGCCGCCGGATCAGATCGCCCGCGCGCGCCGTCCGTAGGGCCCTCCGTTCGACACCGCCATCGACCGGAGACTGCCCGATGCATCGACCCCGTTCGCACGTCTACCTCCGCCGCTTCGGCCCGCTCGCCGCCCTCGTCGCGCTCGGCCTCGCCACCGCCGCCCTCGCCGCGCCCGACGACGACGAAGAGATCGAGTTCGACGCGCTGCACGTCGAGGGCGCCTTCGCCCCGGCGCCGGCCGCCATGCCCGCCGAGTTCGGCGCGACCCCCGGCGGCGCCCAGGACATCAGCTTCGCCCGCGACCGCATCGCCGCCGGCGAGGTGCCGCACCCCGAGACCTTCACCCCCGAGGGCCTCTTCTCCGAGCACGACCTGCCGCTGCCCGCCGCCCCCTGCCGCCAGACGCTCTGCGTGACCGGCATGGCCACCGCCGCCGACCTCATCGCCCAGCCCGACGTGCGCATGATGGCCCAGCTCGGCTTCGCCAGCGGCCTCGACCCCGAGACGTGGCGCCGCGCGCCGCTCAACCTGATCACCGTCATCGACAAGAGCGGCAGCATGAGCGGCCACCCGCTCGACACCGTCAAGGCCAGCCTGCACCGCCTCGTCGAGCAGCTCGGCCCCGCCGACCGGCTGGCCATCGTGCTCTATGGCGACCGGGCTCACGTGCACCTCGGCTCGACGCCCATCGCAGACAAAGCCGCGCTGCACGCCGCCATCGACGCCATCCAGAGCGCCGGCAGCACCGCCATGGAGCACGGGCTGAAGGTCGGCTATCGCCTCGCCCGGGAGACCGCCGCCGGCTTCGAAGGCACCACCCGGCTGATGCTCTTCACCGACGAGCGCCCCAACGTCGGCGCCACCCACGCCGAGGGCTTCATGGGCCTCGCCCGGGCCGGCAGCGCCGACGGCATCGGCCTGACCACCATCGGCGTCGGCACCCACTTCGGCGCGCAGCTCGCCACCGCCATCAGCAGCGTGCGCGGCGGCAACCTCTTCTTCTTCCCCGACGCCGGCAAGATGCAGGCGGTCTTCCGCGACGAGCTCGACACCATGGTCACCGAGCTGGCCTACGACCTCGAGCTGACCGTGCACCCGACCCGGGGCTGGCAGATCGCCGGCCTCTACGGGCTGCCCGGCGATCTGGTGAAGCACACCGACGACGGCGGCCTGCAGCTCACCGTCGAGACCATCTTCCTCAGCAAGAAGAAGGGCGCGATCTTCGTCGCCTTCGCGCCCGCCGACGACCTGCCGCCGGCCCACGGCGCGCCGGGCATCGCCAAGCTGCGCTACGTCGAGCGCGGCGGCGCACGGCGCACCGACGCGGTGCAGTTCGACCTCGTCGACGGCGATCTGCCGCTCGGCCTCGCCCGCGGGGTGATGCTGGTCGACGAGGCGACCGCGCTCAAGAAGGCGACCGGCCTGCACCTGCAGCAGAACGACCAGGAGGGCGCCTTCCGCATCGTGCGCGCCCTGCGGCAGCGCATGGAGGTCGCCGCCGTGCCCGGCCTCGAAGCCGAGCTGAAGCTGGTCAGCGACCTCGACCGCACGCTCACCCGCCTCAGCGGACACCAGGGCGAAGGCACCGCCAAGGTCGACCGCGACCCGGTCACCGGCCTGCCCCGCTGAGCCCCTGCAGCTCGCCGCGATACAACGGGCCGCGAGCCGGCTACTTGCGACCCTTCAGATCGGGCCGCGGAACATAGTGGCTGTCGGGCCGGCCGGGCCCGAGCACATAGCGCGCGACCCGGATCTCGTGGCTCATCGTCTCCGGGTCGCCCGGCTCGGCGACGGTGCGGGTCCGGTGGGGCAGCATCAGCCCGTCCACCGCGCGATGCTCGAGCAGCTCGACCCCGCCGGCCATGAATCCGCCGCTGTCGCGCACGGTGAAGTAGGTCCACCGGGTCAAGCCGGTCTGCTTGTCGATGTACTGCAGATACTGATCGACGGTCGGATCGACCTCCAGCCCGCCCCACGTGGCGAAGACCACCGCGTAGTCGACCCCGTCGACGGTGCGATCGCCCACGTACTGCACCACCGGGGCCTCGACGATGCGCCAGGGCATGAACAGGAAGTACGCCATCGTCGGCGGCCAGAACTTGATGTTCGCGTCGGGCGCATCGACCGGGAAGAACGTCGGCTCGCCGCCGGGCAGCGTTCGATACACCGCCCACTGCTGCACGCCCCAGACCTCGCCGTCGCGCTCGCCGCCGACCAGCTTCAGGCGCATGTCGTCGGTGCCCAGCAGCAGATCGAGCTCATAGCGCTGCACGTCGTCGGGGAAGACATTGACCATCGCCCGGCCCATGAAAGTGACGAAGGCCAGCTCGCCCTCGACCCGCGCATCCCGCAGCCGCGCGAGGGCCTCGGCGCCGCCGTGGGCCTCGACCGAGCGCTGCAGCCAGCGACGCCCCTCGGCCTCCCGCTCGACCGAGAGCGACCCGCGGATCTCTTCCGGGCGGATGTCGGCGGTGTAGACCGTCAGCCCGATCGCGACGATCGCGACCAGACCGAGCCCGACCAGACCGATGATGATGAGCGCCTTGCGCATGAGCCGTCCCTCCGTCGTGCGGCGCGCGGCCGTTCCGCGCGGCGATCCCCCCGAACGCTACGCCGGCCCCGGCGGCGCGGTTACCCATCGTCGGCGGCGTCGGATCCCGGTTTTCTGACGCGCGCGCTTCGAAAAAGCGACGTCCGCCGCCGCTCGACCCCCGATTCTGGTGAATATCGGCCGCTTCGACGCTGGCACGCCGCTTGCCAAAGCCACGCCCCGGAGTTGCCGGGTCACCACGACCCAACCACACACACCGGGAAGGTCAGCCCATGCGCCCATCCATCGCCGCCGCCGCCCTCGGCGCCCTGCTCGCCCCCGCCGTCGCATCGGCGTGCGGCGGGTTCTTCTGCAACGCCTCGCCCGTCGACCAGACCGCCGAGCGCATCATCTTCGTGCAGGAGGACGCCGAGACCGTCACCAGCTACGTCGAGATCAACTACCAGGGCGAGCCCGACGGCTTCGCCTGGGTCGTGCCGGTGCCCGCGGTGCCCGAGCTCGACGTCTGGCACGGCCAGGCGTTCGACGCGCTCGACATGGCGACCCAGCCGGTCTTCAACACCCCCTGGTTCTGCGGCTTCGACCTCGACAACGACGGCGCCGGCGACCCCAGCGTCGAAGAGCAGGAGGGCGGCGTCGACGTACTCGCCCGCGAGCGGGTCGGGCCGTTCGACACCGCCACCATCCAGAGCGAAGACCCACGGGCCCTCGTCGAGTGGCTGCGGGTCAACGACTACCGCATCACCCCCGCCATGGAGCCCTTCATCGAGCTCTACACCCGCGAGGGCATGAAGTTCCTCGCCATGAAGCTCGCCCCGGGCGAAGACACCGACGCCATCCGCCCGATCAAGATGACCTACGCCGCCGCCGGCCCCGCCGTGCCGCTGCGGCTCACCGCCGTCGCCGCCCAGCTCGAGATGGGGGTCAAGGTATGGGTGCTCGGCGAGGGCCGCTACGGCCCGAGCAACGTGCCCGACGTCGAGGTGCCCGAGGCCGACCTCAAGTTCGACCAGGCCCGCTGGCAGACCAACTACCTCGCGCTCGTCGCCCGCAAGGTCGACGACGCCGGCGGCCGCGGCTTCGTGACCGAGATGGCCGGCCCCACCGCCGACCTCGCCCGCACCATCCGCGACGGCTTCGTACCCGAGTGGGCCGGCCAGGAGGCCGTCGACGCCCGCGACGCGCTCGCCGATCTGCTCGACAGCCGGCCCTACATCACCCGGCTCTACACCCGGGTCAGCCCGGCCGAGATGGACATCGACCCGATGTTCGCCCCGGTGGCCGGCGGCGACGTCTCCCGGGTGCGCGACGTGCCGCAGCCCGAAGGCGAAGAGGACCAGTGCGGCGGCTTCGACCCCGACGCCGACGGCGCGGCCGAGGCCTGCGACTTCGCCGCCTGCGGCGCCGGCGGCGTCTGCGCCGAGGTCGATCCGGCCCGCGCCGACAACCCGCTGCGGGTCCGCACCGGCTGCGGCTGCGTCGAGGGCACCGTCGCCCGCGCCGGCTTCGCGCCCGACGGCACCCCGACGGTGGCCTGCGCCGACGTGCGGCTCAACTTCACCGCGCCGGCCCTCGACCCGGGCAACGTGCCGCTCGCCGACGTGTGCGATCAGGGCGACTTCTGCGGCGAGAACGGCGAGTGCGTGATGCTCAACGGCTTCCCCAGCTGCCGCTGCGCCGTCGGCTCGGTCGCGGTGCCCACCCGCGACGCCCAGGGCATGACCGTCGCCACCTGCGTCGAGCCCGTCGAAGCGATCCACCCCGCGCTGTTCGCCCGCATCGAGCTGCACGAGCCCAACCTGCCCTACCCCGGCCGCCAGACGCCGGTCGATCCGGAAGACAACCGCGGCGGCGGCAACGCGGCCCCCGAGTGGGTCGGCTGCGCCGCCGCGCCCGGCCGGGCCCCCGGCGTGCCCCTGTGGCTGCTCGCCCTGCCCGCCCTCGGTCTGGCCCTGCGCCGGCGTTGAGGCCTCACCACGACCTGTGAATCCTGGCCGCCAGCCGAGATACTGTCGGCGCGCCAGGAGGATCGATGTCACCGCCCGCCTTCGAGTTGACCGCCCGCGACGGAGCCTACGCCCGCAAGGCGTGGTTTCGCGCCGGCCCGCCCGCCCCGCATCACCTCGGTATCCTGCTCGACGGCGAGCACATGCTCGAGCGGGTCGGCGCGCTGCCGATCATCGAGCGCCTCACCGCCGACGGCCATATCCCGCCGATGAGCTGGCTCTTCATCGAGAGCGGCGGCCCGGCGGCGCGCCACGCCGACTATACCCACGACGTCCGCTTCGCCCGCTTCGTCGCCGAAGACGCCTTCGCCTGGGCCGCCGAGCGGGCCGCACTGCGCGACGGCCGTCACCTGATCGGCGGCCTCAGCCTCAGCGGCCTCGCCGCCGCCTTCATCGCCGTGCGACACCGCGAGCGCTTCGCGGCGGCGCTGTGCCAGTCGGGCTCGTTCTGGTTCGAGCCCGACGCCTTCGCGGCGACGGTCGAAGCGCAGCCGCCGCGCGAGACCCGCTTCTGGCTCAGCGTGGGCGACGAAGAGACCGACGTCGACGTGCGCCATCCGCCCAGCGGGATGCACCAGACCATGACCCAGATCGCCGGCGTCGAGCGGGCCCGCGCCGCCCTGGCCCCGAATGCGGCCGCCGTGCACGTGCACACCTACGCTGGCGGCCATACCTTCGACCCGTGGCGCGCCGAGCTGCCCGACGCGCTGCGCTGGCTGCTCGCCGAACGCGGCCCGACGTGAGCAAGGCCGGGCACAATGCCTGTAATGCCGTCAAACCCCTGACGACAGAGAGCTCAGAGCCCCGCCCTCACCCGGCTTTGCCGATGCCCGGCGCGGTATCGTCCCACCAGTCATTGGCCAGTATCAGCGAGACGCAGTACCCATCGTGCCGCGCCTCGTCGAAGCGTTCGACCCCCAGCGCGCTGGCCAGCAGCCGAGCGAAGCGCGAGAACGCCGCCTGCAGCGCGGGCGATGCCTCGAGGGGATACACCGCGTAGCAGACCAGCAGCTCGTCCTCGTCGAGCGCCAGCAGCTGACGGGCGACGACCCGACCCGCCGGATCGCGGGCGTACACCACCCGCTTGTTGTCGTCCACCACCACCGCCGCCGCGCTGTAGGGCAGGAGGCCGCCCAGGCCGAGGCAGCTGCCGACGGCGGTGCCCATGCGCAAGACCTCGACCGGATCCGACTCCAGACGCAGCACCACCGCGGGCTCGTCGACCTGCAGCCGGTGCTCGCCGTGCCAGACGGCCTCCGACAGCGTCGGGTGCGCCGCCCACCAGGCGCGGGTCCGCGGGTGGCTGCGCACGACATCGGCCTCACCCTGCCAGTGGGCCCGCAGCGTGCGGCGCAGGATGCGGCGGTTGGCGTCGATGGTGGCCAGCATCTGCAGCGCGTGCAGGACCCCGTCGTCGGCCTCCTCCAGCGCGAAGGCGTCGGCCAGCTCGGCGGCGACGGCCGCCCGCAGCAGACCCAGCAGCACGGCGATCCGGCTCTCGGGCCGCAGCAGCTGCGCGTGGGCGCGCTCGAGCTGGCCCGCGGTCAGCTCGAGCTCACCGCGCAGGTGCCGCTTCAGCTTGCGGGGCACCGGATCGGGCACCCCGTCCCCGACCTGCCCGGCGAGCGCGGCGCAGAGGTCGGCCGGCGGCCAGATCCGCCAGTCGCGGGCCGCGAGCGGCGCGTCGAGCACGGCCCGCACGACGCCCCGACTGCGAGCCGGGCGCATGCCACCGAGCAGCTGAGCGGTGCGCCACAGCGGGCCGGGGGCGTGGGCGAACCCGTCGAGCAGCAGCGCGGGCGCGGCGGCGCAGAGGGCCGCCGCGCCGAGGGCGATCAGGCTGGCCGTATTCTTCTTGCGGCAGGCCTTGCCCAGCAGCACCCAGCCCGCGGGCGGCGCCGCCAGCAGCCGCTCGAAGCGCGCCGGGTCGAGGCCCACCGACAGCGCCGTGGCCGTATCGGTCATCCAGCGGGTCGCCGAGCACTGCGCGGCGCAGACGTGCGGCAGGAGGCCGAGCTGGCGCTGCATCAGGGCCGCGAGGCCGGCGGCGTCGTCGGTCTCGTAGACCGCGTCCACCAGCAGATCGGCCGCCTTGATCCGCTGGGCCGGGGCGAGGGCGAGCACGGCGTCGAACAGCCGTCGACGCGCCGCGCGCAGCCAGACCCAGCGATCCCGGTCGAAGTCCGGCGCCCAGCCATGGTCATCGATGGCATGGGCCATGCCGGCGAGACGTGCGGCCACGGGGGGCGGCAGCTCGGCCGACCGCTCGACCAGATCGCCCAGCCAACCGCAGAAGCCAGGGAGGCGGCCGGCCGCCTGCCACTGCGAGACCGCGGCGTATTCGGGCCGACCGTATTCGGACGCCGTATGGATCAGATAGCGCCAGATCACGGCCTCGTCGATCGCCGCCCGCGCCGGCGCGACATCGCGCGCCGTCAGCCGGTCGGGGCGCCCGCAGCGATCGCGCAGCGCCAACCCCTGCAAGAGATACGGCGCGCCGCCGCCGGCCCGTCGGTGCAGGCACAGCAGCCAGACCCGCGGCCAGTGGTCGGGGCCACCCAAGCGCGCGTCGAGGGCCGCCAGCGGCCGGTCGAAGCGCAAACCGCTCGTGGCCAGCCCGGTGCCGAGCAGCGCGTGCAGCCACGGCGAGCGGGCGGCACGGGCCAGACCGGCGAGCCCGTCGAGCCAGTACCGGGCGCCGTCGACGCCGGCGTCGAGGACCAGCGCCAGCGCCGCCGCCGAGAGATCGTGATCCGTATCGAGCCCGAGCCCTCGCCAGGCGCCGTAGATCGCCGCCGTGGCCCCTGTCCCTTTGGCGCGCAGCGCCGGCGCCCAGGCCATGCGGAAGGCCGGCGACCAGCGCGGGTCGTCCGGCGGCGGCGGGCGCGCCTCGCCGAACGGGGCCAGCCGGGCGAGCAGCGCCCGGGTCGGCGCGCCGCCGGACGTGAAGCGCCGGGCATCTTCGACGGTCGGGGTCGGCGGCGTCGGCGGGCGGTAGCGGGTGCCGCGCCACGCCCGGGGGTTCGCCGCGGTCGGTCGTGGGGGCGGCGGCGCCGCGTCGGGCAGCGCCGCCGCGGGCCAGCGGGCGGAGGGGTCGGGCACCGTCCGCTCCAGGATCTCGCAGACATCGGCCAGCAGCGCGGCATCCACCGGCCGCGGGCGGGCGAGGCGGGCCCAGGTCGCCGCCAGCGCGTGCGCGGCGGGCAGCGGCGCGCGGCGCATGGCCCAGGCCGGCCGCGGGGGCCAGGGCCCGCTGCCGACCGGCGGCTCGATCGCATCAGCCTGCACCAGCGTGAGCGCGTCGAGCGTCGTCGCGGTGCGGAGGATGGCCAGTAGCCTGCTCACAGCCCCCCGTGTAGCGCCCAGCGGGTCGCGGCGAAGAGAATACGCGACGGCGCGATGCCATACGCCGCCCGGAACGCCCGCGAGAAGTGCGCGCCGTCGGCGAAGCCCGCCGCGTGCGCCGCCCGGGTGAAGCTCGCCTGCGCCAGCATCGAGCGCGCCGCGGCGACGAACATATAGCCCCGCTGCATCTCACCCAGCGACGCGCCGGTGTGATCCTTGACCACGTGCCGCAGGCGCGACGGCGACAGCCCGAGCCACGCCGCCAGCGCCGCCGGATCATCGCGCAGGGCCTGCCCCTCGGCGAAGCGCCGCGCGAGGCGTCGGACTCGATGGTCCATCGGCCTCGGCGTTCGCTTCCCGCGCCCCCAGGTCGAGTGGATCAAACCGCGCAGCGGCCCCGGATCCTCAGCGGCATCCCACGCGGCGAGCGCGTCGGCCCAGCCGGCCCCGGCCTCCGCCGGAGAGACCCCCGCCGGCCGGACCAGCCCCGGAAAATGCGCGTCATGCGGGGGTATATAGACCGTCATCATGCGCTGCCCGTCGAAGCGCAGCCGGTGCTCACGGCCCCCGGGCACCAGCACCAGCCGGCACCGGTGGCGGCCCGCCCGGTCTTCGATCTCGAACGGGCGGTCGACCGCGAACAGCACGCAGTGAAACGGGTGGCGGTGCCAGTCGAGGGTCGGCAACACCCCGCGGAACAGCAGCCGATCGGGTCCGATCCAGACCCGCGGTTCGATCGCAGCCGTCTCGTTCAAGCGCGCTCCCGCACCGGCCGCTACCGTCAGCGGCGTCGAAGTGATGATCGAAGCGGAGGTGACGCGATGCAAGCGGTGCAGATCGCCCGGTGGGCGTGCGGTGGGTTCTTTCTCGTGGCGCTCGTCACCGGGCTATGGAAGTACCATCACATCCGGCGCAGCCCCGAGGCGCGGGCGCCGGTCTACGTCGACATCGCCCATCGGGCGGCCTTCCTCTACGCCTTCTCGTGCCTGCTGCTGGCCTACTTCGCCGAGCTGAGCCGCTGGTCCGACCTCGTCGACAGCGTCGGCGTCGGCGTCGCGGTGCTCTTCTTCGCCTCGGCCCAGGGGACCTACATCGCCCACGGGCTGCTGCGCGACACCGACAACCAGCTCGCCCGGCCCTACCGGCTCGGCGCGCGTCGGCTGCCGGGCTGGCTCGTGCACGGCTACATGCTGTCGCTGGCCATCGGCGAGATCGGCGGCTTCCTGGTGGTCTTCAGCGGGGCTATGCTCGCGCCGCCGATCTGACGGCCCCAAAGGCCGCCTCCGCCCGATCCATCTCGCGCCTCGCCGTCGGTCGAGCAGCTTGTTATGCTGCCCGCCGCGCGCGGCAGAGGGATGGCACATGCACGACGACCTCGACGTCTTCCTGGCCTACGACGAAGGCGACGCCGATCTGGCCCGTGAGCTGCGGACGGCGCTCATCGGCGCCGGCATGCGCCCGTGGTGCGAAGCGGTCGATCTGATCCCCGGCGAGCTGTGGGACGAGGTCATCCCCGCCCGGCTCAAGGCGTCGAAGGTGATGGCGGTCCTGATCACCCGCAACTGGCCGGAGGTCGGGCAGTCGAACCAGGACCACTACCTGCCCGAGAAGGTCGCGGTGGCCATCCAGCATGCCAAGCGCGCGGGCACGCCGATGATCGTGCCGGTGCTGCTGCGGGGCGGGGACCCGTCGCGGGTGCCTTTTGGCGTGACCCGGGCGGCCCGGGTGCAGCTGGCCGAAGACGACCTGCCCCGACTCGCGGCCGAGCTGAAGCGGACCGTCGCCGCCGCCTCGGGCCGGCCGGCGCCGGAGAGCCGAGCGACCGCGCGCGGCGTCGAGCAGGACGCGGCCCGCGCTCGCCGACGCCAAGACGCCGGAGAGCGGGCGGACGTGGTGGTGGTCACCGCGCTCAAGGACGAGCTCGACGCGCTCATCGCGCAGAGCGGGCTCGAGTGGCAGTCGGGCACCGACAGCCATGGCTTCCCCTATCGGGTGACCGATCTGGACGGCCTGCGGGTCGTCGCGGCCCGCACCGGCGGCATGGGCGAGCGGGACGCCACGGCGCGCGCGGTGCGGCTGCATGACCAGTTCGAGCCGCAGGTGCTCGTCATCTGCGGGATCTGCGCCGGGCACCCCGACAAGACGGCGCTGGGCGACGTGGTCGTGGCCGGGCGGGTCTTCAACTTCGAGCAGGGCAGCGTCGGCCCCAGCGGCGCGCTCGCGCCCGATCAGCAGACGTTCGACCTGCGCCCGCAGTGGCGGGTCCACGCCGAAGATCTGGCCGCCGAGCCCACGGCATGGCTCGGCGACCTCGCCCGCCAGCGGCCGCCGACGTTGCGCTGGCTGGCCGACGACGCCCTGCTGAAGCTGCATACGACCGGCGAGCCGCAGCGGGTGCAGAGCGACGACAAAGCCACCCGGCGCCAGGTCTGGCAGAGGCTGCTCGACGCCGGGCTCATCACCGACCACCCGCCGCAGGCGCAGCCGACCGACGACGGCAAGGCCCGGGCTGGCAAGATGGCGTGGTACGGCGGGCCACTCGACGATCCGCCGTTCCGCGCGCACATGGGGGCGATGGCGACCGGCAGCGCGGTGCGCCGCGATCTGGCGGTCTGGGATCAGGTGCTCGGCCTGCAGCGCAAGACGCTCGCGGTGGAGATGGAGTCGACGGCGATCGGCGCGCTCGCCCACCAGCAGCGGCTCGACTTCCTGGCGGTCAAGGGGGTGTCGGATCACGCCGATGCGCACAAGGACGACCGCTTTCGAGACTTCGCCGCGCGCGCGTCGGCCGCGTTCGTGCTCGCGTTTCTGCGGCAGCACGTCGAGCCGCGGCTCGTCGTGCTCGACGGGCGCGTGCCGCTGCTCGCCGCCGCGCCGGGCCCGCGCCCGTGGTTCGACGCCGAGGAAATCGAAGAGCTCGTCTCCGCCTACATCAGCCGCCCGCTGTCGAGGGATCTGCTGCTGGCGTGGATCGACAGCCGGATCGTCGGCGGGCTGAAGACCGAGCGATCGCCGGCCGCGCAGGTGCGGGCCGACCTGATGGCGCTCAATACGCTGCGTCTCGGCGAAGCCGGCGCCGAGCCACCGCTCGCCAAGTGGCTGACCGCGGCCGTGCGCCTCAGCGGGCCGCTGACCCAGGCGAACGTCTACCAGAAGGCGCTCGATACGCTCCGAGCGCGGATCGCGGCCCGCGGCTGAAGCGCAGCCGCCGGGGCGCGCGCTGCGCCGGCACCGGGCGTCACGGGATCGCCCCGGCCGACGTACCGCGATCGACGCTCGACCGCGGAGAGCCGATGACCCGCCCGCCCGCTCGCATCCTGCCCATCGTGGTCGCCGCGCAGTTCGCCGGCAGCACGGTGTGGTTCGCCGGCAACGCGGTGCTGCCTCAGCTCCAGGCGCACCTGGGCTTCGACGGCGGGCTCGGCCTCATCGCCGGCGCCACGCAGGCGGGTTTCATCGCGGGCACCGCGCTGATGGCGCTCTCGGGGCTCGCCGATCGGTTCGAGGCGCGGGCGGTCTTCCTCGCCAGCGCGATCGTCGCCGCGCTGGGCAACGTCGCCGCGCTGTGGGCCGCCGATCGCGAGACCCTGGTCGCCTTGCGGTTCATCGTCGGCGTCGCCCTGGCCGGGGTCTACCCGGTGGGCATGAAGGCGGTGGCGGGCTGGTATCGCGGCGGCCTGGGCCGGGCGCTGGGCTTCCTGGTCGGCGCGCTCGTGCTCGGCACCGCGTTCCCCCACCTCGTCGGCAGCGCCCTGCCCTGGCGCTGGACGCTGGTCACCGTCTCGGCCCTCGCGCTCGCCGGCGGGCTCGCGATGTGGTTCGCCGTGCCCGACGGCCCGTACGTGCGGCCCTCGCGCTTCGACCTCACCGCCATCCCGCGGCTGCTGCGCATCCGCGCGTTCCGCGGCGCTGCGCTGGGCTACTTCGGCCACATGTGGGAGCTCTACACCCTGTGGGCCTTCATCCCGATCCTGCTCGCCGGCCGGGCCGACCTGCCGGTCTCGACGTGGTCGTTCGCCATCATCGCGGTCGGCGCCGTGGGCTGCATCGGCGGCGGGCTGCTCGCACCGCGGTTCGGCAGCGCCCGGGTCGCCGCGGTTCAGCTCGCCATATCCGGCGCCTGCTGCCTGGCCCTGCCCTGGGCCCGCGACCTGCCCGACGGGCTGTTCCTGGGCTTTCTGCTGGTCTGGGGCGTGACCGTCGTCGGCGACAGCCCGCAATACTCGTCGGTCAACGCCCGCGCGGCCCCGCCGGAGCTGGTGGGCACCGGCCTGGCCTTCGTCACCAGCGTCGGCTTCGGGCTCACGGTCGTCAGCATCGCGCTGACCGAGCGGTTCGCCGACGTGCACCTGGGTCTGGCCGCGCTGGCCATCGGCCCGCTGCTCGGTCTGTGGGGGCTGCGGCAGACCCGCGCTGCGGCGTGAATCCGACGCCGAGGCTGCGCCGGGTCGGCGAGCGCGCCCGCGCCACGAGCGGGCGCCCGGGCCGCTTGACAGGCCTGCGCAAGACCCGCAGCATGCCGAGCGAAGTCTGCCCACATATTCGACAGCCACGGCGAGGGCTCCTCCGAACGATGACTCAACGGCGCGGCGAGCCCGCACCACGCGCCCGGTGGCGAGCCGGCGATCACGACTGGAGCCGGACCGCGGCGGCGCCCTCGACGACGCGGGTGCAGTTCCACGACGAGACGCTGCGCGACGGCATCCAGGGACCCTCGATCACCGATCCGCCGCTGGGAGCGAAGATCGAGATGCTGGAGCGGGTCGCCGCGCTGGGCGTGCACTCGATCGACCTCGGCCTGCCCGGCGCGGGGCCGCGGGCGCTGGCCGACGCCACCGCGCTCGCGCGGCACATGGCCCGCCACCGGCTGCCCATCCAGCCGCAATGCGCCGCCCGCACCCACCCGGCCGACATTCGGGCGATCGTCGAGGTCAGCCAGCGGACCGGGCTGGCGGTCGAGGTGGCGACGTTCGTGGGCACGAGCCCGATTCGTCAGCTCGTCGAAGACTGGGACATCGACCAGATCCGCCGCTGGGCGGCCGGCGCCATCGAGCTGGCGGTCGCGGAGGGGCTGCCGGTGTCTTTCGTGACCGAGGACACCACGCGCAGCCGACCGGAGGTGCTCGAGGTGCTCTATCGCGACGCGATCGAGGGCGGCGCGCGGCGGATCGCGCTGTGCGATACGGTCGGCGCGGCGACCCCCCACGGGGCGCGGGCGCTGGTCGAATGGATCCGAGGCGTCGTCGACGGCACCGGTGAAGCGGTCGCCATCGACTGGCACGGCCACAACGATCGCGGGCTGGCGCTGGCCAACTCCATCAGCGCCGCCGCCGCCGGCGCCGATCGGCTGCACGGCACCGCCCTGGGCATCGGCGAGCGGGTGGGCAATACCGCGCTCGACCAGCTGCTGGTGCACTATCAGTTGGCGGGCGTCGACGGCCTCGACCTCTCGGGGCTGTCCGGCTGGTGTCGCCTCGTGAGCCGCGCGTGCGATTGGCCCATCGCGGCGGGATACCCGCTGCGCGACGCGCCCCCCGTGCGCGCCGGGGGTGATCGCGAGGGGTCGACGGGGTGTTGATCAGCGCGACGCTCCTGCTGGCGGCAGGCGCGGCGGTCGCCCGCTATGTGCACCGCCGCGACGCCCGCGGCGAGCCCCCGCCCGACGAGCCGGCGGACGCGCGAGACCGCGCGGCGGACGAGCCGAGCCCCGAGGCGGCCTACGCCGAGATGGAGACCGGCGACATGCCGCTCGGGCGCTACTTCGCGACCGCGGGCGGCGGGCTGGTCATGGTGAGCGCCGGGCCCGCGCTCGCGGTCCCGATGGCCCTGTCGAGCCTGCCGTTGCTCGGCTTCGCGGCGTATCCGGCCATGGGGCACATCCGCGACGCGTTGACCACCGACGGCAAGCGCAGCGTGGGGCTGGTCGAGCTGACCTGCATGGCCGGGGTCTTCGCGTCGGGCCACCTGGCCCTGGCTGCGCTGATCGAGCTGTCGATCCTGACGACGATCGGCCTCGTCCGGCTGACCGAAGATCGATCGGCCCGCCGGGTCTTCGACGTCTACGACGACCTGCCGGCGAGCGCCCTCGTGCTCGGCGACGGCGAGCCGATCCTGACACCGATCCGGGAGGTACGCGTCGGCGACATCGTGCGGGTCGATGCCGGCCGGGCGGTGCCGGTCGACGGGCGCGTCGTCGGCGGGTGCGGCCGGCTCGACGAGCAGGCGCTCACCGGCGAATCGCGACCGGTGGAGCGGGTGCCCGGCGATCGGGTGCACGCCGCCACGCTCGTGCTGCAGGGCCGCGTCGAGGTGCAGGTGGAGCGCTCGGGGCCGGACTCGGTCGCCGCGCAGATCGTCGAGACCCTCAACCAGACCACCGACTACCGCCTCACGGTGCGCGCACGCGGCGAACAGATCGTGCAGCGCGGCGCGCGCCCGACGCTGGCTCTCGGCGGGCTGGCCCTCGTGACCCTGGGCCCGGCGGCGGCCGTCGCGATCTCGTTGGCCTCGTTCGGCTACACGCTGCGCTATGCGGCGCCGATCGCGGTGCTCGGCTACCTCGAGCGGGCGACGCGCAGCGGCGCGCTGGTCAAGGACGGCCGCGCGCTCGAGCAGCTCGCCGAGGTCGACGTCGTGCTCTTCGACAAGACCGGCACGCTGACCGAGGGGGCCCTGGTCGTCGAGCAGGTCGCGGCTGCGTCCGGCTGGCAGGCCCGCGACGTCGTGCGGTTCGCCGCGGCGCTCGAGCGCGACCAGACCCACCCGATCGCCGTCGCCATCCTGCGCCGCGCCGCCGACGACGGCATCACGCTCGCGCGGGCCGACGCCCTGGGCGTCACGCTCGGCAGCGGCCTGCGCGCCCGGGTCGGCGAGCGGGTGGTGCTGGTGGGCAGCCGACGCCTGCTCGGGCAGCACGGCGCCGCGCTGCCGCCCGAGCTGGCGACCTTCGCGGAAGACGCCGGGGCCCGCGGCTCGACGGTCGTCTTCGTCGCCGTCGACGGCGCGGTCATCGGCGCGCTGGAGCTCGGCGCGCCGCTGCGCGACGGCGTAGCGGAGGTGATCGAGCGCCTGCATCGGCGGGGGCTCGCGGTGCACATCGTCTCCGGCGACCGGGCGGCGCCGACCCGCCTGCTGGCCCGCCGCCTGGGCATCGACGGCGTGCACGCCGAGGTGCCGCCCGACGGCAAGGCCGAGATCGTCCGCGCGTTGCAGGCGACGGGCAAGACGGTCTGCTTCGTAGGCGACGGCATCAACGACGCGATCGCGCTGCGTCAGGCCGACGTCTCGATCTCGCTGGCCGGGGCGACGTCCATCGCGACCGACAGCGCGGCCATCGTGCTGATGGGCGGCGAGCTGAGCGCGCTGCCCGCGCTGTGGTCGCTGGCCGACGAGATGAAGGCCAACATCCTCACCAGCGCCCGGCTGAGCATCGTGCCGGGCATCTTCACCGTCGGCGGCGTCTTCGCCGGCGCGATCGGCATCGGCGGCGCGATCGTGATGTACAACGTCTCGCTCGGCCTGGCGCTGCTCAACGCGCTGCGGCCGCTGCGCTCGCTCGGCGAGCGACCCGCCGACCCGACCCCCGCTCCCGACGGAGCCGAGCCGAGCGAGCGATCATGAGCCGATACGAGACGCTGCCGTCGGCGCCGCAGGCCCACGCCGCGCGCGCAGACTTCGAGGCCGCCGTGCGCCGTGGCCTGACCGGGCGACCGCGCGTCATCCCCCCGTGGTTCTGGTACGACGCCGAGGGCAGCCGCCTCTTCGACGCCGTCTGCGACACCCCCGAGTACTATCTGACCCGGGTCGAAGCGGGCATCCTCGAGCGCTCGGCGCCCCGGCTGGCGGCGACGATCGGCGAGGGCCCCATCGACGTGGTCGACCTCGGCTGCGGCGACGGGCGCAAGACCGCGCCGGTGATCGCGGCCCTGCGCGACGGCGGCGCGGCGGTGCGCTATGTGCCCATCGACATCTCGGGCGCGGCCGTCGATACGGCGGCAGCCGCCATGATCGCGCGCTTCCCCGGCCTGGCGATCCAGGGCTTGATCGGCGAGTACTTCGACGGCATCTCGTGGCTCTCGAAGAACGCCGACCGACCGCGGCTGGTCATGTTCCTCGGCTCGAACATCGGCAACTTCCCCATGCCCGAGGCCAGCGCCTTCGCCACCCGGCTGTGCAAGAGCCTGTCGCCCGGCGACCGGGTGCTGATCGGCTTCGACCTGCGCAAGCCCGGCGCACCCCTCATCGCCGCCTACAACGACAGCGAGGGCGTGGGCCCCCGCTTCAGCCTCAACCTGCTGCGCCGCATCAACCGCGAGCTCGGCGCCGACTTCGACCTCGAGCGCTTCGAGGCCCGCTCGACCTACGATCCGGTGGAGGGCGCCATCCGGATGTACCTCATCAGCCTCGAAGAGCAGTCGGTGTACGTGCGCGCCCTCGACCGGCGGTTCGACTTCGAAGCCTTCGACCCGATCCAGGTGGGCTACAGCTACAAGTTCCGCCCGCGCGAGATCACGCAGCTCGCCCGCGAGGCCCGGGTAGACGTCGAGGCGATGTACTTCGACGACGCGCGCTGGTTCTGCGACGCCGTGTGGCGGATCGCGCCCGGATGAACCGCGTCAGGGCAGCGCCCGCAAGGCGGCGTCGAGGCGCTCGATACACTCATCGAGCTCGTCGAGACCGACGGCCCCGACGCTCATGCGGAACCACCCCCGGTTGTGACGATCACCGAAGACGCTGAACGGCAGCGCGCCCCAGCCGGCGGCCCGCAGCAGCCACGCCTGGATCGCGGCCTGATCGGGCAGCCCGGCGCGCCCCTCCAGGTCGAAGTGCACGCTGAGATAGATCGCCCCTTCCGGCGCGAGGGCTTTGACGGGCAGCCCCTCCCCCGACCAGCGCGCGAAGGCCCGGTACAGGCGGCCGAGGCGCTGTTGGATGCTCTGGCGGAACCCGCGGAGCCAGGCCGACATCTCCGCGCTCGGCTCGAGGAAGGCGGCGGCGGCATGCTGCTCGGGGTGCGGGGCCCACGCGCCGATCTCGGCGAGCAGAATCGTCGCCCGGCCGATGACCCGCGGCGGCCCGATCAGCCAGCCCACCCGCAAGCCCGTCGCGGCGAACGCCTTGCTGATGCCGTCGACGAGCAGGGTATGCGGCGCCACCTCGGGGACCAGCCCGGCGGGGGTGACGTGCCGCACGCGGCCCGAGCCGAGCAGGTGATAGATCTGATCGTAGAGCACGTAGAGCGCGCGCCGGCCCGCCGCCGCCCGGCGTCGGTTCTCGGCGACGACCCGCCGACAGATGGCCGCGAGCGGCTCGGGCCGGAACATCGCGCCGCTGGGGTTCATGGGCGAGTTGAGCACCAGCAGCCGGGCCTCGGCCAGAGCGGGCGCCAGGGCCTCGGCGGTCGGCAGAAACCCGTCCTGCGGGCGGCCGGGCACCGTCACGAGGCGGGCGCCCACGAGGTGGCAATAGGCGTCGTTGTTCCAGTGCGGCGCCGGCGCCACGACGACCTCGCCGGGCGAGACCAGGCAGCGATAGGCCGCGTAGAGCGGCGGGCGAGCGCCGGCGGCGACGACGAGGCCCGCCTCGGGCACGTCGAGGCCGAGCGCGTCGGCGCAGGAGCGGCGGATAGCATCCCGCAGCGCGCGTACACCCGTCGCCGGGGGGTAGTGGGTATGCCCCGCGTCCACCGCGGCGGCGAGGTGCGCGGCGAGCCCCGGCGGCGGGCGGAAGTGCCGCGGGGAGAAGTCGCCGATCGTGAAGTCGGTCACCGGCCAGCCCGCCGCGGCGCGCTCGCGCACGGCGGCGGCGATCGACAAAATCGGGCTGAGGGTCAGCCCCTCGCCGACAGCGGACAGCGCGTCGAACTCGGACGGCGACGGCACGGCCCGGCTCACCGACCCGGCCCGACGGGCAGCCGCGGAAGGCGTCGCGGCCGGCTCGACCTCGCCCGCGACGGAGACCGATGTGGATTCGACATGCCGCGATCTCCCTCTTCGCCCCGTCGGTGTCGTCTATACGGTGTCGTCTATACACTGCGGCCTCCCGGCGCAGCCAGACCGCGCGAGCGCTGCCCATCCGCGCCCCGGCCGCCCGCACCGCACCGCAAAGGACGATCGACACCCGCACCGTGCGCCGCTATCGTGCCCGACCACAGCGAGGGACACCCGATGACCGGCGAGACCATCGACCTGACCACCCTGGCGATCCCCGAGCGGGACGTGGCCATGGAGCTGATGACGATGCGCCACGTCGACGCCTGCGTCGGCGTAGCCCAGGCGCTCGGCATCTTCACCGCGCTCGGTGGCGGGCCGATCGCGGCGGACACCATCGCGCAGCGGGCGAGCCTCGACCCGGAGATGGTCGCCCGGCTGCTGCTCGTGCTCGCCGCGATCGACATCGTGCGCCGCGTCGACGCGACGCGCTTCGCCCTCACGGCGGACGGCGCGGCGTACTTCGACCACCAGAGCCCGTTCAGCGCGGCGTCGTTCTTCGCGATCGACGATGTCTCCCCGTCAATGCACAGCCTGCTCGACCCGGCCGACTCCGGGTGGTCGGTGACCCGCGACGCCGACAAGAGCATCGAAGACGGCTGGCGGGACGGCGACATCGACGCGCAGACGGCGCGCAAGTTCGCCGAGACCATGCACGCCTACGCCCTCGCGCCGGCGCTGTCGATCGTGCGCGGCGGCGTCTTCGCCAAGAGCCGCGCCGTGCTCGATCTCGGCGGCGGATCGGGCACGCTCTGCGCGGCGATCAAGGCGCATCAGCCCGAGACCGACGTGGCGCTGTTCGACATGCCGGTCGTCTGCGACGTGGCCCGAGACCACCTGGCCCGCTTCGGCTGCGACGGGCGCGTCACCCGCCACCCGGGGCACTTCTTCCGCACCCCGTGGCCGGCGGGCGCCGATACCCACGTCTTCAGCCACATTCTGCACAACTGGCCGATCGCCGATGTCGGGCGCCTGCTCGAGCTGAGCCGGCAGAGCCTGGCGCCCGGCGGCCGTATCGTCGTGATCGAGGCCTTCATCGACCCCGACTTCAGCGGACCGCTGCGCGTCTTGAAGCTGCACCTGTCGATGTGGGCCTACTTCAAGGCGCAGCAGTTCACCGAGCAGCAACTCAGCGACCTGTTGATCGCGGCGGGCTTCGAGGCGCCGACCCTCGTACACCGCTTCCGCGACTACGGCGTGATGGAGGCCTACCGGCCCTGAGGGCCCGGCGGGGCACGCGCGCCCGCTCGGCGCCCTCCGCTCGGCGCCTCAGCGCGCGCCGATCTGCGGCCTTTCTGCGCCTCTGCTCATCCTTTGCGGTGCGGGCGGCGCGCGCCGCCCGCGAGTTTGGCCTGCGCGGACGCCACCGCGCGCCACGACCCGGGGACGAGCCGCCCCGACCGACGACGAGGATGATGCGACATGGCGCGCGTGAAGCAGCTCGCTCCGCTTCCGTTTCTGTTCCCGATCCTGCTCCTGGCCCTGCCCCTGATCCTGCTCCCGGGCTGCAACCGCGAGCCGGCCGCGAGCCCCGGCGGCGCGGCCGTGCCCGCCGTCGTCGTGCAGGACGACGCGCTGCGGCCCGTCGACGACGCCGACCAGCAGCTCGGGCTCAACGCCCGCCGGGCGCTGCTCGCCGCCGCCCGCGCCGCGTGTGACGGCCAGCCCTACACCGGCGACGCCCCCTCGGCGCTGCGCGACTTTCGCAAGCGCATCATCGTGCACGCCTTCGGCGCCGACGGGCGCCACGCGGGCCGGGTCTCGATCGACGGCGACGAAGACGCGCTGGCCAAGGTGGCCGCGCGGGTGCCCGGGCTGTGCAAGACCCGCGGCGCCGAGCTGTACCTGCACGTGATGCCGGTCACCTTCTCGACCCGGCTGGCCAACTTCGGCATCACCGGCATCTTCGACTATCGCGTCTTCGAGCCGCAGGTGATGGGCCTGATCTACGAGGTCGGCGACAAGCGGGCCGAGCGCGACCCGCTGCAGCAGGTGATGGCCAACCTGAGCCCCAAGTCGCTGCGCGCCCGGCTGGCCAAGGCGGTGGGGCTCGACCCCAAGGAGGCCCCCTCCGACAACCGGCTGATCTACGAGATCTATCGGGTGCAGCACTTCGCCGAGCGCTATCCCGACCGCGCCTTCGGCGACTTCTACCGCGGCTTCGAGGTGGTCTCGGCCGACGCGCTGACCACCGCGATGCTCGGCGAGCGGCTGAAGCTCATCGGCGAGTGGTACCGCAACAACGTCATCGACGGGCAGGTGACCTACAAGTACCACCCGAGCAAGCGCCGCTACATCGACGACGAGCGCACGATGGTGCGCTCGACCATGGCCACCTGGGTGCTCAACCGGCTGGCGGTCTTCCTCGACGACGACGACCTGCGGGCCAAGGGCCTCGAGGTCGTGCGCCACTACTTCGAGCGCTACTTCCAGATGGCCGAGTCGCTCGAGGCCGGGCGCATCATCGCCTCGACCGAGCCGCTCGCGAACGGCAACGTCGTGCGCGATCGCTACACCGTCGCCAGCTTCATCGCCGCCGCGCTGCTCGAGCGCGACGACTGGCAGACCTACGCCAGAGAGATCGAGCTGCTGATGACCTACGCCATGAGCTTCAAGCGGCCCGACCACGTGATGTGGACCCCCTTCGGCCAGGGCCAGTTCTTCATGCCCGGCCAGCTGCTGCTGGGCGTGGCCTATGCCTACGAGAAGACGAAAGACACCCGCTACAAGGTCTTCTTCGAGCAGGTCTGGGGCACCTACAGCGGCATGCTCAGCGACATGATGCAGCTGGCCCACGGCCGCACGACCCCCTACGCGCCCGCCTGGTATACCCAGCCGTCCAAGGCGATGTGGGACGTCACCGGCGAGGCGGCCTATCGCGACTTCATCTTCGCGATCAACGACCGGGTGAAGCTGCACTACGCGATGAACGCGGACCACCAGGTGCACCCCGACTGGGACGGCATCCTCACGCCGAAGGCCATCGGCTGGGGCAACAACTCGATCACCGCCGCGGCGTTGGAGAGCCTGGCCGACGCGGCGATCGTGGCCAAGAAGACCGGCGATACCGCGCGCCTGGAGGCCTATCGCAAGCCGCTGCGCGCCACGGTGGCCTACCTGCTGCGGCTGCAGTTCACGCCGGCCAATACCTACTTCATCCAGCAGCGCGACCGGGCGGTCGGCGGCTTCAAGACCGACCTGCTCGACCACCGGATCTGGATGGACAACGTCTGGCACCTGACCTCGGCCTTCATCAAGATCCACGAGGCCGGGCTGCTGGACTGACGTATTCTGGGGTTGAAACGGCCCGGGATCGGGAGTCGCTGGATGCGCGACCGGAAGGAACGCCCCGAAATCGCGCGTCGTCGCCCGTCGGGGCATATGAACGTTCAGAAATCCGGCGACGAAGCCCATCCGGGCGAGGGAACGCCCAGGAATCGGGCGCCGTTTCTCGCGCGGGCGTTCCACCGATCCAAAATGGAACACCCCCAGCGCGCCGCGGCGTTCATACGCCGCGAAAACGACGCAGATTTTGCGGAGCGCGGGATGGAACGCCCGGAAAAAGTAAGGCTCTGGACGAGATCGGCGTTCATCCGCCCGTCGGCGAAGCGGCCCGGATCGTCGGCGGGCGTTTCATCGGCCGTATTCGCGGCGTCATAGGGGGATCAAACGCCCGCGCGGCGCGGCGGCGTTCTGCGGGCGGGCGTTCCAACCGAATTGTGACGAGCAGCGCGCAATTTCACGGCGTTCGCTTCGCCCGACGGGCTACAGCGTGGGATTTCTGGCCGTTCGTACGGCCCCACGGCGTTGAGGGTCCGATTCTCGAGCGTTGCACCGGCCCGCCGGCCAGCGCCGCGCGATATCCCGGCGTTCGTTCGACCGGCCGCGCCCGCATGCGGCGCCTCGGGCGCGATCAGTCGAACGCCTCGACGTCGATGGTCTCGCGCGCGGTGCGATCCCAGACGTGGTCGCAGCTGCGGCAGCGCAGCTTACGGTACAGCAGGCTCGCGCCGCGGGTCTTCTGGCTGCCGCAGGCGGGGCAGTCGAGGCCGAACCAGACCTTGGCCTCGGGGCGGGTCAGCCAGTAGAACTGCAGCGCGCGCACGGCGCCCCAGGCCACGAGCAGCAGCATCATCGACGCGCCGATCGACTCCAGGCGGGGCAGCGCCAGGACGGTCGAGAGCACCGCCCAGCCGGCGCCGAGCAGGACGAGGCGCTGGGCGAGCACCGAGCCGGTGAAGAGGCCGCGCACGAGCATCGCGCCGATGGCGATGTACGCGATGCCCCCGACGACGGCGCCGACGAGCGCGGCCTGATCGCCGGTGGGCGTGATGCGCGCCATCCCGGCCAGCTCGCCAACGGTCGAGACGGTGACGTAGAGCAGGAGCAGCGCCTGGATGACGACGGCGGCGGTGATGATCCCCGGGCGGGCGCGGGCCGGGCGGCTGCCGGCGGAGCGGGCGGCGGCGAGCGGGGCGGCGTCGTGGGTGAGCGTGGTCATCGAGATCCCTCCGGAAAGACAGACACTCGAACATAGGCCGGCCGGAGCGATCTCTTTTGCGCCGAGCTGATGCGGTCGCGGGGCAGGGCGAGCAGCAGGTGTCAAAGCGCGGCGACGATCGGGCGCCGACGGGCCGCGATCTGACAAGCGGGCTTGGCGCCGAATCACGGGCGGGGCGCATGCCATGGGCGTGGCACGGTTCCTGAATAGCCTTAGGGCGTCACCCGCTCCGGAGAACCGTCATGTCGCGCGCTTCGCTCTCGTTCGTCTCTGCCCTGTTGCTGTTCACCGCCGCCTGCGAGGCCCCCGACGGGATCGAAGCGCCCGTCGAAGCCCCGGCCGACGCGGTCGAACCCGGTGAGCAGCCGGTCGAGATGCCCGAAGACCCGGAGACCCCGGAAGACCCGGAGACCCCGGATGACCCGGAGCTCCCCGACGACCCGGAGATCCCGGAAGAGCCGGACGACCCGGAGAGCCCGGAGGAACCCGAGACCCCGGAGGCGCCCGCCGAGTTCGCCTACGAGGACGACCCCGCGCTCGGCGCCGACGGTCGGCCGGTGGGCTGGACCGAGGCGAGCCATGCCAAGGGCGCCGACCCGCAGTGGGACGCGCTCTTCGCGCTCGACCGGGTGCACCGCATCGACATCGCGATGCCGGCGGCGACCTACCAGACGATGCTCGACGACCTGGAGACCCTGCTCGGCGCCGCGGGTCAGGGCGGGCGGCCGGGGCGCGGCGGCGGCGGGCCGGGCGCGGGCGGCGACGGGGCCATCGACCTCATCGGCGGCGATCCGGTGTGGGTGCCGGTGACGGTGACCCACGACGGGCAGCCGTGGCATCACGTCGGCATGCGCTTCAAGGGCAACTCGTCGCTGAGCTCCACCTGGCGCAGCGACGGGCGCAAGATCGGCTTCCGGCTGACCTTCGACAAGTACGAGGACGACTTTCCGGCGGTCGACAACCAGCGGTTCCACGGCTTCAAGAAGATGACCTTCGCCGCCGGCTTCGGCGACGCCTCGATGGTGCGCGACATCGCCGCCAGCGAGCTGTTGCGGGGCATGGGCGTGCCGGCCTCGCGGGCGGCGCTCTACGAGGTGTGGGTCGACACCGGCGACGGCCCGGCGCTGTGGGGGCTGTACACGATGATCGAAGACCCGTCCGACCAGCTCATCGAGCGCTATTGGGACGACGACGAGGGCAACATCTACAAGCCCGACGGCACCGGCGCCGACTGGACGGTCTTCGACGAGGTGGGCTTCGAGAAGAAGAGCAACGAGGACGCGGCCGACTTCTCCGACGTCGAGGCGGCCATCGCCGCGCTGCACGCCGACCGCAGCGACGCGGCGGCGTGGCGGGCGCACTTCGAGACGGTCTTCGACGTGCCCGGCTTCGTGCGCTGGCTGGCGGTGAACACCGCGATGGTCAACTGGGACACCTACGGCGGCTTCGCCCACAACTACTACCTGTACGGCGACCCCGATCAGGGCGGCAAGCTGACGTGGATTCCGTGGGATCACAACGAGGCGCTCGGGCCGGTGAAGCGGGGCACCGACAGCCTGACCTTCGAGGGGGTCAGCGCGGCGCAGTGGCCGCTCATCCGCTTCGTCATCGATGATCCGGTCTACCGCCAGCTGTACCTCGACACCCTGGCCGAGTTCGCCGAGGGGCTGTTCAACGAGCAGTGGCTCGTGCCGCTGCTGCGCGAGGTGCACGCCCTGGCGGGGCCGTCGCTGGCCAAGGAGGCGGCGCCGTTCACCCAGCTGCAGAGCTTCGCGGCCTACGAGACGGCGTTGGAGGGCGGCCGGGACGCGGTCATCGACCATGTGCGGGCGCGGCGGGCGCTGGTGCTCGATCTGCTCGACGGCGGCTGGCCCGAGTGAGCCCCGCCGCGGCGCGGATCTGATAGGCTGCCGGGCACCGTCCTCTGCCCGGAGCCCAGATGAAAGCCGTACGCACCTCCGACGACCGCTTCGCCGACCTCGCCGATTATCCCTTCGCGCCGCATTATGTCGAGGTCGACGGCCTGCGTTTGCACCACCTCGACGAGGGCCCGGCCGACGGCCCGGTGGTCGTTCTGCTGCACGGGCAGCCGTCGTGGAGCTATCTCTACCGTCACTTCGTGCCGCCGCTCGCCGCCGCCGGTCACCGGGTCATCGCCCTCGATCTGGTGGGCTTCGGCCGCTCGGACAAGCCGGTGGACGACGGGGCCTATACCTACGCCAACCACTGCCACTGGGTGCGCACGGCGCTCTTCGAGGCGCTGGATCTGACCGACATCACGCTGTTCTGCCAGGACTGGGGCGGGCTGATCGGCCTGCGGCTGGTGGGCGAGTCGCCCGAGCGCTTCGCGGCGGTGTGCGCGGCGAATACGTTCTTGCCGGCGGGCGGGGAGATGCCGGCGGTGTTCCGCGCGTGGCGTGACTTCGTGAAGAAGACGCCCGATCTGGAGGTGGGGCGGCTCATCGACAGCGCGAGCCGGCGCGATCTGACCGACGCCGAGCGGGCGGCCTACGACGCGCCCTTCCCCGACGCGACGTACAAGGCGGGCGTACGGACTTTTCCCTCGCTGGTGCCCGATGGCAAAGAGGCGGCCGGCGTGACCGAGAACCGGGCGGCGTGGGGCGGGCTGAAGGCGTTCGAGAAGCCTTTCCTGACGCTGTTCAGCGATGGTGATCCGATCACGGCGGGGGCCGAGAAGGCGCTGATCGCGCGGATCCCCGGGGCGCAGGGGCAGCCGCACGGCATCGTGCCCGGCGGGCACTTTCTGCAGGAGGACAGCGCCGCGGCGCTGGTGAAGGGCATCCGGCGGCTGACCGGGCGCTGAGGAGCGGACGTGAAGACGAGATATCTGTGGGCGCTGGCGGCGACGCTGGTCGGCCTGGGCGGCCCGGCGGTCGCGGCGGCGGAGGTCGACGTGGCCGACTGGGCGCTGCCCGACGCCATCGGCGCGCTGACGTTTCGCGGGGCCGACAGCCTCGCCGATCGGCTGGACGGGCTCGAGGCCCGCTTCGGCGAGGCGCCTTCGGTGGGCGCGGCGGCGGCCGATCTGCGGGGATGGCGCGGTGAGGGCATCGGGCCGTGGGCCCGGGCGTGGGGTGAAGGGCTCGACCTCGGCGCGGGCGTCGGGGTCTTCGTCGACGCCGGGCAGCGGGTGCGGCTGGTCATCGGCAGCACCGACGCGGCCAAGGCCCGGGCCAGCCTCGCGGCGTGGTTCACCCGGCTCGAGGTGCCGCTGACGGCGACCGAGGACGGCTTCGACGGCCCGGCGAAGGTGCGCTGCGCCCAGCGGGGGCGTTTTCTGGTCTGCGACAGCCAGCAGGTGCCCGAGGCGCCGGGCGCGGGTGATCCGAGCCTGGCCGGCGCGTGGCTCGCCGCGCGGGTCTCGGGGCCGCTGGTCACGTTGCTGCCGCCGCCGGTGGGGCTGTGGGCCGAGCACGTGGCGCTGCGGGTCGAGACCAAAGACGCGGTGAGCGTCGCGCTGACCCTGAAGACGCGGGCGGACGCCCGGCCGCAGCTCGATCCGATCAAGGGCATGGTGCTGCCGAGCGAGGGCGACTCGCCCTTGGGGCCGCTGCATCGGCGCAGCCCGCTGGTCCTGAAGGTCTCGGTGGACGGGCCGGCGCTGCTGAAGGCCGCAGTCTCGCCGAACGAGCACATGCGCCCGCTGGCCGATCGAGTGGGCGAGCTCTGGACCGGTGATGTGCTGGCGACGACCGTCGGCGGGATCGGCGATCCGATCGTGGCGTTCGGCCTGCAGCCGGGCGCCGATGGCCGGGGTCTGGTCGAGGCGATCGTCGAGGTGCTGGCGATGGGCGAGGTGGCCCTGAAGCATACGCCGGGCGAGGGCGGCGCGGGCGCGCTGGCGCTGGCGTTGCCCGACGCGGCGGGCACGCTGACGCTGCCTTATCGGGTCACCGGGACCCACCTGCTCTTCGGGCTGGAGGCGATCGATCTGACCCGGGCGGTCGAGGCCGATCCGGCGCCGCCGGGCATGCCGCCGGCGCTGGGCAAGCGCGGGGTGCACGGGCTCTTCGTGGCCCACCTGCCCAACGGCATCGGCGCGCTGCCCGACTTCATCGAGCTGGCCGACGCCGACGCGCGCTTCCTCTCGGCGCTGACCACCATCGCTCAACTCGAGGCCAAGCTGCTCGACAGCGCGGCCCTGTGGATCGAGCCCGGCCCGGATACGGTGCGGGTCGAGCTGCGCTGGAGTCGCCTGTGAGGTTCACGATGACTGTACGAGCCTGTCGTCGGATATCGCTGCTGGTGCTGGCGGCGTGGCTGCTGGCGGCCTGCGGGGGCGAGCCGCAGAGCGCGGCTGATCCCGACGCGGCGCGCGCGCTGTACGACCGGGCGGTGATCGCCGAGATGTCGGGCGATACGCTGACCGCCGACGATCTGCTGTTCGAGCTGGCGGCGCGCCACCCGGAGACGACCCACGGGCGGGCGGCGCGGGCCCGGCTGTCGGCGTCGGCCAACCTGCCGCTGGCGGCGGGCGTCGCGGCGGCGGTGGCGATCCCGGCGTTCATGAAGTACGTGCGCCGCTCGAAGACCACCGAGGCCAGCATGAACCTGCGCATGCTGAGCGACAGCGCGCTGGCCTATCACTACACCGAGTTCGCCGACCGGCAGGGCAACATCCTGCCGCCGGGGTTCCCGGCGAGCGCGCCGCCGACGCCGGCCCGGCCGCACTGCGCTGAGGGGGACGAGCACGGCTTCGTGCCCCAGCCGGGGGATTGGGATCACCCGACGTGGCAGGCGCTGAACTTCGCGCTGGATCAGCCGCACAACTATCAGTACAGCGTGACCGTCGAGGGTCAGGGCCCCGGCGCGACGTTCGAGGCCCGGGCGGTGGGTGATCTGAACTGCGATGGGGTGTTCTCGACGTTCACCCGGCGCGGCCGGGTCGACGAGAGCGGCGAGGTGCGCTTCGAGCCCATGCAGTCGTTCAACGAGCTGGAGTAGCGCGCGCAGACGCGCATCTGCAGAAAAATCGCCGGCGACCGCAACTTCTGCCGGCGTTCTCGGTTGACGTCCGATGAGACAGGACACCCCCGATACCGAGGAGCCGACCATGAACCGCTACGCTTTCGCCCCGCTGTCCCTCGCCTTCTGCTTGACTATGGGCGCCGGCCTGACCGGCTGCGACCGGGAGGAGCCGCTGACCCGCGAGGAGGCCTCCGAGGCCCTCACCGAAGTGCAGATCTCGACCGAGGCCAACGCGCTGACCGGCGAGATGGTCACCCTGACCACCGACTTCACCATCGGCGACGCGGTCGAGAGCGCCGCGGCCAACCTGCGCGACTTCGTCGAGAGTCAGATCCCGTGCGCCACGGTGAGCCGGGCCGAGCGCACCGTCACCATCGACTTCGGCGTAATGGGCGAGTGCACCTGGAAGGGGCGCAGCTGGTCGGGCCAGACCGCGGTGACCGTCGAGCGGGTCGACGGCGAGGTCCAGGTCAGCCACGTATGGCGCACGCTGAGCGACGGCTTCCTGACCGTCGACGGATCGGCCAGCGTCACCTGGAGCTTCGAGCAGCTCAGCCGCCGCGTGGTGCACGAGATGAGCTGGACCGACGGTGAACACGTCGCGTCGAGCCGCGGCGATCGCATGCAGTCGCTGCTCGAGAGCCGCGACGGGCTGCGCATCGACGGCGAGCGGGGTTGGACGGGGCGCAAGGGCGGCGACTGGCAGCTCGACATCGACGGGGTCGAGGTGCGCGGGCTCGATCCGGTGCCGCAGGCGGGCACGTATACCTTGGAGAACCCGGCCGGCAAGTCGCTGGCGATGAGCTTCGCCCGGGTCGACGCGCGCACCATCAAGGTGACCGTCTCGGGCCCGCGGCGCGACTTCGAGTTCGACGTGGTCTCGCTGCGCTGAGCGCGCCGGGTCGCCGACCGCGACATCACGCGCCGGAGTCGGCCTGCACCACCTCTGCACGATCTCGCCCCGCGCTCGCCCCGCCTGCGCCCCGCCCGAGCCCGATCGCCGCGCTAGCCTCGCTGCATCACCATCGACGGAGCGAGACATGAGCATCTGGCGCATCTTCGGCATCATCGCGATCTTCGGCGCAACCAGCGTGGGCTGGCTGGTCCTCGGCGGGGTCACCTCCATGCGGACCCACGAGCAGACCCGCCACCTCGAGGGCGCGGTGCACGAGCTGTGGGGCCGCCCGCAGGTTCAGGAGGCGCCGCGGTTCGTCTTCCACCGCGAGGAGGTCCGCCGCTCGACCCGCGACGGCGTGGTCTACGAGGAGACGGTCTTCGTGCCCGAGGTCGATCGCGCCGACCGCACCCGGGTGTCGGTGGCGTTGAGCCTCGACGAGCGGCGCAAGGGGCTGATGTGGTACCCGCTGTACGACGTGAACCTCGACGGGGCCTGGCGCTACGCCCACGACGGGCCGGCGGGCGCGCTGGACGTGGTCTTCCCCTTCCCCGACGCCTCGGGCATCTACGACGGCTTCCGCTTCGTGGTCGACGGGGTCGATCGCACCGACGAGCTTCAGCCCGAGGGCGGCGAGGTGGCGCTGCGCATGCGGGTGCAGCCGGGGCAGGTGGTCGCGCTGCAGGCGGGCTATCAGAGCCGGGGGCTCGAGGCGTGGCGCTATCGCCCGGCGGACGGGGTCAGCCGGCTGGAGGACTTCGAGCTGGCGCTGACCACCGACTTCGCGGCCATCGATTATCCCTACGAGACCCTCAGCCCGAGCACCCGCGAGCAGACCGACAGCGGCTGGGCGCTGACCTGGGCCTTCGAGCAGGCGGTGACCGGGCACGGTATCGGCATGCAGATGCCGCAGCGGGTGCAGCCGGGCGAGCTGGCCACCGAGCTGTCACTGTCGGCGCCGATCTCGCTGCTGTTCTTCTTCTTGGTCATCTTCGTGCTCGACCGCCTGCGCGACATCGGCATGCACCCGGTCAACTACCTGTTTCTGGCGGGGGCCTTCTTCGCGTTCCACCTGCTCTTCGCCTACTCGGCCGACCACCTGCCGGTGGAGGCGGCGTTCGGCCTGGCGAGCGCGGTGAGCGTGCTGTTGGTGGTGACCTATCTGCGGCTGGTGGTGGGCAATCGCTTCGCGTTCGTCGAGGCGGCCGGGGCGCAGCTGGTCTATCTGATCGGCTTCTCGCTGGCCCACTTCTGGGCGGGCTACACCGGGCTGACGGTGACGGTGCTCTCGGTGCTGACGCTGTTCTTGCTGATGCAGTGGACCGGCCGGGTCGACTGGTCGGACGCGCTGAGCCGCAAGCCGCGGGCGCCGGGCCCGAAGCCGCTGCCGGCTTGAGCGGGCGCGCGGCGCGGTCGATGGCGCCCGATTCGGATCACATCGTCTGCGTCGGTCGAGGCGGTCAACAGCGCGCTCTCAGCGGACCCGGGCCTCGATGCCCGGCGCCCACGCCGGATCGGGGATGTAATACGGATAGGCGCTCGACGGGCGGCCGCGAAAGACGCCGCGGCGCCGGGCGGTGACGGTCAGCGGCAGGTCGACGGTCGCGCCGACGTCGAGGCGATCGAGATAGAGCACGACCTCGCCGGGGCGCACCTCGGCCAGCGCCACCCGGCCTTGCTCGGTCCAGGCGCGCAGCTGCTCGCGATCGGGCTCGAGGCCCGCCGGCAGGCCCACCCGCACCAGCGGATCGCTCACCGCCGCGATCGGCGCCGAGACGGTCGCGGTGAGCGTCGCCGCGGCGCCGCTGTCGAGGGTCGCCCGGTCGAGCGCGGTCTCGATGCGCAGCAAAGGCGGCTCGGCGGGCGGCACGGTCTCGGCGGTCCAGCGGGCGACGGCGGTCCAACGCAGCAGCGCGCCCGCGCTCTGCGAGAGCTCGATGGTCGTCGCGCCCGCGCCCAGGTGCTCGGCCAGCGGGATGCGGTGCGGCGCCTGACCCAGCGACGCCGCGGGGTGGCGCCAGATCTCGCGCCCGTTCGCCCGCACGATCACGTCGCCGGTCGGCGGCCGGTCGTCGATCCGATGCCCGGTCAAGATGCCGGCGAGGGCCTGCACCGTGGCCTGCGTCGTATACCAGACACCGCCGCGGCGGTCGGCCTGCAGCGCGGCGATGGCCTGCTCACGGGCCGCCGGCGCGCGATCGAGCGCGGCCAGCGCGCGCACCGCCAGCCCGGTGGTCTCGGTGATCAACCCCGGCCCGCGGCTGCCCGTGATGCTCGCCTTGGCGGTGGTCCAGCGGCCGTCCTTGTCGGCCATGGCGGCCAGGGCTTCGGCCAGTGCCTGCGCGTCGGCCCGGGTCTGCGCGTCGGCCGCGCGGCCGGCCGCCACCGTCGCCAGCACCCGCACCGCAACGATATAGGGGTCGGTCCGCGCCGCGTCGTCCAGCGGCGGGAAGCGGTCGAGCCGCCCGCCGATCGCCAGCGCCCACTCGATCCACGCGGCGACCGCTGCGCGGCGGGGCGCCCGGACCGTCGGCTCGCGGTTGTCGGCGAGCCAGCGCACGGCCCGGGCGATCACCGCCGGATCTCCACCGGTCTCGTGCAGCTGCACGATGCCATAGGCGGTCAACCACGGGGTGCCGCTGCGCCCGCCGTACATGCCGAAGCCGCCCGCGGGCCCTTGAAACGTGGCCAGGCGCCGGTTGCCGGCGTCGACGTAGCGCCGCGCCCGGGCGATGAGCGCGGGGTCGATCGCGCCCGGCGCGCGCTCGAAGAGCCGCAGCGCCATGCCGTTGGGCCAGTGCTTGCTGGTCGTCTGCTCGAAGCAGCCCGACGGCTCGACCACCATCGCCTCGGCGGCGGCGCGCAGCGAAGCGAACATCGAGCCGGCGATCACCAGCTCGCCTTCGAGCGCGCGGGCGTCGGTCGACGGCACGATCTCGAAGGATGTCTGCCGATCGGGCTCGAGTCGCCCGCTGCGGAAGACGCTGTGGGGGAAGCCGCGCCCGACGATACCCAGCGGGCGCTCGATGCGATCGCTGTGCATACCCGCGGTCAGCTCGACGGCGAGCCGGCCGCGCGTCGGGCTCACCCCATCGGCGACCAACGGCAGCGCGAGCGCGGCTCGGGCACCCGGCGGCAGCTCGGCGAGCGTGCGCTGGCCTTGGCCCAGGGGCGACGACCAGCGGATGTGCGGCGCGACGGCCCGGTCGGTGTGGTTGGTGACGGTGATCGGGGCTTCGAGCCGGTCGCCTGCGACGATACGCGCCGGCGCGTCGAGGTCGAGCATCACCGGCGTGCGCGCCGTGACCACCGCCTCGCCGCGACCGACCGCGCCGGCGCCGGTGCCGGCGGCGATCGCCCGAAACGCGGTGCTGGCATCGGAGAGGCGCACCGCGACGGTCGCGACGCCGTCCTTCCACCTCAGCCGCGGGACCCAGGCCAGCGTCTCGCGGAAGTCGTCGCGGGCGGCGGTGGGCGGCGGCGGCGCCGGGAATCGGCGCACGACCCGCCGCGGCGCATCGTGGCCGACGTCGAGCAAGGTGAACTCGACCCGTCGATTGTGCGCCCGACCGTCGGCGGTGCGGTTGTGCATGATCGGACGCTCTTCGCCATAGCCCACCGCGACGAGGCGCTCGGGCTGCACGCCGCGCTCGATGAGGAACCGGCGCACCGCCTCGGCGCGCGCCTGCGAGAGCCGCAGGTTGACCGCCGCGCGCCCGGCGGAGTCGGTATGCCCGGCCACCTCGACCCGGCGCAGGTGCGGGTTTCGCAGCATGACGTCGGCGACGGCCTCGATGACCGGATAGCTGATCGGCAGGATCTCGGCGGCGTCGGTGCGGAAGTACACCCGCTCGCGCACCTCGATCCGACTGGTCGTGATGACCACCCGCTGGGGCCCGCGCGGCGGCGGATCGGGCGCGGGCGGCCGGATGCGCACGCCCTGGCGGAGTCGGTAGGTCGGCGGCAGACCGGGCGCCGGCGGCCGAGGGCCCTCGAAGTCGTCGGGGCAGCCGTCGGTATCGGCCACGCCGTCGATCTGCTCGGGTTCGGTGGGGCACTGGTCGAACACGTCGGGGATGCCGTCGTGGTCGGCGTCGGGGCGCATGACCGGAAACAGCGACTCGAACCGACGATAGCCGGCGGTGCCCATCAGCAGATCCAAGGCCCGGCCGGCGTCGGCGCCCGGCGCCAGGTAGCGGCCCGCGCGCTCGAGGTGCCCGCGCACGACCGGCATCAGCAGCATCTGGGCGACCACGTCGGGGCTCTGATCGTCGGCGTGATCCAGCGCGGCGTCGTCGACGACCGCCAAGGCCAGGTCGCCCTCGACGGCCGCGCCGTCGGCGTCGGCGGCCTTCACGGTGAAGACCACCGTCTCCCCGGGGGCGGCGCGGCTGCGGTCGGCCTCGACGGTGATCGCCAGCCCCCGATCGCGATGGCGGAAGACGACGCGCTCGGCGAGCGGCGTGCCGTCGCGATCGAGCACCGTCAGCGTCAGCGGTCCTCGCCGCCGCGGCGTCCGCAGCTCGACCCGCGTATCGGCCGCGGGGCCCGCGCGGGTCTCGGCGACCGCCTGCGGGATACCGTCGCGGGAGGCGATGACCATCAGCGGGCGCTCGGCGGCGCAGCGCAGGTCGAGGCCGATCGTCGGCCGGGCATCGTCGAAGTCGTCGACCGCGCGCAGCGTGCAGCCGGCGTCGCGCGGCGCGGGCAGCGGGATCTCGCCGCCGCCGTCGAGCACGAGCCGATAGCGTCGCCCGGCTTCGGGGGTCCACGCGAAGCGGGCCCGGCCGTCGATGACCGAGCGGATCTCGGCGATGAGCGCGTCGCGGTCGTCGAGGATCCGCCCCGAGACATCCGCCGGCCGTCCCGCGGCCCGACGCGCGGCGAGGTAGACCCGTCCGGGCAGCCCGACCACCGCGTCGCCGCCTTCGGGCAGGATGTCGACCGTCGGCCGCGCCGGCGTCAACGGGATCGGGCGGGTGAAGCCGACCATCGACCCCTCGCCCTCGACCCGCAGGTTGAGCCGGGCGGGGCCGTCGGCGTCGGGCAGGTCGAAGTTCAGCGTCAGCCGCCCCTTCGCGTCGGTGCGGCCGGTCAGGGTCAGCGGGACGCCGCGGCCCGCTTCGACGGTGGCCTCCACCGCGCGCTCGGCGAGCGGCGTGCCGTCGGGTCGCTTCACCTCGATCGCGGCCGCGACGGGCTCGCCCGGCCGATGGCTCGCGCGGGCATAGCGCAGGGTGAAGCGCAGCGGCGGCCGCCGGGTCTGCTCGATCACGATCGGGCGCTCGATGGGGCCCACCCGCAGCCGATAGCGCCCCGCGCCGGCCGAGGCCGGGATGTCGAGGTGGCCGGCGACGGCGTCGGCCGAATCGCGCGCGCCCTCGGCGACCGGCTGGCCGCGGGCGTCGATGAGCGTGACCCGACCGTCCCAGCGCCAGGTGCGAAACCAGATCGTCTCGCCGGGGCGGTAGATCGGGCGGTCGGTCATCACCGCCGGCGGCGTGCTGGCGTCGAGGCGCTGCAGGGCCGCCCGTATCGCCGCGGCGTCGGGTGGGTCGGCGGGCGCGGCCCGGGCCGTGGGATCGGGGCCGAGCACGAGCGCGGCCAACGGCAGCAGCATCGCGGGCGCGGTCATCCAGCGCATGGGCTCCTCCCGGCCGGGGCTCGACCCCGACGATACACCGCCCGGCGCGTGCCGCCGAGCCCTGGACATCGACCGCCATTGGGGATACGCCCGTTGGGCACACCGCGGAGGATCCCGATGACCGACGTCCTGCCCCACCCGTCGGCCCCGACCCGACAGCCGCCCGAGCAGAGCGAGCACGATCCGCCCGCCGAGGCCCGGGTCGATCCGCTCGCGGTGCAGGAGGGCATCGTCTGCCGCCGCTGCTGGCAGGTGGCGCCGGCGGGTGATCCCGCGCGCTGCGCCACCTGCGGCGCCGCCCGCCCCGAAGGCGGCTGGGCCGCGATGCCGTTCGCGCTCAACGATCGCTACCACTTCCATAAGCTGCTGGGGCGCGGCGCAATGGGCGCGGTGTTCATCGGCGTGGATCAGACGGCGCCGCTCGACGATCGGGGCCGCGCGCTGGCCCGGGCGGTCAAGGTCGGGCAGCGGGTCGACCGGGCGAACCTGGCGGTGCAGCGGGCGCGCTTCGAGCACGAGGCCGCCGCCGCCGGTCTGCTGGGCCGGGCGCCGGCATTCGTGCGCACCTTCGGCTACGACACCGGCCACGAGCCCTACCTGGTGATGGAGCTGGTGAAGTGGCCCACGCTGGCCAAGGTGCTGCGCGCCGGGCGGCTCTCGTCGGTGCAGGCCGCCCGGCTGGGCGTGGCGCTGCTCGAAGCGCTCGAGATCATGCACTTCTACCGGATGGTGCACCGCGACCTGAAGCCGTCGAACCTCTTCGTCGACGAGCGCGACGGCCTGTGGCGGGTCAAGATCGCCGACCTGGGCATCTGGATCCGCGACCACGACGCGCGGGCGCCGGCGTCGATGGCCACCGACGACCGGGTGATCCACGGCACGATCCCGTACATGAGCCCCGAGCAGATGGCGGGCAATACCACCGTCGGCGCCCGCTCGGATCTGCACGCGGTGGCCTCGATTCTCTGGGAGTGCGTGACGGGCGCGGTGCCCTACCCCGCGACCGGCGCGACGCCGCTGGAGCAGGTTCAGCGACGGCGGGGCGCGGTGCAGGCGCCGCTGAGCTGCCCTGCGGGCATGACCCCGGCGCTGTTCGCCGCGCTGGCCGAGGCGCTGTGCCCCTCGCCGGACGATCGCTACCGCCACTGCCGGGCGATGATCGCCGCGCTGCGGGCGGTGGTGAACCAGGGGCAGGCCGGCCAGGGCTGGATCCAGGGCGCGCAGACCGAGCTCGCGGCGCTGCGCGATCGCCTCGCGGCGGTCGACCGTGTCCGACTGGATGCCGCCGCTCGGGAGACCGCCGCCAGCATCGAGCGCGGCCTGGACATGCTCGGCGCCTATCTCGCGCGCCCCGGCGCGGGGCACGACGCCGCGCGCCGGCTCATCGGCACCGTGCGCCGCGACCTGATGGCGGTGGTCGAAGCCGCCGACGACCCCTACGTGCAAGCCGAGGCGGCCGATCCCACCGCGCCGACGCCGGGCGCCGCCACCGCGCTGCCGCCCACCGCGGCGATGGCGCCCACCGTCGAGACGTCGTCGCCCACCGCCGAAGCCGCGGCCGCCGCCGAGGCCCTGGCCGCCGCCGAGCCGCTGCCGCCGACCTCGCCGATGGGCAACCAGCCGCCGCCGGCCGATCCCATCGAGCGCTACGACGTGATCGAGCTGATCGGCGCCGGCTCCACCGCCCGGGTCTTCGCGGCGACCCAGACCGCCCTCGACCGGCGGATCGCTTTGCGGGTGATGCACCCCGAGGGCGTCACCCGCCTGGGGGTGACCGACGGCGCCGGCTTCTTCGAGGCCCGCGCCCGAGCGGCGGCGCGGATCTGGCACCCCAACGTCGCGCCGGTCTACGACTTCGGCGTCGGCGCCGACGGCCTGCCCTATCGCGCCGGGCCGCTGCTCGGCGGGGTCGACCTGCTCACCCGGCTCAAGCAGACGCGCGTGCTCGATCCGACCGACGTCGTCGCGCTGGGCCAGGCGCTCGCGTCGGCCCTGGCCGCGGCCCATGACGTCGGCGTGGTGCACCTCAACGTCAAGCCCGACCGGGTCGTGCTCATGCCCCGCGCCGGTCTGCCCGACGCGCCGGCTCTGTTCGGCTTCGGCTTCGCGCTCGACGACATCGAGCGGCTGCTGGGCGGCGGGCGGCGCTACGGCACGCCGGCGTACATGGCGCCGGAGCAGTTCGACGGGGTCTACGGGCCGCCGACGGACGTCTACAACCTGGGCATCGTGCTCTTCCGCCTGACCACGGGCCTGCTGCCCTTCTGGGGTCAGACCGTCGATCAGGTCGTCGCGGCCAAGCGCGAGGCGGCGCCCGAGCTGCCACGGGTCAACGCCCGTCAGCAGCCGGTGTCCGACCGGCTGCGGCAGACGGTGGCCCGGATGTTGTCGACCGCCGCCGCCGATCGGCCGTCGGCGCGCGCGGTGGCAGAGGCGCTGTCCGCAGGCTGATAGCGCGCCTCGCGGACACTCGGCGCCGCTCGTCCCGTAGTCCCTGCCGATGGCGGGCAATGCACACGATGCGTTCTTCAAGGCGATCTTCCACAGCCCCGAGGCCGCCGCGGCCGCCTTGCGCCGGGCGCTGCCCGCGCCCCTGAGCGCGGCGATCGACTGGGATGGGCTGCACCTGCTCAGCGGGGAGTACGTCGACGGCGTGCTCGGCGGCTCGCGGTCGGATCTCGTCTTCGAGGCGCCGCTGGCCGAGACCACCGCGGTCATCTGCTTCATGATGGAGCATCAGTCGCGCCCCGAGCGCTGGATGGTCTTGCGGGCGCTGGACTACGGGGTGCAGTTCTGGCAGCGGCGGCGGCGCATCGAGCCCGCGGCGCTCAAGGTGCCGCTGATCATTCCAGTCGTGCTGTACAACGGCGCCCGGCCGTGGAGCGCGCCCACGACGTTGGCCGAGCTGCTCGACGTGCCCGATACGCTGGGCGACGCGCTGGCCGAGCACATCCCGCGCTTCCGGCTGCTGGTCGACGACCTCTCCCGGGCCGACGACGCCGAGATCGAAGCGTCGGTCACCGTGGCCCTGGCCCTCGTGGGGCTGCTGCTGCTCAAGAACGCGGCGCAATGCGCCGACTGGGCGCCGCTGCTCGAGCGGCTGGTGCCGCATCTGATCGCGGTGGCCCGGCGGTCGGACGGCGTAGAGGTGCTGCAACAGGCGCTGGTATACTCCTACGGCGTCAGCGAGATGCCCGCGGGCACCATCGAGGCCCGCCTGATCGGGCGGGTCCCGCCGGATGTGGAGGAGACGATGATCACCACCGCCGAGAGATTGCGTGAGGAGGGGCGGACCCAGGGCCTCGAACAAGGCCTCGAACAAGGCATGCGCTTGATGCTGACCCGCCTGCTCAGCCTCAAGGTCGGTCCCTTGCCGACTCGACTGCAAGCCGCGATCGACGCAGCCGACGAAGCCCGGATCATCCGCTGGTCGGATCACTTCATGGTCGCCGAGAATCTGACCCTCGCCGACGCCGAAGCGGTCGTGCTCGGCCCCGACCGCGACTGACGGCGGTGAGTGAGAAGGCCCGCCAGAGCCCCCAGACGCCCGGCTAACGCCGCCGGCCCCGCGGCCCATAGCTACGCACCCGCCCCGAGCGCTTGACCCCGTGGGCCTTGCCACGGCCCTTGGCGGGCAGACGCAGGCGGCTCGGCGGCCGGGCCAGCGCCAGCTCGATGCGTCGCTGACGCAGGCTCACGTCGGCCACCCGCACCCGGATCGTCTCACCCAATGTATATTTGTCGCCGCTGCGCGGATCGGTCAGCGTGCAGCGATCGCGCGACAGCCGGAAGCGCGGACCGCCGGGTTTGTCGAAGCGCACCATGCCTTCGACGTGCTGCTGCTCGAGCTGCACGAAGAGACCGTTCTCGCTGAGCCCCATGATCACGCCCTCGGCGACCAGCCCCACCTGATGCTGCATGGCCAGCGCCTTGTACAGCGCCATGACCTCGCGCTCGGCGTCGACGGTCACCCGCTCGCGGCGGGTGCTCTGCCGGGCGATGGCGTCCAGCTCTTCGGCCGACGCGCCCACCTCGCCGTTGAGCGCCGCTTTGACCAGCCGATGAACGGCCAGGTCGGGATAGCGCCGGATCGGGCTGGTGAAGTGCAGATAGGCCGGCGCGCCGAGCCCGTAGTGCGGGGTGCACTCGGCGCGGTACTCGGCCCGGGCCATCGCCCGCAATAGCAGCATGTGCAGGAGCGACTTGCGCGGGTGGCGATCGAGCGTCGTCAGCCAGCGGTCGAGGGCCCGCAGGCTGTCCTCGGCGGCGTCGGGCATGTGCGCCCCGAGCAGATCGGCGTGCGCCGAGAACTTCGCCAGCCCCTCCTCGGACGGGGTGTCGTGCACCCGAAAGACCGACGGGTGGCGCGCCTCGACGAACTGCTGGGCGATGGCCTCGTTGGTGGCCACCATCGCCTCCTCGACCAGCCGATGAGCCTCGTGGCGCTGGTAGGTCGTGATGCCGGCCACGGTGCCGTCGGGCGCGAAGCGGACGCGGGCCTCGGCGGTGTCCAGGTCGAGCCGGCCGCGCCCACGGCGCATCTCGCGCAGCGCCCGGGTCGCCCCGACGAGCGCCTCGAGCACCGGCCGCAGGGGCTCGTGCTCCGGGCGGCCTTCACGGGGCGGCTTGCCGTCGAGCCCCAGCATCGCCGCCGCCTCGTCGTAGGTCAGCCGCCCGTGGCTGCGCATGACCGCCTCGGCGCACGTCGCCGGCCCGCGGGTGCCGTCGGGGGCCACCTCGAAGATGGTGACCATCGCCAGCCGCTCCTCGTCGGGCCGCAGGCTGCACAGCCCGCTCGACAGCGGATGGGGCAGCATCGGCAGAACGCGGTCGGGCAGGTAGACGCTGAACGCCCGGGCGCGGGCCTCGTCGTCGAGCGGCTCGCCGGGGCGCACGTAGTGGGCCACGTCGGCCACGGCCACCGTCATCCGCCAGCCGCCGTCGGGCAGGGGCTCGGCGTGCACCGCGTCGTCGAAGTCGCGGGCCGAGTCGGGGTCGATGGTCAACAGCGGCAGCCCGCGCAGGTCGAGCCGGCGGGCGGCCTCCTCGGGGTCGATGGCCTCGCCGAACGCCTCGGCGGCGGCCTCGACCGCCGCCGGAAAGTCGACCCGCAGCCCGAGATCGTAGACCGCCATGTCGGTCTCGCGCGCGGTCTGCCCTTCGCGGCCGAAGACCTTGATCACCCGGGCCCGGGCCGGCTCGGCGTCGCGCGCGGTCTGGTCGGGCCACGTCGAGAAGACCGCCGCCACCAGATCGCCGTCGCGGGGTCGCGGTTCGGCCTCGATCGCCCCGTCGATCTGCACCACGTCGGGCAGCCGGGCGTCGCGGGGCACCAGCCAATGACCGGCGCGGCTCTCGCGCAGGGTCGCGACGAAGGTGTGGGTGCCCCGCTCGAGGACCTCGATCACCTCGGCCGCGAGCCGGCCGCGGCGGCCGGGGATGACCCGGATGCGCACCCGATCGCGATGATGGGCGCCGCCGAGGTCGCGGCCGTCGACGTAGAGGTCGTCTTCGTCGTCGTCCCGGGCGACGAAGCCGAAGCCGCGGGGGTTGATCGTCAGGGTGCCGGTGGCGATCGACGGGCCGAGCGGGCGGCCGTAATGCCGGCCCTGATAGCGCTCGAGCAGGCCGTCGTCGACCATCTGGCCCAGGGTATCCCACAGGGCGGGGCGGTCTTCGCGGGCGGTGTCGAGGCGCTTGCCGATCTCGCGGAAGTGCAGGGTGCGCGGTGGGGGTGGAAACAAGGCGAGGATGCGATCGGGCTCCATGAGGCTCCGTGAGTCGTGGGCGCCGGGCCCGCCGCAGGCTGCGGTCGGGCGGGGCCGAGGAGGCGGGTCGTTCGGCGGAACCATACGTGACCGGGCGGTTCGACTCAAGGCCGGCGCGCGGGCCACGAGGCCCCGGCAAAGACCACCACGGGCACCCCCCGCGGGCTTCAGGGGGGCGGCAGGCTTGACGCAGCGCACGAAATGGCCGATCCACGGGGGCGGGGTTAGACTCGCGAGGCGCACGCTGCGCCCCCGTGGTGGACGGACGATGAAGGCGAAGTTCGGCCGATATGTATTCCTCAAGAAGCTCGCCGTGGGGGGCATGGCCGAGATCTTTCTCGCCCGCCGCCTGAGCTTCGGAGGCTTCGCCAAGTTCGTCGTGCTCAAGCGGCTGCTGCCCGAGCACCGCGGCAAGCGGGCGTACGAGCAGCTGTTTCTGACCGAGGCCCGCATCCACGCGGTGCTCAACCACCCGCACATCGTCTCGCTGCACGACCTGGGCAAGCTCGACGACGCCTACTTCATGGCGATGGAGTACGTGCACGGGGTCTCGGGGGCCGAGCTGATGGCCCGGGCGGCGCAGAAGCGCAAGCCGCTGCCCCTCGCCTGCGCGGTGCGCATCGTCGCCTCGATGGCCGAGGCGCTGCACTACGGCCACGTCACTCTCGACGACCTGGGTGAGGATCCGATGGCGATCCTGCACCATGACGTCAGCCCGCATAACATCCAGATCGGCTATGACGGCGCGGTCAAACTGCTCGACTACGGGGTCGCCACCCGCGTCGGGCACCCGGCCCCCGGCGGGCGGCGCGGCAAGCCGGCCTACATGTCGCCCGAGGCCATCGGCAAAGAGGCCCTCGACCACCGCAGCGACCTGTTCTCGCTGGGCATCGTACTCTACGAGATGACCCTCAGCCGGCGGCTGTTCAAGGCGCCGACGGCCAAGGAGACCATGGCCCGCGCCCGGGCGGCGCTCGTCAAGCCGCCCACCGAGATCGACCCGGACTATCCGCGCGCGCTCGAGACGGTGGTGCTCAAGAGCCTCTCGCGCGATCCGGCGCGGCGCTATCAGACCGGGCAGGCGTTCGCCAACGCGCTCAAGGCCGTCGCCGAGAAGCACGAGCTCGATCTGAGCCAGGACGCCTTCGCCGAGTATCTCGGCGGTCTGTTCGCCGACCAGATCGCGCACCGCCAGGCCGAGCTGGCCGCCCTGGCCCGGGCCTCGGCCGAGAGCCGGCAGGCCCGCGCCGACGCCGCGGCCCGGCGAGCGGCCCCGGCCCCGCCGACTCCGGAGAAGGCCGCGCCGCCGCCGCCGCCCGCGCCTCCGCCACCGCCGGCCGAAGACGCCCGCCCCGAGACCCCGGCCGAGCCCGCCGTCGAGCCGGCGCCCGCGCAGGACGACCCCGGCGACGAGACGCTCGACGCGCCGCCGCCGCCCGACGCGACCGTCGAACCCGCCGAGCCCGCCGCCGCCGAGCCGGACCATACGGGCGACGCCGACGAGGCCGACGACGAGCCCGCGGGCGATCCGACCGTCGATACCCGGCCCATCGCCGACGACGAGCTCGACGACCCCAACGCCGACATGGCGACCGTGGTCAAGGCGCCCAGCAGCCTGCCGCTGCCCGAAGAGCCGCCGACCCCGCCGCCGGTGGACGACGTGGGTCATACGCCGACGCCGACCCCGATCCCGGTGGCCGACGTGGGCGACGCGCAGCTCGAGCTCGAAGGCGGGCGCCCGAACAGCGGCGAGTACGACGGCGAAGACGCGCTGGCCTACGAGCTGCCCGAGGCGGCGCAGGACCAGCGGCCCGATTGGGACGAGAACACCTACGCCGCCCCGCTGCAGAGCGCGCGGCGGCGCACGCTGCTCGTGGCGCTGCTGGGCATCATCGTGGCGGTCGGCGCCTTCTTCGGCGGCCAGAAGTGGCCCACCCTCTTCGCGCCGACCGGCCGGGTGGTCATCGAGTCGGAGCCGGCGGGCGCCACCGTCGAGAGCAACGGCAAGACCATCGGCAAGACGCCGCTGAAGATCGAAGGCCTGCGGGTCGGCGACCAGCTGCGCCTGCGGGTCAGCAAGGACGGCTACCCCGCCGTCGAGCGCAAGATGACCATCTACCCCGACCGGCTCTCGCGGGAGTGGACGGTCACCCTCGAACCGCCCCGCTGATCGGCCCCGCCGCTCGGCCGCCCCGGCGGCGCGCCCGGCTCAGAACTGCTTCTCGACCTCGGCCTTCTTGCGCAGCCCCTCCAGGTAGGCGTCGATGTCCTCGGGCTGCACCGGCTTCTGCTTGAGCTCTGCCTCCAAGCTCTCGCGCACCTGGGCATAGTCGCTCTTCACCTCGGCGTCGAGCCGCACGATCTCGTAGCCCCGCTCGGTCTCGACCAGCCGGATCTCGCCGGGCTTCATCTCCCCGAGGGCCGTATCCACCGGCGCCCCGAGCGCGCCGACCCGGAACCGGGAGATCTTGCCGCCGTTGCGCCGGGTGGCCTCGTGCTCGCTGTGCGTCAGGGCCAGCTTGGCGAAGTCGGCGCCGCCCTTCGCCTCGGCGAGCACCGCGTTGGCCTTGGCACGGGCCCGCTCGGCGATGATCGGCTTCAGCTTGCGGGCCTTGACCCGGGGGTACGTCGTGCCGACGAGCAGGTGGCGCACCAGCTTGGTATCTTGCGCCGGCACGAAGCTGCGGCTGTCGAGGCGCACCAGGGCGTAGCCATCCTCGGTGCGCACCGGCGGCGAGACCTGACCGATGGGCAGCGTCTCGAGCACCGCGTCGACCGCCGAGCCCAGGCGACCGGGCGCGAAGCGACCCAATGCGCCGCCCCGGCTGCGGGAGATCGGATCGGCCGAGACCGCCCGGGCGACCGCCGCGAAGTCTTCCCCACCCTTGAGGCGGGCGTTGATGGCCTTGGCCTCGGTGAGCGCGTCGGCGAAGCGCTGGTCTTCGGTGCGGGTATCGTCTCCGCCCGAGATGCGCGCCGAGACGGTGATGACCGAGCCCTCGTAGGTCGCGCCCTTGCGGATGCCCGTCACCTGCGCCACGTGCAGGCCCAGCCGGCCTTCGATGACCGGCGAGAGGTCACCGACGCTCATCTCGGCGATGGCCTTGTCGAAGTTCTCGCCGAAGCGGCCCGACCACATCGTATCCAGGTCACCGCCCGCGGGCGCGGACGGATCGTCGGAGTGCTGCCGCGCCAGCTCGGCGAAGTCGGCGCCCTCGGCGAGCTGCGTGCGCAAGGCCTCGGCCGTCGCGCGCGCCTCGGCGAGTATCGTCGCCTTCTCCGCCTCGAACTGCGACCGGGTATACAGCCGCGAGACCGACGGCACGGTGCTGATGTGGATGTGGCTCACCCGCCGCTGGACGCCGCCCGGGCCGTAGCGCAGTTCGAAGAGCTTGCGCACCCGGTCTTCGTCGACCTGGGCGGCGAGCAGCTTCTCGACCAGCAGCCGGATGCGGATGCGCTGCTCGAGGCTCGCCCGCCAATCGTCGATCGACATGCCATAGCCGGCGAGCTGCGCGGCGAACTTCTCCCGATCGCCGCGGAAGCGCCCGCTGACCACCCGGGCCTCCTCCTCGTCGACCTTGGCGGTCACCGCCTGCTCGTCGATGGTGATGCCCGCCTTCTTCGCCTCGCGGTCGGCCAGGTAGCGCTCGACATAGCGCGGGAAGAACGCGTTGCCCTGGGCGGTGAGCAGCGCGTCGACGAAGGCCGAGCGCAGGATGGGCTCGCCGTCGACGGTGGCGACGACGGGGTCGACCGGCGCTTGGGCCGGCTCGCGGGCGCAGCCGAGGGCGCCGAGCAGGCCGAGGCCGAGCAGGGCGAGACGCGGCGCGGTCAGGCGGGGCATGGACAATCCTCCGGGGGGCCGTGGGCAGGGGATGTTCGACACCGGGCCGGTGCTTGTCAACGCAGCCGCGCGGGGCCGGCGTCGGTGTGGAAAAAATGATCGAAAACGTTTGACTCATCGGCCGGCCTGCCATATTTTCGCCGCCGCTCGCCAAGCCGTGGGGCAGTAGCTCAGCTGGGAGAGCACTTGACTGGCAGTCAAGAGGTCAGGGGTTCGATCCCCCTCTGCTCCACAATCAGAGCCCGACAGGGCCACCAGAAAGGCCGACACCGTGGTGTCGGCCTTTCGTTTTTCGAAGCCAGAGCCAGAGCCAGCGCTCACGGCGGCGGTCGCCGCGCCGGCGCTCAGCGCTCCGCCAGCGACAGCCCGTAGGCCTCGAGCAGCCCGCCCATCAGCCGCAGCAGGCGGGTGCGCGCGATGACCCGATCGGTCTCGGTGCGCGCCACCTGCAGCCGCGCGGTCGCCAGATCCTGCTGCACCTGCAAGACATCCAGGTTCGTCGCCCGCCCCGAGTCGAACTTCTTCTTCTCGGCGTCGAGCGCCATCGACCCCAGCCGGGCCGACTCGCGATCGAGCTCGACCTGCCCCTCGGCGAGCCGAACCGCGCGCAAAGCCGACTTGACCTCCCGCCGCAGCCGGATCTCGGCGTCCTGCCGGGCCAGCTCGTTGGCGCTGAGCGACGCCTTGAGCCGGGCGACCTCGCCCTCGGCGGCGTTGTTGGCCGGGGCCCACGCGAAGTCGAGCACCGCGCCGTAGTAGTGGGTGTCGTTCTCCGGCAGGTTGCCCAGCGCGCCGCCGAAGCCGTCGTCGATGCCCGACTGCGCCGCGATCAGGGTCAGGTCGAGCCGGGGCAGACCCGAATCCCGCTGCGCGGCCAGCCGGGTCTCGAGCTGCTGCCGCTCGATGCGGCTGCGGGCCAGCTCGGCGCTGTTGCTCTCGGTGGCGCTCCACGCCTGCTCGGCGCTCAGCTGCATCGGCATCGGCGGATCGAGCGGGCCCGGCGCGATGGTCTCGAGCCCCAGGGCGGAGGCGACCGCGTCGCGCTGATCGGCCAGGTTCTGCTCGGCGAGCAGGATCGAGCGCCGCCGCTGAGCCACCGCCTGGGCCACGACCGGCCGGTCGGCGGGCGCCAGGTTGCCCACCTCGATCCGGGCCTCGGTCGCGGCCAGCTGCTCCTCCGCCAACCGCAGCGCCTGCTGCTGGATGGCCAGCGCGTCGGCGGCGTAGCCCATCTCGAGCCAGGCGATCACCACCGCCTCGATGCGCGCCTCGGCGGTCTCGCGGCGGGTGACCCGCGACAGCTCGACGTCGCGCTCGGCGATCTGCACCGCCGCCTCGTTCACGTCGCGCCCCGCGCCGCGCAAAATCGGCTGGGTCAGCGACAGCCGCAGCTGGGTATCGAAACAATCGGAGCTGTTCAGCCCCGGGATGCAGTTGAGGAAAGGGTTGTTGGTGCTGGTGCTCTCGCTGGAGAACTCGAGCCCCAGGCGCGTGCCCCAGACCAGCGGCTGCACCACCCCGGCGCTGAACACCATGCGCTCGGTCTCGAAGGCCTGCTCGACCTCCATCATGCTGACCAGGTCGAAGCCCGTGCCCGTACGCCGCGACGTGCTCCAGTCGAAGCGCCCGGTGATCTGCAGGTCGAAGGCGCCCTCCGCGGCGCGCACCGCCGCCTCGCTGGCGTCGATGCGCAGCCCGGCGGCTTTGAGCTCGGGGCTGTAGGCCACGGCCCGGCGCACGACCTCCGCCAGCGGCGGGCCATCGCGCTCGGCGGTCGGGGTCTCGTTCACCGCGGCGTCGTCGATCGCGACGGCGGACGCGTCGACCGAGGCCGCATCCTGGGCGAAGGCGATCCCGACCGGGAGCAGCCCGGCGAGCACGGCACACTGCATGAGAAGGCGAATCATCGCGGCACGATAGCCCAAGCGCCCGGCCGGAACCACCGCGGTTCTACCACGCCCCGACCGATCGGCTACCACGCCGTCTCGATGCGGCTGCCGGGATACGAGTGCTTCAAGATGTCGGGGTGATCGCGCCCGCTCTTCGCCTGACCGATGGCGCCGTGCTGACACATGCCCACCCCATGGCCGAAGCCGCCGCCGCGGAAACGCCACGTCGTCGGCGGCCCGTCCGGCGACCCGCCGACCCGCTCGACGAGCCACATGCCGCTGCGCAGGTTGCCCAGCAGCTTGCGGTTCTCGTAGCTGCCTTCGACCACGTAATCCCCGCCCTGCCCCGTATAGCGCACCGCCAGCGCGCGCCCGCTGACGCCGCGGCGGGTCGGCGTGATGGTGCGCACCGGCGAGATCTGCCGCCCCGCGTGGGCGTCGACCGCGGCGTCCACCTGAGCCGCCGTGCGGCTCTTCGTCCAGCGGAAGACCTTGGCATCGGCGCAGAAGCTCTGCGCCGCGGCCGCGTTCTCGCGGTTGATGAAGCGGGCCACGATCTGCGCGGCTTCGGGCTCGGGCGTGCCCGGCGGCACCAGCGGATCGAGCGATCCGTCGGCCACGTCGAAGCGCCCCGGGCTCGACGCCTTCGGCGGGCCGCCCCACATCATGTGAAACGCCTCGGAGTGCCCGCCGCAGGCCGAGCTGTAGGTCGTATCGACCAACCCATGGGCGTCGAACAGGAGCTGCCCGCGGGTCGCCCGCACCGCGGCGTCGGTGCTCTTCCGCGACTGGGTCTCGCCCTTGTAGACCTGACAGTGGGTCTCGGCGCACAGCAGGTACGGATCGGCCCGATGCCGGGTGCCCACCTTCGCCAGCAGCTGCCCGCGCGCCGCCACCGCCTGCGCGCGCAGCGCCGGGGCCGGCGCCGTCGAGAAGATCTCCGCCGGCACCACCCCCTCGAGCAGGGTCTCGGCCGACAGCACGTTGACCGCCACCAGCTTGCCGTCCTGGCCGATGGCCAGGTAGACGTCGCCGTGATAGCTGCGATCGGCCCGCCCGCGCTTGGGCGTGCCGTGGCCCCACTCCAGATCGGGGATGTCCACCGTCGGCGGCGGGCCCTTCTTCGGCGCCTCGGGGGTGATCCACAGCAGGTCGCGGGCGCGGATCTCGAACTTCGAGCGCGCGTCGCGGGCGATGATCCAGCCGCCGGGGCGCCGCACCAGCTCGCCGAGCACCGTCGCCTGCACGCCATCTTCGCGGCTCAACCGCGCCGCCCGCGCCTCGGCCTGCCCCCGCTCGCGCTGCGGATCGATGCCCACGTGGCGCCGCCGGGTATCGAGGGTCGTGCCGCCGAGCCCGATGAGCGCGCCCGACTCGAGCAGCTTCACCTCGGTGTAGCCCCGCGCGCGCCAGCGGCTCTGCGCCGCGCGGGCCGCGCCCAGATCCGACGCGGCGACCTGCTCGACGACGACCCACCAGCGCACCTCGGCCGGCGTCGTCTCTTCGATGCTGACCTGCCAGCGGGTGCGCTTCGCCGCGGTGACCCGGGCGCCGTCGTTGCCGCCGGGCATCAGCGTCAGCCGCCCGCCGCTGGTCAGCGCGAGCCCGTCCTGCCCCTCGGTGATGCGCACGCTCACCAGCGGCTCGCCGTGGCGGTCGAACATCACCTGATTCGAGTAGAGCACCGCGAGGCGATCCTGCCGCCGCATCTCGAAGGCCTGCGCCGGCGCGCCCGACAGGTTGCCGACGATCAGCGCCAGGAGTACCGTGCCGGCATGACGCGACACCCCAAAGGCCCCCGCCGCTCGCGCCAGCCGCGCAAACCGCCGCTGCGCATCCAGCCGACGACGTTGTGGGACTACCCCTCGCAGCATTACGGCACCACCACCCAGGGCAGCCCCGACTACCGCGGCGCGACGCCCTCGTACGTCATCTGGAACCTGCTGGAGAGGTATACCCGACCGGGCGATGTCGTCGTAGACCCCTTCTGCGGCTCGGGCACGACCCTCGACGTCTGCCGCGATCTGGGCCGCACCGGCATCGGCTTCGACCTCGCCCCGTTCCGCGACGACATCCGCCGGGCCGACGCCCGCGCGCTGCCGCTCGACGCCGAGTCGGTGGACTTCGCCTTCGCCGACCCGCCCTACAGCGACAACCTCAGCTACAGCGACGACCCCGACTGCATCGGCAAGATCAACGCCACCGACGAGGCCTATTTCGAGGCGCTCGACCAGGCCTTCGCCGAGATGCACCGGGTCATGCGCGACCGGCGCTACGTGGCGATCTACATCTGCGACTACTACAGCAAGAAGAAGGGCTTCGTACCCATCGGCACCCGCTGCCTCGCGTTGATGCTGCAGTACTTCAAGCCCATCGACCACGTCTGCGTGACGCGCCACAACAAGAACCTCAAGCTGGGCAACCGCAAGAAGGCCGCCGTGGAGGGCAACTTCTTCCTGCGCGGGTTCAACCACCTGCTGATCGGCAAGAAAGAGAGCGGCTGAGCGGCCTCGCCCTCGCGGTGCGGGTCCGACCCCGAAGTCCGCGGGCTCTCGGGCTTGCAGAACGGGTCCGACCCCGATAACCGCGGGCCTTCATGCCTGCGGAACCGGCCGGACCCCAAAACCCGCGGCCCTTCATGCCTGCGGAGCCGGCCGGACCCCAAGACCCGCGGGCCTTCATGCCTGCGGAACGGGTCCGGCCCCAAAACCCGCGGGCCTTCATGCCTGCGGAACGGGTCCGACCCGAAACCCCGCGGGCCTTCATGCCTGCGGAACGGGTCCGACCCGCCCTGATCGCTCGCGTCCGTTGTGGCGTGCCGGGTACGACCCGCCCCGATCGCCGAGAACGGTTTTGCCGACGCGGGTCGGACCCGTCCTGCAGCGGCGAACGGTTTTGCCGACGCGGGTCGGACCCGTCCTGCAGCGGCGAACGGTTTTGCCGACGCGGGTCGGACCCGTCCTGCAGCGGCGAACGGTTTTGCCGACGCGGGTCGGACCCGTCCTGCGGGCCCGAACGGTTTTCCCGGCGCCGGTCGGACCCGTCCTGCAGGCCCGAGCGGTTTTCGCGACGCGGGTCGGACCCGTCCTGCAGGCCCGAACAGTTTTCCCGGCGCGGGTCGGACCCGTTCTGCAGCCCCGAGCGGTTTTCCCGAGGCGGATCGGACCCGCTCTGCAGCCCCGAGCGGTTTTCCCGGCGCGGGTTGGACCCGTTCTGCAGCCCCGAGCGGTTCCACCGCCGCAGGTTCGATCCGTCCCGCAGGCGTACGCCGCCTCTCGAGCGCGGGTAGCGTCCGTATCCGGGCCACGCGCCGGTCGCGCGGCGGCGCGCGCGGCGGTATCTTGCCGGCCCACGGGAGGCCCCATGCGTCGCGCGCTCGAGCTCATCCTCGCCACCGGCTGCGTCGCAGCCTGCGTAACCCCCTCCATCGCGGGGAGATTCTCTGCCGTGCTCGCTGGCGAGGCCGGGCCCGACGACAGCGTACCCTTCCACGGCATCGCGGTGCTGGCCTACGACTTCGACCCCTGGATCGCCGCGGGGCAGCCCTCGATCGTGCTCGACACCGACACCCTGCGCCTGGGGCTCACCGAGATGCGCCTGGGCGATCGCTGGCGCCTGGGTATCGAAGCCGCCGGCGAGGCGCTGATCGCCGGGCTGCTCACCGACCACTACGTCGAAGGCGAGGCGCAGCCCGAGCGGGGGTTCTTCGCCAGCTATATCGAGGCCCGCGGGCGCATCAAGCGGCTGGCGGACGGCGGCGGCTGGGCCGAGCTGTCGCTGACCGGCCGCCGCTGGCTCTTCGATCGCACCGACGAGACCGATCCGGCGCTCGTCCTGCCCCCCGAGGCGTGGGTCTTGATGCCGCGCGTGCACCTGGGCTGGTGGCGGCTGGCGGATGACGCCGGCTGGCGCGAACGGCAGCGGCTCTTCCCGCGGCTGCGCGGCTTCGCGCTGGGTATCGATCTCGGGCTCGATCTGCGCAGCGCGGCGCGGGATTGGGGCAGCACCGGGGCTCGCGACCGCAACGCGGCCGCCACGGTGATCCCGCTGGTGCGGCAGTGGGCCCGGCTCGGCGTACCGCTCGGCGAGCGGCTGCGGATCGAGGTCGAGCAGCGGGCGGGCTACGGCGTCGACGAGGACGACCTGACGCGGGCGCGTATCGGCGGCATGAACCCCTACGTGGTCGCGGTGCCCGGGGCGCCGTGGGCCGCGTGGCTCTCGGAGCGCTTCGTCGGCGGCCGGGTGGCGCTGCCGCTGCGGCTCTTCGGCGACGTGGAGCTCGCGCCGACCGCGGCGGCGGTGTGGCTGCGCGATGTCGATCGGCGCGACGCCGACGCGATGGGGCTCGTCTGGGGCGCGGGCGCGACGGTCGACGCGCGCTTCGGGCCGTGGCAGGTCGACCTGCGCGGCGGGGTCTGCCCCAGCCTCGACGGCCCGTCGTGGAGCGCCTACTTCGGCGTCGGCTGGGGCGGCTGAGAGCCCCGGCTCACTTGGATCCGAGCGGGTGTACGCGCGCGCCGTCGACCACATGGCGGCAGATGGGATGCGCCGGCGCGCGGCTGTGGGACCAGCGCACGTCGGGGTGCAGCCACACGCTGGACCACGCGACCCGGCGGCCCGCGGCCCGGCGGGCGGGCGAGCCGTGGAAAACCAGCGGCGAGAAGATCAGCCCGTCGCCCGGCGCGAGCGCGGGGCAGACGGTCTCGTAGAGATCGTCGATCGACGGCAGCTCGGCGGTCGGATCCTGGGCGTGGCCGCGGTGCAGGTCGACCACCGCGCGCGGGCCAAGGCGGTGGCTGCCGCGGGCGAACATCAGCCCGCCCGCCCGGCGGGTATTGGCCACGAGCGGCACCCAGACGACGACGCCCAGCGGGCGGTCGATGGGCCAGAACGGGAAGTCTTGATGCCAGGGGAAGCGCTTCTGCTGGGGGGTCTTGACCAGCAGCAGGTCTTGGAACAGCACCGGCGGCGCACCCAGCGCCCGGACCGCCAGCGCGCGGGGCGCGGCGAGCAGGTCGGCGGTGCCCTCTTCGCCCGGGAATCGATGGGGGTTGAGCCACTGGTGCAGCAGCCGGTCGAGGTGCGGGGTATCGGGCGGGGGGCGGCCGTCGACGTAGAGCACCTGGCGGCTGCGCGGGCGCTCGGAGGCGAAGAGGCGCTCGACCCGGCCGGCGAGGGCGGCGAGCGCGTCGGTCGACAAGAGCCCGCGGGCGACCGCGAAGCCGTCTTCGGCGATGGTCCACGGCGCCGGGCCTTCGGCGTGCGATGCGGGGGCCTCGGGGACAGCGGGGGTCGGCGGGCTCATGGCAGCCTCGTGAAGCGGGGGTCGGCGGTCGCGGCGCACCATCCGGGATCGCTCGGCGGGCGGTCGCGGGCGATGAAACGGGGCAGCAGCAGCCGATCGACGCCGGTGAGCGGGCCGGGCTCGACGGTGAAGGCCCGCTCGAACCGCTGGCCGACCGCACGCCTCGCCGACGGGTCGACGCTGCCGTCGGGGTAGCAATAGCTGCGTCCGGGCGGCGCGCCGATGGCGTCGAGCAGCGCGGCGGCGGCGTCGATCTCGGCGCGCAGCTCGGTGGCCGGCAGCCCCGCGTGCAGCCGGTGGCCGGCGCCGTGGCCGCCCACCTCGACCCCGCCGTCGACCAGAGCCCGCAGCGCCGCGCGATCGAGGTAGAGCTTCGCCGGCAAACACGGGTCGGCCGCGACGCCGAGCGCCGTCGAAACCCGCTCGAGCAGGTCGGCGCGCGTCGAGCCGGCGCCGTGCAAGCGCTGTTTGACCGGCCCGCGGACCCACCAGCGCAGATCGGGATCCGATGGACACGGCTCCGACACATCGACCGCACGCAAGGCGCGCCGGGCCACGTCGGGATCGGCCCAGGCCGCGCGGCTCACCCGGTCGTAATACGCGTCGAACCACAGCGGGTGCGCCGCGTCGGCGAGGTGCTCGGCGACGGGGAAGATCGCGAACGGCACGCCCCGCGCGCGGCAGAGCGGCCAGACATGATCGACGATGTCGCGATAGCCATCGTCGAAGGTGAGCAGCACCCGCTGGCTGTCCGACTCACCCGGCCGGCCGAGGCGGTGGCGGGCGCAGAGCCAGTCGAGCTGGCGGGCGAAGGTCTCGGGCTCGACGGCGGTGCCGCGGGCGAAATACGGCGCCGTATCGGGCCGGCGCGGCACGACGCGGTGGTACATCAGCGCCCAGCTCATCGCCCTGCCCCGCCCGGCGCCAGCAGGCCGCCGACCTTGATGTGCCGCCCGCCGTCGTCGAGATCGAACCGCCGGACGAGCGCGCTGCTCTTGCGATCGAGGCAGACGACAGCGGTCGCGGTGGCCGTCAGCGGGGCGCGGCTCCAAGCGAAGCGGGCCGGGCGGCGCATCTCGGTGAAGCCGACCCAGAGCAGCTCATCGGTGACGTGCAGCCCGCGGCACCAGCCGAAGATCTGCGCCGCCGCGCTGACGTCGTGCCGTTCGACGCAGCGCGCCGGATCATCGAGCGCCCGGGCTTCGACGACGCCGTCGACTCGGGTGAACCAGATCCGATCGCCGCGGGGCAGGCCGTCGTGCGGCGGGGCGTCGAAGCGCGCGCGTATGCGGAAGTCGACGCCGTCGATCACCGCCGACGGGGCCAGGCAGGTGATCCACGGGCGCCCGTCGACCAGCGCGACGTGGTTGGGGTGCAGCCGATCGCGCACCCGCCGCCGGGCGAAGGGCGCGCCATTGTCGCGGTAGTAGTCGCCAGCGGGCGCCTCGGGCGTGAAGTCGGGCAGCGTACCGCTCCAGCGGGCGTCGAGCAGCCCGGGCCACGCCGCACGGGACGGCGTCTGGCCGTTCATCCGCCGCGACGCCAGCCAGTGCGGCTCGAGGGCCAGCGCGCCGACGAAGCGCCCGCCGAGGTCGAAGATCTCGACCGCGTCGAGGCCGGTATTGACCACCCAGACCCGGTCGCCATCGGCGGCGAGGCCGTGCAGGTCGTTGAAGCCGGGGGACGCCCACAGATCGACGACCGCCCCGTCGGCGACGAGGCAGATGGCCGCCGACGCGCAGAGCGCCAGCCGGCCGTCGGGCAACCACGCGCCGCCGGTGAAGCCCTTGCCCGGCACCCGCAGCGGCGCCGGCGGCTCGAAGCGCACGACCTCGCGCGGGGCGGGCCGATCGACGTCGAGCTCGACCAGCCAGCCGTCGCCGCGATCGTCGAACGCGCCCAGCGTCGCCAGGCAGCGCCCCTCGGTCATCGTCTCCACCCGCTGCCGATGTCGCCCGGCTCGCGGCGCGGCTCGGCGATGGCCGCCAGCGCCCGCTCGATCGCCTCGCCGGCGGTCTCGGCGCGGTCGATGGGTCGGCTGTGCCGGTGATCCAGGGTCTGACCGGCGAGCCGCGCGCTCCAGCCGTCGACCCCGCCCAGGGCCACGATCGGCTTGCCGAGCTGCCACGCCACCGCCACCTCGCTCAGCGTGCCCGAGCCGCCGCCGACCGCGACGACGACGTCCGCCGCCGCCACGACCAGCACGTTGCGGCCGATCTGCATGCCCGTGGGCAAGGCGATGTCGACGTGCGGGTTGGCCGTGCCGCGGTCGTAGGACGGCAGGACGCCGATGATACGCCCCTCGACCCACGCCGGGCTCTGACGCGCGCCGCGGCTGGCGGCGGCCATCACGCCACCCAGGCCGCCCGTGATGATGCGCAGCCCGGCGGCCATCGCGCCGGCGCCCAGCTCTGCGGCCAGCCCGTCGAGCGCCGACGGGATCGCGCCGCCCGCGCCGATGATCGCCATGACCGGCCGTCGCTCGCCGTCGCCCATCACGCCTCCTCGTCGAATGCAGCCGCGATGGCGCGGCGCTGCGCGGCCACCGTCGAGTCGAGTTCGTGGGCCACGAAGCGCCGCACCCGCTCGACGTGGGCCGGCGCGTCGATCGCCGCCTTCACCGCGGCGGGCCAGTCGGCGGTATACAGCGTCGCGCCCTCGCGCAACATGGCGTCGAGCCGATCGAGACCGCCCGCGATCGGCTCATCGGCGCCGAGCCAGCCCGCCCGGGCCCGCTCGACCGCCGCCCGCGCCGCGTCGAGGCGGGCGGCCGACAGCGCGATGCGCTCGATGATGCGCCGGGCGCGGCGCCGGGCGCACCCGTCGAGATCGACCTCGCCCTCGACCAGCGCGCGGGCCAACAAGACGCCGTAGAACTCGGCGGACATCGTCGCGAGCACCGCCGCGGCGAGCGGGCCGGGCCGGCGCGGCGGGCGGTCGTGCAGCACGGCGCGATCCCAGCCCACCGCCGGCGCGCCGCCCTCGCGGGCCAGCAGCGCGGTGCCGACCATATCGGCGCGCCGCGTGCGCTGGCCGCCGACGGCGAGCGAGGGGTACGGATGGCGCAGCGCGCTGTCGAGGTCGAGGAACACCGCGTTGCCCCCGCGGCGCAGCCAGCGCCGGCCGGCCGGCACGCCGCCGCCGCCGGTCAGCGGGCGGGTCGGGGTCTTGCCGGCGAAGACGTGAGCCATCGCGTCGACGAAGCGCCGCGCCGCGGCCCGCGTCGTCGCGCCGGCCTCGCGGGGCAGCCAGTAGAACGGCTGATCGACGTGCCCGTCGGTGCGCGCGTGGTCGTAATAGTAATCGGGCAACTCGAAGGCCGCCGTCTGGTCGGGCGCGGCATACGGCGCGTCGGGATCGAGCCCGGCGAAGCGGTCGAGGTTGGCCGCCAGATCCAGGAGCTGGGTCGCGTGCACCGCATCGGGCCGAATCGGCGGATCGCCGGTGACCCCGCCCACCAGCAGCGAGACCTCGGGCCGGCGCCACCAGCGCTCGACGATGTCGGCCAGGTAGCCGCCCGCTGCCGTCCGCACGAGCCGTCCAGCGCGCCGCTCGAGCCCGACGAGGCGCAAGTCGTCGTCGAGCATCCAGACCGCGTCGATGGCCTCGCCCGCGGCGACCGCGCGGGCCACCGCGCGCGCCTGGGCCAGCCGGCTCTCGGCGATGCAGCGCCGGCCCGGCGCGGGATCGTCGATCAAGCGCACGTCCAGCCCGACGGGGGCCGCGGCGACCGCCGCCGACACCGATCCGTCAGCGCCGTTATCGAGCACGAAGACCCGCAGGCGCCGCATCGCGGCAGGATCGACCCCGGCGGCGTCGGCGGCCAGATCGGCGAGCAGCCGGCGCAACGACGCGGCGCGATCGCTGGCCACGGTCACCGCGACGCTCAGCGGTCGCCGCGCGGCGGGCGCCCAGCCGATTGCGTGGGGCGCGACCCGGGCCAGGGCCGCCTCGACGAGCGCCGGCTCGAAGTCGAAGACGTCGGTGAGCACCCGCCCCGCCGCGGCGAGGTCGGGCACCGGGCGAATGCGCTGTCCGGCGACGCTGTAGCGACGCAGCGCCAGGTCGCGCAGCGTCACCAGCCGATCATCATCGATGCGCACCGCCCGCAGCCCGGTCAGGAAGGGCCCGAATCCGCGCTTTGTATGATGGCCGTCGATGATCCCCCGGAAGTCGGCGAAGCTGCGCGGGGCGGGGTCGACCCGATAGACCGTCCAGGTGCGGGTCGCGGTCGAGCGCTTCAGCTCGAGCGCGCGCCCGTCGCCCAGCGTCGAGAAGCGCCAGCCGACGTGCTCGATCGCGCACGCCCCGTCGAGCGGGAACGGGCGCCGATACGGGTGGCCGTTGCCCACATCGCAGACCCAGCGCCGCCCGTCGGCCGACGCGAGCACGACGAGGTGATCGCCCGGCTCGCGGATGGTCGCCGCGGCGAGGTGCGCGTCGAAGCCCAGCCCGCGCAGCAGCGCCAGGAAGCCGGTGGCCTGCACATGGCACGTGCCGCCGCGCCCGGCGACCACCGCGCCGATGGCCGCCTCGACGGTGCGCGGCGAGGTGCCCGCCAACAGCTCGATGTTGTGGAACGGCGAGGCGCACAAGAAGCGCCACTGCAGCCGCGCGAGCAGGTCGGCGCTCTTCGGGGTCGGCGAGCCGGGATCGGCCACGCCCATGCGCGCCAGTAAGGCGGCAGCCTCGTCGGGCCGCAGCGGCCGCACGTCGTCGAGTCTGGGTGGGGCACCGGTCATGGCAGCCCCGCCGGCACGATGCCCGGTGAGCTGATGAGCCGGGTGAACTGCCGCCCGTGGATCGGGAAGGTCCACATCGGCACCGACTCGTTGGGCTGGTGGATGCGGCTCGCCGGATCGTTGATGCCCAGCGCCAGGTAGCGGCCGCCGCGCGGGATCGCCCGGCCGAAGGGGCAGCCCTGGGGGAAGAAGCTCTTGTTGAGCGGGCGCACCTCGAGCCGGCTGCCACAGCCGAAGCGACGGGCCTCTTCGGCGAGCCCGTCTATGCACGCCGCCAGCGACGCATCGGGCGGGCCGCCCACCGCGGCCGGGGCATCACCCGCCACGAAAGCCAGCGTGCGCTGGGTGCCATCGGGGTCGAAGTAGCCGTTCTCCTCGAGCCAGAGGTCGGCCGCGAAGCCGTCGAGCGCCCGCTTCATCTCGCGGTGGGCCAGCGGCGAGCCGATCTCCTCCTCGCCCTGGATGATCCACAACAGCTCGGGGGTCTCGTCGAGCGCTTCGAGCAGCAGCAGCCGCTGAGCCAGCGCCGCTTTGTTGTCGCCGATGCCGACCCCGTAGAGCCGCCCGCGCACCTCGGTCAGCGTCCAGGGGTCGGTCTGCCAATGGGCCGGATCGGGCGTCTCGACGTCGTAGTGGGCGTATAGCGCGACGCGGCCCGGCACGCCGCGCGCCGGCCGATGGGCCCGCAGCAGCGGCGCGTGCCCCGCCGCCTCGATGCGATCGACGGTGAAGCCCAGCGCGTCGAGGCGGGCTTCGAGCAGCCGCACGCAGGGCTCGACGCCGTCGCCGCCGTCGTCGGTGCGCAGCGCGATCAGCTCTTCGGTGAGCGCCATGGTCGCGTCGTCGATGGTCAGCGCGTCGCGAAATGGCATCCACAGCGCCTGCCAGAGCGCCGCCTTGCCGCTGCTGTACACGTTGCGCCCGCGGTGCAGACGCAGGGCCTTGCCCGAGAGCAGCTCGTCGGCGAAGAGGCCGCGCACCGTCTCGATCGGCGGCAGCGTCACGTCGAGCCCCAGCCGCGCCGCCAGATCGGTCAGCGCCGCGTAGCCCGCGTCGCTGCCGATGTGATCGGCGAGCGAGTCGAGCGGCATCGCATTGTCGGCGGTGCGTTCGCGGCCCACCGCCGTGCGCAGCAACAGGCCGAGGGCCAGGGTCAGGTCTTCGGCCCCGGAGAAGATCGAGAGTTGCCTCAGCATGCCGCCGCCCCCGCCCCGAGGATCGGGAAGCGATCGCGGTTGAAGTGTTCGCCGGGCTGCACGGTGACGCAGTCGTTCATGGGGTGCCAATCGCAGTGCTCGGGATCCCAGCGGCAGTCGGCGTGCATGATGATCATGATGAACGCCCGCCGGTGGTGATCGGATGTATTCGGCGGCGAGGTATGCCACGAGAGGCACGAGTGGAAGATGCAGTCGCCGGCCTTGGCCCGGGTGGGCACCGCGGCGTGGATGCGATCGCCCCAATCCCATGTGGCGCGTAGGAAGTCCACCGGCGGCTGCTCGCCGTCGAGGTGCGCGCCGGGCATGAAGCGCATGGCGCCCGAGTCATCGTCGCAGTCATCCAGCGCCAGCCAGCATGACAGCGCGCGGGGCGCATCGACCGGCCAGAACGGATAGTCCTGATGCCATGGGATCGTGCCCGAGACCCGCGGCGGTTTGCTGATGAGGTGGTCGTGGAAGAGCTGCACCGCCGACGCGCCGAGCAGCTGTCGCGCGATGGCGCCCACCGCCGGGTGATCGAGCTGCGCCCGGAAGCGCGGGTGCTGCTCGTGCAGGCTGGTCCACTGCGAGACGACCCGGACGTACGTCGCCCGGTCGACCTCGCACTCGGCCGCCCAGCGGTCGACGAGCCCGTCATGGGCCGCCCGCAGGCCAGCCACCGTCTCGGCGTCGACGACGCCCGGCACATGTACGAAACCGTTCTCCCGGAAGCTCGCCACCCGGCCCGCGTCCAGCTTCATCGCGCGTCCCTCTCCATCGGACTCCGGCGAAGACGATGCCCGTAGATCCGGCGGCCGCGCAAGGGGCGGGGCCTTACTCGGCGATAACAACCGATTACACGTCGCGCGCGGCCGACGCCTGCTCGAGCCAGCGCATGATGTCGGGCTCGTCGGCCAGAAATCGCCCCGGCGGCAGCCGCCGCAGCGGCGCGAAGCCCGCGAGCCGGGCGTTGATCGCCTCGTCCTGCCCGTTGTCGGCGTCGCGCTCGATGAGCCGCCAGTGATCGGCGTATCGCCCGAGCGTCACCCCATGGTAACGCACCACCGGCCAGGGCACGATCAACAGGTTGGTCAGCACCATGCACGGCGTCGGCGCGCGCAGCCGGCGCACGATGCGTTCGATCAGCAGGCGGCGGCCCGCAGACCAGCGATGGAAGTCATCGGAGGTGTGATCATGCCATGGCTGACGCCGGGCGAGCGTGCGCCATGCGATGCGCCGGGCTCGGCCCTGCAACTCGGGGAAGACATCCACCAGCATGGCATCGAGATCGGTGTCGGTGTCATGCGTCACCTGGGGGTAACGGGCAGCGAGGGTCGATTTGCCGAGGCCGGAGAGGGCGTGCAGCAGGATGGGGGTCGTGGGAGCAGGAAGGGGCGGCAACCGGTGTGGCATCAGCGACATGTGCTCAACAGCACTCTGCCTGCAATTCGGTGAGATCGCCGAAGCGACAGGCGTAGCCCGTCTCCTTCATCGCTGTCCGCAGACGGTCGATCGCCTCCGTCTCCAGCGGCTCGGCGCGTGCGGCGCGCAACCAAAGGCGCTCGACGGCGATGTCATGCCGGTAGATCTTCATACCACCGAGCCGCGCCAACTCTTCCGCTCGTCGAAGATCAGCAGCCGCCTCTTCCCAGTCACCCGTTTCCCGCCGCAGCGCCGCGCGAGCGATCAGACCCCGCGGCTGGTGATCGATCCGTCCACAGCGCACCAACTGCTCTACGCTGGCGTCGAAGTGCATCGCCGCAGCCTCCAAGCAGCCGCGCCTGCGTTCGCAGTGCCCCAAGAGCAGATCGTCGAGCGCGACAGCGAGCAGGAACCCTTGCTCTTCCGACCACACCCGGTCGGCGCGCGCACGGCGCTCCACCTCACCCACCTCACCGAGGTGCAGCAGGAGGGCACCGACCCGATAGCCCATGATCGAGCCCAGGATCGGATGGTCGGCCTGCCACTCCCGTTGGATCCTCTCGGCTTCCACGAAGACTGCGTGGGCCTCATCGAGCTTGCCGCGGCGGTGCAAGGCCTCGACGAGAATGGCCCGCTTGCTCACCCGTTGCCGTCCGTCGGCCCCCTTGTCCGCGCAAGCGACCGCCCGATGCCCCCACTTCTCCGCCCGCCCGGTCTGGCCGAGCGTGAGAAGGAGGCTGCTGAGGTTGCCCGCGCTGTTGGCAGCGCCATGCCAATCTTCGAGGGCGATGCGGCCTTTGGCGCTGCGCTCCATCGGCTCGACCGCCTCGTCGAGTCGACCAAGCGCCTGCAGTCTGAACCCGAGTTTGGCGTAGACCTTGGCCTGCTGAGCATCGTCCAGTTCACAGCGCGCCCGATTGTCAGCGTCAAAGAACGGCAGCAACGCTTCCAGACTCAACGACAGCGCACCCTGCTCGTCGGAGACGGGGTGATCGTCGCCGAAGACATCGAGATAGACGGCCAGCGCTTCAGGCGCCTCGCCGGCGATGCACAGATAGCGGATCGCTCGAATCAGCGCCCCTCGCTCTCGACCGCCGGGCGCCTGCCTGCTCTGTTCGATTTCGTCGGCGGCCAGGCGTCGGTGGGCCTCACGCCACGAAGCGGGATGCGCCGATTCGAACCGGCGGCTGACGAGCGCTCGGATCAACGCATGCACGCTCACTACACCATGCTCTGCCGGTGCCAGCAGGCCACTGTTGACCAGCGAGCGCCGCGCAGCGCGCACACCGCGCCGACCGAGACCATCGATGGCGTCGGTCAGGCCAACGACCGGTGGCTGGCGCAACGTCTCCACCGCATACCAGAAAGCATCGCGATCGATCGCCAGCCGGTTGTCGAGGCACGCGATACGCAAGACCTGCATCGCAGCCGGTTCCAGCCGGGCTTCCACGCCCGCTACGATGCGCTCGACGCGGGACTTCTCATCTGCATCGGCCAGATTCAGCGCCACCCGATCGAGACGGCGGACGTCGCCCTCCTCGAAAGTGGCGAGGTAGCGCCCACACAACTCGATCGACAAGGGATGACCGCCGAGCATGTCTGCGGCCGATTCGAGCCGTTCCGTCAGACCGCGGACCCCGAGTTCGCAGAGCAGACGAGCGCCGACCCCTGCCGAGAGCGGCGCCAGCTGGATCGAGCGATAGCCGACATCGACCCGCAAGCCGCCCAGTTCAAGCCGACTGCCCACCACGCACAAACCGGGTCCACGGAACGTGGACAGCAAGCACTCCAGGACCCGATCTCCGTGGTTGTCGACGGTGCCCGAGATCGCGCCGTACAGACTCTCGACCCCATCGAGGGCGAGCAGCGTCACCTGACCGCTGAGCGCATTGGCGATGCGCGTGGCGCGGGTCAGGGCGCTGCCCTCGCACGGCTCGATCGAGAGCCATGCCTCGATGGCGTCGAGAAAACGCTCGATCGTATCGGGCTGATCCGACCGACCATCGGGCGAGCCGAACCGCCAACCGAATATCCGCACGCCCTCACTCGCTGCCCGAGTGACGATGCGCGAGACCCAATGCCCGAGCACGGTGCTCTTGCCAATGCCCGCCGGTCCGATCAGGCCGACGACCCGCGTCGCGGGATCGAGCCATAACGCATCGAGCTGGCCCGGCAGGCGCTCCCGACCGAACAGACGACCGCGGGCCGCATGGGGCAGATGACTGAGATCGATGGATGGGGTGAGCGTCGACATGCCGTGAATATGGCATGCCTCTCAGCGAGAGGAAACCGCCTCCGGTCTCATCGAAACAGCACCGGCACCGTCTGGTTGGCGGGCACATCGACCGTGCGCCGCCCGATCACGTCGCCCGCGTCGTCGCGCAGCTCGATGAGGTGCTGTCCGGCGGGCACCGGGTGCATCCACAGCGGCGTGCGCTTGCCGGTGCTCACGCCGTCGATGAGCACCAGGACAGCCGAGCGGTTGGAGACGCTCACGTATCCCTTGGGCAGCACCGCCGGCTCGGCCGCGACCGTCGGGGGCTCGGGCGCGGTCGCGGCGGAGGTCCCCGCGGCGTGCGCGCCGACGTCTTCAGCGGCAGCGAAGGCCTCGGGGGCGGGTCGAGCGTCGACGACAGCGTCCTCGCCTGCCGAGGCGGGATTGGCCCCGTCGGCGGCGGGCGGGCTCGGGGCAGGCTCGGCTTCGGCCACGGCCTCCGGCGGGTCTCCGGCGACGCGGGCCGACTCGGCGGCCGGTGCCTCGGGGACCGGCGCGGTGACGACGGCGAGCCGGCCCGCCGCGACGCGCACCCGACGCGAGAGAACCGTGCGCCCGCTCGACGTCTCGACGAGCTCGACGCGCCGCGTGCCGGGCTCGAGCTCGAGCTCGGTGGGCGTCTGCCGACCGACGTCGCGGCCGTCGACGCGCACGGCGAGCGTCGTCGCGCCCTCGATCCGCAGTCGCCCGGGAGCACGGCGCACGCGACGCGGCTTGACCGCCGGGCGGGCCTCGGCCGCCTTGGGTTGCTCCGGCTCATCGGCAGTCGGCGTCGCCGCGACGGCGCGAGAGGTCGGCTCGGCGCCTATCGAGGGTGGCTCTGCCTGCTCGGCATCCGCCGGAGCAATGGCCTCGGCGTCGGGGCTCACCACCGCCGACGCGACGACCGCCGGTCGCGGCTCTGTCGGCGCCGGCGCCGCCGGGTCGGCCGGCTCGGGTTCACCCACCGCGACGTCGACCGGCGCGAGCCGCGCGATCTCTGCCGGGGCGTTGCTCTCATCGTCCGCAGGGGCCTCGGTCGCCATGACGCTGGGGGCCGTGGAGGGCGGCCCGACCAGCAGCCACGCCAGGGCGCTGCCGACGACGAGGCCGATGACGACCAGCAGCGACCACGAGGCCCGACGCACGGGCGGGCGCACATCGAGGGTCTGCCGGCCGACCGACGCCGGGGGCTGGGGGGCGAGCGGGTCGTCGATGACGAGGTCGGGCACCGCGTCGGCGGGCAGAGACGCGGGCCCCACAGGATGCGCAGGCGCGGGCGGCACCGCGGACGGCACAGCGGGCGCTTCAGCGGGCGCGCGGGCGCCGTCGGTCTCCCGATCGACCGTGTCCGGCGTCTCGATCCGCGGCGGCAGAGCCCCGTCGACTTCGGACGCCCGCGCGGGGCCGTCGAGTGCCTCGACCGCGCGATCGGCGGCGGCGCTCGCCAGCTTCGCCAGCCGATCCAGGTAGCGGATGCCGATCCAGTTGACCCGGTCGAGCGAGACCATCTCCTTGCCCGTCAGCCGACCATCGGCCAGCTTCTCGCCGATCTCCGAGCCGGTCATGGCGCCGATCAGACGATGCCGGGCGTCTCGTACGTGCAGCCACAGCTCGCCACCGGCGAGGGTGAACTCGGATGACTCTCCAGGGTCGATCGGCTCGAACGCGGCCATCGGCGGCAGCGACGTCGAGCCCGAGGGTTCATCGACGGGCGGCAGGGTCCACATGCCCGAGTGATGGGCTCGCGGCGGCGCCCCGGAGGGCGGGCCCCCGGTCGAGCCGGTCACCCGGGCGGGCTCCACGGTGCCCGCCCGTGCGCGCAGCTCTTCCAGCTGCTTCTGCCGCCGCAGGCGGCCGACCTCGTCGAGCGGGGCGCCGAACACCGAGTCGACCGCCTCGCGATGCGTTTCGGCCGAGTTGTCGAGACGCTTGCTCTCAGTCATGACGAGACTCCTTGAACCCATGGTCAGCGACGCGGGGCGCGGCCTTCACCGCCCACGAGAGTGGCGAACGACAAGAGCATCGGATCGACCTCGAGACCGAACGTCGTCAGGTGCTTGCGGTTGAGCGTGATGCGCGCCTTGGCCGGGGGCACGACGGCGGCGTCGACCTGCTGTCCGTCGGCGAGGGCCAGCACGCGGTCGGCGAGCTGCCCGCCGACCGCCTCACCATCGGCGGTGATGGCCATGGTCAGGCCCGCCTCGACGAGGCCCACCGAGTAGCTGATGGTGGGCAGCTGCAGGCGCTCGGCCTCGTCGATGAGGGCTTTGAGGTTCTCCTTGGTCGCCACGACCGGGTCTTCGACGACCCAGAAAGCGTCGAGCGTGCCCCCGATGGCCTCGAAGATCTGCGGGAACTCCTCGGCCGAGTCGATGTAGATCGGCAGCATCGTCAGCTGAAGGTTCGCCGCCCGCAGCATCGCCGCCTCGACGAACGCGCGGGACCCGCCGCTGTAGATCACGCCGATCCGCCGGACCTTCGGCAGGAAGATCTTGATCTGCGACATGAGGTTCTCGGGGCTGAGATACATCGAGACCCCGCCGACCCGCACCGTATCGAGGCCGAGGTCACGCCACGCGTTGACCATGCCGAACCAGACCGGCGCCGGCCCCATGTGGCGGCTGGCGAGGAAAGCCGCCTTGTCGCCCAGCGCGACCACCGCCTTGGGGTTGCTCTGCATCAGCGCCTTGGCGTTGCGCTGGGCGGCGGCCAGATCCATGTCGGTGAGGTCGAGCTGGCGCACGACCACCTTGTCGCCCAGGCGGACCCGCAAGGCGCGCAGGGGCGTCTCGTAGCGCGGGTGATCGCTGTTCTTGACGACCACGATGGACTCGGCGGCGACCACGGCGGGCACGAGCAGCGCGAGCAGCAACGGGACGAGCAGCGCGAGCGACGACGCACGACAGGCCGACGAGAGGCCGAGGTGATGAAAGCGCATCTCAGTCCTCCTTCACCGGCAGCAGGCGCAACCCGGGCAGCCCCTCGCCGAGGGCCATCGCCTCGGCGCCGAAGACATAGCCCACCGCGCGCCGATCGGCGGCGATGATGCGGACGAGGTCCTTCGCGGTGCCGACGACGCGCGGGGTCATGCCCTTGCCCGCCAGCTGGCGCTTCTGCCAGCGCCGACGGAAACGGCGCGGGCTGGTATCGAGCACGTCGTCGAAGAAGGCCTCGCTCACCTTGGCGCCCCAGGGCCGCAGGAGCGGCACCACCCGCTCGCCCGAGGGCCATCGGCGCACCGAACCCATGAACAAGGCCCGGAGTTGGGCGCCATCCAGCGCCTCGATGGGGTTGGCGGCGTTGACCACCATCAGCACCTGCTCGGCCTCGTAGACGACGGGCGCCGGCGCCTGCGGGGTGGCCGCAGCCGGCGCGGCGGCGGGCTCTGCGGGCGCGGCCGGCGCTGCGGGCGCGGCTGGCTCTGCCGGTGCGGCTGGCTCCGCGGGCGCGGCTGGCTCCGCGGGCGCGGCTGGCTCCGCGGGCGCGGCTGGCTCCGCGGGCGTCGCTTCGGGCGCCGGCTGCGCGAGCGCGCCGAGGGCGACGAGGGCACCGAGCACGCCGGTGATGAGTGCGGCGCAACGCATCAGAGCACCTCCATCTGCCAGTAGTAGGAGAGCGCAGCGCGGATCTCGGGGTACTGCACCGTCTCGCCGTTGAACTGCTGAATGTGGGTGCTGCCGTCGATCTTGAGGGCGATGGCCGGCAGCGGTCGGTAGACCAGCCCGGCGGTCGCCTTGATGAACTGCCCGTCGTCCGACAAGCCCGCCTCGGCGTCGCCGCCAAAGGCCTTGGCGCTGATGGTCTCCGGATTGCGGTAGACATCGAACTGGGCGTACGGCACCCACTCGCCGACGTCGGTGTCGATGGCATAACCCAGTCGGGCGTAGAAGGTCTGCACGGTGTACTGCACGTCGACCGGCACCCCGCCGGCCGTCGGCGACTCGCCGTCGAGGCCGAAGCGGGTCCGCTGACGGGGGTTGAGGTCGGCCCCGAGCAGCTGCAAGACCGCCTCGGGATCACGCTTCGCGTCGTGCAGGGCGTGCCAGTAGGCGCCTTCGAAGACGAACTCGTCGAGCTGCAGCGCGAGGTAGGCGCCGATGACGGTGTATTCGTCCTCGGCCATCCAGTTGATGACACCGCCCCGCGGCGAACCCTCGCCCACCGCCCGGGTCGGCTCCGCCGCGCCGCCGGTCCAATAGAAGGACGAGCCGATACGCACGCTCTCGGCCCAGTCATAGAAGATGTCGGCGCCCACGGGGATCGCGTCGTCGGCGCGCTCGTCGTTGCCGGTCATCAGCGCGTAGCCGAACGTATGCTCCCCGCCGACGAACTGTCCGTGAAGCATGAGGTTGGTCGTGCGGGTCAGCAGCAGGTGGTCGTTGTCGAAGAGCTCGGGCGCCTCGATGCCGATGAACGTCGGCGCCGCGTCGAGGATCTCGTTGTAGATGCCGAAGCGGCGATAGGTCTTGCCGATGCGCAGCACCAGCTGGCTCCCGGCGAGCGGCGCCTCGACCCAGGCGTTGCGCAGGGCGATGGCCGCGTCGGATGACGGGCTGCCCGATCCGGGGGCCGCCAGGTTCACGAAGTAGCGGAAGTCGTGCTCGAGCGTGCCCTGAACCATCACGTTGAGGTTCGAGACGTCGAACTCGTGCGGGTTCTCCTCGAAGATCGTCGAGCCGTCCGCCGCCACCCCCGTGGGCGTCTGCGAGACCTTCTCGAAGTAGCCTTCGATGAAGCCATAGAGCCGCACCGAGTTGCCGTCGTCGTCCGCCAGCAGATCGCTCTCCATCGCGAGCAGTTGATCCTCACTCTGCTCGAACGGGTTGACCCCCTGGGCCGCCGCGATCGGCGGACACACCCATCCCATCACGCTCAACACCGTGAGCGCGCGCACTGCGCCTGTCATGAGCATCCCCCCTGCTCTCTCGCTTGACTCTGATGAGCCGATCAGCGGGGCCGCTCTGCTCCGCTCGACTCAACGATTCGTTCGACGGGCCAGCAAGCCCACCAGATACGGACTGTTCGGTCTATATTGTGACCGGGCGGTCCTGCCTCAAAGCGCACATTTTGTGAGATCGATACGGAATCGGGTCACACTCACGCCGCCCGTCTCGCCGGGCCTCTGCTGGGTGACAGCAACCACACATACCGTACATACCACTCATCCATTGCAGCATCCGGGCCAAACGGCCGGACGGCGCCCGGCGGTGCGCGGCAGAGACAAACCGTCTCAAGAACGCCTCATTGAGACGCGCCATGAGATCGGAGACAGCCCGCGACAGCTCTACGAATCCGCTAAGGTGGCTCACAGCGAACCGAAGCAGCGAGAGGAACCTGACAGCCACCCCTATTCATCGAATCGAACTGTATCCACCAAGAGGAAGCCGTCGAAACCCGCTGCCCCGGCGAAGTCTGGCGCTCGATGCACGGCGATCGGCCAGCACCCGTTTCCGGCTCCATACCGGAGTCGGTCACGGGGACGTCACGACAAACGCAGTCCCCCGTACACTGCGGTCGACAAAGAGGACCCTACGGTCGGCTTTGTCTGACATTGTGACAGGCAGCGTCGGCGGATGGGATCGGGCAGATGTGCAGGCGGATCTGTGCGCCATGTCGCAGCAAGAGACAGCGCGCCAGCTGCGGGGCGAGAGCCCGCGCGGCGGCTATCGATGCGACGCGATCGCAGATGGCGTGTGCCGCACGATGCGGCGGCGCCGGGGGTGGAGCCGGCTCAGGGCAGGATGGCAGCGCGCGGACGGGCGTGCCGGGCTCGGGCACGCACGGGCCCACGTCTCAGGTATTGTCGGCCTTCCACTCGTCGAGCCAGACCATCTGGATGGCTTCGAGCACCTTCTCCCCCGAGCGGTCGGGGTCGTCGTCGAACTCGGGCAGCTCGAGGATCCACTGGTGCAGATCGGTGAAGCGGATGCTCAGCGGGTCCTTGTCGGGGAACTTGTCGTAGAGCATCTCGCCGATGGCGTGCACGTCTCTCCACTTCAGCGACATGGCGTCCTCCTCGCGCGCGGCGTCAATCGTGTGCGCCGCCGCCCACCGGGGCGTCGGCAAGCTCGTCTTCGAGGTCGTCGACCGCGACATCCTTCAGCCCGCTCTGCAGCGCCCGCTCCATGCGCCGCTGGGCGAAGCCGGCGCTGACCTTGTCCAGCATCTCGGTGAGATCCTGAATCGCGCGGTGGTCGCTGCCGCCCATCGCCTCTTCGAGCTGCCCGATGGCATGAGCGATGATGCGCGACTCGTCCTCCGAGAGCAGCGACGCGTCGACCTGCATCGCCTTGCGCAGCGGCATCAGCACCCGCTCGGCCTCGACCTGCGCGCTGCGCAGGAAGCGGGCCATGACGTCTTCTTCGGCGTGGTCGAGCGAGGCCTGCAGCATCTCCTCGACCTGGGCGTCGGTCAGCCCGTGGCTCGGCCGCACCTCGATGTTCTGCTCGACGCCGGTCGACTCTTCGCGGGCCTGCACCCGCAGGATGCCGTCGGCGTCCACCTGAAACGTCACCCGGATGCGCGCGGCGCCGGCGGGGCGCGGCGGGATGCCCGTCAGCCGGAAGCGGGCCAGGCTGCGGCAGTCGGCCACCAGCTCGCGCTCGCCCTGCACCACGTGGATGTCCATGCCGGTCTGGCCGTCCTGGAACGTGGTGAACTCCTGCGCCCGGCTGGCGGGGATCGGGCTGTTGCGCGGGATGATCTTCTCGACGAGGCCGCCCATGGTCTCGAGCCCCAGCGACAGCGGGGTGACGTCGAGCAGCAGCACATCACCGCCGTCGAGCAGCCGCAGCTCGCTGTCGACCGAGAGCAGGTCGGCCTGGCTGGCGGCGCCGAGGGCGACGACCTGATCGGGGTCGATGTCGCACAGCGGCTGGCGGTCGAAGAGCTCGGCGACGAAGCGCTGCACGAACGGCGAGCGGGTACTACCGCCGACGAGCACGACCCCGTCCAGCTCGTCGGGCCGCAGCTCGGCGTCGGCCAGGGCCCGCTTGCAGGGGCCGGCGACCCGCTCGAGCACCGGCCGGATCAGCGTCTCGTACTGGTCGCGGCTCAGCGGGCGGTCGAAGCTCTGCCCGTCGTCGAGCACCAGCGTGAAGCGGGCCTCGAAGTGGTCGGTGAGCGCGATCTTGAGCGCCTCGGCCGCCGAGACCGCCCGCCGCCGCAAGCCGGCGCTGGCCGCCTCGGGCTCGACGCCCGCCTCGCGCAGCAGCGCGGTGGCCACGGCGGTGTCGAAGTCGTCGCCGCCCAGCCGGGTATCGCCGCCGGTCGACAGCACCTCGAAGACCCCTTCGACCAACTCGAGGATGCTGATGTCGAAGGTGCCGCCGCCCAGGTCGAAGACCGCGAAGCGGCCCTGCTTCTGCTTGTCGAGGCCATAGGCCAGCGCGGCGGCGGTGGGCTCGTTGAGCAGCCGCATGACGTCGAGCCCCGCCAGCCGGCCGGCCTGCCGGGTCGCCTGGCGCTGGGTATCGTCGAAGTAGGCCGGCACGGTGATCACCGCCCGGCTGATCTGCTCGCCGAGCGCCGCGCGGGCGCGGTCGCGCAGGGCTTCGAGGATACGCGCCGAGATCTCGATGGGCGTATGCTGCCCGCCGCCGGCCTCGATCTTGAGCACCGGGCCGTCCTGCACCAACGAGAAGGTCGACAGGCCCTCGGCTTCGGCCTCGGCCTTGGTGCGGCCCATCAGCCGCTTGACCGACAGCAGCGTATCGTGGGGCCGCTCGGCGGCGACGTCGCGCGCCCCGTAGCCCACCACGCTGCCGCCGTCGTCGGCGTAGGCCACCGCCGACGGCAGGATCACCCGCCCGTGCTCGTCGGGCAGCGCGCGCGCCCGGCCGTCTTCCACCACCGCCACCAGGCTGTTGGTGGTCCCCAGATCGATGCCGATCGCCTTCATCTCAGATGCCTCGGATAGTCGGTGCGGTGGTCGCGACGGGTGCGTGCGATGCGTGCCGGGGGCTCACTCGAGCTCCTGCAGATCGTCGAGGATGTTGCGCAGATAACGCAGCTGCGCAGCGAGTTGCGCCAGCCCGTCGAGCTCGGCCGGGCTGCGCTCGCCCTCGGCGTCGAGCCCCTCGGCCAGCTCGGCCAGCCGGGCCTCGTAGCGCGCCGCGATGTCGCGCTCGAGCCGCCCGCGCTCGACGTGTGCGTCGGTGCCGCCCAGCTCGCCGATGGCCTCGCGCAGTTCGAAGACCTCCATCAAGAAGGCCGGATCGAGCTTGAGCGTGCCCTCTTCGGCGTCCATCTCCCGGCCGGCGAGGCTGAGCAGGTAGTCGGCCCGCTTGAGCGGATCGCGCAAGATACGCGCGGCGTCGTTGAGCGAGGTCGCGTGCTGCAGGGCGAGCATGCGCACCCGGTCGCCGCGGTTGACGAAGCGGTCGGGGTGCAGCCGGCGCTGCAACTTGCGGTGGGCCTTGGTGATGGCGGTGACGTCCTGCGCGAAGCGCCGCTCGACCCCCAGCCGGGCGAAGTGGTCGGTCTTCGGGTCGGGGGGCTGCAGCGTCTCGCAGGTCGGACAGAACAGCTCGGCGGCGTCGATCTCGGCGCCACACTGCCAGCAGGCCATGGGGGACTTCCTCTCCGGAGGGGTCTCGATCCCGGCGCTTATACCGAGAAGCTCTCGCCGCAGCCACAGGTTCGGCGGGCGTTGGGGTTGGTGAACTTGAAGCCGGCGCCCGCGAGGCTGTCGACGTAGTCCACCACCGTCCCCATCAGGTAGAGGTAGCTCTTCGGATCGATGAAGAGCTTGACCCCGTGGCTGTCGAGCTCGCGGTCGCCCTTGCTGGCGGCCTCGGCGAACTCGAGGAAGTAGGTGAAGCCCGAGCAGCCGCCGCCGCGCACCCCGACCCGCAGGCCCGAGGTCGGCGAGGGGCGCTTCTCGATCAGCTCGCGGACCTTCACGGCCGCCGTTTCGCTGAGTTCGATCATGCGTCCAGCCCCTTCTTCTGCTTGTAGTCGGTGATCGCCGCGCGGATGGCGTCTTCGGCGAGCACCGAGCAGTGGATCTTGACCGGCGGCAGCGCCAGGTGGTTGGCGATGTCCTTGTTCTGGATGGTCAGCGCCTCGTCGAGGGTGCGGCCCTTGACCCACTCGGTGACGAGGCTCGAGCTGGCGATGGCCGAGCCGCAGCCGTAGGTCTTGAAGCGGGCGTCTTCGATGCGGCCGTCGTCGGTGACCTTGATCTGCAGCCGCATCACGTCGCCGCAGGCGGGCGCCCCGACGAGGCCGGTGCCGACGTTCTCGTCGCTCTTGTCGAGGGTGCCCACGTTGCGCGGGTTCTCGTAGTGGTCGATGACCTTGTCGCTATAAGCCATTGTGGGTCTCCTTGGGTTCGGGTTCGTCGGTCAGCGGGTCAATGGGCGGTCCACTGGACCGACTTGAGGTCGATGCCCTCCTGGTGCATCTCCCACAGGGGCGAGAGCTCGCGCAGCTTGGCCACCGCCCGGATCACCAGATCGGCGACGTAGTCCACCTCGTCCTCGGTATTGAAGCGGCCGATGCCGAAGCGGATCGAAGAGTGCGCGTTCTCGTCGTCGAGGCCGAGGGCCCGCAGCACGTAGCTCGGCTCGAGGCTGGCCGAGGTGCAGGCCGAGCCGCTCGACACCGCCACGTCGCGCAGGGCCATCAGCAGGCTCTCGCCTTCGACGTAGGTGAAGCTGATGTTGAGGCTGCCGGGCATGCGCTCTTCATCCTTCATGCTGCCGTTGATCAGCACGTCGGGTACGTCGGCGACGATCTTCTGATACAGCCGATCGCGCAGGGCCTTGGTGCGCTCGATCTCGTCGTGCATCTCGAGCCGGCCGATCTCGGCGGCCATGCCCATGCCGGCGATCTGGTGCACCGGCAGGGTGCCCGAGCGCATGCCGCGCTCGTGGCCGCCGCCGTGCATCAGCGGCGCGATGCGCACCCGCGGGCGACGCCGGCGCACATAGAGCGCGCCGATGCCCTTGGGGCCGTACATCTTGTGGCCCGACATCGACAGCAGGTCGACGCCCATGGCCTCGACGTCGATGGGCAGCTTGGCCGCCGTCTGCGCCGCGTCGACGTGGAAGAGCACCTTGGCCTCTTTGCAGACCTTGCCGATCTCGGCGATCGGGTTGAGGGTGCCGATCTCGTTGTTGCCGTGCATCACGCTGACGATGACCGTGTCGGGGCGGATGGCCTCGCGCACGCTCTCGGCGGTGATGATGCCGTCCTCGGGCACCGGCAGCCAAGTGACCTCGGCGCCGTTGCGCTCGAGGTGGCGCACGGTGTCGATGACCGCCTTGTGCTCGAGCGGGCTGGTGACGATGTGGTTGCCCTTGCTGGCGTAGAACTCGAGCGCGCCCTTGAGCGCCATGTTGTTCGACTCGGTGGCCCCGCTGGTGAAGATGATCTCCTTGGCGGTGGCCCCGATCAGATCGGCGATCTGGCCGCGGGCCTTCTCCACCGCCTCTTCGGCCGTCCAGCCGAAGGCGTGGTTGCGGCTGGCGGCGTTGCCGAAGTGCTCGGTCAGGTAGGGCATCATCGCCTGGGCCACCCGCGGGTCGCAGGGGGTCGTGGCGTGATTGTCCATGTAGATGGGCAGCTTCAACTCGGTCATCCTTCGACGTCCTCTCTTCGGGTCACGCCACGGGGCCTCAGTGGGCCGCGGTCAATCCGGTGATCAGGGTCAGGCCATCGCCGGCGGCGTCGGCGCGCTTGCAGCCGCCGCAGGCGTCATGGGGCTCGTCCACCTCGCCACACGTGCGGCAGCCTTCGAGGAACGCCAGGCTGTCGGCCAGCTCGCGTTCGAGGCTCTGCAGCTCGTTGAGCTTCGCGCGCACGTCGGCGAGTCGATCGCGATAGCTCTGCTTGAGCGACTCCATCGAGGCGGCGGGGGTCGCGCCGGCGGCCCACTGCTCGACGAGGGCGCGGATCTCGGCCAGCGAGAGCCCCAGCCGCTGCAGGCGATCGATGTAGACGATGCGCTCGAGGTTGCTCTCGTCGTACAGCCGGAACCCGCCCTTGGTGCGGTGGGCCGGCTGCAGCAGGTCGAGGGCCTCGTAGTGGTGCAGCGCGCGCACCGTCTTGTCGGTGCGGCGGGCCAGCTCCCCGATTTTCATCAGCGTGTCGCGCGACACCCCGACCTCCTGCCGTCACTCTCTGCGCTGTTCGCGGCGCTGCTCACGGACCCGATCCGGAAGCGGCGCGACGCTACGCGCTGTCGATGCCCGAGTCAAGAGACTCAAACCCTTACGTGAGGGTGAGATTCACCGCGGCGGGCAAACGTTGCGCGCACGGGCGGTCGGAATCCGAAAAATTCACGACAAAATCAGACGAAATGACGCTTTCTACGGTGAATAACGCCGCCCGCGGGCCGGCGGAGGCGGGCGACGTCGAACCTCACGCACGCGTGAGGTTGCTCAGGGCGTGGGCTCGGGCTCGTCCGTCAGCTGCACGTAGTCGCGGATGCGCTGGCCGTCGGGGGTCACGACGGTGAAGCCGAAGGTGCTCATCGAGTCGTCGGGGATCTCGAGGGCTTCGGTGAGCCCCTCGGGTCCGGTGGCCGGGTAGTGCCCGATCTCGACGAGCTGGCTGCGCGGCGGGATGTTGAGCCCTTCGTAGACCGCGGGCGGGAAGACCTCTTCGACGGTGATGCGGCCCGGCATGCGCCCGCTGCGCGGCAGGTTGCCGTAGTAGCGGCGTACGCTGGCCTTGAAGTCGCCCGGATCGACCCGGGGCAGCGGCTGGTCGGGCTTGCGGCCGTAGCGCGCCTGTTCGGGCGGGCGCACCTCGCCTTCGGGCATGGGCACCAGCGGCGCGGCCAGTTTGGGGGGTGCGAGCCGCGGCTTCGGGGCGGCGGCCTTCTCGGCCACGATCGGCTTGGCCGCCCGCGGGGGTGCCGCCGGCTTCCCGGCCGCGACGGGCGGGTCGGTCGCCGGCGCCTTCGCGCCGCCTGCCGTGGCGGGCGCCTGGGGCGCGACGGCCGGCGCGTCGACCGGGCTCTGCGCGGCGGGCATCAAGGCCCAGACGAGGAGGGCGACGGCGGCCACGCCCAGGGCGCCGAGCAGCAGCTTGTTCATCGGTTCTCCGTGGGTCATCGACCCGGTCGCGACCGGATCGGCCGGGCAGCAGTGTAGCCGATCGGCGAGTCGAGTGCGCCATCGGGGTTTGCCGCAGACCGACGACCGCGGCGGCACCCGACGCGCGAGGGCATGCTGCCGAGGGTGCATCGCCCGGGCGGGTCGGTATACTGTCGGCCCGAATAAAGAGGTGTGAACGAAGATGAGTTCACATCCGAGACATGCGAAAAGCTCTTCATCGCCTATGAAACGTGGTCCGCTCGACTCGATACCGCCCCCAGGCAGCCCGCTGCGGCCGCCGGTCGACCCGCTGGATTTTGAAGCCACCAACCCCCTCCCGCCGGTCGAGGAGCGCGATCGAATGGCCTACGATCGGCGGCAGAGCACGCTCGAGCTGCGGGTCGTGAGCGGTCAGGGTTCGGTCCCGCCCGAGACGGTCCCCGCGATCGGCGCGCTGTCGACCCAGGCGGCGCCGCCGGCGGTGGAGGTGCCCGCCCGGGTGCTGCGCAAGCGGCGGCTGATGCTGCTCGGCTTCGGCTCGACGCTGGTCTTCGCCGTGGCCGGTGCCGTGCTGTGGGGCGTCTCGTGGCCGGCGCTGATCGGGCTGGCCCTGGGGGGCTATGCGGGCATGATCGCCCACGAGGTCGTGCTGCATCGGCTGCTGGCTCATCGCGCCTTTCGGGTGGCCCGGGCGACGCGCTTCGCGCTGGCGGCGCTGACGATGATGTGGCCCGGCCGCAGCCCCATCTGGTGGGCGGCGACCCATCGGCATCACCACAAGCACGCCGATACCGCCGACGATCTGCACAGCCCGGGCAACGGCCGCTGGCGAGCGTTCGCCGGGTGGCTCTTCGCGCCGCGCAGCTTGATGTTCCCCTATCGCGAGACGGGTGACCTGAACCGGCTGCCCGAGATGCAGTGGCTCGATCGTTTTCAGCTGCTGCCGTTCGCCCTGTCGCTGATCCCGTGCACGCTGGCCGGCTGGGCGGTGGGCGAGATGTGGCCCGGCTCGGGCATGAACGCCGGGCAGGGGCTGGTCTGGTGGGGCATCTTCCGCGCGTTCTATCCGCTGGTGGGCATGGGGCTGGTCAACGTGCTGGCCCATGAGCCGTCGCTGGGCACCCGGGCCTACGAGACGAATGACACCTCGCGCAACGTGCGCTGGCTGGCGTGGCTCACGGCGGGCACCGGCTGGCACAACAACCACCATCACTACGGTCACGCGGCGCGGGCCGGGTTCCGCCCCGGTGAGTTCGACCCGTCGTTCCGGGTCATCGAGCAGCTGGAGAAGATGGGCCTGGCCTGGGATCTGCGCGAGGTGCCCGAAGATGTGCTGGCCGGCGCGCGGGCGGTCGATACCCCCTGACGGCGCGGCGAGAGGGCCCGCTCAGGCCGACGCCGGGATCTCGGCGTCGGGATCGATCTGCATCGGCTTGATCGCCAGTCGAATTCGCCAGATCACGCTGAAGACCGCCGGCACCAGGAAGATCGTCAGCACCGTCGACAGCGCCAGACCGCCCAGGACCACCGATCCGACGCCGCGGTACAGCTCGCTGCCCGATCCGGGGAAGAGCACCAGCGGGGCCAGCCCGGCCAGCGAGGTCAGCGCGCTCATCGCGATGGGCCGCACCCGGCGCCGCACGGCGTCGGCGGTGGCCTCGGCCAGCGCCATGCCGGCCCGCATGCGGGTGATGGCCCCGTCGACGACCAGGATCGCGTTGTTGACCACGACCCCTATCAAGATGATGAAGCCCATGGCGGTCATCATGTCGAGCGGCTGTTTGCCCAGCGTCGCGTCGACCAGCCGCAGGCAGAGGATGCCGCCGGCTCCGGCCAATGGCACGCTGACGAGGATCGCCAGCGGGGCGAAGAAGTCTTCGAACAGCGCGGCGAGCAAGAGGAAGCTGATGATGACCGCGAGCAGCAAGGCGTAGACCAGCCGCTCCTGCGCGCCGTCGAGCTGACCGGCGCTGCCGGCGTATTGCACGCGCAGGTCGGCGGGGGCCTTGTCCATCAGCTTCGGCACGACCGTATCGCGCACCAGGGCCACCGCGTCTTCGAGCGCGATGTCTTCGGGCGGCGAGACCTGCAGCGTCAGCGCCCGCCGCCGCTCGATGTGCTGGATGACCGTCGGGCCGAGGGCTTCTTCGACCTTGGCCACCCGACCGAGCGGCACGATGTGGCCGGCGGGCGTCGGCACGGGCGCGGCGGCGAGGCTGCCCGGGTCGCTGACGTCGAGGCCGCGGGCCCGCAGGACGACGTCCAGCTTGGGCTCGCCGGCCGGACCGAGCTCGCCGATGATCGCCCCGTCCACATACGCCGAGACCAACAGGCCCAGCTCGCTGCCGGCGAGCCCGAGCCGCGAGGCCTGGGCCCGGTCGGGCGTGACCCGGAACTCGGCGGCGCCGAAGTCGAGGCCGGGGATCGGCCGCACCTGGGCGCCGGGCAGCGCCTCACGCAGCGCGCCCATCATCATCTGGCCGAAGCGGATGGTGCCGATCTGGTCGGCGCTGAGCAGGTCGATCTCGATGGAGCGGCCGCCGCCCAGCCGCCGGCCGAAGAGGCTGGCCTGCGAGGCGAAGGCGAACACGCCGGGCACCTTGGACTGCGCCTCGCGCACCAACGCGGTGATCTCGCCCATGCGCTCGCCGGTCTGGCCCACCGCGCCCATGAACGCCTGCGAGGGCGTGCCGACGAAGAAGGTGCGGTCGAGGGCCGGCTTGCCGTCTTTCTCGACGCCGACGTGCGGCACGAGGTGGTCCTGGATGGTATCGCCCACCGCCTGCATCTCGGAGACGCCATAGCCCGGCGGCGGGATGACCACTCCGAAGACGATGTCGCGGTTGCCGGTGGGCAGATACTCCATCGAGGGCACCATGTAGAGGCCCACCGCGCCGGTGCCGCCGAGCCCGATGAGCGCGACGAGCAGGCTGCGGGCGGGGGTGGCGACGATCCAGCCGACGGCGCGGGTGATGGCGCCGCGCACGCCGTCGCGACCGGCGGTCTCTTCGTCTTCGGCGACGGACTTCGCGCCCTTGAGCAGCCGGGCGGAGAAGCTGGGGATGACGAGCACGCTGACGACCAGCGAGACGAAGACCGCCGTCGAGATCGCCACCGCGACGTCGCGCAGCAGCTCGCCGACCTCGTCCTGCCAGCCGATGATGGGCACGAAGACCGCGGCGGTGGTCAGGGTCGAGGCCAGGATGGCGCCCCAGACCTCGCGGGTGCCTTCGAGGGCCGCGCGTCTCACGTCGCCGGTCTGCTGGCGCCAGGTGTCGATGCTCTCGAGCACGACGATCGAGTTGTCGACCACCATGCCCACCGCGAAGGCCATGCCCGCCAGCGAGACGATGTTGATGGTGCGGCCCATGATCGACATGCCCAGCGCGGTGCCGATGACACAGACCGGGATCGCGATCGAGACCACGAGCGACGCGCGGATCGAGCGCAGGAAGATGAGCAGCACGACGATGGCCAGCACGCCGCCGAGCAGCAGGTTCTGCTGCACGAGGTCGAGCGCGCCTTCGATGTAGCCCACCTGATCGCTGACCACCCGGATCTCGAGCCCTTCGGCGTCGAGCAGGTCGCGCTGCACCTCTTCGTTGACCTCGTAGATCTCGCGGGTGATCTCGAGGACGTTGTAGCCCGCCTCGCGGAAGAGCAGCAGCGCCATCGACGGCTCGCCGTTGACCATGCCGACCGCTTCGCGCTTGCGCAGCCCGACCTCGACGTCGGCCACATCCCCGAGCAAGACCGGCGTGCCGTCGGCGTCGGTGCGCAGTACGACCCGTTCGAGGCGGCGGGGCACGTCGGGGGCGACCTCCGTGCGCACGACGTATTGCCGCTTGCCGATGGCCAGATCACCGCCCGAGATGTCGCGCAGCTCGCTGCGGATGGCGGCGCTGAGCTGACCGACGGTGACCTTGCGCGCGGCGAGCGCGGTGGGGTCGAAGTCGATGTGCACCTCTTCGTCGCGCCCGGCGATGAGCCGGATGCCCGAGACCCCACGGATGCGTTCGAGCCGGGGCACGATGTTGTCGTCGACGAAGGTGCGATAGGCCTCGACCGGGCGGCCCGGCGGGTCGGACTGAATGACGAGCACCGCCAGCGGCGGCCCCGACGAGTTGGCGGTCGAGACCACCGGCTGCCGGGCCGCTTCGGGGTAGTCGGGCACCTGACCGAGCAGGTTGGAGACCCGCACCAGCGCCTCTTCGAGGTCGATGCCCACCTCGAGTTCGAGGGTGACCGAGGCCTGGGACGGCCGCGCCTCGGAGGTCATCTTGACGAGGCCGGGCAGGCTCTTGAGGGCCTCCTCCTGCTCTTCGATGATCTCCGACTCGAGCTCGACCGGCGTCGCGCCGGGCCAGACCGTGCTGACGCTGATCGTGGGCACGGTGACGTCGGGGGTCAGCTGGATCGGCAGCCCGAGCACCGACATGGCGCCGAAGAAGGCGACGAGGATCACCCCGACGGTGACGGTGACCGGGCGGCGGATGGCCCACGCGATGACGCCGTTGCCCACTCAGTCGCCTCCGCGTGCGGCCGGCGCGCCGGGTCCGCCGGCCTTGGCCGCGCCGGATCCCTTGGCTGCGCCGGGGCCCTTGGCCGCGCCGCCGGGCTGACCGGCGGGCGCGTCGTCGACGATCTGCAGCGGCTGCCCGGGGCGGATGCGCTCGTTGCCCCGGGTGATGACCTGATCGCCGGGCGCGAGCCCTTCGGCGCGTACGATCGCCTGGCCGCCCGCCGTCTCACCCACCTCGACCGACTGCGGCACCGCCTTGCCGTCGACCGCCTTGACGATCCGTACGCCCGACGGGCCGCGCACGAGCGCGTCGCGGGAGACGAGCAGGCCCTCGGCGGTCTGCCACTCGAAGCGCACATCGACCGGGCTGCCGGCCACGAGCCACTTCACCGGCGCGTCGGGCTCCAGACGGATGCGGGCGGTGCGGGTGGTCTCGTCGAGCGCCGGCACCACGCCCTTGACGGTGATCGGCGCCTCGGTCGGGCCGACGAGCGTCGCGGCGCCGCCGGGTCGGATCTGATCGAGCAACGCCGCGTCGACGTCGACCTCGATCTGCAGCGCGTCGGCCGAGACGAGCCCCAGCATGGCCTGACCCGGGTTGACCCACATGCCGGGTTCGACCGTCCGGGCGCGCACGACGCCGGCGAACGGCGCCTCGACGGTGTGCCGCCGCAGCTCGGCCCGCAGCCGCTCGGCCTCGGCCCGTCGCGCGCGCACCGCCGCTTCGAGGGCGTCGACCCGGCTCTCGAACCGCTCGCGCTCGGCGTCGGTGATCACCGGATGGGGCAGCTTCGCCGCCCGGTCGCGCTCGCGGCGGGCCTGGGCCAGCTCGGCCGCCGCCTGACGCTCCGCCGCGCGCGCCGCGGAGAGCCGCGGCTCGATCAGATCGGTCTCGAGCTTCACCAGCGTCGCCCCGGCTTCGACCCGATCGCCGACCCGCGGGCCGACCTCGCTGACCGTGCCCGAGACCCCCGCGGCGAGGGTCGTCGTCGACAGCGGGCTGGCATAACCCAGGAAGGTGCGCCGGGCGGTGAGCGTGCCCTGCCCGACCGGCTCGACCCGGACCCGGGCCGGCGGCGGGCCTTTGCCCTTGCCGGGCGCGCCCGCTTGCTCTTCGCCGCCGCACCCGCCGAGGGGCAGGCCCAGCGCGACGAGAGCGAAGAGGGCCAGTACGGGCGCCCGGACGCCCGCCGGGCGGCGCATGGTCGTGTATCGCTTCACCGGGCCTCCTCGGAGCTTGGCTCGTTCTTGGGGGAGCGGACGGGCTCGAAGCCGCCGCCCAGCGCCCGGTTGAGGGCCACATGCAGCCGCAGCCGCTCGACCCGCGCCGCCAGCAACGCCCGCTCGGCGGCCTGCTCGCCGCGGATCGCGCTGACGACGGGCAGATAGTCGCCCAGCCCGGCGAGATAGCGGGCCTCGGCCTCTTCGACGAGCTGCGCCGCCGACTGCCGCTCGGCTTCGATCGTCGCGACGCGCAGCGCCGACTGCTCGAGCGCGACCAGCGCGCCTTCGACCTCGCCGAGCGCCACCAGCCACGCCTGACCCAATCCGGCGAGGGCCTCGCGCACCGCCGCCCGCCGCTGCTCGACCACCGCCGCCCGCCGCCCGCCGTCGATCAGCGGCCCGGCGACGCTGGCGGCCACCGACCACAGCCATTGCTCGACGAGCTTGATCGGGGTGACGCCGCCGGTCCCGATGGAGGCCGACAGCGCAAAGGTCGGGAAACGATCGGCCAGCGCGGCGGCGATCGCGGCGTCGGCGGCGGCCACCCGGTGGCTCGACGCGCGCAGGTCGGGGCGCTGCTTCAAGATGTCGCCCGGTACGCCGGTCGCCGGCAGCGCGGGCGGCTCGGGCACCGCCGCGCCGGGCAGTGGGATGTCGCTGCCCGGCGCGCCGCCCGCCAACAGCGCCAGGCGGTGGCTGAGCGTGGCGATACGCGTCCGGACGGACGGCAGCAGCCCCTCGGTCGCGAGCAGAGCGCCGCGCTGCTGACCGACGGCGACCGACGTGGCCAGCCCCTGCTCGAAGCGCTGCTCCAGCCGCTCGAGCAGGCTGCGGTTGCGCTCGACGTGCGCCGCGAGCAGCTCGGCGAGCGCCCGCTGACCGGCGAGGTCGAACCACGCGTCGCTGACGGCCGCGGCCAATGACATCGCCAGCGCCTGCACGTCGAGCGCCGTGGCGGCGGCCTGCCACTCTGCGGCGTCGGTCAGCGCGTCGACCTTGCCCCAGACGTCGATCTCGTAGCGGGCAGCGAGGTTGGCCTGATACAGCGAGAACTCCTGAGCCTGCCCGAAGAGCGCCGCGCGCTGGCGACCGGCCTGCACCGACGCGTCGAGGGTCGGCCACCAGCCGGCGCCCGCCGCGTCGGCCTCGGCCCGCGCGCGGTCGAGGCGGGCCCACGCGGCGCGCAGGTCGAGGTTCTCGGCCTCGACCCGCTGCATCAGGGCGTCGAGGCCCGGGTCGCCGAACGCCGTCCACCAGCGGGCCTCGAGCCGGGCGTCTCCGCCGCCGGACCACGCCTGGGGCACACTGATCGGGGCTTCGACCGCGTCGGGGCGGGTGACCGCGTGGGTCTGGCAGCCGACGAGGGCGAAGAGACCGGCGGCGCACACGACGAGCGGGCGCAGATTCGGAAATCGAGAGGTCAAGCGTCTGGCCGGCACGGAGGCCCTTCGTTTTGCATGGATCGCTGGCCGCACGGCCGTCGCCCGAGAAGATGCCCGCGGGCGTCAGGGGTTGCCACGCCGCCGCAGATCGTTGCCCGCTTCGGCCCGATACCCCGCTGTCAGCCCGCGAATTCGCGGAGAAACGCGCGCATGGGTGGAATCACCGTATCGGCGTGGGCCAGGACGGCCGTGTGGTGCCCGCCGTCGACCTTCACCAGCCCCTGGGCCCCAGGCAGCTTCTCGGCGAGCAGCTCGCCATCGGCGAACGGGATGCCCGCGTCGGCGGTGCCGTGCACGATCAGCGCGGGGGCCTCGATCTCGCCCAGCCGATCGCTGACGTCGTCGCGCTCGATCATCGCGTCGATGCCGGCGGCGATGGCCTTGGGATCGTAGCTGCGCCAGCGGGGCAGCCAGTCGGTCCACAGCTGGGGCACGTCGTCCTTCGGGCCGAGGATGCCGTTGGCGTTGCCGTGCACCACCGGATCGATCGGTCCATGGTCGCGCCACGTATCGCGCACCTGGCGGTAGATGCCGTGTACTTCGGGCGCATCGACCGACGCCCGGGTGCTCATCAGGATCAACGCGCGCGTCCGCTCGGGGTGCACCAGGGCGAAGCGCAGCGCCATGTAGCCGCCGCGGGACATGCCGCCGATGGTCGCCCGCTCGATGCCGAGGTGATCGAGCAGGCCCGCGCAGTCGGCCACCGCGTCGTAGAAGGTGAACCGCCGGCCGTCCCAGCGGGTCTGCCCGAAGCCGCGGGTATCGTAGCGGATGACCCGGAACGCGTCGGCCAGCGCCGCGGCGATCGGGTCGAACATGCGGTGGTCCATCAAGAACCCGTGCACCAGCACCACCGGCGGCTTCTGGCCGTCGGGGTCGCTGTCGACATAGTGCAGGCGCTGTCCGTTGACGTCGGCGAAGGGCATGGAGGCTCCGTGGGTCGGTGTATCCGCTGTCAGAGATGACCCCGACGGCCCGCGCGTCGCGGGCCGCTGATTTCGCCCGGTGGATCGCCTATCATGCCGGGCCATGCAGACCCGCCCGGAGATCTACCTCGACAACGGGGCCACCACCCGCCCCGACCCCGAGGTGATGGCCGCGCTCGTCGACCGGCAGGCGAACCTCTTCGCCAACCCCGCTTCGCGCCATCGGCTCGGGCGGGCGGCGGCGGCGGCCCACGAGACCGCCCGCGCCCGGCTGGCCGCGCTGATCGGCGGCGACGCGAAGCACCTCATCTTCACCGGCGGCGGCACCGAGGCCCTGGGGCTGGCGCTGCTCGGCACCCCCGGCGGCCCGGGTCACATCGCGCTGTCGGCCGTCGAGCACAGCAGCGTAGCCAAGGCCGCGCGGCGGCTGGTGCAGACCCGCGGCTGGACGACCGATGGCGTGCCGGTCGACCGCGTCGGTCGGGTGACCCCCGAGGCGCTCGCCGCCCGCATCGGGCCCGAGACCCGCATCGTCGCGGTCATGCTGGCCCAGAACGAGGTCGGCACGGTCAACGATATCGCGCCGCTGGCGGCGGTCGTCCGGCGGCGGGCGCCGCGGGCCCGGCTGGTCGTCGACGCGGTGCAGGCGCTGGGCAAGATCCCCATCGACGTCGCCGCGCTCGACGTCGACTGCCTCGCGGTGACCGCCCACAAGCTGCACGGGCCGCGGGGCATCGGCGCCTTGTGGAGCCGCGCGCCCATCGAGCCCGTGCTCGAAGGCGGCGGCCAGGAGGGCGGGCGGCGCGGCGGCACCCAGTCGGCGCCGCTGGCCCTGGCCTTCGCCGACGCCGCCGAGCGGGCCCTGGCGCAGCGGGAACATCTGGCGACCACCCGCGACCGCCTCTGGCGCGCCATCCGCGGGGCGCTGCCCGACGTGCGATTGACGGGCCTGCCGTGCGGACCGGCGCGCCTGCCCCACAACCTTCACCTCTGCGTGCCGGGCCTGCGCTCGGAGCCCTTGCTCAACCAGCTCGACGCGCTGGGGGTCTGCGCCTCGGCGGGCAGCGCCTGCCGCCGCGGCGCGTTCAGCTCGACCCTCGCCGCCCTGGGCCACCGGGCCGAAGACGGGGCCTGGATCCGGCTGACGACCGGCCGCTTCACGACGCTCGCCGAGGTCGACGCCGCCGCCGAGCGCTTCGTCGACGCGGTGGGCCGACTGCGCCGGCTGATGGGCGGCGGCGGGTGAGCGCGGGCGGGCCCGACGAGACGCTGCTGATGGGGCGCATCGGCGAGTTGTGGCTCAAGGGCCGCAACCGCCCGCACTTCGTCGACGTGCTGCACAACAACCTGCAAGCGGCGCTGTCGGCCCGCCTGCGTCACGTGCAGGTCATGGCCGGCCGCGGGCGGCTCTACATCTCGGTGGGGCGGCCGGCCGACGTGGCCGAGGCCTTCGACATCTGCGCCGACATCCCCGGGCTGGTCGACATCGCGCGGGTCGAGCGCACCGAGCCTGATCTCGAGGCGATCATCGCCGCGTCACGGACGCTGGTGGCCGAGCGCTGGGTCGGCGCGACCGGCAGCTTCGCCATCGACGGCCGCCGCACCCAGAAGACGCTGCCGTTCACCTCCGACGACCTCAACCGCGCCGTCGGCGCCGCCGTGCAGCAGGCCACGGGGCTGGCGGTGAACCTGACCGCGCCCGACCGGACGCTGCACATCGAGGTCGATCCGCGACGGGCCCACCTGTGGACCGGCGCCCGCCCGGGGGCCCGCGGGCTGCCGGTGGGCACGGCTGGCGGGGCGCTGCTGATGCTCAGCGGCGGCATCGACTCGCCGGTGGCCGGCGCGTTGGCCCAGAAGCGCGGCTGCCGCCTCGAGGCGGTGTACTTCCACTCGCCGCCCTTCGTCGGCGAGGCCACCCGCGACAAGGTCCTGGCCCTCGCCCGGCGGCTGGCGGCACGGCAGGGCGCGCTGACGGTGCACGTCGTGCCGTTCACCGCGGCGCAGGTGGCCATCCGCGACGGCTGTGATCGGCGGATGGCGGTGCTGCTCTACCGCCGGATGATGTACCGCATCGCCGACGCCCTCGCCGCGCGCCGCAAGCTCGCCGCGCTGTGCACCGGCGAGATGCTGGGTCAGGTCGCCAGCCAGACGCTGCCCAACCTGACGCTGGTCGACGCGGTCTGCCGGCGGCTGGTGCTGCGGCCGCTGATCGCCTTCGACAAGCAGGACTCGGTCGATCTGGCGCGGGCGCTGGGCACCTACGAGACGTCGATCCTGCCCTACGACGACTGCTGCGCGCTCTTTTTGCCCGACAACCCGGTCACCCGCGGCACGCCGGGCCTGATGGCATGTCAGGAAGACCGGCTCGATATCGACGGGTTGGTGCAGGCGGCGCTGGATGCCATCGAGACCGTGGAGGTGCAGCCATGAGGCTTTCGATCGTGCGGATGTTGTTGCTGTGCGCGGCGGGCGTGGTCGGCTGCACATCCGGCGAACCCCAGGTCCCGTCGATCGCGCCGCCCGCCGCGGCCGAGCCCGCGCCGCCCGCCGTCGACGAGCCCAGCGATGAGCCTGGCGCCGAGGCCGGCGACGAGGCTGAACCACCACCCGCCGCCCCTGCCCCGACGCCGGTCGTTACCGATGACTACCCATGGCTCGCTGCCATGGCGGCCGAGGGACCCCTGCCCCCGCTGGTCCGCCTCGACAGCCGCTTCCCCACGCCCGCGGGCTTCACGCGGGTCACGGTCGAGCCGAACAGCTACGCGGCGTGGCTGCGCGGCCTGCCCGTGCGCACCGATCGGCAGCACGTCCTGGCCTACGACGGCCGCCGCCTCTTCCGCCCCTCGGCGGCGGTGATCGCGCTCGACGTCGGCGACCGCGACCTGCAGCAATGCGCCGATACGGTCATCCGCCTGCACGCGGAGTATCGCTGGCATCGCGGACAGGCCGAGAAGACTGCCTATCACTTCACCAGCGGCGATCGCTCGTCGTGGGCCGACTGGCGCCGCGGCGAACGCTTCCGTATCAGCGGCTCGAAGGTCGAGCGCTATCGCGGCCGGGCGCGCAGTAATACCTGGAAGAGCTGGCGCGGCTGGTTGACCCATCTCTTCCGCTACGCGGGCACCCAATCACTGCGCCATGACAGCAAGCCGCTCGGCGATCGCCCATTCGCGGCGGGTGACTTCCTGGTGCATCCCGGCGGTCCGGGCCACGCGGTGGTGGTGCTCGACATCGCCGAACACACCGACGGTCGGCGGATCGCGCTGGTGGGACAAGGCTTCATGCCTGCCGAAGACCTGCACGTCCTGCAGATGCCCGGCGCGCTCGACGGCGTCTGGTTCACCCTGCCCGCGCCGGGCGACGGCCCGATGCAGACCCCGTCGTGGCCCCAGCCCTTCGGCCGGGCCCAGGCCCGCCGGTTCGAGTGATCCGATGGCTGCCGAGTCGATGACCCGCGAAGCGCAATGCGCCCTGGCCGCCACGCTGATCGCCGAGCGCCTCGACGACAGCGTCGGCCGCTGGCGCGCCGAGGGCAGCCACATCATCGGACCGGGCACGACCGCCATCGGCGTCGTCGAGCACGAGGGCACCGAGGCGGGCCACGTCGACATCGGCTTCATCCTCGATCGCAAGCGCAGCGAGGCCCCGGTGCTCTGGGACTGCGCGGCCGCCGCCGGCGAGCAGACCCGCGCCCGGATCGAAGCGGCGGTCGACGGGTGGATGACCGGCACCTGGCCGGTCATCCGCGAGCTGTTGAGCGGGCGGGGCGAGTTCGCGGCGCGGTGCTCGGGTACCCATCCGCTCGGCCTGCCCGGCTGGCACATCCTTCGCGGCCCGCTGCTGGCGTTCGGGCCGCCGCGGGCGGCCGCGCTGCTGCAGGACTGGGCCCTGACCGCGCCGCTGCTGAGCCGCATCGCCGACCCGCTGCTCCGGGCCTTCGATCGCCCGGCCCTCAATGGCATCCGGCTGTCTATCGGTCCGGGCGCGGCGCAGGTCCGGGTGAACGGCCGCCTCGACGGACCGGCGTCGAAGGCCCTGGCTGCGATCCCCCTGCCCGAGCTGCCGCGGTTCGCCGCGGTGCGCTGCTATACGCTGGCGGTCAGCCCGGAGGGTCCGCGCGGCGCGGCTTGAGCCCCCGGCGATCGCCCATCAGCCCACGCAGCGGAAGCCTACGCCGTCGAGCCGGGTATCGGGCGGGAAACCCCGGCGGGCCCACGTGAGCAGGGTGCGGGCGCCAAAGGCCCAGCTGCCCCCACGCACCACCGACGCCGCCCGCGACGGCGGCCCGGTGCGATACGGGTTGCGCGCCGGGCCGTGGGTATAGAACTCGGGATCATCCACGTCGAGGCACCACTCCCAGACGTTGCCCGCCATGTCGAGCACGCCGAAAGGCGACGCACCGGCCGGATGCTGCCCCACCGGCGCCGTGCCCGAGAGCCGGCCCCCGAAGCGCGCGTGCTCGGCGGTCGGCGACGTGCGCCCCCAGGGATACTTGCGCCCATCGGCGCCGCGGGCGGCCTTCTCCCACTGCGCCTCGGTGGGCAGCTGGCGACCGACCCACGCCGCGTAGGCCCGGGCGTCGTGCCAGGACACATGCACCACCGGATGGTCGAGCAGCGCCTCGGGGCAGACCCCGCCCCGCCAGTGACGCAGGAAGCCCTTGGGAACATCCGGCCGATAGCCGGTCGCCTCCATGAAGATCGCGAAGCGGCGGTTGGTGACCGGCGTCTGATCGATCGCATAGGCATCGAGCCAGACCGACCGCCGACCGCGCCCCATCGCGAACTCGCCGGCGGCGATGGCCACCAGGGTCGCGCCGTCGTCGCCTCTGGGCGCGACCGCCGGCAGATCCATGGTCATGCCGCCGACGTCGAGCATCGACGGCGCCTCGGCCTCGACCGCGGCGGCCAGTCGCCGGCTCAACGCCTCGCAATCCGGTGGGCGGGCCGCTGGCTCCTTGGCCATGCACTCCAGCACCAGGCGCTTGAGCGCGGGCGATACATCCGTCCGGCGGATGGGCGGCGGCGGCGTGCTGACGTGGTCCATCAGCATGGCATACGGGTTGTCGTGCTCGAACGGCAGGCGCCCCTCGATGAGGTGATAGAGCGTCACCCCCAGGCTGTAGATGTCGGCGCGATGATCGACCAGATGCGGGGTGCGCGCCTGCTCCGGCGAGATGTAGCGCCAGGTGCCCAACAGCGCGCCGCTGACGGTATAGGCGGTGCCTTCGAGGATCTTCGCGATGCCGAAGTCGACCACCTTGGGCCACAGCCGCTGGCCGCGGCGATCGAGCAGGATGTTCTCCGGCTTGAGATCGCGATGCACCACCCCCTCGGCGTGCGCGCAGGCCATCGCCTCGAACACCGGCCGCATCAACGGCAGCAGCTCGGAGACCGGCACCCGCCCGCGCCAGCGCTCGAGGTGATCGAGCAGCGTCTCGCCCTCGATGTACTCCATCACCAGCGCCAACACGTCGGCGGTCTCGACGAAGTCGTACACCGCGGCGATGTGCGGGTGGCTCCATCGGGTCATGACCCGGGCCTCGCGCACGAACCGCCGCCGCACCTCGGCGTCGCCGAGCAGGTTGAGGTGCAGGGACTTGAGCGCGACCACCCGATCGAGCGCCCGATCGCGGGCCCGGTAGACCACGCCCATGCCGCCCTCGCCGACCACCTCTTCGATGACGTAGTTGTCGCCGAGCACCAGCCCCGACGGCAGGAAGCGGGAGGGCGTCGGCGGCGGCGCCGTCAGCAGCGGCGGCGCCGACCCCGCGGCGGTGACCTCGTCCATCGGCTGGCGCGCGCCACACTGCGAGCAGAATCGGGCGGTCGTATCGACCTTCGCGCGACACGCCGGGCATTGCAGCAGAGTGGTCATCCCGTCCCTCGGTCCGATGCCGGCGGTCAGGATAGTCCAGGCGGCCATCCGGGTCGAACCCACGAAGCACGGCGTGACGGATCGTCCGCTGCTGGCGACCCCATGACCGTCAGACGCATGACGATCTCAGCACGCGAGGCACGAAATTCGCCAGAAATACCGTCAGACGCGTGACGACCAGACAGGTGCCAGGCATATGTTCGAAGTGCACAGGCCGTGGCCGGTCTCGAGGACGTCCGCCCGGCCTCAATTGTCGGTGATCGTGCCCAGCAGCCGCTCCAGCGCGCCCATCAGCTGGGCCCGGGTGAACGGCTTGGGCAAGAACTCCACCGGCCCGTCCTCGGCGAGCGGGCGGATGGCGTCGGGATCGGCGAAGCCGCTCATCAACAGCGCGGGGATGCCCGGGTGTCGGCGACGCATGATGCCCAGCACCTCCGGGCCGTCGAGCTGAGGCATCGTCAGATCGAGGGCCACGACCCGCACCTGATCGCTCAACCGCTCGAAGAGCTGCACCGCCTCCTGGCCATCCTCGGCGAGCGCGGTCTCGAATCCGCCCGATGCCAGCCACTTGTGGGCCACGTCGCGCAGCGACGAGCGATCATCGACGAAGAGGACCAACCCCTCGCCTTTGAAATCGTCGTGCACCGGCCCGGCGGGCGGTCGGGTCTCGTTGCGCCGCAGCCGCCCGGCGTCGTGCACGATGGGGAAGAGCAGCCGGAAGATCGACCCTTCGCCAACGGTGCTCTCGACCTCGATGCTGCCGCCGTGACGGCGCATGATGCCCAGCGCCGCGGCCAGCCCCAGGCCTCGGCCGGCGCCCTCGTGGGTGGTGAAGAACGGGTCGAAGATGCGATCGAGCACCTCGGGCTCGATGCCGCCGCCGTCGTCTTCGATCTCGACGTAGACATACAGCTCGGCGGGCAGCGGATCGACGAGCATGCGCCCCTCGCCGCCGATCTCGACGCTGAGGTCGGTCATGCCGGTCGAGATGCGCACGGTGCCCGGCAGCCCGCCGAGCGCGTCGCTCGCGTTGAGCACCACGTTGGCCACGACCTGCCGCAGCCGGGCAGCGTCGCCGCGGATCGCCGGCAGCTCGTGCTCGCAGTCCAGGTCGATATGCACCTTGCGCGAGATGCTGGCTTCGAGCAGCGGGCGCATGTCGCGCACCACCGCGCCGACGTCGAGCGGATTGAGCGTCAGCTGCCCCTCACCGGCATAGGCCAGCAGCTGATTGCACAGCTCGTTGGCCTGGCGGGCCGCGCTGCCGATCTCGCCGAGCACCTGGGCCACCTCGCTGCCGTCCTCGGCCTCGAGCAGACCCAGCTCGGCGTTGCCCAGGATCGCCATCAGCAGGTTGTTGAAGTCGTGGGCGACGCCCTTGGCCATGATGCCCATGCTCTCGAGCCGCTGGGCGTTCTGCAGCCGGCTCTCCATGCGCCGGCGCTCGTCGCGAGCCCGCATCTGCTCGGTGATGTCGGTGTGGTTGCCGACGATGCGCAGCGGCTTGCCCGCGTCGTCGCGCAGGGCGTGCCCGCGCACGACGATCCAACGCAGCGCGCCGTCCTTGTGCATGTAGCGCGACGTATGCTCGAAGGGGATCTGGCGCTGCAGGTGGTCTTCGAGGCGCTGCTCGGCCACCGCGCGGTCCTCGGGGTGGATCAGCGCGCGCCACGTCTCGGCCCGGTCGGCCAGCTCGTCGGGCGCGTAGCCCAGCATGGCCTTCCAACGGGCGCTGTACTGCACGTCGTCGGTGCGCAGATCCCAATCCCAGATGCCATCGCTGGCGGTGCGCAGGATGAGATCGAGCGTCTCGTTGCGCTCGCGGATGGCTTCTTCGGCCCGGCGGCGCTGGGTGATGTCGGAGAACGTCGCCAGCACCGCCGGCTCGCCGTCGAAGTCGATCAGGCTGGCGGCGGCGATGTACCAGCGCGCGCCGTCCGACCCGGGGAAGCACATCTCGAACTCGGCCACCCGCCCCTGCGCCTCGAGGGCGGCGACGAAGGCGGCGCGCTGGGCGGTCTGCGCGTAGAAGTCACCCCGCTCGTCGGCCGGAAACCGCGGGCGGGCATAGTCATTGGCGAAGATGACCCGCCCGTCGGCGAGGCGGGTGATCACCATCGGCACCGTCACCGCCTCGACGATGCAGCGGGCCCGCTCCTCGCTCTGCACCAGCGCGCCTTCGACCAGCTTGCGCTCGGTGATGTCGGTGTACGAGCCCACCATGCGGCTCGGGGTGAAGCCGCCCTCGCGCAGCACCACCTGGCCGCGGGCCAGCACCCAGAAGACGCTGCCGTCCTTGCGCAGCAGCCGGTGCTCGAGCTGATACATCGGCGCGTCGCCCCACAGATGCTCCTCGAAGGCGGCGCCGACCCGCTCCCGATCGCCCTCGTGCACCAGGTTCAGCCAGTTGTCGTAGCGCAGCTCGATCTCGCCGTCGCCATAGCCCAGCATGGCGTACAGCCGGCTGTTGCAGTGGATGTCCCCGGTGATCAGGTCGACGTCCCACAGCCCGTCGTAGGTGGCCAGGCGCGCCGCTTCGGCCCGTTCGAGCGCCTTCGCCGCCTGCTTGCGCCCGTCGATGTCGAAGCCGAGCAGATACGCCCGGCCGCGCTGGGCCCACGGCAGCACGACCCAGGCAAGCCAGCGCCAGCCGCCCTCGCCCGTGCTGATCCGGCACTCGACGTAGCGGGTGGACGGCGGCGCGTCGCGATCCTCGACCTCCTCCGCTTCGAGCACGGCGCGGTCTTCGGGGTGCACGACGTCGCGATAGTGAGCGCCGATCAGCCGCGCCGGCTCGAGACCCAGCTCCCGTTCGAAGGCGCCGCTGACCCAGCGGAAGCGGCCGCTCCAGTCGAGCATCGCGAAGAACTGCGGGCTGCTCTCCATCGCGTCGCGCACCGCCAGCGGCAGGTTGAGCTGCGCGTCGGCCCGCACCGCGGTGATCACCCCCTGGACCCGGTCGTCCTTGCGGCTCACGCGCTCGCGCACGACGCCGACCACCCCGTCGGCCCGATGGATCGCGTAGGTCAGCTCGAGCCGGCGCCCGTTCTTCAGCCTCTTGTAGGCCGCCGCCACCCGCGGGCGGTCGGTGGGATCGATGCAGTCGAGCCTGAAGTCGCCGCCGCGGGCGATCAGCGCCGCCACCGACTTGCCGTACAGCCGCTCGGCGGCGGCCCCCAGATGCACCACCGCCCCGTGGGGATCGAGGACGTAGACCACGTCCGGCAGCGCGTCGATGGCCCGTCTCAGCGTGCGCAGGATGTCCGTATCGTGCTCAGACATGCACCTGAGAGCATGCCCACGTCAGGAAGATTACGCCACCAATCCGGGCAGGGGCCCATCGCCGGCGTCGCCGAAGCGCGCGAAGTCGGCGCCGAGGGCCCGGCCCAGGCCGGCGTAGAGGTCGCCGTGCCGCCGAAAACCGAAGCGCAGCAGGCGCCCGGTGCGCACGCCGCCCGCCTCGCCGCCCGAGACGATGAAGGGCATGTCGTGGTGCTGGTGGGTATTGCCGTCGCAGACCTCGGTGCACAGCAGGACCACCGTGTGGTCGAGCATCGTCCCGTCGCCCTCGGGCATCTCGGCGAGGCGGGCGAGCAGCGCGGCGTAGCGCTCGACGAACCAGCGCCGCTGGGCGACGTACGAGCGGAACTTGGGGTCGCCGAAGTCATGGCCCGCGCCGTAGTGTGACGCCTCGTGGCTGCGCATGTAGATGCCCTCGTCGGCCATCGGCGTCTCGGGAAAAGCGCTCATGAGCAGGTCGGTGGTGTGGTGGCTGCACTGGATGACGCCGACCCGGGTCAGGCCGCAGGCCATCGCCCGCACCATGACCTCGGTCTGCGCCTCGAGGATCGCCGGGAAGCGCGCCGGATCATACAGCGCGCCCTGATCGACGGCGGCCACCTGCGCCGGCTCGCGGGCGCAGATGTCGCCGGCCTCGGGCGGCGGCTGGGGCTCAGCCATCGGCGCCAGCCGCAGCTCGAGCTCGCGCACCGCGTCGAGGTGCAGCTCGAGCCGACTGCGGGCTCGCCCCGAGACCCGCCCGCGCAGGCCCTCGAGATCGGCCCGCATCACGTCGAGCACGCTGCGCCGGGTCGCCTGGCGCACGTCCACCGGCGGCGCGCCCGGCTCGGCGGCCAGCCCCGCGCCGAAGAGCCGCTGAAACGCCTGCACCGGGTCATCCTGCGCGGCCACCGTATTGCCGGCGGCCACGTAGCTGATCGCCTTGTCGCCCGAGGCCCCGCCGGGCGCCGCCTGCGCGCCGAGGTAGACGTGGCGGTGGGGCGCGTCGGCGCCGATGGTGCGCGCCAGCACCCGGTCGATGCTCTCGCCGTTGCCCCGATCGACCGCCGTCAAGAGCTTCTGGGCCCCGCCGGGGTGGCTGCCGTTGTCGGCGTCGCCCATCGACAGCCCGCGGAAGAAGACCGAGCGATCGCGCCACGGCCGCAGCGGCGCGAGCAGCTCGGGCAGCGCGAAGTCGGCCTCGCCGCCCTCGTGGATGTGCCACAGGCTGCGGTCGCCGTTCTGGCTGTCGCCGGGCACGCCGTCGGGGAAGTAGAACACCAAGAAGCGCCGCGCGCCGCCGACCTGGGCCCGCGCCTCGCCGCCCATCAGCCCCAGCGTGCCGGGCAGCGCCAGCCCCGCCGCGACCGCCTGCAAGAAGCGCCGCCGGTCCAGCACTGCCTTCGGGTGGGTCTTCACTGCCTTCGGGTGGGTCTCTCGGATCTTCACCGCTGCCCCTCCTCGTCTTCGGCCCGGCGCATCACGAAGCCCGGATCACGCACCATCAGGATCAACAGCTCGCGGATGTCGTCGTCGGCGGCGGCCCAGCGCTCGGCGAGCCGCTCGACGTCACAGTCGGCGTCGTGCTCGAGCACGCCGAGGGCGAAGCGGCGCACCTGGCGCACGAAGCACGTCCGGGCCGCCTCGCTCTCGGCGAGGATGTCGCCCAGCGGGCCGACCCCTTCGTAGGGCGCCGACGTGCCGCTGCCCAGCCGCTCGACGTCGTTCATGTCGCCGCTGGCGTCGATCGGCTGGCCATTCTCGGTCTCGCGCCAGCGGCCCACGCCGTCGAACTGCTCGAAGCCGAAGCCCACGTCGTCGATGTAGCGGTGGCAGGCGTAGCAGAACGGGTCGTCGGTGTGCTGGCGGAAGCGCTCGCGGGTCGTCGCGCTCGGGTCGACGTCGGGCACCCCGCCGGCGTTGGGCGGCGCCGGCGGCAGCTCCTGGCACAGCAGGCGGTTGCGCACGAACAATCCCCGGCGGATCGGCGAAGACTGGTCGGCGTGGGCGTAGGTCGCCAGGACGCTGCCGTGGCCCAGCAGGCCGCCGCGTCGCTCGGCGGGCGCGTCGACCCGGCGCAGGCCGGCGCCCATGCCGCCGGGCATGCCGTAGTGGGCCGCGAGGGCGTCGTTGACGAAGGTGTAGTCCGCCGTCAGCAGGCTGGCGAAGTCGTGGGGGCCGTCGAAGGCCACCGACGAGACGAAGCGCCGGGTCGAGGCGAGCAGGGCCCCGCGCAGGTTGGCGTCGAAGGCGTCGTCGGCGCGCACCGTCTGGGTCAGCGGCTCGATGCCCAGCCACTGCTCGGCGAAGGTGCCCAGCACCGCCCGCGCCCGATCGTCGGCCAGCATGCGCCGGGCGTGGCGCTCGATGCCGTCGGCGTCGGCCAGCTCGCCCGCGGCGCCGGCTTGCACCAGCGCGGCGTCGGGAAGCCCACCCCACAAGAAGAACGCCAGCGCGGTGGCGGTCTCGGCCCCGGTCAGCCGCCAGAGGCCTTCGCCCGCCGGCTCGCCCAGCTCGCTGCGATAGAGGAAATGCGGCGAGGCGAGCAGACCGATGACGAAGCGCCGGGCGCCCTCCTCCCACGCGCCGCCGTCGAAGAGCGCGCGGTAGCGGGCCCGCTCGTCGGCGGTCAGCGGTCGGCGGAAGGCGCGCGGGGCCAGCTCGTCGAGCAGCCGATCGGCGCAGTCGCGGCACGGCAGCGCCGCCACCGCCTCGTCGGCCAGCCCCTCGGCCGCTTCGAGGTAGGCCTCGAGGTGCACCGCGGTCACCTGGGCCGAGTCGGCGTGGTTGTCGAAGGGGAACTCCGCCGGGCGGGTCTCGGGCGGCAGATCGCGGGACGGCCGCCCACCGCCAGCCTGCCCGCCGGACCCTGCGCCGGCCCCACAGCGCAGCTCGATCACCGAGTTGAAGCCGCCGAAGCCGTCGTTCTCCGTCCAGTCGTTGGCGGCGTCGTGGTACCAGCGGGCCTCGTCGACGACGAACTTGTAGCGGTGCGTGCCCTCGCCGATGCGGGCCGAGAGGCGCCACGCGCCCGCCGCCGGGTCGAACGCCATCGGCAGCCCGCCGCCGGCCACCGTCGGCGCCCAGTCGTTGAAGGTGCCGGCCACATGCACCGTGCGGGCGCCCGGCTCGGCGTCCGGGCGGAACTCGAAGACGATCGTGCCGCAGTCTTCGGGGTCGCCAACGGCGGCGTCGGGCCAGAAGAGCGCGGTGACCGCCGCGTCGTACTCCCGGCGGGTCAAGAGCCGCAGCCGACGGGGCGGCAGATCGGGCGCGACCTCGGCGCAGTCCACCGCCTCGACCGGCCCGGTCTGCGCGATGAGCCACTCGGCGACGGCGGCCGCGCAGTCGCCGGTGCAGGCCATCTCGTCGCCCGGCGGCATGGTCTCGGCGATGCGGGTGGTCAGCGCGGCGCGGTCGTAATCGTCGAGCACATCCAGCGCCGGGCCCGCGCCGCCGCGGCGGGCCGGACCGTGGCACCGCGCGCAGTGGCTCGCGTAGAGCGCCGCCCCGTCGGGCCCGCCGCCATCGCCGCCGCTGCCGCCCTGGCCTGCGCCGCCCGCGCCGCCTTCCCCGCCCTGGCCCGCGCCGCCGCCCGCGCCGCCTTCACCGCCCGCGCCGCCGTCGCCGACGCCGCCCTGGCCGCCAGAGCCGCCCGCGCCGCCCGCACCGTCGGCGCCGGGCTCGACGCACGCGGCCAGCGCCAGCGCCGCCGCCGCGATCACCCCCAGGATCCACGCTCGCCTCACCGTGCCTCCTCGCCGGCCGCGCGCTCACCGAGGACCGCCGCCGGCACCCGGGCCAGATTCTCGGCCCGCAGACTGCTCAGATAGATGTGATCGCCCACCTCGACCGCCCCCGTGATGAAGGCGAACGGCCCGTCGGGATCCTGCAGGTCGGCGACGACCCGACCGCTGTCGTCGAACGCCACGACGTGCGGCCGCGGCCGGGCCTTGGGCTTGACCGCCGCCGGCAGCCGCTCGAAGAGCCGCCGCAGAAACGGTGAGCCCGAGCCCATATCGAGGGCCGGGCTGCGCGGCGAGATCAGGCCGACCCAGTAGCGGCCGTCGCGCCCGCGCGCGACGTTGTCGGGGAAGCCCGGCAGCGGCCCCAGAACCGGCTCGACGGTGCCCGCCTTCGGGCCCGTGCGCCACCAGCGGATCACCCGGTAGTTGCCGCTCTCGGCCACCAGCACCGACCGCTCGTCGTGGCTCAGGCAGACGCCGTTGGCGAATTGCAGGCCGTCGAGCACCGTGCGGGCCTCGCCGCTGGACGGGTCGTAGGCGATCAGCCGCCCGTGCCCGCCGTGCTCGTTGATGTCGAGCACGCTGGCCGGATAGGTGCCGCCAAAGGCCTCGGCGCCGAACTTGGTCGACGCGTCGCTCAGGTAGACCGTGCCGTCGGCGGCCACGTCCACGTCGTCGGCGTAGAGCAGCGGCACGCCGTCGACCGCGTCGAGCAGCCGCTTCGGCATGCGATCGGGGCCGATGGCCAGCAGGCCGCGATACGCGTCGGCCACGTACAGCGTCTGCCCGTCGACCGGGCCGGGCGCGAACTCGATGCCCAGCGGCCGCCCGTCGGTCTGCGACCAGCGCTCGGCGCGCCCGTCGGCGTCGAAGCGCAGGATCGCGCCGCTCGACATCGCCGCGTAGACCCGCCCGGCCGCGTCGACCGCCAGATCTTCGGGTCCGTGGTCCGGGGAGAGCGGGAACAGCTCGATATCGGCGAGGCGGCGGTTCTCGGCGAAGTCGCCGGTGTAGCCCGGGTCGGTCGGGGCCTGCCAGGCGACCGGATCGATCGGCACCGGCCAGGCCAGCAGATAGGCCAGCCCGGCCGCGAGCGCCGCGGCGAGCACCAGCAGCAAGCGTCGGCGGGACATGGGCCTCCTGACGTCCGGCGGGGTCGCGCCGGCCGCCGCTACGGCGTGTAGCGGCGGCGCGGACCGACTTCATGCCAGATGACGATGCCCCGAAGGCCCGCAGTAACGCAAGGGTGAGCGACGCTTCGTCGGCCTGCGCGCAGACGTGACTGAGGGTCGAGCACCGTACGCGGGAGACATTGCGGCTGGCGTCGACCGCCCGCGATCGGTTCTCCTGGGAGCGATGGGCCGCTGTCGCCTGCGCGACATCACCCGCAACCCGCCGCCGGATGGCGGCATCGTCCGAATGCCGCCGGGACGGCGGTGACCCTGCACATCAAACCGTGGGAGACCCCATGATCCGCACGCTCTCCGCCCTGCTCCTCGCCGCCGGCTTCATCGTCGGTGGCACCTCCGTCGCCCTGGCCTGCGGCGGCAGCAAGACGATGGAAGCCAAGAAGTACAAGACGGTCGACGGCACCACCCTCGCGTCGTGGATCGACCAGAAGCAGACCAAGGTCTTCCACGCGGCGAGCGCCGAGACCTTCGCCGCCGGCACCCTGCCCACCGCGGTGCGCGTCGACTACAGCGCGATGACCGCCGAGACCCTCGGGGCCGACAAGAACGCCAAGATGACCTTCCTCTGCGCCAATACGATGTGCAGCGCGTCGACCAAGGCCGCCCTGGCCGCCGTCGACCTGGGCTACACCGACGTGCACGTCTTCAAGGACGGCGTCGCCGGCTGGACGGCCATCGGCAAGGATCTGATCGTCACCCGGCAGAAGGCCAAGGCGACCGCCAAGGCCAAGGTGCGCGCCGACGGCTGATCGCCCTTGCGGCCCGCCGGCCGCCTCGACCCCCCCGCAGAACATGCCCGCCCGGCCGCTACGGGCCGCTCACTGACCCAGATGCTGCGCGAGGAAGGCCCGGGCCTTGGTCCAGGCGTTCGCCGCCAGGGGGCCATCGTAGGCCCCGCTGGAGGGGTTGGCGAAGGCGTGCTTCGCGTCGTAGCGGTGGATCGTCGCCGTCTTGCCGGCGGTCTTCAGCGCCGCTTCGAAGGCGTCGACGCTCTCGTTGCTGATGTGCCCGTCCTGCCTGGCGAAGATGCCGAGCAGCGGCGCGTCGAGGCCGGCGAGCGCCTCGGCCTCGGTGACCGTGCGGCCGTAGTACATCACCACCGCGTCGAGCCCCTCGATCTTCAGCCCTGCCTGCAGCGACCACGCGCCGCCGAAGCACCAGCCGATGACGCCGGTCTTCGTCGCCTTCACCCGCGCGTCGTCGTCGAGCCAGCGGGCCGCCGCCTCGAGCGTCGCCGCCGCCACGGCCGGGTCGACCGCCTTCATCGCCGCCATCGCCGCGTCGGGCGTCGTCGCCGTCTCGCCGCCGTACAGATCGACCGCCAGCGCCGCGTAGCCCTCGGCGGCCAGGCGATCGGCCCAATGCTTGATGTGCGCGTTGAGCCCCCACCACTCGTGGATGACGATCACCGCCGCCCGCGGCGGCTCGCCGGCAGGCAGGCTCAGGTAGTGCTGGCCGCCGCCGATCTCGACCATCGAGCCCTTCAGCGCCGGCGCCTCGCCCTCCTTGAGCACATGCAGCGCCTTGAACTCGGCCTCGGTGAGCCCGTTGGTGCTCATCGGCTGCTCGGCCTTCGCCGGCGGGGCCTCGGCGGCCTTCTGCGAGGCGGCGGCCTCCTTCTCGGCGGCGGCCGGATCGGGCTGCGCGCCACAGGCCACAAGGGCGACGAGGGCGACGGACGCGGCGAGGAGAGATGCGAAACGGAACATGGACGACTCCTGATCGTGAGGCCGGGGCGTCGGCCGCGGCGCAGTGCAGAGTCGGCGGGCGGGGGTGAGGTCGCGGGCCGCTACTCGGCGATCGGGCGCTCGGGCTCGATGATGGTGCGCATGCCCGTGCCGATGACCAGCTTGCGGGCCCGTTTGAGGCGGGCCGGGCTCTTGGCGGTATCGGCGGTCCAGTCGAACGCCGCCGCCTCGCGGGGCGACGCGCTGACCACCAGCCGCCCGACCCGATCGTAGACCCACAGCGACATCGAGCTGACCGGCCCGGCGTCCGTCGTCAAACACTCCAGGCTGATGATCGCCTGCGACGGACCCGCGGCAGGGCGGGCGAAGTACTGCCGGTCGATGGCGTAGGTGGTGCAGGTCTCCGGATCGCCCAGCTGACGCACGTTGGGGATGATCTTCTGCGGCGTCGCCTTCACGCCCTCGCGGGTCAACAGGCCCATCTGCGGCGGCAGGTAGACCCCCTGCCCGCAGGGCCACGCCTGGATGCCCTCGTCGCCGCACAGCCCGTCGATCGGCGGCACGGGCCGGTCGTCCTCGACGCGGATGGTCACCGCCTGCCAGCCGGCCTCGTCCTTCATCATCTCGAGGCCCGCGCGCACCTCCGGCGGCGCCTCGGCGCCCAGCGCGCCTTCGAGGGCCTTGAGCCCCTCTTCGATGTAGCAGATCTGATCCTGCTGGCAGTCGAGCGCCATGTCCTGCCCGTCGGAGCGGGCGATGTAGCGCGGCGCGAAGGGCATCTTCTGCCGCCCGCGCCGGCTGTCGAGCACCCGCCCTACGCTGCGCCGGGCCTTGACCCAGGCCCGCACCTGCGCCCGGCGCGCCTTCTGGGCGGCCTTGTCGACCGCGGCGGGCACCGCGATGCGCACGTCGCCCAGGCAGGCGTGCTCGTCGCCGTTGCCCCGGTGCACCGCGTCGATGCGCAGCTCGACCGCCGTCAGCCGCGAGCCGGCGGGCAGGTCGAAGGTCTGCCAGCCCTTCTTGTCTTCGAGCACGATCGGCGTCGGCACCCCGTCGGGCAGCGCGAGCAGCGTCGCCGCGGCGATACGCGCGTAGCGCTTGTAGTCTTTGCCCGAGCGCTGGCAGCCGTTGCGGATATCGACCGTCACCGCGCCGGGCTGCGCCACCGGGGTGACGTGGAACCGGATCCACTCCCCCACCCCGTCGCCCTCGGCGCCCTCGACCCAGCCGGTCTTCTTGTCGCCGTCGGCGGCGAAGAGCGGGTGGTGGTCGCCTTTGGGGTCGTCCCAGCCACGAAACAGCGCGCTGCTCGCCTCGGCGGGGGCCGCGACGAGGCGATTCTGGGCCTGCCCCGGCGCGGGCAGCGCGGCTGTCACGATCGTCAGCAGGCCAAGGCCCAACATACGTATCATCGGCGATTCCTCCGCGGGTCGACGTCAGGAGCATGACCGGCCGGCCATCGTCGAATCAAGGCTTCGACGGTGGGTGAGAGTCACCATCGGGGTGATCGACGGCGGTGTGGACGGGGTGCGGACGCGCGGGGTACCAAGGGGCAGGAGGCGAGACGATGCGCATCGAGACGTTCGAGTTCACCGATCACGAGACCGGCTGGCACCTGAAGGAGGCCCGCTTCGACGGGCTGAACCTGCTGGTCGGCATCTCGGGCGTGGGCAAGAGCAAAGTCCTGCGCGCGCTGGACGACGTACGCAAGCTGGGGCTGGGCGAGAAGGTCGAGGCGGGGCACTGGTCGTGGCGTCTGACGGGTCGAGAGGACGGGCGCGCGTTCGTCTGGTCGTGCACTGTCGCGATGGCGTCGGGAGGGCACGTATTCGACGCCGAGTCCGTCGTCGTGGAGGGTGAGATCATCGTCGAGAGAGAGGGCGCCGAGGTGCGCTTCAAGGGCACGACTCTGCCTCGACTGAACCCGACCGAGTGCGCGCTCGTGCTGCTGTCGGGTGAGGATGATGTCTCGCTCGTGAGACGCAGCCTCACGGCCTTCGTCAACGTCGATCGAGACACATTCGACGCGCTCGTGGTACCGGGCGATCAACTCGATGACATCGAGCTGATCGACGAGGTCGAACTTGAAGGCTACCGCGCCTCGCTGCCCGGAGTTCAGGTGATGGCGGATGGTCCCTTGAGCTTCGCGCTGTTCATCCTACAAGCTGGGGCACCTCGAGTCTTTGGTACCATCCGCGATGCCTTTCTCGAAGTCTTTCCCTCGGTCAGCGACCTGCGCATCGCGACTGTCGGCCGCCAGACCAACCCGCAACCCCACCAGCGGGTCGAGGTCCAACTGCGGGAGTATGGCAGCGAGACATGGATCCGTCACCGCGACATCTCGACTGGTATGCTGCGCGTGCTCGGCGTGATCCGCTCGCTGCTCCTCATGCGCGCCGGCTCCGTTCTGTGTATCGACGAATTCGAGAACAGCCTCGGCGTGAACTGCCTGCCCGCGGTGACCGGACTCATCAATGCCCGGGCCGACTGTCAGTTCATCCTGACCAGCCATCACCCCTATGTCATCGAACACATCCCGCTCGACGTGTGGAAGCTCGTCCGCCGTCGCGGCTCCACAGTCGAGCTCCTGCCCGCCCGCGACATCCCATCGCTGGCCGACGAGTCGCACCTCGACGCCTTCACCCGGCTCATCAATACACCCGAATACGAAGCTGGCATCGACTGATCGCCGATGAACCTCTACCTCCTCGTCGAAGGCGATCGCACCGAGAAGAAGGTCTACAGCGCCTGGGTCGGCCACGCCTTGTTCTTGGGGCACCGCGAGATGATGTCGCCCCAGCCGCGCGACCCCACGCTGGCCGAGTGGCGCCGGTTCTACGACGTGCGCAGCGATGACCCCGAATCGATGGACGCCCCGCGGGATCGCTATCGCACCAAGGCAGCGTTTCATGGCGACTACCTCAAGGCCATGCTGCGCGAGCGAAGCCCCAGGCTGCGCGAGCGAAGCCCCAGGCTGCGCTATACCAAGGCGCGCCCGGGACCCGTCCTCGAACCGGCCTATCTGGACGCGCTGCGGGCCCGAACCGTCGGCACCCCGCACCTCGACAGCCTGCGTCACCTGCTGTCGATCTGGGATGGCATGGGCGGCGCGCGATGAGCGCCCTCGACGCGCAGGCAGTCGCCGCGATCTACGACCGCCACGGCGCGAAGCAGGACGGCGCGGGCTGGTACGAAGACCCGCCGCTGCGCGCTTTGATGCCCCACCTCGCGCTCGACGAGGCCAGCGCCGTGCTCGAGCTGGGCGCGGGCACCGGCCGGTTCGCCGAGTGGCTGCTGGATGCCATGCCCGACGGCGCCACCTATACCGCCGTCGACCTCAGCGGCGAGATGTGCCGCCTGGCCCGCGAGCGCCTGGCGCGATTCGGCGAGCGGGTGACGGTGCATCATGGGCCGGCGGATGCCGTCGAGCTGCCCGCGGGCGGCTTCGACCGCGTCGTATCGAGCTATATGTTCGACATCTGGTCCGAAGATGCCATCGCCGATGGCATCACCGCATGCCATCAATGGCTCCGACCGGATGGCATCATCGGCCTCGTGAGCCTGACCGACGGGCAGTCATTCATCGGCCGGGCGGTGTCATCGCTGTGGGCCGCCGTACACCGCCGCCGCCCGCAGTGGGTCGGTGGCTGTCGGCCGCTGCAGCAGGCGCGCTTCTTCGGCGATGGCTGGCAGATCGAGCACCGCAGCGTGGTGCGGGCGTGGGGCATCCCGTCGGAGGTGCTCGTGGCCCGCAAGCGGGGCTGACGCCATGCCTTCAGCGGTCAGCGGGCCCGGTAGAGTGTCACATGGCATACGTCGAAGGTCAGCCGACGCACCCCGCGGGGTACGGCGTGGTCCGGCGCGTGCTCAACGCAGAGCAGCGGCGCGAAGGGCACCGCCTGCCAGCGCTCGATGATCCGATCGAGCTTCTTCGAGCCATAGGGCGGGTCGGCGAACGCGATGTCATAGGCCGCGGCGTCGAGCCGGGCGACGAAAGGCAGCGCGTCACGCTTGAAGACCCGCGCCGCCTTGAGCTTCGCCGTGGGCCGCTGACCTCTGCGCAGGGGCTTGAGCCGCAGCGCGGCGACGTTGGCCTTGAGCGCGTGCAGCGCCGCGGGCCCGAACTCGATGAAGTCGGCCGCCGCCGCGCCGCGAGAGAGCGCCTCGATGCCCACCGCGCCGGTGCCGGCGAAGAGGTCGAGCACCCGCGCGCCGTCCAGCTGCGGCTCGAGCAGGCCCATACAGGCCACCCGCACGTCCTCCCGGGTCGGCCGGACCCGTCTACCCGGCGAGGTCAGCCGCCGATCGGCCCACAGGCCGCCCACGATGCGCATCGGATTCTCCTCCCGAGCCCGCGCGCCGCGGCGCCGCTCGGCGGGGCAGCCTACATCTCGGCGTCGCAGACCTCCATGCCCAAGCGCAGCGACAGCCGGGCGCAGATCACCGAGACCCAGCCGGTCCAGACGTCGGCCGGCAGGTCGCTCTCGAGCACCAGGCCGGCGGGCTCCATCGAGCCTTCGATGCGGTAGGGCGCGCCGCATGACTCGCCGCGCCAGAGCAGCCCGTCGTCGTCGACCGTCCAGCCGTCGATGCCGGCGAAGACCTCGGCGACCGCGGACCATTGGTGTGGGTCCAGGTCGGCGGGCAACGAGAGGGTGATGTGCGGCATGGGCGTCGGCCTCGCGCGCGGTCAGAACCGGACGATCACGCCGGCGGCGGCCCACCACGTCAGCGGGGTCTCCAGATCGATCGCGCCGGGTTCACCGTCGTTGGTCTCCTGGACCCGGAAGATCTCGGTCATCGGCCCGCCTTCGACGCGTAGGCTGAAGCGGTCGAAGAGCACCCGCTCGACGGCGAAGAGTCCGCTGAAGGCGCCGCCGAAGGCGACCCCGTCCGGCGCGTCGCGCTCACCGGCGATGAAGGTCTGGCGGTGCACCGTGGCCTCGGCGAGCAGGCCGAAGCCGACGCTGAACCAGCGGAAGTCGGCGAAGCGCTGCAGGGTCAGCCCGAGGCCGAGGATCTGATGGGCGTGTTGGAACGCGGCGCCGTCGTAGGCGACCGCGCTGCCCCGAACGCGGCCGCCGACGGTGAACCAGGGCAGGTCGACGCCATAGCCGATGACGAGCTGCGCCGCCGGGCTGCCGCCCTCGACGACGGTGCCCCGCGCCCCGCCGAGCGCGTAGACCCCGTGCGCCGCCAGCACCTCTTCCCCGCCGCGCTTGCGCACCAGCCGATCGTAGCGATAGGTGCGATGCGGCGCGTCGGCCAGCGCGGTGGTGCGGCCGGCCTCGAGGTTCACGCTGTACTCGCGATAGGCGTCGTCGCCGCGGTGCTGGACCTGATAGCGCCGCGGGGTCAGGGCCAGCGTCGCGCGTGGCCGCGGCGGCACCACCTCGGCCACCAGCGCCTCGCCGGCCTGCTCGCTGATCAGGTAGCGCCCCGCCCCGGCCAGCTCGAGCTTGCCGAGCCGCGCGCTGTCGCCCTGCGGACCGGCCAGGATCACCTCGCCGCGGCCTTTGACGTCGTAGGCGTAGGTCGGGTGCTGCACCGCCAGCGTGCGCCCGGTCGAGCGCACGGTCTGGTCATAGGTGTAGGCGTAGGCTTCGCCGAGGGTCACCCGCCCGTCGTCGTTCTCGTCGGCCGCGCCGCGCATGGCGTTGACGAAGTGATGGCTGAAGAACGAGCCCTTGAGCCGATCGGACTCCTGGCTCGTCTCGCCGGCGGTGCTCGAGGTGATGATCGCCATGCCCTCCGCCGCGAGGTCGTCCTGCAGCGAGAGCTTGAAGTCCTCGCCGCGGCGCATGCCCTTGACCCGGGTCACCGCGCCGGAGCGACAGGCGTCGACGACGAGCAGCTGCACCTTGGCCCCCGACGCGGCGACCAGCGACCGCAGCTCGTCCACCGGCAACTTGGTGCCGCGCATGCGCAGCGCGTCGGCGTCGGCGTGTCCTGAGTAATAGACCACCAGCGCCGAGGCGCCGGCCGCCGTACGCACCTCGGCGTCGATCTTGTGCAGGACGGCCCGCACCCCGTCGGCGGTCTCGCCGAGCACCGCGGTGATGCGCCGGCTCGAGACGCCCGCGCGCTCGCGGAAGACATCGGCGATCTGCCGGGCGTCGCGCTCGGCGTAGTGCAGGGTCACGTCTTCGCCGGCGCCCTCGTTATTGCCGATGACCACCAGCCACGTCTGCTCGGGCAGCGCCGAGGCGATGCGCGGCGCCGCGATGCAGGCCACCAGCGAGACGACGGCGGCGGCGACGAGCCGGCTCATTGGGCCGACCCCTGCTTGTCGAGGACGAACCGATCGAAGCGGCACCCGTCGGGGCAGGCGGGCCCGTCGGCGCCGACGCGGCAGTCGGCGGGCTCGACCTCGGCCGGGCAGGCCAGCAAGAACAGCGTCTCGCGCCCCTCGGCGTCGTCGAGCGTCACCGCGCCGCCGAGCGGCACCTTCTCGCCGGGCTCGATGATCGGGCTCGGGCCGCCCTCGAGCGGGAAGGCGTCGTAGCGCGCGCCGTCCGCCTCGACCCCGATGATGCGCACCGCCGATCGCGCCGACAGGGTGACGGTGAACTTGAGCGTATCGCCCGGCGCCACCGGCTCGCCGCTGGCCACCGGCTGACCCCGGCCGTCGGCGCCGCGGCGCTGCACCGCCAGGACCGGACCGCCCTTGAGCGTGACGATGTCCGGCCCCGGCCCCAGGCCATCGGGCCCGTTGGCGGCGGGGCGCAGCACGAAGAACGCGATCACGGCCGCGCCGACGACCACCAGGCCGCCGATCCAGGCCATCCAGCCGGCGCGCAGCCGCTCCATCAGCGTCGCCGGCTGCTCGGCCTCGCGGCGGATGGACGCCAGCAGGCGGCGCGGATCGACCTCGTCGATGTCGTCGAAGTGGCGGTCGAGCGCCTCGAAGCGGGCCCTGTCGTCGGGTGAGGCGGCCAGCCGGGCCTCGATGCGCGCGGCGGCCTCGCCGTCGAGCTCGTCGGCGTACAGCCGATCGAGCGCCAGATCGCTGGGCCGCTCGGGGTCGAGGTCGTCATCCTCGGGGGCCGTGAAGTCCCAGATCTCCTTCATCGGTCGGCCCCCCTCATGCGTCGACCCGCTCGCGCGCCCAAGCGGTGAAGCGCTCGAGCAGGTTGCCCACCGTGCGCCGCGAGACGCCCATCAGCTCGGCGGCCTCGCGCTGCGAGAGCCCGTCGAGGTGCACGTAGATCGCCGCCTGCGCCTGCTGCGGGTCGGCCTCGACGAGCAGCCGGCGCAAGAGCAACAGCTTCGGCGCCTCGGTCTCGGCCCGCTGCCGGGGCAGCTCCGCCTCGCGATCGGCCTTCAGCTCGCCCCGCCGGCCGCGATTGCGCACGATGTTGAGGCAGTGATTGGTCGTGATGCGGTAGAGCCACTGCACCACCGACTCCCGCTGCGAGCTGTCGGTCTTGCTGCGGATGACGCGGATGAAGACCTCCTGCGTCGCCTCCTCGGCGTCCGACGGGTTGCCGAGGATGCGCAGGCACCGCCGATAGACCATGCGGCCGTGTTGCCGGAAGAGGACCGCGATCTGGTCGAGTTCGTGTCGGGTCACGGCGGCAGCTTGCCAAATCCCGGTGGGGGCCACAACGCATGGGGTCCTCGGCGAGTCGTTCACCGGGGTTCACCCGCGGGCCGCGCGATCGGGCAACCAGACCCGCAAGAAATCCGAAAAAAGATGCGTCGCCCTGCAACGGGCACCCGCGGCGTCTGCCCGCCCGTATCGTGAGTGCAGCGCCTTCGACCGGGTATGACGCCATGTACAGAAATCCGAACGACGCCGTCGCGCGACGCCTCAGCGTAGTCGCGCTGACGCTCGTCGCCGTCAGCGCCTGCAGCGACGACGGCCCGACCGCGCGTTCCGCGGCCGAGGCGCCGCCCGACAGCCCGCCAGCAGCACCGGCCGACGCGCCCGAAGAGGAACCGGCCGCCCGACCGGAGCGGGGCTCGCCCGAGCGGCCGGTGAGCATCGCCGTGCCCGACGCCGGCCCGCCCGGGCGGGACGCCGCCCCGGCCGAGCAGACCCTGCCCGATGGGGATCTGCCGGACCTGACGCCGCCCGACATGGAGCTGCCGGATATCGAGCTGCCGGACATCGAGCTGCCGGACACGGCCCCGCCCGACATGGATCTGCCGGACATGGCCCCGCCCGACGATCGGATCGCGCCCGGCGCGCTCTGCGAGGGGCGCGGCGACTGCGACAGCGGGTGGCGCTGCCTCGACGGCCGCTGCCGGCTCGACCTGCGGCCCGAGGTCTTCGTCGTGCGCGACGTCGACATCCTCCAGCCGGCGGGCACCGCGCAGCTGCTCGGGACCTTCCTCGGCGACGCCATCGACGACGGCCAGCTCAACATGATCGTCGAGCCGGGCGGCTACACCGAAGACGACGTCTACCGGTGGTACGTGGGCAACGGCGGGGTGCGCTTCGGCGACTATGACTACCTCTACGGCCACCCGGTGCAGAACCTGTTCGGCGTCTGGCGCCGCGACGCGGCGGGCGAGCCGGTCTGGAGCCCCGACGGCCCGGTGGTCTTCCAGATGTTGGTGCCGACGGGCGTCGTCGAGAGCGACTTCGGTGATCTCGTGAACTGCTACTCGACCCTGCGACCGGTCGTCGAGCTGACGCTGCAGCACACCTTCGACGCGCGCGGCCTGCGCCTCGACGCCGCGCTCAGCGGGTACCTCACGGCCCGAGAGGCCGAGTCGGTGGCGTTTCGCTTCAACGGGGCCGAGATCGCGCTCGCCATGCTGCTCGATCCCGATGACCTGACGGTGGACAGCGACGGAGACGGCGTCGCCGATGCCTACCCCTTCGAGATGCGGGTCCGGGCCATGCCGAGCTTCTTCATCGGCGACCCGCCCAACGAACGCAACCGCGACCCCGAACCCGACCCCGAGCTGCTGCACGACCCGGCCTGCGACCGGTGAGCCGTTGAGCGGCGGGGCCGGCCAGCGTAGCCTGATCCCATGCAGGACACCCCGGACCGCCCCAGCGACAAGCTCTGCGTCTGCGGCCGCTCGACGGCGCTGCCGTGGTGCGACGGCAGCCACAGCAAAGACGACTGGCAGTGCGCCATCGGCGCCCGCTGGAGCCGGCTGGCCATCTGCGCCACCCACCGCTTCGAGAACCTGGCCAACCGCCTCGCGGCCCACTACCGCGGCACGGTCGTGCGCCCGGGGCAACCCGTCGAGGCCGACCGCTGCGTGATCCTGGTCGACGGCAGCGATCTGGAGGCGGTGCAGACGCTCAGCGCGGGGGTCGTCGCCGCCGATCGCCTGGTGATCGCGTTCGGCGTGCCCGCCCGCGCCCTGCGCCCGCTGTTCGCCGGCGCGCGGGTCATCGACGTCGGCCCGACCCACGCCTTCGCCGCCTATCGCAAGGCGTGCGAGGTCATCGACGGCGCGCAACCCGACGGGGCGGCCGAGCCCGAGCTGCTGGCGTCGGCCTTCGTCTCCCACGCGGTGGCCGACGAGCCCGTCATCGCCTCGGCCACCCGGGTGGCGGCGCAGGTCTTCGGCGCGCGGCTCTTCTGGTGCGCCGACTCGATCCCGTCCGGCGCGACCTGGCAGACCGACATCATCGAGGCGCTGCGCGGCCACGATCTGTTCGTCTTCCTCGTATCGCAGGCCAGCCGCGACTCGGCGTTCTGCGCGTTCGAGGTGGGCATGGCCTGCGCCATCGGCAAGCCGATCCACGTCATCTCGCTGGACGGCACGCTGCCGCCGGCCTACATCCAGCACATCCAGGCCGTCGACCTGCCGCGCCTGCGCCGCACCCGCCCCTGGATGGACCTCGACGATCTGCTGCTCGAGCAGCTCTTGACGGCGATGGCCTGAGCGCCCGGAGGCTACGCGCCCGCTTCGCGCTCTCGATCGACGCGCGCCATCACCGCCGCGTAGCGCTCGACGCGGCCGCCGTCGTCCACCGGGATGGTCTTGCGGAACGCGATCGTCGAGCCGAGCCAGCCCGAGGCGTGGGCCGGATCTTCGACGAACGACGGCCACAGCGCGTCGATCGCCGCGTCGGTCGCCGCGGCGGCCTCGTCGACCCGATCCAAGGCCAGCAAGACCGCGGCCCGCTGCTGCTCGGCGCGGTGCAGCTCGGCGCGCACCCAGAAGTCGACCGGCGCCTCGACCTCCAGCCGCCGACGGCCGCAGGCGACGGCCTCTTCGGCTGACGCCAGGGCTTCTCGGGGCCGCCCGAGGGTCATCAGGACGTCGCGGCGGTACTCGAAGCAGATCAGCATCTCGCGCAGCCAGCCCTCGTCGGCGGCGAGCAGGCGGTGGAAGACGGCCAACGCCTCGTCGATCCAGACCAGCGCCTGCTCGGGCTGGCCGGCGGCGACCAGCATGTCCGAGGCGGTATCCAGCCAGACCGCCAGCGCGGAGCACGCGTTCGTCTCACCTTCGGCGGCCAACGACCGGTGGATCTCGACGGCCTCGGCGGCGAGCGCTGCGGCGTCTGCGTGGGCGCCGTCGTGGTGCTCGACGAAAGCCAATGATTCGAGGCGGTCGGCCAGCGTGCGCTGGTCGTCGGCGCTGTCGGTCGCGTGCGCGCGGCTCAGCGCGATCGCCTCCTCGAGCATGGCCCGCCGCTCGCCCGGCGTCAGGTCCTGCGCCCGCCGGTCCAGCGCCTCGGCCAGGGCCGACCACCCGCTCGGCTCGCGCGCGGTGAGCGTCCGCAGCAGCTCGACGGCCTCAGCGCGCGCAGCGGCGGCTTGGGCGGCGTCCTCGTGCCCCAGCCCGGCGGCGTAGTCCCCCAGGGCCTCGGCCAGATCCGGCCCCAGGGCATGCCCGGCGTCGACCAGCGCCCGATAGCGCTCGACGACCTCTTCCTGGATGACGGACGCCGCGGCCCGCCGCTCCAGCGCGCGCAGATCGACGGCCATGTCTTTCAGCGCGTCGATCAGCTCGAGCGCGTACATCTCGGGCCAACGCTGCGCCAGCCGGCGGTAGATCTGCACGGCGTCTTCGCTGGCGGCGAGCGCCTCGGCGTAGCGCCCGGCGTCGTAGTGCCGCTCGGACGCGGCGCGCAGCCACTCGGCGCGGTCGGTCGGGTCATCCGGCGGCGATTCGGGCAAATCGGCCACGGGCGGGCTCCTCGCCCCGCCGTCCAGCAGCGGGCCCACAGGCTGCCAGCCCGCGCTCGCCGTTTCAACGGGGCCGCTGGCGTCGAGACGGCCGACGGTTGCCCCAGAAAGCGACCGCGAAGCCGGTCGCCCTGCCCCTCGACCGCCGCCCCGAGCCGAGGTGCCCCGGCCGCGACCTCGCTCTGCTCACTCGCCGTCGCCGAACGTCCACCCGTGGGCCGTCGGGTCCTGCGTCTGCAGGCTGCGCGGCCCCTTGCCATCCAGGGTGGGCTGGATCGAGCCAGGCGTTTCGCGGACGACATACCGCAGCATCGTATCGCCGAGGCAGATGGTCTGGCCGTCCACCAGGCGTGCGGTGCGCTGCACCCGTTCGCCGTCCAGCAGCGTACCATTGGTGCTGCCGACGTCCGTCAGCCAGTGGGCGCCGCGGGCGAAGTGGATCACGGCGTGTGTCTGGCTGACGGCAGGATCTTCGAGCGAAACGGACTGATTGGCCGCCCGCCCAATGGTCACCGTGTGCCGCAGCGTGACCACCCGATCTGTCGATCCATCGCTCGCCTCGCCGTCCACGGCCGCCCGATCACAGATGACCAACGCCGCCGCGCTCGCCGACGGCAGGCGATCCCGAGCGCGGTCGGCGGCGTGCCGGGCCTGACCGAGGTTTCGCTCTTCGGTCGGCGCGGGTGCGACAGGTGGGCGAGGGTTCGAGCGCAGCTCGTCGACGCGCATGCGACGGGCTCCGGGCGATATACGCTCCCGGGTCGGCCCCTGAGCGCCGTGGTTCACATCGGCCTTGATCGCCCGTCTGAGTTGGTAGGCGAACGCCGCCGCGCTCTGATGGCGGGCGGCGGGCTCCCACTCGATCGCGCGCAGCACCTCGTGTTTGACGGCCGCGAAGCCGGGAAGGCGCTCCAATACCGCCGCGGGGTTCTTGAGCATGCGCTGGGGCAGCCGCTCCCCGAGCAGGACGAAGGCCGCCGTCATGCCCAGGCCATAGACATCACAGCGCACATCCACCCGGGCCGCGTCCTCGAGCGCCTCGGGCGCGGCATAGATGAAGGTGCCGAGGCCGCCGGTCCGGGTGCCGCCGGTGGTATCGCCTGCGCGCACGAGGTCAAAATCGGTCAGTTTGGGGCGGCCGCGGCCATCGAGCAAGATGTTCGAGGGCTTGACATCCCGATGGATGACATCGTGACGATGGGCCGCATCGAGCGCGTAAGCGATGGCGGCGACGGCCTTGAGCCCATATGGGCGCTTGAGCCGCCCCGCGAGCACGGCAGCCTCCAGATCGCCGCCCGCCAGGCGCTCCATGACGAAGAAGTGCCGCCCCTCCGCGAAGACTTCCGGCTCGTGAACCCGAACGATACTGCGATGGCGAAGCGCGGCCATGCGCCTCGCGCCGCGGAAGAAGCGCGCCCGCCGCTGTGGATGATCGTCGAACTGCGCGTGCAGAATCTTGAGCGCCACGCTCTCGCCGTTGGACATGTCTTCGGCTGACCAGACCTCGGCGAAGCCGCCTCTGCCCAGCCGCTCGACGAGCAGCCAACGATCGAGCGCCAGCCCCCGGGCCGGCCTGCGTTGCGGACGATACACCCGACGCTGTTTGAGCGAGAGGATGCGCGCATCGATCGCGTCGAGTACGGCGCGCGACGCGCCTCCCGCGGCTCGCGTCTGCCGTAGCTGTATGGCCGCCGCCAGGGGCTCGGTCGGCGGCAGCCTCGGCTCGGTCGCCCCCGCGACCCGCTCGACGATGCGCCGCAGAACCTCGACAGCAGGCTCGAAGTCCCGTCCGCGCACGTCGACCGGCTTGACCCGGAAGAGTCCGAAAGGCATCCGCGCATCGTCCACGCCATCAATGCGAACAGGTATGACCGTCAGATCCCGCCGCCTTGCGTGATCGATGGCGCGGGCCACGACCTCGGGCGCATAGAACTCTCCACCCGAGCCCCCGCCTGCCGGCCAGCCGCTCGACACGAGCACGACGACGACGCGCGCTCGTCCCAACGCGTGCACGATCGCTCGATCCCATTGATCGCCCGGGTGAATGTCGATCGACGCGCACCAGGGCGACAACCCGGCCGCCCGGAGCGCATGATGCAGCCACTCCGCGTGCTCTGTGTCGGTCTCGACGTGGCTGATGAAGATGGGCGGCAACTGCGACATGGCTTCGACAGTTGTCGTTCAGTCAGCAGCAACACGCAAGATGACGTGCCGGGCGACCGGGTCGAGTCGAGATCGTCAATGTACAGGCTCGGCCGTGACCGCCCCTGGCAAGGATCGCCCAGCGGAGCTGCAGCGTCAGTCTGCGATCGTCGAGTCACCCGCCGGTCGGGAGCGACGCCAGGCCAGCGTCGCGGCGAGCAGGGCGCCGCCCGGCACGGTCAGGAACCAGATGAACAAGACGTCTTCGTACGAGCCCGTGCCGTATTCGACGAGCTGCGCCGCGAACACCGGCAGGAACAAACCCGCGAGGCCGCCGACGGCGAAGGCCACGATGGTGATCAGGATCCGCAGGTAGATGGACGGCATGGGGCGATCCCGACGGCCGGATCAGTCGCTGAGCGTGATCGTCAGCGTCTCGAAGTCGATGCCCCGCCGCTCGTCGCCGTCCCGCACGACCACGTAGACCTCGACGGTGTCGACGCTCTCGTCGGTGGGCAGGATCAGCGTCGTATCGCGGTCGTCGTCGAATGTCGCCCCCGGCTGCAGCTCGCCGGCGGTGGTGAACCACGAGAAGACGGGCAGCTCGGTGCGGGTATCGCCGTCGCTGTCGACGAACTGCTCGAGGCTGGCGTCATCGAAGTCGGCGGTCAGGGTGACCTCGCCGCCGCGCACCGGATCGCCCTCGACGGTGATGGCCCGCACGTCGGGGTTCTGGTTGGGCTCACGGGCGGCGTCGAACCAGACGGGCACCTTGCGCACCGCGACGATCTCTTCGCCCGGCGGGCCGGCGGTGACCTTGACCTGGATGTCGAGCCGGCTGAGGCAGGACCCATCGGGCAGCGCCAGGAAGGCCGGACAGCCGGCGGGCGCCTCCCCCTCCCCTTCGCCTTCGCCCTCGCCGCCCATCGGCACGCCGCCGCCGAGCGCCGACAGCACCTGGATCAGGTCGAGCGTGGCCTCGTTGCCGGTGGCCGGCAGCGTCACCTCGAGGTCGGGGTCGACGCATTCGAAGGCGCTGAGCGAGTCGAGGCTGAAGAGGCAGACGTCCCAGCGCCAGGTGACGCCCTCCGCCGGCGGGTGCAGCGCGGTCATGGTCACCGGCGCGGGCAGCATCACCGGGCCCGAGGGCATGCCGCTCAAGAGGCCCGGGTCGATGACCAGCTCCGGCGGGTCGGTCTTGATGGTCAGGATGCGGAACTTGTTGGCGAGGTGGAACGGGTCGAACTCGGGGCCGCAGCCCGCCGTGAGCCCGCCCGCGACCACCAGCGAGACTGCGAGGACGAAGCGACGCATCAGAACTCTCCCCGGAGGCCGAACGAGGGGATGATCGGGATCTCGTAGGCCTGCGTGCGCTGGGTGAAGTCGTAATTGTATTGGAAGCCGCTGGCGTTGGCGGTGTTGAGCGTATTGCGCAGGTCGAGGTAGCCCACCAGCCGCCAGGTATCGTAGGTCCACTCCCGGTCGACGCGCAGGTCGATCTGGTTGAACGTCGGCTGACGGGTGCTGTTGGGCTCGCCGGGGATCTGCACGTAGGTGCCGGTATTGGCGTCGAAGACCGAGTCGACGATGGGCGTATCGGGGTTGCCGCTCGTGGTGCGCCAGCGGAAGCCGACGGTCCACTTGGGGGTCAGCTTGTACTGGCCGATGACGATCAGGTTGTGGGTCTGGTCGAAGTCGAACAGCCGCCAGTCGTCGCCGGGCCGGTCGCGGCGCTCGGAGCGCTGCAGGGTGTAGCTGACCCAGCCGAAGACGCGGTTGCTGAAGTCGTGGCGCAGCAGGAACTCGATGCCATAGCTGCGGCCTTCGCCCTGGTTGAGCAGCGACGGGCCGGCGTTGGCCTCGAGCGCGTCGTCGAAGTCGTCGGCGGCGTCGAGGCTCTCGGCCCGGGTCACCAGGTCGTCGAAGGTCTTGTAGAACGCGGTGACGTCCAGGTTGATGGCGTCGGTGAACTGCTGCTCGAAGCCCACCGAGTAGTGCAGGCTGTCTTCGGCCTTGAGGTTCGGGTTGCCGATGTCGGGCGAGGTATCCTGCCCGTCGGGCAGCTCGACGAACTGGCCGACGCCGGCCTTGACCGTGGTGCCCTCGACGACGTCCCAGCGGGCGGTGAAGCGCGGCTGCAGGCGGTAGTCGTCGATGGCGCTGAAGACGTCGAAGCGCAGGCCGGGGATGAGCAGGATCGGCCCCAGCTTCCACTCGGCGGCGGTGTAGAGCGCGCAGTTGGCCTCGAAGGTGTCGATCTCGACGCTGATGGTCTGGTCGGAGCCGAAGCCGCCGCCGGTCTCGCCCTCACGGGGCGGGCCGGTGACGCCGCCGAGCGCGTCGATGGTATTCCACTGGTTGAGCACGTCCATGCCCACCTTCAGCTCGAGGGTGTCGGTGAGCTTGGCCCGCACGCTGTCGCGGATGAAGAGCTGGTGGAACAGGAAGTTGAGCGAGAAGATCTCGCCGACGCCGAAGTCGATGCCGGTCAGCAGGTAGGCCACGTTGAGCTTGTGCTGCAGCCGGTCGTCGATGTCCCAGGTGTGCTCGAGCTGGCCGCCGACCCACTCGAGCTTGGCCACCGCGTCGCCGCGGATGAGCGTATTCTGCTCGGGCGGCTCTTCGATGACCGACTCGAACTGGTCGCTCGACCCGTAGAGCAGCGCCCGGAAGCGGTGCCCCTTGTCCTTCCAGTCGTAGAGGATCTGGGCGTCGTACCAGCGGGGCGCGGTGGTGATCGAGAAGGTATCGGGCAGCGGCGCGGCGGCGAGCAGCGCGTCGAAGTAGCTGCGGCGCACGGCGATCGCGAGCCCGCCGTTCTCGCCGACCGGGCCCTCGACCAGGGCGCCGGCGTCGAAGACGTCGGCCTCGACGTAGCCGTGCACGCGGTCGGTGCGCGGCTCGCGCAGGCGCACGTCGACGATGCCGCCCGAGACCCGGCCGTACTCTACGTCGAAGTTGCCCGGGTAGACGTCGATGCTCTCGATGAGCGCGCTGGCCACCGTCGAGCGGATGCCGCCGAAGTGGAACGCGATGGGGATCGGCTGCTGGTTGAGGTAGGCCTGGGTATTGCCGCCGCCGCGCAGAATGAGGTCGCTCTGGCCGAAGGGCGTGCGGGCGACGCCGGGCAGGTTCTGCACCACGCCGAGCGCGTCGCCGTTGGTGCCGGGGATGGTGCGGATCTCTTCGACGGTGATGGTGCGGCGCACGACCTCTTTCTTGGGGCGCTTGCCGAAGACCTGGATCCGGTCGCCGAAGGTCTCCTGGTCGAGGCGGTAGGTGACGGTCACCACCTCGCCGGCCTTGATCTCTTCTTCGTCTTCGATGTCGCCGTAGACGTCGTCTTCGATGCCGATGATCAGCGGGCCGACGGGCAGCTCTTCGAAGCGGAACTTGCCCTGGGCGTCGCTGAAGGTCTCGAGCCCGAGCTCGCGCAGCACCACCCGGACGCCGGGCAGCGCGTCGACCGATCCGCGCTTGAAGAGCTGGCCTTCGAGGACGCCCACCGGCTTCTCCTCGTCGACGGGCGCGGCGACCTCGACCTTCTCTTCGACGTAGGTGAAGCCGTAGCGGTACTGCAGCTGCACCGGCACCGGCTCGTCGTTCATCTTCGCCGGCTCGAAGACGAGCTGGAACCCGGCCTCGAGCGCGGCGTTGTCGAGCAGCGGGTGCACGCCCTGCACGACCACCGCCTCGCTGACGGCGCCCTCTTCGTCGATGGTGATGAGCAGCACGACGTCGCCGGCGAGCTTCTGCGCCTGCGCCTCGGGCGGGTAGGTCGGCTGGACCTCCTGCAGGAGCTTGGGCGGTTCAAAGCCTTCGGGCAGCTCGGACTGGGCGGGGGCCTCCTCCGCCGGGGCCTCGGCTGGGGCCGCATCGGCGCCCGCGCCAGGGGCCGCCGGGGGCGCCTCTGCGGCCGGTTCTTCTTCGGCGGCGGCCTCGTCCTTCGCCGGGGCCTCTTCGGGCGCCTGCTCGGCCGCGGGGGCCGCGGGCGGGGCATCGGCAGGGGGGCCCTCGGGGGGTTCTTGCGCCGCGGCGGGCCCGGCGGCCAGCAGCAGGGTCGCGAGCAGGGCCAGCGGCGCGGCCGGCAATACGGGCAGCGGCGTCACGCCTCGGGGCGCTGACGGGGTCCAGCGGCGCTTCGAGCGATGCACTACAGACTCCTAGGTCGGCGGCCCCAGCTGGCGGGGCAGCACGATTTCGAATCGGGCGCCGCCGTCGGCGCTGTCGGCGACCGCGATGGTGCCGTCGTGGTCGAGCACGATCTTCTTGACGATGGCCAGCCCCAGGCCGGTGCCGTCGTCTTTTCCGGTCACGTAGGGCTCGAAGACGCGCTCGCGTTCGTCGCGGGGAATCCCCGGCCCGTTGTCCTCGACGATGAGCCGGGCGACGTCGTCGACCGACTCGACGCGGAGTGTGACACGCGGAGGGCGGTCGACGTCGCGCAGAGCTTCACCGGCGTTCTTGACGAGGTTGGTCAACGCCTGCCGCAGCAAGCCTTTGTCGACCGGCGCGACGACCGGATCATCGGGGGTTTCGGCGCGCAGGCCCTCGATCTCGGGGTGGGCGGCGACCAGGTCGCGGGCGAGGGCGGCGAGGTCTTCGTCGACCCGCTCGGCGGTGGGCAGCTTGGCGAAGCGGCTGAAGTTGGTCACCAGCCGCTCGAGGGTGGCGACCTCGTCGACGACGACCTCGTGGGCGGTGTCGAGGGTGCGCCGATAGCGGGCGTCGTCGCCTTTGTAGCTGCGGTGGATCTGCTGCACGGCCAGCAAGATGGGCGTCAGCGGGTTCTTGATCTCGTGGGCCAGCCGGCGGGCGATGCCCTGAAACGCCGAGACCCGGGTCAGGTGCTCGATGCGGGTGCGGCTCTCGGCGAGGCGGCGGGCCATGTCGTTGAAGCCGCGGGCCAGATCGGCGACCTCGTCGCGGCCGGTGGGCGTGACCCGGGCGTCGAGATCGCCGGCGGCCACCTGCTCCATGGCGCCGCGCAGGTCGCGCAGGCGGCGGGTGATGCGCCGGCCGACGACGACGCTGATGATGCCGGCGACGAGCACCGCCCCGGCCAGCGGCAACAAGAACCGCAGCGCGAACTCCCAGGCGAGGTTCTCGCGGTAGGTCTCGAGGGTCGCCCGGGGCGCGATGACCTCGGCCTCCATGTTCTCGAAGCGCTCGAGGAAGGCGGCCTCGAGGCCGTAGGCGAAGCGCAGCGCGGTGTAGCCCGGCACGCCGTCGAGCGGTACTTCGGCGGTGCGCAGCCGCCAGCCGGCGGGGTCGCCGAAGGCCGGCGAGTCGACCACCAGCGGCGGGCCCCCGGCGGCGACGAGCTCGATGCGCTGCACCCGCGGCGCCCGGGCGTATTCGAGCAGGAAGGTGCGCAGCGCGGCGGGGCCCTCGGCGGCGCGGTCGGCGAGGGTGCGGCTGTCGGCGAGGCCGCGGGCGACGGCCTCCTGGCGGGCTTTCTCGGCGCGCACATAGGCCCCGAACACCTCGACCGCGTCGTCGAGCGCCTCGGTCACGCCCGGGTTGAGCCCGACGGCGAGGCTGCGGTCGAAGAGGGTCTGGCTGCGCAGAAAAGCCACCGAGATCGGCACCGCGATGAGCAGCACCAGCAGGATGAGCAGCTTGTTCTCGAGGCGCCCCATCAGGTGCCCCCGCCGGGGGTCTCGGGGGCTTTGGGCGGTGCGTCCGGCGCGGGGCGGCGCAGCACGTAGGGCAGCCGATCGGCGCGCACCGGCTGGCCGCTGACGGTCAGCACCCGCTCGGCGATGCCCGGCTTGAGGTTGTCGAAGAGCCGCACGAACGAGCCGAGTACACCCGACGAGAAGGGGTCGCTGACGGTGCCCTCGGGGGCCGAGAGCCAGCGGCGCATGCGGGCGAGCTTGTCGGCGCTGACCGGGTTGACCTCGAGCCGCAGCAGGGCCTGCACGACGCGGGGGTCGGCGGGCACGGCGGCGGCGACGGGCACCCGCTCGATGGCGGCGAAGTGAGCGACGAAGGCGTCGATGGAGGGCCAGGTCTGCTCGCGCACGCCGGCCGGGTCGTCGATGACCGCCGAGAGGCGCTCGTCCCACAGATCCCAGCGCACCCGGGCGACCCGCCAGCCGAAGCCGACGATGGCGCCGTCGTCGATCTCGCGCAGCTCGAGCTTGAGCCGCAGGGTGGTCGACAGCCCGCTCTGCAAGCGGGTGCGCAGTTCGCTGTCGAAGAGCGAGGCCACGTCGACGCTGAGCACCACCGCCGCGCCGTCCCGCTCGAGCCAGGGGCGGGTGGGCAGCGCGGCCATCAGCGCCAGCAGGAGCAGCGCCTTCATGGCTCGACCAGCAGGAGCAGGTTGCCGATGGACAGCCCCATCACCCCGATCTCGGTCTCGAAGCGCAGGCCGACGTCGATGGCGACGTCGAAGGGCGGCGCATGATCGAAGGCGCCGGGCTCGTCGGGGCTGAGCAGCGAGACGAGGTGGGTGGCGATGAAGAACTCGGCGCCGTAGGGCTCGCGATGCGGCCCGGCGCCGAGCGGCACCCGGTATTCGAAGCCGAGGCGGCCGGCGACGGTCTCGTAGCGGGCGACGTCGAGGCCGCCGGCGTCGATGAGCAGCGGGCCGCGGCGCTGGGCGAAGTTGAGGCCCATGCCGCGGGCGGGGATGTACGGGTGCAGGTCGCCGACGAAGTAGCGGGCGTAGAACGGCGCGGGGCCGTACAGGCCGCCGAAGAAGGCGTCGAGCCGCAGCACGCTGTTCCACGGCAGCAGGAAGTAGTGCTCGACGCGCCCGGCGAGGCCGCCCCAGACGCCGTCGTACTGGCCCAGGCGCACGCTGGCGGCGGCCCGGGTGCCGCGGGTCGGAAAGGCCGGGTCGTCGCGGTTGTCCCAGGTGAGGCTGCCGCTGACGGTGAAGGTCACCGGGATGTCGGGGTCGAGGTCGAAGTCGAAGGGCTCTTCGGCGCCGTCGCGCTCGAGCTGGGTGGCGTCGGCGGGCAGCGTGGACTCGACCCAGTCGCCGGCCAGACCCACGTCGAGGCGCACAAAGGGGGCGAGGTCGAAGAGCAGGCCGGTATCGAAGCCGGCGCGGCGATAGTCGACCCGGATCGAGGGCACGTCTTCGCCGGCGAGGCGCTGGCCGGTGGGGCCGATGAAGCGCTCCTGCCCGCCAAGGTAGCGCAGGGTCAAGCGCAGGCTGGCGTCGGTGACCCACGGCGCGGGCAGCTTGCCCGAGAGCCGCGCGGCGAGCTGATCGCCGCTGGCGACGACCCCCGCGCCGACGCCGACGCCGACGCCGAAAGGGTCGAGGTCGCTGATCTCGGCGCCGGCCCAGAAGCGCGTCGAGCGGGCCGAGCCGAGGTGGAAGGCGTCGAGGCTGGTGGTCACCCGCTCGTCGCAGCGGAAGACGATGATCACCCGGCCGCGGGCCGATCCGCGGTCGAGGCGCACGGTGACTTTTTCGCAGATGCCGGTGGCGAGCAGCGCGAGCCGGGCCTCTTCGACGGCGGCCTCGTCGAGCGGACCGGTGGGCTGCTCGACCATGCGCAGCATGGGCCGGCGGCGGCCGACGCGCGCGCCGACGAGCTTGGTGGCTTCGACGGTGGGCACCGCGCCGGGCGGCGGCGGCAGCTCTGCGGGTGGGGCGGGTTGCGCGAGGGCCGCCGCGCCGGCGGCCATGGCCAGCAGCGCGAGGGCCGCCGCGAGGGCCCGGGGGCGGGTCGGGCCCGGGCGGGTCACCGGATCACTTGCCCGCGGCGGCCGCGCCCGACTCGACGAGCGCCAGCATGGTCAGCACGCCGAAGCCGGTGCCGCCGGCCCGGATGTGGCCGTCGTCGCTGTCGGCGAGCACCGCGCCGGCGATGTCGAGGTGCACCCAGGGCACGTCGCCCTTGAAGTTCTGCAGGAACTGCGCGGCGGTGATCGCCCCGCCCCACGGGCCGCCGATGTTCTTGAGGTCGGCCCGCTTGCTCTCGAGGGTCTTGGCCAGCTTGGGGTCGAGCGGCAGGCGCCACATCTTCTCGTCGGCGGTCTCGGCGGCGGCGACCACCTCGGCGCACAGGCCCTCGTGGTCGCTGAAGACGCCGGCGTAGTGGCTGCCGAGGGCGACCATGCACGAGCCGGTGAGCGTCGCCGCGTCGACCACGCCGCGCACGGCGGGCGTAAGCTCGGTGACGTAGTGCAGCGCGTCGGCCAGCACCAGCCGGCCTTCGGCGTCGGTATTGAGCACCTCGACGGTCTTGCCGCTGTACATCGTGAGGATGTCGCTGGGCCGGTAGGCGTCGGAGCCGGTCATGTTCTCGCAGGCGCCGACGATGCCGTGCACCGGGGTGTCGGGCTGCAGCGCGGCGACGATGTGCATCGTCGAGACGACCGCCGCGGCGCCGGCCATGTCGATGTACATCTCGGCCATCGCCTTGGCCGGCTTGATCGACAGGCCGCCCGAGTCGAAGGTGATGCCCTTGCCGACGAAGGCGATCGCGTCGCTGCCGTCGTGGCCCTCGGGCACGTACGAGATGTGGATGAGCCGCGGCTCGGTGGTCGCCCCGCGGCTGACCCCGATGATGCCGCCCATCTTCTTCTCGTAGATCTCGGCCTTCTCGAAGACGCGCACGCTGACGTTGGGCGCCTTGGCGATGTCGCGGGCCAGCTCGGCGAGCCGCTCGGGGGTGCAGACGTTGGCCGGCTCGTTGGTCAGCGTGCGGGCGAGGTTGACCCCGTCGGCGAGGGCCTTCGCCCGGCCGAGCGCGCCCTCGTCGCCGCCGATGAGGGCCACCGCCTCGACCTCGGGGCGCGGGTCGTCTTCGGGCGGGGCCTTGAAGTCGACGAAGCGGTAGGTGCCCAGCATGGCGCCGAGGGCCACCTGCTCGGTGGCGGCGGCGTCGGGCACGACGATGCCGACGTCGCCGTAGCGCCCGTCGAGGCCGGCGTTGACCGCCAGCGCGCCAAAGTCGCGCAGACCGGCGGGCCCCAGCTCGCCGGCGTCGCCCAGGCCGATGAGCACGACCCGGGACGCGCCGACCCGGCCGAGGGTATCGACGGCGACGGTGCTGCGCGGCTTGCCCTTGAAGCGCAAGCGGTCGGCGGCGGCGGCCAGCGCCCCGCCGAGGGCGTCGTCGATGGCCTTCTCGGCGGCCGACGGCTCGGCGTCCGCGTGCCGGCCGATGACCAGCAGGTCTCCATCGAACGTGGTCGCATCACCGGGCGCCGACAGCTTCATGCGTGTCTCCTGGGGGGTCGAGTGGTCGTCAGTGGGATGTCTCGGATCGGGACGCGGCTTTGTACCACCCCACGATCCGTGAGGAAAGACGCGAGGGGCCCGCCCGAGGATGCACCCCGACCTGAGGAAAGCGATCGCCGGCGGCGGCGGCGGCGGCTCGACGACCCCTTCCGGGCGGGCCCGGATCGATGCGAGGCTGGCGGCATGTTGACCGCAATCGAGATCGATCGGGTGCTCGCGGAGCTGGCGCCGCGGGTGGTGGGCGGACAGATCCAGAAGGTGCGCCAGCCCGACGACGGCACGCTGGTGCTGCGCATCCGCTCGCCCGGGGTGACCACGCGCCTCGTGGTGAGCATCGAGCCGTCGCGGGTGGCCGAGGCCCCGGGCAGCGTGCCGACGCGCCGCGAGCCGACGGCGCTGGGGGCCTGGCTGCGCTCGGCGGGCGGCGGGCGGCGGCTGGAGGCCATCGAGCGGGTGCCGGGCGATCGGGTCGTGGTGCTGACCATGGCCGGCGGGCGGCTGGTGGCCGAGCTGACCGGGCGCCACGCCAACCTGTTCGCGGTCGATCCCGAGGGGCGCGTCGTCGCGCTGGCCCGCCCCGACGGCAGCCGGCGGGGGCTCACCACCGGTGGACCCTACGTCGCGCCCGATCCGCCGCCGCCGGGCCGGGTCGATCCGCCGCCGCGCTTCGAGTCGGCGCTGGCGGTCGAGGCCGCGGCGGCGGCGCGTCAGGCCGCCGCGCAGGAGAGAGCCGAAGCGACGGCCCGCCGCCGGCTGATCCAGCGGGCCCGCAAGCGGCTCGAGCGGCTGCACGATCGGGTCTCGGCCGATGTCGAGCGGGCGGCGCGCGCCGAGCAGTGGCGCCGCCGCGGCGAGCTGCTCAAGGGCGCGCTGGGGCAGATCGAGCGGGGTATGCAAGCGGTCGAGGTGGTCGACTGGTTCGCGGAGGGCACGCCGACGGTGTCGGTGCCGCTCGATCCGGCGCTGGACGGCCCGGAGAACCTGCAGCGCTGCTTCGACCGCTACAAGAAGGCGGCGGCGGGCGCCGAGCGGGCGGGCGAGCGGCTGGAGGAGGTCGAGGCGCAGCAGTTCACCGTCGAGCTGCTGGCCGAGGCCATGGAGGGCGAGACGCCGCCGTCGGCCGACGAGATCGAGCAGCAGCTGATCGGCGCGGGCATCCTGCCCCGCCCGCAAGGGCCGCCCGGTCGGCGGCAGGTGGTCGAGCGGCTGCCTTATCGCGCGTTCGAGAGCCGGCGCGGCGAGCGGATTCTCGTGGGGCGCGGCGGCGCGGACAATCACGCGACGACCTTCGGGGTGGCCCGGGGCAACGACCACTGGCTGCATACCCGCGACGTGCCCGGGGCCCATGTGATCGTGCCGCTGCCCGCCCGCGGACGGGAGCCGCACCTCGAGACGCTGCGCGACGCGGCCGCGCTGGCGGTGCACCACAGCGATCTGCGCGACGAGCCGGGGGTCGAGGTGATGCACACCCGGCGCAAGCACGTGCGGGCGATCAAGGGGGCCGGTCCGGGGCGGGTGACGGTGGCGGCGGCGAAGTCGATCGTGGTCGACGATGGCCCCGAGCGCATCCGCCGGCTCTACGCGGCGCGCCGCTGAGACCGGGGTCGGCGCTATCCGTCGTGGCCGAGGCGGGCCTGCAGGCCCTCGATGTGGCGATCGATGGAGGCCCGGTAGGCGGCCTTGGGCTCGCGCTCGCGCCAGCGGCGGCAGCTCTCGAGGGCGTCTTCGTAGTGCCCGAGTTCGATGAACAGCATACACAGGCGCTGGTGGGGCACGGGGCTGCCGGGGCGCTCGGCGCTCGCGCCGCGCAGGAACTGCACCGCCCGACCGGTGAGGCCGGCGTCGGCCGCGACGAGCGCGGCGTCGAGCCGACCGCGGAAGCTCTCGATGTCGGCGATGGACTCGAAAGACGGCGCGCGGGCGGCGGGCGTCGCGGCGACAGGGCGATCGGGCGCCGGCCGGGTCTTCGTCGGCGCCGCCGCCCGGGCTGCGGGCGTGGGCTCGGCGGGCGCGTTGGCCGCGAGCCGTGCTTCGGCGGGCTGCGCTTCGCCGGGCTGCGCTTCGCCGGGCTGTGCTTCGGCGGGCTGTGCTTCGGCGGGCTGCGCTTCGGCGGGCTGTGCTTCGGCGGGCTGTGCTTCGGCGGGCTCGTTGGCTGCGGGCTGCGCGTCCGCGGCCCGGGCGACGGGCGTGGGCTCCACGGATGGCCCCGCCGGCTCCGTCGCGGTCGAGCGCGTGGCGGGTCGTGCCGGCACCCGGGGCGCGACCTGCGCCGCGCTGACGACTTGCGCAGAGTGGGCCGACGGCGCCGGAGACAGGTCGAAGCCGTATTGCACCCCGATACCGAGGCCCGCGCCGATGGCCGTGCCGGCGAGCAACAGCAGCAGCGCCGCGACGTGCAGCTCGCGGCCGCGCCGCAGCGGCGGCAGGTCGATGGTCTGGGTGAAGGCCGAGCGGCGCACCGTTGCCTGATCGGCGATCTCGCCCGCGTGCACGGGCGAGCGCGCGGCGGCCGTCGACGGCATCACGCAGACGATCTCCGAGTCGGAGGGCACGATCTCGGTGCGGGCATCTCCGGTCATCACCGCGGCGTCGTGCCGGGTCGGGCTCGGGCGCTCGTTGCGCGTCGGCAAGCCCGCCGAATCGACCGCCGTCTCGACGTCGACCGCCGTCGCGTCCTGTGCGGTGGCGGCCCCATCGCCGGGCGCAGACGGCTCGGCCGGCTGCATCACGCCCGCGGCGGTCGCGGCGTCGAGTTCGAACGCCGTCGAGCCGGAACGCAGGTCGATCAGGCCGGTGGCGAGCAGGGCGTCGCGCACCGCGTGCATCGTCTGGGGCCGATCGTCACGCGCCTTGGACAACAAACGCATGATCAGCGCAGCGAGCGGAGCGGGCACCGCAGCCGGCAAGAGCGGCGGCAGGTGCTGCAGGTGCAGCTGGTGCGCCTGCGCGAAGCTGCCATCGCCCTGGAACGGGTTGGTGCCCGAGAGCGCGCGGTACAGCAGCACGCCGAGCGAGTAGATGTCGCTGCGGCCATCCAGATCGCGGGCGCCGCGCAGCTGCTCGGGAGACATATACGAGGGGGTGCCGGCCACGATGCCCGTGCGGGTGCGGTCCATACCGGCGACGCGCATGCGGGCCACGCCGAAGTCGAGCACCCGGACGTGCCAGACGGCGCCGGGCAGCGGCTCGACGAAGACGTTGCCCGGCTTGAGATCGCGATGGACGATGCCCTTCTGATGGGCCTCGGCCATGGCGTCGGCGATCTGGTAGCCGATGGTGGCGACGGTGTGCCCGTCTAGCGTGCGCGCCCGCGCCAGGATGCGATCGAGCGGGCCGCCGTGCAGCCGCTCCATGGCGATGTAGAGGTGACCGTCCGCGGTGGTGCCCGACTCGAAGATGCGGGCGATGTGCGCGCTCTCGATCTGGCTGGCGGCGGTGGCTTCGATCTCGAACCGGCGCACGAGATCCGGCTGCAGCGCCGCCCGCCGCGCGTTGAGGATCTTGATCGCCGCTTCGCCGGCCGGCGGACCGTCGGTGGCCGCTTCCGCGACGTAGACGACGCCCATCGCGCCCTGGCCCAGATAGTCGGTCAGCCGCCAGCGCCCGATCACGCTGCCGATGAACGGATCGACCCGCAGCGAGACGTGGTCGGTGGGGCAGGTCTCGAGACCGCCCGGGAATCGACGCTGGCAGTGGGGGCAGTAGTGGCGGGCGCTGCTCATGGCTCTCTTCGCGGAGTCGGCTTCGCGGGCGCGAGGCGGGTTTCGTGACAGGCAGGGTCACTCTAGCGAAAGAAACCCGCGTATTGAAAGCGGGGTGACCGATTCGTGACTTTGTAACCGAGCGTCAGCCGAAGAGATCCGGCTCGCGCTCGCCCGGCTGCGCGTCGAGCACGACGCCGACGGCACGGGTCGCGACCCCCGGCTCCACCTCGCCGTGAGCCAGCACGGGCAGGCCGGGCTGATGCTCGGCGAGCGCGGCCTGAATGGCGTCCCGCCGCGCGTCGGCGACCACCAGCACCGCCCGCGGATGGGCGGCCCGAACGTCGTCGAGCTGATGCACGACCGCCGCCAGACCGTCGATGCCCAGCGCGTCGGCGGCCAGCGCCCGCTCGATGTCGACGCCCACGTGGATCACCGCCAGCCAGCGTCCGGCGACGAAGCGCGCGGTGATCCACGGTCGCAGGGCCCGCCGCAGCCGCGGCAGCCGGCTCTCGGGCTCGGCCTGCTCGGGCTGCTCGGCCAGCGCTTCGAGGATCGTCGCCAGATCGGCGACCGGCAGGCCCTCGGCCAGCAGCCGGCGCAGCAGCGCCGTCAGGGCCTCGAGGGAGATCCGCCGCGGCACCACCGCCCGGACCGCCGCCGGCCGCCGGCCCTCGATGCTCTGCAGCCGGTCGGCCACCGTCTGCAAGTCGAGCGCGGCGCGATCGCGACACCATGCGGCGGCCAGATGGGCCGCCAGCGCCTCGGGCGGGGCCAGGCCCGCGCCGTGCTCGACCCAGCGACCGGGGGCGCCATGGATCGGGTGGCGCCCGCCCAGGCCCCGCCGGTCTTCGGGGCAGGGGCAGACGAAGACCCGCTGGGAAGGCGCCAGCCCGTGCGCGACGGGCGCGCCGCCGACGGCGATGCGATAGCCGCTCGGCGGGACATCGGGCGCGCCGACCCGGACCCGCACGCCGGGCCAGCGGGCGCCGGCGGACTCGACCAGCGCCCGGGCCCGCCCGACGACGGCGTCGGGCTGCCCACCGAGGGCGGCCCAGGCGTCGGGGTGCAGATCGAGCGCGAGCGCCGCGGTCTCGGCTTCGGGCGGGGCAGGGCCGCCCGCGCGGGCGCTCCGCCGGTGCATCAACGCGGCCGCCCCGAGCGCGCCGCCGACCACCAGCAGCGGCCACAGCGGCAGCCCGGGCACGACCGCCAGACCGCCGAAGAGCACGGCCGCGCCGCCCAGGGCCCGCTCGATGCCGTGACCACTCTCGCCTCGCGCCTCGGGGGCTTCGGGCGCCGCGAGCCGGATCGCCAGCACCGCCGCGGCGGCGGTGCCCATGACCGCCGGCACCTGCGCCGCGAGCCCATCGCCGACCGTCAACACGGTGTAGGTCGCGAGCGCGGTGTCGGGGTCGAGGCCCCAGCGGCCGATGCCGATGGCCAGCCCGCCGATGATGTCGATGAGCACGATGCCCAGGCCCGCCAGGGCATCCCCGCGCACGAAGCGCATGACCCCGTCCATCGCGCCGTAGAGCCCCGACGTGCGCTCGAGCGTCTGCCGCCGCCGGCGCGCGCCCTCCGCGTCGAGCGATCCGGCGCGCAGCTCGGCCTCGATCGCCTGCAGCCGACCGGGCAGCGCGTCGAGCGCGAAGCGGGCGGCGACCTCGGCGACGCGGCCGGCCCCGCGGGCGACCACGGCGTATTGCGCGAGGGTGACCACCGCGAAGATCGCCAGCCCCACGAGCAGATCGCCGCCGACCAGCACATCGCCGAAGGCCTCGACGACCCGCCCGGCCTCGCCGCGGGCCAGGATCGCCCGGGTGGTCGCGACGTTGAGCGCCAGCCGCAGCAGCGTCAGCGCCATCAGGGCCGTGGGCAGCCCCGTCAACCGGCTGGGCGCGGCGGCGGTGGCCACCACCCACAGCAGGACGATCGCCGCGGCGAGCTGAGCGGTGAGCAGCAGATCGAGCACGGGCGAGGGCAGCGGCAGCAGCATGAGGGCCACCGCGCCGATGACGGCCAGCGGCGCGACCCGCGTCCGGGCGAACGATCGCGGGCTGGTGGTCGAGCGCTGCACCCACGGACTAGGGTGCGAGGCGGCCAGAACGTCCGCCGGGCCCTTCGATCGCGCCGTGCCTACGGCGCCATGGGCAACCCATCGGCGATCGATGTATCGTGAAAAGGCGCCCCGTCGTCTCGATCGATGCCCGCCGCTCGGTCGACGCGGCGCGCGCCTGGAATCGCTTGGCCCCCGTGGGCAGACATGGTATCTGTCCTACATTGTAGGACATGAAGGTGACATGAACCCCGACGCCACCCCACCCGACCGCGCGCCCGACCCGCCGGTGGCCCCCGATCGGTCCGACGGACCGGCCGAGGTCGCCCCGCCGTGTCGGGTCATGGTGGTCGACGACGAAGAGGTCATCCGCGAGATCCTGTCCGACTTCCTGACGATGGAAGGCTTTCAGGTGATCACCGCCTGCGACGGCGAGCACGCCCTCGAGCAGCTCGACGCCCACCCGATCAACCTGGTCATCTCCGACCTCAAGATGCCGCGCATGGGCGGCCTCGAGCTGCTGGCGAACGTGCGGGAGATACACCCCGAGGTCGTCACCCTGATCATGACCGGATACGGCACCGTCGAGACCGCCATCGAGGCGATGAAGCGCGGCGCCTTCGACTACGTGCTCAAGCCGTTCAAGGTCGAAGAGGTGATGCACACGGTGCGCCGGGGCATCGAGCAGCAGCGGCTGCGGGCAGAGAACATCGAGCTCAAGGCGGCGCTGTCGCTCTATCGGCTCGCCGGGCGCCTCGGGGAAGAGGTCGAGCTCGGCCCGACCCTCGACCTGATCGTCGATACGGTGCGCACCCAGACCCGCGCCGACCGCACCGGCGTCATCCTGGTGCCCTCCGAGCACGGCGCCTGGGAAGCCGGCGACGCCCCGTTCACCCAGCACGACCTGACCCCGCGCGCCCGCCAGGCGACCGAGCCGGTCATCGCCCGCAACCGCCGGGTCTTCGACTGGCTCGTCGAGGCCCCGCACACCGAAGACATCACGTCGCTGTTGATGGTGCCGCTCGTCAGCCGCGGGGCCCGCGTCGGCACGCTGGTCGCCGCCCGTGACGGGGGCCGCCCGTTCGCCGAGGGCGCCCGCAAGCTGGGCACGATCATCGCTGACCGCGCGGCGGCGGCGGTGGCCAACGCCCAGCTCTTCGAGACCCTCGAGGCCACCTTCCGCACCACCATCGAGGCCTTCGTCACCGCGCTCGAAGACAAAGATCGCTACACCGCCGGGCACAGCGAGCGGGTCGCCGACTTCGCCCGGGTCACCGCCGAAGAGATGGGGCTGCCGCCGGCCGAGGTGGAGCTGATCCATCAAGCGGGGCGGCTGCACGACATCGGCAAGCTGACCCTGCGCAGCGAAGAGCTCAACAAGCCCGGCCCGCTGACCGACGAAGAGTACGAGCGGTTCAAGGCCCACCCGCGCTACGGCGAGGAACTGCTGGGCCCGATCCCGACCTTCCGCGACGTGATCCCCGCGGTGGGCGGCCACCACGAGCGCTGGGACGGCAAGGGCTATCCCCGGGGCATCGCCGGCCTGGAGATCCCGCTGATGGCCCGCATCATGGCCGTGGCCGACACCTACGACGCCATGACCAGCCACCGGGCCTACCGCAGCGCGCTGGCCCACTCGAAAGCCGTCGCCGAGCTGAAGCGCTGCCGTGGCACCCAGTTCGACCCGGACATCGTCGACGCTTTTCTGGTGGCCATCGAGAAGTGGCGCGACCAGCGCGAGGCCGAGGGCCGCGAGTACCCCCGTTGAGACTCAAGCCGCCCGTTCGCGCTGCTCGCGGAGAGCCTCGAGGGTCTTGACGAACTGGTCGAAGCTCGAGGACGCATGGCGCGCTCCTGCGATATCCAGTTCGCTTGCGCGTTGCTCTACGCGCCTGCGCGACCGCCTTCCAAAGCGTTCCTCGAATCGGGTGCGCGGATCCCGTTCCGGTTGCTGTTCAACGTCTGCGAGCAACCAGGCTTCCAGTTCAGGAACAGCGAAGCAGACGGAAACCTCCTCTTCCGTAAACCGGTGCCGCTTCAGTTGAGCCCAGAGTGCAGCATGCTGCTCTTCGATCTCGTCCTGTGCCGTGCTGTCGGCGTCGAGCAACACGACGACGTGGTCGTAGTGCTTCTCGTCGCGTAGTGCGGCCACCGTCGACCAGATCCATGGCACTGCAGCCTTGCCCCCTAGTCGGACGGCATGAACCTGAGGCGGTGGGCTCCAGACCCGAGGTACGAGGGTCTCGACGACGGTTGCATCCGTCGTACCCTCTACCACGAAGGCGAGCTTGAAGGGCTGGTCAGGCATCGCGCATATCCTTGTGTGAATTCCAAGTGTAGTAGATCTGGCCGTACTGCGCTGCTCGACGGAGTTTGATCTCCATCAGTCCGTGCCACGTCAGCCCCTCCGAAGCGTCGAAGACGGCCCGCACATCGTCCCCGTCGACGAGGATGACCCTCATCGCCTTGCCCAGCGAGAGTGCGTAGGACGTATCCTCCGAGAATCCACCCATGGATACGAATACGCCCAGCGTACCTGCCAGCTTGCCACCCACCTTCCCGAGGAACGAGTATATCGTGGACGCCGGCAACTGGTCTGCATGCCATTTCGCCTCACAGAGGGCGAACACCCCTCCCAGCTTGAAGAGACCGTCCACCTGCTCTCCTCGGCCACGATAGCTGGGAGATGGTCGCAACCCTTCGATCGCCCAGAGCACGGTCAACAGTTCCTCGAGCCGATAGCCACGGGAGCGTTTCTGCTCCGCATCCAAGGCGTCCGAGGGCTGGTCCAGTGCCTGGAACCGTGTGGCCAGGGCGCCTCGGATCCGCGTGATGGCGTCGGGCGCTGGCGCCGGAATATCGACGAGACCGATGATCCTACGGGCGTCGATTCTAGCCTCAGCGATCAGTTCGCATACTTCGTCGACCGGCCACGTCATGTGCGCCTCGAAAATCACCTCGGCAGATGATCGTATCGCGGTTTGGCTCAATTGGTCTTCTGAATACGAGTCGCCAGACCGAGGGCCGCGACTACCCGCGCTGACGTACCCGATCCAGGCAGCGCGTCAAGACGAGAAGTTGCCGTAGACCTCGAAGACCTTCATCTCCCACTTGTTGGTGGTGCCCGCCTTGAGCCGACGGCTCTTGAGGCTCTCGTTGAGCCCCTTGTGGATCGCGCGGGTCAGCTCGCCGAAGCGGGCGGTGGCGGTGGCCTTGACCGTCGAATCGTTCGAGTGCACCGAGCCGATCGCGCCGGCGAGGGCCTTGGGCACCAGCACGATCGCGATCGACGACGGCGCGCTGACGTTGTCCTTCTGCACCTGCAGGTTGATGTGGTTGGCCATCGGGCGCTGCCGATCGGCCCGCCAGCCGCCGCTGCGTCCGATGGTGCCCGGGTTGCCGTTGTAGTTGCTCGCGTCGATCAACGTGATCGCTTTGTGCGCGCCGACGTAGGCGGTCTTGCCCGGCAGCGACGGGGTGTAGTTGCCGGTCGCCTTGACCTTCAGCGTCATGTCGTTCCTCCGATGGTAGACCGATAGAGAGACTATCCCGACAAGCGCCGCCCGACACAAGGCGCGGCCGACCGACACGGATTTTTCCAACTTTCCTATCGCGGTTCATGCCCGTTCATCGCGCTTCATGGGTTGAACCCATGCCTCGACAACATCGATTCATCAACGGCGCAGACGCGCCGCATACTGGGAGTCACCCCATGAACCGCTCGACCACCGCCCGCGCCGTCCGCGCCGCCGATCGCCTCTCGCCCGCCGCCCGCGCCGCCGCTCGCCACCTGCTCGCCCGCGGCGACGCCCTCGGCGCCGCCGCGGTCTTCGACCTGATCGATCGCGGCGACGCCGCCCGGGCCCGCCGACGCTACGACCTCGGCATCGCGCTGGCCGGACGGGGCCGGACCGACGCCGCGCTGCAGGTCTGGCGCGGCGCCGTCGACCGCTGGCTGTGCATCGGCGACAGCCGCCGCGCCGCCGCCGTCTGCCGGCGCGCGCTCTGCCTGCGCCCCAGCGCCACCGACTGGTCGCTGCGCCTCGCGCGCATCCTCATCAGCGACGGCCGGCTCGCCGAGGCGCTGACGGTGCTGCGCTCGGCGCCCATACCCGCCGGCGACTTCGAAGCCCGCCTCGTCTGCGGCATGATCGCCCGCATCGAGCGCCGCCTGGGCAGCGGCCCGCTGTCCATCGCCGCTTGAGCCCGCGCCTCGGCGGCCGACAGCGCCCCTCTCACGCCGGTGGCTGCTCGGCGCTATCCCCCCTACGGCCCCCGTTGACTCGCCGGCCCGGGGGCGGTAGAACGCTGCACTCTGCGACCGGCCTCGCCGGATCGCGATACGAGCGCCACCAGCCGAAGGCCAACCTCGATGGACTCAACCACCCCCGCTCGACCCCCGTCGATGCCGGTCAACATCGAAGACGAGATGCGGGTTTCGTATCTCGACTATGCGATGTCGGTCATCATCGGCCGGGCCCTGCCGGACGTGCGCGACGGGCTCAAGCCCGTGCACCGGCGCGTGCTCTACGCGATGCAGGAGCTCAAGAACAACTACAACGGGCCGTACAAGAAGTCGGCCCGCGTGGTGGGCGACTGCATCGGCAAGTACCACCCGCACGGCGACCAGGCGGTGTACGACACCCTGGTGCGGATGGCGCAGGACTTCTCCATGCGCTACCCGCTCGTCGACGGGCAGGGCAACTTCGGCTCGGTGGACGGCGACCGCGCCGCGGCGATGCGCTACACCGAGGTGCGCATGGCGCGCATCGCCCACGAGCTGCTCGCCGACATCGACAAGGACACCGTCGAGTTCGGGCCGACCTACGACGAGTCGAGCGTCGAGCCGCTGGTGCTGCCCACCCGGGTGCCCAACCTGCTGCTCAACGGCAGCGCGGGCATCGCGGTGGGCATGGCGACGAACATCCCGCCGCACAACCTGCGCGAGATCATCGACGCCTGCATCGCGCTGATCGACAACCCGAACATGAGCTTCGCCGAGCTCATGGAGATCGTGCCCGGCCCCGACTTCCCGACGGGCGGCACGATCCACGGCACCCAGGGCATCATCGACGCCTACAAGTCGGGGCGCGGGGTCATCCGCATCCGGGCGGTGGTCGACGTCGAGGAGATGCCCCACGACCGCGAGCGGCTGGTCGTGCACGAGCTGCCGTATCAGGTCAACAAGGCCAAACTGCTCGAGAAGATCGCTTCGCTGGTGCGCGAGAAGCGCATCGAAGGCATCAGCGACCTGCGCGACGAGAGCGACCGCCGCGGCATGCGGGTGGTCATCGAGCTCAAGCGCGACGCGCAGGCGCAGGTGGTGCTCAATCAGCTCTTCAAGCTGACCGCGCTGCAGTCGTCCTTCGGCATCAACATGCTCGCCATCGTGCACGGCGAGCCGCGGGTGCTGACGCTGCGCGAGATCCTCGAGCACTTCCTCGACCACCGACGCGACGTCGTGCTGCGCCGCACCCGCTACGAGCTGCGCAAGGCCGAAGAGCGAGCCCACCTCTTGGAGGGCTACGTCATCGCGCTCGATCACATCGACGAGGTGATCGACATCATCCGCAACAGCCCGACGGTCGAAGAGGCCCGGCTGCGGTTGATGGACCGCTTCGCGCTGAGCCTGCGTCAGGCGACGGCCATCCTCGAGATGCGGCTGCGCCGGCTCACCGGCATGGAGCGCGACGAGATCCTCGCCGAGCTGGAGCAGGTGCGGGCGGAGATCGCCCGCCTGCGCGGCATCCTCGACAGCGAGGAGGAGCTGCTCAAGGTCATCCGCGGCGAGCTCGACGAGGTGCGCGAGCGCTACGGCGACGATCGGCGGACGTCGATCGAAGCCTCCGAGGCCGACTTCGACCTCGCCGACCTGATCCCGGTCGAGGACATGGTCGTCACCGTCAGCCACGAGGGCTACGTCAAGCGGGTACCGGTCAGCGAGTACCGCACCCAGCGGCGGGGCGGCCGCGGCAAGAGCGGCATGTCGACGAAGGACACCGACTTCGTCGAGCACCTCTTCGTCGCCAATACCCACTCGACGATGCTGTTCTTCACCGACCTCGGTCGGGTCTACAGCCAGATGGTCTTCCACCTGCCGACGGGTAGCCGCACCTCGCGGGGCAAGCCCATCGTCAACGTGCTGCCCTTCGAAGGCGACGAGAAGCTGGCGATGGTGCTGGCCGTGCCCGAGTTCGTCGAAGGCAACCAGCTGCTGTTCTCGACGGCCCTCGGCCGGGTCAAGAAGACCGACCTGATGGCCTACTCGAACATCCGCTCGACCGGCATCATCGCGGTCAAGCTCAACGACGACGACCGGCTCATCGCGGTGCGGCAGACGACCGGCACCAGTGACGTCCTGCTGTCGACGCGGGACGGCATGGCCATCCGCTTCCCCGAGCGCAACGTGCGCTCGATGGGGCGGGATGCGGCGGGGGTCAAGGGCATCGACCTGCAGGACGACGACATCGTCGTCGGCTGCGTCACATTCGATCGCGAAGAGACGGACGAGGGCGCCACGTCGCTGCTGACGGTGTGCGAGAACGGCTACGGCAAGCGCACGCTGCTCGGGAAGTATCGCTCACAGAAGCGGGGCGGCAAGGGCCTCATCGACATCAAGGCCAGCGAGCGCAACGGGCCGGTGGTCGGGGTGATCAAGGTCGAGAGCGAAGGCGACGAGTACCTGCTCGTGACCGATCACGGCGTCATCATCCGGGCCAGCGCCGGCGCGGTCAGCGAGGTCAACCGCAACACCCTCGGGGTGCGGATGATCAACCTCGATGACGGCGCCCGGGTGGTCAGCGTGGCTCGCTACCCCGAAGACGACGACGAGGACGAAGAGCTCGAGGGCGAGGACGGCTCGGTCGACGGTGAGATCGCCGAAGACGCCGACGGTGAGGTCGCCGAAGGCGCCAATGACGCCGACGCCGACGCCGACGAGGACCCCGAGCCGGGCGCCTGACCCACACGCGCCCGCCGCCTCGTCGGCGAGCGCGCCCCACCCCCACTACTCCAGACACACCTCGTTGGGCGCGCCGGGCGTACCGGTGTCCCCGCCGGGCAGCGGCGTCACGCTGAGGCACCACCGAGCCGGATCGTCGTTCTCGCCGTCGTTGATCGCGGCCGGAGAGAGCTGCATCGAGCGGCCCGGCTCCGAGGGCCAGCCGTCGCCGTAGCTCACCGCGTCGATCTCGGTGTCGTCGTAGTCGAGCAGGCGGATCGTCTCGCCGCCGTTGTCCAGGAAGAACCCGGAGAAGGTGATGTCCACCGAGACGCCGCCGTTGACCGCGAGATCCTGCGACAACCCGATCACCGCCGAGGTCTCCGGCGCCAACAGGAAGTCGCCCTCGAAGACCGATCGGCCGCCGCCGCTGTCGTGCAACGCGATGCCGGCGAGCTGCCGATCACGATCGGCGAGGTTGAGCACCTCGAACCACTCGCCGGTCCGATCGTCGACCGCGGCCGGGTTGAACATGATCTCGGTGATGAGCAACTCACCCGCGTGGGGTCGGGTACCCGGCGCGTCGGTGAAGATCTCCAGCTCGTAGGGCCCGACCGGCCCCTCGCCGAAGCCGGTGAGCACCATGACCAGGGCCTCCCCGGCTCCGATCTCGACGCTCAGCCCGCTGGTGGCGACGCCGCTGAGATCGTCGTTGCCGGTCAGACAGTTCTCCAGCGGGCGCGCCGGATCGAACGGGGGACGATAGACGAGCAGGTAGCCATCGGCGCGCTCGCCATTCCACGCCGCCCGCACAGACAGGGTCTGCGCCGTATCGCTCGTATTGAGGATCGGCACGGCGGTGTAGGTGCGCCCCGGGCGATCATCGAGCTGGCAGCCCCCGCGATTGCCCGCCGGGCGCTCCCATAGCGGGTCGTCGGCGCTCTGCTCACCAGTGATCCGCTGCAGCAGGCCCGGGATACCGACGGGCGCCGCGTCGAAGCACGGGCTGACGTCGACGAACGCGCCGCGCTCGCAGCGCCAGCCCTGCACCCCGGCGGGGCACCGCCGCACCTCGACGGCGCCGTCGAGGCAATCGTCGGGATCGGCGCACGGCGCGACCGGGCCCCACTGCCCGTCGACGCAGGCCCGCACCGCCTCGCCGCGACCGTTGAGCCCGCACGGGGTGCCCTCTTCGGCGCCGTCGACGCATACGTCCTCGTCGGCGCAGGCCGACCAATCCGACCACGCGCCGTCGAGGCACATCCGCGACTGCTCGCCGCGGTCGTTGAGCCCGCAGGGGCGGGTCTGGGTTGCGCCTTCGGTGCACGCCTCGCCCTCGCCTTCCCCTTCGCCCTCGCCTTCCCCTTCGCCCTCGCCCTCACCCTCGCCCTCGCCCTCGCCCTCACCTTCACCCTCACCTTCACCTTCACCCTCACCCTCGCCTTCACCCTCGCCCTCGCCCTCACCCTCGGCGCCCGCATCGGACTCGATCCGGCCGCCGTCCTCATCGTCATCTCCGCCGCCGCCGCCCCCGCCGGCCGGGATGCATCCGGCCCCGATCAGCGCCCCGAACACCGCCGCCACGATCCATCGCTCGCTCGCTCGCATGACCACCTCCACAGCTCGAACGCGCGCTTACTACACCCGATCGCGCCCCGCAATCGGGACCTGTGGGCGACAGCGGCGCCGATCGCCGGGATCCGGGTTGCCGGTCGACCCGCGTTCGTGATACCCAAGCCCGCCTCGACGGCCCCCGAAGCCGTCGGGCAGTCGACCCGCAGCCCGAGGAGCCATTGCCCATGGCGCGCGCCCACGATCGCAGCAAGAGCCTGCTGGAGACCGCCCGCGGCCTGATGCCCGGCGGGGTCAACAGCCCGGTGCGCGCGTTCCGGGCCGTCGGCGGCGTGCCGCCGTTCATCGCCAGCGCCGGCGGGGCCTACCTCGTCGACGAAGACGGCAACCGCTACGTCGACTACGTCTGCACCTGGGGCCCGGCGATCCTGGGCCACGCCCACCCGCAGGTCGTCGCCGCCATCTGCTCGGCCGCCGGCCGGGGCACCAGCTTCGGGGCGCCCACCGCCGCCGAGGTCGAGATGGCCGAGGCCGTGCGCCGCTTCTTCCCCTCGATGGAGATGATGCGCATGGTGTCGAGCGGCACCGAGGCCTGCATGTCGGCGCTGCGCGTCGCCCGCGGGGTCACCGGCCGCGACGGATTCGTGAAGTTCGAAGGCTGCTATCACGGCCACGCCGACAGCTTCCTGATCAAGGCCGGCAGCGGTCTGGCCACCTTCGGCCAGCCGTCGAGCCCCGGCGTGCCCGAGTCGCTCGCCCGGCATACCCATACGCTGCCGTTCAACGACGCCGACGCCCTCAAGCGCATCTTCGACGAGCGCGGCGACGAGCTGGCCGGGGTCATCGTCGAGCCGGTCACCGGCAACATGGGCGTGATTCGCCCCAACGACGCCTTCCTCAAGGCCCTCGAAGAGGTGCCGCGGGCCCACGGCGCGCTGCTCATCTTCGACGAGGTCATGACCGGCTTCCGCGTCGCCCGCGGAGGCGCGCAGGATCTCTTCGGCGTCGACGCCGACCTGACCTGCCTCGGCAAGGTGGTCGGCGGCGGGCTGCCGGTCGGCGTCTACGGCGGCAAGAAAGAGTACATGTCGCAGGTCTCGCCCACGGGCCCGGTCTATCAGGCCGGCACGCTCAGCGGGAACCCGCTGGCGACCGCCGCCGGTCTGGCGACGCTGGCCCTGCTCGAAGAGCCGGGGGCCTACGACAAGGTCGAATCCGCCGCCGTCGCGCTGCAGGACGGTCTCGAAGCGCTCATCGCGAAGCTCGGCGTGACCGCGGTGGTCACCCGGGTCGGCACGATGATGACGGTCTTCTTCGCCGACGAGGCCCCGCAAGACTTCACCGAGGTCGCCGCCTGCGATCACGAGAAGTTCGGCCGGTTCCACGGCGCGATGCTCGACGCGGGCATCTACCTGCCGCCGAGCGGCTACGAGGCGTGGTTCCTCTCGGCGGCCCACGGCCCGCACGAGCTCGAGCTGACGCTGAAGGCGGCGGAGAAGGCGCTGCTCGCGTGAGCGGCGAGGGTGACGGAGGCGGGGCCGACGAGCCGCGCCTCCTGACCACGGTCATCCGCTACTCGGGCCTGGGGCTCGAGATGGGGGCCGCGGTCGGCATCGGGGCGTGGCTGGGGTGGTGGCTCGATGGCCGCTACGACAGCGCGCCCTGGGGCATCCTGGGCGGCGTGCTGCTGGGCGGCATGGCGGCCGGGCGATTGGTCTGGCGCTCGCTGGCGACCCTGAATCGGGGCCGCGGCGAGCAGGAAGAGCGCGAGTGAGCGACCACGAGCGTACCCGGAGCATGCTCAACCGGGTCATGCTGCGAGCAGGACTGTTCGGGGTGGTGGTCGTCGCCGGCTCTCTGTTCTGGCGCTCGTGGGCGATCAGCCTCGGCGCCGCGGCAGGGGTCGTACTCGGGCTGGTGAACTTCTGGGCCCAGCGGCGGCTGGTCGGTTCGATGATTCAGAACCGCCAGCGGGGCGCTGCGGCCGGGATGTTCGTCGTGAAGCTGGGGATCTTGTTCGGGGTGCTCTACGCCCTGATCGCGGTCGCCCGGCTCGACGCCATCGCGTTGATGGCCGGATTCTCGGTGCTGGTGGTGGCCATCACCATCAGCGGACACGGGGCGGGAGACGAGGACGTCGACCCGCCCGACACGCAGGAAGACGGTGACCCCGTCTGACGGAGTGGTTCGATGGCCGACGTACAGAACGCCGCGCAGATCGGTGATCACGAAACCTGGCTGCACCTCATCCCCGGGGTGCGCGACCTGGATCACGCGCTCGTCGAGAACCTGACCAATGACGGTCACGGCTTCCTCTTCGGGACCGAGATGCACCGCATGCCGCACGTCACCGGGCTCATCCTGGTGGCCGTGCTCGTGATCATCGTCGGGGTCATGTACAAGAAGCGCGCGTCGGGCGAGGCGGGCATCGTGCCGGCCAAGTCGTTCGGCATCCGCGGCTTCGTCGACGGCATCCTCGACTTCGCCCGGGGCGAGATGGCCCAGGTGATGGGCGACGCGGCGGCGAAGCGGTTCTTGCCGTTCATCGGCGCCTTCGCCTTCATCATCCTCTTCTCGAACCTGATCGGTCTCGTGCCCGGGTTCCTGCCGCCGACCGAGTCGCTCAATACGACGCTGGCCTGCTCGATCCTCGTGTTCGGGGCGACCCACTACTACGGGTTCAAGGTCAACGGCATGGAGCACTTCAAGCACATGGCCGGCCCGGTGCTCGCGCTCGCGCCGCTCATCTTCGTCATCGAGGTCATCGGTCACCTCGCCCGCCCGGCAAGCCTCTCGCTGCGTCTGGCCGGCAACATGATCGGCGACCACATGGCGGTGGTGAACTTCCTCGACCTGACCAAGCTGATCGTGCCGGTGGCCATCATGGGCCTGGGGGTCATCGTCTGCATCGTGCAGACCCTGGTCTTCTGCCTGCTGAGCACCGTGTACATCGGCATGGCCATCGAGAAGATCGACCACCACCACTGAGGTCGATCGCCGCGGCGGCCCGCCGACGGGCAGCCGCCACCGAATCTGTTTGATTTTCGCCCGCCGGCGGCCTATAGCCGGCACCGCAATCGCGATTCGCAGAGCATCGGTCGTCCGCGTCCGGTGGCCGCGCCCCGACGGGATGTGGGGTCGGTAGAGAGAAGAGGCAGGGATCCGCGCTCACGGGTGGACCCGGCCGACGATGTGAAGCGAACGCACACCCGTAGGAGAGCCGACATGAACCGGTTCATCGCCAAGCTCAGCTTCCTGTTCACCGCCTTCATGGCCGCCCCCGCCCTCGCTCAGGAGGCCGCGGAGAAGGCTTCGGGCACCGGCGACGCCGGCTGGATCGCCATCGCCGCCGGCATCGCCATCGGCGTCGCCGCCTTCGGTGGCTCGCTCGGTCAGGGCAAGGCCGCGGCCGCCGCCCTCGAGGGCATCGCCCGCAACCCCGGCGCCGCCGGCAAGATCCAGGGCCCGATGATCCTCGGCCTGGCGCTCATCGAGTCGCTGGTCATCTACGCGTTCGTCATCGCCATCCTGCTGACCCTCAAGGCCACCGCCTGATCGGGTTCGCGGGGTCGCTTCGGCGACGCGTGTGAGGCGCCGCGGGGCTCTGCTCCGCGGCGTTTTGCGTTTCGAAGGGGCCCGTCGGTACCGACCGGGCGTCGAAGGCGGATGCCCGGCAAGGCCCCCAGACGGCTCGCTGGGGGCGGGGCGCCGCGTCGTATGCAGAGATAGGGGAGAGAGAGGCGGCGAGCCCCTGGGGGGCACGGGCGGCCCCTGGTGGCATTCGGCGGGAGGCCGTGCGGGCGTGCGGGCGGCGAGGGGTCGAAGACGGCACTTGGGCGCCGCCCGGCCTACTCGCAGGCGGCTTCGGGCAGGTCGAGCCGGTTGATGTTGGCCAGCAGCATCGCCATCTGCCAGCGGGGCACCGCGTCGCTGGGGCAGAAGCGGTCGGCGGCGCAACCGGAGACGTAGCCCGCCCGCTTCATCGCCTCGACGAGCGGCGCGGCCCAGTGGGTGGTCGGCAGGTCGCCGAAGAGCCCCTGCGGCTCGACCGGCTCGACGCCATAGGCCGCCGCCAGCATCACCACCGCCTGGGCGCGGGTCACCTTGGCCCCCGGGCAGAACTTGCCGTCGCCGCAGCCGGCGATGACCCCGGTGGCGTAGAGCGCCTCGATGTGCTTCGACGCCCAGTGGCTGGCGGGCACGTCGGAGAAGTAGCCCTGGTGGCCCTGCTCGTCGAGGTCGAGCGCGCTGGCGATGACCGCGGCGGCGGTGGCCCGGGTCATGTCGTCGGCCGGGCAGAAGCGGCCCTGGCCGCAGCCGCTGAAGTAGCCGTTGTCGGTGGTGGCCTCGATGGCGCTCCAGGCGATGTGGTCGACCGGCACGTCGGTGTAGTGGCCGCAGGCCGGGGCCTCGGGCTCGACGGGCGCCGGCTCACCGCCCGCGGCGGCGCAGTTGGCGGTGCGGGCGAAGCCTTCGAGCGGCGAGCGGGCGACCCGGGCGGCGGTCTGCGGGCCCCAGCCGCCGTCTTCGGCGATGCGGTCGTTGGGGTTGTTGCGGTTCCACAGCTTCTGGAAGGCGAGCACCGCCATCGGCCGCAGGTCCTGCCCCGAGAAGTAGTCGAAGTGCACCACGTCGCGGCAGCCGCTCGACCGCCCGCCGTTGCGGTAGTCGCAGTACCAGGAGAAGCCCTCGGCGCGCAGCGCGTTGCGGGCGGCGCCCCAGTTGTTGACGTCGAGGGCCAGCCCCGACTGGTGGTTGCTGTTGCCGGGCGTCGCGGCGATGCCGATGCCGCAGCTGCCCTCCCAGCTCTTGAGCACGTACTGCTGGGCCACCGAGCGCCACGCGCTGTTGATGGTGATGCCGCCCAGCCGGCCGGCGACCCGGCGCAGGGCGTCGGCGGCGTCGGCCTGCACGAACTTGCGCGCGCCGGCCCCCAGGCTGACGCCGGGGATGTCGTCGATGCGCTTCATGGTGTTCGGCGCGAGGCAGGCCAACTCGGCGGCGATCTGGTTGTCGAGCGCGGCCAGCGGGCCGGTGCTGCAGCCGTAGGCCCGCACGACGTCCTGCACGGTGCGCAGGCCGGCGGCCTTGAGGTCGACCGGGCTGTCGGTCTCGTGCAGGTGGTCGTCGTAGTGGTCACCGTGGCCGTCGTCGATGCCTTCGGAGGCGCAGCCGAAGGCGAGCAGGACGGCGAAAGGGACGAGCAGCAAGCGGCGCATCGTGGTCTCCCGGGCGGCGGCGGGTCGATTCCCGCGTTCGCCCGAACTGCTCTGCGAGCGCCGTGCCAGACTGAACCGCGAGTTCATTTCGCCGCCCGGAGCCCTGTTTTTCGACGCGCCGGGTGATTTCGGCGGCCCGCGCACGGGCCCGCTGGGGTCTGGCGACCCCGCCCGGCTCAGGCGCCCGGCGCGCGGGTGGGACACCGATGTCCCGCGGGCCGGCCGAATCAGCCGAACCAGCCGGCTCAGCCGCGGGTGAAGACCTCGATGGTCTCGCCGACGGCCATCAGCACCTCGTCGGCCAGGTCGAGGAAGAGCCCGTGCTCGACGACACCCGGGATGGCCGAGAGCGTGCCCGCCAGCGCGTCGGGGGTCTCGATGCACCCGATATGGCAGTCGATGATGACGTTGCCCTCGTCGGTGACGAAGGGCTTCCCGTCGGCACCGCGGCGCAGCTCGGGGGCCAGCTTCAGCCGGCGCAGGTGATGCTTCACCCGGGCGCGGGCCATGGGCACCACCTCGACGGGCAGCGGGAAGGCGCCGAGCACGTCGACCCGCTTGGTATGGTCGACCATCACCAGCATGCGCTCCGCCGCGCTGGCGACGATCTTCTCCCGCAGCAGCATGCCGCCGCCGCCCTTGATCAGCCGCAGCCCGCCGTCGAACTCGTCGGCGCCGTCGATGACCAGGTCGATGTGCGGCGGCACGGCGCCGGCGATCAGCGGGATGTCCCACCGCCGGGCGCGCTCGGCGGTCTGCTCCGAGGTGGCCACGGCCACGAACTCGAGCCCGTCGGCGACCCGCGCGCCGAGCGCGTCGACCAGCTTGAGCGCGGTGGAGCCGCTGCCCAGCCCGACGATCGTGCGGTGCTCGACCCGGGCGGCGGCGGCGTGGGCGACGGCGGTCTTCTCCTGATCGATGACGGTGACGTCGATGGTCTGCATGGCGAAGCTCCCCGATGATGTGGCCGTGGTCTACCCGGCCGCCGGCCCCCGATCAACCGGACAGTTGAGGTAGTCTCGGGGCCCTCGCACGAGACTGGAGACGACCCGATGCTGCGCGTGCTCATGACGCTGGCCGTGGCGGCCGTGCTCGGCTGTGCCGATGTGGATCCGCCGCTGAGTCAGGGGGTCTGCGACGAGCAGCGCCCGTGCGGCCTGGGGGCCATCTGCGTGGCCGGCTTCTGCACCCCGCCGCCGCCGAATACCGACCGCGACATGTCGCCCGACGGCGCGCCGGCCGATCGGGATGTCGCCCTGATCGACCGGGGTCGGCCGGATCAGGCGATCGACGCCGCGCCCGTCGTCGACCAGAGCATGCCGCTCGACAGCGACGCGCCCGACGGGGGTCGGGCCGACGGCACCGTGGCCGACGCCGCGCTACCCGACGACATGGCCCCGCCGCCCGACCAGGGGTTGCCCGACGACTGCGGCCGCTTCGGCCAGCCGTGCTGCCCCGACGACACCTGCTTCGCCGGCGGCTGCCTGGATGATGTCTGCGTCGGCTTCGGCGGGGTCTACGCCTTCGGCGGCCTCGACGGCGCCTGCACCGCGGGCAACCCGATCAACCGCAACCGGTGCCAATGCCCGCCCGGCTTCCGCGACCACCCGCTGGAGGACGTCGACTTCGACGAGACCGAGGGGCTGGGCATCTCCCACAGCGTCTATGTCTGCGCTCCGGGAGCCGACGAGCCCGCCGCCGATCTGCGGGGCGCGTTCGCCGTGGCGTCCGATCCCGAGGGCGCCGGCTGCCCCAACGGCTGCCGGCTCGGGCCGCTGCAGCCGGCGTGCGCCTGCCCCGAGGGCACCAGCGCGCTGACATTCGAAGGGGTGCGCCAGCAGCTGCGCGACATCGACGCCTGCCCGCGCGCGATCACCTTCTGCGCCGGCGGGTTCCCGCTGACCTTCGGCGGGGTCTATCGGCAGTGGCGCCCGCAGTCGGTGGCCTGCGAAGAGATCCGGGGCGACGCGCTGTGCGTGCCGAATCCACAGACCGGCGACTGCAGCTGCCCCGCGGGCTTCGAAGGCGCCGCCATCGGCATGATGGCCCCGCACCCCACCCGCGGCGCGCCGTTCTATTGCCACTCCGACGTCGTGGTCTGCGCCGCCCGGCCGATGCGATGAAGCCGCTCGCGACGCTGCTGGCCCACGGGCGCACGATCCGGGTGATGGGCTTCGACGACGCGCCGTTCGAGAGGCGTCGCGGGGCGCCGGTGGACGTCGCCGGCGTGGTCTGCGCCGGCACCCGCTTCGAGGGGCTGGTCTGGGGCACGGCGACCCGCGACGGCGACGACGCCACGGCGGTGCTGCAGGGCCTGCTGCTCGACAGCAAGTTCGCCGAGCAGGTGCACCTCGTGCTCATCGATGGGCTGGCGGTGGGCGGCTTCAACCTCATCGACCTGCCGGCGCTGGCCGCGGCGGTCGAGCGGCCGTGCGTGGCGGTGATGCGCAAGCGCCCCGACATGCCGGCGATCCAGCGGGCGCTGGCCCGGTTCGACGACGCCGAACGGCGGCTGGGCCTCATCGAGCGCGCCGGCGTGATTCACGAGACCGCGCCGTTCGTCTTCCAGGTGGCCGGCGCCGAGCCGGCGGTGGTCGCCCGGGCGTTGGCGGCGGTGACCGATCGGGGGCACGTGCCCGAGGCGCTGCGCATCGCCCATCTCATCGGCTCGGCCGTCAAGACCGGTCAGAGCAGCAACCGCGCGTGACCTGCGCCGCGATCGACTCGCGCGTCAGCCGCCGATCTGCACCAGGTTGCGGCGCCCGATGCGCTTGAGCAAACGCTTGAGGTCGGCGGGCTGCCAGACGCTGCCCGCGTCCCACGGCAGGCCGGTCACCGTGGCCAGGTCGAAGCCGCCGATGGTCGGCGTCGCATTCGGATCGGCCGGCGGCGCGTCCTCGACGCGCAGGTCGAAGCGCCCGTGGTCGAAGGGCAGACCGGGCGCCGCCTGCGCGTGCACCAGCCGCTCGCGCTGGCCGCGGGCGTCGTGCTCCAGCGCGCGGTGGATGCAGTAGGGGTTGTTGCCCTGCTTGCCCAGGGTGCACTGGCTGGTCCAGGTGCAGCCGGCGCGGCAGACGTCGGCGTAGTAGCAGGTCTTGCAGAAGCCCCACAGGTCGTCGCGGGTGCGCTCGCGCAGGAAGCGCAGCTCGGCGGTGTCGGCCACGACCTCCGCCAGGCGATCCTGCCCGAAGTAGCCGCCGGTCCAGTCGTCGCTCGGCAGCGACGGGCAGCCCTTGATCTTGCCGTCGGCCTCGACGCCCAGGCACCACTTGCCCGCGCCGCAGCCGCCCCAGTGGGCGCCTTTGCCGCCGCCGTAGCGCAGCGCCTGCTCCCAGGGGCCGAAGTAGCCGATGTTATTGCCCGGAAACAGCCGGATGCCGTTCGGCGTCAGCCGCTCCTGCTTGATCCACGCCAGCAGCGGGAAGAGCTCGAGCAGGTCGTGCGGCTGCAGCAGCATCGCCGGCCGGTCGGCGCCACGGCCCATGGGCACGGTGATCTGGATCTGCCACGCGGTGCTGCCGATCTCGCGCAGCAGATCGGCCACGCCGACCAGCTCGGGCATCGACAGCCGGTTGATCTGGGTATTGGTCGACAGCCGCATCGGGCTCGCGGCCACCCGGCGGGCGGCCTCGACGGCGGCCTTCCACGAGCCGGGGCTGCCGCGCTGTGCGTCGTGGGTCTGCTCGAGGCCGTCGAGGCTGATCGAGATGCCGGCGACGCCGGCGTCGACCGCCCGCTGGATGCGCTCGGGGGTCAGGTTGCGCGCGCCGGTGGTGATGCCGACGGTCATGCCGCGGCGGCTGATCTCGGCGGCGATGACGTCCCAATCCTCGCGCAGATAGGCCTCGCCGCCGATGAGCGTGACCTCACGGATGCCCAGCTCGGCCATCTGGGCCACCGCGTCGAGGCAGGCCGCGGTGCTCAGCTCGCTGTCGCGCTGCGGGCCGGCGCGGGATCCGCAGGTCTTGCAGCCCAGATCGCAGGCGAGGGTGATCTCCCACACGACGTACAGCGGGTGCGGCTGGCCCTGATCGGCCGGGCGGATGCTGCGCGGCAGGGTGGACGGGTCTTCGTTGAGCCCGCCGATGGGCGGGCGCGGCGCGGCGTTCTCGCTCACTGTGATCGCGCTTACGCTTCTTCTTCCTGAGGCGGCACGCCGTAGAGCGGCACCGGCACCGGCTCGCCCTGGTCGACCTCGGCGTCCTGGGTGCTCGGCGGGCCCTGGTCGGGCTCCATCGGCGGGATGCCGTAGAGCGGGGCGGGCAGCTCCATGTCCTGCTGGGGCTGCGGGCCCATGTCGAAGTCGGGCGGCGGGCCGCCGTACTCCGGCTGCGGGCCGAAGTCGGGCGCGAGCTGCATGTCGGCCTCGGGGGCCATGTCGGGCTCGACGCCGAAGTCGTCCACCGGCTTGCCGTACTCCGGCTGCGGGCCGAAGTCGGGCGCGAGCTGCATGTCGGGCGCGGCGTCGACTTCGGGCGCCATGTCGGGCTCGACCGCGCCCATGTCGGGCTCCGGCTCGGGGTCCATATCGCCCATCGCCGCGTCGACCGCGACGTCGGGCCCCATGTCATCGACGACGCCGTCGTCGTCGCAGGCGGCGAGGCTCAGCGACAGCAGCCCCGCGGCCAGCAGGCCCGCCCGACCGGGGACGCGGCCGACTGCCGGCGCCTTGGCCAGCAGCGCCGCGTCGCAGAACGGGCAGACGGTCTCCCGCCAGTCGGTGGTATCGACCTTGATGTGGGTGCCGCAGCCGGGGCATGCGGTCAGGCCGTGCCGTGAGACTCGATAGGTGCGTCGGGCCATACTCACCTCCCTCGGGGGCATTGTGACGCCGGAGCGGGGTTGGAGGCAACGGCCACGTGCCGTCGATCAGACCCCGCGCACGATGTCGACGAGCGCCGTCGCCTCGTCGGGCACGACGTCGCCGCGCCACGCGACGTGCTGATCGGGGCGCACCAGGATCAACGGCGCCCGATAGACCGCCTCGATGGCCTTCGCCCGGGGGTGCTCGGCCAGATCGAGCACCTTCAAGGGCACCCCGCGCTCGGCCGCAGCGGCGACGAGCGGCCCGGCGTCGCCGCCCAGACGCACGACGGTGAAGTCGACGCCGAAGTGATCGAAGAGGACCGAGCCGTCGCCCAGGTCGACGTGCGGCGCCCGGCTGCCCGGGCGGGCGTCGGGCTCGTAGACCGTCTCGTCGTCGGAGGGCTCGGGGGTGCCGTCGGGCACGATGAGCGGCGAGTCGGTGTAGCGATAACCCAGCTGCACGCCGGCGCTCTCGAACTCCTTGCGGTTCATCTGCTCGATCTGCATGCCCACCATCTGGCGGATCATCTGCCCCTGGGGGCCCGGATCTTCCAGGATCGCCGGCACCGTATGCCGCTTGAGGTTGGCCGCGTTGTCGCCCGCCGCCGCGACGTTGCGCACCGCGATCGGCCGCCGCTCGCTCTGGTAGGTATCGAGCAGCCGCTCGCCGGCCCAACCGTGGATCACCGCCGACAGCTTCCAGCCCAGGTCGCAGGCGTCGCCGATGCCGGTGTTCATGCCGAAGCCGCCGGTGGGCTGGTTGAGGTGCGCCGCGTCGCCCACCAGGAAGATGCGCCCCACCCGGTACTTGTTGGCCACCAGCTGGTGAGCCTGCCACGGGTTGACCGCTTCGACCTGCACGTCGATGTCGGCGCCGGCGGCGGTGCGCACCAGCTCGACCGGATCGACGTGGCGCATGTCGAGGTCGAGATCGACCACCTGGTGATAGGTGTACAGCTCGCGCCCGTCGAGGGCGATGAACACCCCGCGGCACTCGTGGTTGACGATCCACCAGAAGAGCGCGTCGCCGTGGTCGGTCTTCTCGCGCAGGTCGCTCGACCGGAAGAAGACGCCCAGCTGATTGCCGACCGCCGGGTGACCCTCCATGGCGATGTTGAGCCACTTGCGGATCATGCTGCCGCCGCCGTCGCAGGCGGCCAGATACTCGACGTTCTCGATGCGCACCTTGCCGTCGGGGCCGATCGCGTCGATCTGCACCCCGTTCTTCAGCGGGCTGACCCCGTCGACCCGCCAGCCGAAGCGCACCTCGACGAGCGGGTGGGCGTCGATGGCCGCCTTGAGCACCGGCTCGAGGAAGATCTGCGAGATGCGCTGCGGCCGCTCGGCCCCGGCGAGGTGGTCGAAGGCGACCGGGCGCCCGCTCGCCGCCCCCTCATCGAGGGACGGATACGAGAAGCGGTGCACCTCGGGCCCGCACAGCCGGGTCGCGAAGACGACGTCCTGCCGGTAGTCCCGGGGCAGGCCGGCCGCGCGGATGTCGTCGGCGATGCCCAGGCGGCGGAAGTGCTCCATCGACCGCATGTTCGTCAGCGTGCAGCGCGGCTCGTGGGTGGTCTTCCTGCGCCGCTCGAAGAGCACGCAGGGCACCCCGCGATGGGCGAGTTCGAGCGCGGTGGTCATGCCGACCGGGCCACCACCGACGATTCCGACTCTGGGCTGCATCCACACTCCCTCCGGGGCACGACCCCGGCGGCAGACTATCACCGAACGCCCATGGCGGCCATGTCCGCGCCGTTTCCGCCGGCCACAGCCGGTCAGCACCCGAAAGCGGCACCCGGGCGACGGCATACCGTACTTTCGATATCGAACCGCGCGTCGGTTTCGCTATCCTCCGGCGGCGCGCCGACCGCCCGGCGGGCCCACCGAGGAGATATGCCCATGCGCCCGCTTCGCTCGTCCGTCGCGCTAGTCGGCCTGCTGGCGTGCGCCGGCCTCTGCGGCTGCGACGATCCGCAGTCGTCCGCCGTCGACCGCGGCGCGGGACCGGCGCCCGACGTGGCCCCGCCCGGCGATATGGCCCCGCCCGGCGACATGGCCCCCCGCGACATGGCCGCCCGCGACATGGCCCCGGTCGACATGCAGCCCGACGCCGCGCCCACCGAAGGCCTCGCCCCGGCCGACGAGACCGGCGGACCGGCGGTGGTCTGGGATCCCGCGGCCCTGCCGCTGCCCGACATTCCGCTGCCCAACGACGCGCTGACCCGCCGCGACCCGCGCACGCCCACCGGCCGGCGGGTCGACATCGCCCTGGCCGCGACCACCGCGCACGAGAACGAGGTCCGGGCGGCCTTCAACGAGATGGACGGCTTCGGCGCCTTCGCCCCGATCTTCGTCTCGTTCGATCGGCGGCTCGACCTCGCTGACATCGACGCGCGCCACAACGGCAATGACGACTTCCGCGACGACGCGCTCTTTCTGCTCAACGTCGACCCCGACTGCAGCCGCTTCGGCGAAGAGGTGGCCCTCGACCTCGGCCGCGGGCGCTACCCGGTGACCGTCTACCGCCACAGCCGGCGCCGCGCCGATCCGGCCGCGCCCGACGGCTATCGGCTCGACGAAGGCGGCAACGCCTACTTCCGCTTCGACCGGCTCGGCGAGTCCAACTCGATCCTCTTCCCCGAGTTCGACGAAGACCGCAACGGCGACGGCGTGCTGCAGCCCGAAGAAGACCTGGACGGCGACGGGCACCTCGACGTGGCCAACCTGTGGCCCGAGGGCGCCTGCGACGGCCTCGAGATCGGCACCCGTGATCGCGACCGCTGCGTCGCCGACCACCTGCTGACCTGGTACGAGTACCAGAGCGACACCCTCATCCTGCGCCCCGTCTGGCCGCTCGAGCAGGCCTGCACCTACGCGGTCGTGCTCACCGAGCGCCTGCGCGACGAAGACGGCCGGCCGATCCGCTCTCCCCTGCCCTTCGTGAACCTGCCGCGCCAGACCGCCGCCCTCGAGCCCATCGTCGACCTGCTGCCGCGCTATGGCCTCGGCCTGGATGACGTCGCGTTCGCCTGGACCATGACCGTCGGCAGCCAGACCCGCGACCTCGAAGCGCTGCGCGCCGGGCTCTACGGCCACGGGCCCTTCGCCGACCTCGCCGCGCAGTATCCGCCCGAAGACCTGCGCCTGTGGACCCGCGCCGAGCTGGGCGGCGACGGCGACGGCGCGCTGATCCCGGGGGCCTGCGCCGGCGCGGGTCTGACCTACCTCTGGCAGCACGGCATCGGCGAGTGGGACCCCAACATGTGCGCGCTCGAGGCCGACAACAGCGCCATCGCCGGCGTCTTCGGCGGCACGTTCGAGGCGCCCTATCTGCTCGTCGACAAGGACGGCATCGCCACCGAGACCCACCCCGCCGACGACGACGAGCGCTGGCAGATCGACGTCGACGCCGGCACCGTCACCCAGGCCCCGCAGGCGGTGCCGTTCTGGTGCGCCGTGCCCTACGAGAGCGCCGAGTGCCCGCCGGGCAACCCCGACGGCGTGCCCTTCTGCAAGCCCTTCCCCACCGTGATCTTCGCCCACGGCTACGGCAGCTCGCGGGCCGAGATCACCAGCCACATGGGCCGCCACACCGCCATGGGCCACGCGGTCTGCGCCCTCGACGGGCCGGGCCACGGCCTCAGCCGCTGGAAGGTCGACCTGCAGGCGGGCGCGGCGCTGATCGGCGCCCGGGTCGGCTTCTCGCGCTACGGCGTGCGCGAGATGGCCGAGATCATCGTGCGCGGCCGCGACCGCGACCTGAACAACGACGGCCTGCCCGACGGCGGCGCCGACCAGTGGACCGCCGACCTCTTCCATACCCGCGACATGGTGCGCCAGTCGGCGCTGGAGGTCATCCAGCTCGTGCGCATCCTGCGGTCGATGGACGGCCGCGAAGGCGCGCAGGGCGTGCTCGGCGACCTGGACGGCGACGGCACCGTCGACATCGGCGGCCCCGAGACCACGCTGGGCATGTGGGGCATCAGCCTGGGCGGCATCGTCGCCGGGGTCGTCGCCGGCGCCGAGCCCTCGCTGGACGCCGTCTCGCCCAACGCGGGCGGCGCGGGGCTGGTCGACATCGCGATGCGCTCGAGCCTCGGCGGCCTGCCCGACGCCATCGTGCTGCCGATGATGGGCCCGATCATCGCCGGCTGCCTGCCCGTCGACGGCAGCCAGAACCCGCTGCCCGCCGACGCGATGACCGAGCAGGCGTGCATGGGCGGCGACGGCGCGGCGATCACCGGCGACACCCTCACCTTGGGGGCCTACGTCACCGAGCTGGCCGACCAGAAGACGAAGATCATCGGCCGCGTCGCCGGCCCGCGCCCAGGAGACCGCATCGAGCTGACCAACCTGCGCTCGGGCGAGACGGCCAGCGCGCGCATCAACAATCGGGGCTGGTTCCGGCTGGCGGTCGCCGCCGACGCCCTCGACGCCGTCGAGCGGCGGCCCGTGCTCGGCCTCGAAGCGGGCCAGAACCGCGCGGTGACCGTCGACGACACCCCACAGCTCGGCGATCGGCTGCAGCTCACGGTCTACGTGGGCGACAGCGACGAAGTCCGGACCACCGTCGATGCCTTCGGTGAAGAGGTCACCCACTTCGCCGCCCGCTACCCGGTCGGCGCCCCGCTCGTCGCGCTGACCCGCGGGCTGGGATACACCCGCAATACCCCCGGCTTCCGCCGCTTCGCCGGCATCGCCCAGCACGCCATCGGCCCCGCCGACCCGGGCGTCTGGGCGGCCCACGCGGTGCTCGAGCCGCTCGACTTCGACTACGACCCGCACCGCCCGTCGGGCAATACCCGGGTGCTCTACATGCCGGTGGTCGGCGACCGGGTCGTGCCGGTGAATACGGGCATCGCCATGGCCCGCGCCGGCGGCCTGCTCGGCTCGTGGCTGCGCGACGAGAGCATCCCCGCGGAGTACGGCTGGCGCGAGATCTTCGTGCCCGACGAGCGCTACGGCCGATCGATCGATCAGGAGCTCATCGAGCGCCACGTCGTCGAGGGCGACCACCGCCTGCAGCGCTACGCCGACAACCCGATCAACCCCAGCGCGCTCTACGACATCGACGACCTCAGCGACGGCGCCGCCGAGTTCTCGTGTGGACCCAGCGACTGGAGCGGCGGCAACGGCGAGTTCGAATGCCCCGACGACGTGCAGGGCCAGGAGGTCTTCTTCTCGCCGCCGCGCCCCGAGCCGGGCGCCGCCTTGCGCGCCGATCGACGCCGCGACAGCGACGGCACCGCGCGCTACGACGCCTTCCGCATCCCGCTCGTGCGCCCCGCCGGGCAGCACGGGATCTACAACGCCCAGCCCTTCCGGGCCTTCGACCACGACGCCTTCGCGGTCAACCTCACCGCGCGCTTCCTGGTCAGCGGCGGCCGGCAGGCGGGGCACCCGGCGGGCTGCGACTGCACCGCCGATCGGCTGCCCAACATCACGCTGGACGGCGCGCCGACCCACCCCAGCTTCGACCGGGCCTGCGAACCCGACGAGCTGAACCTGTGCGACGCCGAGTGCACCGCGGCGTGGGGCATCGCGGTGCCCGAAGAGGCAGCCTGTATCAGCGAGTGAACCCGTCGGCGCCTGCCTGAGCCGAGCGCCGTTCAGGTGCCCGCCATCTTCGCCGTCAACCACTTCTGCAGACCGGGCCGCGTCGGCTCGACGCCCCGCGGCTCGACCGCCGGCCCGGCCGCGTCGAACGTCAACGCCTCACCGTCTTCGGGCACGTGCGCCGCCAGCCCCGCGGCGGCCAGCCGGGCCTTCAGTTCGGCCCGCGTCGTCGGGCAATGATCCAGCGCTTCGAGGTGATTGAAGACGACCGCCCCCGGCGCCATGCGCGCGAGCTCGATCAGCTCGTCCGAGCTGAAGAGGATGTCACCGCCCAGGCCCATATCGGCCGACCCGGCCGGCGCCAGGATGACATCCGGCCGCAGCCGGGCGATGGCCTCGCGCACGGCGTCGGTGAGCCGCGTATCGCCGGTGATGTAGAGGCTCGGCTCGCCAGGGTGCGCCAGATGGAGCCCGTGCATCGGCCCCATCAGCCAGCCGAGCAGTCCGCGCCCATGGCGACCGGGCACCGACTCGATGCGCGCGCCGAGCGCCCCGTCGACCAGCGGCTGCACCGCGAGCCCCTTGCGCGCGAGGTTCGGCGCGTCGACCGGGTGGCTCCACACCGGCAGGCGCCGCTCTTTGATCCAGGCCAGGGCCGGCTTGTCGAAGTGATCCGGGTGCTCGTGGGTGATGACGACGGCGGTCACCGCGTCGAGCGCAGCCTCGGCGCTCGGCGGCAGCGGCACCAGCGGATTGCGCCGGCGACCGCCGCCGAACAGCTTGAAGCCGGGCATCGCGCCGACCTCCGAAAGCATGGGGTCGAGCAGCAGCCGATGCGGCCCGAGGGTGATGATGGCGGTGGCGTTGCGCAGGTGATGGATCTGCATGACATCTCCCGGTCTTGTCGTGGCCCGCTGAGTCTGCTCACATCATCTGCGGATGGACAGAGGCATAGATGCATTGCCGCCATCCGAATTTGCTCTGTTTCGACCATTTCGGGTGGCCGAGGATGACACCATGACACCCATCGAATGGGATCTGCTGCGCACGTTCGCCGCGGTCGCCCGCCACGGCAGCCTGACGGCCACTGCCGCGGCGCTGGGGGTCAGCCAGTCGACGGTGAGCCGACACCTCGCCCGCCTCGAAGACCGCGCCGGCTCACCGCTGCTGCTGCGCCAGACGCCCATGCGGCTGACGGCGCTGGGCGAAGATCTGCTCGCCGCCGTCGGGCCCATGCTCGACGGGGCCCGCGCCGCCGAAGCCCTGCTCGACGACAGCCCGGCGGTGCAGGGCGCGGTGACGGTGACCACCGTGGCCGAGATGGTGCGCTGGGTGCTCGTCGACGGCCTGCCGACCCTGCTCGAACGCTGGCCGCACCTGCGGCTGCGCATCCTGGCCGACAACCACAACGCGAGCCTGGCCGCGGGCGAGGCCGACGTCGCCTTGCGCTTCGCCCGGCCCGACAGCGGCGCGCTGATCGCCCGCCGGGTGCAGCGCATGGCCTACGGCTTCTTCGTCGCGCCGACGGTCGAGCCGGGCCCCGAGACGCCCTGGCTCGGCCTGACCGGCTCGCTGGCGCACATCCCCGAGCAGGCCCTCGCCGAGCGGCTCTTCGCGGCGCGCCCGGCGCGGGTGCTCGTCGAAGACGTCGAGGCGCTGGCCCGGGCGGTGGGCGCCGGCCTGGGGGTCGCGATCCTGCCCCGCGGCTTCGCCCGGCGGCTGGGCTTGACCGCGGTCGCGCCCGCTGCGCTGGGCCTGGGTACGCCGGGCCTGCCCGAGCGCGAGCTGTGGATGGTCGTGCACCGCTCGCGCCACCGCCTGCCGCGGGTGCGGGCGGTCATGGACTGGCTGATCGAGCTGTTCGAAGAGGCGGGCGGCTGACCGCGCCGCTCAGCCGATGATCGCCCGCGCCTTGAGCAGCAGCGCCTTGGGCGAGATCGGCTTGACGAGGTAGTCCTGCACGCCGAGCTGCAGCGCGCGGTCGAGGTCGATCGGGCTGTCGCTGGCGGTGAGCACCACCACCGGAATACTGGCGGCGGTCTTGAAGCGGGAGAGCAGCTCGAGCAGCCGGAAGCCGTCCATGCGCGGCATCTTGAGGTCGAGCAGGATCAGATCGGGCCGGGCTTTCTTGAGCACCGCCGCGGCCTTGCGCCCGTCTTCGGCCAGCGCGACCCGATAGCCACCCTTCTTGCAGACCACGCCCAGCAGGCGGCGGGTCTTCTCGTCGTCTTCGACCACCAGCACCAGCTTGTTGCGCCGGGCCGCCGCCCGGGCCGCAGCGCCATCGCCGCGCGACGCGACCGCCTTCTGGCCGCCGCTCGCCCGGACCGGCCGCTGGCCGCCGCTCGCCCGGACCGGCCGCTGGCCGCCGCTCGCGCGCGGCGCGCCGGGATCGGATCGTCGGTTCGAATCGCTCACCGTGGATCGCTCCCCGGGGCTCGCCCCTCGTGCCGCTCGCGCATCAACCGACCTCCGCCCGCATCTCGGCCCGCACCTGCATGAAGAGTCGCCGGGCCGGCGTCAGATGGGGCCGCACCCGCAAGACCCGCCGCAGCAGCGGGCGGGCCTCGGCCGCCTGGCCCATCTCGCAGCGCAGGCGGGCGAGGTTGAACAGGATGTTGATCTGGTCCGGCCCCAGCCGCACCGCCCGCTCCCACAGCGCGCCGGCGGCGGTGCGCCGGCCGGCGACGTACATGTGCAGCGCCACCATGTTGAGCCCGTCGGGCAGGCGCAGCGTACCGTCTTCGGTCTCGCGCACCAGCTGAGCCGCCGCGTCGAGGTCGCCCATGTCGATGTACTTCTGCAGCCGGCCCATGTCGACGGGGGTCGAGCCCGGCGGCGGCTCGGGCACCACCGCCTGCAGCGGCTCGAGGGTCGGCGCGCTCAGCTCGCCCTCCACCGAGTCGCTGAGCGTGCCCCCATAGCCCGGGATGCGCGGCATCGTCTCGTCGCGCACCGGCAGGTCGATGTCGTCGGGGTGCATCGCCCGCTGACGCCGCCGCTCCCGGCGGGGCAGCTCGTCGGCCTCTTCGCCCCCGCTCGCCGCCCAGCGCTGCGCCTGACGCTCGGCGAGCACCTGCGCGCTGCGCCGGTGGGCGTCGGGGTCGATGCGCATCATCGGCCCGGTCAACCCCCGCTCGAAGTGCTCGACGAGCGGGGTGTCGTCCTCTTCCTCTTCGGGGGCGGTGTGGGTGCGCAGCATCTCCACCGTCGCCCCCTCGCCGAGCATGCTCTCCATCGCCGCGAGCTGGGGCATCTTGAACATCTCGCCGCCCAGGCTGCGGGTGACGAGCTTCTCCTGCTCGCCCATCGGCTTGCCCTCGAGCCCGGCGGCCAGCACCCGCATGCGGGTCATCTCCTCCGGGTTGAGCCGGGTCGCGATGCGCGGGGCCGGCGGCAGGTTCTCGAGCACCGCCTGGGGGTCGATGCCCGCCGACTTCAGCGCGTCGAGCGCCGCGGTGACGAGCGCCTGCTCCTCGGCGGCGCCCGGGCGGCGGTCGCGATCGGGGGTGAACTCGGCCGGCGTCTCGGCGGCGTACTCTTCGATGACCTCGCGGCTGAGCGGCTCGTAGGCCGCCGCCCGGCAGAACTCGGCGAAGCGGGCCGCGTCGAGCGCGTGGCGGCCGACGTCGATCAGATCGGCGAGGGCCTGCAGCAGCCGATTGCGGGCGACGTGGGTCCGGGCGCCGAGCAGGAAGGTCATGCGGTCGATGATGCGGTCGACCGGCGGCCGCACCTCGCTGGACAACGCGATGTGCAGCGTGCGCCACGTCGGCCGCCCGATGAGCACCGCCGACTCTGTGCGCACCGCGCCGAGCAGCGCGCTCAGCCGCCGCTGATCGAGGTCGCCGAGCGGATCACCCGCCTCGAGCAGCCCGTCGAGCGCCCCGGCGAGCGCCTTGTCGAGCGCGCTCGTCGGCGGATCGGGGATCAACTCGCGGAAGGGCTCGAGGTCGAGCAGATCGACGTCGTAGAGCACCGGCGACGGGTTGAGCACCGCCAGCCGCTGCAGCAGCTCTTCGGGGGTGATGCCGCTGATGCGCGCCTTGAGGCCCAGGATCGCCGCCAGCGCGTGCAGGTGGTTGGGGCTCGTCGGGAAACGATCGACGTTGCGCAGCATGTGGCTGAAGACCATCAGCCGGCAGTGATCGAGGGCCTCCTCCTCGGTCTCGGCGAAGAGCAGCCGCCCGGAGAGATCGACCCGGTCGTCGGGGGTCAGCCCGACGAGCACCGGCATCGGCACCCCGATCATCTTGCGCATCGTCTCGTTGAGCGCGTCCTTCTTGCGCCCCGAGTGCCCCTGGGTGCGCAGCACCACCCGGGCCACCCGCTTGAGGATGAGCAGCTTGCCGCCGGTCTGCCCGCCGCCGTCGTCGACCTTGCGGATGACCTCGTTCATCAACAGCGGGATGCGCGACGGCCCGCCGTGATGCTCGGCGAAGTCTTCGACCGCCGAGGTCACCCGGGCGAGCGAGCGGGCCTCGACCTTGTGCTCCTTGGCCAGCTCGGGCAGGCGGTCGCGGCCCTGATCGAGCACCGCCATGACCGCCTTGGCCATCAGCGGGTCGATCTCGCCCTCTTCGTCGATACGCCGCAGCGTATTCTCGAGGTCGCCGGCCTTCTTGGCGACGTTCTCCGACCACGGCCGCTGCATCTGGTCGGCGAGCGACATCATGCGCGCGCGCCAGTCGTCGTCCTGCTGCACCCACAAGTTGGCGTCGGGCTCGAGCAGCGCCTCGCTGCCTTGACTCAGGATCTGCGCCCGGGTGCGGCTGACCCCCTCCTCGGTGATCGCCTTGAGGTCGGCGAACAGCTCGTCGATGGTGAACGGGTCGTAGAGCAGCGAGTCGACGCCGAGCTGCAGCGCCCGGCGGATGTCGTCTTTGTCCCACTCCTTCTGGAAGGCGACGATGGCCGGGCGCCCGCGCTCCTTGACCGCGCAGGCGAGCTCGAGCGCGAGCTGGCCGGCCTCCTCCCACTGCACGAGCACCGCCCGATAGCGGCTGTTCTTCTTGAGCTGGTTCATCGCCGCCTCGACGCTCGACGCGCCGATGATGCGGGCGGGGATGGCCTCCTCTTCGAACAGCCGCTTCACCGCCATCGTGGTGGTCCACCGCACCGGTGCCACCAGGAGCTGCAGGTGATTGGCCGAACGTCTGCGTGATCCGCGCAACGAGGTCCCCCGGCGGCTCGACGACCCCCGGCCCGGCGGCCGGCGGCCGGACCGCGACGTGGGCCAGATTGAGCGATCCGCCCCGGGACTGTCAACCAAGCGCCGCGCACGTCACCTGCACTACACTGACCCGACGCGAACCCGTGCCCGACCGGCGGCCAACCGCCCGGAACCACGACCGAATGTCGAAAAACTTGAATAAGGGTCTAACTGACCCTTAAATAGAGCCACCATCGACCCCGAGGAGGCCTCATGCGGACCCACCTGCTCGTCATCGACCCCCAGAACGACTTCTGCGATCCCGACCACGGCAGCCTCTACGTACCGGGCGCCCAGGCCGACATGGCCCGGCTCGCCGCCTTCATCGACCACGCCGGCGCCGACATCGACGCGATCCACGTCACCCTCGACAGCCACCACCCCGTCGACATCGCCCACCCGATCTTCTGGCGCGACGCCGCGGGCGAGGCGCCGGCGCCGTTCACCGGCATCAGCCCCGACGCCGTGCGCGCCGGCAAGTGGACCACCCGCCGCCCCGAAGACCGCGACCGGGCGCTGGCCTACCTCGACGCGCTGGCCGCCGGCGGGCGCTACCCGCATACGATCTGGCCGCCGCACTGCCTCATCGGCAGCCGCGGGCACAACGTCGAGCCGACGCTCTTCGCCGCGCTGTGCCGCTGGGAGGCCTCGAAGCACGCGGTCGTCGACTACGTGATGAAGGGCACCAACCCGTGGACCGAGCACTTCTCGGCCATCCGCGCCGAGGTGATCGACCCCAACGACCCGTCGACCCAGCCCAATACCCGGCTCATCGCGGCGCTGAAGGGCGCCGACCGGGTGCTCATCGCCGGCGAGGCGGGCTCGCACTGCGTGGCGAATACGGTGCGTGACCTGGCCAACGAGCTGGGCGAGCGGGGCCGGATCGAGAAGCTGGTGCTGCTCGAAGACACCATCAGCCCGGTGCCCGGCTTCGAGGGTCTTCAGCACGCGTTCGTCGCCGACCTGACCGCCCGCGGCATGGCGCTGTCGAGCACCGCGAAGGCCGCCGGCTGACGCGCGCGTCGGCTCAACCGAGGTCGAAGCGCGAGCATGCGCACCATGTCGGCATGAATTCAGCATGCCTTGATTTTTCCCGATCAGCCGCATAAGGAGGAGACGGGGTAGGTTCTACCCTTCGAATCGGAGTCACGAACAAGGCCACTCGATGCATTCAGCAGACCGGCAACTCGGCTCGATCACGGAGTTCGGCGTACCTCTCAACGAGTACCGGACCGTGCTGCACGACCTGCACAAGCGAGCGGAGTTGCGTCGGGATAAAGGTCACCCGATGGACCGAATGCTGGTCGCGTCTCTGGGTGAAACCGACCTGCTGGAGGTCTCATTCTTCAAAGAACTCTCCAACCTCTTCGAGGTATCGGGCAGTAGCGTCCATGCCTTCCGACGCTCGCTCGGCGTGGCAGCCGATATCAGCACTGACGCAATCATCACGGAGCAATCGAAAGACTGGTGCCTGGCACCGCTCGACACTGTGATGGGCCATGACCCCAAGCGTCCATTCGTCTCCATCCACTACCTACGACTCAGTACCCTGGTCGTCGCCTGCACACCACCGCTCGGCGGCGCCGAGACAGATCCTCAAGAGCAGAGCTCACGCACACTGGCTCGCAAGTGGATCCGAAGCTTGGGTACGTCCGACCTCTGGACAACCTATGAGTCGGAGTTGGACGCGTGTGACCTCGGCGCCGATCGTGGAGACCTTCCACCGCTCCTGGTCTCACCGGTAACCGGGCTCGATACGGTCGATGTGGTGCTGCTCGTACGGGCGAGGCGCCTCGAACAGATAGCGGTCCTCAGTTGGGTCTTGCGCAGCTGCACGGTAGCAGGGGCTCACCTCGACTCGCCGGACCAGAGTGCCTTGGGCTCACGCCTCGAACGGCTGCTGCAAGTCACCCGCAGCGAGTCTGACCGCTGGCCATCGAGCCCGACGATCTCGCATTCGACGACCCTGGTCGGTCTCTGGCTCGATCCAGAAGCCGCGATCGCTGATGACCTGGACACCGTAGCACTGTACGGCGCGTCCAACGACTGGACGCCCGATGACCTCGCGGCAGAGAGCGCATCGTTCACTCGACGGCACCGCGTGTACAACACCCGAGCCATGGCCAGATTCGCCAGCGCAACGAAAGAGCGTCGGGCCGCCGTCCTCTTCGGCCGGGCGGACATTCTCTATCCTGCATCGGGGGCGGCGAGCACACTCACCATCGGTGCAGTGATCGAGATCTTCGACGCCCCACTCAGGGCGAAGATCGACCAGCGTATGCCAGGGCCCGGACCAGACCAGGTAACCCTCCGGGACACACCGGTCAAGAAAGTGCTCGACGCACAAGCCGACGTGGTGACGGAGATCGCCATCCACCTGCCCATCGGTGCCGGTACGGACGGCCACCCCGACACTGGCTTCGAGCGTCGTCTCGCGCAGCGATTGACCGAGAGCCGAAAATTCCACATCGAGCGCGACCCCGACGAAGGCGCGCCGAAGGGATGGCTTCGCCGCTGGCTCGATGCATCAAAGAAGATCGGACTCGCATACCCGCTGACCAACGGCATGGTCAACCTGATTCCGTCAGTGCTCAACTACCTCGAACAGGACCCAGCCAGCTACGTTGACCTTCTTCCACTGCTGGCCGCGATCGTTCGCATGGCAGAGGACATCGCGGACCGACAGATGACCCCCAGAAGGCTCGAGAATCGACCAGTGGCGACCATTCAGGAGCTGAGAGAAGCCTATCGCGCCGCCAGTGAGTTGATGGCGAGTCGGGCACGGCGTGATGACCCGCTGCGCCCTCCTCGCGGCACCATCGCTTTCGAGGCCCACGCAGGCTACCGCTCCTATCGCGATGCCTTCCTAGTCTTCACCGACGCCATCCGCCGCGAGTTGAACATCGACCATCCGACCGTGGTGCTGGACTCAGCTGGAGGTGGATTCTCGGTACGCACGCTCACCAGCGGGCCCATCATCCTGACCGTATCGTCCATGGTTCTCCACCACCCCTTCCACTGGTCCACCTACGTGCACGAAATGGGCCACGCCCTGTTCGCGACCTGTAGCCTCGAAGAGTGGGAAGCGTCGGTCTGCCCGGAGAGGCCGCCTTTGCCCGCCGGAGAAAGAGACGCCTGGACGTCCATTCGGATGGACTTCGCCGAATCGAACCGGCAGGTCGCCGGGAGCCTGCAACGATTCGGCTTCCCCTCGGCCGAACTGCTATCAGCCTGCTTCCTTCAACTGGAAGAAGTAGCAGCCGACGTCATCGTCGCGCAGTTGATCGGACAACCGGGCGACCCCGAGGAGACGCTCAGGCGCTTCTGGTTCGTCCACGGCCCTTCGCTCATCTTCGAGCGCCAGCGAACACAGGGATACTGGCAGAACGGCCAGTTCGGCATCCTGGTCGAGTTGATCATGCGCGCGTTCACCGTCAACCGGACTCTGCTGTCGCTGCCGCTCACTTATCGTTCGTTCCTCGACGATCTCGTCGCCTTTGTCGACCACCTGCGCCGAGAGGGGCACGCGAGCCTCAAACTCGCCAGAAGCCGAGCCGGATACGGTGAAGAGTTGCCCCTCGGAGAGGCTTCCCGCCCCAATATGAGGGCGGTCACGCAGAACCATTCGACACGGTCCAAGCTGCTCGGTATGTCGCGCCAGATCGCTCACAATCTGGTCATCGATGTCGCGATGTCCGCCAACAATCAGCGACGCGACGTCGAGAACATCTGGCTCGATATCTGCCGCCTGATCGGTGGCCTCGAGAGCAAGCTATGGGACCTCGAAGGTGATCTTGAATCGGAGGAGATCTTCGACAACCTCTTCGACCACATGGAATCCACCATCTATCTCGCGCGGCGTGCCTTGGGAGCCGGCGGTGCATCCCAGGCTTCGGTGTCGACCCTCGCGCCCGTCGTCAACGCATACCGGCAGCATCTCCTTCGATTCAGGGAGATCCGCTCGTCATCCGATTCCAGACGCTGGTGGCTGCGATACGAGGATTCGAGCATGCTGACGCGACTCAAGCCCCGGGGTGGGCTCAAGGTCCCCGAGGGTGCGCCAGATGTGTACACCCAGGCGACGTGGCAACTCATGCATCGCCTGTGCGAAGAGGGCAGGACTCTCCGCTTCGACATCCTGGCCGAGTATCTCGACGCGTCACCGCCAGCCGAAGCCTCTACCCACTGAGCGCGGCGGCAGCCGAGCCATCGGAGGACGACGGCTCGGGCGACGGCTGGCGACGGCTGCGAAGCATCTGACTCCTGAGTGGGCCGCGCTCTACGATACACGGCCGCGATGCCGACGAGCACGCCGGGTCACTCCTCCACAACCTGGGCGACGAGGTCGAAGGGGTGAGCCTTACGACGCTCTACTTGCGTCGCCAGGGCATAGAGCAAATTCATGACCCGCTCCCGTTCGGTATACGTATCGAGGTCGAGCCTCATGGCCTTCATCGCACAGTGACGCAGATCCTGGGCACGGTCTTGCCAGTGAGTCACTCTTATCCTCGACGACGGCAGGTGGCCTAGGGCCGCCGCCACCGCTGGCATGCTATCGGCGGCCCCCAAGGCATTCGCCATCTGGCTGCCATCGAGTGACATGAGCGCTGCGGGCTCGTCGAGCGCAGGGGTCGCCAAGGCGTTGGTCACGAGCTTGAAACGCCTTTGCTGCTGTGCAACTGCGATCGCCAGGGCGCAGAATCGCGCCACGATGTGCTGCTGCCCGTCCGGGGCATCCAGAACGGGGGACAGCAGCGCCATCAGGCTTGCCTCGCAGGGATGACCGAAGCTGCGCTCGTTCAGTCCGTATCGCATCATCCAGCCGGTCGCTTCCTCCGAAGCCTTCTTCTCGAGTTCGTCGGCCTGCTCCTGCTCCCAAGACGCCCGCTCGATGAAGTCGGGTCCAAGGTCGAGAACCTGCGCGATCCGGTGATATCGTCGATCGGATTGCGCGTTCTTTCGGCCTCGCCGCGCCCTCGGTGGCGGCGTACTCTCGTCGATCAGGCGCTGGACGAACGTCCTTCCAACCTGCGCGAGTTCGGCGAGTGCATGTTGGCTCAACGCCCTGCCAGAAGGGGCGGTGTGATCCGCCATGGCCTGGCGGACGATCCGGGCGACTGTCGACTGCATACCAGCCTCATCTGCTCAATTCACTGTCAGTGCGGCGGATCCATAGTCGCCATTGGCGGCCATGTCAACCCTCCACATGATTAATCAAACCGTGCACTCGATCAAGGGAGTTCGACAAACCCACGCGATCGACATCCAACTGACATGATACGGCCGATACCAGACACCACAACGTATCAAGCCGCTTCGGCCAAAACGACCCAACACAATTAAACAGCTAGACCAAACACGACAATCAAAACCACAACTGACTCAACCACGCCGCAAAAAAATCAACAAACATCTTGAACACCCCAGAAATATCGGCTTACGATGGCGCTACCCCGAGCTTGAGAGGAGCCGCCGATGACCCGCTGCCGACCCCCCGACCCCGTCTCGAAGTGTCGCCGCGACGACAGCGACATGCGCGTCGATCCGCACGCACGAAACCATCGCCACACTGCCAGGCAGGCCGTGGAACGGCACCGCGACGGCCCTTGCACAGCCTGCCGGTGGACCAGGATCCTCGGCGAGCGGGCGCGCCGGTGCACGGCGCTCAATCCGAACGAGTTCTACTCGCTGCTGTCGGACGACCCGGCGGAGCGCACGAAGGCGCGGCGCCATCCCCCCAAGCTGCCCGCGGCCTACAAAGCCCTCTTCCCGCCCCGTCTCAACGTCTATTTGGACGACATCATCGAGGTCGAAGCGTTGGACAATGACGGCGGTTTCGTCGAGGTGGCCGACCGCCTGCCATTGGCCGATATCGCGCAGCTCACCCTTCCCAGCCGGACCGCCACGGCTTCGCCCACCGACCTGCCCGCCTGAGCCGCCGAGCAACTGGGCGGCGGCTTCGGGCGCCGTCCCGTTGCACCAACGCTGCGGTCGCCGGGTGAGGCATTCGCACGCGGCGCCTCTACCCCACCAGCCGAAGCCCGAGCACGGGCCAGACATGATGTGGTGGGCCACCTCCTCATAGCGCGGGCTGACGCCTGCAACCCAAGGTCTGCTTCGGCCGTGTCGAGGGTGACGCGCCTCGGTGGCTCGTCGTGACGCCATGGTGATTCGGAACGTGGATGGTTGCTTGCGTTTGCCGTGCTCGTCTCCGGCACCCTCGCTGCGCTCGGGCGGGATCTCCGCGCCTCTTCGCACTCGCTGCGCTCGCACTCATCGTTGCTCCGACCCGTGCGGGCCAGCCCGCATGCCTGCGCTGCGCTCGGCGGCTCGGCTTCGCCTCGCGTGCTCCGGGCTCCGCCCGTCGCGTCTCGCGCTGCACGCTCGACCTGCTTCGGCGTGGGTTCCGGTAATTCGCGCGCCGCGCGAGCAAATCTCGATGTAGTAGATCGGCGGGACGGAAGAGCTGGGCACAGCCGCAGACTGAGCACGTACGCCCCACCGCCTAATCGAGCGGGTGGCGGTCGATGACTTTCGGTCGCGCTCGTCCGCGGACTCGACAGCGGCGGCACGAGCGGCCCGAGACCGATCAGAAAGTCGCCCGGGATCGATCAGCAATCCGCCGCCGCCCGCGGCTGTCGCTTGCCATCGGCGCAACCGGCGGGTTATCCGAGCCGTCTCATCGGTCCGCTGCGGCGTACGCGCGGAGACGGAGGTGCCCCATGCAACAGTCCCCCACCCCCCGCGCACAGGCGCTCATCGACGCGCTCACCCAGCGCATCCTGGTGCTCGACGGGGCCATGGGCACCATGATCCAGCGCTTCGGGCTCGAAGACGCCGACTTCCGCGGGGCGGCCTTCGCCGACCACCCGGTCGAGCTCAAGGGCGCCAACGACCTGCTCTGCCTCACCCGGCCCGACGTCATCGCCGACATCCACCGGCAATACCTCGAGGCGGGCGCCGACATCATCGAGACCAATACCTTCAACGCCAACGCGGCCTCGCTCGACGACTATCAGCTCGAGCCGCACGTATACGCGATCAACAAGGCCGGCGCCGAGATCGCCGTCAAAGCCGCCGCCGCCTTCGCCACCGCCGAGCGGCCGCGCTTCGTCGCCGGCTCGATGGGGCCCGCCGCCAAGGCGTGCTCGCTCTCGCCGCGGGTCGAGGACCCCGGCTATCGGGCCATCGACTTCGCCACCATGCGCGACGACTACGCCAACGCCGCCCGCGGGCTGCTCGACGGCGGGGTCGACATGCTGATGGTCGAGACCGTCTTCGACACGCTCAACAGCAAGGCGGCGCTCTTCGCCATCGAGCAGGTCTTCGAAGAGCGCGGCGCGCGGGTGCCGGTCTGGGTCTCGGGCACCATCACGGACGCCTCGGGGCGCACGCTGTCCGGGCAGACCACGGAGGCCTTCTGGCACTCGGTGCGCCACAGCGACCCGCTCATCTTCGGGCTCAACTGCGCGCTCGGCGCCGAGCAGCTGCGGCCCTACGTGCAGACCGCCAGCGCCATCGCCGACTGCTTCACCGCGGCGTATCCCAACGCCGGCCTGCCCAACGAGCTGGGGGCCTACGACCAGACGCCGGCCCAGATGGCTGCGCTGGTGGGCGGCTTCGCCCAAGAGGGGCTGGTCAACCTCGTCGGCGGCTGCTGCGGATCGACGCCGCCGCACATCGCCGCCATCGCCGAGGCGGTCGCCGGCCTCGCGCCGCGTAAAGTGCCCGATCTGCCGCGCAAGCTGCGCCTGAGCGGCCTCGAGCCGCTGATCCACGATCAGAGCAGCCTCTTCGTCAACATCGGCGAGCGGACCAACGTCACCGGCTCGGCGAAGTTCCGCCGGCTGATCAAGGGCGGCGACTACGAGGCCGCGCTCGAGGTGGCCCGGCAGCAGGTGGAGAACGGGGCGCAGGTCATCGACATCAACATGGACGAGGGCCTGCTCGACGCCGAGGCGGCCATGGTGAAGTTCCTGCGGCTCATCGCCGCCGAGCCCGATATCAGCCGGGTGCCGGTGATGATCGACTCGTCCCGTTGGAGCGTCATCGAGGCCGGCCTGCAGAACGCGCAGGGCAAGAGCGTGGTGAACTCGATCAGCCTCAAGGAGGGCGAGGCGGAGTTCCTCGAGCAGGCCCGCCTGTGCCGGCGCTACGGCGCGGCGGCGGTGGTGATGGCCTTCGACGAGCAGGGCCAGGCCGATACGTTCGAGCGGCGCATCGAGATCGCGCAGCGGGCCTACGACCTGCTGGTGGCCGATGGTTTTCCGCCGGAAGACATCATCCTCGACCCCAACATCTACGCGGTGGCCACCGGCATCGCCGAGCACGCGACCTACGGCATCGACTTCATCGAGACCGCCCGCTGGATCAAGCAGAACCTGCCGCACGCCCGGGTCAGCGGCGGGGTGAGCAACGTCAGCTTCTCGTTCCGCGGCAACAACGTGGTGCGCGAGGCGATCCACTCGGCGTTCCTGTATCACGCCATCCGCGCCGGCATGGACATGGGTATCGTCAACGCCGGCCAGCTCGCGGTCTACGAGGACGTGCCCAAAGCCCTGCTCGACCCCATCGAAGACGTGCTGCTCAACCGCTCGCCCGACGCCACCGAGCGGCTGCTCGATGCGGCGGCGCAGACCGACGGCAAGCGGGCGGCGAAGACCGACGACGCCGCGTGGCGCGACGCGCCGGTCGAAGAGCGCCTGCGCCACGCGCTGCTCAAGGGCATCACCAAGTACATCGAGGCCGACACCGAAGAGGCGCGGCAGAAGTACGACCGCCCGCTCGAGGTCATCGAGGGCCCGCTGATGGACGGCATGAACACCGTCGGCGACCTCTTCGGGGCCGGCAAGATGTTCCTGCCGCAGGTGGTCAAGAGCGCGCGGGTGATGAAGAAGGCCGTCGCCTGGCTCGAGCCCTACATGGACGCCGAGCGCGAGGCCTCGGGCGGCGCGCGCCACAGCGGGCGCATCCTGCTCGCCACGGTGAAGGGCGACGTGCACGACATCGGCAAGAACATCGTGGGCATCGTCTTGCAGTGCAATAACTACGCGGTCATCGACCTCGGGGTGATGGTGCCCGCCAGCCGCATCCTCGAAGAGGCGGCGAAGCACGAGGTCGACGCCATCGGCCTCAGCGGGCTGATCACGCCGTCGCTCGACGAGATGGTGCACGTCGCCAAGGAGATGCAGCGGGCGGGCTACACCATGCCGCTGCTCATCGGCGGGGCGACCACCAGCGAGCTGCACACCGCGGTCAAGATCGACCAGCACTACGACGGCCCGGTGATCCACGCGACCGACGCCAGCCGGGCGGTGGTGGTGGCCGGCAAGCTGCTCAGCCCGACCCAGCGGACGGGCTACCTCGACGAGGTCTCGGCGAGGTACGCCGCCCAGCGCGAGCGCTACGCGAAGCGGCGCAGCGGGCGCATGGTGAGCCTCGCCGACGCCCGGGCCAACCGGGCGACGCTCGACTTCGCGGGCCGCACGACGCCCACGTTCACCGGCGTGCGCGAGATGCCGCTGACCATCGCCGAGCTGCGCGCCCGCTTCGACTGGACGCCTTTCCTCAAGTCGTGGGAGATGCCCGGCCGCTGGCCCGAGGTCTTGGAGCACCCCGAGGCCGGCCCCGAGGCGCAGAAGCTGTACGACGACGCCAACGCGCTGCTCGACGAGTTGCAGGCGCTGGAGGCCGACGGCGCGGTGCGCTGCCGGGCCGTCGTCGGCTTCTGGCCGGCGAACCACGACGGCGACGACATCGTCCTCTGGGCCGACGCGCGCCGCCACGGCGAGGCGGCCCGCGTGCATACGCTGCGCCAGCAGATGGCCCGCCCCAAGAGCCAGCCGGCCCGCGCCCTGGCCGACTACGTCGCGCCCGTGGGCACCGACGACTGGCTCGGCCTCTTCGCCGTGACCGCCGGCGCCGAGTTGGACGCGCTGGCCGAGCAGGCCGAGAAGGCGGGCGACGACTACCGCTCGATCATGCTCAAGGCCGTCGCCGACCGGCTCGCCGAGGCCAGCGCCGAACTGCTGCACGAGCGGGTGCGCAAAGAGCTGTGGGGCTTCGCGGCCGACGAAGACCTGAGCAACGCCGAGCTGATCGCCGAGAAGTACCAGGGCATCCGCCCCGCGCCGGGCTATCCGGCGTGCCCCGATCACACCGAGAAGCGCACGATCTTCCGCCTGCTGGGCGCCGAGGCGCGGGCGGGCGTGCGGCTGACCGAGAGCTGCGCGATGACCCCGAGCGCGTCGGTCAGCGGCTACATCTTCGCCCACGCCGACGCGCGCTACTTCGGGGTGGGGCGCATCCAGCGCGATCAGGTGGTCGACTACGCCCGGCGCAAGGGCATGTCCATCGAGGCGGTCGAGCGCTGGCTGGCGCCGAGTCTGGCCTACGAGCCGGGCGCGGAGTAGGGTCGGGGCATGAAGATCGAGCGGCTGGTGCTGGAGAACTACCGGGGCTTCGAGAAGCTCGATCTGGCGCTGCATCCCCGGCTCAACGTGCTCATCGGGGCCAACGGGGCCGGCAAGTCCAGCATCCTCCGCATTCTGCGCGCGGTGATGGTCGACCTCGTTCGCCGAACGCAGATCTCCGAGTCCGAGTGGAAGGGCCACTTCGAGGAAGACACCGTCCGACCTTTCCTTCGCCGCGGGACAGCGGCGCTCGACGCGCGTGTCGACCTGATCTCTGACGCGCGTTCGTTCGAGTGGTCGTTCCACTTCGAGGCGGGTGGCAGCCAGCGGGTGAGCTGGTCCCCCGAGGCACCGGTCGACGTCGGCGAACGTCCCCCGCTCCTGCTCGCGCTGGCGCCCAACCGGTTCCTCGAGACCGCCGCAGCCCGCATCGACACGGTGCACGATCCCTATGAGGCGCTCGACCCCCGCGTCAGCCTGTTCAAGGGCTTCTTGGACTGGTTCCGCGACATGGAGAGCCGGGAGAACGAGATCCGGCTGTCGCAACCCGACAGCGCGGACTACCGCGAACCGGCCCTGCAGGCGGTCCGTCGAGCGGTCGGCCGATTCCTGGCGGCGCTGCCGGGCGCGGACTTCCAGCGGCTGCGCATCACCCGGGTCGGCGAGCATGTCCCGGTCTCGGGTCTGCTCGTCATCGAGAAGGCCGGGCTGACGCTGCCGCTCGACCACCTCTCCGAGGGTGAGAGCACCATCCTGCTGACGATCGGCGAGATCGCCCACCGGCTCGCCGCGGCGAACCCCGAGGCCGCCGATCCGCTTCAAGCGCCAGGGGTCGTCCTCATCGATGGCATAGAGCTGCACCTCCACCCGGCATGGCAGCGGGCGGCCCTGCCCGCGCTGATCGATGCCTTCCCCAACGTGCAGTTCGTCGTCACAACCCACTCGCCCCAGGTCATCGGGCAAGTGGCGGGGGAATCGATCATCTGCCTGCGAGACTTCGCCGTCGTCGAGACGCCGGAGACGTTCGGCAAGGACAGCAACTCCATCCTCGAGATCATCATGGGCGCCCCGGCGCGCGACGCCACGATCGAGCGCGCCTGACGCCCGGCCCTACCCCCGCCCGGCCAGCGCGGTCAGCGCGCGCTGGATCTCGCCCTTCGCCCGGCGCACGCCCAGGCCGACGGCGAGCTTGTCGCGCAGGGTCATGTGGCTGCTCGCGCTCAACCGCCGGGTGGCGGCCCACCAGCCGAGCCAGGGCACGTCCATCCAGCGCACGAGGTTGTCGAGGGTCTGCGAGACGGCGCCGACGTAGTCCGCGGGGGTATCGGGGTGCGGCACCGGCACGGTCAGCCGGTTGCGCGCGGCATCGTCGTCGATGTGGGTGAACACCGCGGCGGCGGCGGCGGCGCTCATCACCTGCTGGCAGACGAAGAACGGCTGCAGCGTGATGCGGTCGGCGGCGAAGACCGGCGTCGGCGGGTGGCGCACGAGGCCGTCGGCGGTGCAGTCGACGAAGAGCGCGCCCGGCGCGATGGGCCGCTCGCCGCCGTCGAGCACCAGCCGATCGGGCTCGACCCGCTGCACCCGGCCCAGGCGCACGATGTCTTTCACCCGGCGCAGCAGCGCCAGCTCGCGCAGGTCGACGGTGGCGCAGCGGAACATCGTCGGCTCGCGGTCGCGATCGACGCGCGCCAGCTGGCCACGGGCTTCGAGGGTATGAAAGCCCGCCCGGACCGAGTCGGCGGCGCCGAAGACCCGCACCTGCTCCAGCAGGCGCAGTCCGGCGACCGCGGGCTGCAGCAGCTCGCGCATGTAGAGCCAGGAGTCGCGGCTGATGACCCAGGTGATGCGATCGGGGTCGACCCCGTGATCCATCAGGTAGATCAGCGCGTCGAAGGCGGTCTTGCCGGCGCCGATGACCACGTAGCGCCTGTGGCGCTGCGCGAGCCGCCACAGCCCGCCGACGGGCACCAGCGCGGCTTCGGGCGAGACGGCGTACTTCGGCGGATGGGTGGCGGGCACCTGGATGCGGGAGAAGCTGGCGTCGACGATGGGCCGGGTGGTCTCGACGATCCAGCTCTGGTCGCTGACCAACGAGCGCAGGCGCCAGTCGGAGCCCATCGCGGTCTGCGGCATGAAGCGCAGCCGGCCGCGCCAGCGGTCGATCACCCGGCGGAAGTAGGCCAGCAGCTCGGGCTTGTTGACGAGGTCGTCGCCGCCGCGCCCCAGCGGCGTCGAGTTGACCCCGTAGTAGGCCGCCGGCTGGTGCAGGCGCACGAAGTCGTAGGCGTCGTTCCAATGCCCGCCGGGCCCGGCGCGGCGGTCGACCAGGGTGACGTCGAGGTCGGTGCTGGCGAGGATCTCGTCGGCGAAGGCCAGGCCCATCGCGCCGGCGCCGATGACGAAGAAGTCGGTGCGGATGGTATCGCTCATGGGGTCAGCGTAGCAGTATCGCAGGCCCGTGCGATCGCGCAGAGCGACGAGGAGCCGAGCCGTGGAGACGATCGACCTGAAGCTGGGCGCGGCGGTGCACCCGACGCGGGTCGCCGGGCCGGCGGACGGGCCGCTGGTGCTGTGCCTGCACGGCTTCCCCGATGTGCCGCAGAGCTTCGACCGGCTGCTCGAGACGCTGGCGGCGGCCGGCTATCGGGCGGCGGCGCCGACGATGCGCGGCTATACCCCGAGCTGCCAGCCGGCGGACGGCGACTATCGCATCGCGGCCATCGCCCGCGACGTGCTCGGCTTCATCGACGGGCTCGGCGCCGAGCGGGCCCACATCTTCGGCCACGACTGGGGCGCGGTGACGACCTACGCGGTGGGCGCGCGGGCGCCCGAGAGGCTGATCTCGCTGACGACCCTGGCGGTGCCGCCGGCCCACGGCTTCTTCCGGACGTCGCTGCGGGTGCCGCGGCAGCTGGCCAACTCCTGGTACCAGCTCTTCTTCCAGGTGCCCGGCCTGAGCGATTGGGCGGCGTCGCGCCGCGACTGGGCGCTGGTCCGGCGGCTGTGCCGGATCTGGTCGCCGGGCCATACGTTCTCGGCGGACGAGTGGGCCATGCGCCGGGCGCTCTTCGAGGCGCCGGGTGTGCGGCGGGCGATGCTGATGTGGTACCGGCACAACCTGCGGCCGGGCGATGTCATCCGCGGGCGGGGCATCTTCGCCCGGCAGAGCATATCGGTGCCGACGCTGGCGCTGACCGGCGCCGACGACGGCTGCATCGATACCCGGGTCTACGATCACATGGTCTCGGCGCAGGACTTCCCGGCCGGGGTGCGGGTCGAGCGGCTCGACGGGCTGGGCCACTTCGCGCACCTGGAGGATCCGGCGCGCATCGCGGGGCTGCTGTTGCCCTGGCTGGCCGAGCAGACCGCCTCGTCGGCGGAGCCCTGAGCCGGGGCGGCGGTTCGAACCGGCGCGCACCCGGAGACCGACGGGCGTCGCGGCGGTCGAGACCGCCACCACGCGAGGACCCCACGTCGTGGGAGGCGCTTCGAACCGCCGCCCCGACGACCGGATCCCCGACTCGGGGCGGTTCGAACCGCCCTCGTATGAGGAACTGTCCGCATCACCATGGGGTTCGAACCGCCCCCGCATGAGGAACTGTCCGTATCACCATAGGGTTCGAACCGCCCCCACATGAGGAACTGTCCGCATCACCTGGGGGTTCGAACCGCACAACCTGCCTACATATACATACATCGAGGCGGTCAAAGCCGACTTCACCGGGGAGGCGCACCGACGGTGGGGCGGTCGGGACCGCCCCCGCACCCGAGGGGTCTCGGCGAGGCGGTGGTCGGGACCGTCATCGCACGCGACGGGTACGGGAGAGCGGCGGTCGGGACCGCCTGCTGCGCGCGCTACTGCAGCAGCTGGCGGGCACGGGCGCCCCAGACGCCCTCCGGATCGAGCTCGCTGGCCCGCTTCAGCTCGGCCTCGGCCGACTCGCGGGTGGCGGCGTCGTCGAGCAGGAGCTTGCCCAGGCGATAGAAGCCCTCGGGGTCTTTCGGCGCCACCTGCGTCAGCCGGCGGTAGCGCACCGCGGCCCGCTCGGGCTTGCGCTGCTTCTCGGCGAGCAGGCCGGCGGCGATCAGCGTCTCGGCCAGATCGGGCTCGACGCCGTCGGCTTTGCGGATGAGCCGCGACGCCAGCCGCAGGTCGCGGCGGCCGCCGCGGGCCACCAGCGCCCGGGCCTGCACCGCGAGCGCCTCGGCCCGCACCCGCGGATGGCTCAGGCTGCGGCCGGCGCGCTTCTCCGCTTCGCGGGCGGCGAGCCGGGCGGCCTCGGGCTCGCCGCGGTCCAGCTCGGCGTGGGCCAGCCCCAGCGCGGCGTAGGGCTCGTCGTCGGCGCTCATCGCCCGGCGGAAGTAGGCGGCGGCCTGGGCCGGCTGGTCCTGCTTGAGCAGCAGCCGGGCGTAGGCGGTCTGGGCCCAGGCGTCGTCGCTGAGCTGGTCGGCGGCGGCGTAGAGCAGGTCGCGGGCCTTGCCCAGCTGGCCCCGGGCGGTGGCCACCAGCCCGCGCACATAGCGCTGGGTCGCGTCGTCTTCGGTGCCGTCGCTGGCGATCTTCTCGGCCTTGTCGAGCTGGTCCTGCTCGACGAGGGCCCGCGCCAGCCGGCGGGCGTCGACCGGATCGAGCCCGCGTTCGAGCCGGGGGCCGAGCGCGGCGATGACCGCGCCGGCGTCGCGCCAGGCCTCGGCGACCCGGGCCATCAGGCTCGCGGCGGGGTCGTACCACGGGTCGATGGCCAGCACCTGGCGGCAGGCCTTGAGCGCGCCCTTCGAGTCGAGGCGCTCGGCGGCGGCGGTGCACAGGCCGAACCACGAGCGGTGGTCGCGCTCGTCGAGCTCGACGGCGCTCTTGAACTGCGCGCTGGCCGCCCGGGTGCGCCCGCGGCCGAGCAGCGCCTCGCCATACGCCCGAAACGGCCACGCCCGGTCGCGCAGGGGCCGCTCGTCGCGGGCGGTGCGCGCGCTGCGCAGGGTATCGAGGGCGTCCTTCTCGCCGGTGCGCAGGTAGACGGCGAGCGCCGCGCCGACCGCCGCGTCGAGCAGGCCGCCGGCCCGATCGTCGGCTTTGCGCCACGCGTCTTCGGCGCCGCGCAGCAGCGAGGCCTTGCGGTCGCCATCGGCCCCGCGGGCCAGATCGAGCCGGGCGCGGCCCAGGGTCAGCCAGCCCTCGACGTCCATCGAGCCCAGGGACTCGAGCCGCATCTCGGCCTCGGCGGCTTTGCCCGCGGCGAGGTCGGCCCGGGCGAGCAGCACCGGCCAGCGGGTCTCGCCGGGCGCGGCGGCGGCGGCCTTCTCGGCGGTCTCGCGCGCTTCGGGCAGGGCGAAGCGGTGCAGGTCGAGCCGGGCGAGCCGCACCATGAAGTCGGGGATCGGGTCGCTCTCCATCGCCCGGACGTAGGCCGCCCGGGCCTCGATCAGATCGCCGGCGTCTTCGTGGTAGATGCCGATGCTCTCGTGCACCCGGGCCCGCTGGGTCGGCGACAGGCGGATGTCGCGGTCTTCGAGCACCGCCTCGAGGTTGCCCACCGCCTCGCCGGCCCGCTTGCTCGCCCGGATGCGCAGGCGCTCGAAGCTGATCCGGGTGTCGACGTGGCTGACCTGCATCTGATCGAGCAGCACCCGCAGGGTATCGAGGCCGCCGGCGAGGTCGCCCGACTCGGCCTGCAGCCCGCCGACCAGGGTCGGCGCGAAGGGGTGGTCGGTATCGCGCTCGGCGGCCCGGCGGGCCCGTTCGAGCGCCGCGTCGAAGCGGCCCCGGGCGCGCAGGGCGAGCGCGGCGATCCAGTCGGCGTCGGCGGATTGCTGCAGGTCGTCGGGCAGGGCCTCGATCGCGGCGTCAGCGGCGGCGGGATCACCGCCGTGCAGCGCCAGCAGCGCAGCGGCCACCGCGGTATCGAGCCGGTCGGGGGCCATCGCCCGGGCGTGGCGCAGCGTCTCTTCGGCGCTGGCCTGCCGGCTGCGCTCGCCGAACAGCGTCAACCGCTCGGCCTCGACCCGGGCCCGCAGCGCGAAGCGGTCGCCTTGCGGGCGGTCGAAGCCCGGCCGGCCGATCAGCTGGGCGGCGAAATGCCCCAGGCGGGCCATCAGCCCCGGGTCGTCGGGCGGGCTGGCCAAGGCCTCGGCGGCGTCGAGCCGGCTGCCGAAGTTGCCGTCGACGATCTGCTCGGCGATGCGCTCGACCTCGGCTTCGAGGCCATCGACGGCCCGGCGATAGCGCAGGGTGGCGATCAGCGCGACGAGCAGCACGATGACGGTCATGGCCAGCAGGCCGATACGCAGCCAGGGCGAGCGGCCCCTCACCGCCGGGCCGGGGTTGCGCGTCGGCGGCGGCTCGATGGACGGGATCGGCGGCAGGCCGTCGTCGTCGAAGGCGCGCGGATCGGGGGCCGGCACCGTATCGTAGACCGGCGGCGGTCCGGCGGGCGCCGGCGGCGCGGGCGCAGGCGGCGCGGGCGCAGACATCGCCGGCGCGGGCGGCGCAGGCGCGGGCGCAGGCGGCGCTGGCGAAGGCGCGGGCATCGCCGGCGGCCCGCCCCGGGGCAGCGGCGAGGGCATGCCGCCCGGCAAGCCTCTCGGATGGGGCGAGGGCATCGCCGGTGGCCCGCCCCGCGGATGAGGCGAGGGCATCGCCGGCGCGCCGCCGCGGGGGGTCGCGGGCGCGCCGCGGGGCTGGGGCGACGGCATGCGCGGCGCGGGCGACGGCGCCGGCCTCGCCGGCATGCGGCCGCCGCGGGCAGGCGTCGCAGGCCCGGGCGCCGGGCGTCGGGCGGCCGGCTCGCCGCCCGCGCGGCCGGTGGGCTTCTCGAAGCGACCGGTGGGCTCGGGATCGGACTCGCCGGGCGTACGCTCGATGGTCGGCCGATCGTCGGTCGGCGCGGCGGGCGCGACGGGGGGCCCGAGGGCGGGCACCGGGCGCGCCTCAGCCGCCGGCTCGGGCGCGCCGCGCTCAGCGCGGGGGATGTGCATCGTATGGGGCCGCTTCCCCTCGGGCGACGTGGGCTGGTCTTCGGCCTGCGCGTCGTGGGGATCGACGGCGAGCCACGCCCGATCGACGGTCGAGCGCGGCCGGCGGTGCGCGTGCAGCGGGCGCTCGGGCTCGACAAGCCCGTCGCGGCGGATGGCCTTGGTGCCATGCGGGCCGGCCTGCGCGCCGCGCCGCAGGTCGTCGGCCTGCAGCTCGCGGGTGGCCTTGACCGGCGGCCCGGCGTCTGGGGCGGGTCGGCTCGGGTCGCCGGTCGGCTGTGCATCGCCCGCGACGCCGGCCCGGCGCAGGTCGTCGACCCGCAGCTCGCGGGTGGCCTCGAGCACACCGGGCGGCGCCTCTGGGGCCGATGCGGCGGCCGGCTCGGACCGAGCGGCGGTCGGCGGCGCGGCCGGCTGAGCTTTGGCGTCGGTCTGGAGCGCGCGCCCGTCGTCGGCGGGCGCCTCGGGCTCGGCCCCGCGCAGCCCCGCCGCCCCGGCGGCCAGATCGTCGGCGCGCAGCTCGCGGGTCGCTTCGAGGATCTGCGCCGCCGCGGGCCGTGGTCCGGCGGCCAGCCGCTCGGCGCTCAGCTCACGGGTGGCGCCGACCCGGCCGCGCCCCGCGGAGATCACCCCGGGCAGCAGCGATTGCCCGGCGACCCCCGGCCCGGTCGGCGCGAGGTCGCGCGGCACATCGCGGGCCGCGTCGCGCCCCATGCCGCGAAACGTGCTGCGATCGTCGATCGGCCGCCGGGCGACCGGCCCGTCGGCGGAGGGCGGGTCTTCGGCGACGGTGTCGCGATTGTCCAACGGCGAGCCGCGGGCGATGGTGCTGCGTCCGCCGGGGCCCCGCCGACCGCCGGAGACCTGGGCCAGCGTCGAGCGATCGCCCAGCGGCGAGGCCAGCCGCGGCATGATGGCGTTCGACCCCTGAGCCAGGGTGCCGCGGTCGTCGGGCGTCGCCGGGCGGGCCGCGGGCGCACCGAACGGCCGGTCGAAGGGCAGCTCGCCCGACGGCGCCGTCGGCGGGTCTTCGGGCCCGACCAGCGCGTCGCGCGCCATCGCCGCGGTCGGCTCTTCGTCGTTGCCGTCGAGGCTGTCCAGGCCGGGCGCGAAGGCGTCGTAGCGCGAGGCGGCGGTGTCGTCATCCGACGAGAGCGAGCCGTCTGCGCTCGCTCCGCGGCCGGCCTCGTCGAGCCGGCGCAGGGCCTGGCGGGCGCGCGGGTCGTCGGGCGCCGCGCGCATCGCCCGATCGAGGGTGGCCCGCGCCGGCATCGCCCGGCCGTCCCATTCGAGGGCGCGGGCGAGCAGCAGCAGCGCGTCGATGTTGTCCGGGTCGCGGTCGAGCACCCATTCGAACTCGGCGATGCTCTCGCCGAGCTGCCCCAGCCGCAGGCGCGCCTCGCCGAGCAGCAGGTGGCCTTCGAGGTCGTCGGGCTGATGGTCGAGGGCGCGCTGCAGGACGGTGAACGCCCGTCGGCCGCGGTCGACATCGAGCAGCAGCCGCCCCAGCTCGACGAAGCGGGCGCTGCTCGGATCACGGGCGCAGATGCGTTCGAGGGCGTCGATTCGCGCGGCGATCTCGGCAGGTGAACCGTCGGGCGGGCTCAAGCGCTCTCCACAGAATCCGTCACGGCAGGCGGCGTGCTCGCGACGGAGCGTATCGTGATCCGCGCCCGAGCGCACGGATCGCGGCGCGTTCGCACAGCACACCGTCGACGGCGAGACGCTGCGCCCGAGCCCGCGCCCCGCGCGCCCCCCGAGGCTTCCGAACGTGCAGGATGCGTGGAGACGTTCGTGCCTTTGGCGACGGTCATCGGGCCGGCGCGCCCGACTCGGCCGGCGAGGCGATCCGCGGAGCGACGATGCGCGCGTCCAGCCGGGCCCGGCCGCCGGCGTAGACCAGGGTCGCCTCTTCGACCCGGCGCCCGACGAACGGATCGAGCCCGCGGCGCACCACGTCTTCACCGGCGTCGGGCAACAGGTCGCGCAGGCGCGCGCCGTCTTCGAAGATCAGATCGACGGCGACCGCGGGGTCGGTGCGCCGGTAGGTCAGCGCCAGCCCGGGGGTCACCACGAACGGCCGGTCGTCGAGCAGCACCTCGTAGCGCCCGCGCTCGGTGACATCCTGCAGCCGCAGCGCGAGGCCGTCGGCGGTGGACTCCAGCCGCTCGACGATCACCCCCACCGACCGGACGAGGTCGAGCAGGACCGGCGGGTCGGCCAGCGGGCCCGGCGCGCGGCCGGCCGGCGTCAGCAGGAATCGGCGCACGGCGTCCACCCGCGCGGTGCCGTAGCCGCGATAGACCCAGGCGGTGGTCAGCGAGACCGGGGCGCCGGTCGAGGGCCCGCTCACCGGATCGAGCTGGCGATCGTCGCGCCAGGCGCCGGCGCCGTCGACGATGACCACCGGCGCGCCGACCCGGCGGGCGAGCACCAGCCGGCGGCGCAGGCTGTCGAGGTCGGGCGCGTCGGCCGGGGCCCGGGGCGTATCGAGGCGCGGGTTGGTGGGCGGCGCGAGGCACGGCAACCAGCGCCCATCGCCGGCGTCATGCCCGTCGCTCCACTGCCGCGCCCGGCTGCGGGCGGCGGCGTCGGCGACCGCGCAGCGGGGCACGATCGGGTCGAGATCGTCCGGCGGCCCGTCGGCCTGCGCCGGGTCGGCGATCCACGACGCGGTGGGATCGACGATCGCGCCCCAGCTCAGCGCGGCGCCGAGGTCGTCGGCCCGGGCGCGCGCCGCGGCGAAGGCGTCGTTCATCGCGGCGTCCCACGGGCCGTCGACGAGCACCAGCGGCCGCTCGCGCCACAGCAGCGGGTATCGGGCGGCGGACAGCGCGGCGATCAGCCCCGAGACGTCGGCCACCGCCAGCGCCCGGCGCTCGGCGGCATCGTCGCGGCCGGCGAGCCGATCGCCGAGGTCGTAGAGCACGCCGACCGGGCGCTCGGTGGCCCAGGCCCGGCTCAGCCGCGGATCGTCGGCGGGGCCGGCCCAGGCGACGAGCAGCGCCGCCTCGGGCAGCAGCGCCGCGGGGTCGTCTCCGGTGGGCGCGTGCGGCGGCTGCAGCTGCGCGCGCAGACCGTCGGCGTGGGGCTGGGCGCGGGAGACCAGCCAGACCGCGCGGCTCGGCGGCGGGCCCACATCGACACCGGCGTCGACATCGGCGTCGGGCACCGCGAGGTCGAGCGCGCCGTCGGGCAGCCCGCCGTCGAGGCCCGCGCCGGGGCGCACGGGCACCGCGCCCCGCTCGGCCGGGCCCGCGCAGCCCGCCCCGAGCGCGCAGCAGATCGCGCACAGCAGCGCGCCGCGCCGTCCGCTTGCCTGCATGCCATCCCGCGGTCGCCGCGTATGCGCCATGGCCCGATGGTGCCCGAGCCGGGCCTTCGAGGCCACCGCCCGCGCTCGGGCTTTGCCCGCCGCGCCGGGCGGTGTAGTTTGCGCCCATGCCCAGCTATGACTATCCCCGGCCGGCGCTGACCACCGACGTGGTGCTCCTGCGCTGGCACAACGCCCGCCTCGAAGTGCTGCTCATCCGCCGCGATCGCGACCCGTTCGCCGGCCAGCATGCCCTGCCCGGCGGCTTCGTGGACGGCGGCGAGAACCCGCGGACCGGCGCGCTGCGCGAGCTGCTCGAAGAGACGGGGGTCGGCGCGGTGCCGCTCTACGAGATCGGCGTCTTCGGTGATCCCGGCCGCGACCCGCGGGGCTGGGTGGTCTCCAGCGCCTGGCTCGGTCTGGCCCCGCCCGATGTGCGCGCAACCGCCGGCGACGACGCCCGCAGCCTCGACTGGCACCGGCTGACCGACCTGCCGCCGCTCGCCTTCGACCACGGCGCGGTCATCGCCGCCGCCCGCCGCCGCCTGCGCGAGCTGTCCGACCTGGGCACCGAGCCGATGCGGCTGCTGCCCGCGACCTTCCGCACCCGACAGGCGCGCCACCTCTACGCCCAGATCCGCGAAGAGTCGATCAACCCGACGGCCTTCAAGGCGTGGCTGCGGCGGCGCGAGGCGGTCGAGCGGGTCGGCCCCTCCCGTTTCCGCCGGCGCGACGGGCTGCGCCCCGACTGGCTGCGCTGATCGGCCCCGACGCCGCTCAGCCCGACTCGGCGAGCACGCCCAGCTCGTAGAACCAGCTCTTCTGCGCGAAGCCGAGCGCGGCGTAGATCCGGTCGGGCCGGCTGTCGACGTCGGCCAGGATCCACGCCTCGCACCCGCCGTCGACGAAGAAGGCCGCCAGCGCCGTGGCGAGCAGGTTGCTGACCACCTTGCGCCCGGCGAAGTCGGGGTGGGCGCAGACGTCCTGAAACCGCGCCGCGCCGGCGTCTTCGGGGTCGTACATCAGCCCCAGGCGCCCGACGAGGCGGCCGCCGACGAAGGCGCCCCACTCGACCCCCTGCCCAGCCTCGATGCGCGCCCGGCGGCTGGTGCTGGCCCAGCGGTGAAACGCGTGCCCGCCGACGTCGCCGGGGAAGAACGCCCGCCCGCCGAGCGCGATCGCCGCCGCCCAATCCGCGTCGCCGACCAGCGGCCGACAGACCAGATCGGGCGGCCCCGCCGGCGGCGCGGTGCCCGTGGCTCGCGGATCGGCCGCGATGCAGCGGGCGGCGAGCACGTACAGCATGTGCGCGGTCTGCGCCGCCCGCGCCTCGGCCTCGACGTCGCGGGTGTTGCAATCCCAGACAAAATAGGCCCGCTGCGGCTGCCCGGCCCGGGGCTCGGCCCGCCAGCGCGTCATCCACGGCGCGACACCCTCGACGAACGGCGAGCGGGGCAGGATCAACCGGTGACCGAAGCCCGAGGCGGGGTTCTCCGGCTCCTCGACGGCCACCCAGCCCGCGCGGCGGTGATGCAGCCGGGCGCCGGGCGCCGCGTAGCGCAGCGTATGGTGGGCCGGTCGGGCGAGCAGGGCGTCGAGGTCGACCATGGGCGCTCCATCGGGGCAGGCTTCGGCCAGCGTATCGTGCGCGCGCTGCGCCGCCGACGAAAAGGGCGAAGACCACCGGTCGCCCGACAGCGGTACAGGCCGGGTCGACAAACGGGCAGATCCACCCCTTGCACCACCCGGGCAGCCTTGCAGCGTTTCGAGCCCCGCCCGTATCATCCGCGCACCGATGCTCCGGGGAGGATGGCTCGATGACGACTCTGCGCCAGTGGTTGATCCTGGCGATGACGGCGGCCCTGCTGGGCCTGCCGGCCGGGTGTGTACAACAGGACGGCGACGACGACGACGACCCCGACATGCGGGTGGTCGACGGCGAGGTGGCCGCCGCCTGCGCCGATGGCCGGGACAACGACGGCGACGGGCTCGTCGACCTCGACGATCGCGGCTGCGACTCCGCCGTCGACGACGACGAGAGCGGTGAGCCGGCGCTGGCCTGCGGCAACGGCCGGGACGACGACGGCGACGGCCGGGTCGACCTCGACGACCGCGGCTGCGACTCCGCCGAAGACGACGACGAGAGCGACGACCCGCCGACGCAGTGCAGCAACGGCGAGGACGACGACGAAGACGGCGCCATCGACCTCGAAGACCGCGGCTGCGCCAACGCCCGCGACGACGACGAGAGCGACGAGCCGCCGCTCGCGCAGTGCGCCAACGGCATCGACGACGACGACGACGGCTTCATCGACTTCCCGGCCGATCCCGGCTGCGGGTCGGCGTTCGACGACGACGAGGTCGACGAGCGCGACAACCGGCCGCAGTGCAGCAACGGCATCGACGACGACAACGACGGCGACGTCGACCTGGCCGACTCGGGCTGCTCGAGCGTGGCCGACCCGCGCGAGGCCCTGCCGCCCGACGCGCCGCCGCCGGCCTGCAAGAACGGCGCGGACGACGACGCCGACGGCATCGTCGACTTCCCGCTCGATCCGGGCTGCTCGGCGGCCGGCGACGAGGACGAGGCCGACCCGGCGGTGCCGCCCGCCTGCGGCAACGGCGCCGACGACGACGGCGACGGCTGGGCCGACTACCCCCGCGACCCGGGCTGCCAGGGCGTGGGCGACCGCGACGAGACCGATCCGGTGGTGACGCCGGCGTGCAGCGACGGGGTCGACAACGACGGCGACGGCACCGCCGACTACCCCGACGACCGCGGCTGCGAGAGCGCGGCCGACGCGTCGGAGGGCGGCGCCTGCGGGCGGACCTACGAGGCGGTCGAGGTGCGCCCCGGGCGGCTCATCCGCGGCGACTCCCGCGGCGGCGCCTTCGAATCGGAGGGCTCGTGCGGCGGCCGCGGCGCGCCCGAGGTCGTCTTCGTGCACCGGGTCGAGCGGCCGGTCGAGGCGCTGCTCATCCGCACCGACCTGCCCGAGAACCAGCTCGAGAGCACGCTCTACGTGCGCCGCGGCTGCCTCGATACCAACTCGGAGATCGCCTGCGCCCGCGAAGAGCTGGACGACGGCGTCGCCGCCAATCAGGTGCTGGTGCCCGATCCGGTGCCCGGCGAGTACTACATCTTCCTCGACGGCGCGACCGGCCGCGGCGGCGAGTTCGCGCTGATCGTCGAAGAGGTGCCGCTCGCCGAGTGCCTCAACGGCGAGGACGACGACGAGGACGGGCTGGCCGACTACCCGATGGATCCCGGCTGCGCGGTGCCCGCCGACCGCGACGAGACCGACCCCGACGAGCCGCCGGCCTGCTTCGACGACCGGGACAACGACGGCGACGGTCAGGTCGACTTCCCGCTCGACTTCGGCTGCCAGGCGGCGTCGGACGACGACGAGGTCGACGTGTGCGGTCAGGGGCTGCGCATCGACAACTACCCGCTCGGCGCCGACTTCGTGCTGGGCGATACCAGCAATGGCGCCAGCGAGTTCCGCGGCAGCTGCGCCAGCGACGGGCCGGAGAAGATCTTCGTCTACGAGAACAGCATCAACGCGGCGCTGACCTTCACCGTCGACTTCCCCGAGACCGTCGCCCGCACCTCGCTGTACGTGCGTCAGCAGTGCACCAACGGCGGCACCGAGCTCGGCTGCGGCGTCGACGGCGAGGACGAGCTGCAGCCGCGGGGCACCGTCGAGCTCGAGCGCGCGGGGCCGGGCACCTATTACATCTTCGTCGACACCCAGTTCGGGCTCGGCGGGCCGTTCAAGCTCGCGGTGAGCGCCGAGCGCCTGCCCCCGGGCTGCAGCGACGCGGTCGACAACGACGAGGACGGCTTCATCGACGCCGACGACGTCGGCTGCAGCGGCCCCGAGGACGAAGACGAGCGCGACCCACCGCTCGACGCGCTGCCCGGCTGCTTCGACCGGGTCGACAACGACGACGACGGCCTCATCGACTATCCGTTCGACCCGGGCTGCTTCGGCAAGGGCGACGACGACGAGGCCGACCTCGACGTGCCGCCCGAGTGCGACAACGGCCTCGACGACGACGAAGACGGCCTGGTGGACTTCCCCCGCGACCCCGGCTGCGCCGCCCGCGGCGACGACCGCGAGCAGGGCGACCGCCGCGCGCCGCAGTGCACCAACCGCATCGACGACGACGAAGACGGGGTGACCGACTACCCCAACGACCCCGGCTGCGCGGCCCCCGGCGACCTCTCCGAGGCCGACGACCGCGAGCCGCCGCCGTGCGCCAACGACATCGACGACGACCGCGACGGGCTGACCGACTTCCCGTTCGACCCCGGCTGCCTCGCGGCGGGCCACGTCACCGAAGAAGACCCCGAGGTGCCCTACGCCTGCAGCAACGGCATGGATGACGACGGCGACGGCGTCGTCGACTTCCCCTTCGACCAGGGCTGCCAGTCGGCCGGTGAAGACGACGAGACCAACACCGCCTTCGCGCCGGCCTGCGCCAACGAGATCGACGACGACGGCGACGGCGTCATCGACTGGCCCGACGACCGCGGGTGCCGCTTCCGCGGCGACGGCAGCGAGGTCGACCCGTTCGACCCGCCGAGCCGCTGCGAGAACAGCATCGACGACGACGGCGACGGCTTCATCGACGCGCTCGACCCCGGCTGCAGCAACCGCGACGACGACGACGAGCTCGACCCGGGCGAGCCGCCGCAGTGCGCCAACGGCATCGACGACGACGGCGACGGCCTCATCGACTGGCCCGACGACTTCGGCTGCCAGGCCCGCGGCGACAGCCCCGAGGCGCAGACCTGCCGCGACGACGTCGAGGTGCTCGACATCGTGCCCGGCGAGGCCATGATCGGCGCGACCGCCGAGGCCGACCCGGACAACTACCGTGGCCGCTGCGGCGGGCGCGAGGCGCCGGACCAGGTCTTCCGCTACGTGCTCGAGAGCCCCGCCGACCTGCGCATCAGCGCCGACAACCCGGGCACCGACTACCCGGTTGTGCTCAGCGTCAGCCGCGACTGCGAAGAGCCGCGGGCGGCGGTGGCCTGCGCCGGCGACTTCCAGCGGCCCGACCCGACGGTGCTGCTGCGCGACGCCGAGCCGGGCGAGTACTACATCACCATCGACGGCGGCGGCCCCGAGCGCTGGGTGAGCGACGGCGGGGCGATCGGCATGCCCGCCGACCCGCGCAACTTCGTGGCCCGCAACGACATCAACGCCAACAGCTGGAGCGACGGCGGCAACGACGCGTTCGACGGCTACGGCATCACCACCATCACCGCGGGCGGGGCCCAGCAGCAGATCGACGTCAGCCTCGGGGTGCGCAACATCAACATCGGCGGCATGGGCATCGAGGTGACCAGCGAGCTGGTCGACAACGTCTGGCGCCTGCGGTACGCCCCGGCGATCGAGAACGACGAGACCCCGGTCAGCTTCAGCATCCGGGGCAACCTGGGCAGCGACGGCAGCACCATCTCGCAGCAGCCGACCGTCGAGTTCGCCGGGCGCCAGATCACCTACCTCTACACCACCGACAACCGCCCCAGCGACCCGCCGGTGGTGCACATGTTCGTGCCCTCCGACCCCGAGCAGCTCGGCGCGGTGAACTACGCCATCCAGGGCGACAACCCGACCACCACGGTGCAGAACATCACCCTGCCCGCCACGTGGTACGTCGCGCTGTCGTACGCGGCGCACCCCAACCCGGCGCCGGTGGCCCAGGCGCTCGTCGGCGACCTGGAGATCCAGGCCGGCGGCGGCGGGGCCGAGGCGCCGCGCTTCGGCAACTTCGAGCTGACGGTGGAAGAAGAAGGCGCCGAAGAGCCCGCCCCCGAAGAGTAGCCGCCGCGCGGGCGGCTCAGCCCGCCCGCTCGAGCAGCGTCACCCCGCACAGCGCCTCGTCGAACGAGACCAGCCCGCCGGCGTTCTGGGCCAGCCCCAGCGTCGGCGGCTTCTGCGCCTGCCGATCACCGGCCTCGCCGCGCAGCTGCGCCACCACCTCGTCCACCAGCCCCAGCCCGGTCGCCGCCAGCGGGTGGCCCTTGCTGATCAAGCCGCCCGACAGGTTCATCGGCCGGCTGCCATCGCGCCCGTTGATCCCATCGTCGGCGGCGTAGGCCCCGCCCTCGCCCTCGGCGCAGAAGCCGAGCGCCTCGGCGTGCAGGATCTGGCAGCTGGCGGTGGCGTCGTGCACCTCGGCCAGCTGCACGTCCTCGGCGTCGATCCCCGCCGCCGCATACGCCTTCGCCGCGGTGCGCTGCACCACCGAAGGCCCCTGCAAGCCCCGCCAGCGCCCGCCGCCCAGGGTGCAGGCCCGGATACGCACCGCCCGCGCACGGGCCTCTGGGGGCAGCCGGGACAGCCCTGCGGCATCGACGACCACCACCGCCGCCGCGCCGTCGCTCAGCGGGCTGCACATCGCCCGGGTCAGCGGCGAGACGATCGGCTTGTCGCCGAGCACCTTCTCCGGCGTCAGCTCGAAGCGATACTGCGCCTTGGGGTTGAGCGCGCCGTGGTTGTGATTGCGCGCGGCGACGGCGGCGATCTGCTCGACGGTGGTGCCGAAGCGGGCCATGTGATCCCGCGCCTGCAGCGCGTGCACGTCCAGGAAGATCACCCGCATCGGGTGCGGCTTCCAGCCCAGATCGGCGCCCTCTTCGGCGAACAGCGTCCGCCACTCGTCGCGGTGCAGCTGGTCGATGCCGCCGGCGAACAGCGCGAACGACTTCGCCGGATCGTCGGGCACCCAGGTCTTCTCGACGCCCACGGCCAGCGCCATGCCGGCGCCGGCGCGCACCGCCTGCACCGCCGAGTGCAGCGCCAGCGAGCCCGTCGCGCAGCCGCCCTCGACGTTGACGATCGGCGCGTCGGGGTTCAGCCGCCCGGCCCGCTGCAAGGGCGAGAGCGCCACCTGCCCGCGGATGTTGGCCTGGCCCCAGGTACCCATCGCGCAGTTGCCGAAGGCGACGTAGTCGACGCCCTGCCCGTCCGCCAGCCCGGCGTCGCCCAGCGCGCCCTCGACCACCGCGGCGCTCAGGTCGCGAAAGCCGCGCTCGGGCCACTTCTGGAACACCGTGGACGCGCTGCCCACCACATAGACCTCGGTCATGAATGCCTCCGCTGCTGCGTCCGGCCGACGTGTCGAATCGGCGTCCGGACATTGCCACGCCCCGCGGGCCGCCGTCGAGCGGGGTGCTACCGCTCGCCGCGCAGGCAGCAGCGCTTGTACTTGCGCCCGCTGCCGCAGGGGCACGGATCGTTGCGCCCCACCTTGGCCTTCGCCCGCGCCGGCCGCTTGTAGCCGAAGTAGTCCTGGTTGAGCCGGATGCTCTCCCGGGCCCGCTCGGGATCACCGCTCATGTTCAGCATGCGCGCCGCCTCGGCGGGCAGGTAGAGATCGGCCGCCTCCTGGCGCGCGGCCCACACCGACATCCAGCCCAGGCGCAGCAGCGGGTCGAAGTTCTTCTCGTGCCACAGGGGCCCGCCGTCGGCGATCATCCACGGCCCGACGAGCTCCATCGGGACCTCGTCCGGCGTCGGCGTCGGATCGCCCGGCGCGAACTCGGTGGATTCGATCCACATGGTGCGCAGGATCGTCCAGGTCGCCTCGGGCTCGTCGAAGGCCATGTCGACCGCCGACATCATCAGGTCGAGCGCGCTGGTATCGAGCTTCCGCCGATAGACCGGGGCGCTGCGGTCGGCGAGCACGTTGCGGATGGTCTTCTCGTACTGCCCGTGGCGCGCCGCGATGGCGACGAGCCCGCAGGCCGCCTGCGCCGCCTCGATGAAGCTGCCCGCCCCGCGCCACTGCCGCCGCAGCCGGGCCTCGATCGGCGGGCCGAGGTGGCCCAGCAGCCACGCCCCGCGGATCATCGGCCCGGCCTCCAGGAGCACGCAGACCGACGCGGTGAGCGGGTCGATGCTGAAGCCATGCTGCCCGAGCTTCCCGGTGAGCATGTCGGGGTCGAGCGTGCCGTACAGCAGGGTCAGGTGCCCCATCGCCTCGACCCCCAGTCCATAGCTGCGCATCAGCTCGTCGGTGGCGCGGCCGCGGCGGCGGCGGTCCCGAGCGCCGACGCCGCGGCGGATGTCGGCGAGCGTCTTATGCAGCGCCTGGTGCAGGTCGAGGATCGAGTCGGCGAGGATCGGCCCCAGGGCCCACAGCGCCTCGAAGTCCTCCCGCGCCAGCCGCGGGCCGGCCTTGAGCAGGCGGTCGAACAGCCCATCGACGCCGCCGCGCAGCTCGAGGCGGTCGCGGGTGCGGTCGAGCCGGGCCACCGTCTCGATCGCCCGGCGGGCCTCGGCCACCGGCACCACGTGCGACTGCCGCACCCGCATGCCCGCGCCCAGGCAGGTCACGAAGGCCCCGCCGCGGGTCACGATGGCGTGCGGCGGCTCGCGGCCTTCGCCCAGCGCGATGGCGATACGCTCATAGTCGGGCCCCGCGCCGGCCCCGGCCACGGCGAGGCGTACGGCGTCGGGCTCACGATAGAGCGCGAGCGCCAGCTCGAGCTGCGCGTCGCCCTTCAGGCGCTGCAGGCGTGAGAGGAAGTGTGCCGAGTGTCCCATGGTCGTCGCTCGATCCCGCGGGCGGTGCCCGTGCGTCTGGTTGCCCCGGCGTCATCACACGGGATCGGGTCACGCACGTCAACCTGAACCGCTTGCGGTCGAGCCGGCGGCGGGTCCACCCTGTCGCCGGCACCCATTGGAGGACACCATGCGCCGACTGATCCCTTCGCTCTTCGCCCCCGCGCTCTTCGCCCTGGCCGCGCTGCTCGTCGGCGCGCCCTCGATCGCGTCCGCCGATCCGATCGAGGTGATCGTCGTCATCGAAGGCGGCCCCGACGCCGCGACGGCTCGGCCGCATGTGGACCGCGTCGTGAGCGAGGCCGCCCGGCGCGCCGGCTGGCCCGAAGCGCGCGGCCGCTACTTCGACTCGAAGAAGACGGCGAAGGGCTACATCGACAAGAGCAAGAAGCCCTCGTTCGGCTTCTTGAGCTTCGGCACCTACCTCGGCATGCGCAAAGCCCACAGCATGACGGTCATCGGCGCCGGCGGCGCGGCGGGCGGTGTCCCGCAGGTCGTGGTGGTCGACTTCTCCCCGAGCGGCACACCGGGCAAGGCCCGCCTCGTGTCCGCGCTCGGCGCGCTGTGCGGCGCGACGGGAGACGCCTGCGCAGCGCTCGGCTTCTCGACCCTGCGCGCGGCCAGCGCGGCCGACTTGCCTCGGCGATAGTCCCCGGGCGGTCCGGGCGCGACCGACCATCGCCGGAGAGACCCGGCCCGTGGATCCCGGCCCGTCGACTTTCGCCAGACATGCCGACCCCGCGTATCCCGGCGACGTGACTGGTCGGGCGAGCACCCACCAGGTGCATCTGACCGGCGCCGACTTCGCCGGCGAGCACCCAGCGAGCGAATCTGCGGTCGCCGTCTACCGCCAGACATGCCCCGCGGCGCCATCTCGGCGCGGTGACCAGCCCGGGGAAGACCCACCGAGCATCTCCGACCGGCACCGACTTCGTCGGCGGGCACCCACCCTTCGAATCTGGAACCACGATCTACCGCCAGACATGCTCGGCGGCGCGATCTCAGCGCGGCGACTAAACCGGCGAGCACCTACCGCGCGTTTCTGAGCACCCCCTTTCGAATCGGAAGCCGCTCATGGGGCAGATCCCGGCGCATTCGCCCGCGAAAAGATCGCTCGATGGGCGCTTGTCGCGGCATTCGGTCGTCTACGGAGACGCCCACCGGGTCGTCTCCGGTTTAGTCGAGCGCCCCAGATACGCCGATGCCGTCGATCCCGGTCAAACGGTGGGCGTCGGACGCGGTCGATGAGTCTTCGCCGCGTTGGTCGGGGCGCCGCCGACGCGCTCGATGGGTCATTTCCGATTTATTCGGCGGCCGCAGATCGGGTCACCGGGCAGATCTGGCGTAGACGCCTCCGCCGGGAACCGCTGCAGGTCGGTATCTGGAGCAGACAGGGCCCCGCGGAATCACCCACCGGGCATATCGCGGGGTAGTCGGTCGCCCGCGGCGGGCGCGGCGGGCATTGCCCGATCAAGACATCTCGGGCGGCGGGCCCTGATCGAGCAGCGCCGAGAGCGCTTCACGGGTGGCGGCGCTCAGGGCCTCGGGGTCGTCGCCGATGGGCAGCGGCGCGCCGATGCGCAGGCCCACCGGGCCCGGCTGTGGCGTATTCGATCCGCTGGGCAGCACCGCGCCCGTGCCGAAGACGGCCACCGGCAGGACCGGCCGCTGCGCCTCGGCGGCCAGCAGGAAGGCCCCCGCCTTGAACGGCCCCAGCTCGTCGGCGCCGGTGCGGGTGCCTTCGGGGAAGAACCCCACGCTGTAGCCCCGATCGAGCAGCTCGCGACTGGCCTGGATGACCTCGGCCTTACGCCGGGCGATCAGGTGGCCCGCCGTCCGCATGTAGCCGCCGAGGATCGGCACCTTGAACAGCGAGGGCTTGGCCACCATGCGGATGGTCAACGGCAGAGCGTAGGTGAAGACCGGCACGTCGAGGTGGCTCTGGTGGTTGGCGCAGATGACGTAGGGCGCGTCGGGCAGGTCGGGGATCACGGGCGGCGGCCGATAGTCGGCGCCGGTGGTCCGGAAGATCGCGGGCACGATGGTCGAGACGAGCCACGGGTCGGCGGCGGCCGGGTCGTCCTTGACCCGGCAGAGCACGTTGCCGGCGGCCATGCGCCAGCCCGATCCGACGACGAGGCGGCTCCAGCGCAGCATTTGTAGGGGTGAGGCCATGAAGGGATGATGGATCGGGGTCCCGGCGGGCGCAACCGGCGCCCGGCCGATCAGGCAGATGACCTCAGTCGGAGAGGCGGGCTTCGAGATCGGCGAGATCGGACGCGGCGAGGATCCGCTCGAACCAGGGGCCCGTGCCCTCGCCCGCGTCGGCGACGACCCGCGCGGCCAACGCCGCGCTCGGCTCGCCGAAGCGCTGCCGAATGAGCTCCAGGATCGCGTCGGCCCGCCCCTCGACCCGCCCTTCGGCCCTACCCTCGACCCGCCCTTCGGCCCTACCCTCGACCCGCCCCTCGGCCCGGCCCTCGACCCGGCCCTCGGCGCGCAAGCGATCGGCGACGGTCATCAGCACCTCCTTGGTCTCTGCGTCGGTCGCATCGATCGTCTCGAGCAACCGCGACGGCGAGAATTGATCGACCTGAGTGTACAAATACTCGACAACCGTGGCGACCACCTCCGCTCGCCCCGGCTCGTCGAGCGACGCCGAGATCAGCGCCGCAAGTCGCTCGGCGAGACCCTCGGCCGCGGGCGTTCGGGCGGCGCGCATCGCCAGCAGGGCCGCCGCCGTCAGCGCCCGCTGCGTGCGCCCGCCGCGCTCGCCGTCGGGCACGGCCAGATCGTCGATGAGCAGCGTCAGCCGCGGCAGGTGTTCGCCGAGCACCGCCTGCAGCTCCGGCGACAGGTCGAAGGCTTCGGCCAGCGAGCGGGGGCCCGACCACGGCCGGCGGCCCTGATGCACCACCAGCGGGATCGCCGCAGGCAGCCGCCGCGGCGCGCGGCCCGTCTTCGCCCGGTGGCGCTCGATGTAGCGGCTCCACGTCTCGACGGCGTAGATCATCACCCGGACGGCCATGAGCGGATCGGGCGTCGACTGATGCTCGACGAGGATGAAGACGAACGCCTCGCCCTCGCGGTCGACGAGCGGCACGCGGAAGACCAGATCGGCCCGTCGGTTGCGCAGCTTGCGGTCGAGATACTCGGCGGTGACCGGCTCGCAGCGATCGAGGTCGAGCGCCGCGATCAGCTCGGGCGGCAGGCGGCGTCGCATCAGGTCGGCCGCCAGCTCGGGCCGACCGAAGATGCGCTTGAAGACGGCGTCGTGGGTATGGCTCACGATGGGAATAAGGGACGAGCGGCCGCGAGTGTCCGGCGCGCCGGTTTCTGGCAGGGCGTTCGCGACAGCAACGCGCGCTCGGGGCGATGTCGGATGCGGAGGGCCGAGGGCCCGGCTCACGGGAGGCGGGCGGCAACTTCTCGGTTGCTGAATGCGGCGGGACGATAGGCGAAGGGCAACGCGCGACACGAACCGGGAGCGGGTACCTGCCATGTGGTCTCGTCGGCGACGAGAGCGGGCTCGACCCGGGTGTCAGTCGGAGCGGCGGGCTTCGAGGTCGACGAGATCGGACGCCGCAAGGATCCGCTCGAACCAGGGGCCGACGCCTTCGCCCGCGCCGGCGACGACCCGCGCGGCCAACGCCGCGCTCGGCTCGCCCAAGCGCTGCCGAATGAGCTCCAGGATCGCGTCGGCCAGCGCCGCGCTCGGCCCACCCAGGCGCTGACGGATCAACTCCAGGATCGCAGCGGCGCGCTCCTCGAGCCGGCCCTCGGCGCGCAAGCGATCGGCGACGGTCATCAGCACCTCCTTGGTCTCTGCGTCGGTCGCGTCGTTCGTCTCGACTCAGTCGGAGAAGCCGGCTTCGAGATCGGCGAGGTCGGACGCTGCGAGGATCCGCTCGAACCAGGGGCCGGTGCCCCCGCCCGCGTCTGCGACGACCCGCGCGGCCAGCGCCGCGCTCGGCTCGCCGAGGCGCTGCCGAATGAGCTCCAGGATCGCGTCGGCCCGCCCCTCGACCCGCCCTTCGGCCCGGCCCTCGGCGCGCAAACGATCGGCGACGGTCATCAACACCTCCTTGGTCTCTGCGTCGGTCGCGTCGATCGTCTCGAGCAACCGCGACGGCGAGAACTGATCGACCTGAGTGTACAAATACTCGACAACCGTCGCGACCACCTCCGCTCGCCCCGGCTCGTCGAGCGACGCCGAGATCAGCGCCGCAAGTCGCTCGGCGAGCCCTTCTGTCGCGGGTGTTCGGGCGGCGCGCATCGCCAGCAGGGCCGCCGCCGTCAGCGCCCGCTGTGTGCGCCCGCCGCGCTCGCCGTCAGGCACGGCCAGATCGTCAATGAGCAGCGTCAGCCGCGGCAGGTGTTCGCCGAGCACCGCCTGCAGCGCCGGCGACAGGTCGAAGGCCTCGGCCAGCGAGCGGGGGCCCGACCACGGCCGGCGGCCCTGATGCACCACCAGCGGGATCGCCGCCGGCAGCCGCCGCGGCGCGCGGCCCGTCTTCGCCCGGTGGCGCTCGATGAAGCGGCTCGACGTCTCGACGGCGTAGATCAACACCCGGACGGCCATGAGCGGATCGGGCGTCGACTGATGCTCGACGAGGATGAAGACGGACGCCTCGCCCTCGCGGTCGACGAGCGGCACGCGGAAGACCGATGTCCGCGGCGGAAGTGACGATACGGGGGCGGCGAGCCGAGGTCGTCGAGGCCAAGGCGCGACGACGAAGGCGTGCCAGGGGCACGTCGAGGACGGGCAAGCCCGCGAGCCCCACGGGGCGTAGCCCGCTCGCGCCAGCGAGCAACGCCGGCATCGGCGAGATCGGCCGTCGCAGCCGTATTGGCAATTTCGACGAGGGCATCCAGATCGGCCCGTCGGTTGCGCAGCTTGCGGTCGAGATACTCGGCGGTGACCGGCTCGCAGCGATCGAGGTCGAGCGCCGCGATCAGCTCGGGCGGCAGGCGGCGGCGCATCAGGTCGGCCGCCAGCTCGGGCCGGCCGAAGATGCGCTTGAAGACGGCGTCGTGGGTATGGCTCACCATGGGAATAAGGGACGAGCGGCCGCGAGTGTCCGGCGCGCCGGGTTCCGATACGGCGTTGGCGACTGCAAGGTGCGCTCGGCGCGATGTCGGATGCGCCGGGTCCCCGCTCACGGCAGACGCTCGGCGCGGGCGACGACGTCTCGGTTGCTCGACTCGACCCGGCCTTCGGCCCCGCCCATCGGTCGGGTCGACCGTCTCGACTCAGCCGAGGGGCATCAATCGAACAGCTCCTTGAGCTTGTCGAGGAAGCTCTTGCGCCGCGGCTCGGGCGGCTCCTTGCCGGCCTCTTCGAAGGAGATGCGCTCGAACTCTTCGAGCAGCTCCTTCTGGCGGTCGGTCAGCCGGCTGGGCGTCTCGACCTGCAGCTTGACGAGCTGGTCGCCGGTGCCCCGGCCACGCACGCCGGGCAGACCCTTGCCGCGCAGGCGCAGCGTCTTGCCCGATTGTGTGCCCGCCGGCACCTTGACCCGGGCCTTGCCGCCGAGGGTCGGCACCTCGATGGTGCCGCCGAGCGCCGCCTGGGGGAAGCCGATGGGCACCTCGCAGACGAGGTCGTCGCCGCTGCGCTCGAAGAACGGGTGCTCGCCCACCTGCACCACCACGTAGAGGTCGCCGCCCATGCCGCCGCGGCGGCCGGCGTGGCCTTCGCCGTCGAGGCGCAGCTTGTGGCCGGTGGCGATGCCCGGCGGGATGGGCAGGGTGATCGAGACCTCTTCGTCGAGCATGCCGTGGCCGTGGCAGCTCTCGCAGGGGTCGGTGATCTGCACCCCGTCGCCGCGGCACGTCGGGCAGCTCTGCACCATCGACAAGAAGCCGCGCGCCACCCGCACCTGGCCCAGGCCGCCGCAGGTCTCGCAGCGCTCGGGCTGGGTGCCCGGTCGGCTGCCGCTGCCGCTGCACGTCTTGCACTGGCCCTGGCGGTGGAAGATCAGCTCGGCGTCGCCGCCCTCGGCCACCTGTTCGAGGGTCACCTCGAGCGGCACCTGCACGTCGCGGCCGTGGCGCACGGGGCTGCGGCGGAAGAACGCGCCGAAGAGCTGTTCGAAGAGGTCGCCGCCGAACATGTCGCGCAGGTCGTCGGGGTTGATCCCGCCGCCCTGGAACGGGTTGCCGCCGAAGCCGCCCGGCGCCTCGTGGCCGTACTGGTCGTAGAGCCGGCGCTTCTCGGCGTCCGAGAGCACCGCGTAGGCCTCGTTGACCTGCTTGAAGCGCTCTTCGGCTTCGGGGTCGTCGGGGTTGCGGTCCGGGTGAAACCGGAGGGCCTGCTTGCGGTAGGCCTTCTTGAGCGCGTCGGCGTCGACGTCGCGGTCGACACCGAGCAGGTCGTAATAATCCGGTTTCTCGGACACGGTGGCGGCCCCAAGCTGCGTTGACGTCGGGCGCTAGGATGTACGCATCGGCCCGAGATGCAAGCCCTCCGATGCGCCCCGGGGCGATCGGGCTACTCGATCGTGCCCTCGGTGGCCTCGTCGTACATCGCGTCGGCGATGCGATAGGCCGACTGCTCGAGGTTCTTGATCGCCAGCCGCAGCTCTTCGGGGTCGACGGTGTCGAGCACCGTCTTGAGGGTCTCGACGTCGGCGATGATCTCTTCGACGTCGAGCGGGCTGATCAGGTCGCCGTACTCGTCGAGCGAGCGCTGGGTCGTGTGGATGAGCCCCTCGGCGGTATTGCGCAGCTCGACGAGCTGCTTGCGCTCTTCGTCCATCGCCCGGTGCACGTCGGCGTCGTCGATCATGCGCTCGATCTCGGACTCGGTCAGCCCGCTCGACGGCCGGATCTCGACCCGCTGCTCGCGGCCGGTGCCCCGGTCGAGCGCGCTGACGTGCAGGATGCCGTCGGCGTCGATCTCGAAGGCGACCTCGATCTGCGGCACGCCCCGCGGGGCCGGCGGCAGGCCGACGAGGTCGAAGCGGGCCAGGGAGCGGTTGTCCTTGGCCAGCTCGCGCTCGCCCTGCAGCACGTGCACCGAGACCATCGGCTGGTTGTCGACGGCGGTCGAGAACACCTGCGAGGCGTTGTAGGGGATGGTGGTGTTGTTGGGGATGATCCGGGTGAAGACGCCGCCCTGGGTCTCGACGCCCAGCGAGAGCGGGGTGACGTCGAGCAGCAGCACGTCCTCGACGTCGCCGGTGAGCACGCCGCCCTGGATCGCGGCGCCGACGGCGACGACCTCGTCGGGGTTGACCCCCTTGTAGGGCTTGCGGGCGAAGAAGTCGGCCACCCGCTGCTGCACCCGCGGCATGCGGGTCATGCCGCCGACGAGCAGCACCGCGTCGATGTCGTCGACGCCGAAGCCGGCGTCGTCGAGCGCGATCTGGCACGGCTCGAGGGTGCGGTCGATGAGGTCTTCGACCATCGCCTCGAACTTGGTGCGGGTGATGCGCACGTTGAGGTGCTTCGGCCCGGTGGCGTCGGCGGTGATGAACGGCAGGTTGACCTCGGTCTCGAGGGCCGAGCTCAGCTCGTGCTTGGCCTTCTCGGCGGCTTCCTTGAGCCGCTGCAGGGCCATCTTGTCGGCCCGCAGGTCGAGGCCCTCGGCGCCTTCGAACTCGTCGAGCAGAAACTCGATGATGCGGAAGTCGAAGTCTTCGCCGCCGAGGTAGGTATCGCCCGAGGTGGAGCACACCTGGAAGACGCCCTCGGTCAGCTCGAGCACCGAGATGTCGAACGTGCCGCCGCCGAGGTCGTAGACCGCGATCCGCTGGCCGGCGTCCTTGTCGAGCCCGTAGGCCAGCGCCGCGGCCGTGGGCTCGTTGATGATGCGCTTGACCTCGAGCCCGGCGATGCGGCCGGCGTCCTTGGTCGCCTGCCGCTGGGCGTCGTTGAAGTACGCCGGCACGGTGATCACCGCTTCGTGCACGTCGACGCCGAGGTAGTCCTCGGCGGTCTGCTTCATCTTGCCGAGGATGAAGCTGGCGATCTCGGCGGGGCTGTAGTCTTTGTCCCGCAGGTGCATCCAGGCGTCGCCGTTGGGGGCCTTCTTGACCTCATACGGCAGCCGCCCGAGGTGCTCGGCGAGCTCGGGCGCGTCGAACTTGCGCCCGATGAGCCGCTTGCTGGCGAAGACGGTGTGCTCGGGGTTGGTGATGGCCTGCCGCTTGGCGATCTGCCCCACGAGCCGCTCGCCGCCCTCGGTGAGCGCGACGATCGACGGGGTGGTCCGGCTGCCTTCGGCGTTGGGGATCACGACCGGCTCGCCGCCTTCGATATAGGCGACACAGCTGTTCGTCGTCCCGAGGTCGATCCCGATGATCATGTCTCGAAAAGCTCCCCCGCAGGCGCCCCTGCGACCCCGGCTCGGTGCCGAGCCCCCATACGGGTCTCTCTTACATCAAACGGCGCGCGAACGCGACCCTGCCGCGTCGACTTCGACAGGTCTTGATACAGTCGGCGAGGGCGGGCCCGCCCTCAGGTCCCCTCGCCCTCTTCGGTGGGCTCTGCCGCGGCCTGCTCGGCGGCCTCTGGGGCGGCGGGCGGCGGGGCCTTGGCCACCACGACCATCGCCGGCCGCACCAGGCGCCCGTTGAGGCGCCAGCCGCGCTGGAAGACGCTGGCGACGTGCCCCGGCGGGTAGTCGGCGGTGGGCATCTCGGTCATCGCCTCGTGCACCTGCGGATCGAACGGCTGGCCGAGGGCGTCGAAGGGCTCGGCGCCTTTGGTCTTCAGCGTCGTATTGAACTGCCGCAGCACCATCTTGACCCCGTCGGTGAGGCCGTCGGAGCCCTTCTCGGCGTGCTCGACGGCCCGCTCGAGGTTGTCGATGATCGGCAGCATGTCCTTGAGCAGCCCCTCGATGCCGAACTTGCGCGTCTCCTCGCGCTCCTTGGCGAAGCGCTTGCGGGCGTTGTCGAGGTCGGCGGAGATGCGGTAGGCGCGGGCCTTCCAGTCGGCGACCTCGGCCATCGCCGCGTCGCGCTCGGCCATCACCTCGGCGAGCGGGTCGGCCTCGTCGGGCGGATCGTCGCCGACCGCCGTCCACTGGGTCGTCGGCGCGTCGTCGTCCACCGGCGCGGCGGCCGGGCGCTCCTCGGTGTCGTTGGCCTCGACGTCTTCGGGCTGATTCGGCGTCGGATCCGACATTTTTCTCCCTCGATGGGTCTCGATGATGGGTGCGTCTGCGCGTCTCGGAACAGTCAGGCGGCACGACCCGCGTGGAGGATACCGCTGATCGCGTCGGCGGTATACCCGACCCACGGGATGATGCGCGAGTAGTTCATACGCACCGGCCCGACGATGGCAACCGCCCCCCGCGGTCGCTGCCCGTCGCCATAGGGCGCGCAGACGATGGTGCAGGCCTCGAGCGCCGGGCGCCCGGTCTCGCCGCCGAAGATGACCCGCGGTCCGTCGGCGGCGAGCCCGTCGAGCAGTTGCAGCAGCAGGCGCTTGTCTTCGAGGGCGCCGAGGGCCCGCAGCCGCTCGTCGTCGACGGTGGCCAGCAGGTGGGTGCGGCCTTCGACGAGCACCGCCTCGTCGGGGGTCTCGACCTCGGGCAGCGCCCGCTCGCCCAGGTCGAGCAGCCGCCGCTCGGGGTCGGCCTGCTCGGCCTGATCGAGCTGCGCGCGCAAGGCGGCGCGGATGGCGGTCAGCGGGCGCCCGCTCCAGCGCTCGGCGAAGAGGTTGCGGGCGCGGGTCAGCACCTCGGGCTGCGCCGGCTCGTCGAGGTCGACGACCCGATCGGCGACCTCGCCGCTCTCGAAGACGCAGACGGCCAGCACCCGCCGCGCGCCGAGCGGCAGCAGCTCGATGCGCTCGACGATGGCGTCGGCCCGGCGCGGCGTGCGGCCGACGGCGGGCATGGTGCAGGCGCCGGCCAGGTGGCGCGAGGCGGCCCGCAAGACCGCCTGGGGGCGGCTGCCGGCGGCCTTGAGGGTGGCGGCGAGCGCGCTGCGGTCGGAGACCGAGGGTCCGCGGGTGCGCAGCAGGTGGTCGACATAGACCCGCAGGCCCGACTCGGTGGGCACGCGGCCGGCGGAGGCGTGGGGCTGGGCGAGCAGGCCGGCGGCGGTCAGCTCGCCCATCACGACCCGCACCGTCGCGGTGCTGACCTGCAGCCGCCCGTGCCGCTGCACGACGTCGCTGGCCACCGCCTGCCCGGTGCGCAGGTAGCCGGTGACCACCCCGCGGAGCACCCGGGCGGCGCGTATGCTGAGGCCCGACGGGCGGGCGCGGCGTGGTGTATCGCGGACGGTCACGAGGCCGGATTCTATCGGCGGCGCAGCGGCGGGGTCAAGCGACGAAAAGGTATTGCATTCCGAGTATTTGGTCAGGAGCAGCCGGCGACGGCCCGGGCGCCGGCTCAGCTGACCAGATCGACGATCACCCGATCGAGGATCGCCCGCCCGCGGGCGGTGGCGCGCCAGCGTCGGGGCAGGCCGCCGAGCAGGCCCTGCTCGGCGAGGCGCCGCGCCCGGTCGCCGAAGCGGGCCTCGAGCGCCGGGTCGACGGCGATACCACGGTCGAGTCGCAGGCCGCACAGCACCCGGTCTTCGAGGCGCTCGGCGGCGTCGAGCAGGTCGCGGAAGGTCTCGCCCGGCCGGCCGGCCAGCGCGGCCTGCATGTAGCGCCCGGCGTGGCGCAGGTTCTCCCAGCGCTCGGCGCCGTCGCCGCGGTGCATGTAGCCATGGGCCCCGGCGCCCAGCGCGAGGTATTCGCCGTCGGTCCAGTAGAGCGAGTTGTGCCGCGCCTCGTGCCCCGGCCGGGCGGCGTTGCTCACCTCGTAGGGCTCGATGCCGCCGTCGCTCAGGGCCGCGCGCACGGCGCCGTACATCGCCGTCAGCACGTCGTCTTCGACCAGCAGCCGCTCGCCGCGCCGGGCGCGGGCGCCAAAAGCGGTCTTCTCTTCGATGGTGAGCTGATAAGTCGAGACATGGGTCGGCGCCAGCTCGACGGCGGCGTGCACGTCGGCGAGCACCGCGGCGAGCGGCTGGCGGCGCTCGCCGTGCATCAGGTCGATGTTGATGTCCTCGAGGCCGCCGGCGCGCAGCCGAGCGACCGCCCGCCGGGCGCCGTCGCCGGTGTGTTTGCGGCCCAGCCGGCCGAGAAGCGCGTCGTCGAAGCTCTGCACGCCGAGGCTGATCCGGTTGACGCCGGCGGCGCGCAGCGCGGGGGCGGTCGCGGCGGTGACGTCTTCCGGGTTGCACTCGACGGTGATCTCGGCGCCCGGCGCGAGGCCCAGGCGCCCGTCGACGGCCTCGATGATCGCGGCGATGTTCTCGGCGGGCCACAAGCCGGGGGTGCCGCCGCCGAAGTAGAGGCTGATCGCCGGCGGGCGCCCGGCGAACGACCCGGCCCGCGCCGCCAGCTCGGCCAGCACGGCGTCGCGATAGGCCTTGTGAGGGATCTCGCGGGTCACCGCCACGGTGAAGTCGCAGTAGGGGCAGTGCCGCGCGCAGTATGGGTAGTGGACGTAGACCCCGAAGGGCATGGCGGGCCTCTCACGACGTCGGGTGGCGGACTGTACCGGCCGCGAAATCCAAAAGAAATGTGGCCGGCGAAAAAGAAAACCGGCGGGGGCCTCCTAGTCATTGGCAGTTCACGGAAACACACCGCTTCGGCGGAAGACATCAATCACACTGTCATCGAACAGTCATCACACATGGCACTCACTGCCAGTCATCGGAGCCATACCATGTCGTTCTACAGCACCATCTGCAGCCGCTCGCTCTGCGCCCTGACCATCGCCGCCGCCGCCGCCGGCTGCGGCACCGACGCCGATGTCGAGAAGCCCGGCGCCGGCGGCGAGCCCGCCGTCGGCAGCGGCGCCCTCGCCCTGCGCACCGACATGAACGCCGACACCGGCGTCGTCGGCGTGCACTACCGCGCCGCCCCCGTCGACTGCGCCACCGGCGAGACCCTCGCCGGCGACATCAAAGAGGCCGTCACCGACCTCTCCGACGTGCGCCTGCCGGGCATGATCCCCGGCTTCGAGAACCGTCCGCTCGACGCCGGCTCGAGCCACATCATGGCCGACCAGTACCTCGTGCTGCCCGCCGGCTGCTACGACGTCGTCGCCACGCCCATCGACGCCGAGGGCAACGCCTCGGAGGCCTGCGCTCCCGCGGTCCAGCCGGCGGTCGAGGTCCTCGACGGCGTCACCACCGAGATCCTGCTCATCAGCCAGTGCGGCGGCCCGCAGGTCGGCGGCCTGGATGTCATCCTGACCCTCAACCACCCGCCCGAGCTCGTCGACCTGACCTACGACCCGGACAAGTTCCTCTTCGAGTGCGAGTACCTGACCCTGTGCGCGACCTTCCACGACCCCGACGGCGACCCGATGCGCATCGAGTGGACCAATAACGGTCACAACTGGGCGGCGGGCCCCGAGCCGGTCTCGCGCACCTTCGCCGATGGCACCGTCACCGAGTGCGTGCGGGTCGCCGGCAGCGCCAACGGCCGCTACGACTTCGAGGTGACCGCCTACGACCTGCTGCACGCCGACGGCGCGCTGATGACCTTCGAGGACTGGCACGCCGAGCGCGGCGTGCCCCGCGCCTCGCGGGACAGCATCGCCTCGCACTGGTACGTCAACTGGGACACCGAGGCCCGCTGCATCGACGAGGCCGGTGAGCTGCAGCTGCTGCCCGGCGCCCGCGAGATCGACCGCGCCCCCGGCTGCGGCTGGGTCCGCCCGGCGCAGTTCTTCTGCAACCCGCGCTACGTCGACGACCTGGAGACCACCTGCCCCGGCGGCGAGTTCGACCCCGCCGCGGTCTACCCCGCCTGCGAGGCCGGTGACGAGGCCGGTGACGAGGCCGACGAAGACGCCGACGCCGGGGCCGGCGCCCGCGCCGACGCCGGGCTGCCCGACGCCCGCTGACAGTCACCGCTCTCGAGCGACGCCACCCGCGCCATCCGGCCCGGGTGGCGTTCGTCGTTCGAAGGGGCGTGCCCGAGCTGCCGGACCGCGGACGTGAAATTCCGATGAAATGCGCAGCGCGAAAAAAGAGCGCCGCTCGATGCCTAGTCAATAGCAGTTCACGGAGACACACCGCCTCGGCGGAAGACATCAACCGCACTGTCATCGAACAGTCATCACACATGGCATTCATTGCCAGTCATCGGAGTCCTACAATGTCGTTCTACAGCACCGTCTGCAGCCGCTCGCTCTGCGCCCTCACCATCGCCGCCGCCGCCGCCGCCGGCTGCGGCACCGACGCCGACATCGAGAAGCCCGGCCCCGACGGCGGGCCCGCCGTCGGCAGCGGCGCCCTCGCCCTGCGCACCGACATGAACGCCGACACCGGCGTCGTCGGCGTGCATTACCGCGCCGCCCCCGTCGACTGCGCCACCGGCGAGACCCTCGCCGGCGACATCAAAGAGGCCGTCACCGACCTCTCCGACGTGCGCCTGCCGGGCATGATCCCCGGTTTCGAGAACCGCCCGCTCGACGCCGGCTCGAGCCACATCATGGCCGACCAGTATCTGGTTCTGCCCGCCGGCTGCTACGACGTCGTCGCCACGCCCATCGACGCCGAGGGCAACGCCTCGGAGGCCTGCGCCCCCGCGGTCCAGCCGGCGGTCGAGGTCCTCGACGGCGTCACCACCGAGATCCTGCTCATCAGCCAGTGCGGCGGCCCGCAGGTCGGCGGCCTGGATGTCATCCTGACCCTCAACCACCCGCCCGAGCTCGTCGACCTGACCTACGGCCCCGACAAGTTCCTCTTCGAGTGCGAGTACCTGACCCTCTGCGCCACCTTCCGCGACCCGGACGGTGATCCCATGCGCATCGAGTGGGCCAATACCGGTCGCGGCTGGAGCGCCGGCCCCGAGCCGGTCTCGCGCACCTTCGAGGACGGCGCCGTCACCGAGTGCGTGCGGGTCGCCGCCAGCGTGCGCGGGCAGTACGACTTCGAGGTGACCGCCTACGACCTGCTGCACGCCGAGGGCGCGCTGATGACCTTCGAGGACTGGCACGCCGAGCGCGGCGTGCCCCGCGCCTCGCGGGACAGCATCGCCTCGCACTGGTACGTCAACTGGGATACCGAGGCCCGCTGCATCGACGACGCGGGCGAGCTGCAGCTGCTGCCCGGCGCCCGCGAGATCGACCGCGCCCCGGGGTGCGGCTGGATGGAGCCGGCGGCCTTCTTCTGCAGCCCGCGCTATGTCGACGACCTGGAGACCACCTGCCCCGGCGGTGAGTTCGACCCGAGCGCGGTCTACCCCGCCTGCGAGTAGCGCCCGGCCCCGCTCGAGCGACGCCACCCGCGCCCATGGCCCGGGTGGCGTTCGTATTTCGAATGGCGGGGCCGGCTCGGGTGCCGGCTCAGGTCGGTCGGCCGCCGGCCCGCTTGCCGAACAGGAACTGAAACGGCAGGTGGATGCGATCGGCCCAGTGCAGCTCGTTGTGCTTGGCGTGGGGGAAGGTGAAGTGCAGCAGGTCGTGGCCGAAGTCGAAGCCGTGCAGGAGCAGGATGTCGCGCATGTGGCGGGTGCGCTCGAAGTTGTCTTTGGGCCAGCCGCTGTCGAGGTAGAGCCGGATGGGCTTCTTGGGTTCGGTCGCCACCCGCTCGAAGAGGTCGTCGCGGTAGCCGAAGGTGCTCGACAGGCAGGCGGCGGCGCCGAAGACCTCGGGGTATTGCCAGGCGAGGTGCATCGAGACGACGCCGCCGAGGGAGGATCCCATCACCGCGTTCGCCGCCGGATCGCTCAGCGTCGAGAGCTGGCTGTCGACGTAGGGCTTGATGTGTTCGACGACGGCCTTGCCATAGTCATGAAAGCCGGGCGCGGTGTAGTCGTGCATGCGATCGTTGGCATGCAGCCCGACGACGATGATGCGTTCGATGACACTCAGCCCGTTGAGCAGGTCCATCGTGCCGCCCACCCGCCATTGCTGGCCCATGAAGGCTTCGTGGGGGAAGAACAGGTTGGTGCCGTCGTGCATGTACAGCACCGGATAGCGCTTGAGCCGGTTCTCGCCGTAGCCCGGCGGCAGGTAGAAGCGCATGCGCCAGGTGCGGCCTTCGGCCTCGACGGTGTGGATGCGGGTGATGCGGCCGTGGTCGGGCGAGCCGGTGAAGAAGGGGTAGATGATCTTGTGATGCCCGCCGACCGGGTAGAGCAGGTAGTTATTGCCCTCGGACCAGTCGAGGTGCGCGCCGTGGGCGATGACCGGCTTGAAGGCGAGCACCTCGGTGGTGGTCTCGATCTCGAACTCGAAGCGGTTGCCGTCGCGCTCGACGGGGTAGAGCGCGCGGCCCCAGTCGTCTTCGGTGCGCAGGGTCATCTCGCCGGCGCGCAGGGGGTAGATGACGGTGACGCGGGCGGCGAGTGACATGGGCGGACCTCGGCGGTGGGGCGCGCGGCGGGCGGGCCTGGGGGCTCAGGGCGAGGGGTCGCGGGCCACCCGGAAGCCGATGTCGGGCGCGGCGAAGTCGGCGCGCACCAGCTCCCGGGTCCACAGCGGGCGGCCCTCTTCGTCGCCGGTGAGGAAGGATCCACCGCGCACGACCTGGCGCAGGGTGCGGCCGGGGGCGGCGGTGGCGGTCCACTCGCGCACGCCGCCGGCGAGGTCGCAGACGCCGAAGGGCGAGCAGTCGTAGCCGGCGTAGCCCACCGGCGGCGGCCACGGGCCGGGCCAGGTGGCGGGGCAGGCGGCGTACGCCGGCTCCCAGCCGTTGCCCCAGGGGAAGGCGCGGCCTTCGGTGCCCCGGGCGGCTTTCTCCCACTCTTCTTCGCTGGGCAGCCGCACCGCGACGCCTTCGTGCTCGCTGCGCCAGCGGCAGTAGGTGGCGGCGTCGTCGGCGGTGATGCCGACGACGGGCATGTCGGGGGTCCAGCCGTCGCGATCGGGCAGCCGGTAGTGGCCCTGGGCATCGACCGCCCACAGCCAGCCGCGGCCGTCGTGGGTGCGCGGCAGCCGGCCGGCGGCCTCTTCGGGGCGCACCGTCGCCAGCGCGCGGATGAACTCGAGGTACTGCCCGGCGGTGACCGGGTGGCTGCCGATGAGGTAGTCGGGCAGCGCCTGCTCGGTGGGGCCGAGGAAGGCGTGCCGCGGGCTGCCGAAGCGGAAGGTGCCGGCGGGCACGTGCACATAGCCCTCGGGCACCGTACCGGCGCGCAGCATGCGCAGGCGCAGGCGGGCGCAGCGGCCGGGCTCGACGACGACGGTGGTCGTCAGCGTCTCGCGCCCGGGGGCCTGGGCGGCGAGCTGGTAGATGCCGGCGGGCATCTGGTCGACCTTGGCCGGCGCGGGGCCGAGGTCCTGACTGTCGCCGGCGACGAGGCGGCGGTCCTGCGCGGCGTAGCGCCACAGCCAGACGTGGGCCCCGGCGGGGCTGATCTCGACGTGCAGGCTGCCTTCGCCGGCGACGAGCTGAGCGTAGCGCCCGGTGTCGTGCTCGGCGAGCAGGCGGCGATAGAAGGCCATGCCCGGCTCGTCGCCCCGGGCGAGGTGGTACTCGTGCCGGGCGACGTAGAGGTCGCACAAGAGCCGCCGCGCCTGGTGGTGGTCGGGGTCGATGGCCACCGCGGCGCCGAGCGCGTGCATCGCCTGGGCGATGACGTCGGCCGTCTCGGACTTGATGGTCTCGAGCCGGCCGATGGCGCCCCAGGCGTCGACCTTGGTGTCGGGGTGGTCGTCGGGGTCGAGGGTCGCCCGGGCCGTATTGAGCTCGTCGGTGATGAGCGCGGCGTCTTCGAGCAGGCTGTCCTGGCGGGTCATCGCGGCGACGCCGCGGCGCACGAGGTTGTCGACCCGGCTGATGGCGGCGGTGCCGGCCCCCGGCGCGTCGAGCACCCGGCGCACCGCCTCGGCGAGCGCCCGGGCGTTGGGGTAGCGCTGGGCCTGCTCCCGGGCGAGGCAGCGCATGCAGATCTCTTCCAGATCGGGCGGGATGTCGCGGTCGGGCGCGCGCTCGCTGGGCGTACGCACCCGCTCCTTGAGCACCCGGTTGACGATCTCGCGGTTGCTCTTGCCGCTGAACGGCGGGCGCAGGGTCAGCAGGTGGTAGAGGATCGCGCCGAGGCCGTAGACGTCGGTGCGCTGGTCGACCTGATCGATGAGCCCCATGGCTTGCTCGGGCGCCATGTAGGCCGGGGTGCCGATGATCTGGCCGTGCACCGTCTTCCAGCGCTCGCTCGTCGAGCGGGTCGAGCGGGTCGCCGCGCCGATGATCTTGCACAGGCCCCAGTCGAGCAGCACGACCTCGCCGAAGTCGCCGAGCATGACGTTGCTCGGCTTGAGGTCGCGGTGCACCACCTGCCGGGTGTGGGCGTAGGCCACCGCCAGACACAGCTGATGGAAGATGTTGAGCAGCCGCATGCGGCCATAGCTGCGCTCGGTCTCCGGATCGCCGCGGCGCAGGCCCGAGATGACGTCCTTGAGGCTGCGCCCCTCGATGCGGCGCATGACGAACGCGACCTGATCCCGCAGCCGGCCGAGCTCGTAGACCGGCATGATGCTCGGGTGCTGCAGCTGGCCGGTGACCTGGGCCTCTTCGAGGAAGCGCGCCCGGTCGAGGTCGCGAGCCGAGGCCTTGCGCAGGATCTTGATCGCGACGGGGCGGCCGAGGTGCAGGTCCCACGCGGCGAGGATGCGACCCATCGCGCCGCGGGCGATCTCGCCCTGCAGCTGGAACCGCGGGGTCATGTTGACCAGCCGGGCGATGAGATCGTCGACGCTGGGCTCGTCGGTGACGGTGCTGACGGTGGTGGTGGCGGCGGTCTCTTCGGCGACGGTGTGGTCCGGCGCCTGGCCGTCGCTCTCGCCGAGCACGCTGCGCACCTGATCGATGCTCAGGCCCGCCTGGAGCAGGATCTCGTCGGCCGCGTGCCGGCCGTCGCGCAGGGCGGCGTCGACCTTGAGGGTGGTCTGCTCGGAGAGCAGCCCCATGCCGCGCAGGCGACCGATCAGCTCGTCGACGTCGACCATGGCGGTACATTAGCCCAGCCTTTGCCGGGGGAAAAGAACCCGGGTCATCCCGGTCGCCATTGCCGCAGGCGGGTACGGCCGGGTCGAGCGCCGCGCGGGGGGGTACGCTCGGCCCTTGCGCAGGTACGCAGGGGGCCGTAGCGTGGCGGCATATGCGGGTCCCGATCGCACTCCCCAGCTGCACTGTGCTCTTCGGCGTCGTCCTCCTCGGCGCTGTCCTCCTCGGCGTCGGCTGTGGCTCTGCCCCGGCGCCGCGGGCGTTGGTCGACGATGTCTTCCACGACGTCTATCTGCGCGGCGCGCCGAGCGTCGGCGAGCGAGGGCGGGTCGCGCTGACCGTCGACGGGCCCGGGCCCTGCACCGATCGGCTGCTGGCGAACGCCGCCGAGCACGGGCTGCTGCTGACGATGATGGTCGACCCGGGCGCCCTCGAAGCCGCCGCCGAGCGCGATCGCCCCGCGCTGGCGGCGACGCTGGCCCGCCTCGACACCGACGGTCACGGCCTGGCCCTCGCCCCGCGCAGCCTGCCCGCCGACTGGGACGATCCGGCGGCGATGCGGCAGGGGCTCGTCGACGGGGCGCGCACGGTCGAGGCGGTGCTCACCGCCAACGGGATCTCGCCGCCGAGCCTGCGCGCCTGGCGGCCGCCGTCGGCCGACGCCGCCACCCTGCGCGCGGCCCGGGCGGCGGAGCGGCCGCTCGTCTTGTGGAGCCTGCGCGCCCCGCCCGGCGAGGCCTTCGACGCGGCGTTGCCCGACCTGCTCGATCGGCTGACCGACGGCGACATCGTCGCGCTGCCCGCCGGCGAGAGCGGGCGCTGCCCGGCGGCCGACGCGCTGCCCCGGCTGGCGGCGGCGCTCGCGGCGGGCGCGCTGGACGCCGTACGCCTCGACACCGTGCTCGCGCCGCATACCCGGCGGCACGATCCGCCGCGGGTGGTGCGCTTCCGCGGGCCGGCGCCGACGGCCGCCTGCCTCGCGTTGGCGGGCGTGACGCCGGATGCCGGTGAGGAGCCCGAAGCGGCCGCCGCCGACGCTCGGCCCGAGGTCGCCGCGCGCTGGGGTCTGGTGCACGCCGACGGGGCCCACGGGGTCGTGGTGCAGCCGCTGCCGCACCGCGCCGAGGCGCTGGCCGATCTGTTCACCGCCCGGGCCGATATCGACCGCCAGTGGGCCGCGCGCGACGCCTGGGCGGCCCGGCCGGCCTGCTTGCGCAACCTGGCGCTCGACGAGCTGCTGTCGCCGCTGATCGCGAGTCGCGGCGCGGGCACGGTCGACTGGTGGGTCGTCGAGCCGGAGAGCGGACGCCTCGAACGCCGCGACGCCCGCGCGCTGGGCCGACCCGGGGGCCCGACGCTCTTGCCCGATCGGGCCGATCTGGCCCGTTTCGAGGCCCGTCAGCGGGTGCCGTGGGCCGCGCGCGGCGTGGTGGCGGGCGCGCTGGAGACCCTCGATCTGGACGTGCCCCTGCTGACCGAGCTGCGCAGCACCGTGGCGCTGGTGGTCGCCGAGCCCTTGCAGCCGGACGACGCCGACGACGAGGCGAAGCTGCGCCGCGCGGTCGGCGGCTTCGTGCCGGTGGCCGAGCTGTCGATGGGCGAGTACCTCTTCCTCGCCGAGAGCCTGCCCGGCTCGGCGGCGCCGCTGCAGCGCACGGCCCGCGCGGCGGATGGTTTCTTGCGGCCGGGCCCGATCCTGGTGCTCGCCGCCCCGGGCCGCGGGCCGCACGCGCGGCGGCTCGGCTTCGACGGCGGCGCCTTCTCGACGAGCCCGATCGCGTTGATGCGCGCGGTGCTCGCCCGGGGCGGCCGCCTCGCCCCAGGCGATGTGCTCGCCCTGCGCACGGTGGATCCCCGCGGGGCGCCCCTGGTGTTCCCGACGGGCGAGGCCGAGTCGATGGCCGCGGCCCTGCGCACCGCGCTGAGCCGCTCGCTGCTGGTGGCGATGATGCTGCCGGTGTATCTGCGCCCGGGCGCGACGCGCCGCTTCGACGGCGACCTCTTCGGCCGCTGGGGCTTGCGGGTGGCGGTGCCCGCGGGCGTCGCCGCGCCGGCCACCGAGGTCGGGCCGCTCGGCATCCCGCCGGCCGAGGACGATCCGGCGGCGTCCGAGGCCGATCCGGACGCGCCGGAAGCCGAGCCGGTCGAGGGGGCGCAGCCATGATCGAGCGCCTGGCCCGCAAACACTTCGAGCGCGGCCGCCAGTTCGAATTGCAGGAGAAGCTCGACGAGGCGGTGGGCTGCTACGAGCGCGCGGTGGCCCTCGAGCCGCAGAGCGCCGACGCCTACCTCGCGCTGGGCCGGCTGCAGGCGATGCGGGGGCAGTTCCAGACAGCGCTCAAGCTGCTCACCGAGGCCTCGACGCGCAGCAGCGATCCGCAGATCTTCGAGTGGCGGGCGTATGTCTATGGTCGGCTGCGGCGCTACGAAGACGCGCTGGCCGACTATCACGCGGTGCTCGAAGAGGGCGAGCCGTCGGTCCGGGTCAACCTGGGGCGCATGTACCTGGCCCTGTCGCGCTACGACGAGGCGGAGGCGGTGCTCGCGGAGAGCGCCGAAGACTCGGGCAAGCAGCTGCTGGCGGCGCTGCCCCGCTACCGTGAGTTCCGCGGCGAGCGCCTCGACGACATGCGCACGACCCGCTACCTCTTCGGGCGCACGCTGCTGCTGGGCACGATGGGCGACGGCGGCTTGCGGCCCACCGGTCATCGCTACCTCATGCTGAGCACCCGCCACGTGGCGCTGACCCTGCGGCGGCTGGCGGCGCTGGTCGAAGAGCGCGGCTGGCGCTTGACCGGCATCGGCGGCGACGGCCCGCACCACGGCCCCGTCGCCCGGGTCATGGCCGAGGTCCTGGGGCTGCCCCGCGTCGAGCCGGCGACCGCCGACGGGCCGGTGCTCTTGTGCAGCGCGGTGCTCAAGGGCAGCACCGAGACGAAGCGGGCCGAGGCGCCCTGGCGCGCGGCGAAGGTGCCGTTCGTGCACGCGGCGGTGGGTCTGGTGCCGGTGGGTGATCCCGACGAAGACGAGCCGGCGGTGATCGGCTTCGCGGGGCGCTGCGCGGTCTACTGGCATCGGGTCGAGAGCTTCAGCCGGCTGGTGCAGGACCGTGACGCCAAGGACGGCCCGTGGCCCGGCTTCAAGGTGGGGCCGGCCTTCGTCGACCCGAATACCGACCGGGTCTGCACCGCGCTGCTCGAGGCGATGCGCCAGCCGATCACCGACCCCGCCGCCGAGGCCATCCTGGCGTGGTATACCCGTCATGCGCAGACGCGAGCCCACGCGTGGCGCCCGGAGCCGAGCGAGGAGCACCGATGAATCGACTTCGCCTGCCCTGCCCGACGCCGTTGATGGTGCTGTGCCTCTTCGCGCCGCTCGCGCTGCTCGGCTGCAAGGACGATCCGCCGCCGGCCGCGCCGACCCCGGCGGACGCCGCGCCGCCGCCGCCGGACGCGCAGCCGGTCGACGCGATCGTCGACGCGCAGCCGCCCGACGCCAGCACCGACGCCCAGATGCTGATGGGCAGTACGACGATCATCAAGCTGCCGCCGCCGCCGGTGCCGGGGGGCAGCAAGAACCCGAAGCCCAAGCCGGAGGCGGCCCCGTCCGCCGGGCGGGTCTCGATCATGGGCACCATCCGCCGGCACCAGAACGAGGTGATCGACTGCTACGCCAAGGTGGCCAACAGCAAGCCGGGCGTCGCGGGGCAGCTGACCCTGCGCTGGACGCTGGGGGCCAGCGGCAAGCCGACGATGGCCGCCGTGGCGCGCAATACCCTGGGCGACGCCTCGGTGGGGCGCTGCGTCAAGGATCGCTCGATGAAGTGGCAGTTCCCCAAGCCGGTGGGCGGCACGTCGGTGGTCAAGTACACCTGGAATCTCGCGCTGCAGTAGCCCGCCTGGGTGCGTCCCGCCGGGCCGCTCGGCTCAGCGCCAGGTGAGCCGGAAGCCGGCGGCGGCGATCCGGCCGGCCTCCATCTCCAGATCGGCCAGGGTCAGCGGACGCTCGGCGAGCCAGCCGTCGGGGAAGTGCAGCGCCACGTTCGGCCCGTCGACCTCGAGCGCGATCGGCGGCCGCGGGTTGGGGCTGCGGGTCCGGCTGAGGCGGGTCGCGAGGCGCAGCAGCACGATGAGGTGCAGCACGTCGTCGGTGCGGTGCCCGGCCAGCTCGCGCACCCGATCGGGCACGAGCTTGCGTCGCTGTCCCTGCAGCAGGGCGGCCACCAGCGCCTGCTGACCGCGGCTGAAGCCGGGCATCTCCCCGTTGGCCACCAGATACGCCCCGTGCCGATGATAGCCGGTGTACGAGATGGCCTTGCCGATCTCGTGCAGCGCCGCGGCCCAGCGCAGCAGCCGACGGCCTTCTTCCCGATCGAGGGACCAGCCCGACGCCGATTGATCGAACAGCCGCAGCGCCAGCTCGGCGACCCGCTCGGCGTGCACCGGGTCGGCCCCGAAGCGCTCACCCATGCGCGCCACCGTCTCGTCGCGGATGTCGTGGCGCGCCTCGCGCCCGACCAGCTCGTGGATCACGCCTTCGCGCAAGGCGGCGGTCGAGGCGACCATGCGCTCGATGCGCAGGCTGCGGAACAGGCCCTTGAGGATGGCCACGCCGCCGGCGAAGACCTGGGCCCGCTCGTCCTTGAGGCCTTCGAGCGCGAGCTTGCGCACCTTGCGCGCGGCGACGAGCTGTTCGATGAGCCAGTCGAGCCCGGCGTCGGTGATGCAGTGGTCGCTGCGTCCGTTCTGGGTCAGTACGGTCTGCACCGCGTTGATCGTGCCCGATGATCCGAGGGATCGGCTCCAGCCGAGGCGCTTGAACGACCGATGCATGGAGCCCAGCTCGAGGCGGGCGGCGACGATGGCCCGCTCGAAGCTCTCGGGCGTCAGCCGGCCGTCGCCGAAGTAGCGCTGGGTGAACTCGACGCAGCCCATGAACAGCGAGTCGGCCCGCAGGATCTCGCTGCCTTCGCCGACGATGACCTCCGTCGAGCCGCCGCCGATGTCGACCACCAGCCGCCGCTCGCCGTCGTCGGCCAGGTCGTGGGCGACGCCGCGATAGACCAGCCGGGCCTCCTCGGCCCCCGAGATGATCTCGATGTGGTGGCCCAGCGCCGCCTCGGCCCGGGCCAGGAAGGTCGTCGGATCGGCCATCTTGCGCAGGGTATTGGTGCCCACGGCGCGCACATGATCCGGGTTGACGTGCACCAGGCGATGGCCGAAGAGCTCGAGGCACTCCAGCGCCCGCCCGGCCGCGTCCTCCGACAGCTCGCGCTGCGCATCGAGCCCCGAGGCGAGCCGCACCCGCTCCTTGAGCTTGTCGACGACCGAGAGGCGGCCGCCTTCGTCCCGGGCGACGAGCAGGTGGAAGCTGTTGGATCCGAGATCGACGGCGGCATAGGTACGCTGCATCGGGCGGGTGTACCACAGCCGGGCGGCGGTGATCACGGATCGAGGGCCCGTCGCCGGGCTGCGCGGCGGCCTCAGCGCAGGAAGACGAGCAGGTAGGCGGTGGCCAGCACGATCTGCACCGCGGCGTAGGGCACCGCCGCCTTGACGAAGCCGGCGAAGGTCATCGGCAGCTTGTTCTTGTGGATGATCGTGACCGCCACCAGGGTCGAGGCGCTGCCGATGGGGGTGATGTTGCCGCCCAGGTTGGCCCCGAAGATCACCGACCACCAGAACGCGCTGTCGCCCGGCGTGCCCAGGCCGCCGAGGATCTTGGCCAGCATCGCCGCCAGCGGGATGTTGTCGGTCACCGAGCTGAAGCCGGCGGAGGCCACCAGCAAGACGCCGCTGCCGAGCAGGTCGCCCATGGCGAGCACGTGCTCGAGGCCGCGGCCGATGAGCGCGAGCACCTGGGCGTGCTCCATGACGTTGATGACGATGAAGAGGCCAGCGAAGAAGCCGAGCAGATCCCAGTCGACGGCGCGGTAGAAGCGGTCGACCTCGCTCTTGTAGCGCACGAGCATGATCACCGCGAAGGCGCAGGCGACGAAGGCCATGCCGAGGTCGCGCAGCACGGGCAGGGCCGATGCGCCGGCGATGCAGACGATGAACGCCAGGGTCATGACCGCCGAGAAGCTGAAGAACGCCCTGCTCGACAGCCCCTCGTTCTCGTCGAACCCGGCCACCTGGGCCGTCGCCCGGGCGCGGGCCGCGTCGTCGGCCAGCCGGGTGATGCCGAACTGCTTCGCGGCGAGCAGGATCGTGACCACCGTGGCGACCACCACGAAGGGCGCCGCGACGACGAAGAACTTCATGAAGCTGATGCCGGCGGTGGTGCCGACGATGATGTTGGGCACCGAGCTGATGAGCGTCAGCAGCCCGCCGATGTTGGTCAGCAGCCCCTCGGTGAGCAGGAAGCCGAGCAGCTTGTCCCGCCGATCGAGCTTGTCGAGGCTGACCGCGGTCAGCGAGCCGACGATGATCATCGCGGTGACGTTGTTGAGCACCGCCGAGAAGACGACGGTCATCACCCCATACGACCACAGGAGCTTGTACGGATCGCCGCCGCTGGCCTTGGTCAGCTTGACCGCGATCCAGGTGAAGAGCCCCGACCCGCTGGCCACGTCGACGAAGAGCGACGAGCCGAGGATGATGCCGATCACCGGCCAGTCGACGCCCTGCAGCCAGACCGGCAGGTGCAGGTGCTGGCCCCAGATGTTGACCACGTCGCCCACCGGCAGCAGGCCCAGCGCGTCGCCGAGAAACAACGAGATCACCGCGAAGACCCCCGCGATGAGGCTCTTCTTGGCGTGGATCTTCTCTTCGAAGGCAAGACACAGCACCAGCCCGACGAGCAGCCCGGCGAAGATCGTGGTCACCCAGAGCGGCACGTCCGGCGGGGTGCTGGACGCGGCGGCCGCGCCGGCGGCGAGAACGGTGGGGGTCATCGGTGGCCTCGCGTCACAGCATCAACATCGGCACGCGGCGCAGCTCGACCGCGAGCGGATAGGCCAGCCCGTGCATGGCGAGCTGGTCGTCGTCTTTCGTATTGAGCACCAGCAGGTCGATGCGCTGGCGCTCGACCAGCGCCCGGTACACCGAGAGCTGGTGGCCCATGGTGATCTCGGACGCCACCTGGATGCCCGCGCCGAGCCCGCCTTCGGCCAGCGCCTGACGGATGGTCTCGACGTAGTCCGCCGGCTCTTTGAGCAGGCGCGCGCGGATCAGCTCGCGGGCGGTGTCGGTGTCGATCTCGGGGATCTTGCCGACGACGTCGAGGTAGCGCTCGAAGACGCCGTCGTCCTCCACATGGGCCAGGGTGAGCCGTCCGCCGGTGCGGGTGAAGGCCACCGCGTGGTCCACGAGGCGCGCGTCCCCGGCCAGATGGTCGGTGATGGCCATCACCCGGTCGGTATTGTTCACCGCCTCGTCGGTCATGTCTTCGGGCCGGGGCAGCAGCAGGACGGGGGCCCGGGTGACCTGGGTCAGTACGGCCGCGTGGTCACCGAGGGTATACGGCCAGCGGAACGAGCCCGAGTGCAGGTTGCGGTAGGTGCACACGAGGTCGGGCTCGTGGTTCTGCACCGCTTCGAGCAGCGCGCCGACGGTCTCCGTCTCGCCGTGCAGCGCGGTCCACGCCGCGCTGTCGATGCCGGTCACGCCCTCGAGAAAGGTGGCGATGCGCGCGGTGTAGCGTCGGCCGGCGTCTGCGTCGAGGTCGGTGACGACCATGATGCGGTCGAGCTTCACCTCGCCGGGCGTGTAGCGGGACTTGGCCGCCGCGCGGAAGACGCTTTCGAACTGGTCGATGCGGGTCATCGGGCTCTCCGCTGAAGGGGATCGCCCGGCAGGATGCCATCGCCGCGCGCGAGGGTATAGAGGTGCGCCGCAGCCCGGGTCAGCGAAAGAGGTCGTCCAGCCTCTCGGCGGTCAAGATGCGGGCCGTCCAGAGGTTGAGTTGCTCGGTGTCGGCGCCCATCACCCGCGCGTGAATCTGCCCGCTCGGGGGACCGAACTTGAGCTCGATCTGGCGCAGGATCACCCGCGCCTGGCCCTCGATCAGCCCTCGGGCTTCACCTCTGGCTTCACCTCTCGCCTCACCTCTCGCCTCACCTCTCGCCTCACCTTCTGCGCGCAATCGCTCGGCGGTCGTCATCACGGCCTCCTCTACGTCTGGCGGCACCCGCTCGTGAATGCGTCGCTCCACGGTGCCGATCTCCAGGTTGCTGACGCTGTAAACATAGCAGACAGACTGCACCAGCATGTCGATCATGCCGGGATCCTGCGCGGCGGCCACGAGGTGCTCGACCAGGCGATCGAGATACTCGATCTGCTCGAGGCGGCGGTGGTTGCGCAGCATCAGGAGCCCCGCCGTGGCCAGCGCGCTGCGCGTCGAGGCCTCGATCTGACGGTCATCGGAGCGGTTCAGATCGTCGATCAGCAAGCGCAGCTCGGGCAGATACGGGCCCAGCGCGTCGGCGAGCATCGGCGGCAGGTCGAAGAGCCGGCTCAAGCGCGACGGCGCCGTCCAGGGCCGCTCGCCGTGATAGACCACGACCGGCAGAATCGGCGGAAACGGATCGGTCGGCGCGGCGTCCCGCAGCCAGCGCTCCCAGATGCGGGCCATGTAGACCAGCACCCGGAACGGCATGCGCCCGTCCGGCGACGACTGGTGCTCCAGCAGGACGAAGATATAGCCGCGGTGCCCGGCGACCCGCGCCTCGAAGATCAGATCGGCGCGGCGGTCGGTCAGATCGGCGCCGATGAACTCGGTCGGCACGGGCGTCATGCTGGCCCAGTCGATGGCCTCGGCGGCGGTGGGCGGCAGCAACCGGCGGACGACGTCGGCCGAGACGCGCGGATCGCCGAAGATCGTCTTGAACAGCGCGTCGTGCGGATTGGGCTGGCTCATACCGGAGGACTAAGGGACGAGAGCGGCCGAGTGTCCGAAACACCTGTTCAGTCATCGAGACCGCCCGGGGAAAGCCGACGGCGCGCCGATGTATTGCAACCGGGGTGCCGGCTGGGTTCTCCTCCAGACATCGAGGGGAATGTGAGGCAGCGACATGCGCAGCCGACGGGGTCGGCCGGACAAGATCGGCCGCTACGAAGTCCGGGGCAACCTGGGCGGAGGCGGCATGGGCGACGTCTTCCGGGTCTATGACCCGGTCACGGGGCGTGAGCTGGCGCTCAAGGTGCTCAAGTTCACCTATCCGCGGGCGCTGCATTACTTCAAGCGCGAGTTCAGGGCGGTGGCGGCGCTGAGCCACCCCAACCTGGTGGGGCTCTACGACCTGCACCACGCCGACGGTCAGTACTTCTACACGATGGAGATCGTCGACGGCACCGACCTCTACATCCACGTCAACGGGCACAACCGGGTGGTCACCCACGCCCCGACGCTGACCCGCGCCGACCGCCTCGAGCGGCTGCGCAGCGACTTCGTGCAGCTGCTGCGCGGGCTGGCCTATCTGCACGCCCACGGGCGCATCCACCGCGACATCAAGCCGAGCAACGTGCTCGTCGACAAGAGCGGCGTGCTCAAGCTCGTCGACTTCGGCATCGTCAAGGAGCTGTTGCCCGGCGGGCTGGGGCAGAGCCTGTCGCAGGTCTTCGGCACATCGACCTACTTCAGCCCGGAGCAGTCGCTGGGCTCGCAGGTGACCGCCGCCACCGACCTGTATGCCGCCGGCGTCGTGCTCTACGAGCTGCTGGCGGGCACGCCGCCGTTCGAAGGCGAGAGCAGCGAGGTCGCGGCGATGCACCGCAACGACCCGCCGCCGTCGCTGGTGCAGCGGGTGCCGGGGGTGCCGCCCGATCTGGCGCTGGTCTGCATGGAGCTGCTCAAGAAAGCGCCCACCGACCGGCCGTCGGCGGTGGAAGCGCTCGAGATGCTCAAGGCGGAGGTCGAGCCAGTGGTCGCGGCCACCGACTTCGTCGGTCGGCGGGCGGCGCGCAAGGTCCTGCACCAAACGCTGGCCGACGTGCGCGAGGGCCACGGGCGGCTGGTGATCGTCGAGGGGCCGGCGGGCATCGGCAAATCAGCGCTGATCGAAGAGTTCGGCCGGGAGACGCGGCTCTACGGGGCGGCGCTGTTCACCGGCGACTGCGTGGTGCGCGACCACGTGCCGCTGCGCGGCCTCGATACGGTCGTCGAGCGCATCGCGGAGGCCTATCGCCGGCAGACCGCCCGGGTGCTGCGGCGCCAACCGCGGGCGATGCGCGCCCCGCTGATCGCCGGGCTGACCTTCCTCGGCGAGTTGCTGCCCGCGCGCGAACACGGCGAGCCCGACGGCACCCACACCCTCGCCGAGTCGCTGTCGGGGCTGCTCACCAGCCTGGCCGGAAAGCGGCTGTTGTTGCTGGCCCTCGAGCAGCTGCACCTGGCCGACGACAGCGTGTGCGAGGTGCTCGAGGCACTGCAAGCCGGCGGGCACCCGCCGCCGCTGCTGATGATCGTGACGGTCCAGCGCGGCGCGGTGGCCCCCGGCGGCCGGGTCGAGAAGCTGCTGGACGTCCTCGGCGACCTGCCCACGGTGCGGCGGGTCGAGCTGGCGCCGTTCACCCTGGCCGAGACCCGTCAGCTGCTCGAAGACCAGCTCGACGCGGCGCCGTCCTGGCTGGCGGACCACATCCACACCCAGACCCGCGGGATTCCGCTGTTCGTCGCCGAGATGGTCGACGCCCTACGCCGGGAGCCCGACGCGGCGCCGCCGACCCTCACCGACTCGGTGGCCCGGCGCATGGCGGCGCTCGACGCGCGCAGCCGCAGCCTGGCCGAGCTGCTCGCGGTGAGCCGGCGCTCACCGACGGCCGCGGTGCTGCAGGCGGCCACCGGCCTGGACAACGAAGGCGTGCACCAGGCGATGCGCGCGCTGTCGACCACCGGGCTGTCCCACGTCGAGAGCACGCCCGACGGCGAGGTGTACCTCGTGCCGCGGCACGTCCTGCTGATGGACGTCGTTCGGCGCGCCCTCGACCCTGACGCGGAGAAGGCCCTGCACGCCCGACTGGCCCAGGCCCACCAGAGCGCCGGCGACGCCCGGGAGGTCGAGCATCACTGGACCGCCGCCGGCCGCCCGGGCGCCGCGGTCGACTTCGCCAGCCGGACGGCCACCCGCGCCCGGCACACCGACGAGGCGCCGCGGGCGATCGCGTTGCTCGAGATGGCGTTGCAGGGTGAGACCCACGGCGACCGGCGGGTCGAGCTGCTGCTCGATCTGGCCGACAGCCGCGCCCGGGCGGGGCACTTCGCCGACGCGGCGACGGCGCTGGCCCAGGTGGCGGTCGAAGACCCGGCGGAGGGCGAGCGCTGGCGGGGGCGGCGGGCGCAGCTGCTCCTGCTGGCCGGCGATCTGGCCCGCTTCGACGCGCTGGCCGACCGCCTGCCGGCCAGCGCCCGACCGCCCCTCGCCGCGCTGCTGGCGAGCATCGATCCGCCGCGCGCGGAGACGACGCTGGGTGAGCTGACCACGCCCGCGGCGCAGGTGATCCGGGCCCGGCTGCTGGCCGGCCGCGCCGACCGGGCGTCGGTCGACCGGGCTGAGGCGCTGCTGGAGAGCCACGCCGACGAAGGGCGCAGCGCCGACGCCGCCCGCCGCGCGGCCCACGCGCTCGCCCGGGTCGCGGTGCTCGAAGCCCACGGCCGGCTGAGCGAGGCGCAGGAGGTCATCGAAGAGGCGGGCGTGCTGCTGCTGCACCGGGTGCCGACCCACGATCCGGTGCGCGCCGAGCTGATGCTCGCCCGGGTGCGGCTCGATCTGGCCCGGGGTCAACTCAAGGCCGCGCGGATGGCGCTGCGCCCCCTGATCGGCGATCGACGCCGACCGCAGGGGCAGGCCGATCCGATCGCGCTCGTCCAGGCCCGGCTGTACCTCGAGTCGGGGGAGTTCCGGGCCGCCGATCGCCTCATCGACGATCTGCAGGCCCGGGTTCGGGCGGGCGATCTACTCGATATCGGCGTGCGGCTGCTGCAGGCCCGGCGCGGGCTGTACCAGGGTGATGCGGCGCTCGCGCTGCGCGAGCTCGACGGGCTGGCCGATCATCGCCTCGCCCGGCGGCGAGCGCCGCTCGTCGAACGCACCATCCTCGAGATCCGCGCCCGGCTGACCGCCGCCATACACCAGCTGCGCAGCGGCAGCGTCGGGCCAGACGTGGTCGCCATCGCCCGGCAGCGGCTGGCGCGGCTCGACCCCACACCGCGGACCTGGTCGGCGCTGATCGATACATTCGAAGCGCTGTTCGCGGGCGATGCGGTCGAAGCCGGGATCCGCATCGAGGCGCTCACCCGCGCCGAGGCCCGCCCCGATCACCCGGCGCTGCTGGCGCTGGTGCGCGCGCTGCTGGCCGTCGTGCGCCAGCGGCAGGGCCGCGACATGCGGCAGGAGCGCCGCCGGGCGGAGCGGTTGCTGGCCGACGCCGGCGCGATGCCGCCGCCGGAGATGTCGGCGCTGTTCCGGTTGATCTGACGGTGGGATCCGCGGGCCGCCGAGGCGGCGCGCGTCAGACCGAGAGCGGCGGCTGGATCAGCCAGCCCTTCTCGTCGGCGATGGTGAGGATCTGGTCGTCCCCGCCCTTGTCGATGACCAGGCAGGTATCTTCGCAGTTCTCCATCAGCTCGAGGTCGTTCATCGAGTCGCCGGCCACGAACACCGGGCTGCGACCGACGAGATCGAGGAACATCTCGAGCTTGCCCTCGCCCACCGGCGACGGCTCGATGATGCGGTCGGTATAGCGCCCGCCCTGGGTCTGCAACTCGACGCCGAGCACCCGCTCCTCGGGGAAGCCGATGCGCCGGGCGAGCGCCTTGACGATGTAGGCGTTCGACGCGGTGACGATCCAGGTCTGAAAGCCCTGGTTCTCCAGCGCGCCGATCAGCTCGACCATCTCGATGTAGACCCGGATGCCCGTGGGCACCACCAGCCCGGCGAACGGCGGACCGTGGGGGATGTCCTCCTGGCCCAGCGGACGACCCAGCTCGTACTCGAGCACCTCCTCGCACAGATCGGCCACGGTGCGCTCGTGCTGGCCGCGCAGCATGCGCACGGCGAACGAGTAGGCCGTATCGTGCCCGTCGGTCTCGAGCAGGGTGTGGTAGGCCCCCATCATGCCCGCCCGATAGCGGCGATAGGCGGCGGTGTCGTGCACCTCGTTGTCGGCGCGCCCGGCGACCGCCTTGTAGGCCGCGTTGAGCGCGTCCCGGCCCAGCCGATCGGGCACCAGGTGCTGCCAGAAGCCGCGGTCGGTATTGAGCTTCCGCCGGGTGACCATGTAGCGCATCATCGCCTCGCCCACGTCGTGGTGGATGAGGGTGCCGTCGCAGTCGAAGATGGCCAGGGGCGGCTTCTCGGGATCGTAATCGGGGCTGTTGACCCCGTGGCGGTCGATCAGCTCGAGCAGCCGGGCGTAGACCTCCGGCTGCCATGCCCCGAGGGGCAGCAGATGCGACTCCTCGATCTCGATGACCTCTTCGTAGACCTCGCCCTCGGCGGGGTCTTCGCTGGGGTGCTGCTCGGTGGCGGTCTCGACCTCTTCGGCCGGCGCATCCGGCCCGAGGCCGTCGTCGTGTTCCTTCATCGGATGGGGATCCTGTCCGTCAGTGGGGATCAGCCGCGCCGGCGCACGCCGGGCAGGCACAGGAAGAGGGGGATCAAGAGCAGGGCCGGCCAACCGGTGGGGGCCGCTCCAGGGGCCGCCAGGCAGCCGCTCGCGCCGCCGCCGCCGTCATCGTCGTCATCGCCCAGGTCGACGGCGAGGCCGCCGTCGTCGCTGCCACCGGCGCCGCCCATGCCGCCCGCGCCGCCCTCACCGCCCGCGCCGCCGGCGCCTTCACCGCCCATGTCGGGCAGGCCCATGTCGGGCATCTGCATGCCGCAGCCGAGGCTCTCGACGGCGTGCTCCCGCGGCACCTCGCCCATGCCGCCCTCGCGGAACGAGACGAAGGCCACGTTGTTGCGCAGGGCGGCGGGCACGATGCGGGCCCGCAGCCGGGTCATGAAGCCGCTCGCCGCCGCCGCGACCAGCTCGGGATCGGCGAACGCGGCGCCGTCGACCGGGCGGGCGTTCTCGATGACGAACATCTGGCTCTGGCGCACGCCGACCTGCATGTCGAACTGCGGCACGTAGTCCGTCTCGCCCGGGGCGATGAAGCGGATCATGCCGTAGTCCAGCTCCTCGGTGGCGAAGTTCGCCCGCAGCCGGGTCTGGTCGAACAACCACAGCACCATGTCGGCCGGGCCCATGCCCACCGACGACTCGAGCAGCCGCAGCCCCAGCTTGATCGGGTCGCCGGCCTCGGCCGGATAGCGGATGCTGACGATCGGGTCGATGCGGTTGACGCCCAGCTCGGCGGTGTCGATGCGCACCGCCGCGAGCATGTAGTTCTCGTCGACCACCCGCGAGACCGCCGCCTGCATACCCTCGTCGAGGGTGATGCCGAGGCCTTCGAGGTAGGTGTCGAGGCCGCCCATGGTGATGTCGGGCACGGTGAAGAAGCGGGTCGGCAGCGCCATCTGGTTGGCCGGCCCGTACTGCTCGATCTGGGAGATCTGCTGCATGCCGCCGGCGGGCATGCCCTCGCACTCACCCCTGAGGATGGGCCAGGTGGCCCGCGCCAGCTCGTCGAGCGTCTCCTGGGCGACGACGCCCGAGCGCACGCCGTCGTCCCCCGGCTCGTTGAAGTTGGGCACCGGCACCAGCCAGACCGCGCTGGCCGGCGTGCCCAGATAGCGCGCCTGCAGGTTGAGCGTGATCTCACCCGCCGAGCGGACGATCATCGCCCGGGTGGCCACGATCGTGCCGTTGCCGTCGGGCGTCACCAGCCCGCCGAACGCGCTCGCCGGGCCGGCGCCGGCCAACAGCAGGGCCACCACCATCAACGCGCGCCACAACCGCTTCAGATCTGCCCTCATCTCGCCTCCGCCGGCTCCTCTCGGTTCGATCCGGGGGACGGTAAGCCGCCGATCGGCCGGAAGTCAACTCACCCCGACCACGGCCGGCCCCTACGGGCCGCGTCCGCTGCCGGTTGCACCCGTCGCCGGGCCATGCGACGAGGGCCCATGATCGAACAGCCCCGCGATCCGCGTCACCGCCAGCTGATCGCGCTGCCCGGCCCGCTGGAGCGCTCGGCGGACGCCGCCCTCGCCGCGGCGGCCGGCGCCGCGAGCGGCCCCCGGAGCGGACTCTGGGTCGGTCGAGCGCCGCCGCAGTGGCCCCATGAGCAGACCGACGCCCGCGGCCTGCGCCGCTATCTCGGGCGCGGGTTCGACGTGGTGGTCCTCGACGATCCCGACCCCGATATGCTCGGGCGGGCCCATGGCTGCGTCGTCGGCGGCGGGCGGCTGATCGTCCGCCTGTCTGCCGCTCCGAGCCCCGACCGCTGGCGCCGCCGGCTGCTGGCCGCCATCGCGCGGACGCCGCGGCATGTGCCCGAGCCGTTCGCGCCGCCCCCGCCGCCGCCCGCGGGCACCGCCGAGCAGGCGGCGGTGGTCGAAACACTGCGCACCCTGCTGACCGGTCCACCCGGCGCCGCGGCGACCCTGATCGCCGATCGGGGGCGGGGCAAGTCCGCCGCCTTGGGGCTGGCGCTGCGCGGCCTCGACGGCGACGTCGCGCTCACCGGCCCCGGCCCCGACGCGGTCGCCGAGGTCTGCCGCTTCTGTCCGGCGGTCGAGTTCACCCCACTGCGCGCGCTGCTCGCCGGCAACCGACGGCCGGCGATCATCGTCGTCGACGAAGCCGCGCAAGTGCCCGTGCCCGCGCTGCGCCGGCTGGTGCGCCGGCACCCCGACGCCCGTTTGGCGTTCGCCACCACCACCCGGGGCTACGAGGGCACCGGCCGCGGCTTCGTCCTGCGGTTCACCACCTGGCTCGAAGACATACAGCGGGCGCGCGGCCGACCGCTGACCGCGCTGAGCCTGCAGACGCCCATCCGCTGGGCGGCCGACGACCCGGTCGAGCGCTTCGTCTTCGACGCGCTGCTGCTCGACGCCCGCCCCGATCCGATCAACGCCGACGCCGCGGGGCCGCCCCGATGCGTGACCTTCGATCGCGACGCGCTGGCGGCCGACGACGCCCGCCTGCGCGCCGTCTTCGGGCTGCTGGTGCACGCCCACTACCGGACGACGCCCCGCGATCTGGCGCTGCTGCTCGACGGGCCGGGCGTGCACCTGCACGGGCTGCTGATCGACGGCCGGGTCGCGGCGGTGAACCTGCTCGTCGACGAGGGCCGCCTGCCGCCCGATGTGGCCGAAGGCTTGTTTCGCGGCGCACGATCGATCCGCGGCCAGGCCCTGCCCGAGACCCTGGCCGCCGACTGCGGCCGACCCGACGCCGCCGGCATGAAGCTGCTGCGCAGCGTACGCATCGCGACCCACCCCGCCCTGCGCCGGCGGGGCCTGGGCGCGACGCTCGCCGCCGAGGTGCACCGGCTGCATCGCCCGGATCTCTTCGGCACCGTCTTCGGCGCGACCCCGGCGGTGCTCGCTTTCCGGCGGGCGCAGGGCTATCGGCTGGTGCGCCTCGGTCTCTCGGGGGGACGGCGGGCCGGGGAGCCGGCGGCGGTGATGATCCGGCCATGCTCCGCCGCGGCGCAGGCGCTCGTGCGCGACCTGCGGGTCCGCCTGGCCGTCGAGCTGCCGCGACAGCTCGAGCTGATGGCCACCGACCAGATCGTCGCGCCGGCCCTGATCGACGCGGTGCTCGCGGGCCTGCCCGCGCCGCGCCCGGATCGGGCTGCCCGGGACGCCGCGGTGGCGGCCTACGCCTTCGGCCCCCGCGGCTTCGAGTCGGTCGGCGCGTCGGTGATGGCGTTCGTCGAGCAGTACTTCGGCGAGCAGTGCTTTGTGGAGGACAGCCCCGTCGAGCACGGCCCCGCCGCGCGGGCGACGCTGAGCCCGGCGGATCGGGATCTCATCGAGCGCCGGGTGCTGCGCGCCGAGAGCTGGGCGTCGGTGGGCGCCGCCCACGGCGGGGTCCGCGCGGCGATGCGCCAGCTGCGGCGCGCCGTGCGGGCGCTGGTACGGGCCGCCGCCCCCGAGCTGGAAGAGCAGTTCAGGGGGCCCGCAAGCGCGCCCTGAGGCCCGCCGGAGCGGCCATCGATGACCGCCTGCCGCCGTACCCGCCGCGAACGAAACGGCCCTGGCGGGCCATCCTGGGGGCTCAGGGGGCCATATCCGGTGCGGGCACGGGCCCCATATCGGCCTCGCCGGGGCCCGTATCGGCCTCGCCAGGGCCCAGGTCCGGCAGGCCCATGTCACTCGGCAGGCCCATGTCGCTCGGCGGTCCCATGTCGCTCGGCGGGCCCATGTCCTGCTGCCCCGCGTCCACCGGCGCCATATCGCCCGCGACGCCCAGATCCCCCGGATCGACGCCGCCGTCCGGCCCGACGCCCGTGTCCTCGGGATCGGGATCGGGCTCCGGCTCTGCCCCGGGCAACGCCGCCCGCCGCAAGCGCTGAGCGGCCCCCTCTCCCTCGATCCAGACCGCCTCGCCGCGGCGCACCGCGAAGTCGTCGAGGCCCACCGGACCGGGCGACAGCAGCCGCTCGTCCCCGGTGCGCAGGTCGAACGCGCGCAGCGCGCCGCCGGCCGCCTCGTCGAGCCAGACCAGCACATCGCCCGCCAGCCGCGGCCGCCGCTGCGGCCCAGGCCCGGCCACCGGACGGAAGCCATCGCGCCCGCTGCCGGTCACCACCCAGACCACCGGCGCCTCGCCGCCGACGCTCCACGCCACCCAGCCGCCGTCGCGACTCGGCGGACCGGGCGGCCACTCGAGGCCCGGCGCGTCGTTGGCCGACCGCTGGCCGCCGCTGTCGACGTTCACCTGGGTCACCCGCGGCGGATCCTCGTCCCACGCGCGCACCGCCATCCAGCCGTCCGCGTCGGGCGCCGTCGGATCGCTATACGGGTCGTCGAGCGCCGCCTCGGGCCGCTCGCCGTCGATGCGCCACGTCAGCAGACTCGGTCGGTCGGCGAGCACCGAATGCCACCAGATCCCGTCCAGCCCGACCACCGGTCGCCCGAAGGCCCCCGGCAGATCGGTGACCTGCAGCGGCGCGCCGTCGGGCGCCCGGAACCAGACCGTCGACGGACACGCCAGCGGCGCGCCGTCGGCCGCCGCGCACGGCGTCTCGTCCATGCGCGCCAGCCACGCCAGCCCCGCCGGCCCGCAATGGGGCAGCGCCGGCAAGCCGCCGCCCTCGATCTCACTGCGGGCCACCGCGCCGCTCTCGGTCGGCGAGAAGAGGACCAGGGTCTCGCCCTCGACCACCGCCACCGCGCCGTCGGGGCACACCGCGGGGTGGGCCAGCGCCGCGCCTTGCGTCGTGGCGATCCGGCAGCCCTCGTCGAACAGCCCGTCGCAGTCCTGATCGAGCCCGTCGCAGACCTCTTCGGGCAGCGGCACCGGCGCGCCGCTCTGACCGGCGGCGACGCTGCACGCGCCGACGTAGGCGTCGTCGATGCTGCACTCCCACTTGCCCACGGCCCCGCAGGCCATGCAGTCGGCGCCCAGCTCGGGGAAAGCCTCGGTCGACTCGCCGTCGCAGTCGTGATCGACGTCGGTGCAGGTCTCCGGCGCGTCGGGATACACCGCCGGGTCGCGGTCGTCGCAGTCGCCGAGCGCCGCTTCGACCTCGGGCATGCCCGGGCAGGCGCCGACGAAGCAATCCCGATCGACGTCGACGCAGGCCTCCTCGGCCACCCAGGTGGCGACCGCCTGGCACCGCACGTCGGGGTCGTCGTAGCAGCTCTGGCCCACCGCCCGCACACAGTCCGGATCCGCATCGCTCGGGTCGACCCCGGCCTCGGCGGCCGGCGGGCGCATGTCGAAGACGCGCGGCTCGTCGGTGCCGGCCGCGTCGTCGGCCGCGCAGCCGATCCCCGCGGCGTAGGCAAGAAACAGGGCAAACCAGGCGGCGGCGCGCGCGGGGGCGATCCGGGCGCTGCCCGAGGCGTTACTGGAGGCGTTCATAGGCCACTCTCCACGATCCGAGACGGTCGGCCTCTGCCCAAAGCAAATACGAGGCCGACAGCCACGGCGCCCGCGCGTCGTCGTCCTGGCCGACCCGCGTGACCGCGCGTTCACGCTCCGCCTGCAGATCGACCGTGTCCAGCACGTAACGCAGCGACGCGCCGCCCTCGTAGCGCACCACCGCCAGCCGCTGACCGTTGGCCGCCAGCTCCACCGGGTTGGGCCCCTCGTCGAGCGCCCGCGCGCCGATACGCAGCGCGCGGCCGTCCAGCACCAGCGTCTCGACCCGCGCCCCCGGATCGGCGAAGCGCCAGCGGCGGATGCGGTTGCCCACCCCGGCGGCCCGCGGCTCGAGCCAGACCAAGCCGTCGTCGATGGCCCACAGCCGGGTATCGCCGGGCACCGCGCCCTCGAGCACGACCTGCTGCCGCGCAGCGCCGGCGCAGACCGGCCCGTCGACCACCACCACCCGCGTCCGCCGACTGCCCCGCGGCTGCTCGAACCACGCGATGAACCGCGGCCCCAGCGCCGGCCCCCACTGCGCGGCCCCGGCCACCGCGCACTCCCACTCCACCGGCGCGTCGTCGCCGACCCCGTCGATCACCAGCACCCCGGGCACGCCGTCGCTGCCGGTCTCGACAAAAGCCAGCCGCCCGTAGCCGAAGACCGGATCCCGCTGATCGAACGCGCCCAGCCGCACCGGCGCCGACTCGCCGGTGCGCAAGGCCACCTGCAGCAGTTGGCGCCGGCCGTCGGCGTCCCGCGGCGCCGAGGTGAAGACGACGCCCTCGCCCACCGCGTAGACGCCGCTCGACGGCACCTGGCCCTCGGCGACCGCGTCCCCGTCCAGATCCCAGGCCAGCTCGACCCCATCCGCGGTGCGCGCGGTCCACAGGCGGGCGAAGGGGGTGCACGCCGGACCGGGCACATGCAGGCCGCCCACCGCCGGATCCTGCGGCTCGAAGGTGCCCTGCGGATCGCCGCCGAAGCAGTCGCCCGCCGGGAAGACCACCGTCGCCGGATCGGCGTCGGGGATGGTCGCCGCGTCCACCGCCAGATCGACCGCGGCGTCCAGCGCCAGATCGGGGCCGAGATCGACGCCGAGGTCGATGTCCGGCTCCGGCTCCAGCGACCGATCGAGCGCCATGTCGACGCCCATCTCGCGCCGGCCGACGGCGCAGCGCGACCGCTCGAGGCAGATCTCGCCGGGGAAGCAGTCCTCGTCGATCTGGCATTCGGTCTTGTCGACGTCGCCGAAGATCAACGAGCAGCCGCTGACCAGCAGCGCGAGGGCGACGGCCGCCAGCCGCTGGGGCCCGATCCGCGAGCCCATCAGTCGTCCTCCGAGTCGGAGAGCAGCCAGCCGGTGATCACCAGCGCCGCGCCGCTGATGAGCAGTACATCCGCCGCCAGCGCCGCCTGATCGCGCTGCTCGACGAGCGTATCGAGCGAGATGCGGTCGCGGGCCTTGCTCTCGTAGCTCTGGATGTCGCCGTGCGTCGTCCAGGCGTCGATGCCCGCCAGCCCGCCGAGGCCCATCAGGATGCCGCCGCCGACATAGGCCAGCGTCGAGCCCAGGCCGCCCTCGTCGGGCGGCGGCGGGAAGCGCACGTCGACCCGCACCGGGCCGCACTCGGCGCCCGCGCAGGGGGTCACCTCGAACTTGGTCGTGACCGCGCCCAGGGTCGGGTGCATCGCCTGCAGACCGTAGCGCCCGGTCACCCGATAGAGCCCCACCGGATCCACCTGCTCGCCCTGCACCACCAGCTTGGCGATGCTCACCGGCTTGCCGCGGTCGTCGGTGGCGACCACGCTCACCGGCCGCGGCAGCTCGACCGTCACCGCGTGGGCCGCGGCCGCCGCGCACGGGCCGTCGGGGGCCGGCACGTCGATCGTCTCCTCCACCGGGCCGTGGCCCGGCGCGGTCACCCGGATGCGCCGCGCGCCCCACGGGGCCGGATCGGCGCCTTCGACCGTCGCGTCGGCGGGCCGCGTGCGCACGTTCAGGGCCACCGGACAGCGGGCCAGCGTCACCTCGAGCGCGCCGCCGAGCGCGGGGGCCCGCACGGTCTGCGTGACGTAGCCCGGCGCCTGCACCTCGAGATCGACCGCGACGGGCGCCGCGGCGCCGTCCACCGCCTCGCCAGCGGCGCGCACCGTCCAGCCGTCCAGCGCCTCGGCCCCGTCGAGCACCACCAGCTGCGCGGTGCACGTCGCCGGATCGGGCACCGGCAGCACCCCGCCCTGCAGCTCGACCGCCTCGCCGCGCGCGCCGCAGGGGCCCACGTGCTCGACCCGATACCAGCCCGGCCGCAGCGATACGCTGCTCGGCGCCTCACCCCGGGGCACCTCGATCGCCACCGCGCACTCGGGCGCGGCGCAGACATCGGCCCAGGCCGCCGGATCGGCCGGGCTCAAGCGCACCGTACCCGGCGGACCGGCGGGGATCGCGAACGGCACCGGGGTGCGCCCCTTCAGCCAGCCGGGCGCCGCCCCCAGCCGCTGCCAGGCGGTGCGCATGCGGCTCTTGGGCTGGCGCCCGCTCATCGCGGCGGGGGCGAGGGCCTCGGCGCGGGCGAAGTGGGTGACGGCGGCGACGGCGAAGGCCGGGCGCACCGCGCGATCGGCCGACAGGAAGAACGCCGCCGAGCCGGCGACATAGGCCGCGCACGCCCGGTCGGCGATGGAGAACGTCTCTGCGGTCGCCGCCTCGGCGGCGGCGGGCATCAGCCCGGCCCAGGCCCGGGGATCGTCCGAGCGGGCCAGCCGATCGGCCAGCGCCACCACCGCCGGGGCCGCGGCCCCTTCACACGGGGTGCGCGGCGCGGCGTGGGCCGCGACCGGCTCAAGGGCGAACAGTGCACACAGCAGCCACGCGGGTCTCATCACCGTCCTCGGCCAGGCGGACCAGTTCGAGCGAGATCCGCAGCCGCTCGCCCGCCTGTCGAGACCGCTGCAGGGCGCGTACCAGGGCCGGACCGCAGTCCGCGGCGCGACACGTGCCCCTGCCATACCCTCGCATCTTCCACGACGCCGTCAACACCCGGTCACCCGCCCGCCCCCGACTGCAGTTCACGGTTTCGAAGACCGACGGCCCCGTCTCGCGCCCGATCAGCGCGCCGACGCCGCGCAGCGTATGGGTCTGCGGGCGCGCCTCGCGCAGCGCCGCCACCTGCTCGATCGACAGGCTCAGGGTATCGCCCAGGGCGTCGACGCCCTCGATCGGCACCCCGTCGGCCAGCCAGCGGCGCACGGCATCCGGCGCCTGCTGCCAGCGCTCGCCCGCCTTGCCGTCGGGCTCGGGCGGCGCGTCGTGGGCCAGGGTCACGTCGAGCACCAGCGCGGCGAAGGCGTCGGCCGGGCTGTCGCCGCGGTAGACCAGCCGATCGCCCTCGCGGGTCCGGCTGGCGGCGGGGCGCGCGGGCAGCGGATGGGCCGGGCGCTGCAGCGGCGCGAAGCCGGCGTCGACCCGGGCGTCCACCGCGGCGTCGGCGGCCAGGCCGGGCGGCGCCGTGGGCGCGGCGACGACCGCCACCACGGCGGCGTCGGGCGCGGGCGGCGGCGGCGGCGCGTCGAGCCAGACGGCGATACCGCCAGCGACGGCCAGCAGCGGCAGCAACAGCAGCCAGCGGCGGCGGCCGGGGCTCGGCGCGGGCACCGGCGCCCGGGGCGTGCGCGACCCGACCAGCGCGCCGCCGTCCAGCGCGCCGGCGGGCGTGATCTCCGGCGACGTATCCGGGGTCGGATCCGGGCGGTCGCCGCGCGGCTGACCCGAGCCGGGGCTGATCGGGGCCCGGGTCTCGGCGGTACCGAACGCCACGGCGTCGTCCCGCGACGGCGCGTTGGCGTCGTTTGCCACGGGCGCGGCGGCGGACAGGCCGGGCAGCGCGGTCGGCGCGGCGCGCGAGCCCCCGGGCAGCGCGGTCGAACCGGGCACCGCCGTCGACCCGGGCAGCGCCGTCGATCCGGGCAGCGCCGTCATCCCCGCCGGCGCCCCGGCTGGCGTCCCCACGGGCACGCCCGGCAGCGCCGTCGGCGCATCGCGCGCGGTCGCGCCGGGCAGCGCCGTCGGCGGACCGCCCGGCAAGACCGTCGGCGCGCCCAAAGCCCCCGACGGCAACGGCGACGGCCGGGTCGACCGCCCGTCGAGCGCCGGCCGCGGCCACTGCAGCGGGCGCTCGTCGATCGTCTCGAGCGCGTCGCTCACCGCGCGGGCGTCCGGCGGGCGCTGCTCGGGGATCAACTTCAGGCAGCGATCGACCAGCGTCACCAGCGGGCTCGGCAGCATCGGCGCCACCTCGGCCAGCGAGCGCACCCCGCGGTCGAGCAGCACCGCGAAGATCTCCTGCTGGGTGCTGCCCGGATTCGCCCGCTGCCCCGACAGGCACTCGTAGAGCACCGCGCCCAGCGAGAACACATCGGCCCGGGCGTCGACCTTCAGCCCGCGCAGCTGCTCCGGCGGCATGTACTGCAGCGTGCCCATCATGCGGCCGGTCTCGGTCGTCACCTCGGCCTGCTCGGCCTTGACCAGCCCGAAGTCGAGCAGCTTGACGAAGCCCGGCACGCCGCCGCGCTCGACCAGCATGATGTTGTCCGGCTTGAGGTCGCGGTGCACGAAGCCGCGGGCGTGGGCCAGGGCCAGGGTGCCGGCCACCTGTCGCCCGATGGCCAGCGCCTCGTGATCGGGCAGCGGCCCCTGCTCGAGCCGGGCGGTCAGCGTCTGCCCCTCGAGCAGCTCCATCACCAGGAACGGCTCGCCGCGCTCCGGCGAGTAGCCCACGTCGTAGACCTGCACCACGTGGTGGGTCTCGGCGCACAGGGCCTGCGCCGCGCGGGCCTCCTGCACCATGCGCGCCCGCAGCTTGTCGGCGTCGGCCTTCTTCAGCCCCGTCGGCAGGGACAGCAGCTTGATCGCCCGGCGCACCTTCAGCCGGGTATCTTCGGCCAGATAGACCGCGCCCATGCCGCCCTGCCCCAGCTGGCGCAGCAGCCGATAGCGTCCGCCGTCGAGCAGCTCTTCGACCTCGAGCGGCGCGCCGCACTTCGCGCAGAAGGTCGCCACCGAGTCGGTCACCGGCGTCTCACACGCCCGGCACACCCGCTGCCGCTGCTGCAAGCCGGTCAAGAGGGTCGCGTCGGGCCCGGCCGCCAGGGTCCACGGCGCCTTGCTGCCCGCCCGCCCCACGAAGCCGGCCAGGCTGGCCACCGTCAGCTCGGCGCGATCCTCACCGCCCGTCGCCCGCAGCACCGCGTCGAGAAACGGCGTCGGACCGCGCACCCCGCGCAGGCCCTCCGGCGTATTCGCCGGCCCGGCGCCGATGGCCCAGGCCACCCGCTCGAAGGGCGTACGATCCGCCGGCGCGTCGAGGATCACCCCCGCCCGGGTCGGCAACTCGGCGGCGATCTCGTCCAGGGGGATGCCCGTGCTCTCCAGCCGATCGAGGCGGGTATCGCGGCAGCAGAAGTGGCCCCGCCGCACCGGCCCCGAGAGCAGCAGCAGGCGGTCTCCCCCGCCCTCGCCCGCCTCGCCCTCGGCGAGCCACGACAGCCGCTCCAGCAGGTTCGCCCGCCACGGCCGATCGTGCTCCGCCGGCTCGTCGTCGAGCAGCAGCGCCACCTGCCAGCCGCCCGCCGCCAGCCGCGCGCCGATGCGCCGCACCGCCGCGCAGGTGCCCGGCCGCTCGCTGAAGCGCCCGTCCAGCCCCCGCTGCACGCCCACCAGCAGGGCGCGGCGAGACGCAGACTCGTCTGTCGAAGCGGCCAACACCCCTCCCCGGGTGGCGAAGACGACCGGGCGACGCTACGCCAACCCGACCCGCAGGGGCAAACCCCCGCGCGGCCCGCTCAGCCGACCCACTCGATGCCCTTGCGCCACATCGCCGCCACGTCCATCGACATCGCGATGATCCAATGGGTCACCGCGCCCAGCCAGAACGAGCGGTGATGCAGCGCCAGCGCGCCGAGCACCAGCCCCGCCGCCACCGCGCCCAGCGTCTCGGACACCGGCTTGCCCAGGTGCCCCAGCACATAGGGCATGACCATGAAGCTCAGGGCGTTCCACTTCAGCTCGCGGGCCACGCCCAGCAGGATGAAGCCGCGCCAGAACGCCTCGCCGCTGCTGTAGAAGGCGAACGCCGCCGCCGCGTAGACCGCGAAGACCCACACCGTGATCTGCCCGTCGGCGATGGCCCGCCGGCACCACGGGTAGGCCCGCAGGAACGCCGGCTGGCTCGACGCCCAGATCACCGCCGGGATGACCAGGGCCACCAAGCCGGCGTAGATCCACCACTTCTCGAACGCCCGCTCGACGCCGTAGCCATAGTCCACCGGCCGCTGCCCGAAGAGCACCCGCCCCGACAGGAGCGGCAGCGCGATGCGGAAGAGCACGCTCGACCCGACGAAGAAGAAGTACGGCGCCAGCCCGGTCAGTCCGCCATACGGCGGCGGATCCCCGACCCACATGCGATAGCCATTCACCCGCCCGTAGAGCCAGAAGACGCTCAAGAGCCCCATCGCCACCACCGGCAGCAACAGCGTCTCGCGCCGCAGCCGCCACGGCGCCACCCCGCGGAAGAGCCACAGCCCGGCGAAGTAGACCACGAGCCCCAGCCAGTACAGCGCCACCACCGACTCGGCCTTGCCCAGCGGGATCGGCGCCTTCAGGAAGAGATCGCGGTTGTGATACCAGACCAGCGTCGAGCCGACGGTGTAGCCCACCATCAGCAGCAACAGCGGCCACGAGAACCGATCGCCGCCGTGGGTCGGCGCCGAGACGGCCACGCCGTGCTCCATCACTTCATCCGGGTCTTGATGAGCTGCTTGGCCGCCTTGCCGATGGGCCCGGGCACGCCCTTGCTGCGGGCCACCATGCGCAGGTCGTTGACCCGCAGATAGTTGAGAAAGCGCATCGCGTCGCCCGTCGGCGTCTTGGGGTTCATCACCAGCGCCAGCTTCATCTGGTAGTGGCGGATCCACTTCTTGTTGCCGGCGATATACGAGATCACCTCGTCGAGCAGCGACTTGTTCTTGGCGTAGATCATCGCCTCGGAGTCGCTGACCGCCGGGCTGCGGATCACCGCCCGGCAGACGATCTTGTTCGTATCGCGGATGAGGATGCCGCGCTCGGTGGCGTTGCCCATCATCGCCAGCCGCACCTTCTGCGCCACGTTGAGGTCGCGGATGCGCCCCGCCGCCGAGCTGCTGCGCTTCTTGCCCTCTTCTTCGGCGGGCTCGGGCTCGGCCTTCTTCTCGGCCGCCGGCGCTCGCTTCTCGGCGGCGGCGGCCTCCTCGGCGAAGGCCTCAGCCACCTCTTCGAGCTCCTCCTCCGAGCGCCCGTCGAGCCCCTGCAGCGCCGCCTGCGCCGCCTCGAACTTCGCGTCGGCCTCGCGGGCCTCCTCCTCGGTCTGCGGCAGATCACCGGCGATGGCCGCGACGATCGCCTCGTACTCGGGGATGTTGGGCAGGGCCACCTTGTTGCGGGCGGCGAAGTCGAGCATGCGGTCCACCGACGACGCGCGCATCGCCCGGTTGAGGAACAGCGCCTCGATCAGCTCCGGCGCCTCGAGCAGCCGCGCCTGGTTGTTGGCGATGAGCTCGAGGGTCGGCGTATCGCCGGTCTCACGGGCGATCCGGACGAGCGTCTCGGTGTCGACCATCTTGTTGAGCACGATCGGCTGCAGGATCTCGCGGCTGTCCTCGAACAGCTCGGCGAGCCAGTCGAGCACCACCGGCAGCAGCGGCTCCTTGGCGATCGAGCGCAGCGTACCCGGCGGCAGCCCCTTGACCGTGCGCCCGGCGTCGCGGGCCAGATCACCGCCGTCCCGCGCCGCGATCTGGTACAGCGCGCAGACCTGCACCAGCGGCTTCATCGGCACCATGCCCCGGGCCACCATCGACTTCATCGGCGGCGGCGCCTTGGGGCTGACGAACTTGCGGACCTTCTCGGGGAACTTCGAGACGGGGATCAGGCGGTCTTCGGGCAGCGCCACGGCGGACTCCGGCAGCAGGCGATCTCTCGGGACGCTTGGAGCCTACCCGAGCGCACCGGCCGAGGCCAGCGCGCGCCCGGCCCAGGCGCCCGGCGGCCTGTGCGACGGGCCGCGATCGACCGATCTGTGCGCCCGGCGGGGCAACTTCGACCGCCGAGCGACCGCCGCGTGCGTCCGGCGGCCTGTGCCACGGCCCGCGATCGGCCGGCGCATGAGCCGGCCGACGCAATTTCGAGCGCCGATCGACAGCCTCGTGCGCTTTCGGGCCGTGCCACGGAGCAAAAACGGGCCAGATGAGCGTCCGCAGGCCGTGGCACAGACCGCTGACGGCCGCTCCGTCCGCCTGCACGCCGTGGCACGACCCCCGTTGACGACCGCCGCGACCCCCTGTGGCACGGCCCGTTGTCGGAAGGCTTGAGCGACCTAGCCGGACCTAGCCGCGACACCACGTCATCACTCCCAAGACCCGCTGGATGAATAATGGCGATGGCATCCCGGCCAACTTCGCCGGCACCTTCAAGCACTGGAGCACCGCCCGCGTCACCCAGAGCGCCTGAAGCTGGGACTCGTGGAGCTTCTACAGCGTCGGCCAGGATTCGGACGGCGCCGACAACTGGTACTGGTGGAATCACTTGGGTGCAGATCCCGATTTCCGAGTCATGACCCACATCACGCAGCGTCCTGGACTGGCTTGGCTGTGTGAGCCCGCGCCCGCTCGGGTTTCGCTCTCAGCTTGAACCCGTCGGCCTCGAACAGC
>JAUHXC010000047.1 GCA_030427205.1 bacterium | reverse complement strand
TGCGCCGGGGCGGGATCTCCGCTCGATGCTCGGGCTCACTGCGTTCGCCGCTGCGCTGCTTCGCAGCGGGCCTACGCCCCGTCGGGTCGAGGGCTTGGCCCCGCTCCGACCCGTGCGGGCCAGCCCGGATGCCTGCGCTGCGCTCGGCGGCTCGCTGGCGCTCGCGTGCTCAGGGCTTCGCCCTTCGCGTCTCGCGCTGCGCGCTCGACTTGCTTCGGCACGCGCATGGGAGATGTGCGCGCCGCGCGAGCATGGGAGATGCGCACGCCGCGCGTGCGAATCCCGATCGAGTGGCTCAAGGCACCTCGATGCACTGCAGCGGTCGGTCGTCGTTGACCGGCCAGTGGTTCTCGTCGCTGTTGACGTTGCGATAGGCGTTGCGCGCGTAGTGCGCGTCGTAGCGCCCCGCGACCACCCGCGCCGAGAACGGCAGCAGGAACGCCCCGTCGGCGAGCGTGGTGAAGGTGAAGACATCCTCGCCGCTCTCGCGATCGCGCACGATGACCTGCCCGTACTCGGCGGCGTTGGTATTGCCCGCGTCGAGCCCGGCGCCGTCGAGGCTCACACCGACCCGCATCACGGCGGTGGGCACGTCGAAGACCCGCGGCTGGGCGTCATCCAGCGTGACCCGACCCAGCGCGCGCTCGTCGTTGACCGGCCAGCGCCCCGGCGCGTCGCGATCGTTGACGTAGGCCGCCCGGCGATACTCCAGGCCGTACTCGCCGGCGACGACCCGCGGCGCCCACGGCAGGAAGAACTGCCCGCCGTCGCCGAGCACGCTCAGCCCGAAGACGTCTTCGCCGGTCTCGGGGTCGACCAGCCAGACGCCGCCGCGATCGCCGACCGATGTATTGCCGTCGTCGGCCGGCTCGCCGTCGAGGGTGACGTCGAGCAGCGGGGCGACGGTGGGCACGTCGAACGCCCGCGGCATGTCGTCGTCGAGGACCACCCGGCGCAAGATGCGGGCGTCGTTGATCGGCCAGTTGTTGGCGCCGTCGGGCACGTTGACGTAGGCGTCGCGGCGATAGCGCACCACGTACTCGCCGGCGACGATCCGCGGGGCCCAGGGCAGGAAGAGGTCGCCGTTCTGGCCCATCACGGTGAGGTTGAAGACCTCCTCGCCCGTCTCGGGATCGACCAGCTGCACCGTGCCCCGATCGTCGGGCGACGTATTGCCCTCGTCGGTGGGCGCGCCGTCGAGGGTGACGTCGAGCAGCGGCGCGGCGGTGGGCACGTCGATGGTCTGCGGGCGGTCGTCGTCGAGGGCGACGCGGCCGAGGTTGCGCGCGTCGTTGACCGGCCAGTTGTTCTCGCCGACGGGTGAGTTGACGTAGGCGTCGCGGCGATAGCGGGTGATGTACTCGCCGGCGACGACGCGCGGGGCCCAGGGCAGGAAGAGGTCGCCATTGTCGCCCATCACGGTGAGGTTGAAGACGTCTTCGCCGGTCTCGGGGTCGACCAGGGTGACCGTGCCCCGGTCGTCGGGTGCGGTATTGGTCTCGTCGGCGATGCGTCCGTCGAGGCTCACGTCGAGCGGCGCGGCGACGGTGGGCACGTCGAAGGCCCGCGGCGCATCGTCGTCGAGCACCACCCGGCCGAGGACGCGCGCGTCGTTGATCGGCCAGTTGTTCGCGCCGACGGGCGAGTTGACGTAGGCGTCGCGGCGATAGCGGATGACATACTCACCGGCGACGACGCGCGGCGCCCAGGGCAGGAAGAGGTCGCCGTTCTGGCCCATCACGGTGAGGTTGAAGACGTCCTCGCCGGTCTCGGGGTCGACCAGGGTGACGGTGCCGCGGTCGTTCGGCGCGGTATTGCGCGCGTCGGTGGGCGCGCCGTCGAGGGTGACGTCGAGCAGCGGGGCGACGGTGGGCACGTCGATGATCAGCGGGCCGTCTTCGATGATCTCGAGCCCGCGGATGAGCACCCGGTCGTCGTTGATCGGCCAGTTGTTCTGGCCGCGCGGGTCGTTGACGTAGGCCTGCCGGGCGTAGACCACGTCGTAGGTGCCCGCGACGACGCGCGCGGTATACGGCAAGATGAAGTTGCCCGCCTCGTCGATGGGCGGGAAGTTGAAGACGACCTCGCCGCTCTCGGGATCACGCAGCGAGACCCGCCCGTAGTCATCGGGGCGGGTATTGCCGGCGTCGAGCGGCTGCCCGTCCAGCGTCAAATCGACGGTCACCGCGACGGTGGGGACGTCGATAGTCAACAGCCCGTCGAGCGGCGTCTGGCAGCGGCTGAGGCATTGCCCGCCGATACACGCGGTGTCCGGGTCGTCGCATGCGCCGCACGATGTGCCGCACGCCGGATCGACGCCGCAGACCCGCTGCCCGCAGTCGGGCACGCAGGCGCAGGCGGCGCCATCGCAGGCGCTGTCGGCGGGATCGGCCTCACACGGCGCGCAGACGCCGTCGCACAGCAGCGCGCCGGCCGGGCAGCGGGCGACGCAGGCGCCATCGACGCAGGCGCCCTCGCCGCCCTGCGGAGCCGGGCAGGGCACGCAGCGATCGCCGCAGGTGGCCGGATCGTCGTCGGGCACGCAGGTGTCATCGCAGTCATGGGTGCCATCGGGGCAGTCGTCGGCCAGGCACATGCCATCGCGGCAGGTCTCGCCGGCGTCGCACGGGGCGTCGCAGGCGCTGCAGTGCCGTCGGTCGCTCGCGGTGTCGACGCATTCGCCCCCGCAGAGTCGCCGGGGGTCGTCACAGGCCGGCGGCATATCGCGGGCGATGGCATCGGATGTCGTGCCATCTGTCAATCCATCCGCCATGCTGTCTGGTATGCCATCCCGCATGCCATCGGATGCCATGCCGTCGCTGGCCTGCATGGCATCGGTCGGGCCGGCGTCCGTCGGCGCGGCGGCGTCGCCCGTCAGGCCGTCGGTCTCGGGGCCGCGGTCGACGTCGTCGCCCGATCCGCCGTCGACCGGCGCGCAGGCCGTCAGCGTGACGAGCAGCAGGGTCAGGGCGCGGGCGACGCTCGGCTTCATACAGGCCTCCTCTACTGCCGCGGACGGTAGCACGCCTGCGGGCCTGCCGGCGGCGTTGTACCCCGCCCGCCGCCGTGCCATGCTGCGCGCATGCTGTTCACGCTGACGTCGACCCGGCCGCCGGCCACCGATCTGGGCTTCGTGCTCGCCAAGCACCCCGCGCGCACCCAGCGCTTCGCGCTGAGCTTCGGCGCGGCCCATGTGTTCTACCCCGAGGCCTCGCCCGAGCGCTGCACCGCGGCGCTGTTGATGGACGTCGATCCGGTGGCCCTGGTGCGCGGCGGTCGGCGGGCGCCCGATGGCAAGCCGCTCGCGCCCTACGTCAACAACCGGCCCTATGTGCTGTCGTCGCACTTCAGCACCGCGCTGTCCCGGGTCTTCGGCTCGGCGCTCAACGGCACCGTGCGCCACCGGCCCGAGCTGGCCGATGAGATCCAGCCGCTCGAAGCGACGCTCGATCCGGTCGCCGTGCGCGGCGGGGCGCGGCTCGTGCGCGACCTCTTCGAGCCGCTGGGCTATGCGGTCGAGATCACCCGCCACCCGCTCGATCCGGCGTTCCCCGAGTGGGGCGAGGGGCCGTGCCATCGGGTGGTGCTGCGCGCCGAGACCACCGTGACCACGCTGCTGCGCCACCTGTACGTGCTGGTGCCGGTGCTCGACGACGACAAGCACTATTGGGTCGGCGACGCCGAGGTGCAGAAGCTGCTCGCCAAGGGCGATGACTGGCTGCCCGAGCATCCCATGCGCGATGCCATCACCCATCGCTACCTGGCCCGGCAGCGCAGCCTGACCCGCCGGGCGCTGGCGCTGATGGACGACGGCCCGCCGGTCGTCGACGATCAGGCCAGCGACGCCGCCGAAGAGCAGATCGAGCGGCCCGTGCGGCTCGACGACGCCCGGCGCCACGCGGTGCTCGAGGTGCTCGACGCGGTCGGCGCGACCTCGGTGATCGACCTCGGCTGCGGCGAGGGCAAGCTGCTGCGGGTGCTGCTGCGCAAGGCCCGCTTCGCGCGGATCTTCGGGGTCGACGTCTCGCCGGTGGCCCTCGAACGGGCCGCCGAGCGGCTCAAGCTCGCCGAGCTGACCCCCCGGCAGCGGGCGCGCATCGACATCGTCCAGGGCTCGCTGACCTATCGCGACGCGCGCTTCGCCGGCTTCGAGGCGGCCTGCGCCATCGAGGTGATCGAGCACATGGAGCCCGATCGGCTCGACGCCTTCGCCCGGGTCGTCTTCGAGGCCGCCCGCCCGCCGGTGGTGATCGTCACCACGCCCAACGTCGAATACAACGCACTGTTCGGACTCGCCGAGGGCCAGCGGCGCCACGCCGATCATCGCTTCGAGTGGACCCGCGCCGAGTTCGAGGGCTGGGCCCGCGCCGTCGCCGCGCGGTTCGGATACAGCGTCGAGTTCCGCGGCGTCGGCGCCGAGGACGCGACCCGGGGCGCGCCGACGCAGATGGGGGTGTTCCGCCGATGAGCGAGCGAGAGACACAGAGCGAAGCCGCCGAGCCGCGCAGTGCAGAGCCGCGCAGTGCAGAGCCGCGCAGTGCAGAGCCGCGCAGTGCAGAGCCGCGCAGTGTAGAGATCCCCGAGCTGTGCCTCGTCGTGCTGATCGGCGTCTCGGGCAGCGGCAAGTCCACATTCGCCGCCCAGCACTTCGCGCCCACCGAGATCTTGTCGAGCGACGTCTGCCGCGGCTGGGTGAGCGACGATCAGAACGACCAGAGCGCCACCAAGGACGCCTTCGACGTCTTGCACTACGTCGCCGCGACCCGCCTGCGCCGCGGGCGGCTGACGGTCGTCGACGCGACCAACGTGCAGGTGGAGAGCCGCCGCTCGCTGGTCAAGCTGGCCCGGGAGCACGACGTCCTGCCCGTCGCCATCGTGCTCGATCTGCCGTTGAAGGTCTGCAAGGCGCGCACGGCCGCCCGGACCGATCGCCACTTCGGCGGGCACGTCGTCGCCCAGCAGCGATCGCAGCTGCGGCGCAACATCCGCGGGCTGAAGCGCGAGGGCTTCCGCCGGGTGATCTCGCTGCGCAGCGAGGCCGAGGTGGCGGCGCTGACCCTCGAGCGCCGGCCGCTGTGGAACGACAAGCGCGCGCTGAGCGGGCCGTTCGACATCATCGGCGACATCCACGGCTGCCGGTCGGAGTTGGAGTCGATGCTCGACGCCCTCGGCTGGCAGCGCGCCATGGGTCCCAACGGCCCGACCGCGAGCCATCCGGACGGACGCACGCTGGTCTTCCTGGGCGATCTGGTCGACCGCGGCCCCGACTCGCCGGGCGTGCTGCGCTGGGTGATGAACCTCGTGGCCGACGGCGTCGCGCTGTGCGTGCCCGGCAACCACGAGATGAAGCTCAAGAAGTGGCTCGACGGGCGCAACGTCAAGCTGACCCATGGCCTGGCCGAGACGGTCGAGCAGCTCGCCGAGGCCAGCGACGACGAGAAGGCGGCCATCGAGCGCTTCATCCGCGAGCGGGTGAGCCACTATGTGCTCGACGGCGGCCGGCTGGTGGTGGCCCACGCCGGGTTGACCCAGCGTCTGCAAGGGCGCGCGTCGAGCCGGGTGCGGCAGTTCGCGCTCTATGGCGAGACCACCGGCGAGACCGACGACTTCGGGCTGCCGGTGCGCTACGACTGGGCGAAGAACTACCGCGGCGGCGCGATGGTGGTCTACGGCCATACGCCGGTGCCCGAGCCGGTGTGGGTCAACAACACCATCTGCCTGGACACCGGCTGCGTCTTCGGCGGCGCGCTGACGGCGCTGCGCTACCCCGAGCGCGAACTGGTGCAGGTGCCCGCCGAGCGCGAGCACTACGCGCCCGTGCGTCCGCTGGTGGTCGAGCCGACGATCGAAGACCGCCAGGGGCCGGTGCTCGACTACGCCGACGTCGCCGGGCGGCAGGTGGTCGAGACCCGCTACGGGCGTACGATCACGCTGCCGGCCGATCACGCGGCGGCGGCGCTGGAGGTGATGAGCCGCTTCGCGCTCGATCCCCGCTGGCTGATCTATCTGCCGCCGACGATGTCGCCCTCGGCGACCAGCCAGCGCGAAGGCCTGCTCGAACACCCCGACGAAGCGTTCGGCTACTTCCGCGCGCAGAAGGTCGCGACGGTGATCTGTCAGGAGAAGCACATGGGATCGCGGGCGGTGGTGGTCATCGCCCGCAGCCCGGCCGCGGCGGCGGCCCGCTTCGGCGTGCCCGAGGGGCCGCGCGGCGTCGTCTACACCCGCACGGGGCGGGCGTTCTTCCGCGACGGCGCGCTGGAGGCGGCCTTTCTCGAACGCCTGGGCGACGCGGTGACGTCGGCGGGCCTGTGGCAGACGCTGGAGACGGACTGGCTCTGCCTCGACTGCGAGCTGATGCCGTGGTCGCTCAAGGCGGAGTCGCTGCTCAAGTCGCAATACGCCGCGGTGGGATCGGCGGCGCTGGCCGGTCTGGACGCAGCCGTGTCGGCGCTCGAAGCGGCGGCGGCGCGCACCGGCGAGACCGACGCAGCGGCCCTGCGCGATCGCTTCACCGCCCGCCGGGATCACATCGGCCGCTATGTGGACGCCTACCGGGCCTACTGCTGGCGGGCCGAGTCGGTCGACGATCTGAAGCTGGCGCCGTTCCACCTGCTCGCCGCCGAGGGGCGCACGTTCTTCGACCGCGACCATCGCTGGCACATGGAGACCCTGGCCACGCTCTGCGCGGCGGATGAGGGGCTGTTGCGGGCGACGCCCCATCGCGTGGTCGATCTGGCCGACGAGGCCGCGGTGGCCGCGGCGGTCGAGTGGTGGCAGGCGCGCACGGCTGACGGCGGCGAAGGCATGGTGATCAAGCCGCTCGAATGGCTGGCCCGCAAGGGATCGCGGCTGGTGCAGCCGGCGCTCAAGTGTCGCGGGCGGGACTATCTGCGCATCATCTACGGCCCGGAGTACCTCGAGCCGGAGCACCTGAGCCGCCTGCGGAGCCGCGGCCTCAAGCGCAAGCGATCGCTGGCCGAGCGCGAGTTCCTGCTGGGGCTGGAGGGCCTGGAGCGCTTCGCCGCCGGCGAGCCGCTGTACCGGGTGCACCAGTGCGTCTTCGGGGTGATGGCGCTCGAAGCCGAGCCGGTGGATCCGCGGCTATGAGGCGGTGGGCGCTGTCAGAGCCGTTCGGCGGGCACCCGGCCTGATCAGCCGTTGCCGCGCCATGGCGCGTGGGCCGGCCCCAGTCGACGGATCAGGGTCACCGCCGCGTAGGGCAGCGCGGGCCAGACCTCCACCGGCGCGCCTTTGCTGCGGGCGAGGTGCACCAGGTGGCGCGCGTCGGGCGCGTCGGGATCGGCCACCAGCACCCGCTCGGGCATGCGCCGCAGCACCGCGCGGGTCGCCTCGCCGATGCCCGGCTTGATCCGATGGCGGTCGGTGATGCCATGTCGCGCGGCGACCGATGCCATCAGCGCCTCGCTGCGCGCATGACATGCGGCGCGATCGGCATCACTCCATGATGCCATGGGCGCCGGCTCGCTCGCCGCCATGCGTTCGGCGATCGCGTCGACGTACCATTGCGTGCGGTCGTGGGCGGCGAGGTGGTCGAGCCGCACGCAGCCGTGGAAGTCATCGGGCCCCAGCAACGCGCGGTCGAGCACCGTGCGGCTCAGCAGACCCGAGATGGTGCCATTGAGTATAGCCGACGGGATGAGATAGTCATCGCCGCCGGCGGCCAGCCCGGCCACACCGGCCAGATCGCTGAGCACCACCGGCCGCGGGTCGCTCCGCGTGCCGCGGGCCTGATCGTAGACCGCCAGAGCGCTGCGCAGCTCGCGGGCGATGGCGCCTTTGCCCGTCCAGCCATCGACGAATCGCATGACATGCCGCGGATGCCATGCGCGGATGGCATCCAATGCCACCGCGTCGATGCCGCGATCGCGGATGATCGACACCGAGTAATGCGGGATGTCATGGCCCAGGAGACGCAGCGCTCGCCGCAGCAGCACGCCAATGGGCGTGCCCGCCCGCGCGAGACTCACGATCACCGGCGGACGCCCCGCCTCGGCCTCGGCGGCCAGCGCGCCGGCCAGCGCCAAGGTATCGCGGGCCACCCGGTCGGCGTTGCGCTCGAAGGCCGCTTCGAAGAGCGCCAGATAGGCCGCGTCGGGCGCGTGCTCGGGCGCGAGCAGCTCGGAGTAGTGCTTCTCACCCGACTGGATGAGCCGCTCCTTGGTGGCGACGTCGGTGGGTGGCATGTCCACCGGCACGAGCAGGAAGCGCACGTCGTCGGGCCGGTAGGCGCCGCTGAAGCCCAGCCGCATCTGTGTCATGGGGTGTCTCTCGACGAGAGCGTATCGAAGAGCACGGCGTGGGTCGGCATCAGCGCGAAGTGCGCGTGGGCCATGAAGTCGGCGTCGCTGTGGCGATCGCCGGCGCCGAGCACCAGCGCCGGCTGCTCGACGTGGTGTTCGATGAACCACTCGACCGCCGCGGCCTTGTCGATCGCGGCGGGGTAGATCAACGCGCGGTCGCGGGCGACGTCGAGCCGCCAACCGGCGGGCAGATGGGGTTGGAAGGCCGCCGACCAGCGGGCCATCGGCTCCGACTCCCGGTCCGGGTGGCGCACGTCGACCATGAAGGGGCGATCGCAGGCGGTGACCGTGCGCACCCGCAGCGCATCGCCGCCCGGGCTGCGCGTCGCGCGGTCGGCGACCTCGTCGGCGTCGTATTCGAGCGCCGCCCAGCGCGCCTCGACCCGGGCGTGCCATGCGGGATCGGGCGTCCCATGCGGATCGAGGATGACCGCGCCGTTGGCGCAGATCGCATGATCGTCGAAGGGCAGCTGCACCCGATCGAGCTGCTCGGGCACGCGGGCGGTGGTCGGAATGACCCGCCCCGCGTCGCGCAGCAACCCGAAGAACCGGGCCTGGGCCGCCGACATATAGCTGTAGGGCCGGCCCTGCCGGGTCACGGTCACCGGTCGCCCATGCCCGCCGCGCGCGGGCGAGCGGAAGAGGGTGTCGTCCAGGTCGACGAAGCTGATCACCGGCAGGCCCGGCTCGCGAGGCTCGGGTCGACGTGCGTTCATGGGCCGCGCCGTTCGACGTCATACTCGACGAGCTGCGCTTCGGCGCCGAGGGCATCGACGAGCGCACCGGGCAGCGCGGCGTCCGGCTCCCGGCACAGCACGACGCGATCGAAGCGGGCCGGATCGACGTTGTACAGGTAGTTGGGCATGCCCTCGCCGAGCGGGTCGTCGAAGCAGATCACCCGCTCGATGGGCCCGCCCGGCATCACCGGCGCGCGCACCGTGCATTGGTAGAAGGCGTCGGCGCCGCATGCCGCGAGGCGCTCGGCGAGCAGCAGCGCCGGATACTGCGCCTCGCCGCTGCCCAGGACGAGGATGCGCTGCCCCGTGACCGGCGCGCCTTCGAGCGGGGTCGGCAGGGTGTCGGCGGTCAGCGGGCTGTTCCGGCCGAAGCGACCGTGGCCCGCGCGCGGTCGACGCCAGCAGGGTCGGCGGTCGCCGGTCACGTCGGGCATCTGCGGATCGAACGCCGGATCGGCCTCGAAGTGGAAGCGCCCGCGGGCGACGGCGACGATCTCGGTCTCGACCGCCGGGGGCAGGCCCGCCCCGAGCGGCGCGGTCGTCCAGTCGGTCAATACGGCGTGCACCGCGCGGCGCAGGGCCGGGCAGCGGGCGTGGTGGGCGGCGACGAGCTGCGAGAAGGTGCGCCCCGAGGTGATCTCGTCGTCGACGACCACCATGCTGCGGGCCTGCTCGAACCGTCGCGCCGCGGTCGGATGGAGGGGCAGGTGCATGCGATGGCGTGGTGCGTGGCTGTGCGGCTCGTCGAAGCGGTAGGCCAGCGGCGCGTCGAACCGGTGGCGGGTGCTCGTCAAGAAGGCGGTGTCGTCGCGCCCGGTGCGCTCGACGTAGCGGGCCCAGACCCGATGGCCGATGGCCACGCCGGCCGCGGCGACGCCGACGAAGAGCACGGGGCCGGGCAGATCGGCGGGCAGGCGCGCCGACAACGGGCAGAGCACGGCGTCGAGGGCCGCCGGGCGGACGGGCAGGTAGCGCCCGAGCACCTTGGAGACGAAGAGGAAGCCGCGCCGCGGGTTGCGGCGGGCCGCGAACGCGCACAGGGCGTGGACCGTGAGCGGGCCATCGCACGGTGGGTTGCGGGTCGTCTCGCCGGGGCTCGCCGGGGCAGGGGAGCCCTCGGGCGCGGACGGCACGCCGCCGATCCAGAGGTCGCCGCTCGCGAGGCGGTGATGGCGCACCCCGGCGTCGGCGATCCACCCGGGGCGGGTGTCGATCGCGGCCGGCGTCGGTGTCGGGTCGGCGTCGCTCATCGAGGGTCGCCGATTCTCGGGCCGGCGGCGCGCGGGTGTCAACCCGGGCGCGCGGCAGCAGGCCGTCGGCGATCCGGCAGGGGCGCGAATGGCGAATCGCGACAGGTTGGTCGGATTGCCGGTTGACGCTCCGATTCCGGCCCCTCTATCATCCGGCCACTCGACCGGACATCCCGGATTTCCAGGGCCGTCGAATGGCGACGGCCGGGGCGCACGCACATCTATCGAGGAGAGTCATCATGGCGATTTCGCTGAACAAGGGCGGCAACATCTCTCTGTCCAAGGAGGCCCCGGGCCTCTCGAAGGTCACCATCGGTCTCGGCTGGGACGAGCGGGCCACCGACGGCAGCGACTTCGACCTCGACGCCTCGGCCTTCATCCTGGGCGCGTCGGGCAAGGTGCGCAGCGACGCCGACTTCATCTTCTACAACCAGCTCAAGTCGCAGGACGGCTCGATCGAGCACCTCGGCGACAACACCACCGGCGGCGGCGACGGCGACGACGAGCAGGTGCGCATCCAGCTCGACAAGGTGCCCGGTGACGTCGAGCGCATCGCGTTCGCGGTGACGATCCATGAGGCCGAGGGCCGGCGGCAGAACTTCGGCATGGTCAGCAACGCGTTCATCCGCGTCGTCGACGACAGCAACGGCAAGGAGATCGCCCGCTACGACCTCTCGGAGGACAGCAGCACCGAGACGGCGATGATCTTCGCCGAGGTCTACCGCCGCAACAACGAGTGGAAGTTCAAGGCCATCGGCCAGGGCTTCGCCGGCGGCCTCGGGCCCTTGGCGCGCAACTACGGCGTCAACGTCTGACGCCCGACCGGCGATCGGGCGCGCCCCGATCGCCGGCCGCCGCGGGCCCCGCCCGCCCCCATCTCGCCGCCGACCGATTCGGAGTCCCGGATGCTGCTCGTCGCTTCGCTGGTCGTCATCGCCCTGATGTCGATCGTGATCATGTACGCCTGCAACTCGTTCGAGGACGCGGCGGATTTTCTCGGCCAGAACATGAAGCCCGGGGTGAAGGGGGCGACGATCAACGCGATCGGCAGCTCGCTGCCCGAGCTCTTCACCACCGCGCTGCTGCTCTTCGGGCCGCTGTTCGCCCCGGACTTCTTCGGCAGTCGGGCCGACGGCTTCTCGGCGGGCATCGCCACCTGCGCCGGCAGCGCGGTGTTCAACGCGGTCATCATCCCCGGCCTGTGTGTGCTCGCCGTCTTGTTCATGGGCGTCAAGGGCCCGGGCGGCACCCGCACCAAGGTCGATCGGATCACCCTCGACAAGAAGGTGGTCCTCAAGGACGGGATCTTCTTCGTCGGCGCCGAGCTGGCGCTGATCTACTTCCTGGGCGACACCACGGTCGTCTGGTGGATGGGCGGCGGCCTGGTGGTCATCTACCTCGTCTACATCGGCATCACCCTCGGCACCGGCTTCGGGGTCGACGAAGGCGACGACGACGAGGACGAAGACGAAGAAGACGACGATGCCAGCGTCGGCCTGCTCGGCCTCAACTGGCTGCTCGACGCCAACGCCCGCTTCTTCGGCGGCAAGGACTTCACCCGCAGCAGCGCGTGGGTCGTGCTCCTGATCTCCACCGGCTACATCGCCCTGGCCTGCGCCGGCATCGCCTGGGCCGTCGAGCACTCCGCCCAGGCCCTCGGCGTGGAGCCCTACTTCACCGCGGTCATCCTCGCGGCGGCCGCGACGAGCGTGCCCGATACGGTGCTGTCGGTGAAGGACGCCCTCAAGGGCAACTACGACGACGCGGTGGCCAACGCCGTGGGCAGCAACATCTTCGACATCTGCGTCTGCCTCGGCCTGCCGCTGATGCTCTACGGCCTCACCGTCGGCGCGGTCGAGCTGACCGCGAGCGGCGCGGCGGCCGACGTGCAGATCCTGCGCTGGGTGCTGCTGGCGGTGACCGCCGTGGTGCTGGCGATCTTCCTCATCGGCGGCGGGGTCGGCAAGGTCAAGGCGGTGGTGCTCTTCGGCCTGTACTTCATCTGGACCGCCTTCGTCGTCGGCCGCGGCATCGGCGCCGAGTGGGCCGCCGTGGACGAGTGGTTCGCGGCGAACGACGTGGCGCCGGCGGTCGCGGCCATGGCGGCCGAGCCGCTCGAACCGCTCGATCCGCTGCGCTGAGCCGCGCATCTCTTCTCTTCTCTTCATCAATCAGGGAGTCATCACATGGGCATCAGCCTTTCCAAGGGCCAGAAGATCAGCCTCTCCAAGGACGGCGGCTCGTCGCTCGAGCGGGTCGCGGTGGGCCTCGGCTGGGGGCTGCGCGAGGTGCACAAGAAGGGGTTCTTCGGCTTCGGCGGCGGCATCAAGAAGATCGAGGTCGACCTCGACGCCTCGGCGATCGTCTACGCCAACGGCGGTGAGCCGATGGATTCGGTCTGGTGGCGCAAGCTGCAGAGCGAAGACGGCTCGATCGTGCACACCGGCGACGACCGCGAGGGCGGCGGCAGCGAGAACGACCCCAACGAGGTGATCAACGTCGATCTCAAGCGGGTGCCCGCCGAGATCCAGAGCATCGTCTTCGTGGTCAACAGCTACACCGGCGAGACCTTCGATGGCATCCCGTTCGCGTTCTGCAACGTCGTCGACATGGGCACCGACAAAGAGGTCGCCCGCTTCAACCTGAATACGCAGGGCGGCGCGGCGCGCGGCTTCATCATCGCCAAGGTCAACCGCTCCGGCGGCGGGTGGAGCTTCGAAGCCATCGGCGAGCAGGCCTCGGGCCGGCAGCAGACCATCCAGGACATCGAGGCCCAGGCCCGGCAGTACGCCTGAGGTCCAGCGAGATACAGCGGCGGCAGAGGAGGAGGGGACGATGCAGTTTCAGCGGGGCCAGAAGAGCCAGCTCGAGAAGCTCGGCGTCGGCAGTCGGTTCGAGGTGGGGGTCCGGCTCGCCGGGCCGAGCGGGTCGGACGTCGACCTGAGCTGCTTCGGGCTCGACTCGGCGGGCAAGCTCAGCGACGAAGCCTACTTCGTCTTCTACAACCAGACCCGCTCGCCGTGCGGCGGCGTCGAGCTCAAGGGCGGCAGCGGCGGCTTCGACAAGGTCTTCGCCATCGATCTCGACCGCCTGCCGGCCAAGATCGACAAGCTCGTCTTCGCGGCGACGATCGACGGGTCGGGCACGATGTCGGGCATCGGCGGCAGCGAGCTGGCCATCGAGTCCGGCGGCCGCAAGATGAGCTTCCCCTTCGACGGCTCGCTCTTCGGCGGTGAGAAGGCGGTGATGATCGCCGAGGTCTACCGCAAGGGCGTCTGGCGCTGCGCCGCGGTGGGCCAGGGCTTCAACGGCGGCCTCGGGGCGCTGCTCGAGCACTTCGGCGGCGAGGTCGCCGAGCCGGCAGCGCCGGCGCCGCCGCCCGAGCCCGCGCCGGAGCCGCCCAAGCTCAACCTGGGCAAGATCACCCTCGAGAAGCGCGGACAGAGCCAGAAGCTGTCGCTCAAGAAGAAGGGCGACAATGTCATCCACATCAACCTGAACTGGGATCAGCAGAAGAAGCGGTCGTGGTTCGGCGGCGGTGGCGGATCGGCCGACCTCGACCTCGGCTGCTTCTACGAGATGGTCAACGGCGACCGCGGGGTCATCCAGCCGCTCGGCGGCAACTTCGGCAATCGCTACGGCAGCCCGTGGATCGAGCTGGACAAGGACGATCGCTCCGGCGCGGCCACCGACGGCGAGAACATGCGGTTCTACAAGCCGGAGATGGTCAAGCGGGTGGTCATCTTCGCGATGATCTACGAGGGCAGTCAGAACTTCACCCAGGTCAACGGGCGGGTGACGGTCAAAGACACCAACGGCACCGAGATCACCGTGCACTGCGACGCGCCCGATCCGCGGCTGACGTTCTGCGCGGTGTGCACCATCACCGGCTCGGGCGGCGACATCTCGATCACCAAGGAAGAGCGCTACTTCCGCCACCACCTCGACTGCGACAACCACTTCGGGTTCGGCTTTCGCTGGACCGCCGGCCGGAAGTAGAGCGGTGTCCTCGCTGCAACGGGGGCAGCGCTTTCCGCTGCCGTCGGTCGAGGCGGTTCAGCTCGAGCTGACCCTGCACGGCTCGATCGCGACGGCGGTGAACAAGGCGGTCTTCGTGATCGATCGCGGGCGCATGGGCTCGGCGCCGCCGTCGGCGATCGTCAGCCATCGTGATCCGGCGGCGTTGGACGGGGCGATTCGCTTCGACAGCGTCGGCAGCGGTCGTTTTCACGTCGATACCCGGCGGCTGGGCGATCGCATCGAGCGCATGATCGTGGCGGTGTGGGTCACCGAGGCCGCGCGGCGCACGGCGACGCACCTGGCTCAGCTCGATGAGCTGAGCATCAGCGTGGTTGGGCCGGACAATACCCGGTTGGCGATCTTCGCCGTGCCCGGCAGCGAGCTGGGTCGCGAGTCGGCCCTGGTGCTCGGCGAGCTGTACCTCAAGAGCGGGAAGTGGCGTTTCCGGGCCGACGGCGGCGGCTATCTGGGCGGTCTGCCGTCGATGGCGAGCAAGCTCAAGCTGCCCGGTGACATCGTGCCGCGGCTCGACGGCGCCCACGCGCCGGCGCCGCCGCCGTCTCCCGCGCCGCCTGCCGGGGGCGGGGATGGCGGCTCGGGGTCCGGCGGATCGGGTTGGGGCGCGGGTCACGTGATGCTGCCCCGCGACTGGCCGGGCGGGGTCAAGCCGCACAAGATCCCGGCGGCGCTGCTGCCGGCGGTCGCCCGGGTCGAGGTGCAGACCCGCGAGGGCAAGACCCATGGCGGCACGGCCTTCGCGATCACGCCCGGCGGTACGATGCTGACCTGCCATCACGTCGTCGAGGACGCGGTGGCGATGACGGTGACCTTCCGCGGCACGCATACGCCGCGGCGGGCCGAGGTGCTGGTCTCCGACGCGCACGCCGACATCGCGCTGATCCGACTGGTCGATCCGTGGGGCGTCGAGAACTGGCTGCGGCTGAAGGTCTCCCATACGCCGCCCGATCTGGGCGACGAGGTGGGGCTGGTCGGCTATCCGCTCGGCACGGCGATGGGCAGCGAGATCACGTTCTCCCGGGGCATCATCAACAGCGTGCGCACGCCCGATGGCTTGCGTGTTCTGCAGATCGACGCCGGCGCGGCGCCCGGTTCGAGCGGCGGTCCGGTGTTCATGCGCGAGACCGGCGAGGTCATCGGCGTGCTCACCAGCGGCCTCGCGCCGACGGCGGGCATGCACGCCAACTTCGCGATCGACGTCAACGAGATGCGCCGCCTGGGCTGGCTGCCTCACTGAGCCGGGCCCGGGTGCGCCGGGCCGTGGCCCCCTCGCCAGCGGCCCGCGGCCCGTGGTAGATCGAGGGCGCACCCCGTCGAGGAGCCCATGGACGAGCAGCTCCGCCAGGCCCTGGAACGGGCCGCCGCCGCCGAGAAGGACAAGCGCCCGGCGCCCCGCCCGCGCAAGGCGAAGGCGTGGTGGGCCGAGCTGGCCGCCGGGCGCGAGGCTGAAGTGGCCCGCAACTGGCGCGGCACCCTCCAGTGGATCGCCGACGGCAAGGCGTCCCGCGACGCCGCGGTGGCGGCTTTCCTCGATACCTTCGGCGACGCGGCGGTCATCGAGCAGACCGAGCCCTTCCGCCGCAAGAAGACCATCATGCTCATCGAGGCCGAGCTGGCGGCGGCCCTGCGCGCGGGCGGGGTCTCGCCGCATCTGCTCGACGCCTATCGGCTCTACGTCCGGCGGCAGTCCGGCGGCTCGAGCGACGGCGAGCAGCTGCTGGCGCTGCGCCGCGAGATGGCCCGGCTCGAGGCCCGAAAGACGTCGAGCATCGAGAAGCGCGACCGGGCGACGGTCGCGGCGGAGAAGGCGCAGACCGAGCTCGACGCGCTGCTGCGCCAGAAGAACGCCGAGATCGAGGCGGTCGGCGACGCGTCGGGCTGGTTCGGCCGGCTCTCGGGCGAGGCGCGCAAGGCGCTCGACGAGATCGACGAGAAGTTCAAGGCGCAGGAGGTCCGGCTCAAGCTGATGGTCGCCGAGACCATCAGCGCGGCCGAGATGGCCGACGGCGAACAGCTCATCGCCACCGAAGAGCTGCGCGGGCTGCGCACCAAGCTCGCGGCCCTCGAACATCGCCAGAAGACCGATCGCCGGGTCTGGTTCGAACCGCTGGGCATGGAGCGCGGGCAGGGGGATCCGCTGGCGCTCGCCGAGGTGCCCGCCGGTCGGTTCTGGATGGGCACCGCCGATACCGGCGACAAGCGCACCGCCGACGAGGTGCCGCTGCGCCGGGTCGAGCTGAGCCGCGGCTTTCACATGGCGACCGTGCCGGTGACCCAGGCCATGTTCACGGCGGTGATGGGCTACAACCCGGCGCGGCACGTCGACCCGCTCAACCCGGTCGAGCGGGTCGATTGGTACGACGCGGTGCGCTTCTGCAACGCGCTCTCGGCCCTGTGCGGGCGCAAGGCGGCGTACCATATCGGGCCGGGAGATCCGCCGACGGTGCGGTGGCGGCGCGACGCCGATGGTTACCGCCTGCCGACCGAGGCCGAGTGGGAGCGCGCGGCGCGCGGCAACGGCGCTTTCGAATTCGCCGGCTCGGACGATCCCGAGCGGGTCGCGTGGTATCGCCGGACGAGCGGCAATCAGACCCACCCCGTGGGGCGCAAGTCGCCCAATGACCTCGGCCTCTTCGACCTCTCGGGCAATGTCTTCGAATGGTGCTGGGACGGCTACGACGCCGACATCTACCGCACCAGCGAGCCCTACGATCCGTGCGGTCCCGACGACGCGGAGGCGCGCAGCGTGCGCGGCGGATCGGCGGCGCACGGCGAGCACGCGATCCGGGTCACGGCCCGCAGCAGCGTGCGCGCCAGCGCGACCGATGTCTTCCTCGGCTTCCGGGTCGTGCGCAACCTGTGACGGTCGAGGCGGCCGATGTCTCTGCGCGACCATGATCGACCATTCGACCGAGACACGCGCTCGACGGTCCGCGGGCCCGCTCGGCGTGGCAGCGCTGGCCGCTGCCCTCGCGACCGGCTGCACCAGCGCCACGATCCAACTCGAAGATGGCCCGCCGATCGACGGTGAGATCGTCCGCAGCGACGCCCGGCAGCTCGTCGTGCGAACGGGGCAGGGCGACATCGAGATCGAGCGGTCCCGGATCGCCGACATCGACCATCCAGGCAACGTGGCCATGGTCGTCGGCGGGGTCATGCTCGGTATATCGAGCGCGATGATCACCGTGCCGTTGATCGCGCCGAGCGGACGGGACGAGGTCGATCGGGTCGGCGACCTGGTGCTGGTCTCGACCGGCATCATCTACGCGGTCGGCGGCCTGGTGCCGTTGATCTCCGGCGGCGCGAGCTGGATTGGCTCCCGACGACGGGCAGGCGGCTCGGCAGAGCCTGCCACGTCGGCGGTGACGCTCTTGCCCGCCGGAGTGCACGTTCGATTCTGAGCGACGGCCGCCGGTCTCGCGACCGACGCTTGATGTGTCCCGGCAGGGACGGTGTATCATCGGCCGTCGCACGGGCGGCCGGGTCGCCCGCACTCTTCCATCAGGAGCATGAGATCATGAGACCCCTTCGATGGCTGGCGCCCGCCACCCTGGCGCTCTGTACCGCGATGGCCGGGCCGGCGCTGGCCGTACCCGATGGCTTCGATACCCGCGGGCGGCTGCTCGATCCCGCCGGGGTGCCGGTCGAGGGCGTCCTGAACATGCGCTTTGCGTTGTACGAGGCGGCGGCCGGCGGTGAGGCGCTGTGGACCGAGGGGGCCGATGTCACGGTCACTTTCGGCTACTACACCCATCGCCTGGGATCGGCCTCGGCCATCGATGAGGCGATCTTCGACGGCGGCGAGCTCTTCCTCGGCGTCGCGGTGGACGGCGACGCCGAGATGCAGCCGCGGTTTCGCATAGGCGCGCTGCCGTATGCGGTGCGAGCGGCGGTGGCCTCAGGGCTCGACGGGGGCGACATCACGCCCGACTCGGTCGCTGTCGGCGGGCAGGTCGTCATCGACGCCGACGGACGCTGGGTGGGCGATATGGCCGGTCTGCAGGGGCCCCAGGGCGAGCCGGGCTCGCAAGGCGAGCAGGGCCTGCAGGGTCCGCAGGGTGAGCCGGGCTCGCAGGGTGAACCGGGCGAGCAGGGCCCGCAGGGTGATCAGGGTCCGCAGGGCGAGCAGGGTCCGCAGGGTGAAGAGGGCCCGCAGGGCGAACGGGGCCCGCAGGGCGAACAGGGCCCGCAGGGTGAACAGGGCCCGCAGGGCGAGGCCGCTCCGCTGCCCGAGACCGACACCCTCGTCGACGCGCTGCTCGACCGGGAGGAAGGCTTCTTCGGTCCGCTCGCCGCGGCGTTGGCGGCGGCCCATGCCGACGCGCTGCGTGGCCCACAGGGCGAGCCGGGCCCACGGGGTCCGGTCGGCGCCGACGGGCCGATCGGCCCGGAAGGCCCGGCTGGCCCGATCGGTCCGGAGGGTCCGGAAGGGCAGCAGGGGCCCCAGGGCCCGCAGGGCATCCAGGGGGAGACGGGCGAAACCGGGCCGATCGGCCCGGAGGGTCCGCGAGGCCCCGAGGGGCCCGTCGGACCGGTCGGTCCGGAGGGGCCGGAGGGCGACCAGGGCCCGCAGGGCGAGCGCGGCCCACAAGGCGAGCAAGGCGACGTGGGCGCCGAAGGTCCGGTGGGCGCCATCGGCCCCGAAGGCCCGGTGGGCGCTCAGGGGGATCCGGGTCCGATTGGCCCCCAGGGACCGATCGGGCCCGCTGGCCCGCAGGGTCCGCAAGGAGACCAGGGGCCGCAGGGGGTGCAGGGGCCGCAGGGCATTCAAGGGCCCATCGGCGCGCAGGGTCCGATCGGGCCGGCCGGGCCGCAGGGTGAGCAGGGCCCGCAGGGCGAGCAGGGGCCGCAGGGCGGCGCGGGTCCGCAGGGTATTCAGGGCCCCGCCGGCCTCGGCGTGCGGGTGCTCGACCGCAACGGCGTCGAGCTCGGCACCGTCCTGCACATCGAGCGCGACGGGGTCCAGCTGATCACCAGCAACGAGTACGTGGTCGGGCTGCGCTGGGACGGCACGATCGCGCCGAGCCAGGTCATCTACAGCGGCGCGAACTGCAGCGGCAACGCCTACCTCAACGGCGGTTCGGCGACCGCGCCGCCGCTGCACGGCCGGCGGGTCATCTACGATCGCTTCAACCAGCGGATGATGGTGGCGGCGAACCCGCTGCCCGCCAACTGGGCCCACGCGGCGGCCAACGTGCAGAACGTGATCGCGCCGGCGACGTGGGACGGCGCGCTCTCCGCCGACTGCCTCGACTGGTTCGGCAACGCCTCGGCCTATCCGCTGCGTGAGGTCGCCCTGGGCGACGTCGGCCTCAACCGCTACCCGGTGCTCGCGCCGCTGCAGTTCGCACGGTGAAGCCGATGCATGCCATCTGCACTCGAGCGCTGGGCCGGATCTCGGCGCTGTGCCTCGGCCTGTTGCTCAGCGGCTGCCCGGCGGACGACGAGCCGGTGACCGACATGGGCCTGTCGGCTGACATGACGCTGGCCGACGCGACGCCCGATCGCGGCGTCGAGACGAAAGACATGGGGCCGGGCGACGCCGCGCCCGATGTCGAACCGCCGGACGCTGCGCCCGACGCCGAGCCCGACGCCCGGCCGAGCGCGCAGCGAGCCCGCGCGCCCGAACTCTGCGTCGGCTGCGGCGCGGCGGCGTCCCCGCGGTTCCGCCTCATCGAGCACGGTCTCACCCCGGCGCCTCAGGGGCCGAGCCAGACCGCCACCTCGCCGCGCTTCCGCTTGATCCTCGAGCCCTGACGTCCACCGGGCCCTGTCCTGCCGATCCGAGTCGTGGTAGGTGAGAGACCCGTGATCGCATCATCGGAGGTGCCGTGCGGCGGTTCGCATTCGCTGTCAGCGCGCTGTTGTGTTCGGGCGTCGGGCTCACCCCGGCTCAGGCCAACCTGTTCGAGACCTTCGGCGCCGGCGCCCGCGCCCAGGGGCTCGGCGGGGCGGTGGGGGCCGTCACCCAGGACTACGCCGCCACGTTTCACAACCCGGCCGGGCTCGCCCTCGGGCCGGCCAGCGTCGGGCTGGGCCTGCACGGGGCCTACGACCGGACCAGCATCCTGCTGATGCCGCGGCCCGAGGGGTACGACCCGCCGGGCTACGGCGCACGCCTCAACCCGCGGGACGATACCGACGGCAGCGGGGTGACCGGCGGCATGACGCTCGGCTTCTCGCTGCTGCCCTTCGACGCCGACTTTGCGGTCGGCGCGATGGTGCGGATGCCCTTCGAGGGCTTCGCCAACATCGACACCCGCTTCGCCGACGAGCGGGAGCAATACTTCGACAACCAGCTGCGCTTCGGGCTGCTCTCCGGGCGGCTGCGCAGCGAGATGATCGCGCTCGGGCTGGCCTACCGCTGGTACTACGCCGACGAGGCCTGGCTCTCGATGGGCGTCGGCCTGCTGATGCTGCCCGCCGTGCGCACCGTCAACGAGATCTACACCCCGAACGCGGCCGACCCCTCGGTCGTCGACGCCAACTTCGGCATCGACCAGACCCTCGAGCAGGCGGTGATCGCCGGGTTGATCGTCGAACCGTTGCCGTGGTTGCGCATCGGGCTGACCTTCCAGGACGAGGTCTTTCAGTCGGTCGACGCGACCAACCTCATCCTGCTCGGCGGCAACGAAGACGAGCCGGTGATGCAGTCGCTGGCCGTCGCCCAGCACTATTCGCCGCCGCGGCTGGCGGGCTCGGTGGCGCTGCAAGGCGAGACCTGGCTGGTGACGCTCGAGGGCACCTGGCTCGGCTGGAGCCGCTACCTCGACGAGCACGCCGAGGCGGCCGATCCCACCTTCGACGACACCCTCAACTGGCGCATCGGCTTCGAGATGCCCATGAGCGACGACGCCTCGGCGCGCTTCGGTGTCGGCTGGCTGCCCACGCCGGTGCCGCCGCAGACCGGACGCAGCAACCACATCGACACCGACCGGCTGGTGCTCTCGGCCGGCGGCGGCAAGAGCTTCGAGATCTGGGAGGAGTCCTTCACCCTCGACGCCGCGGTGCAGGTGCACGCGCTGCGTTCGACGACGACGCACAAGGCGCTGGCCGACAGCTACCCCGACTGCGCGCCCGGGGTCTCGCAGCTGTGCGACGAGACCGCCGATCGCGACGAGGACGCCCCGGGCCTGCCCGCGGCGGCGACTCAGGGCCTGCAGACCGGCAACCCGGGCTTCCCCGGCTTCACCGCCGGCGGCTATGTCCTGCTGGCGGGGGTGGATGTCACATGGCGCTTTTGAGAGCCACCGCGCCCGCCTTTGGCGCCGCGCTGCTGGCGTCGGCCTTCGCCGGCTGCAGCGTCGAGCGCGCCGACGGGCTGTTTCCCGCGCAGCTCGCCCCCGACGTCGCGCCGCCCGACGCCACCGTCGGGCCCGTCGAAGACGCCGGGCCACCGCCGCGGATCGGCGATCCGTCCGGGCAGTGGATGCTCTTCGTCGAAGATCGCAACTGCCTCATCGGCGCCGGCGACCCCGTCGAGAGCATCATCTGGACCTGGTACGCCATCGAGCTGATCCCCTCCGGCGAGGGCCGCGCGGCGTTGACCCTGCGCAGCCGCGTCTGCCGTCAAGAGCTCAGCCCGCTGGCCTTCGGCTTCCTCACCGTCGTGCCCGATGTCGTGCCCGATACCAGCCCGGCGGTCGATACCGGCGGGTTTCTCGTCGGCGACGAGGCCGGCGCGCTCTTCCTGGCCGATACCATCTACGACTACTGGGGCGTCGAGGGCCTGAGCGATACCGACGATCTGCCGGTCGTCGCCGACGACCCGCGCATAGTCGACCAGGACGAGGACGGCAACCCCGGGATCACCCTGCCGGTGACCACCGCCAACGGGGCGCCCATCTGTCAGGTCTTCGTCGCGCAGCGGGTCCGCGTCGCGCTCGAGGGCCGGGTGGTCAATGGGCGCACGATCGTCGGCGACGCGGCGAGCGGCACCGACAAGGCCATCCTGGCGACGAGCACCGAGCTGTGCGCGTCGGGCGACGTCGTGCCCAACATGGCCGGCAACCGCTTCGCGCTGGTGCGCATCGACGGGCGCGACGGCGCCCCCGACATCGACGCCGACGACGATGGCGAGATCAGCTGCGCCGAGCTGCGCGACGAGCTGCCGGGCCTGATGGCGGCCTACGCCGTCGAGATGAGCCCGCCCGACAGCGATACCTGGTGTCGCGACTGATACTTGGCGCGCGCCTGCGCTGTCGACCCGCCGCGGCGTCACTCAAACGTCACTTGACCTGCCGATGCCCGCAAGGCATCGAGCCTGCGAGACTCCAACTCACGAGGACTCGCATCCATGGCCGACCCCGCTCTCGCGCAGCAGGACGACCCCCGCCGGATCTCCGAGCTGTTCCTGCAGTTCGCCGTCCGCGAGCGCACGTTCCTGATCATGCTCGGCCTGTGCTTCATCGTCGCCGCGCTGACCTATCAGACGCCGCACATCGCGATGTGGGTCGGCTTCGCCATCGCCGGCTACTCGGCGGTGGCCAACGACAGCATCCAGACCCTGGGCACCTTCATCGCGTCCAACAAGGGCACGCCCTGGTGGCTCTTGTGGCTCTTCGTCGGCGGGCTCTTCCTGGCCACGGTGGGCTACAGCTGGTGGGCCTACGACGGCGACGTCAGCCACCAGCGGCTGCTGGCCAAGGGCTTCGAGACGGCGCCGACGTCGTTCCAGTTCCTGCACATCGCCGCGCCGATCTTCCTGCTCATCCTCACCCGGCTGCGCATGCCGGTCTCGACGACCTTCCTGCTGCTCTCGTGCTTCGCGACCTCGGGCAGCGGCATCATGGCGGTGACGCTCAAGAGCGTCAGCGGCTACGGCATCGCCTTCGTCGCCGCCATCGCGGTCTGGTTCGCGTTCGGGCCGCTGATGAAGAAGCGCTTCGTCGGCGAAGCGCACCCCGCGTGGCGGGTGCTGCAGTGGGTCTCGGCCGGCGCGTTGTGGTCGGTGTGGTTGATGCAGGACGCCGCCAACATCGCGGTGTACCTGCCGCGCTCGCTGTCGGGGACGCAGTTCATCGCCTTCGCCGGGGTGATCTTCGTCGGGCTGGGCATCCTGCTGCGCATGGGCGGCGAGAAGGTGCAGGAGGTCGTCGACGAGAAGGCCGACGTGGTCGACGTGCGCGCCGCCACGATGATCAACCTGATCTATGCGGTCATCCTGTACATCTTCAAGATCAAGTCCAAGGTGCCCATGAGCACCACCTGGGTCTTCGTCGGTCTGCTCGCCGGCCGCGAGATCGCCATGGCGCTGCGCAACGCGGGCCGGGAAGAGCGCAGCATCGGCTTCGCGCTCAAGCTGGTCACCAAGGACCTCGTCTACGTGACCATCGGCTTCGTCGTGGCGCTGATCATCGCCGCCGCCATCAACCCGGTCATCCGCGACGCGCTGTTCTCCGCGTGAGCGAGCGGCTCCTGCTCGTGGGACACGGCAGCCGGCGACCCGCCTGGCGTGCGCCGCTCGACGCCCTCTGCGCCCGGATGCAGGCCCGCCTGGGGCCCGACGCGGTGCACATCGCCTTCATGGAACTCTGCCCGCCCGACATCCCCAGCGCGGTCGACGCGGCCGTCGCCGACGGGGTGACCCGGGTGCGGATCCTGCCGCTGTTCATGTCGAGCGGCGGGCACGTCGACCACGACATCGCGCCGTCCCTCGAGGCGCTTCGCGCGCGGCACCCGGGCGTGCGGATCGAGCTCTTGCCGGCGCTCGGCGAGCATCCGCTGGTGCTCGACGCGCTGTGCGCCATCGCCGAAGACGAGACGCCGTCATGAACCGGGCCCTGGCGGTGGTTCTGGCCCTCGCCGTCGCGGGGCTGGTCGCCTTCTACCTGAGCGCGACGCCGACGCCTGCGCCGCCGCCGGTCTCGACGCCTGCGATCGACGACGCCCCGACCGCGCCGGCCGAGACGCCGGCGGCCCCGACGCCGGTCGCGCCGCCGACGCCGATCCCGCCGGACCATGGCGCGACGCCGACGGCCGTCATCGACGCCGAGCGCACCGGGCTCTTCGGGCGCGACGCCGAGTGGATCGAGCGGATGGTGCCCCGGGGCTGGACCGTGGTCGGCGACGGCTGGCGCAGTCCCGCCGGCACCGAGGTCACCTTCGCGACCCGCGAGGGCCGGGTGGTCGGCGCGCGGGCGCGGTTCCCCGAGACGGTCTTCAGCAGCGCGCTCTCGGAGCTGACCGTGCCCCTGGTCGGCCACGGCGGCGGGGGCGGGGCGATGCTGCCGGGCGGCGAGCAGGCCGAGTCGCTCGAACCCGATCCGCGACCCCGCGAGGGCACCGTCCGGGTGAGCAGCGGTGAATACGACTGGACCCTGTGGCTGCGCACCACCGGTGAGTCCCCCTACGGCCCGGCGCGCTTCGACCTGGGGGACGTCGGGCCGCTCGACGGCTCCGCCGGGCCGGGCCCCTGACCGGGCATGCGGGCGTTCTTCGCGCGGGCCGGATTCACCGTTGCCCGCCGCCGGAACGCGTGATACACCCGACGAGCGAGTTGCGGGTCGATCAGGTCTGAACTTCGGCTTCGTGCCGAGCGGACGGCGTTGCGCCGTCCTGGAGCTTCCCGACGCACCGCAGCACAAGGAAGGCTGTTTCAGAACGTCGCTTTCGGGGGAACACCCCCTCAGTCGCGGCGGCCTGGTTCAACCTCGCCAATCGCGGTTCCGCACGCGACTGAGGGGGTGTTCCCCCGGCGAGTTCAGTGAGCCTTCCGTGTTCCAGGTCATGTGACAGTCACCGGCCCGCGCTCGCGACCCTTTCCCTTCGACCACTGCCGTCAGCCGCCGCCCGCGGGTCTACTTGCGCCGCGTGCGCCGACGCCCCGCGGCTTTGATCTCACCGTCGATATAGCGCCAGCGGCCGTTGCGCCGCTCGAAGCGCGAGATCTCGTGCAGCCGCTGCGCCCGCCCGGCCCGCCGCGAATGGGCCACGAACTCGACGATGCCCGTCTCGTCATCGGGCCCGCCGGCCTCGGTACGCAGCACCTCGAGCCGCGTCCAGCGGGTCTGACCGGCGCTGCGGGCGATGGCCGCCGGATCGGTCATGCCCGGCCCCGTCGCCGACAGATAGGCGTATTCACCCCGTGAATAAGCGGTGAAGCGGGCGCGCATGAGGGCTTCGGCGGTCGGCGCGTGCGCGGCGCCGCTCAAAAACCGGCCGCAGCAGTCGGCGTAGACGCCGCCGCCGCAGGGGCAGGGATCGGTCTCGTGCATGCCGCGACTCTACACCGCGGCTCGCCGGGCGTCGACGCGCGGCTCTCACGCCCGGCCCTGCGGCCACGGCGCAGGAGCCGTGATTCCAGCCCACGCCTCCGGTATGACGGGTGCGTGAAAGCCCTCCTGCGCCCCCGCCCGCTGCTCGACGCCTTCGTGCGCGTCGTCGCCGCGTTCGGCGTGATCAACCTGGCCCTGGGGTTGGTCCACCCGGCCCTCGACGCCAACTGGCTGTGGCTCGGGCTGGCGGTCGACGGCCGCTGGGGCGGCCTGGTGGTCGCGCTCTTCGCGCTGGCGGTCTTGGGTTGGCCCTGGTGGCGCGGTCGATGGCGCACCGCGGCCCGGGCGGTGCTGATCGCCGTCGCGCTGGCCTGCGTGGCCGACGTCGTGGGCTACTATCGGGCCCTCGCCGACGGCGCCATCCGCACCGTTCTGTCGGTGCCGTTGAGCGCGCTGTGTGCGCTGGCGATCTCGACCTGGGCGCTGCGGCCGCCGAGCGCGGAGAGCGCCCGGTGGTGGGCCCACGGCGTCCGGCATGGCCTCGCCGTGGGGCTGTGGGTCGGCGGGCTGGTGGGCAGCATCGCCGTCACCGACTACGCCCGCCCGGCGGACGCCATCGTGGTCTTCGGCGCGGCGGTCTGGTCCGACGGACGCCCGAGCGACGCCCTGCGGGATCGGACCCGCACCGCCCTCGACCTCTACCGCCGCGGGCTGGCGCCGACGCTCGTCTTCTCCGGCGGACACGGCCCCCAGGCGCCGATCAGCGAGCCCGAGGCGATGCGTCGCATGGCGCTCGCCGACGGCGTACCGCCGACGGCGATCGTGCTCGACGAGCAGGGGATCAATACCGCCGCGACGGTGGCCGCCGCCGCCGCGCTGGCCCGCGAGCGCGGCTGGGGCCGGGTCTTGATGGTCAGCCACGACTACCACTGCGCCCGCATCAAGCTCGCCTGCGCCCGGCAAGGGCTGCGGGCCTACACCGTGCCCGCCGTCGAGCCGCTGCCGCTGCTCGGCAAGCCGTACTACATCTTCCGCGAGCTGGTGGCGATGGCCTGGTACTGGGTGCACCCGCTCAAGACCGTGCGCCGGGTCGAGAGCGGGCTGGTCGATCCGCGGGACGACGACGATCGGGGCGCCGGCGGGCGCGCCGATCGAGGGGCAGGGGAGAGCGCCGATGAGTGACCGACCCCCGTTGGAGATGGAGGGTTTCCGCGCCGAGGCCGAAGCGGTCTGGGACGCGATCCCCGATCACTTCCGCGACGGGGCCATCCTGCTGATCCACCCCGAGGCCGAGCCCGATCCGGAGTACGAGTCGGTCTTCTTCCTCGGGGCGTGCGAGTCGGCCTTCGGCCCGCTCGAAGACGCGCTGGCAGCCAGCGGCGACTACCGGCCGGGCGATCGCCAGAGCGTGCTGCACATCTGGTTCGGCTCGTTCGTCGAGATGGCCGCCCGGGCGGTCGACTTCGACTGGCCCTACGAGCTCGAAGAGACCATCCTGCACGAGCTGACCCACCACTGGGAGCACCGCGCCGGCCTCGACGGGCTCGACCGCTTCGACGCCGCTCAGCTCACCAACTTCCGCCGGTTGCGGGGCCAGGCGGTGCCGATGTACTTCTGGCGCGACGGCGAGCCCTGGGCCGGCGGGCGCTGGCACATCGACGGCGACGTCTTCGTCGAAGTCGACGGCCCGCCCCCGTGGACCGTGCGCGCCGAAGACGGCGAGACGGTCACCGCCGAGCCCGATCCGATGGACGGCTGGGCGACCCTCTACGAGCGCGGCGCGATCTTCGACGGCCGCCGCGGCGATCTGATCGTCGCGCCGCGGCCGCCCGATCGCAGCGGCCCGCTGCGCCGACTCGGCCGCTGGCTGCGCGGCCTGTTCGGCGCCGCGCCCGCCGCCCACACCGACGAGGGAGAGCCCGGTTGAAGGCCAAGCACATCCGCATTCGCATCGAGCAGTGCCTGCTGCTCGCCGAGGCCTCGAACTGCCCCCGGCGGCGCTTCGGCGCGCTGCTCGTCGATCCGACCCGCAACGTGGTCTTGATGGACGGCTACAACGGCGGGCCCCGCGGCGGCGGCGCGCTCTGCGGCGGAGACGCCTGCTTGCGCGACGTGCAGCGGGTCGAGTCGGGCACCCGGATGGAGGTCGGCTGCCACCACGCCGAGATGAACGTGATCTGCAATGCGGCGGCCAATGGTGTGCCAACCCGTGGCGCATGGCTCATCGTAACGGGCGAACCGTGCCTATTGTGTGCCAAATTGATCCATCACGCCGGGATCGAGCGGGTCCTGGTGGTTCGAGAGGGCTACGCTGGCGCCAATGGCTGTGACTATCTGGAACAGCACGGGGTGGACGTGATGCGCGTCGAGGGACCGCGCGATCCCCGATTGTCCGCCCCCAGCGTCGGCGACTGATCCGCCGGAAAGCCCACCATTCCTCGCATTCCAGCGAAGTCCTACGGCTGATCGGCTCGGTGCAACCCCGTGTGGGGGCTACCGATTCGGGCTAGCCCTGACCGGATGTTCCGCATTGGGGTGATCGCGCATCAGTCGGTTTTTGCCAAAAGTTGGTACGGTTCGAGCATGGTTGTGCGGCGAGACCTGAACGGGAACGATCTGGCACACCTGGAGGCAACATGCGCGCGCTGTGGTACCTGGCGGCATACCTCATCCCTGCAACGGCGATCCTCGGCATCTACCTGGGCGGGTGGTGGCTGCTGGCGACGCCGATCTTCCTCTTCGCGCTGACCCCGGTGATGGACCAGATCATCGGCACCGACGACGAGAACCTCGACGCGGCCGGCGAGTCGTCGGAGAAGGGCAACCGCACCTACGATTGGGTGGTGCGCGGCTGGGTGCCGATCCAGATCGCCGTGCTGACCGCCGGGCTGTGGCTCGTCGGGCAGGGCGACGCCGCCCCCGGCGAGATCGTCGGCATGATCTTCACCATCGGCATGCTCGGCGGCATCGGCATCAACGTGGCGCACGAGCTGATGCACCGCAAGGACAAGACCGACAAGGCGCTGGCCGAGATCCTGATGACCTCGGTGAGCTACACCCACTTCTGTGTCGAGCACGTGCACGGTCACCACAAGAACGTCGCGACGCTGAACGATCCGGCCACCGCGCGCCTGGGAGAGTCGCTGTATCGCTTCCTGCCGCGCTCGATCTTCGGCGGCATGCGCAGCTATTGGGAGATCGAGGGTCGCCTCGCCGCGCGCAAGGGCTACGGGCGCTTCGACCTGCGCAATCGCCGCCTGCGCTACCCGCTGGTCTGGGCGCTGGTGCTGGCCACCATCGCGCTGGCCTTCAGCCCGCTGGCCGCGGTGGTCTTCGTCGCCCAGAGCGTCGTCGGCTTCACCCTGCTCGAGATCATCAACTACCTCGAGCACTACGGCCTGCAGCGCAAGGAGCTGCGTCCGGGCCGCTACGAGCGGGTTCAGCCGCAGCACTCGTGGAACTCGGCCCACCTGCTGAGCCGGCTGTACCTGTTCGGGCTGCCCCGACACAGCGATCACCACTACATGGCCAGCCGGCCGTACCCCATCCTGCGGCACCACGCCGAGGCGCCGCAGCTGCCGGCGGGCTACGCGACGATGTTCCTGGTGGCGATGGTGCCGCCGCTGTGGCGCTCGATCATGGATCACCGGGTGCTGGCCCTGCGCGGTGAGCAGCCGCCCCGCCGCCCGCTGCCGGCCGCCGAGGCTCAGGCTCAGGCCGCCTGAGGCCGATGATCGAGGCGTGCGCCTTCGGGGCCCGCGTGCATCGCGGGCTCTTTTTTTGTCCGCCTGCGATACCCCCTGGGGGTATGTTGCATCTCTCGATGCGGACCACGGGAGGTGCCCCTTGCTCGACCCCGCCGACAAACGCCGGATGCTCACCCGGCTCAAGCGCATCGAAGGTCAGGTCGCCGCCGTGCGCCGCATGGTGGACGAGGACAGCTACTGCGTCGACGTGCTGGTGCAGATCGCGGCCGCCCGCGGCGCGCTGGGCAAAGCCGGCACCGTGCTGCTCGGGGCCCACGTCGAGCACTGCGTACGCGACGCCTTCGAGCGCGGTGACGCCGAGGAGCGGCAGGCCAAGGTGGACGAGCTGATGGACGTCTTCGCCCGCTATGCGGGGGTCGCGCGATGACCGGGTTCGCGCACGGCATCTGGTCGGTCTGGCTCGAGCTGGCCCCGTGGCTCCTGGTGGGCGCGGCGATCGCGGCCGCCTTGCACGTGTGGTTGCCGGTCGACTTCATGCGGCGTCAGTTCTCCGGGCGGGCCGGCATCTTCAAGGCGGTGCTCTTCGGGGTGCCGCTGCCGCTGTGCTCGTGCGGCGTCATCCCGGCGGGGCTCGGCCTCAAGAAAGACGGCGCATCCGACGGCTCGAGCCTCGGCTTCCTCATCAGCACGCCGCAGACGGGGGTCGACTCGATCCTCGTCAGCGCCTCGTTCCTCGGCTGGCCCTTCGCGCTCTTCAAGGTGGCGAGCGCGGCGGTGACGGGCATCGTCGGCGGGCTGTGGGCCGACGCGGTCGCGGTCGATCCGTCCGCCGAGGCCGCGCCGACGGCCGCGGACCAGCCCGCGCGCACGCTGCGTGATGGCTGGGACCACGGGATGATGCTGCTGCGCACCATCGCCGGCTGGGTGGTCTTCGGGGTCGTGCTCTCGGCGGCCATCACCGCCTGGCTGCCGCCCGATCTCTTCGCCCGGCTCGAAGGCTACGGGGCGGCGCTGCCTTTCGTAGGGGCGCTGCTGGTCTCGCTGCCGCTCTATGTCTGCGCCACCGCCTCGGTGCCCATCGCGGCGGCGCTGGTGGCGTCGGGCATGCCCGCCGGCGCGGCGCTGGTCTTCCTCATGGCGGGGCCGGCGACCAACGTGGCGACCATCGGCGCCGTGCGCCGCGCCTTCGGCGGGCGGGTGCTGGCGGTGTACCTGACCACCATCATCGTCGGCAGCGTGGCCCTGGGTTATCTCTTCGAGGCGGTCATCGACCCCGGCTCGGTCACCGCCGCGGCCCATCACCACCACAGCGCGTGGTGGGCGGTGGCGGCGGCCATCGCCGGGGCGTTGGTCTTCGTCGGGTTCGCCGTCGAGGGCCTGCTCGACTGGTTCCGGGCCCGGCGGTCGGTCGAGCGGGACGCGCCGGTGGTCGAGCTGCAGGTCGAAGGCATCACGTGCGGGGGCTGCGCGCGCAAGGTCGACGCCGCGCTGCGCACGGTCGACGGGGTCGAGGCCATCGACATCGACGTCGAGAGCGGACGGACCCGCGTTCACGGACCCGTGCCGACCACGGCCCTGATCGATACGCTGAAAGCCGCCGGATACCCGTCGGCGGTGGCCGGCAACGCACGATCCGGTTGACAGGCGCGCCTCGCCGGACGATACCGACCCACCGACTCGCCAGAGGCCCCTGTGCAGACCCCCGAGAGCCGCATTCGCATGATCGTCGTCGCCACCGCCGTCTGCATCGGCCTGTGCGTGGGCATCTGGTACGTCTCGCCCGGTCCGGCCCGGGACGGATGCGCCGTGGGCGCGGTCGAGTGCGAAGGGGCCGATCCGTTCTGCCTGCGCGATCCGGACGTGCCCGACGGCGTCTGCACCCGCCTGTGCCCCCAGGGCGACGAATGCGGTGCGGGCTGGTGCTGCATCGACCACCTCGGCGCCGGTGAGCGGGCGTACTTCGTATGCGCCCCGCCCGGCCGCTGCGCCGAGGCGGCGGGGGGAGCGTCGGGTGCGCCTCGCTGATCGCGCGCTGATCGGCACGCCCTATCTGGTGCTCGACGTGGAGACCACCGGGCTGGACGTGACCTGCGACCGCATCGTCGAGCTCTGCGCCGTCGTGGTGAACCCCGACGGCTCGCATCGGGTCCTGATCGATACGCTGGTGCGCCCCGAGCGGGCCGTGGCGGCGACGGGCATTCACGGCATCACCGACGCCGATGTGGTCGACGCGCCGCGGTTCGCCGTTCTCGCCGACGGCGTGCGGGCGGCGATGGCCGGACGGGTGGTCGCCGGGCACAACGTCGGCTTCGACCTGCGGTTTCTCTCGATGGAGTTCGAGCGCCTCGGCCGCAGCGCCGCGCCGCCGCAGCTGTGCACCATGCGGCTGCCCGCGGTGCTCGATCGGCCCGCGCGCTGGCCGCTGTGGTGGGCGTGTCAGCGCGCCGGCGTGCCCTTCGACGGGCAGGCCCACTCGGCCCGCGGCGACGCCGTCGCGACGGTCGGGCTGCTGCGGGTCCAGCTCGAGCGGCTGGCGGCGGTCGGGGTCGATACGTTCGGCGCGCTGATCGCCCGGGCGAAGCGCATGCGCGTCGACAGCCCATGGCTGGCGTCTCTCGAGCGCGAGCCGCTGCCGACCGCGGACCGGCTCGTCGAGGTCGCCATGTTGCCTCAGCGGCCCCGCGCGGGCGGGGAGGCGGGCGCTGCGGCGGTCTCGCCCCGTCGGCGGTACATGGACGCGGTCGTGCGCGCGGTGGCCGGGCTCAGCGTCGATGAGTCGGCGATCGCGGCGGTCGAGCAGGCGCGCGCGCGGCTGGGGCTGGACGTCGAGAGCGCCCGCGCCGTGCACGCCCGCATTCTGGCCGGCGCGCGGCGGCGTTATACCGAGGATGGCTATCTCGATCCCGACGAGGCCCGCAACCTGGCTGCGCTGGAGGCGTGTCTCGCGGCGTTGGAGTCAGCCGGGCAGCCCTCAGCCGGGCAGCCATCAGCCAGCGAGCCCGCGACGTGACCCCGTGAACCGGGCGTTCAGGGGCCGCCCGTCGGCGGCGGCTCGCTCGCCGGCCGGCTGAACGTGAAGCCGAGCACGAACCTCGAGTCGGGGGCGCCGACGCCGGGCAGCAGGCCCGCGCCGAAGCCGGCCACCGCGCTCCACACCGGATCCGGTGACCAGCGGGCGCCGAGCACGAACTCCACAGGCACCTCGGCGAGGTCGACGTTGCTGGCGAACCCGATGGCCGCGTCGATCTCGGGCAGCAGGGTCCAGGCGTCGCTCAGCCGGACCTCGGCGCCCAGGCCCAGAGTCAGCGCGTCTTCGACCTCGAGGTTGCCCAGCCGGGCCGGGTCGCGGGCGAGGTAGCCCAGGTTGGCCCGCAGATCGGCGCCGCCGAGCCGGTGGGACCCCAGCAACCGGGTCTCGACCCGCCGGCCGACGTCGCCGTGGAAGGCGTCGATGTCGCCGGTGCCCAGGTAGCCGTCGATGGCGACGGCCAGCGCGCTCTGGCCGCCTTCGGGCTGCCAGACCACCAGCCGGCCCTGGATGCGGATGTCGCCCATACCCGGTCCGCCGACGGTGGCGTCGCCGGCGGCGTCGAGCATCACCGGGACGACGACGCCGACTTCGACCGACTCGGTGAGCGCGCCGCTGGCCATGAAGTGGGCCCGCGTCTGGCGGCCGACGAGGCTGCGCGAACGCTCGCCGCCGACTTCGACGGTGAGCGGGTCGTCGGCGTGGTCCAACAGCATGCTGGCCGACCATCCGGGGGCGCTGTGGGGCCGCGCCGACAGGATGCGCAGGCCGTGATGTCGCCCGTCGGCGGCCGGCGCGAAGCGCTGCACGTCGAAGCGCTCGACGGCGCTCGCTGGCTGGGGCAGGGCGATCAGGGCCAGCGCCAGCACCGGCAGGAGTGGGCGGCGCCGGCGGCCGGCGGCGAGCAGCACCAGCAACCCCCACAGCAGCCGCGGCGCGCTGTCGCCCGCGTCGCACCCGAAGATGATACCGCCGGCGACGTCCTCGCCGTCGGCGAGCAGCCCGCCGTCCTGGCGCCCGGCGTCGACCTCGGCGTCGACGACCGCCCGGTCGAGCGCGATGGCCATGTCGTCGACCTCGACGTCGGGCATCGGCCGCGCGTCGGGCGGCGGCGGCTCGGCGTCTACCGGTCCGCTGTCGGGCAGCATGTCGGGCGGCGGGCCCATGTCGGGGATCGGCGCGACGGGCGTCGCGGTGGGCTGATCGCCCGGGGCGTCCGGGTCGCTGTCGGAGAGCCGGGTGCGCTCGATCTCCGGCCCGGCGGCTTCACCGGACCACGTCGCGGTGACGCTGTTGAGGATGCTGCGCCGGGCGCTCGGCAGGACCTCGGCCTCGAAGCGGACCGCCAACGTCTCGCCCGGACCCAGCGACGCCGGCCGGGCGATGAGCCGGTGGGCCTCGGCGTCGTATTCGACCTCGCCGGCAGCGGGCGCCTCGAACGGGCCCTGGCCGAGGCGAATCTGCGCGCTGTCGGGCCGCAGGGCGAGCTCGAGCGGCAGCGGGTCGTCGAGTACGAGCCCCACGGCCCGGTCGTTATTGTCGTCGGCGGCGCTCACCCGCAGATCATACTGCAGCCCGTCGCCGGCGGTGACCTCGCGATTCGGATCGCCCTGCAGCGCGCGGGCGGTCTTCTCCACTGTCAGGCGCGGCACGGCCAGCTCGGTCACGAGCCCGACGAAGAACGCCATCACGACGTCCCGGCCGGCCGTGATGCGCAGCGGCGCGTCACGGCTGTCGGCGGCGAGCGGGATCTCGAAGACATCGAAGTCGTAGGCGATGTTGTTGAGGTGAGCCGGCGTTCGGTCGACGACGTTGCGACCCGCCCGGCTGATCGTCGAGTTGAAGAGGTCGTCTTCCGGGTTGAGGGCATCGCCGAGCGGTTGGTCGGCGAAGCGGGCGCCGTCTTCGTCGAGGCCGCGGTCGCCCTCGAGGGCGCCGAGCGCCAGCGTCGCGCGACCGGGCGCCTCGGGCGGGGTCAGCAGGCCGTCGAGATCGAGCTGCACATCGACATCCGCGATCGGCACATAGCCCGAGCGCAGGCTGACGGTACGCGGCGGGCCGTCGGCGGTGCGATAGGCCACCGCGAGGGCCCAGCCGCCCGCCGCGCAGCGGCCTTCGATCAGCGCGGCGTCGGCGACCCAGACGTCGCCGGGGCCAGCGAGGTGCGGGGTGACGTCGAACGCGGCCGCATAGCCCGAGCCGACCGCTTCGTCGTCGTCTCCGATGAGCGCGCCATCGAGCGCGATGTAGTCGCTGCCGGGCGGCGCGAAGCGCACGGTGGTGCGCGCGGCGGGCTCGACGCTGCGCGGCGGCCCGCAGAGGTTGGCGTTGTCGGTGCGCCAGATGCCGCCGACGTACAGCCGGGCGAACTCGATCACGGCGCCGTCGGGCAGATCGAGCAGCGCGCCGCTCGAGTTCGCGGTGTCGTCCCGGCCGTCACCGTCGAGATCGGCGAGGGGCAGGGGGTCGACGTCGATGAAGGCCATGTCGATCCGCGTATTCTGCTGCTGCACCACGCCGGTGCGCACGCCGCGGCAGTCGGGATCGTCGTTGGAGCAGCTCACCAGGCCGTTGGCGGCGTAGGCCACGTCCACCGCGCCTCGGGCTTCGAAGTCGGTGGTGAACGCGGCCTCCTGGGCCACAGCCGGCAGACAGATCGGCGACAGACAGACGAACGCTGCCAGCGCCGTCGTCATCGTCGTCTGGATGGGGCCGTGGGGGGCCGGCATCGTCTGTCTCTCCCGTCGGTCGGTCCCGGCGAGCGCCGGAGCCTTGTTATAGATTCTCGCCGCCGACGTGGCCAGTTGTCGCTGCCCGGCAGAGCACGTCCCCCTTGCCGCTGAGCGGTGGACGGGCTATGTCGGCGTCACCACAGAATTCGAAGGGAGCACGATATGACCGTCGACGACGTGATGACCCCCGATCCGGCCTTCCTGGGGCCCGAGGACTCGGTGCGGGACGTGATCGATCTGCTGTTCTCGCTGGATGTGCGCCACGTGCCGATCGTGCGCAAAGGCACGCTGGTGGGCATGATCAGCGATCGGGACGTGCGCGAGGCCACGCTGCCGGTGCTGACCGCCTTCGAGAACCCCGACGAGGCGCGCAAGGTCTATCAGCGTTCGGCGGCCGACCTGATGCGCGGCGACGTCCTGGCGGTCGAGCGGCAGACCCCGGTGACCGAGGTGATCGACCTCATGCTCGATCAGAAGATCGGCGCGATCCCGGTGGTCGAGAGCGGCAAGCTCGTGGGCATCGTCAGCTACATCGACGTCCTGCGCGTCTGCCGCGATCTGGTCTGACCGCGACGCTCGCCCGTCTGCTGTGAGCTGGCCTGCTGTGAGCCGGCTCAGCCCAGGGTCTGGACCCGCTTCCACAGCGCCGCCCCGCGCCGGCGATAGTCGGCGTTGGCGCTCTCGCCTTCGCTGTCGACGATCCAGGCCGCCATCAACGACAGCTCGTGGAAGCGCACCTCTTTCTCGCTGAGTGCGACCTCGGCGGTCTCGTTGTAGGCGTCGACGAGGCGCCGCAGCCCATCGGCGCGGCCGAACGGCTTGCGCCGCCCGCGGGTCATGATCGCCAGATCGTAGGCCGGATCTCCCAGGCGGGCAGCCTCCCAGTCGATGACGCCGACCAGATCCTCCTGCGGCGCCCACATCACGTTCTGGCCGAGCAGATCGCCGTGCAGCAGGCGGGCCGGCGTGGCCGGCGGCAGGTTCGCCGCGAGCCAGTCTTCGACCTCGTCCATATACGGCGCCTCGGCGTAGGCCGCCGGCTCGGCCATCGAGCGGGCGTGGTCCCGCCGCGTCGCGAAGGTGACCGACAAGCCCTCGCCGACCCCGGGGTCGAGGCCGTGAATGGCGGCGGCGATGGCGCCCATGGGGCGCCAGGGCTCGGGGTGCACGATCTCGCGGCTCTTCTTGTGCCCGACGAGCTTCCACAGCGGCACGCCGAAGAGGCGGGTCTGGACCGAAGCGATGCCGTCGGGGATGTCGATGAGCGCCAGCGTCAGCGGCCGATCGAAAGGCAGCGGCAGCGGCGCGATGCGGGCGAGCAGCGCGGCGGTCGACGACGCGATCTCGACCTGCTCGTCGATGTCGTCGCCGTGGGGGATGCGCACCACGACGTCCTGGCCGCCGATGCGGGCGGCGAACGTCTCGTAGGTCAGCCCATCGCCGAGCCGGGTCAGGGCCTTGACCTCCGGCGGCCAGCCCAGGGCCCGGGCCGCGCGGCGCAGCAGGTGGCCGGCGTGGGCCTTGCGCGCCTGGGCCGAGGCGCCGAAGACGACATCGTCGACGACTTCGAGGGGCAATGGGAACACGCGGGCGGGCGAGTGCACCATGGGGCTCTCCGAACGAGGTCCGCTCTCGACGGGTAGCACCGAAGCCGGCGCGCGCGCCAGGGGGTTGCGCGGCCGGGCTCAGGGCGCGGTGCGGTTCCGTGGTTGCAGGCCGGCCGCGGCCGGCGGGCTCTCGACCCGCGGCGCCGTGCGAAAGCGGTGGATGCGCGACGCGCTGCCGGTCGAGCCGTCGGCGTCGATCGCCCGCACCCGCCAGTACCAGGCCCGGTCGGGGGTGAGCACGCGCGGCGCGAAGCGGGCCTCGGTGGTGCGCGCGCCCACGACCGGGCGGGTGAAGTCGACGTCGGCGGCGATCTCGACCCGATAGCCCAGCGCGCCGGACACCGCGGCCCACTGCAACAGCGGCGCCCGCTCGAAGGTGCCGTCGAGCGGGGCCTGCGCCGTCGGCGGCGGCAGCTGGGCCTTCGGCTCGGCGCCCCCGTGCCCCAGCCGCGTCGTCTGGCCGGCGAAAACCGAATGGCTGCGCTGGCCCGCGGTCAGCTCCAGACGCCCGCGGTCGACCCTGAGTCGGCCCGTACCATCCGGCTGCACTTGCAGTTCGAAGTCCGCGGCGACCAACTCGAGGCCACCGCCCGGCAGAGCGAGCAGCGTGCGGGAGATGCTGCGCTCGAGCGGGTTGAGCATCGCGCGCACCGTCCCGGCGTCGACCCGCACGGCGAGGTAGGTCTTGCCGTCGTCGCGATCATGATGCAGCCGGCTCAGCCGCACGCGCGTCTCGGGACCGAGCCACAGCCGGCCGAGATCGGGCAGCCGCAGCAGGGCGTGACTCGCCGGGCCGATCCGGATGTCGTGACCCTCGGCCAGCTGCCCACGGACCGCCCAGGGCCGCCATTCACCGGCTCGGTCGGGCGCCGCCATGGCGTCCGGCGAAGCCGATTCGGGCATTTCCGCGGTCGCAGGGGCCGCTGCCGAAGCGGGGGCGGGCGCGATGAACAAGGCCATCGCGCCCGGCGGCGGCGCCGAGGACCGGGCGCGGTCGGGCAGGGGCGCCGGCGCGGCGTCGTCGGGCCGCTCGGGCATCGCGGCCGTCACCGCCGGATCGGGGCTCGATTCGTCGACGACGGCGGCGATCTCGACCGTCCCGCGGGCGTCGACCAGGGCCGCTTCGCCCCACTCGCTCGCCTCGCGCCGCTTCAGCGCGGGCCGGTCGCCTTCGATGATGCGGAAGACCACCCGCCGATTGGCGGCGCGGTCCGGCTCGGCCGGGCGGGTCTCGCCGTAGCCATAGGCCACGAGCCGATCCGGGGAGACGCCCGCGCGGATCAGGGCCGCCCGGATCGCCACCGCGCGGGCTTCGCTGAGCGCTTGGTTGTAGCGCAGCGAGCCGGTGGCGTCGGTATGGCCTTCGATGAGCACCAGCCGGATTTCGGGCGCGGCCTGCAGGTAGTCGACGACCGCCGTCAGCGCCGCATCGCCGCCGGCGGACAGCTTCACCGAGTCGTGGGCGAACGCGATGGGCCGGTCGAACTCGATGACCGCGCCGGGGGTCCGCTCCAGCGTGCGGGCGGCCTCGAGGGGGGTCACCGCCGGCTCGCGCGCCCAGCGGGTATGCTTGGGTCGACGGGTCTTCTTGCGGCGCGTCTTTCGGGCGGCCTTGCTGCCCGCGACCTTGCCGGCCTTGCTCGCCTTGCCGTCCGGGCTCCTGCGGGGAGTCGCGGTCGCCGGATCCGCCGTGGGCTGACGGGCCATGCTCGATGCGGCGTCGGGTTCGACCCGCCCGTCGGCGGATGGTTCGCCCGCAGGCCGGGCGCCGGGAACAGACCCAGGCGCTGCGTCGTCCCCGTCGGCGCCGGCTTCGGCGTTTTCTGCGGCGTCTTCTGTGTCCTGGTCCTCGGCTGGTGCCAGCGGATCCACCGCGGGGCCATCGCCCCCGATCCGGACTCGATAGCCGGGCGGTGGCTCCTGAGCCTGCGTCACGCCCGCGGCGGTGACAGCCGCGAGCATCAACAGGCAGACGCTGGCCGGCGCGCGGCGCGCCGAGGGGCGTGACGTCATGGCTCACCGCCCGGTGCGAGGGATACGCTGGCATCCAGCACCACCAGCTCGACGCGACGGTTCACCGCCCGGCTGTCGGCGCTCTCGTCGTCCAGCAGCCGGCGCCGCGCGCCGTAGCCCCGCGGAATCAGCCGCCCATTGGCGACGCCTCGCGCGACCAGCGCCTCGACGACGGCCTCGGCGCGCCGCTGGCTCGAACGCAGCTTCTCGTCGGGATCACCCGCGCCGTCGGTGTGCACGGCGACCTCGACCCGCCTCCAATCGGGGTTGGCCGTCAACCGCGCGGCGAACTCGGCCACGCGGGGCATGCTGCGCGGCGCCAGCGTATCGCCGCGGACGAACGCCAGCGGCGCGGTCGGCCGCAGGACGAGGGTATCCGGCGGCAGCCAGCGGGGCCGCGGCGGCGGCAGGCGTCCGGGGCGCACCGACTTGCGCCGCGGCTCGCGCACCGTGCGCCGGCGCTCGGTCGCGCGCGTCGGCCGGGCCTCTTCGAAGGCGCGCAGGGCCCGCAGCTCGACCCGTCGGTTGTTATAGCGGCCGGCCTTGGTCCGGTTGGTATCCACCGGCACCTCGGGTCCGTAGCCCCGCGGAAAGACGCGCTCGGCGGGCACGCCGCGGGCCGTGAGCGCGGCGACGACGGACTCGGCGCGGGCGCGGGAGAGCCAGTGCTTCCAGCGCCGGCTGCCCATCGCGTCGACGTGCACGCCGACCTCGACCCGGTCCAGCTCGGGATGCTCGATCAGATAGCGAGCGAGGCCGTCGACCAGCGGGCCGGCCTCGGTGGTCAGCTCCGGGCGGGCGAACTCGAAGATGATCGGCTCGGCGGGGTGCAGCGTGCGGCCGAGCACCAGCGGCGCTTGCGGTCCGTCGGCGTCGGCCAGGGCATCTCCGCCGCTCGATGGCGCGTCCGGCCGCAGGCTGCCCGGACAGCCGTCGGCCCCGCCCGGCTCGTCGGGGCAGCGGTCGCGGAAGTCGGCGATGCCGTCGCGGTCGTTATCCGGATCCGGGATACCGTCGCCGTCTTCGAAGGCGTCCCAGTCCTCGGGGCCCAAGGGGTCGGCGTCGAAGCTGTCGGCGAGCAGGTCGAGGTCGTTGTCGGCGTCGGGGCAGCCGTCGTCGTCGCGGAAGCCGTCGCGATCCTCGGGCAGGTAGGGGCACTGATCGAGCGCGTCGAGGATGTCGTCGCCGTCCTTGTCGCGGCTGGGCGCCGTCTCTTCCACGACGGCGATCGGTGCCGGGGCCGGGCAGCCGCGTTCGAGCGGCACACCGACGGTCTCGACGCAGTCGTCTCGTCGATCGGCGAGGCCGTCGCCGTCGAAGTCGTGGTTGCGCGGGGTGTATTGCAGCCCGGCCACGGCCCGGAACATGGGCGATCCATAGCCCGGCAGCAGGCCGAGGCCGGCGCCGGCCACCGCCGCGAGATCGTCGACGATGCCCACCCGGGCGAGCAGATCGAGGCCGCCGGGGGTCTGCTGTTCGACGGAGAAAGGCGCCGCGGCCGCCGTGGCGCCGGACAGCTCGACGGCGAGGGCGAAGTCAGGGGTCGCGCGCCAGCTGGCGCCCAATCCGAAGAGCAGCTCGTCGTCCAGATCGATGTCGCCCAGTCGCGTCGCCTCGCGTAGCCGATAGCCGACGTCGAGCACGATGTCGAAGCGGCTGGAGACCGGGAACTCGAGCGCGAGCATCGCCGTACCGGTCGGCCCCGCTTCGCCCACCAGCGCGTCGCCGTCGCCCAGCGGCGCCGTCCCGCCGACGCGCAGCGCGAGCCCCACTCCAGCGCTCGTGGGCAAGAGGCGGACCTTCGCCCCGAGGCTCGGATCGGCCAGCGCGAAGCCGGGCAGAGCGGTGTCGCGGTTCACCTGCCGCCCGTCCTGCAGGAGAACCAGCGGCAAACCGACGCCGACATCGAGCCAGTCGGTCAGGCCCACCGCGAACGCCGCGTCGAGCCCGAGCCGGATGGAGATGATGTCGACGGTCCGGTCGCCATCGCGCGCGAAGACCAGCGGGCGCTGCTCGATGACCGAGATCAGCCGCGCCGCCACGTCGCCGGCGCCCAGCGTGCCGGCCCCGTCCAGGTTCACGTAGGGCGACGTCGTCGGCGTCGGCGCGAAGCGGCGGACATCGGCCTGGGCGTCGGCCGCGCGCGGCGCGAGCAACAGGCTCACGAGCAGGAGCGCGGCGGTCGCAGCGGCCATGTATGCCCGGCGTCGGGCATATCCGAGGCCGAAGAGGCCCAGAGCCAGAATCCACAGGCCCGGCGGTGAGGACGCGCCCGGCGTCGCCCGGCACGAGAGGGCGCCGCCTTTCGGGTCGCCTGGATCGGCCGCATCGGCGGCGTCCAGGAGTGGACCGTCGAGTGCGTCGGCGTCCGCGGCGATGAAGCCGTCCGTCGGCGCGAGGTCGGGCAGCGCCGTGGCATCGAGCGGCGTCGCGTCGACCGACGCGTCCGGGAGCGCCGCGTCCGAGGCTGTGGCGTCGACCGCGCCGTCCGCGCTGGCGTCGGGTTGTGCGTCGTCCTGCGGGAAGCCGTCGGGCGCCGCGCCGTCCAGGGTGCCGCCCCCGTCGACCCGGGCGTCGACCGCGCCATCCAGCGAGCCGCCATCCATCAGGTCACCGTCGGGTGTCGCTCCGTCGTCGATGAGGCCGTCGATCAGGCCGCCGTCGAGCGGTTCGCCATCGGTCCGCGGCCCGTCGGACGGCTCGACGTCCTCACGGCCGCCGTCGCGCGCGCCATCGGCGGGATCCAGCGCGCCATCCACGGCGCGATCGACCACGGAGCCCAGGTCGCTCGGCGCGCCGTCCAGGCCCCCGTCCAACGGCGCTGCGTCATCCCCGGCGGGCTGCGCGTCTTGCGCGGCCGCATCGCCGCTGTCGAACCCGCCGTCCAACGCGCCAGCGTCGGCCGACCCGTCGGCTGCGCTGTCTTGGGAGCCGGCATCGAGCGCGCCGTCGAGAGCGCCCCCGTCGATCGCGGCGTCGAGCCCGGCGTCGAGATCCGGCCCGAGTCCCGCATCGGGCTCGGCGGGTTCTGCGCAGGGATCATCCGGCGCCGCCGCACCGACGGTGGCCGCGATGCGCACGGTATCGCCGATCTCCCCGCGGTCGAATCGGCGGTTGCCGTCGAGGTCTTCCCAGACGTCGATCGTGCCGCTGTAGACCCCAGGCGGGAGCCCGTCCGCCGGCTCCAACCACGCCGTCAGCGGCAGAGTGAGCTGCCCGTCGGCGCAGAGCCCGGGATCGAGGCCATCGAGGGCGGCGACGAGCAGTGTATCGCCCTGCGGACCCACCAGCTCTGTCGGCCGCCAACGCAGCGCGATAGGAGCCGCGAGCGCGTCGACCGGGCTCGTATCGCCGTTGCGGTCCAGCCGGGGGTCGCCCGCGGCGGGGCGCTGCGGGGGTATCTCGGGGACCTGCAATTCGAAGCCGAACGGCTGATCGACCGCGTTGGCGACGCAGGCCTCGGGGATGTCCAGGTCGAGGACCCGCAGCCGCGCGATCACCGGCGCGTCGACCGGATAGACGCCGTCGTCGGCCGTCAGATCGGCGTCCACCGCCCCGACCTGGATCTGCACGCCGGGGCTGGTGAGCACGTCGAAGAGGGTCAGCACGACCGCGCCGGCCGGCGCCGGGTCGGGCGAGGACAGGACCATGCGAATGTCGTCGAGATCGGCGGCCGCCGCGAACTCGAAGCGCACGCCGTCGGCCCCGTAGCGCATCAGGTCACCGAACTCGAGCCCGCGCCCGGGGTGCGGGCCGGGCGGCGCGACCCGCGCGCTGCAATCGCCCGGATCCTCATAGTGGGAGAGGGGAGCGACCGCCCACTCGAAGTCACTGCGCCGCAGATCGGCCGCGAGATAGTCCGGCTCGCCGATCAACTCGGCCCCTTCGAGATCGAGCACCCCGCTGACGATCAGCTCTTCGTCGAGCGGGTTGGCGAAGCGCAGCAGGATGGCCTGGCGCCACTCCCCCAGATCGGGATCGTAGAGCGCCTCTTCGCGGACGAGCGTCAGCCGTGGGGTCTCCTCGGCGCAGCTGATGACTTCGCCGTCGATGAAGGGCAGCCGCGCATCGGGCGCCAGGCAGATCGGCTGCGCGGCGACCGCGCAGGGCACGAGACTCAGTCCGATGATGGGGAGCAGTGCCCTCATGGTGCCCGCCGCGGGCCGTCAGCCGAAGAGGTCGAGGGTCGCCCCCAGGCGTTCGTCCTCGGCCGCGATGACGTGTAGATTGGCCCGGTACAGCACCTCGCCCTGGCGGGTGCTGAGCACGTCGCCGACCGGATCGGCGCCGCTGCGGGCCGCTTCGGAGATCTGGACCGAGACCCCGTTGCCCGCCTCGACCCCACGCGCTTCAAGGCGTGGGGCGTCCTCGGTCAGCAGGTTCGCGGTGTTGTGGGCCGCGGTGGCGACCTTGGCTTCGGCGAGGCGCAGTCCGCTGCGGGCGCCGTCGATGGCAGGCGTCATCTCGGTCCCCCCCGGTGACGTCATCGAACCGCCACAATATACCCGAGCGTCCCCCGAACGGGCAAACACCGCGCGGCGGGCAGGCGGCGGGATTTCTACCGGTCAGACAATGACTTGGGAGTTATCCGGCCGGTTCGACCGGGGCCGGGCGCATGCGCCCGACGCGGGCGGTCAGCCCTGGCGCCGGAAGTAGTCGGCGAGCACATCGCGCGCGATGTCGATGGCCCGCTGCCACCACAGCTCGCCGTTGCCGACCATCACCGCGATGGCGACCTGCGGATCATCCGCCGGGGCGAAGCCGACGAACCAGGTATAGGCGGTGTACGGATCGCGGATCGCGAGGGTGCCGGTCTTCCCGGCGACGGCGATCTTCGCGAGCGACTTGGGCCACTTGGCGAACGCCCGCCGACCGGTGCCGTGGCTGACGGTGCGCGCCATCATGCCGCGCAGGTGGGCGGCGGTCTCCGGCTTCATGGCCCGGGAGAGCGGACCGCGATCCGGCGCGTCGACGACGCGTCCGTCGGGGCCTTCGAGCCGGCGCACCATGCGCGGCATCGGTACCGTGCCGTCACCGGCGACGGCCGCGGCGATCAACGCGCCGTGCAGCGGGGTGAGGCGCGTATGCCAGAAGCCCGCGGCCATGCGCGCCCGCTCGAGGGTATTGCGCGGCACGGCGGCCGTGCTCGCGTCGGTGAGCAGCGGAAAGGGCACCACCTGATTGAACGCGAAGCGGCGGCTGATGAGGTCGAGGTCTTCCCGGGCGAGCTTGTTGTTCGCCATGCGCGAGAAGTAGCCGTTATTGCTCGACGCCAGCGCGTCGCCCATGTCGCTGCGCGGGGCGCCGGGGCCCGGCCTGGCGAGGGTCTCCTCGTAGACCCGGCGGCGGGCGGGGTTGTAGGCGTACTCACGCTTGCCCGAGACCCCGACCTCCAGCAGCGCGGCGGAGGTCACGATCTTGAAGACGCTCGCCGACGGCGCGAGCGCCCGCAGCGCGAGGTGCGGCGGCCCGTCGGGGTCGAGCGCCGGCGCGACGGGATGCTCTGCGTCGAAGCGGTCGGCCATCGCCAGCACGTCACCCGAAGCGACGTCGAGCAGGACCACCGCGCCGAAGGGCACCTTGCCCCGATTGAGGATCCGGGTCGCCGCCGCCTGGAGGTCGGGCACGGTGGTCAGCTCGGCGACCCAGCCGTGCTGCAGATCGGCCCGCATGACGTCGCCGTCGGTGTAGATCCGGCTGGGGTCGAGGGCCCCCGGGCGGTGCGCCGGCAAGGTGATCGCTTCTCGATCGGCGGCGTCGTCGGCGGCCTCGGCCGTCGGGTCGGGCTCGATGGCCTGCGTATCCTTCAGCTCGGCGATGTACGCCGGCTCGGCGGCCAGCGGCGCGCCGTCGGCGGAAGACCCGTCGAACCACGTCAAGACGAGGTGAAGGGCCACCAGATGGGCCAGCAGGAACCAGGGACCGATGAGGCGAACGCTCCGCGACACGCGCCACTCCACAGGGCTCGAAGGGGACGCTGCGAATGTAGGGAGGTGTGATCCGCGCCGCAAGGAAAATGACGGCGCGACCATCAGATTCTGGCCGGTGGTCGATCTTGTTGCGATCGATCGGATTCAGATCGATCGAATCACGATCGTGTCGTCACACCCGTCACCGAAGTGGGGTGTAGACCCGGAGGCGGGCGGCGGCGTCGTTCTCGCTGCGGATCTCGAGCAGCTCCATCGGCGGCTCGCCGTCCAGATCGGCGATGGTCAGCGCGTGCACCCGGCCATCGTAGGGCTCGCTGCGCGTACGCAGCTGGTTCTCGGTGTCCAGGAAGTGCACTCGGGTGGCGCGCCGGCCGTTGTCCCGCGGCGGGCCGCTGCGCAGCAGGACCCGGTCGACGCCTTCGCAGCCGTCGAGATCGGCAGCGGCCGGCGGCGCCGTATTGCTCCACACCGGGTCGAAGCGCGCCGCGCGCTCGCTCTCGATCTCGTAGACCGTCGCGCCGTCCCGCAGGCGCAGGTAGGCCACGTCGGTATTGGTGCCGTCCTCGGTCGAGCCGCCGCGCAGCTCGATGTCGCGCAGGCCATCGCCGTCGACGTCCCCCGGCATCGACCAGCGCATGACCTGGAAGGGGCCGTATTCGCCGAGCCTGCGCAGCATCATCCCGGGCTCGATGAGCTGCAGGAAGAACTGGCCGTTGCGGTCCAGCTCGGCGGCGATGCGCACGACCGCGCCGTCGTAGACGAAGAAGAGGCGGGTGTAGATGCCCGTCGGCCGCAAGGTCTCGGGGCCGGCCACGACCCGCAGGTCGACCGGGTCGTGATAGCGCACGACCAGCGCGCCGCCGTCTTCGATGGAGACGCTGGCCATCTCCGGGCCCTGGCCCCGCAGGTCGACGGCGCCGGCGGCGATGCTCACCGCCTCGATGTCGATGTCGGGCGCGAAGGCGATCGACTCGAGCGACGCCCCGTCGAACATCTCCAAGCCGGCGCGGCCGTAGCGCAGGACGTCGGGGACCGCGTCGCCGTTGACGTCGGGCACCGGGGCGAGCCGGCACAGGCCCCACTGGGCCACCGGTCCGGCGGGCATCAGCGATTGGGCGATGCAGCCCCCGTCGTCGAGATCGACGAGGGCCATCGGGCGCTCGCTGCGCACCGTCTGCACCGCGATCGCGCTCGCGGGCAGGGGATAGACCTCCGCGGCTTCGAGCGTCTCGGCATCGACCCGCACGAGCCGCTCGTCGGCGGCGCGAATCTCGTGCACCAGCCAGGCCGGGTCGCCGGCGATGTCGAGGGGTGTCGCCAGGGCCTCGGGCGGCCACATCCCGGGCATGAGGCGGGCGCCGATGGCACCGAGCGCGGCGTAAGCCCCGCCGTCTTCGAGCGTGCGCCCGTCGGCGAACTCCAGGTAGACCCCGTCGTTGCCCAGCCGATGCAGCATGAGATCGACCTGGCCGTCGCCGTCGGGATCCACGTCGGCGCGGAAGCCCTCGAGCCCGAAATACGGATCGCTGACGGAGGCCTCGACCAGATCACCGCCCTCTTCGAAGCAGACGGGCGGCGGCGCGGCGTCGGGTATCGGCTCGGCGTCCGGACCGGCATCGGGCATGGCATCGGGCAGCGAGCCGTCGACGATCGTCGCGTCGAGCTCCGCGTCGCCGTCGCCGCCCCCACCTTCGCCGCCGGTGCACCCGGTGGCCGTCGCGGCCCCCAACATGCCGATCAGCGACAGCGACCGGATCCGGCTGCTGATTCTACGCGCTCTCATCCTGTCCACCTCCCGCGGATGCCGTCGCCGACCTGTAACAGAAGGCTTCCCGCGGGGGCAATTCGGGCGCTCGAGCGGTCGTTGATGCGGGATATAGGCGCCAATGTGGGCGCAACACTGGTGATCGGCCGGCGGGTGGGGTATGAAGAGCCAACTGGCCCGATCGAGGCCGGGTGACTACAGTATCGGTTCGCAGGCAGCAGCCCGGACCGCAGCGCGGGGGAAAGCGCGAGACCTTGGAAGAGCGCAGAAGGATCAACCACCAGATCCGCATTTCGCAGATCATGGTCATCGACGAGGACGGGGAGCGGCTGGGCGTCATGACGCCCGACGATGGGCGCCGCATCGCCGCGGACAAGGGGCTCGATCTGGTCGAGGTCGCGCCCAACGCCCGACCGCCGGTCTGCCGCATCATGGATTACGGCCGCTTCAAGTATGAGCAGCGCAAGCGCCAGAAGAAGCAGCACCAGATGCAGACCAAGATCATCAAGCTGCGGCCCAAGACCGACCCCAACGACCTGGCGACGAAGCTGCGCCACGCGCGGCGCTTCCTCGAAGGCGGCGATCGGGTCCGCTTCGTGGTGCGCATGCGCGGTCGTGAGCGCGCCGTGACGGAGCGCTGGGTGGCCCAACTCAGGGATCTGGTGGCCAAGTTGGATGACGTGGGCACCATGACCGGCCGGCCCCAGCTCGAAGGCGGCGGCGTCACCGCCACCGTCGAGCCCCGCAAAGAACCCGCCCGCAGCGAGGGCAGCTGAGACAGGCCCGTCGCGGCCCGTCTGGCTGTCTGCCGCGCCACCCGGCGCGGCTGAACCCGCTTGCCCGATCGGCCCGCTGCGCCATGGCGTCTACTGCGCCGTAGTGCTCTCGGGCCGTCGTGTTGCTGAGGCGTCCGAGCATCTGCAGCGCATGCCTGGCAGCGCCATCCGGTGTGCTATCAGCCCCCGGCGGGCGGCCAGGTATCAGCCCTCGGCGAGCGGCAGGCAGATGCGAATGCGGGCGCCGCCTTCGTCCCGATTGAGCGCTTCGAGGGAGCCGCCGGCGGACTCGACGATCCGGGTCGCCAATGCCAGCCCCACGCCCATTCCCTCATCGCCTTTGGTGGAGTAGCCCAGCTCGACAGAGTCGCTGATCGAGTCGAAGCCCGGGCCGTCGTCGTCCACGTCGAGGCGGATCCAACCCTCTACATACTCGGCGACATGCAGCGTGATGCTGCCTGCGTTATCGCCTATCGCGTCGGCGGAGTTGAGCACGGCGATCGCCACCGCCTGCTCCAAGAGGATGCGGTCGACCACGATCCGGGCGTCGGGCAACCGCTCTCCGCGCAGCAGCCGAATACTCGATGTCTCGGCGAGGGCCGGGCGAACCAACTCGTGAACTTCATCGACGATGGCGTCGGGTGAGGCCGGCGCTGGTCGACCGCCTTCGCCGCGGGCGAACCGGCGAAAGCGATCGACCAGCGCGGCCATACGGCGCACCCGGCCGAGCACCCGATCGACGGCGGCGGCCGCCGCGACCGGATCGGGCGGATCGGCGCTGCGCAGTTGGTCGGCGAGCAGCTCGAGGCCCAGGCCCGACGCTGTCAGCGGCGAGTTGAGTTCATGCGCCAGACCGAGCCCGACCAGCCCGAGGGTGAGCAGCTTGTCCGATGGAGAAGTGAAGTTTTTCACATCGGGAGGATAGCTTCCGGCGCAGCCGAAGCATAGCCCTTCGCGGCGGGAAGGACAGGCCCCGAGACAGGCGCTCGCGCCGGATCGCCGTGCGCCGGGGCGGCTGTGTCGGGCAGGCGGTATCGGGTGGGGCTTCGAAAGTCGGCTGTGCCGAAGCGGTGGGCGGCGGCGGGGCGGCCCGCAGGGGCAGGGGCGGATACCCGCGGCTCAGAGCGAGAAGACCTTCTCGCGCTCGGCCTGAGTCTTGAGGGTATCCTTCAGGGCGTCGACGTAGCCGTCCATGGCCTTGAGCTGATTCTGCAGATCCTTGACCCGCTTGCTGTACAGCGACAGCGGGTTGGCTTCGCCGGCCGAGAGGAACTGATCCTGGTTCATGCGCAGCAGGCGGCGCAGGTTGACCTCGGCCTCCTTGCCCTGGCGATCGATGATCGGCACGAAGTACTCGGTCACCATCGTCTTGCGCCGCTTGACGACCTTCTCGACCTCCTTCTCGAAGGGCTTGCCGGTGATCGCGATCACCTTGCCCTGCGGCGGGATGTAGATGCCGCCCGCGTCGGGGTCGACCGGATCGTAGAGCACGCCGAACGCCTTGCGCTGCAGGAAGGACGAGCCGGCCTCCATGGCCTCGAGCTCGGCCTTGTCGCGCTTGGTGGTGATGCGCTTGTGCTCGTTGATCGTGGCGAAGAGCCGGTTGACGTCGACGATGAACTGCGCAACCCGCGGCGCGAGGTCGGGGTGCAGCGGCACGGGCGTCGCGAAGGTGGTGCCCGAGACGGCATCGAGGTCGGGCAGGCCGCGGACCTTCTCCCACTCGACGGTGTCGGGCTTCATCGCCGCGATCAGCGGCAGGACCCGCTCGTACGCGTTGACCGCGTCCTGCAGTTGGTCCTGCACCCGAACCGATGCTTCGATCTGGGCGTTGATGAAGCGCCGCGCGCGGATCGAGTCGCCGATCGCATAGCCGATCAGCATCATCAGCACGCCCACGCCGACGGTCATGCCGATGGCGAGGGTCGGCTTCATGCCGACTTGCTTGTGCTCGTAGCTCGACAGCGCCGCTTCTTCGTCGGCGGTGAGGTCGACCGGTGCCGCCGCCTGGGCGTATGCGCCCTGCTGCAGCGGGTTGGCGAACTCGGCCTCGGGCTTGGGTGCCTCGTCGAGCACCTGCCGCGAGGGCGCGTCGAACATCGCCTCGAGCTGCGCCCGATCGGCCTGGGACGCCCGCGCGGCCGGCGCGGCGGCGGCCGGCGCGGCCTGACGCGGCGGCGGCTTCTTGAAGAGATCGCCGCCGACGCTCAGCCCGCTGGGCGCGGCCGGCGCCGCGGGTGCGGCCGGTGCTGCCGGCGCCGCGGGCATCGCCGGGGCAGCCGGGGCCGCCGGAGCCGCCGGCGCGGCAGGCATCGCGGGCGCCGCGGGCGCGGCCGGCGCCTTCGGGGCGAACGGATTGCTCGGCGCCGCACCCGGTGGCCGCGGCGCTGCGGGCGCACCCGGGCCGCCACCGGTGTTCAACATGCCCAGACGCGCCTTCAGGTCACTGATGTCCCTCAGGCCCGGCTTCTTGTTCCCGTCGCTCAACGGCTTCCTCCGCCCTGTACGGCTCGGTCCTCCGGAGATGCGACGGTATACCCCGCTCGCGCCGATGGTCAAGCGTTTAGGGCGTCGCCCGGCGCCCCTCGCCTTGCGTCCGAACGAGCGGTTTGGCTATTCGAAGAGACCCCGGCGGCGACCCTCGCCCCGTGCGGCGAATCCTTGCACGGGCCCTTGTGGGCCGATGCCTATTCCAATGCGGGAGCAGATGGTGCGCGACAGCTTGATCCGAACGGCCGGGGGCGTGCTCGCCCGCGCGGTGCTCATGGCGTGTGCGCTGGGCGTCGTCGCGTGCGACGATCCGGAGACCCCTGCGTTCGATGTGCGCATCATCGCGCAGCCGATGACCGGTAACGCCCCGCTGCGGGTGCGCTTCGAAGGCCTCTCCGGGGGACCGCTCGACAGCATCTACAGCTATGCCTGGGACTTCGGCGACGGCAACGTCAGCACCGAAGAGAACCCGGAGCATCTCTTCCTCGCGCCCGGTCAGTATACGGTGCGGCTCACCGTCACCGACGAGACCGCCGGCGGGACGGGCACGGCCGAGGCGGTCATCGACGCGCTTCCGGCGGCCGATCTGGTGGTCTCCGAGGTCAGCTATGCGCCCCGTCGACTGCGCGTCGGCGCCGAGATGACGGTCTCGTGGCTGGTGGGCAACCGGGCCGAGCCGGTCATCGGGGATTGGGAGCAGGCCGTCGTCTTGTCGGCCGACGCCGTCATCGACCAGAACGACCTGATCATCGCGCGCACGGCGGGCCCGCCGGGGTTGGCCGATGCCGTGGCGCAGGAGCTGACGTTCGCGTTGCCCGAGGGGGTCCCATCGGGCGACTACCGGTTGGCGGTCGTGGCCGATCTCGACGGCCGGGTGGGGGACGCCGATCGGACCGACAACGCGGGCCTCGCCGGGCCCGAGGTGCAGGTGCGCAACCCCACCGAGACCGGGCCCGATCTGGTGGTCTGCGGGATCTCGATCGCCGCCTTCGACATGTTGCCGCCCGACGTGGTGCCCACCGCCCAGGTCTCCGACCAGCTCGGCGTGGAGATCTGCCTCGCCAACAACGGCGACAGCCCGGTGCCGCTCGCCCGCTTCGGCATCTATCTCAGCACCGACGAGACCCTCGACGCCGACGATCCGCTCGTCGGTGTGCGCGGTGGGCTGGCGTTGGCGCCGGGCGATCGGGCGTTCTCCGACGAGATCATCGACCTGTCGGTCGAGCCGGGAGACTACTTCCTGTTCGTCGTGGCCGACCCCGAAGAGGACGTCGACGAGCAGCAGGAGGACAACAACCTGCGCGCCTATGGCGACCCCATCCGAGTGGTGGAGCCGGGCGAAGTCGAAGGCGTCGATCTGGTCATCACCGACTTCCAGCTGTCGGCCGATCGCATCTTCTGGGGGCAGACGCTGGGCGGCTCGCTCACGCTCGTCAACCGCGGAGATGCGCCGGTCGAGCGCTTCTTCGTCGTGCGGCTCAGCGCCGAGCCCGTCGACGGCGGCGCTGCGGTGCAGATCGGCTCGCTGAACGTGCCCGAGCTGGCCGCCGGCGGCGAGGAGAGCTTCGAACTGCGCCTGGACATCAATCGGCGCCTCGACGAGGGCGACTACCGCATCATCGCCGTGGCCGATCCGACCAACGGCTCGGGAGACGTCAACGAGGCCAACAACCGGCGCACCTTCCCCGGTGTCGTCACCCTCGGCGGCGATCCCGACGTGGATCCCGCGGTGAGCGGCGTCGACTTCGATCCGGTGATGGTCGACGCCGGCAGCACGGTCACCGTCTCGGCCACCGTCGCCAACGGGGGCAATGACTCCACCGGCGCGCTGGATGGCATCGTCGTGCTGAGCGCCGACGCGGTCTGGGGCCCCGAAGACATCGTGGTCGATACATTCGCCATCGACAATCTGGACGGCGGGGGCCGCACCGAGATCGAGCGCGCGGTGATCGTGCCGCTCGAGCTCGACCAGCAGATCGAGGCGTGGCGGGTCGCGGTGGTGATCGATCCCGAGGATCGCCTCGGCGGCGAGCGCAGCGAGGAGAACAACGTCGCGTTCTCGCCGGGCGATCTGGTGGTCTCGGGCGCGATGGGCGGCTGCGGCGAAGACGACCTGGAGCCCAACGACGGGCGCGGAGCGGCGACGCTGTTGGAGGCCGGTCGCTACGCGGCGCTGGGCGCGTGTGACGCGGTGGACTGGTACCAGATCGCGGTGCCTGCCGGTCAGATCATCGACGTGGCGGCCACCTGGGAGCCCGATGACGGTGCCCTGACGATGCGGCTGACCGATGTCGGGGGCGATACCTTGCAGGCGGGTGAAGGTCTTCCCGGCACCGCCGCAGCGTTCGTCACCGGCGACGATCGGGCCCGCACGGTACTCGTCGAGATCACCCCCGTCTCGTTCTCGCTGCAATACGACCTGGAGGTCGTCCTGACCCCCGTGCCCGACGGGCCGAACCTGCGGGTGCGCGACATTGTGCCGGCGCCGGCGGTCGTGCAGCCGGGGGCCACGGTCGCGGTGACGTTCGAACTGGTGAACGTGGGCGGGGCCGCGGCGCCGGCGAGCGAGACGGCGGTGCTCACGGGGCGCGAGGCCGATCTGTCCGATGGCGTGCTGCGTGGCACCGTCGATGGTCCGGGCCTCGAACCCGGCGCGTCGGCGTCGGTGCAGGGGCGCTTCGGGCTGCCCGACGACATCGCCGACGGGCGCTACGTTCTGGGGCTGCGCGCCGACGAGGGGGACGCGATCGACGAGGCCGACGAGGCCGACAATACCGGCACCGCGCGGCTGCGGGTCGACCGCGACGACGCGTGCGAGGCCGATGTCTTCGAACCCAACGCCAGCCCCTACGAAGAGGGGGCGGTGCCCATCGAGGCGGTCGTCGAGCCGGGCGAGTACGACGGCCTCGTGGCCTGTCAGGGCGATGACGACTGGTATGCGGTGGCGCTCGAACCCGGCCAGCGGCTGACGGCGGGCATCGACTTCGACCCGGCCGACGGCGATCTCGAGATGGCGCTCTACGCCCCCGATGGCAACGCCGTGCTCGACGAGAGCACCGGCCTTCAGGGCCGGGAAGAGGTCGAGCTGCTGCGGGCGCCGGCGGCCGGGGTCTGGTTCGTCCGGGTGTATCTCAGCGGCAACGCGCGGTCGACGCCCTACAGCCTCGACATCACGTTGGCCGAGGCCGAGGCGTGCCCCGACGACGACTTCGAGCCCAACGGCGAGCGCGCCGAGGCGGCGCTGCTGCCCGACGGGGTCCACGACCTGTATCTCTGCCCGGGCGACGCCGACTGGTTCCGCTTTGCGATCCCGGCCGGCAATACCGTGAGCTGGCAGGTCTCGTCGGGCCAGGCGGGCGTCGTCATCCGGCTGTACGACCAGAACGGCGAGCTGATCGACGAGGACGACCGGCGCATCGCCCACCTCGCGCAGTACAACGGCTTCTACTATCTCGAGGCCTCGGTGGCCGGCGCGGCCGAGGTGGTCTATCAGCTGCGGGTGAGCGGGGTGAGCGGGGTCGACTTGAGCCTCGACGAAGTCGATCTGTCGCGGACGGTGGGTGAGGCGAACGCCGATCTGCGCGCTCGGGTCACGCTGAGCAATCGGCGGGGTGATCCCGCGCAGAACGTGCGGGTGCGCTTCCTGCTGTCGGACGACGACGAGTCCTCGGTCGACGATGTCTTCATCGGCGAGCGCATCCTGCCGTTCGTCGACGGGGCGGCGCAGGTCACGTTCGATCAGCGGCTGGCGCTGCCCGACGATGTGGCGCCGGGCGAGCGGTTCGTGATCGCCGTGGCTGATCCGGAGCGGGAGATCGCCGATGTCAGGCCGAGCAACGACGAGGCGGCGGCGCCGTATACCGTACGCGCCGCCTGCGCCGACGACGATCCGCGCACGAACGAGAGCCCGCAGGGGGCCGATCCGCTCGTGCCGGCGGACGGCGCGTACGAGGGCGGGGTGATCTGCCCTTTCACCGAGGACTGGTTCACCGTGTTCGCCGAGCGCGCCGGCCGGGTGCGCATCACGCTCGACTTCGACCCGGCGGGCGGTGATCTGGACCTCGTGGTGCTCAGCGGCTTCGACGACTATGCGCTGCTGGCCGAGTCGGCGACGGAAGGATCTCCCGAAGTGGTCGAGTTCGACATCGACGGCATCACGTCGCTGGTGATCGGCATCGACGGCTTCGACGACGCCCGCAACGACTACACCGTCTCGTGGGAGCTGCCATGACCCTGCGCATCGCGCACTTCTCCGATACCCACGTCCTGTCGCTGCGGGGGGTGACCCCCCGCCGCTTCCTCAACAAGCGGTGGACCGGCGCGGTGAACCTGGCGCTCAACCGCTCGCGGCATTATCGGGTCGAGATCTTCGAGAAGCTGCTCGACGCGGTCGTCGAGCTCGGCGTCGACCACGCGGTCTGTACCGGCGATCTGGTGAACCTGGCCCTCGAACCCGAGTTCGAGATGGTCCGCGAGATGCTCGCGAGCCGCTTCGAGCCGACCGCGCTCACCCTGGTGCCGGGCAACCACGACTACTATGTCAAGGAGGCCATCGCCGACGGGCTGTTCGAGCGCCACTTCGCTGAGTTCCTGCCCGCGGACATCGACCTCGAGCTGGGCCCCGCGCAGCGCTATCCAGTCACCCGTCTGCTCGACGGCGTCGCCATCATCGGGCTCAGCTCGGCGGTGCCGACGCCGGTCTTCGTGGCCAACGGCGAGGTGGGCCCGGCGCAGCTCGCCGGCCTCAAGCGGGCGCTGGCCCACCCGGACGTGGAGGGTCGGTTTCGGCTCGTCCTGCTGCACCATCCGCTGCTGCCCGAGCCGGCGCGGCGGCTCGACTCGATACGGCGGCTCGTCGACGCATCGGCCGTCATCGACGGTCTGCGCGGCACCGCCGAGACCCGGCCTCACCTGGTGGTGCACGGCCACAACCACGAGTTCAAGGCGCAGCGGGTGCCGGGCACCGACGTTCCGCTGATTCAGGTGGCGAGTGCCAGCAAGGCGGGCAATCGCAGTCGGGCCGAGTTCAACGTCTACGTGATCGAAGACGGGGCGCTCGCCCGCATCGAGCGGCACATCCACGAGCCCGAGTCGGGCCGTTTCATCGCCCACGACGATCGGGGTCGGCCGCTGACCGACGACGCCCGGGCCTCGTGAGCCGGATCGGCGCACGCGACGTGGCGAAGTACGCCGCGGTGGTCTGCGCTGCGCTCGCCGTGGCCTACGGCGCGCGGGTCTGGGACGAGGCATCCAACGAGGTCGTCTTGAGCTATGGCGGCGCGCCGCCCGGCGCCCTGGCGGTCGATATTCGCAACGACGACGGTGAGCGCATGCGCCGCACCGAGTTCTCGCCCTCGGCCCGGCGCGAGCACGTCGTGCAGCTGCCGCGCGGGCGCTTCGAGGCCCGGTTGAAGGTCGGGCAGGCCCAGCGCGACATCGACTTCGTGGTGGAAGGGGACGGCGCGGTGCAGGTCCGCTGGGCCGATCGCTGAGCCGCGCTCAGCCCCCGTCGCTGCAGACCGTCGTCGCCAGGGGCGGGGTGTAGACCTCGGCCGCTTCGGTGATGAGCAGCTCGGACGCGTCCACATCCCGCACGAGACCGCCCGCCAGCAAGACTCCGCCGTTGGCCAGCTGCACGCCGAGCCCGCCCAGGCGGGCGACCGACAGGCGATCGGCCGCGGGCGTGATGCTGCCCACCGGCCGGGCGTCGCGATAGAAGAGGACGTCATCGGCGCTGGCGAAGAGGTTGGCGTTGCCCAGAAAGCTCCAGCCGCCGGCGATCAAGACGCGATCGCCGCCCGCCGGCAGCAGGTGGTGGAAGGCCCGCTTGAGCCGCCCGTTGACCTCGAAGTCGGTGGCGACCGGCCGGATCTCGACGGTCAGCGCCGCCGGGTCGATCTCGGCGACGAAGACATTCGCGCCGCAGGCCTCGCCCGGATCGGGGTTGTTGCTCGGCCCGTTGGCGCCCATCACCAGGCCACCGGAGATCAGGACCCGCGGACGCTCGGGCGTGCCGCTCAGCGGCGCTGCCGAGTGGAAGCCCGTCGAGTACCACGAGCGGCAGCCTTGCGCCTCGCCGCAGGTCGGCGCAGGCAGATCGTGGTCGATCGCCAGGGGCTCGATGCTCGGCGTCGGATCGAGCGTCAGCAGCCAGCCGGGGCGCTGACCGCAGCCGTTGACGTCGCCGCCCCAGATGAAGAAGCGCCCGCTGCCGATCGGGGTCACCGTCACCCCGAGCAGCCCGTTGCGGGCGGCGGGTCCCATGCGATCGGGCGCCACCGGCAGATCGAGGGTATGCAGCCGATCGCCGTCGATGATCTCGACCCGATCGCTGGCGGTGCCTTCGGGCCAGCTCAGGCCGCCGACGATGACGACTCGCCCGTCGGCCTCGGCGGCGACCCCGGGCATGAACCGCTCGGCGAGCGCGGCGCCGTCGACGAAGACCAGCGGGGTGAAGCTGCCGGTCGCCGGATCGAAGTATTCCGCCGCCGGTCGACTCAGGGCCGGCCCGTCGGGCAGCAGCGGCCCCCCCGGGTCGGCGACGCCGAGCTGTACGTTCGGCGCGCCGCCGATCACGAGCACGCCGCTGCTCTCGGCGGCGGGCGGCCGCCACTCGACCGCCCGCGCGGCCACCCGGGCGGCGCGCATCGGCCGGGGATCGAGCACCTGCGAACGGTCGACGCCGGGCAGGAAGAGCGACTCGCCGGGGCTGTACAGATCCCAGGCTCGGGTATTGTCCGCGGCCGACAGCTGGGTCCCCTCGACGGTATCGGCGCCGCCGGCCACCAGCACGCGCCCGTCGGGCAGCCGCGTCGCCGTGCCGAACGCCCGGGCGCGGCCCAGCCCCGCGTAGCGGTTGTAGGCCGGGCCTTGCGTGGTGCCGGTGCACGCCAGCCGATCGAGCGGCTTGAAGTGCAGATCGAGGCCGGCTTTGCGGGCCTCGCCGACCTCGAGCGTCGTCGAGCCGGTGGCGTAGGCCGGGGTGCCGTCGACGCAGGCGACGAAGCGCAGGATGGCCTCGCCCTCGCCGACGCCCGTCAGCAGGCGGCCCTCGCCCGGCGCGACGCGATCGATGGCGGTCCAGCCTTCCGGTGAGCTGCGCTCGACGACGACGGTATCGACGTTGGCCGGCAGGGTGAGCGGCCGCGCGCCGACGCAGCCGTCGTTCGCCAGCGGCGACAGCGAGACCTGGACCGGCGCCGGGGCATCATCGTCGGTGGGGCCGCAGCCGCCGACCCACAGCCCGACACAGATCGGCAGCCAGCGGGCGAAGACGCCCGGCAGGCTGGCGGACACAGGGCTCGTCGTTGACAGGCGCACCCCCACTTGATAGCACCCGACCGACCTCGATCAAAGGAGTCAGACCCATGACCGACGCCGTCATCGTCGCCGCGGCCCGCACCCCCATCGGCAGCTTCAACGGCGCGCTCGCGTCGGTGCCCGCGCCGCGACTCGGCGCCGTCGCGATCCGCGGGGCCATCGAGCGGGCGGGCATCTCCGCCGACGCGGTGGACGAAGTGATCATGGGCTGCGTGCTGCCGGCCGGGCTCGGCCAGGCGCCGGCGCGCCAGGCGGCGATCTTCGCCGGCCTGCCCCAGTCGACCCCGTGCATGACCATCAACAAGGTCTGCGGCTCGGGGCTCAAGGCGGTGATGCTCGCCGCGCAAGCCATCCGCTGCGGGGACGCGCAGGTCGTCGTCGCCGGCGGTATGGAGAACATGTCCCAGGCGCCCTACCTGCTGCCCGAGGGCCGCAACGGCATGCGCATGGGCCACAAGACCGTGGTCGACAGCATGGTCAAGGACGGCCTGTGGGACGTCTACAACGACTTCCACATGGGCAACGCCGCCGAGATCTGCGCCCGGGACTGCAACGTGCCCCGCGAGGCGCAGGACGCCTTCGCCAAGGCCAGCTACGAGAAGGCGCTCGCCGCCCAGGCCGCCGGCCTCTTCGTGGACGAGATCGTACCGGTCGAGGTGCCCCAGCGGCGCGGTGAGCCCGTCGTCGTCTCGCTGGACGAAGAGCCCGGCCGCGGGCGCCCGGAGAAGATGCCCAAGCTGCGCCCCGCCTTCCAGAAGGACGGCACGGTGACCGCGGCCAACGCCAGCAGCATCAACGACGGCGCCGCGGTGCTCGTCGTGGCCAGCGCCGACTACGCCGCCGAGCACGGGCTGCCGGTGCTCGCCCGCATCACCGGGACCAGCCAGCACGCCCAGGCGCCGGAGTGGTTCACGACCGCGCCGGCCTACGCCATCCAGAAGGTGCTCGCCCGGCTCGAGCTGACGCCCGACGACATCGACGTCTATGAGATCAACGAGGCGTTCTCGGTGGTCTCGCTGGCGGTCAACGACATCGCCGAGATCCCCGCCGAGCGGGTCAACGTCAACGGCGGCGCCGTCGCCCTCGGCCACCCGATCGGCGGCAGCGGCGCGCGTATTCTGGTCACGCTGCTGCACGCGATGAAGCAGCGCGACGCGAAGTGCGGGCTGGCCAGCCTGTGCATCGGCGGCGGCGAGGCCGTCGCGGTCGTCGTCGAGCGCTGAGGCGCCCCGAAACCCAGCCGCGCCGGACGTCGGCGCTCAGCCCGAAGCAGGAGTCACCGTGAGCGAGATCACCAATATCGGCGTCGTCGGCGCCGGCCAGATGGGCGCCGGCATCGCCCACGTGGCCGCCGTCACCGGGCTGAGCGTATTGCTGGCCGACGCCGATCTGGCCCGGGCCGAGAAGGGCAAGGCGAGCATCGTCAAGCGGCTGAACCGCAGCGTCGAGAAGGGGCGCATGACCGCCGAGGACGCCGCGGCCGCCGCCGAGCGCATCCGGCCGGTGGCCGATCTCGACGCCTTCGACGAGGCCGATCTGGTCGTCGAGGCGGTCAGCGAGAACGAAGACCTCAAGAACGCGATCTTCACCCGGCTCGACGGCGTCTGCCCGGCGCACACCATCTTCGCGTCGAACACCTCGTCGATCCCGATCACCCGCATGGCCGCGTGGACCAGCCGCCCCGAGCGCTTCATCGGCATGCACTTCATGAACCCGGTGCCGGTCATGAAGCTGGTCGAGATCATCCGCGGGCTGGCCACCGACGACGCCACCTACGCCGCGGTGGACGCCCTGGCCGGGAAGATGGGCAAGACCACCGTGCTCGCCCGCGACATGCCCGGCTTCATCGTCAACCGCATCCTCATGCCGATGATCAACGAAGCGGTCGTCGCGCTCTACGAGGGCATCGGCTCGGTCGAAGACATCGACGTCGCCATGAAGCTGGGCACCAACCAGCCGATGGGCCCGCTGACCCTGGCCGACTTCATCGGCCTCGATACCTGCCTGGCGATCATGGAGGTCCTGCACGCGGGCACTGGCGATGCCAAGTATCGGCCGTGCCCCCTGCTGCGGCAGTATGTCGAGGCCGGCTGGCTCGGGCGCAAGTCCGGCCGCGGCTTCTACGACTACGCCAAGTGAGTCGCCCGTGAGCGTCGACGCCCCCGAGTCCGAGAAAAGCGGCGGAGAGACCGTCCTGGTCGAGCGCCCCGAGAGCGGGATCGCCGTCGTCACCATCAGCCGCCCCGACGCGCTCAACGCCCTCGACGAGGGCGTACTCGACGCCCTGCGCGCGGCGATCGACGCGCTGGCGGCCGACGAGAGCCTGCGCTGCGTCGTGCTGACCGGCGCCGGCAAGGCCTTCGTCGCCGGTGCCGACATCGGGCGCATGTCCACCATGTCGCCCCGCGAGGCGCGGGCCTTCGCCGAGAAGGGCCACCGTACGCTCGACGCCCTCGAGGCGCTGTCGGTGCCGACCATCGCGGCGGTCAACGGCTACTGCCTCGGCGGCGGCTGCGAGCTGAGCCTCGCCTGCGATCTGGTCTACGCGGCGGCCAACGCCCGCTTCGGCCAGCCCGAAGTCAAGCTGGGGTTGATCCCGGGCTTCGGGGGTACCCAGCGGCTCGCTCGGCGGATCGGTCCGATGCGCGCCGCCGAGCTGGTGCTGACCGGCCGCATGGTCAAGGCCGAGGAGGCCAAGGCCCTCGGGCTGTGCCTGGACGTCGCGCCCAAGGGGCAGGTGGTCGATCATGCCATGGCCGTGGCGCGGACGATCGCGGCGATGGGCCCGGGCGCGGTGCGCCTGGCCAAGACGGTGATGGCCCGCGGCGTAGAGGCGCCGCTCGCCACGGCCAACGCCTACGAGCGCGAAGCCTTCGCCAACCTCTTCGACACCGCCGATGCGGCCGAAGGCATGGCCGCCTTCGCCGAGAAACGGCAAGCTCGGTTCGAGAATCGCTGATACGCGCCCGTCGCGCCTGCACCCCGACCCCCGGAGCGCCGATGGAACTCGGTCTCGACCCCCGCCAGGAAGACGCCCGCAGCACCGCCGCCCGCCTGGGCCGCACGCTGCTCGCCCCCGACGCCGCCCGCTTCGACCGCGACGGGGGCTACCCCATCGATACGCTGCGCGCGCTCGGGCGCGAGGGCCTGCTCGGCATCAACATCCCGAAGGCGTACGGCGGTCGCGCGGCCGGCGTGGTGGCCTACGTCGCCGCGGTGCGCGAGCTCGCCGCCCACTGCGCCGCGACGACGGTCGGCATGATGGTCACCAACATGGTGGCCGAGGCGATCGCGAAGTACGGCGACGACGCCCAGAAGGACGCCTACCTGCGGCCGATCACCGCCGGACAGTGGCCCGCCGCCGGATTCAGCCTCAGCGAGCCGGGCAGCGGCAGCGACGCCGCCAGCCTGCGCACCACCGCGGTCCGCGACGGCGATCACTACGTGCTCGACGGGACGAAGGCCTGGGTCACCAGCGGCGGCTACGCCGGGGTCTATCTGGTCATGGCGCGGACCGATCCCGAGCAGCGCTCGCGGGGCATCAGCGCGTTCCTCGTCGAGCCCGAGACCCCCGGCTTCGAGGTCGCCCGGGCCGAAGAGAAGCTGGGCCAGCACGCCTCGGCGACGACGCAGCTGGTCTTCGACGGCTGCCGGGTGCCCGCCGCGAACCGGCTCGGGCCCGAAGGCATCGGCTTCAAGATCGCGATGAACAGCCTCGACGGGGGCCGGGTGGGCGTCAGCGCTCAGGCCATCGGCGTCGCCACCGCCGCGGCCGCCGCGGCGACCCGCCACCTCGCCGGGCAGATGGACGATCTGGCCGCCGACCACGCCGATCGCCAGCGCGAGCTGGCCGACTGCGCGACAGAGATCGACGCCGCCTGGCTGCTCTGCCTGCGCGCGGCGGCGCTCAAGGACGCCGGCAAGCCGCTGACCCGTGAGGCGGCGATGTCGAAGCTCTTCTGCACCGAGATGGCCCATCGGGTCTGCGAGCGGGCCCTGCGCATCTTCGGGGCCGACGGCATCAGCGGCGCCCACCCCATCGAGCGCTACCTGCGCGACGTGCGGGTCACCCGGATCTACGAAGGCACCAGCGAGGTGCAGCGCATCGTCATCGCCCGTGAGACACTGCGGCTGATGGCGCGGCAGGCCTGAGCGGCCGAGGAGGCACAGCGTGATGAAAGGCGAAGGCGCCCGGCGCATCCGGGTCCTGGTGGCCAAGCCCGGCCTCGACGGTCACGACCGCGGGGCGAAGGTCATCGCCCGCGCCCTGCGCGACGCCGGCATGGAGGTCATCTACACCGGCCTGCACCAGACCCCGCGCATGATCGTCGACGCGGCGGTGCAGGAAGACGTCGACTTCGTGGGCCTCAGCATCCTCAGCGGCGCGCACAATACGCTGTTTCCGGCGGTGCTCGAGGGGCTGCGCGGGGCCGGCGCCGACGACGTGATCGTCTTCGGGGGCGGCATCATCCCCGACGACGACGCCGACGCGCTCAAGCAGAAGGGCGTCGCCGAGATCTTCACCCCCGGCAGCAGCCTCGAAGCCATCGTGGCCTGGATCCATGCGCGGGCGGGCGACCGGCCCGACCCGCTCGCCTGAACGGAGGGCCGATGTTCGACGCACTGCCCGAGCGGGTGCAGGTCTACGAGGTCGGCCCGCGCGACGGCCTGCAGAACGAAAAAGCCTTCGTGCCCAGCGAAGACAAGATCCGCCTGATCGACGCGTTGGCCGCCGCCGGCCTGCCGCGCATCGAGATCACCAGCTTCGTGCATCCCCGCTGGATCCCGGCGCTGGCCGACGCCGATCGCATCGCCGGGCACTACCGCGGGCGCAGCGGCTCGACCTGGACGGCGCTCGTACCCAATATGCGCGGCTTCGACCGGGCGCTGAAGACGGGCATGAGCGAGGTCGCCGTCTTCATGTCGGCCAGCGAGACGCACAACAAGCGCAACATCAACAAGACCCGCGACGAGACCTACACCGCGTTCGAGCCGGTGTTCGCCGCCTGCGCCGAGCAGGGCATCGCCGTGCGGGCCTATGTCAGCACGGTCTGGGGCTGCCCGTACGAGGGCGAGGTCGACGCCGCCGAGGCGGCCGACGTCGCCGCGCGCCTGCTGGCCATGGGGGCCTATCAGATCAGCCTGGGCGATACCATCGGCGTCGGCACGCCGCTGCAGACGCGCCGGGTGCTCGACGCCATCGCCGCCCGGGTGCCGCTCGGCGACATCGCGATGCACATGCACGATACCCGCGGCACCGCGCTGGCCAACTGCGTCGTCGGGCTCGAATACGGCGTGACGACCTTCGACGCGAGCATCGCCGGGCTCGGCGGCTGCCCGTACGCGCCCGGCGCGAGCGGCAATCTGGCCACCGAAGATCTGGTCTACATGCTGCACGGCATGGGGGTCGCGACCGGCATCGACCTGGATCGGCTGGTCGACGCTGGGGTGCTGGCGCAGACCCTGCTCGGGCGGACGCTGCCCGGACGCGCGCTGCAGGCGCTGGCCGCGGGACGCTGAACCGGCCGCCGCCGGCCGGATAACAAGCCGTAATTACTCGGAACTCCTCCGATTTCTCGACAGCGACCCCCGTTTTGGGGATCCTGGAGCCCGTGCGCGCCCGGGGACGGCGTCACAGCGTACGGGAGGACACCATGGGGATTCGGTCGAGCCGCACGCCGGCGTGCATCGGCGGCGCGCTGGCCTTGCTGGCGAGCGTGCTGTTGGCAGCGCCGGCGATGGCCCAGGACATCCAAGCCTTCAAGCCCGCCGTCGGCACCTGGAACTACTTCGGCATCGAGGGTGGATCCGTCGCCGAGCCCGGCGACTTCGTGCCGTCGATGTACCTCAGCTACGCGCGCAACCCGCTGGTGCAGCGCGACGCCGAGGGGCGGCTCATCGATCTGGTCGTCGAGAACCTGACCACGGTCGAGCTGCTGCTCGCCGTCGGGATCCACGAGCGGGTCGAGGTCGGTATCGCGGTGCCGTTCGGCTATGGCACCGGCACGGATCGGCTCGACATCGACACCGGCGCCGGCCTCGGCGACATCCGGCTGATGCCCAAGTTCATCCTGCTCGGCGCCGGCGAACGCACCGGGTTCGCCATCGCGCTCGGGGCGCCGCTGAACTTCCCGACCGGCGAAGACAGCGTCAACAGCTCGCGCTACTTCATCGCCAACCCCGAGTTGATCCTCGAATACCGCGCCTCGTGGCTGCGCATCGCGCTCAACGGCGGCTATCGCTATCGGCCGACGAACAGCGACACCCTCGAGCCGCTCACGGTGGGCGATGGCATCACCTACGGCGCGGCGATCGGCAGCCGGCTGGGCACCGACAGCCTCGAGGTGCTCGTCGAGGCCAGCGGCACGATCTACAGCGACGTCGCCGAAGACCAGGGCGGCCCCAACCCGCTGGAAGCCATCGCCGGCCTGCGGCTGTTCAACGCGACCGGGCTCGTCTTCAGCCTCGCCGCCGGCGCTGGCATCGTCGCCGACTTCGGCGCGCCCGAGCTGCGGGTGATCGGCGGGCTGTCGTGGCAGCCGGACAACGAGCCGCAGTCGGTGATCGTCGCCGGCGGCGGAGCCGTCGCGGCCCGCGCCGACGACGGCGACGACGACGCGGACGGGGTCAAGAACAGCGCCGACGCCTGCCCGACGGTGCCCGAGGACGCCGACGGATTCGAAGACGCCGACGGCTGCCCCGACACCGATAACGACCAGGACGGCATCGCCGACGCCGAGGACGCCTGCCCCAAGCACGGCGAAGACATCGACGGGTTCGAGGATACCGACGGCTGCCCCGATCCGGACAACGACCAGGACGGCGTCGCCGACGCCAACGACGGCTGCCCCGGCATCCCCGAGACCAAGAACGGCTTCCAGGACGCCGACGGCTGCCCCGACGAGCCGATGGCGCCGGCGCCGGCCGTCGCGCAGGCCGCGCCGCGGGTGGTGGTGCGCGGCGATCGCATCCAGCACCTGGACAAGATCTACTTCGAACTCGGCCGTGCCCGGATCCGCCCCGAGAGCTACAACATCCTCGACCAGGTGGCCCAGGTCATCCGCGAGCGGCCCGAGATCACCCGTATTCGGGTCGAAGGCCACACCGACGTGACCGGCACCGCCGGGTTCAACCTGTGGCTGAGCCGCATGCGGGCCAAGCGGGTGACCGAGTACCTGATCAAGGCGGGGGTCGAGGCCCATCGGCTGGAGTCGGTCGGGCTCGGCGAGGACGCCCCCATCGGCGACGGGCAGGGGCGCATCGACGCCGCCCGCAGCCGGCGGGTCGAGTTCATCATCCGCGAGCGCGACCCGGCGCGGGCGCTGCCGATCAGCCCGGCGGGCCCGCAGGACCCGGCCATGCCCGATACCGACGACGGCGAGGCGGCCGCCATGGCCCCCGAAGAGGGCTGATCCCCGACAGCCTCACCCCCGCGGCAGATCGGCGAGCATCGCGCGCTTGACCGGGATCGGCGTCGAGAAGCCCTTCACCTGGATCGCCTCGCTCTGGGACAACGCCCCGGCCAGCTCCGGCGCGCGGGCGTGCGCCGCGTCCACCAGGGCCGCCTGCACCACCAGCTCGCCGCCCCGCGCCGCCGAGCACAGCCGCGCTGCCAGGTTCACCGTGGGCCCGATGACCGTATGCTCCATGCGCGTCTCGCAGCCCATATTGCCCATGATCACCGCGCCCAGGCTGGCCCCGACGCCGATCTGGATCGAGCGCCCCTCGCGCCGGTTGAGCGCGTCGACCGCGTGCAGGATGTCGGCCGCGCAGCGCAGCGCCCGGGCGGCGCGATCGGACCCCTCGAAGATCACCAGCACCGCGTCGCCCATGTACTTGTCGATCGAGCCGCCGAACTCGAGGATCTTCTCCGCCTGCGCTTCGATATAGCGGTTGACCAGGGTGATCGTCTCGGCCGGCGAGAGCGTCTCCGACAGCGCGGTGAAGCCGCGGATATCGGTCTCGAGCACGACGACCTCCACCTCGCGGCCCTCGCTGAGATCGACCTTGTGGGCCCCCTGCTCGAGCACCCGGGCGATCATCTCCTGGGTGTGATGGGGCAGGAAGCGCATCATCTCCGCGCGCTCCTGCAGCCGGGCGAGCGCCTGATTGATCGCCTCGGCGAGCAGGGCGAGCTCGTCGGCGGACTGAACCGGCACCCGATGGTCGAAGATCTGCTGGCGGATGGCGGCCGTCCCGCTCAGCAGGCGCACGATGTGCCGCTGCAGGACCCGATGCATGCGCAGGCCGGTGGCCACGAGCAGGATCAGGATGGCGGCGCCGAAGAGCAGGCTGGTGCGGGTCTGATCGCGCACCTCGTCGAGGTAGCGCATCAGCCGATAGTCGGCTTGAAGCAGCGCGACCACCGCGCCGGCCCCATCCCGAATCGGCGCGATGCCGCTGATGAACGCGCCGTTCTCGTCCATGTAGATGTCCGACTGAACCACCTCACCGGCCAGGGCGCGGGCGTACAGCGGCTCGATGTGCGCCGGCGGCCGGTAGCGATCGCCGATGAAGGTGCGCGCCTGCAGCATCGCGACGAAGCTGAAGGCCCCCGGCTCGTCGGGCGCCGGCCGCAGGACGTAGAGCAGGTCCTCGTCGAGCTCGTTGGTCTGGCGCACGTCGTCGAGCAGCCCGACGACCGCCCGAAAGGCCGGGGTGCCGGCGTCGGCGTCGGACGAGATGCCGGCGAGCAGGTCGCCGTCGATCCGCGGCGCCGTATTGGCCACGATCGTGCGCAGGATGGCGCCGAAGTGATCTTCGACCTGATGCCGCTCGAAGACGTTGGCGCTGATGATCACCGCGGCGAAGAGCGCCAGGGTGAGGCCGGTGTAGACGGCGACGAAGCGGAAGACGAACGACCGCCACCACTCGACGCGCTCGACGGCGGGTGCGGTGGTGGTGGGGCTGTCCATGGCGCGCGACCTCGGCTGGGGCTGCCGCGAGCCTACGCGGTTGCCCGCCGCCTGAATAGTGGGCCGCCCGCGCAGCCGCTCTTCGGGCGTCGGCGCAGGCGCGACCGCGCTATGCTTTCGGTCGGGACGATGCCCATGAGGTGAACCGATGAACCGCCGCTGCGCCCCGGCCTGGGGGGTCTTGTTGTTGCTCGGCTGCGCCGATGGAACCGCCGAGGCGCCGCTCGACGCCCGGCCGCCCGAAGCCGACTTCAGCGCGCTCGATCGTGACCCGCGACGGGATCGAGCGACGAACCCGGTGGATGATGCCGCGATCGACGGCGCCCGGCTCGACGCGACGCCCGATGCCGGGTCTCGCGACGCGGCGCCCGACGCCGGGCCGCTCGACTCGGGGATCGACGACCCGCCCGACGCCCAAGGCCCCGATATGGCGCCCGACGCCGGGCCCGCATGCCCCGAGCCGGCCGGGGCCCGCTGCAACCCGATCGTCGTCGGCGACTTCCCCAGCAGCCTCGAAGGGGATACCCGCGCGGCCCCCGCGGCCGAGATCGATCGCTACGACTGCGCCCCCGACACCGACGAGAGCGGCGGCGAGGTGTGGTACCGCCTCGACATCGACGCGCCGGGCCTGCTCACGGTGCGCGTCGACGACATGCCGGGGGACGCCATCGACATCGACCTGCACCTGCTCGACGCGCCCGATCCGGACGCCTGCGTCGACCGGGACAACGTCGCGCTCAGCCGCATGGTCGAGCCGGGCGCCCTCTGGCTGGTGGCCGATACCTGGGTCGACGGCGCGGGCGTGGCGCGCCCCGGGCCTTATGTCATCGACGTCGATCTGCGCCCGCTCGGCGCCGGCGACTGCGCGTTCGATCCGCAGCCTCTGCGCATGGTCTGGCGCGATTGCGACCCGGATCTGCCGTGCCGCATGGTCGACGGCGAGGCTTTCCTCGATACCCCGGCGCTCGGCCCGGTGGTCAAGGAGGCCCACCTCGTCACCGTCGCCGATGACTTCGGCGGTGGCTGGCCCGCGGCGGCGCGGGATGGCATCGCCGAACACTATGCCATCAGCCAGGATGCCACCGGCTATGCCATGGATCGCACCGAAGCCTGGGCGCCGGAGGGGGAGGGCGGCAGCGAGTGGGGGCAGGCGGCCTTCTTCCGCCCGCTGCCGCTCGTCGACGAGGCGTGGTACGTCAACATGTACTGGCGCGACCGGCCCCCGCCGGGCACCCGGATGCTGGTGCACAACCCGGAGAACGGCCGCACGGTCGTGGGCGCCGGCGGCTACGAGACCGGCCCCGGCAGCAATACCGCCGTCGGCGGGGTGACCGAAGAGATCCACCACCACCTCGGCACGACCCATCGCGATCGGCTGATCATCGGGTTCGCCCTCGACCCCGATCTGCCGTTGGGCCCCATCGACTGCGCGCCGTGAGGTGCGTTTCCGCTGGCCGGCCCGCGCGGCCCATCCGCGACATGCCTCAGCGCGCCAGCGCCGACCAGACCGCCTCGGCGGCGATGTCCTGGCGGGCGGTGAAGTCATTGGTCTGAATCGCGACGCAGGTGCCATCGGTCGGATCGACGAAGACCTCGCCGCGAAAGCCCATGGTCGAGCCGGTGTGCCCGTTGACGGTGCGTCCGGCGCGCACGACCTCCATGATGCCCAGCCCGTATGGCTCCTCGCCCATGGTCCGCGACAGCTCGGTGGGCACCGACATCTCGGCGATCGTCGCCGGCGGCAGCACCTCGCCGCCGATGAGCGCGCGGGCCCAGACGCAGAGATCGGCCGTCGGCGCCGCGAGCCCACCCGCGGCCCAGCCCCAGCCGGCGTCGAAGCCCTCGGTCAGCCCCGGATCGTACGTCACGTGCCCCTGACCGAGGCCGCAGTCATCCGGCGGCGGCTCGACCTGATCGAGCCAGGTGTGCGGCAGCCCGACCGGATCGAGCAGATCGCCGCGCAAGATGGCCTGCAGCGGCCGCTGCTCGAGCGCTTCGAGGGCCATGCCCAACAGGAAATAGCCCGTATTGCTGTAGAGATAGCCCTCGCCGGGCGCGATGCCCGAGTCGTGCGCCAGCGCGAACGCCACCACCTCCTCGGGCGCGAGGTACTCGGTGCGTCGCAGCAGGAAGGAGACGTCGTCGGAGTAGTTGAAGACCCCCGCCGTATGGTTCAGCAGGCGGCGCAGCGTGACCCCCGGATCGAGATCGAAGCCCTCGACCCAGTCGGTGACCGGCGCGTCGAGATCCCAGGCGCCGGCGCCGACCCGCAGCATCACCGCGGCCGCGATGAAGGTCTTGGTGACGCTGGCGATGCGGAAGCGACCCCATGGGAGAAGCGGGGCCTCGCCGCGGATGTCGTCGCGCCCCGTCGCGCCGGCCCAACCCCGCCCGTCGGGCAGGACGACCCGCGCGGCGATGCCCGGCGCCCGGGTCTCGCGCAGCGCCCCGGCCAGCGCCGCGTCGAGCGCCGCCGCCAGCGCCGCGTCCACCGGCGGCGGATCGGCGATGCGGCAGCGATCGTCCAGAACGGACGGCGCCGCGTCGGGTCCGACATCCGCCGCGGCGTCCACGGCGTCCACATCGGCGTCCGGCGCCGCGTCGACCCCCGCGTCCGCGGCCCGGCCGTGGTCCGTCTCGCCGACGTCGTCGCCGCCGCAGCCGAGCCCAACGAACGCCCCGCACAGCACGCCGCCGAGCAGCCACGCCGTGAAAGGCCGCCGCCCGGCACGCCCCCGCGGCGTCTGCACCCCATCTCTTCGATCCCGTCGCACGTTCACCTCCGCATGCCGCGCCCGATGGTGGCAGGCCGACCGGTGCGATGCCAGCGACAGCGTCATCGCGCGCGTCCGTAACGTGTACGGGTGGTCATCGTAGATCGCGGCATGCCCCTCGCCGCACCCGAGCCCGAGAGTCGGCGCCCGCCGCTGGCCCGCTACCTGACGCGGCGCCTGTATGCGCTGATGCTGCTCGGCGCCGGCACGTTGGCGGTGACGGTCTGGTTCGAGTATCGGGTCAGCCAGGAGGAGCTCACCACCCACGGCCTCGACCGGCTCGAAGCGGTGGCGTCAACGCTCGCGCTGCAGGTGGACGGTCGGGCCCACGAGGCGCTGCTCGACGCGGTGCCCGCGCGGGATGGCTTCACCCGGTGGTCGGGCGCGCCGGCGGCGCACCGGGAAGCCCACGCGCGCTTTCGGGCCGTCGAGATCGAGAACGGGCTCGGTACGCCGATCTACTCGCTGCGCGTGCGACCCGCGGCCCTCGATACGGTGCGGGCCGCACCCGACCGGCGACACCCCGACGCGATGGAGTTCGTCGTCACCAGCGCGGTCGAGCCCTATTGGCGCCATCGCTACGACTATCGCCCGGCGATGGCCCCGACGCTGTTCGAGGGCCGGGCGGCGCAGGTCGCGCCCTATACCGACGAGCACGGCGAGTGGATCAGCGCCCACGCCCCGATCCGCGACGCGCAGGGCCGGGTGGTCGGGCTGGTCTCGGCCGATACCCGCCTCGACGAGCTGCGATCGGCCATCGACATGCGGGTCGTCAGCCGCTGGAGCCTGTTCACCGGCATCTTCGCCGGCCTCTTCGGGATCGTCGCGTTCGGGGCGTGGCGCACGATCCGTACGATCGGCCGACTGGAAGGGGCCGCCCAGCGGCTGGGCGCCGGCGACATCGACACCCCGATCGCCGACGGGCGCGAGGGCCCGGCCGCCGACCTCGCGCGGGGTATGGAGCGCGCCCGGGCCGAGGCGCAGCAGCGGGCGCTCGCCGAGCGCGAAGCCCGCGCCCGGCTGCGGTTCATGGCCCGCCTGAGCCATGAGATCCGGACGCCGATGAACGGGGTGGTGGGGCTGACCCGACTGCTCGAAGACGGCCCGCTGGCGGTCGAGCAGCGGCGCACGCTCGCCGACATCTCCGCGTCGGCGGAGCACCTGCGCGCGGTGGTCGATCGGCTGCTCGATCTCTCTCGGCTCGACGGCGAGGCGGCGCCGGTCGAGCAGGCGCCCTTCACGCTCGAGGATCTGCTGCACGGGGTGGCACAGGCCGCCCGGCCTCAGCTCGCCGACGGGGTCGAGTTGCGGGTCGAGGTCGATCCCCGGCTGCCGGCGCGGCTCGTCGGTGACGTCGTGCGCCTGCGGCAGGTGCTGGGCGAGCTGCTCGCCAACGGCGCGCGCCATACCGCCAAGGGCCGGATCACGCTCGCCGCCATCGGGCGGCCCGAGGGCGGCCGGTGCGCGCTGCAGCTCAGCGTGGCCGATACCGGCTGCGGCATCCCGCCCGACGCGCAGGCGGATCTCTTCCGGCCGTTCTCACGACTGGCCGGCGGCGAGGGCGTGGGCCTCGGGCTGCCGCTCGCCGCCGCGGCCGTGCGGGCGATGAACGGCCGCATCACGGTGCACGCCGCGCCCGGTGAGGGCGCGCGCTTCGTGATCACGCTCGATCTCGGCGTCGCTGCGCCGGCAGCGGTCGTCGAGGCCGACGTCGAGCTGGGCGGCCGCTGCCTCGTCGCCGACGACAACCCGATCAACCGGCGGGTCGCCGTGCGCACGCTGCACAAGGTCGGCGCCCGGGCCGAGGGCTTCGACGACGGCGATACCGCCTGGGCCGGGTTGCTCGACGCCGAGCGGGCCGGCGATCCCTTCGATACGCTGGTGCTCGATCTGCACATGCCGCGGCTGCACGGGATCGAGCTGGTGCGGCGGGTACGCGCCCGGCCCGGCGCCGCCGGTCGGCTGCCCATCGTGATGGTGAGCGCCGGCGTCGATCCCGAAGAGCGGGCGGCCTGCCTCGCCGCGGGCGCCGACGCGTTCGTGGCCAAGCCGTTCGCCGTCGCCGACCTGCGGGCGGCCATCATCCGGTGCCGAGGTGTGCGCCGGGCGGCGGAGGACGCGGCGGTCGACGCGCCCGTCGGGCAGATCGGTTAGTATCGGCGCCTGCACCGCGCCGCCCCCGCAGCGGCGGCGCCGCCACCGGAGCGCACCCATGCCCCACGCGATCACCCGGGCCGTCTCGGCGGCCCGCGTCATCCTGCTGACCGCCCCCGACCTCGACGGCGACGCCGTCGGCGCCATCGCCGCGCTGGCGCGGGCGATCACCCTGCGCTGGCCCGGCCGGCGGGTCATCATCGGCGTCGACGAGCCCCTGCCCGAGCGCTATCGCAGCTTGGCCGACGCCGATCTCTTCCACGTGGCGCCCGATCTGCCCGACGCCCCGATCGACCTGGCGCTGGTGCTCGACGGCGATCCGAGCCGGCTCAAGGCGGTGGCGCCGTTCTACCAGGGCGCCCGATTGCGCGGGTTGGTCGATCATCACAAGAGCAGCGTGCACGCCGACGTCGACGCGCCTTTCCTCGACCCGACCTGCTCGTCCACCGCCGAGATGGTGCTGCGGCTGTGCGATCACTGGGGCGTGCCGCTCGACCGCCAGCTGGCCGAGGGCATCTGGGCCGGCATGACCTTCGACACCTCGGTCTTCCGCTATCGGCTGACCCGCCCGGCGACGCTGCGCGCGGCGGCGCGGCTGCTCGAGACCGGCATCGACCACGCGCGCATCGTCGAGCAGGTGCTGCTCTCGCAGTCCGCCGACAAGGTGCGCCTGCGCGGGGTCATGATCAGCCGGATGCACATCGACGGCCGGCTGGCCTGGGCCGCCCTCGACGCCGCGACGGTCGACGGCACCGAGACCGGCGGGCTCGTCGACGATCTGGTCTTCATCGAGGGCGTCGAGGTGGGCGCGTTGATCGTCGACCGCGGCGACGGCCGGGTGAAGATCAGCCTGCGCAGCCGCGGGGCGGTCGACGTCTCGCTCGTCGCGCGTGGCCTCTCGCCCCGGGGTGGCGGCCACGCGCGGGCCGCCGGCGCGACGCTGCATACCCCGCTCGAAGCCGCCGCCCGGGCCACCGTCGCCGCGGCTCGATCGGCCCTGGCCGGACCCGCCGCCGGCGTCTGACCGCGGGGAGGGGAGCCGATGCACGCCGCCTGGGTCTGTCTCGCCGGTCTGATCGTGCTGGCGCTCGGCTACCGGTTCTACAGCCGCTACCTCGCCGAGCGGGTCTTCGTCCTGCGCGACGACGAGCCGGTGCCCGCCATCACCCACGCCGACGGCGTCGACTACGTGGCCACCGACCGCCATGTGCTGATCGGCCATCACTACGCCAGCATCGCCGGCGCGGCGCCGATCATCGGCCCCGCCATCGCGGTGGTCTGGGGCTGGCTGCCGGCGGTGGTCTGGGTGGTGCTGGGCACGGTGCTGATGGGCGCGGTGCACGACTTCGCGACGCTGGTCATCTCCATCCGCCACCAGGGCAAGAGCGTCGGCGCCATCAGCGAAGTCGTGCTCGGCCGGCGCAGCCGCACGCTGTTCTTGCTGGTGATCTACTTCCTGGTCTTTCTGGTGATCGCCGTCTTTGCCGACGCCATCGCCACGCTCTTTCAGAAGCAGCCGGCGACGGTCATCCCGATCAACTTCGAGATCATCATCGCCCTGCTCATCGGCTGGCTGACCCACAAGAAGGGCATCAAGCTGCTCTGGCCGTCCCTGCTGGCCCTGGCGGCCCTCTACGGCATGGTCTGGGTCGGTGTACAGGCGCCGATCGAACTGCCCGCCATCGGCCCGCTGAGCCCCAAGATGCTGTGGATCGTGCTGCTGCTGGCTTACGCCTTCGTCGCCAGCGTGCTGCCGGTGTGGGTGCTGTTGCAGCCGCGGGACTTCATCAACAGCCACCAGCTCGTCGTGGGTCTGGGCGCGCTGCTGCTCGGCATCTTCATCGCCAACCCGGCGATCACCGCGCCGGCCATCAATACCGCGCCGGCCGACGCCCCGGCGTGGTTCCCGTTCTTGTTCGTCACCATCGCCTGCGGCGCGATCAGCGGCTTCCACGGCCTCGTCTCGTCGGGCACCACCAGCAAGCAGCTCGCCTGCGCCCGCGACGCGCGCATGGTGGGCTATGGCGGCATGCTCGGCGAGGGCACCCTGGCGCTGATCGCGACCCTCGCCGTCAGCGCCGGGCTGGCCGACTGGGCGGCCCATTACGACAGCTTCGCCCACGCGAGCGCCGGCGGCGTGGTCAACTTCGTGACCGGCGCCAGCACCTTCCTCGCCGCGCTGGGCCTGCCCACCGACATCTCCGCGACCGTGGTCGCGGTGCTCGTCGTCAGCTTCGCGGCGACCACGCTCGATACCGGCACCCGCATCCAGCGCTACATCCTGCACGAGCTGGGCGAGATCTACGGCATCGGCGCGCTGCGCAACCGCTGGCTGGCCGGCGCGCTCGCGGTGGCCCTGCCGCTCGCGGTGTGCATCGCCGGCCAGCAGCGGGCGCTGTGGCCGCTCTTCGGCGGCAGCAACCAGATGCTCGCCGGCCTGTCGCTCCTGCTGATCTCGGTCTGGCTCTACCGCCAGGGGCGCGCGTGGTGGGTCACCGCGGTGCCGATGCTGGTGGTGCTCGTCGTCTCGTTTCTGGCGCTGCTGACGCTCGTCGGGCGCTTCTTCGGCGAGGGGGAGTGGCTGCTGGCGGTGGTCGGCACCGTCATGCTGGCGCTCGAGGTCTGGGTGGTCGGCGAGGGCCTGCTGGCCCTGCGGCGTCACTCGGGCGGCCCGCCGGGCCCGACGGCAGACTCGGGGTCGCAGGAGCAGGGGGCGTAGCCCAGATCGGTGGTCTCGCGGGCGGTCGCCTGCACCTCGATCGGCGCGACCCAGCCGGTGCACATCGAGGTGTCGCCGCCGATGCCGACGCAGGTGCCTTGCTGACAGCCCGGCCAGCCGACGAAGGCGGCGCAGTTCCAGCGGCCCACCGCTCGCTCGAGGTCCGCCGGATCGGCCTGCTGGTTGATGTTGGGGTCGATCAGCGCCCCCATCTGCTGCAGAAAGCAGAGATCCTGCGCCGGCGCGCCAATGCCGGTGAGGAAGTCGCGCACCGCGCCCTGCGCGTCGTCGCCCAGGGTCGAGTCGGCCGCGTCCCGCTGGTTGACGATGTACAGCATCGCCCCCGTGAGCCGGCCGCGCAGGCGGTCGAGGTCGATGCCGTAGACCATCAACCCGCTGTAGGGCAGCTTCGCGCCCAGCCCCTCGACGTAGAACTCGCCGCGGCCGAGCGCGCAGACGTTGTCGACCACGCCCACCGACTGGGTGCCGATGGGGATCTCCGGCGTGGCCAGCGGGCGGCAGTCGGCGCCTTCGATCAGCCCCATCTCGTACAGCTCGCCGCCGACCTGGGTGCCGTTGACCAGCCGCGCCCGATAGAGGTTGTCGTCGCCGAAGCCGCAGCCGGTGTCCAGCGCGATGAGGCTGCGGCCGCCGTTGGGCACCAGATCGCCGTCGAACAGCCGGCCGATGAACTCCGCGGCGACCGGATCGAGCGTCGGGCTCTCGAAGTCCACCCCGAACGGCGCGATGGACAGCACCGCCGCGACGAGCGCGTCGAGGCGCCCGAACGCCAGCTTCAGGCTGCGGGCCATCCAGACGCCGCAGCCCATCGGCGTATCGGTGGCGCAGGTGCGCCCCTGGCCCTCGACGCAGGTGCGGCTCGGCGCGCGGCGGTTGTTGGGGCAGACGCCGAAGGCGCCGAGGTCGTCGTCGAAGTCGGGCGCGGCGCACAGCGGCCGGCCATCGCCGGCGGGCTGGACGTCGGCGCCCTGCGTGCCGGGATCGCACACCGTGGGCCGCCCGAAGTCGTCGAGCTGCACCGTGCGCCCGCAGCGGAAGCCCACCGCCGGGACCTGCGCGCCGGGCGGGAAGGGCGAGCGGGCCATCACCTCGGCCGGCAGCCCGTTGCGCAGATAGTCGCCGCCGCGGGTGACCCGCTGGCTGGGTCCGACCAGCGCCCGATTCTGTGGATCGGCGCCCGCCGGCACCCGCGAGAGCTCGTCGCACGGCGCGCCGACCGGATCGAGGGTCACCGCGTCGGCGTAGCCCAGCGAGGCCCAGTCGAAGGTCCACTCCGAGACGTTGCCCGCCAGGTTGAGCACGCCCTCGGGCGTCGCGCCGTCGGGGTTGGCCCAGACCGGCGCCGGGCTGGGCAGGCACTCGGCGCAGTTCGCCGGCGCCGGGTTGCAGGTGGGGTCGCTCTGGCCGAGCGTGGCCTGACAGGCGACCCGGATCGGCCCGCCCGCGGGCGCTTCGGGACACGTCGGCAGCGGGCCTGCGGGGCAGCTCGCCGGGCGCTCGCCCTCGGTGCCACAACACTGCGCCGCGTCGCAGGCGGCCGGCGCGACGTCGCCCCAGGGCCAGAGCCGGCGCGGCTGCGCGCCGCTCGCCGCCCGCTCCCACTCGACCTCCGACGGCAGCCGCTTGCCGGCCCACAGGCAGTAGTTGCGCGCCTGGCACCAGGTGACCCCGGTGACCGGCAGGTCGACCACCCGCGGGTCGATGTCGGCGCCCACCCGCGGATCGAGGCGCACCGGCTCGGCGCAGGTCGGCGAATCGGGCCGCGGCGGCGTCACGCCGCTGTCGATGAGCACCTTCGCCTGCCGCCACGCCAGCCCCGCCGGCTCGACGCAGGCCCCCGCGTCGACGCACGCCGCCCACGCCCGGTTGGAGACCTCCTCCCGGTCGAGCGCGAAGTCGTAGTCCAGCTGCGGTGCGTAGGGGCAGCCCTCGGCGCACGACCACAGCGGGTGCGGCGTGCCGACGACGCCGTCGCAGCCGGGGATGCCCTCGGGGCAGCTGCCGATGGGCGCCGGCGGCGTCTGCACGAAGACCGCTTCGCACGGCCCGGGATCCGCGGCGCTGCCGTCGATCACGCCGTCGCCGTCTTCGTCGACGCCGTTGTTGCACACCTCGAACGCCGCGCAGCGGTCGTCGTCGAGCGCGCTGCCGTCGGCGCAGGCCGCGATGCCGCACGCCGGCCCGGCGGGGCCCGGCACGCAGCTCCAGCGCTCGACCCCCGGGCGATCGGGCGGGCAGTCGGCGATGCAGGCCTTCTGGATGGCGTCGGCGTCGTCGCGGCAGGCGGTGCGGCATGGCCGGTTGTCGGCGCCCGGCGGGCAGTCGGCGGCGCAGCGGGCGTAGTCCAGGCCCAGCCGCTCGATGCAGCCGTCGACGCAGGGCCGATCGAGGCACGGGTGCGGCGCGCCGCAGCCCACTTCACCCGGCGCCTCGCAGCGGCCCGACCCGTCGGCGGGGCCCCACTGCGGCACGGTGTCGGGGCATTGGCGGACGACCCGCACGTCGCGCAGCGCCGGCTCTTCGCCCGCTTCGTCCCAGCGGCCGTCGCAGTCGCCGTCGATCAGATCGCAGCCGGTGGAGGGCGGCGCGCCGACCGCGGCGCATTGCATCAGCCCGTCGGCGCAGATCATACGCCCCTCGGCGCACGGGCCCACCTCGCCGGCGCGTACGCAGCGGTCGCATTGCGTGGGATCGCGCTCGTCGAGCCGACCGTCGCAGTCGTCGTCGACCCCGTTGCAGACCTCTTCGGCCGGCACGCAGGCCGGCCCGCCGCCGTCGGCCCTTTCGAAGCCGTTGGGCATGTCGGCGGTCGCGGCCATGTCGGGGGGGACGCCGGCGTCGACGGGCGGCGGTACGTCGACGCAGCCCGCGAGCGCGAGCAGCAGCGTCAACAGCGAGAGGCGGGGAAGGGATCGCATCGCGCCATCATCCGGCGCGGCGGGGGGTGCCCGCAAGCGGGAGACGGCGGAGCGGTCAGGGGTGGGCCTGGACCCCGACCGTCCAGGCGTAGATCAGGCGATCTTCGTCGATGGGCGCGGTCATCGCGGTGTACAGCACCCCGTGGCGGATCGACACCGCGAGGCTGTGGGCGAAGGCGTCGTCGGCGAGCTCTTCGGCGTTGCCGAGGTTCACGAACTCGGCGGTGATGGCGACCTTCTCGATCCAGGCGCCGACGCCGACGTTCGCCCGCAACAGCAGCTTCGAGTCGCGGTCGTCGGCGTCGACGAGCACGTCGGCGCCCACATCGGCCCGGAAGAAGAACGCGCCGGCGGACGCCGTCGGCGAGATGCTCGCCCGCAGCGCGGTGACCTCGGGGATCTGCTGGGCGAAGTCGGTCAGCCGGGGCCACGCGTTGCGCAGCAGCGCGTCGGCGTTGCGATCTTCGATGTGCGAGGTGGGCAGGCTCACCCCGAGCCGCAGCAGGATCTTCGCCCCGCCGAGCGGGATGCGCAGGTGCCCGCCCATCTCGAGGTTGCCCATCGCCGTCTCGTTCTCGGTCTTGCCGCCCATCATGTGCACGATGGGAAACTGACCGTAGATGCCCATGTTCTTGTCGAACTGGTAGCGCCCGAACAGCTCGGTGCGCGGCAGCATGTCTTGCGAGCCCGACTCGTGGGTGAAGTCGGTCTGCACCCCGAGCCGGCTGTTGGCGGCCATGCGGTCGAGGGTGGCGAACTCGCCGGCCGCCGCAGGGGCGGTGGCGAGCAAGGTGGCCGCGCCGATGGCGACGCGGATGAGGTGCGAGAGCGAGCGGGGCATAGGCGACCTCCCGATGAGATGGCTGAATCCTACATGTAGGATAAAGTGTGTGCAAGAACTCGCTGCGCGGCGGCCGGCCGCCATTGACGGGCATGGCGCGGGTTGGTACTCCCGGCGACGAACGTTCGAGCAGGAGGCCGTCGCATGTTGCGTGCGCTGTGGGTGTTGATGTTGGCCGGTGCGCTGGCCGGGTGTGGGGACAAGCCCGCCGACAAGGGCGGTGAGCCCGTCGAGAAGGTCGGCGCCGAGAAGGCGGCGGGCGAGAAGGGGGCCGACGAGACGGCGGCCGCGCCCGCCGAGAAGAAGGCGCCCGCGGTGAAGCTGGACTTCCCGGGCACCGCCGACGGCGCCAAGGCGCTGCTGGCGAAGTTCGTCGCCGAGGGGGCCGATACCGCGGCGTTGACCGCGGCGCTGCGGCCGACCGCCGCCGATTACGCCGCGGTGTTCGTCGGCGAAGCGGCCAAGCAGGCCGAGTCGGCCTACGGGCCCGCGTGGGAGGCCGGTCAGCTGGTCGTGCGTCCCAAGCCGGGGCAGAGCGAGGTGCTGCTCTTCGAGGCCACCACCGATCAGATCAAGGCCGGCGACGAAGCGGCCAAGGACTTCCCCGGGGGCTACGCCCAGGTGACCGACAAGCTGCAGCCGGGCGTCACCGTCTACCGCTTCAAGTTCGTCGAGCCGGGCAAGGACATCGGCATGGCCTTCGACGGGCTGGTGCACGTCAACGGCCGCTGGACGATCTTCCCCAAGCCGTGGCGCGCGCTGCGCTGACATGGCCCGTCCCCATCTCATCATCGCGCTGCTCGCGCTGCCGGCCGCTCTGTCGGCGCTGACCGGCTGTGACGAGGTCGTCCGGGTCTTGGAGGGCGACGCCGAGGTCGACGGCGCGTTCCCCGACGCGGGGCCCGACGGTGACGCCGAGCCCGACGCGGGGCCTGACGCGGGGCCCGAGCCCGAGCCGCCGCCGGAGCCCGATCCCTGTGGTCAGGCGCTGCATCCTGATCCCGATCGGCCGCGGGTGGCGGTGGTCGGTTTCCCGTTCTCCGACGAGGTCGGCGTCGACGGCACCGAGATCGGCGTCTTCGTACTCGGCGAGGATGGGCTCGCCGCCGAGGGTCTGCGGCTCGACGTGATGACCCGCCCCAAGCGGGTGCGCTTTCTGCCCGGGGGATCCCACGTGATCGTGCTGGGTGAAGACGGCGTGGTGCATACGGTGCGCGTCGAGGGCGAGGGCGCGCCGGTCATCGTCGACTCGCTGGCGATCGACGGGGACGGCTGGACCGACCTCGTCGTCGATCCCGACGGGCAGTTCGCCCATGCCGTCGCCAGCAACGTCACCGAGGACGAGGGGGTCTTCACATTGGCCATCGGCTGCGAAGGCACCCTCGACGTGATGCCCGAGCACCTCGGGCTGCGGCTGGCGTCCACGCTGGCGCTGATGCCCGGCGATCCCGACCGGGCCATCCTGCTGGGCGGGCAGGCGGTGTTCGATCCGATCGACGACGACGATACCCGGCTCATCGAGCGTGACGCCGACGGCGTCTGGCAGCAGATCGGCGCGTTTGATCTATGGGGCGACTTCGTCGACGCCGCGGGCATCGGCGTGCACCCGGACGGCACGAGCGCGCTGGTGCCCAACGGCTCGCCCATCTCCGAGGAGGGCGGGCAGGTGATGGTGGTCTCCATCGATGGGGATACGCTGGCGGATGCGGGGCGTATCCCGGGCATGGACGACGCGCGCTCGGCGTACTTCCACCACGGCGGCACGGCGTTGGTCTCGCGGCTCGAGCCGGGGCGGGTCTCGGTGCTGGTGCGCGAGGGGCAGGGGTACGCGGTCGTCGACGAGCTGCGCTATGGACTGCCCGAAGACTTCGCGATCGTGCAGCGGGGGGCGCTGGACGGCTATGTGGTGCTGCCCGCGGTCTCGCCGGCCACCGGCTCACAGCTGGTGACGCTGCGGGTGGTGGGCGAGGGGGCCGTCGAAGAGGTGGCGGTGATCGCGCTGCCCGCGGGCGGGGGCTTCATCCCGGGGACGGTGGCGGTGAGCCCCTGAAGAAGAGGGCGTGGGCGGTTCGCTGTGCACATGTGGGTCGACGTCCCGAGCGGACGCTATCGACCGCGCCACTACGACGGCCGCTTGCCGTGTGTTGCGTTGCGTGCCCGGTGTTTATGGGCCGCCCTGGCCCGCTGCCTCGACATCATGGCGATCCGGGTCGCGCAGCTCACCGGTCTGGCGGGCCGGGGCTGCCCTGCGGAGCACATCCCGCAGCGCGTCATTGCACATCTGCCGCCGATCTATGCCGAGTGGCAGGCCAACCACGCCGATCCGTCGGCTCCGCCCACCCGCTACTCGCCCACATGCCCCGCCGGGGAGCCCGTGCCGCCGGCCGCGGTCCGGGTGACCCACCCGATCGAGGGCGATTCATTCCTGCCGGAGTCCGGCGCGGCGGCTGCCCATCAGCGCATCGCGCTGGTTTCGGGTCGGCTCGCCCTCGGCGACGGTGGACTGGTGGTCGACGACCGGCGGGTCGAGCGCGCTGCTTGGCCGTACCACGGTGTGTGGACCCTCGCCCGCGGCCTGTATCGGGTAGAGGCGGTGGTGCAGGGCACGCGCAGCGCGCCGGTCGTCTTCGACGTACGCCGCTCCGTCCTCCGGAGCGGGAGGATGAGCACATCGAGGATCGAGCGCAACTGGCCGAGGTGGCGCGGGATGTTGTTCGAGGCCCAGCCAAGCCAGCACGCGAGGCCGCAGCTATCTTGCTGACGCTACACGATGAGGCGGGCGTCTAAGCCGGCCCTCTCTCACCTCCCTGCTCGTCCGCGTCCGCCGGCCCGTCGACTCGACACCGCCGAGCGAGACCTGACGCTGAATTCGAGCGTGGACGACATCGGGTGCGCAAACGCTCGCCGACTGCCCCATGGTGCACACTTCGATGGCGCGTCAGCCATCAGACAGCACCGGCGATCTCGGCGCTACCCGAGGCACGTGAAGATCGAGATGAGCAACTACGCTCGAAATCGTGGAAAGCGAGGCCCGCCAACGGCTCCGGCTTCTTACGTGACCGGCATTGGGGGAAGCTCTTAAAGGGTGACGTCATGGCCGGTACGAGACGGCGGCTACTGGCCATGGTACGGTACTCTTCGGCACCCAATCTTGAATGACTGGAGACTTCGAAATGGATGCGGCGTGGTGGAATGAGTTGTCCATTCGACGGGTAGAGCGGGGTGAAACTGATCGACTGGATCTGGTCGACGACTTCATGTTGAAACGTCTACCGCGCCGAGTCTGGTCGTTGGATACTGTGCGAGACCTGATGATCAGAGGCTGCACCGATCTACGTCTGCCACCTACACGACTTGGTCTGACGGGTCTGCGGCGCATTGGCTGGTTCCGGCAACGCGGGGCTACCCTGCCTGGCTGGGCACTCGGGCTTGAGCTCGGACTCGATTGGAGCACTTGGCGTAGTATCCGAAACCACATTGACCCATCGAGACTAACAGGATTGGCCATCGGTCCGCGGGACCAAGTTGACCCGCAGATTGTTCCGAGCCGGCCTCTCCATCGCCTCGAGTTCTGGGACCTGACTGATGGCACACGCATTGATACGCTGGTCTGGTTGCTCAACCAGCATGCTCCACACCTTGAGCATCTGACGATCGTAGGGTGTACGGTTTGGCCTAAGGCGATTGCCAAGTGTACAAGGCTGCGAACTCTGTCTGTCACTGAGAGCCCCCTTACCCGCTTCCCGGAAGGGATCGAAGGTCTGAAGAGATTGGAAGGTCTTACGTGGCTTCGCGGCAAACTCGCTGCGCTGCCTCCTCTTTCGCGAATGTGGCCCAGACTCCAGCAGTTGACCCTTGGATGGAATCAGCTGAGAATGCTGCCAGATGACTTGGGACGGCTGCCCCACTTGCAAGAGTTGGGCATATGGCACAATCCGCTCAGTGGACTGCCGAGGTCCTTGGCATCGCATGCCAACCTCGAGGCTCTAAATGCGCACGAGACCCCGCTAGAACAACTGCCTGGTTGGCTCTTTCGGCTGCCACGACTGCAGGTCCTTAGCGTAGGCCGACAGCCGGGAGCAGTGGGGGACCGAGACTGGACACTCCCACCCTCCATACTGGACTCGAATCGGTTTAGGGTGCGGATCCGCCATGGCGGACGTAGGTCGATAAATCGACACGAGCGAGAGGACAGATTGGCCGCCTGACCGCTTAGTCGAAGTGCTTGAAACAACGGCGGAAAGGCGGCCGATGAGAATCTCGC
>JAUHXC010000046.1 GCA_030427205.1 bacterium | reverse complement strand
GCGATTCTGGATTCAAGTTTCTATCGATTCTAACAGTCTTTGCCCAACATATTGACTCGACATGTGATCTCAGCAGCCCTCGAACCACGTCAGCGGCGGATCGACTCCGCCTCGGCCCGGATATCGGCCGCGATCGCGTCGGCGTCGCGGCCCAGCCGCCGGTATTGATCCGCCGCCAGCCGCCACGCCGCCTGGGCCCGCTCGATCCGCCGCGCCAGACCGGCGTGCCGCGCGGCCATCTCGGCGACGCGGCAGACGTCGAGATCGACCAGCTTGCCCTCGCGCACCGGCGCGATCGCCCGCCAGCGGGTATCCCAGGCCGACCAGCGCCCGTCGCGGGCCTCGCAGACGAGCAGGCACAGGTGGCCGTAGACCACCAGCACCTTGAAGGCTACCCGCTCGGCGCGCTGCAGCACCGCGGTCAGGCGGCGGCGGGCCTCGCCATAGCGACCCAGCTCGAGCAAGACCAGACCCAGGTTCAGCTCGTCGGTCATCGCGTCGTAGCTGCCGGCCAGCTCGCCGAAGTACACCGCCTGGCCATAGGCCTCGGCAGCGGCTTCGAGATCGGCGGCGTAGCGCGCCAGATCACCGACGAGGTTGTACCCGTGGCTCTGCTTGAGCCGCGATCCGCTGCGCCGGTAGAGCCCGAGGGCGGCGTCGGCATGCACCCGGGCCTGTACGAAGTCGCCGCGGCCGCGGGCGGTGAGCGCCTGCACCCGATGCAGGTCGCCCCGTCGGATGGGATCGCTCTGGCCGGCCCCGTGGCGCCCCAGCGAGCGCAGGGCGGCCTCGGCCTCGTCGAAGCGGCCGCGCTTGACCAGCATGAAGGTCAGCGCGTGGGCCGCGCTCCAGGTCAACTCGGGATCCCGGGCGCGTCGGGCGGCGGCCCAGGCCGGGCGCAGCCAGCGATCGAGGGTGTCCCGCTCGCGGATGTCCAGGTGGGCCCGGGTCAACAGCGCCCAGCCGAGCAGGCGCGGATCGCGGCGCTGCCGGGCCTGGCCGGCGGCGCGGTCGACGTGCCGCCGGGCGGCCCGCGGATCGTCTTCGGCCTGATTGGCCTCGGCCCACAGAATACGCAGCTCGATGCGCTCGGGCGCGTCGGCCGGTCGAGCCATCGCGTCCAGGGCCCGCGACAGCCGCAGCAGGGTCCGCCGCATGCCCCGGTTGTCCCGCCGCCGATGGGCCCGGCGCACGGCGTCGAACATCAGCGGCACCGCCTCGGCGGGATCGCCCGCCGCCAGCAGATGCTCGGCGATGCGCGCCGGATCGGCCGACCGCTCCATCAGCGCCGTCGCGCACCGCCGATGCCACTGCCGATCCCGACCGCCGGCCGCGGCCCGTTCGAGCAGCAGGGCGCGCAGCATGGGGTGCACGAAGCGCCAGCCGCCGAGCGGATCGCTCACCGCCAACCGCGCGTCGAGCAGGTGCTCGCGGGTGGCGTCGAGCGCCGCGCCGTCCAGCCGCGAGACCCGACGCCAGAGCTGGCGGGTGACCCGCGCGCCGACCGTCGCGGCGGCCTCCATGGCGCGATGCCCCGCAACGCCGAGCGACGCCGTCTGCCGATCGAGCCGGGCCCGCCACATGGCGGCGCTGTCGGCGGGCAGCGTACGGGCGGCGCCGGCGCGCAGCGTCATGCCGGTCGGAGTCTGCGCCAACGCGTCGGTCTGCAGCCAGTGTTCGAGGAGCTCTTCGGCGAAGACCGGGCTGCCCGCCGACCGCTCGACCAGCAGGCGCAGCGCGCCCTCGTCGAGCCGCAATCGATCGCTGATCGACGCCGCGAGCGCCGCGGGCGACAGCGGCCCGATGCTCAGCCGGGTGCAGCGCCCGTGGGCTCGCAGCGCGTCGAGTTCGCCCGCGCGCGCGACGCGATCGACGGCCACCGGCATCAGGATCAACAGGGCCAGATCGGGCGCGTCGGTCAGCGCGTAGCGCACCCAGCGCACGGCCTCGTCGCCCTGCCCCTGGTCGCCCTGCCCCTCGTCGACCACCACCACGAGCGGTCCGTCGGCCGTCAGCCGCGCGAGCGCCCGGGTCGACGCGCGGTGGACTTCGCGGCTCGAGCCGAGCGCCACCGCGCGGCCGTCGAGCGTGAAGCGGCGCTCGGGCTGCAGCGCGGCGGCGAGCCCCCAGGCGGCGTCGCTGTCGCCGAGGCGCTCGGTGAGCAGGTCGATCAGGGCCTGGCCTTCGAGGCCGCCGACCCTCAGATGAGCCGCGAGCGCCGCCGCGAGGTCGCCGCTGACCCGCACGCTGTCGGCCAGCCCCCCGGTGTGGGCCTCGCGGGCCAGCCACGCCGCCAGCCGCGCCTGTCCGCAGTCGCTGGGCCCTTCGAGCAGTACGACGCGCAGCCGCCGCTCGGTGACGACGGCGTCGAGCATGCCCCGCAGCAGCACCTGCTCGGCGTCGCGCCCGGTCACCGGCGGCTCGCGCAGCGCGAAGAGCGGGCGACCCGTGCCGGGCAGCAGGCGCCGCGCGGACGCCGGGCGCGCGCGCGTGACGCCGGCCGACGACGGCCCCGGCAGCGCGCGCAGGGCCCGAGCGGCGTGGGCGGCGAAGCGGAAGCGATCGGCGGGCTCTTTGGCGAGCAGGCGCCCGACCCACGCCGAGAACGCCGACGGTATATCGTCGCGCACGGGCAACGGGGGCACCGGCTCGTCCAGATGTCGCTGCAAGACCTCGAAGCCGCTGCGACCGGCGAAGGGCGGGCGGCCGGTGACCAGCTCGTGGGCCAGGCAGCCCAGGGCGTACAGGTCGCTCCAGGGGCCGATGCGGCGCCGCTGCATCAAGATCTGCTCGGGCGCCATGTAGTCGGGCGTGCCCAGGAACCGCGGGCCCGACTCGAGCACGACCGGCTGCTCGTCGGAGAACGCGATGCCGAAGTCGCTGAGCACCGGGCCACGGCCCGAACAGAGCACGTTGGCCGACTTGAGGTCCTGGTGGATCACCCCGCGAGCGTGGGCATGGGCCAAGGCGTCGAGCAGCGCCGAGAGCGTCGCCCGCAGGCTGCGCCAGTCGAGCTTGCCCGCCCGCCCGGCGAGCGTGCCGCCGCTGATCCACTCCATGACCAGATAGGCCGCGCCCGGCGGCAGTCGCCCGTCGGCGCTGTCGGGCAGGGCGCCGAAGTCGTGGATGCGCACGATGCCCGGGTGGTCGAGGCGGGCCACCGAGCGGACCTCGTGGGCAAACAGGCGCTGCGCGCGGGCCGCCTCGGCGACAGCACCCGGGCGGATCACCTTGACCGCCAGCGGCGTGCGCCGTTCGCGGTGCACCGCTCGCCAGACGACGGCGGTGGCGCCCTCGGCGGCGGGCGCGAGCAGATCGAAGGGGCCGAGGGCGTACGGAGCGCGAGGCGGCGACATGCCCCAACTCTAACAAAACGAACATCAGGAGCAAGCACGCGGCGCACCGCCGAACCAGAAAAACCATAATTATTCACATAAACAACAAAACCCTGACCAAAATCGGGCAAAATTTCCCGAATTATTTCAGAATGATGGACAAAGACTGCAAGAATCGTTAGAAACTTGAATCGAAATTTTGACGCCGTGGCGCTACTCTGGGGGCACATCTCGACTGCACCAGAGGTCCCCCATGAACCCGACCACCCGCACCTGGCTGAAGCGCCGCATCTCCGCCTGGCTCGACCGGGCCGCGCACGACGGCCCGTTCACCGCGATTCGTGCGTTCCTCGACGCGCCCGCGCCCGCCAGGGCCGATACGGCGCCCGTGCCCGACGACGGGCCACTGGCCCATGTCGGGCGCTGCTTCGACCTCGGGCCCGACGAGCGCGGCCTGCTGGTGCTGGCCGCCGCGCCGGCTCTGTCGGTGCAGATCCACGACGTATACACGGCCCTGCGGACGGGCGACGCGATCACCCTCGGCTTCCTCTGCGATCTGGCCGGCGACGGCCCGGGCCAGGGCGACCGCTGCCTGCGCCTCGCGCGGCGCCCCGGCGGGCTGATCGAGAGCGGCCTGTTGGCGCTGCGCGGCAGCGGGCCGATCGGCGGGCGGCGGGCGGAGGTGCCGCCGGAGATCGCCGCCGCGCTGGCCGGAGAGGCGGTGCTGCCGTCGCCCGGGCTGGCGGCGGCCCTGCGCGCGCCGGTCGAGCCCTGTCCCTGGGACGACGCGGCGCAGGTGGCGTTGACCCCACCCGGCGGGCAGATGGTCGCGGTGACGGGTGATCCCGGCGCCGGCCGGCTCGCGGCGCTGGCCGCGGCCCACGGCGGGCTGATGGTGATCGACGCGGCGCTGCTCGGCGCGCGGGATGACGCGACGGCCCTGCTCGATGAGGCGGAGCGCATCGTGCGGCTCAACGGGGCTCACCTGGTGCTCGATCTGGACGGCCTCGAAGCGCCGGATGCGACGCCGCTGCGCTGGCTGGCGCGGACGCGCGCGGTCACCCTCCTCGTCTCCACCGCCGAGCAGCTGCCCCCGTGGCTCCGGCGACGGGTGCGCACGGTGCAGGCCCCGCGCACGACCATCGGTGAGGCCGTCGGCGGCTGGCGCGCGGCGCTCTCCCGCTGGCGCGACGTGGCCGATGTGGGCCCGCTGAGCGAGAGCCTGGGGCAGCGGTTCCCGCTGGGGCGCGCGGCGATCGTCGAGACGGTGGCGCAGACCCCGCCGGGCGACATCCCGGCGCTGCACGCGGCGCTGCGGCGCTATGTGCCGCACAACTTGTCGACCCTGGCCGATCGCTACGAGACGGCGCTGGGCTGGGACGACGTGGTGCTCGACGACGCCGCCCGGGCCGGCCTGCGCGAGATCGAGCTGCACGCGCGGCGCCGGCGGCAGGTGCTCGAAGGCTGGGGCCTGCAGCGGCTGCTGCCCTACGGCCGCGGGCTGGCCTGCCTGTTCTCGGGTCCGCCCGGCACCGGAAAGACCATGGTCGCCGGGGTATTGGCCAACAGCCTCGAACGCGAGCTGTACCGGGTCGACATCTCACGGGTCGTCAGCAAGTGGCTCGGCGAGACCGAGAAGGGCCTGGCGCGCCTGTTCGACGAGGCCGAGCGGGCCGGCGCGATGCTGTTCTTCGACGAGGCCGACAGCCTGTTCGCCCGGCGGACCGAGGTGCGCGGCAGCAACGATCGTCACGCCAACATGGCGGTGAACTTCCTGCTGCAGCGCATGGAGGCCTTCGACGGCATCTCGATCCTGGCGACGAACATCGAGAGCGGCATCGACGAGGCGTTCCGCCGGCGGCTGCGCTTCACGGTGCGCTTCGACGAGCCGGGCGCGACGCAACGGGCTGCCCTGTGGGGCAAGATGCTACGCGGCGGGCTGCCGGTGGCCGAGGTCGACACCGCGAAGCTGGGGCGCAAGTTCCGCTTCACGGGCGCGCTGATCAAGAACGCGGTGGTGCGCGCGGCGTTCCGCGCGGCGGATCGGGGCTGTGAGATCGATACGAAGCTGCTGCTCGAAGCCGGTCAGGCCGAGCTTCACGCCCAGGGGCGGCTCTGATGGCCGAGGTGCAGCAGAAGCCGAAGGCGACGCAGGTGGATGACAGCGTCGGTGTGCAGGGTGAGTGCCCGGTCGATGGGGGTCAGTTGGCGTCGGGCCCGCAGGCGCAGGGCAGGCAAGCGCTGGGAGCGTGGTGGCGGGCGTACAAGGCTGACAGGGCCCGATCCGAGCGCAACTGCCCCGAGGGCGGTCATACGCATGAAGCCGAAGGGCAGTGGCAGAATCAACAGAGCGAGACAGCGGCCTCGTTCGGCGACCTGATGCGAAACGTGAGCGACGCCGCCAATGACTGGTTCGATCGGGCCAAGGGCGGCGAACCACCTCCGACCTGGCAGCAGGCCCTGGAGGTCGCGGTCGGAATAACCGCGAGCGCGACGCTGACGGGCCTGGCGGGTCAGTTGACGACGCACCTGCTCGCTGAAGCGGGGGCGACCACCGATCTGGTCGTCGGGACCTTCCTGCGCACCTGCATCAGCAGTGCCGAGGGGCTGGTCCGCACCGTTTCAAGGGCAGCTGTTGACCAATATGCGGGCGACCCTCACGGTGCCTTGCGCGCCTTCTGCCGCGCCCAGACAGAGATCATGCTGCAATCGGGGATCTCTGCGCGCAAGGCCTTCCGCGTCGAGTCCTCGGGGACCTTCGAATGCCAGAAGCTGTCGATCGAGCAGATGCAGGCGATCGAACGGGCCAACCACCAACTGCGGCGGGCCATTGGACCACTCGTCGACCGAGAGATGTTGCTCGGCTGGGCGGCCCTCCTCGCAGGCGATTCCGGGGGCAGCCCTCCAGGCGAGGACATCGAAGACATAGACGCGGACGGCGTCCTCCGAATCACTGTGGGTGGTGAAGCCAATCGGGCTACGTTGATACACCAGGCCCGGATGAGCGGTCTCAACCCTCGTCTCCGCGCGACCCTGAGCGGCCGGCCGCTCGGTGAAGTGCGGCCGGCTCGGCGACCCGACGGCCCACTGTCTTCAGGTCGCACGCAGGGCGTCGATCTCGTGATCTCCACCTCGAGCAACGGCTTCGGGGTGTCACGCGAGACCTGGACAGCCCTGCAGCATCGAGGCCTTGCGCCGCCCGGAACGGCCGCCTATGGTCGGGTTCACTTCAGCGTATTCGTCGAACGCTCTGGCCGGGTCTACTGGGTAGATGATGACAGGGCCTGGGCCAACGACTACTTCAGCGGCGCCGACGCCGGGCGCTGGTTCGTACAGCACGTTCGTCGCCCGCAGATACTCATCGACGATCTGGCTCAGATCCAACTGCCGGAGGTTCAGCCATGATTTCGACCACCCCCCTTCTGCCTCTCGCGGCCGCGCTGTCACTCACGGCCGGGCTGATGCTTCCGGCCTGCCAAAGCGAAGAACCCCTCCGCGACGAGCCTCGCAAGATCTCCATTCGTCTCGATGATGGCGCAATGACGCCGGCTCAGGTTGAGGCCTTCGCGAGCAATGTCGAGCTGCGACGGGCTCGCGAGATACTGGTGGACGAGATGCGAATCGGGGACGAGGGCGTTGCGATTCTGGCGCGTTCCCCTCACATCAGTGATGTCACCCGGATGAGACTGAGAAACACCGGGGTGAGTAATATCGGACTCGGTGCGCTGGCCAACGCACATGCACTCCGACTCGAAGACCTGGCGCTCGGGCGCGATGGCTTCGATGTGCGGGGACTGCGTGTGCTGTTCCAAAGCCCGGTTGTCGCCGGGCTCAGGAGCCTGGATCTATCCGGTCATCTGGGGAGCGGTATCGGCCGGGCGATCGTCGACAGCCCGTTCGCCCACGGGCTCCGCACGCTGTACGTCGATATTCACGATGCCAGTGACGACGATATCCACGCCCTTGTCACCAGCCCGCGGTTGGGGCGGCTGGAACACCTGACACTGCAGGGCTGCTGGTGTCCGACGACGTTGCTGCCGCTGACCGACGCGCGAAGTCTGCCGCAGTTGAGGCACCTCAACGTGTTCGGCTTTACGCTCGATCCGGCGGTCCGCCGTGCGATCGAGTCCGCGCGCCCTGGGCTCGTTGTCTCTGATCCGACCCGTGAGACAGGCAAGCCCGATCACGGCAGCGTGCTCGCGCGAGCCTGCCGCGACCGCGACTTCAGGATCATCGCAACCGGCGACTGTCCGGCTACAGCGCCGAACCCGCAAGCGCCCAACCCACAGGCGCCCGGCCGCGCCACGGAGACTGCACAATGAGGATCGACATACGCACCGAGAGGCACACCGAAAGTGAAGCGATCACCGCGGCGGAGCGCGGGTGTGCGACCGATACGAAGCTGCTGCTCGAAGCCGGTCAGGCCGAGCTGAACGCCCTGGGGAGGCTCTGATGGCCGAGGTGCAGCAGAAGCCGAAGGCGACGCAGGTGGATGAGGGCGCCCGGGTCCAGGGTGAGTGCCCGGTCGATGGGGGCCAGCTGGCGGTGGGCCAGCAGGCGCAGGGCAGGCAAGCGCTGGGGGCGTGGTGGCGGGCGTACAAGGCCGAGAAGGAGGGCGAGCACGATGCGTGCGCCGCCGTTGAGCAACCGCTCGAAGAACCGGGGCAGTGGTTGAACGAGCAGAACGCAACTGCACACTCGTTCTCGGACTTGATAGACGCCATGCGCTGGGCTGTGCACGACTGGTTCGACCGGGCCAAAGACAGCGAGCCCCCTCCGGCATGGAAGAGCGTGCTGGAAGGGGTGGTGAGCATCGCTGCGAGCTCGACCCTTGCCGGCGTCGCAGGCCAGGTCACCGCCACGCTGATCGATGCGCTCGATGAGGCAGAGCAGCTCATCGTCGGCGTGGTGATTCGCAGCGGCGTGACGGCCATTCAGGACTCGCTCACACGCACAGTGAAGTGGGCTGTCGACGATACCGACGGCGATCCCCATCAGGCGTTGCGCGCATTCTGCCGCGCGCATGCCCAGAGCATGGCCCAGGCCGGCGCAGCGGCGCGTGATAGCTTCGGCCTCGATGAGTCGGGGACATCCACGAAGCAGCGTTTCTCGATCGCCGAGATGCGCGCCATCAGAGCCAGTAACGAGAAGGCGGCGAACGCTGCCATCGCCATCCAGAACCGCGAGATGCTGATCGGCTGGTCCTCCCTGATCTCGAACGCTCACCAGAACGAGGAGGCGAGCGATGACATCGAGGGGATCGACCGCGCTGGAGTCCTTCGCATCGAGATCGCAGGGGAAGCAGATCGGGCGACCGATATCGTCACAGCCAGGCTGGATGGCCTGAATCCGCACCTTCGCAAGACACTGAGCGGACGCCCCTTCGGCGATATCCGACCTGGTCGAGTGGTTGACGTCAAGAGTACGATCGGGGCGGAGTCGCATGGTATCGAGGTTGTCATGACGACCGCACCTGGCCGTTTCTCGGCATCACGCCAATCATGGGAGCGTATGTCTCGAAATGGCTTCACCCGACTCGGCACCAACCAACCCTTCGAAGTGCGGTTCAGCGTTCACCTTGGCGGATCGGGTGAGGTGCTCGGGGTAGACGATGATATGAACTGGCAGGTCGACGCCTTGAGCGGCGCAGACGCCGGACGTTGGTTCGTGCAGCATATCCGACACCCCTTGCAACTGGCCTCTGACCTGAACAACAGCCCTCTCCCCGAGGTTCAAACATGAGAACTCTCACCGTCAGATGTTGCCTGCTCGCCTGGCTCGCACTGCTCTGGGCCTGCAAGTCCGAAGGGCCTCGGGCCGAGCCGCCACGAAGCGCCTCCATCTATCGCGAGGGCGGTATCCTGAACTCAGCCGAAGTCGAACATCTGGTCAACCAGCTCGCATTGGCAGGCACTCGGAGGATAAACCTCGTCAATACACGGATCGGCGACGAAGGCGTCGCCGCGATCGCACGGTCCCCTCACCTCGGGGACGTGAAGAGTCTGACGCTCTTCGGCACGGGGATGACGAACGTCGGGCTCGGCGCACTGAGCACCGCGCAAGCGCTGCGACCCGAGGTCATGGCATTCGGCTTCGACGGTTTTGACCATCGAGGGCTACGGCTGCTCTTTCGAAGCCCTGTCGCTGCCGAACTGCGGGAGCTCACCCTGTCGGGGCACTTGGGGGGCGACTCGACAGCCAAAGCGCTCGTGACGAGCGGGGCGGCCGATTCGCTCGCTCGGCTCTACTTCTCCGTGCGCGATACCGGTGATGCAGGGGTGCACACGCTGATCACCAGCCGGAGGCTGGCCACCCTTCGGTATCTCTCGCTGGATGGCTGCTGGTGCCCGACAGCACTCCTGCCGTTGACCAACCCCAGACACCTTCCAGGGCTCAGAGAGCTGGCCGTGACGGGCTACACGATCGACCTCGAGGTTCGGCGGGCTCTCGAGACCGCCCGGCCCGGACTGCGGATCTCAGATCCAACCCGCAAGACGGGCGGTCCGGATCGACGAGGCATCGTCCCGCGAACGTGTCTGAACCGCGATGGCGAAGTCACCCCAGCCGGCGATTGTCCGGCCGCAAGGCCCAGCTCGCCAGCGCCAGCGCCAGGATCCCCAGCGGGGGCAGCGCCGTGACGATGGGATCGCCCGCGGCCAGGTGGCTGAGCGCCGCGCCGGTCATGTTGAAGGTGATCCCGGCGTAGGCCCACTCCTTGAGCCGGGGAAAGCCCGGCGCCAGGATGGCGATCGCCGCCAGGATCTTCCACACGCCGAGGATGCGCGGGAAGTAGAGCGGATAGCCCAGGCTCTTCATCGACTCTTCGATGGGGGCCTGCAGCGTCACGTTGGCGAAGCCGCTGCCCAGCACGGCCAGCGCGACGACGACGGTGAGGGCGAAGTAGACTTTGGTGCGGGTCGGCATACGGCCTCCTGGGCGCTCAGCTCTTCGTCTTGCGCGGCTTGCGCGGCTTGCGCGGCTTCTTGACCTTCGGCGGCATCGCGGCGGTGTGATCCAGCGCCTCGCGGGTCCAGCCGCGCAGCGCGTCGGTATCGCCCCACATCACCGCGTCGACGTGCACGTACTCCTTCCACGGGCGGCCGGGCATCGGCTCGAACGGCCCGATGCCGTCCTGCCCACCCAGCGCCGCGAGCCGGTCGGCGGGCAGGCGCAAGACCACGCCCTCCGCGAAGACGCCGTAGAACATGTTGCCGTTGACGAAGCCGGCGGGCATGCCGAACATCTTGCGCCGCTCGGCGCGTTCGTCGGTGGGGAAGCCGCTGTCGAACGCGGCCAGGGCTTCGGGGGTCGGCTTCTGCATCAGGGGCGCTCTCGCGGGCCGTGGACCGGGCCCGACGGTCGTAAGGGCTTGTCAGCAAATTACTCGGGCTGCGGTCGCGATCTCGACCCCCATTCGCCGCTTGCCTCCTCGCCGACTCTTGGCGCTTCGCGCCGCGAGCCGGGCCTACGCCCCGTCGGGTCGCGGGCTTGGCCCCCTCGCCGTACCTCTGGTACGACTGCGTCGCCGGCTGCGGGGGCGCTGGCGACTGGGGGCCGAGCTCACGCCCTCGCGGGTCCGAGTAATTTCCTTCCAAGCCCTAACGCACCGCCGAGGCGACGGCAAGCGGCGAATGTGATGCGCGCAGACCTTCACGGCCGGCCGATGGGCCGCGCCGCGTCGTCCATGATCTCCAGGGCCTGCGGCGCGCCGCCGTAGTAGGCCGACAGCCCCACGTCGACCCGCCAGACCCGCCCGTCGCAGGCCGAGTTGACGCCCGCGTCGTGCTGCACGGTGTGGCCCACGACCAGCCGCTCGGCGGGCACCGCGGCCAGCAAGACGTCGAGCGCCGCGCAGGCCTCGGGCAGCGGCTCGTAGCCATAGGTCCGGATCCACAGCGGGCCGCTGCCGTCGTAGAGCAGGGCCGGCATCGCCGCCTCACCGGCCATCCAGGCCCGCGTCTCGCGGTTGAGCCGGTCGAGGCCGTACTCCACGTGGGCCAGCGACAGGCCGCCGTGCACGAAGACGGTGTCGCCGACCACCGCGTAGACGTTGTGCTCGGCGAGCACCCGGGCGTAGGGCCCGCCCGGCGCGAAGGCCACCGCCCGGCCCTGCTGCTCGGGCGGCGGCGCGGCGCGATCGGCCGGCAGCGGCCCGACGATGTCGGCGAACTCGGCGAAGCCGGCGGCGGTGACGTAGGTCAGGTTGCCGACCACGTTCATCACCTCGTGGTTGCCGATCAACGGCAGGAAGGCCCCGCCCGCTTCGGCCGCCTCGAGCCGCAGCGACTCGAACCAGTCGAGGATGATCCGCTCGTCATTGCCCCGGTCGAGCTGGTCGCCCACCTGCACCACAACGGTATCGCCGGCTACCCAGCGGCCGGCGCGATCGACGATCTGCGCGTCCATCAGCACCGTGCGGACCGCTTCGACGTCGCCGTGCACGTCGCCGAGCGCCACGATGCGGGGCGGGGCCGGCAGGACGGTGGGCGAGGCGGGCATCGGCACCGGGGCGAAGCGCTGCGGCGGCACCGGCCGGTCGGGGCGGGCGTCGGGCAGCATCACGCCGGGGGTCGGGCCGTCGAACTCTTCGCCGCAGCCGAGAGCGGCGAGGCTGGCCAGGACAGCGGCGAACAGGCATGCGCGGGCAGATGCGACGATCATGGGTCGACGGTAGTCCCGCCGCCCGGCCGAGGCAATGGTGCGCCGCGGGCAGCGCTACAGCAGCGCGTCGACCCACCACGTGATCTTGAGCGTGATGCGCCGCCCGCTCGACGTGAGCCCGTCGGCCGCGGCGAGGTCTTCCTGGTAGACCGCGAAGATGTCGCTGCCCGGCAGGTACCGCCAGCGCAGCCGCAGCAGCGCGCGGGCCGCGTCGTCGACGCTGTTGAGCTGGCCGGCGACGTCAGCGAAGAGGCGGGTGCTGGCGGCGATGGTGATCCCGGCGTCGAGGGTCAGCGTATCGGCCTGTCCGCCGGGCACGTCGAGGCGGGCGGCGGCGCAGTCGCCGAAGAGCCGCAGGTGGGCGCCGACCGGCCAGGTGAAGCCGGTGCTCAGCCGGTGCAGCGTGCCGCCGAAGAAGCCGTCGTCGAAGGTGTAGCCGGCGTAACCCGACGGGGCGCGGGTCGAGGGCGACGAGACATAGGCCGAGACCTGGGGCCCGGCGTAGGTCCCGCCGGGCACCCGCACGCCGGGCAGCAGTTCGAACTCGGCGCCGACCCGATCACGATTCCAGACGCCTTCGAGCGACGCGCTCCAGCCGCTGCGGCTGCGCAGCTCGACCCCGCCGTGGGCCCGTTGCCCGCGCGCGTCGGCCAGATCGGCCGACCAGATGCCGCTGCCGCCCGCCGAGAGGGTCAGCCGCGCGATGGGGTGCTCGGCGAAGCGGAAGACCCGGTCGAGCGCCGCGCCGCTCTCGGTGACGTCGGTCCGCCGCACGAAGCCCACCTGGGGGTCGAAGTCGGCGTCCGTGCGCCGCACGTAGACCGACGGCTGCCACTCGGCGCCGAGGTATTCGACGGTGACCTGCCCCGACGTGCCGGGCGGCGGCGACCGGTCACCCGCGTCGTTGGCATCGCCCGAGTCGAGGCCGGCCGGGCCCGTGGCCAAAGTCAGCGCGCCGAAGCCGGCGATCTCCAGGCGCGCGTCGAGCAGACGCACCGCGGCGTCCGCGCCCAGGGCGTAGTGATCGCCGAAGGCGTCCCGCTCGTCGAGCGCGTGCCGCGAGACGGCGATGAGCCCCGCCTGGCCGCCGCGGCCGAAGGGATAGCTCGCCCGGGCCACCGCGAAGTTGCTCGGCGGGGCGCCGTCGGTCCCGTCGGTGACGACGTCGAGCACGCCCAGGCCGACCCCGGCGGCCCGCCCGTAGAGCTTGAGGCCGCCGTAGAGCGGCACGGTGCCGCCGTCGTCGTCGAGCCCGATGCGCCGGCTGAAGAAGACCTGCGACAGGCCGCGGGCGCCGAACTCGAAGATGTCGAGCCCAGACAGGAAGAACGCCCGCTTCTCGGGCAGGAAGAGCGGGAACCGGTCGAGGTTGACCAGCGGATCGTCCAGATCGACCTCGGCGAAGTCGGTGAGCACGGTCAGCTCGGCCCAGAGGTCTTCGCCGAGCCGGGCGCGCACGTCGCCGCCGGCCCGCACGTCGAGGTCGTCGCCGAGCAGGGCATCTTCGCCCGGGTGCTGCACCAGGGCGAACGGGATGAACGAGACCGGCAGGCCGTCGACGCCCACGTCGCGCAGCCCGACGAGGCGCCCGTAGTGGGTCGCGGCGACCGGCCCGAACTCGGCGGGCATCGGCGACCAGTCGTCGGTGGCCTGACGGACGTTGTGGTCGCGGGTGATGTTGAGCCCCATGGCCTGCGCGCCGCCCCGGGCGGGCAGGCCGAGCGCGATGTAGGGCACCCGGTACTCGACGGTCCAGACGCCGTCGGCCACCGTCGACTCGGCGGCCCAGCGCGCGTCGAACTCGGTGCGGAACTGGCTGCCGCTGTCGAGGGTCACGTAGTCGAGCTGGGCGCCGGCGGGGTTGATCACCAGGCCCACGGTCGAGCGGCGGTCGCGGTGTACGTCGAACTTGAGGCTGACGGCGTCGTCGGCGAACAGCCGGAAGCTGTCTCGGGTCAGCTCGAGCGCTCGTGGTGACTCGCCGGGCAACAGGTCGAACTCGACGCCGACGTAGAGGGCCTCGCGATCGTAGACCACCCGCACCCGGCCATCGACCGGGGCCACCACGCCGGGCACCGGCGAGCGCTGCACGAACCCGCTGGCCACCGGCGCGGCGCGCCAGACGGGCTCGTCGAGGCGGCCGTCGACGGTGATCGTCGCCCCGTCGAGCGGCACCGCTTCGAGCACCTTGTCGCTGGACGCGGTCTCGGGATCGGCGCCGTACGCCGCTCCGGCGAAGATCGCGCCGAGCAGAGACGGCCCGAGCAGACATGCGCCGAGGCGTCTCCGGCCACGGGCCGCGCGCCTCGCGGTGAAGGGGGCTGACATCGCGCGAGCATAGCCCCGGGCTCATGCATCGGCCAGGGGCACATCGCGCACGGTGGCGGGCCCGTTGGGCGGGCATCGATCGGCTCGACGGCGGTATGCTCGGCGCATGAGACTGCGCGCCCGACCCTCGACCGCCCTCCGTTCGACCGCTCTGTTCGCCGCCCTCGCTCTGCTCGCGCTCAACGCCGCCTGCGACGAGGAGCCCGGCGTATCCCCCGGCGAGGACGGGGGCCGGGACGCCGCGGCCGACGCGGGCCTGGACGCCACGCCCGACGCCGCCGACGCCACCGCCGACGCGCGCGCCGCCGATGCCGGTCAGCGGGACGCGGCCGCGGACGGCCCCCTCGACTCGGGGCCCGACGCCGCGTCCGATGGGGGGTCCGACGCCGAGCCCGACGGGCAGGTCGACGCCGGGCCCCCGCCGCATCCGCTGCAGCTCAACGAGCTGATGCCGGCCAACGACGGCGCCTGGGTCGACGAGATCGGCGAGGCCGACGACTGGATCGAGCTGCGCAACGTCGGCGACGCGCCGATCTCGCTGGCCGGCTACCGCGTCGACGATGGCCGCGCGCGGGGGCATGTGCTGCCCGAGCTGGTGCTCGACCCCAACGGCGTGGTGCTGCTCTGGGCCGACGACGGCGGCATCGGCGACCCGAACCCCGGGCCGCTGCACCTGCCGTTCAAGCTCTCGGCCAGCGGCGAGACCGTGCGGCTCTTCGCCCCCGACGGCGCGCTCGTCGACCGGGTCGACTTCCCCGCCCTCGGCCCCGACGAAGCCTGGGTCCGCGGGCCCGATCGCATATGGGATCGCTGCCGCTATGCCACCCCCGCGGCGGCCAACCCCGAGCGCTGCGGGCCCACCCCGCCGAGCGACGACGGCGGCGAAGTCTTCGAGCCATACATCTGGCCCGACCCCTGGCCCGCCGTGCCGACACCGCTGCGCATCACCGAGCTGTACCTGCCCCGCCAGGGCCCGGGCTTCGTCGAGGTGCTCAATACCAGCGACGCGCCGGTCGCCGTGGAGGGCTACGGCCTGCGCCTGGCCCCCATCCGTCCCGCGTGGAGTTGGCCCGACGCCGCCGGCGGGCTCGAGATCCCGTGGACGGTGGCCGCGATCGGCGCCGGCGAGCGGGTCGAGATCCCCGTATCGGCCGCGCGCATCGGTCCGGTGGCCGACGATCCGCTCTTCGAAGGCGTCGTGCAGCTGTGGGCGCCGGGTCGCCAGTTCCCCGCCGAGCGCATCGACTTCTTGAGCTGGCCCGACGGGGCGGCGCTGACCCGCTTCCCCGATGATGACAGCCGACATGTCTTCTGCGCCCACCGGACCCCCGGCGCGGCCAACGATCGCTGCGATCCGGTGCCATCGCGGCCCATCGACCCCGACGCGGGCCGCCTGAGGCACCTGCGCACGCCGGGCGACTTCGCCGCGCTCGCCGAGGGCGGGGTGCAGGTGGGCATCAGCTCGGTCAAGGTCGTGCAAGACCTCCAGGTCGGCGCGGTGCACCTGCTCTCGGCCCGCCGCTGGGATCTGCATTACACCTTCACCCGGGAAGTCATCGACGGGCAGCCACACCTCGATCGCTGCGATCCCGAAGAGAGCGGCCAGTTCACCGCCGCCTGGGGCGCCTGGAGCCGGGAGAACTACTATCGCGTCGAAGGCCGGCGCTACCTCTTGAGCACCCTGGCCCACCACGCCGGCCCCGACCTGCGCACGCTGGAGTTCGCCTCGGGTGATGCCATCGACCCCGATCAGATGCGGCAGGCATTCTTCGGTGCCATGGCCCATGCCTTCGATCCCACCGCCTATGCCATCCGGGCGCGCACCGCGGCTCATCTCGAGCGGGTGCGCACGCTGCAGGGCCGGGTGCCCATCGTCGATACCGGCGCCCCCTATCGCGGCCTGCTCTGGCAGCCGCTGACCCAGACGGTGGGCTATGGCGAGCTGCGCTTCGTGCCCACCGACGAGCTCGGCGACGCATCGCTGGGGCCGCAGGTGCTCGTGGTGACCGATCAGGTGCCCAATGACATCCCGCTGGTCGGCGGGCTGGTGACCGAGGCCTTCCAGACGCCGCTGGCCCACGTCAACCTGCTCAGCCGCAACCGCGACACCCCCAACATGGCGCTGCGCGACGCGCGCGAACACCCGACCTTCGCCCCGTACTTCGGCCAGCTCGTGCGGCTCGAAGTGGCCGCCGACGGGTGGACCGTCGAGCCCGCCGATCCCGCCGAGGCGCAAGCCTTCTGGGACGCCCGCCGCCCCGACGGCCCGCCGCTCTCGCCCCGCCGGGATACGACGCTGCGCGGGGTGCGCCCGCTGTCGGCGCACGGCCTCGCCGATCTGCCGGCCCTGGGGGCCAAGGCGGCGCAGCTGGCCGAGATGGCACGCATCGACTCACCATTCGAAGGCTGCGAGGGACCCATCCCGATACCAGCGGATGCCATGGCGATCCCATTGGTGCATGGCATCGAACACTTCGCGGCCAGCGGCGCGCAGGCGAGGCTGGCGCTGCGCCGCGACGACCCGCGCTTCGCCGGTGACCCCCGCTTTCGGCGGGTCGCGCTCGAAGAGGTGCGGCTGCTGATCGGCAACCACCGGGTCGACCCGGCGCTGCTCGCCGAGGTCGAGGCCTACATCGCCGAGCACTTCCCCGGCGATCGGGTGCGCTTCCGCAGCAGCAGCAATACCGAAGACCTGCCCGGCTTCAACGGCGCCGGCCTCTACACCTCGGTGGGCGTCGACGCCGATGAGCGCGGGCCGGGGCAGCACGGCGTCGAGGATGCCATCCGCGCCGTCTGGGCCAGCCTCTTCCTCGAGCGCGGCTGGGACGAGCGCGACTGGTTCGGCATCGACCAGGACGAGGTGGCCATGGCGGTCCTGGTGCACCGCGCCTTCCCCGGCGAGCGGGCCAACGGCGTCGGCATCAGCCGCAACATCCTCGAGCCCATCCGCCGGCAGGACTACCTCAACGTGCAGCACGGCGAGGCGCTGGTCACCAACCCCGCGCCGGGCGTGCTCACCGAGCAGATCATCTTCGACCGCCGCCGGCAGCCGCGCATCAGCGTGCTCGGCCGCAGCTCGCTGCGCCACGGGGCGCCGGTGCTCGACGACGACGAGATCGGCGACGTGGCCTGCCGGCTGCGGGCGATCCACTGGTACTTCCAGCCGCTCATCGATCCGCTGGGCGAGAACCCGTGGTTCGCGATGGACATCGAGTTCAAGCACCTCGGCCCCGAGCGGCGGCTGCTGATCAAGCAGGCGCGGCCCTATAGCTTCGGCGCCGCCGAGGTGCCCGCCGACTGCCGCTCGCTGTAGGCCGCACATCACCCGTACATCATCGGCGTAACGCGCGGCGCGCTGTGGCACCCTACGAGCGCCACGACGGAGAACACCATGCTTCAGACCGACCCGCGCGCGCTGCCGCTGCTGCCCCTGATCTACATGGCCTGGGCCGATGGCTCGCTGGCGCCGACCGAGGCCGCGCTCATCCGCGACGCCGCGCAGGCCCTCGACGCCGACCCCGCCGCGCTCGACCGCTGGCTCGACCCGCAGGCGCCGCCGACCACCGCCGATCTGCACGCCCTGGCCGAGGCCCTCGCCCGCCGGGCCGAAGACGCCGCCGCCGGCGATCTGGTGGCCCTGGGCCTCGCGCTGGCCCCGGACGCCAACGACGCGCTGGCCGAGAAGGTGCAGACGCTGGCCGACGCGCTGGGGCTCGACGCGCCCGACGCGGTGAGCGATCTGGTCTCGGTGGACGCCCGCGGCGCCGACTTCGGCCGCATGCAGCCCGCCAGCCTCGACCCGGCGCCGATCACCGCCTGGCTCGAGCGCCACCGACCGGCCGATCGCGCGGCGGTGCGCGCGCTGCTGGCCGACGAGGCCTTCACCCACCGCGCCGACCTGCGCATCGACGAGAAGCGCGCGCAGACGCTCGACTGGCTCAAGCGGGTCGCCGACGCGGGCATCGGCCGCCAGGGCTACCGCGAGACCGACCCCGAGGGGGCGCTGACCCGCTTCGTGGCCGCCTTCGAGACGCTGGCCGAGTTCGACGTGGGCCTCACGGTCAAGGCCGGGGTGCAGTTCGGGCTGTTCGCCGGCAGCGTGCGCGCGCTGGGCACCGAGAAGCACCGCGGCGTGCTGCGCGACGCGGTCGACATGAAGCTGCCCGGCTGCTTCGCGATGACCGAGCGCGGCCACGGGTCGAACGTGCGCGCCCTGGAGACGACGGCGACCTACGACGCCGAGCGGGATGTCTTCGTAGTCCAGACCCCCGATGACTTCGCCCGCAAGGAGTGGATCGGCAACGCGGCCCGCGACGGGCGCATCGCGACGGTCTTCGCTCAGCTCGTCGTCGGCGGCGTCTCCCGCGGGGTGCACGCCCTGCTCGTGCCGCTGCGCGACGACGCCGGGCAGCTCCTGCCGGGCATCCGCATCGCCGACTGCGGGCCCAAGATGGGGCTCGACGGGGTCGACAACGGGCAGATCTGGTTCGACGGGGTCACCGTGCCCCGCGACAACCTGCTCGATCGCTTCGCGCAGGTGCACCCCGATGGCACCTATCACTCCGATATCGCCAGTGACGGCAAGCGTTTCTTCACCATGCTCGGCACGCTGGTGGGCGGCCGGGTCAGCGTGGCCGGCGCCGCGGTGAGCGTCTCTCGCGTGGCCTTGGCGACGGCCACCCGCTACGCGGTGCGACGGCGTCAGTTCGGCGGCAAGGGCGGGCAGGAGTGGCAGATCCTGGATTATCCCAGCCATCAGCGGCGGCTGATCCCACGCATCGCGGCGACCTATGCCATCTCCTTCGCCCAGGATGCGCTGGCGCGCGACTGGGAAGCCCTGGACGCGGGCGGCGAAGACGACGCGGCGTCCCGCGAGCTCGAGGCGCGGGCCGCGGCGCTCAAGTCGATGGCCACATGGCATGCCACCGATGTCATCCAAGAGTGCCGCGAAGCCTGCGGCGGACAAGGCTACGCGGCGCACAACCGCTTCGCGGCGCTCAAGGCCGACAGCGACATCTTCACCACGTTCGAAGGCGACAACACGGTGCTGATGCAGCTCGTCGCCCGGGCGCTGTTGACCGAGTTCACCCGGCAGTTCGCCGACTCGCGGGTCTTCGGGCTGGTGCGGCACTTCGCCGGGCGCATGGTCGACGCGGTCTTCGATCGCAACCCGTTCGTCACCGCGCGCACCGACGCCGAGCACCTGCGCGATCCGGCGTGGCACGCCGAGTTGCTCGCCGCGCGCCAGGCCGATCTGACCCACTCGCTGGGCATGCGGCTGCAGAAGCGACTGGCCCGGATGCCGGCGTTCGAGGCCTTCGCCGAGGTGCAGAACCACGCGCTGAACCTGGCCGACGCCTACGCCGAGCGGCGGGTGCTCGACGCCTTTCAGCGGGCCTTCGAGGCCTTCGAGGGGCCCGATGCCCAGCGGGCGGTGCTCGACCGGCTGGTGCGGCTGCACGGGCTGTATGCCATCGAGAAAGGCCGGGCGTGGTTCCTGGAGAATGGCTACCTCGACGGCGGCAAGGCGCGGGCGGTGTGCAGCGAGGTCGATACGCTGTGCGCCGAGCTGCGGCCCGACGCCCGGACGCTGGTCGACGCCTTCGCGGTGCCCGAGAAGTGCCTGGGTCCCATCGCCCGCAGCTGACCGCCGTGTGACCGGGCGCCGAAGGCCGACGCCGGTGGACCGCAGCCGGCGTTGTCTCGGCCGGGGCCGACGTGGATACTGCGCGCCGCGACCACCTCGGAGGCCCCGATGCCCGGTATCCCGACGCGCGCGCTCGCGCTGCCCTGTCTCTTGCTGTCGTGTCTGACGCTGTTCGGCTGGGGCTGTACCCCGGCCGAGACCGACGAAGACCCGCCGGCCGCCGACCAGGGCCCCGCGCCCGATCCCTGCGCCGAGACCGACTGCGGCGCCCGGATCTGCGCGCTGATCGACGGCGCGGCGACCTGCATCTGCCCCGCGGGCACCGTCGAAGGCGGCGACGGGGCCTGCGCGACGCCGGGTGACCCCTGCGCCGACGTCGACTGCGGCGCGCGGCTGTGCGCCGTCTTCGGCGGCGCGGCCGCATGCGTCTGCCCCGAGGGCGAGCTGCCCGACGGCGATGGCTGCGCGCCGCCGTCGCCGTCGCCGTGCACTGCGCTCGACTGCGGCGAGCGGGCCTGCGCCGTGGTCGACGGCGCGGCGGTCTGCGTCTGCCCGCCGGGTCTCTTCGACGACGGTGAGGGCGGCTGCACCGACGGGCCGCCAGCCGGCCCCTGCGCGGCGATCGAGTGCCCCGACGACCGCCTCTGCGCCGCCGACGGCGACGAGGCGCGCTGCGTCTGCCCGCCGGGCACGGTCGACGACGGGGACGCCTGCGCCGCGCCCGCCGACGATCCCTGCCTGCAGGCCGACTGCGGGCCGCGCCTGTGCGCGGTGGTCGACGGCGCCGCCGCCTGCGTCTGCCCGCTGGGTCAGCTGCCCGAGGGCGACGGCTGCGCCCCGATGGCGCCGCCGGCCTGCGCCGCCGTGGACTGTGGCGACCGCCTGTGCGCCCTGGCCGGCGGCGAGCCGGTCTGCGTCTGCCCGCCCGACCGCTTCGACGATGGCGCCGGCGGCTGCGCCGACGCCGCGCCGGCCGGGCCCTGCGCCGCCGCCCCCTGCCCCGCCGATCAGCTCTGCGCGGCCGTCGACGGTGAGGCGGTCTGCGTCTGCCCGCCGGGCACGCTCGACGACGGCGCGGGCGGCTGCGCGCCGCCCGCGCCGCGGCCCTGCGCGGACGATCCCTGCCCCGACGGCCGCCTGTGCGCCATCGGCGCCGACGACCAGCCGGTGTGCGCCTGCGAGCCGGGCCTGCTGCCCGCGGCCGACGGCGACGGCTGCGTACCGCCCGACGGCGGGCCGGCGGATCCCTGCACGCCCAACCCGTGCGAGGCGGTGGGGCGCAGCGTCTGCCGCGCGGTGGCCGGCGTCGCGATCTGCACCTGCGGCCCCGGGTTCGTCGACGACGGCGCCGCGTGCGTGCCGGCCCCCGGCGGTCCGTGCGATCCCAACCCTTGCGTCGACGAAAACCGCACGGCGTGCCAGCCGGCGGGCGACGTCGCGATCTGCGCCTGCGACCCGGGCTATGCCGACGCCGGCGGCGCCTGCGTGCTCGCCGACCCCTGCGCGCAGGCGGTGTGCCCCGAGCCGGGCCGCGGGCAGTGCGTGGCCGTCGACGGCCTGCCGGTCTGCGCCTGTGATCCGGGGCTCGTCGAAGACGCCGAGACCGGCGCTTGCGTGGTCGACGACCCGTGCGATCCCAACCCCTGCGAGCTGCCCGGGCGGACGGTCTGCCGACCGGTGGACGACGTCGTCATCTGCGAGTGCGACGCGGGCACCCTGCCCCTCGCAGACGGCAGCTGCCGCGCGCCGGCGCCGTGCGAGCCCAACCCATGCGTCGCGCCCGGTCGAGCAGTGTGCGAGGTCTCGCCCGAGGGGCCGGTCTGCCGCTGCGATCCGGGCCTGATCGAAGACCCCGAGACCGGCGCCTGCGTGCTCGAGCCCTTCGGCGACTGCGAAGACAGCCACGCCGAGGGCGATGTCTTCGAGCCCGACGAGTGCCCGCCCGAAGCCACACCCATCGCCGCCGGCGACGTGCAGGCGCACAGCATCATGCCCGCCGGCGATAACGACTGGTACGTGCTCGACGCCATGCCGGGTCACATCTATCGCTTCGCCGTCACCCGCGACGGGCTGCGCGATGCCTATGTCTATCTGTACGACAGCGATGGCATGACATCGCTGCGGGCCCACGACTCGCCCGAGGCCATCAAGTACGAGATGCCCGACGCCGGCCCCTACTACTACCGCGTGCGGGCCTACAGCAACGTGCAGACCGGCGACTACAGCGTGACCGTCACCGACGAGGGGCTCGACGACCACGGCGACGGCCCCGAAGACGCGACGCCCATCGCCGCCGACGGGGTGGCGGTGCCCGGCGAGATCCAGGTGCGCGGCGACAATGACTGGTTCGCCTTCGAGGCCGAGGCCGATCGCATCTATCGCTTCGCCGTCACCCGCGAGACCATGACCGATGCCTATGTCTACCTGTATCGCCCCGACGGTTCGACCATCGCCCAGGGCCACGACAGCCCCGAGTCGATCACCTACGAGGTCGACGAGGGCGGCACCTGGTACATCCGGGTGCGGCATTACAGCAACGTGGTCTCGTCGGGCACCTACACCGTCACCCTCACCGACGAAGGCCTCGACGACCACGCCGATACCCCGGACGGCGCGAGCCCCATCGGCGTCGACGGGCAGGCGGTCGGCGGGCGCATCGAGACCCGCAGCGACCGTGATAACTTCGTCTTCCAGGCGCAGGCGAACCATGTCTATCGCATCGCCCTGAGCCGCGGCAGCCTGAGTGATGGCTACCTCAACCTCTACGATCCGGCCGGCGACAGCCGGGTCAGCAGCGACACCGAGACGGTCTACTACGAGCCCGACGTCGACGGGCCGTGGACGGTGCGCGTGCGCCACTACAACAACGTCGGCACCGGCGACTACACCCTCACTGTCGACGATCGCGGCCCCGACGACCACGGGGATATCGCCGAAGACGCGACGCCGCTGGCGGTGGGCGACGAAGCTGTCGGAGACATCGAGACCGGCGGCGACCGCGACTGGTTCGCCGTCGAGCTCGACGCGGGGCGTATCTATCGCATGAGCATGGCCCGCGACGGCCTGAGCGACGGCGTGATCACCCTGTACGCGCCCGACGGCCAGACGGTGCTGGTCAACGCCGACAGCGAGACCATCCTGCGCGAGATCGACGAGGCGGGCACCTACTACCTGCGCGCGCGGCACTACAACGGCAGCGGCCGCGGCGGATACACCGTGCAGGTGACCGACGAGGGCGTCGACGACCACGCCGACGGCCCCGAAGGCGCCACGGTGGTGCGGACCGACGGCATCCCGGTCGCCGGTGACATCGAGACCGGCGGAGACAATGACTACTTCGCCTTCGATCCGCTGCCGGGCCGCATCTACCGGCTGGCGGTGACCCGCGCCGGGTTGAGCGATGGCTATGTCTACCTCTACGCGCCCGATGGCCAGACATCGCTGTATGCCAGCGACGTCGAGAGCGTGACCTACGAGTTCGCCCAAGGCGGCCGGCACTACTTCCGGGTGCGTCACTACAACGGCAGCGGCCGCGGCGCCTACACGGTGACGATCACCGACGAGGGCGTCGACGACCACGCCGACGGGCCCGAGGGCGCGAGCGCGCTGGCCGCTGACGGCGTCGCGGTGGACGGCGTCATCGAGACCCGCGGCGATAACGACTGGTTCGCGCTGCAGCTCGACGGCGGGCAGGTCTACCGCCTCACGACCGCCGGGCTCGACGTCTACAGCGCGCTGTACGCCCAGGACGGCGTGACCCGGCTGGCCGCGACCGGCGGCAGCCAGCTCGACGTGCAAGTGCCCGAGGCGGGGCTGTACTTCGTCTTGATCCGGGCCGACAGCGGGTCGTCGACCGGCGCCTACAGCGTCACGGTCGTCGACTGACAGCGGGGGGTCGTATCCGTTGACCACGAGAGCGCCGACCGCGGCGTCGAGGGCCAGGCCGAGAGCGGAGACGATGCCGGGTATCGTCGAGCATCGAGAACGCCGCCATCGGCGCCGCGGGCAAGCTATCGTGAATCAACGGATGCGAGCACCGCTGTAACCTCGACCGGCACGCCGTTGAGCGCGGCGTTGCCCGACAGCGGATCGACCACCGGCCGGGTGACCCGGTTCACATTGGGTCCGCCCACCTTCGAGGCGACGCTCAGCCCGCTGCCTTCGATGGCATGCCCCCAGCCATGGGGCAGGCTCACGACGCCGCGCATGACTTCATCGGTGACCTGAGCGATGGCGTCGACCCGCGCCGAGCCCGCCTCGCGGGCCGAGAGCACGACCGGCTCGCCATCGGCGATGCCGCGGGCGGCGGCGTCGGCGGGGTGAATCCGCAGGGTGAAGCGCTGCTGCCCGCGGACGAGCTTGGGCAGGTTGTGCATCCACGAGTTGTTCGAGCGCAGGTGCCGCCGGCCGATGAGCAGCAGCCCGTCCGGCGCGTCGGCCAGCCATGCCTTCAGCCGGGGGATGTCATCGCGGATGGCATCGGGGAAGGCATCGATCGAGCCATCGGGGGTCGCCAGCGCCTGGGGCAGCCGCGGCTCGAGGGGGCCGAAGTCGACGCCGCCGGGCGTCGCAGCCAGCTTCGCGAGCGTCCAGCCGTCCGGGTTCTCGCCGAAGGCATCACCCCGCGGGCCGGTGCGGATCAAGGCATCCAGCGCCCGCTCGACGCCGCGCGTCCCCCACAGCTCGGCGGCGAGGGCGCGCGGGTCGCGGCCGTGCAGCGCGTGCGCCGGATCCTGGCAGATCCGACCCAGGATATGACCCACGATCTGCTGCTCGACGAGCGCCGGATCGCCATGGGATCCCATGCCGAGCACCATGAGCGTCAGCCGGGCGAGGATATCGCACTCCGACGGGCCGTCGTGGGGCAGGATGGCCGGGCTGAAGCGGGCGACGTTGCGCAGCGAAAGGGTGTAGAAAGCCAGGTCGTAATGCGGGCGCTGCAAGGGCGGCGGCGGCGGCAGGATGACATCGGCCCGGCGGGTGGTCTCGTTGAGATAGGGGTCGATGCAGACCATCAGCTCGAGCTGTTCGAGCGCCGCGTCGAGCGTATCGCCGTCGGGCACCGAGAGCACCGGGTTGCCGGCCACGGTGAAGAGCGCGCGGATCTGCCCTTCGCCGGGCGTCGTGATCTCGGCGGCGAGCCGCACCGCGGGCATCTCGCCGCGCACCTCGGGGTCACCGGCGACCCGGCCCCGGTGGCGCCCGGTGCGAAAGCCCCGACCCTTGCCCCGCGCGGGCCGCTCGTGCAGCGCCTCGGGGAACATGGCGCCGCCCTCGGCGTCGAGGTGGCCAGTGATCAGGTTGAGCAGATCGACCGTCCACGAGGCGAGCGTACCGAAGCGGGTGGCCTGGGTGCCGATGCGCCCGTAGACCACCGCCTTCTCGGTCTCGGCGAGCTCGAGCGCCAGCGCGCGGATGGCATCCGGCGCGATGCCACAGATGGGACCGATGGCATCCGGCGTGAAGGCATCGATGGCATCGCCGATGGCCGACAGGGTCAGCAAACCGCCGCGGATGTGCGGCGCGATACGCCCCGGGTCGACCCGGCCCTCGGCGAAGATGACGTGGGCCATTGCCAGCATCAGCGCGGCGTCGGTGCCCGGCCGGATGGCGTGTTGGGTATCGGCGAGCTTCGCGGTCGCGGTGCGCCGCGGGTCGAAGACGACCACCCGCCCGCCGCGCGCCCGTACCGCTTTGATGCGCCCTGGCCAGTCGGGCGCGGTGGCGAGGCTGCCGTTGGAGACCGCCGGGTTGGCGCCGAAGATGATCAACAGCCGCGTGCGGTCGACGTCGGGCACCGGGATGCGATCGGGGTTGCCGTACATCCAGCCGCTGGCGACGTGGCGCGGCATCTGGTCGACGGTGCTCGCCGAGAAGATGTTGCGGGTGCCGAGCGCGCGCAGCAGCGCCGGGCCGTAGATCATGCCCGAGAGGTTGTGCACGTTGGGGTTGCCCACGTAGGCCGCCAGCGCGTTGCGGTCGCCGTCGGCGAGAATCGGGCGCAGGCGGGCCTCGATGAACGCGAACGCCTCGTCCCAGTCGACCTCACGCCAGGTCTCGCCCTCGCGGACGCGGGGCCGGCTCAGGCGGTCGGGGTCATGCTGCAAGGCGCCGAGGGCCGCGCCTTTGGGGCAGATGAAGCCCTGGCTGAAGACATCCTGCGGATCGCCGGCGACCTTGATCACCCGCTCGCCGGCCTCGTCTTCACGCAGCGTGATGCGCAGGCCGCAGGTGGCCTCGCACAGCGGGCAGGTGCGGCCGACGGTGCGTTCGCGGGGCGGGGTCGTGGCGGTTGATGACATGGCGTCCTCCAGCGGGGCTGGGCAGGACGCTATCAGGTTCGGCGGCGCTGCGCAGGCGCGGTGGACGACGCGGCCGATCAGAGCGGGGTGTAGGTCACCTCGAGCAGGCCCTCGCCCTCTTCGAAGTCGTCGAAGCCGTCGATGACGAGGAAGTATTGCCCCGGCTGCAGCTCGAGCTCGAGGCCCGACAGCACGTCGATGAAGTCGTCGTTGCAGTCGATCTCGGTGCCCGGATCGTCGCAGTCGCTGCGCAGGGCCATGCTGGTGTCGAAGTCGCCGTCGATGATCACCATCGAGACCTCCGCGGCCACCTCGACGGTGATCGCCGCGACCGCCTGACCCGCGCCGCCGGTGAAGCACAGGTCGCTCAGCCCGCTGGTGGGCTGGCCGACGGTGTCGAAGGCGAACTGCCCGCCGGGCGGGGCCACCGCGAAGACGTTGTCGGTGAACTGGCACAGCCCGCCGCCGCCCTGATCGTCGCCGCCGTCGAGCGGATCGGTGCCGCCGGCGACCTCTTCGCCGTCGCTCAGGCCGCCGTCGTCGGTGTCGGCGTCGAGCGGGTCGGTGCCGTGCACGTCGACCTCGGCCCCGTCTTCGAGCCCGTCGCCGTCGGTATCGTCGACGTTGGGATCGGTGCCGGCGGCCTGCTCGCGCACGTTGGTCAGCCCGTCGGCGTCGGGGTCGAGGTCGCCCTCGTCGGCGCCGATCGGGTCGAAGCCCGCCGCGACCTCGAAGCCGTCGAAGAGGCCGTCGCCGTCGGTGTCCGGGTCGGCCGGGTCGGTGCCCAGGGCCAGCTCGGCGTCATCGCGCAGGTCGTCGCCGTCGCTGTCGGGCACCATCACCCGATTGAGCACCAGCGCCTGCGTGGCGGCGTCGAGGCCGCGCAGGGCCGCCCCCTGCAGCCGCACGAGGCTCTGGGCGATGGGCGCCGCGTCGGCGGCCACGTCGCGCTGCAGGCCGTAGTGCAACAAGGCCCCGGCGCTGCGGGCGGGCAGCTGCACGGTCCAGGTGATCTCGAAGTCATCGTCGCTGAAGAGGCGCGCGGCCGGCTGCACGGGCGCGTCGGCGTCGCTGACGACCAGCGCCACCGCCGGGCTGCCGCCCGCCCCGTCGTCGGTCACCCACCAGTCGTCGTCGTCGCCCACCGCGCCGTCGCCGGAGCTGTCGGCGACGACCGCCGTGGCGCCGTCGGTGCCCAGGTTGCCCGCGAGGGCCACCGAGAGGTTCAGCGCGGCGCCGTTGGGGTTGTCGAAGATGTCGACGTAGCGGATCCAGCCGGCGTCGTCGGGCACGAAGATCTGGCGGGTGATGCGCACCGGGCCGCCGACCGTGCCCACCTCGACCGGGCCGAGGATCAGCGTGCGCCCGCCGTCGACGAGCCGCGCGCCGCCGTCGGTCGCGAAGAAGATATCGCCCGCCAGCCGGAAGGCGATGTCGAAGGCGTCGAGCGTGCCGTCGCCCACCGCGCCGCTCTCGGCGATGTCCCAGTCGAAGCCGGCCCCGTCGGTGAGCGTCGTCGGCAGCGCCACGAAGACCAGATCGTCGGCGGCGTCGAGCGGGTCGGTGCCGTCGGTGCGCACCTCGTCGAAGTCGCTGCGCCCGCCGCCGTCGGTATCGCCCGCGGTGGGGTCGGTGCCGATGGCGACCTCTTCGCCGTCGCGCAGGCCGTCGCCGTCGGTATCGAAGACCCGCGGGTCGCTGCCCGCCCGGAACTCGCCGAGGTTGTCCAGATCGTCGGCGTCGGGGTCGGCGGCGCCGTCGGCCGGGTCGCGCGGGTCGAAGAACTGGTCGAACTCGTAGCCGTCGGGCATGCCGTCGCCGTCGGTGTCGGGATCGGCCGGGTCGAGGCCCAGGAAGCGCACCTCGTCGCCGTCGTCGAGCCCGTCGCCGTCGCTGTCGGTCGCGGTGGGATCGGTGCCATGCACGTTGATCTCTTCGCCGTCTTCGAGCCCGTCGAGGTCGGTATCGGCCGAGCGCGGGTTGCTGCCCAGGTCGTTGACCTCGACCCCGTCGGTGAGGCCGTCGCCGTCGGTATCGGGCGCGGTCGGGTCGGTGCCCGCCGCCTGCTCGCCGAGGTTGTCGAGCCCGTCGCCGTCGCCGTCGAGGCCCTGCTCGCCGCCGACGAGCGGGTCGAAGCCCGCCGCGACCTCGAAGCCGTCGAGCAGGCCGTCGCCGTCGGTATCGGGCAGGTCGGGGCGGGTGCCGAGGGCCAGCTCGTCTTCGTCCGGCAGGCCGTCGCGGTCGGCGTCCGCGCGGGCGACGAAGTTGACCACCGCCGCGCGCTCGCCGTCGGTCAGGCCGACGAGCGCGGCGTCGGGCAGCTCGACCAGGCGCGCGGCCTGGGCCAGCGCGTCGGCGCCGGTGGCGCTCTGCACGGCGAAGTGCATCACGATGGCCCGCTCGCCGGGCTGCACGACGACCGGATATTCGAGGGTGTAGCTGTCGCGCTGCAGGCGCACGACGTCGGGCTCCACCGGCGCCCGCGGGCCCGAGAAGACGAAGCTGAGCGCCGGATCGCCGCCGCCGTCGACCGCATCGTCGGTGGCGAACCAGTCGTCGGCCACGTCGAGCTGCCCATCGGGCACCGAGGTGCCGAGCAGCAGGGTGCTCGCGTCGCTGCCGAAGTTGCCGGTCAGGCGCACCCGCACCTCGCGCACGGTGCCGCCGGGGTTGTCGATGATGGCCATGACCCGGGCGAAGCGCTCGTCGGCGGGCACGTAGATCTTGCGCCGCACCTGCAGGTCGCCCAGGTTCGCCGGGCCGAGTCGCAGCTGGCGGCCGGCGAGCTGCGGCGCCATCAGCCCCAGATCGGGGTAGCGCTGGCCGTCGATGCGCAGCTCGATGGCGCCGTCGAAGGCGTCGTCCGACCCACGCTCGACCCGCCCGTCGCCCTCGACGTCCCAGTCGAAGCCGCCGCCGTCCCGCAAGACCTGCGGCGCGGCGACCCGGCCGACGTCGTCGCCGGCCACGGTGGGATCGGTGCCGTCGTCGCGCACCTCGTCCCCGTCGAAGATGCCGCCGCCGTCAGTATCGGCCAGCGTCGGGTCGGTATTCGTCTCGAGCACCTCGGCGCCGTCGTTGAGGCCGTCGCCGTCGGTGTCCGGGGCCCGCGGCGCGGTGCCGGCCGCCTGTTCGGCGGCGTTGTCGAGGCCGTCGCCGTCGGGATCGAGCGCCCCGTCGCCGCCGACGAGCGGGTCGAGCCCGCCGGCCACCTCGAAGCCATCGAGCAGGCCGTCTTCGTCGGTATCGGCCACGGTCGGGTCGGTGCCCGCCGCGATCTCGCCGCCGTCGTCGAGGCCGTCGCCGTCGGTGTCGGCGTTGCGCGGATCGAGGCCCCGCTGGCGTTCGTCGTCGTCGGTCAGGCCGTCGCCGTCGTTGTCGAGCGGGAACTCGAGCACCGCCGAGCGCAGCCCGCCGGCCTCGACGGTGAGGTTCGAACCGGCCCCGGCGGGCACCTCGACGCGCAGCGACAGCTTGCTGGCGTCGAGCACCGGCGCGATGGCGTCGCCGAAGCGCACGGTATTGCCGGCGATGATCGGGTCGAAGAAGCGGCCGCTGAGCACGACGATGTCGCCCTCGGCCCCCGCCGCCGGCTGAGCCGCGCGCAGCTGCGGCGCGGTATCGGACGGCAGGACGGTGATCAGCACCGGCTCAAGCGGCCCGCGGTTCTCGCCGAAGTCGCGCACGGCGCCGCCGAGGGTCACCGCGGTCGGGCCGGCGAGCTCGGGCAGCGGCACGATGACGTTGAACGGCGCCTGGTCGTCGACGACGGCGACGTCGAGGGCGCCGTCGGCGGCGGTCACCGAGAGCTCGAGCGCCTCGACCGAGACGTCGTCTTCGGCCTCGGCGGTCACGACGAGCACCCCGGCGCCGAAGAGCGCCGTGCGGCGCAGATCGGGCAGATCGTCGGCGCTGGTGATGCGGGTGTGGGCCCCGCCGGTGCGCTCGGCGATGTCGCGCAAGACGGCGTCGTCGCCGGGGCCGATGTGCACCGTATTGACCACCACGCCCGCCTCGGTGGCGCGGGCGATGGCGAAGTCGTCGACCGCGCCGCCTTCGGTGGCGATCAGGAAGATCACCGGCGCGGCGCCGCGCCGGGCGGGCTGGCGGATCAGGCGGGAGACGCCCTCTTCGATGGCCGCGCCGAGATCGAGCGCGCCGTCGGCGAAGAGCCCGACGTACGCGGCGAGCGCCGCCGCGGCGGCGTCGAGGTCGTCGGTCAGGGCCAGGCGCGTATTGGCCCGCGGGCCATAGTCGATCACGCCGACGCGGATGGCCTCGGGATCGAGCAGGCCGAGCAGCGCCCGGCCGACTCTCTCTTGCGCTTCGAGGCCGATGTCGTCGATGGCGTCGCCGTCGAGGTCGAGGGCGATGCGATCGCCGGCGGCCCCGTGGCGGGCGAGCGCGATGATGATGTCGCTGGGCCCGACCGTGATGGTGCTGCCGGCCTCGGGCGCGGTGATGCGACCGGTGGGCGGCACCTCGTCGGCGAGTCGCTGAACCTGTCGCTCGACGGTGGTCTGCTGTCCGGCGGTATCGGTGGCGACGACCTGGAGGGTGACCGGCCCCTCCTCGCCGCCGGGCATATTCGTCTCGAGCGCGTATGGCGGCACGGTCAGCTCGCCCACCCGAGCCCCGTCGACGAAGAACTCGACCTGCTCGATGCCCACCTCGTCGAAGCAGTCGGCGACGATGTCGACCGCCTGACCCTCGATGATGTTGAACTCGGACTCCGGGCTGGCGAAGACACACTCGGGCGGCGTGTCTTCGATGATCTCGATGATCAGCTCTTCGATGTCGGTCTGACCGGCCTCGTCGGTCGCCCGCAGAGTCAGGACGATCTCGTCGACGAGCTCGTCGACGAGATCGTCTACGAGCGGCGCGAAGAGTTCGAAGCGATAGGGCGCGTTGGGCCGCGTCTGCAGCACCTGCTCGCCGATGAGCAGGTCGACGGTGGCGCCCAGGTCGTCGTCGACGGCGGCGATGATACGGATCGGGTCGCCTTCGACCACCGGCCCGTCGGGCGCGTCGAGGATGCGCAATGTCGGCGGCTGATCGGGCACCACCAGCACGTTGCGCTCGACGCTGTCGCGGTTGCCGGCGCGATCGATGGCCTGCGCGCGGATGATCATCGGCTCGGGGGCGCCGTCGGCGAAGCCCCGCGGCACGCGCAGCTCGGTGGCATAGGGCGCCTCGACGTCGGTGGCGATGAGCTCACCGTCGGCGAAGAACTCGACCCGGGCGATGCCCACGTCGTCGGCGGCGTTGGCGGTGAACGGTACGGTGGTGCCCTCGATGAAGGCCGCGCCGTCGAAGGGCGCGGTGATGAGCACGGTCGGCAGCTGCTCGTCGTCCCGCCGCACGATGCGGATCGGGTCGGAGAGCGTGCGGTTGTCGCCGCTGTCGACGGCCCGCGCGGTGATCGCGAGGATCTCGCCGCCCTCGCCCTGCGGCACGACGAAGTCGACGGTGAACGGCGCGCCGCGGTCGGTGCCGATGAGCTCGCCGTTGTTGTAGAACTCGACGAAGCGCACCTCGTGATCGTCGATGGCGTCGGCCCGCAGGGCGATCGCGCGGCCTTCGAGGGCCTCGGTGAGATCGGCGGGCGCGGTGACGAGCACCTGGGGCGGCTGGTCGACGGGGATGGTCATCGGCAGGACGACGCGCTCGTCGTGCAGCACGATCTCCCCGGCCTCCTCGGCGCGGAAGACGGTGTTCTGCGGGTTGAGCACGCGCACACCGAAGGCCCCGCGGGGCACGTTCGACAGCAGCATGCGGCCCGATCCGTCGGTGCGGCCAGCGGCGCGGAAGCCGTCGCCGAGCAGCTCGCGGTAGACCTGCACCGGCGCGTTGGCGGCGATGCGGCCGTCGTCGTAGGTGGCGATGATCTCGACGGCGCCGATGGGCACGAGCTGCAGGTCGAGTTCGGCGAGCTCGTCGGGCTCGACGCGCACGATGTCGCGGCTGATGATGCCGGTCCGCGGCTCGGTCGCCTGCACGGTCAGCTCGCCTTCGGGCACGTCGAGGAAGGCATAGCGACCGCCGGTATCGGTCCGCCCGTCGCGGCGGAAGCCATCGGCCCGCAGGCCGGCGGGCACCTCGATCGCCGGGTTGCCGCCGCCGTCGAGCACCCGGCCGACGACCCCGCCGGTGGGATCGAGCACGATGTCGACCTGGGCCACCTGACCCGCGGCGACCACCGTCTGCCCTTCGCCCCGCAGCGGCGACCCGCCGGCGATGTCGACCACCGCGGTCAGCCGGTACTGGCCGGGCGGCACGCCGGTGACGACGTAGCGCCCGTCGACCGCGATCTCGACCCGGGCGGTGGCGTCGCGCAGCAGCCCTTCGAGGGCCGGGCCGGCCAGATAGAGGTCGCCGCTGCTGACGACGTTGCCGTCCGCCCGGCGCACCGTGCCGACCACCAGACCGGTATTGTCGAAGACGATGTCCTGCTCGGCGGGGCCGTCCCCGGCGGGGAAGTCAGCGACCTGCCGCGGCGCCTCGACGCCGGTGCGCGGGTGGTTGGCGGTGATCCGATACGGGCCGCGGGGGATGGGCACGTTGTTGCCGGCGGCGCCGAGCCGGGCGTCGATGGTGTAGGCGCCGTCGTCCCCCGCCGTCGCCCGGCGGATGCGCCGGAAGAGCGGGTGCTCGCTCTGCCAGGTGATGCGCGCGCGGGGCACCCCGGTCTCGCCGTCGCCTTCGAGGACCCGGCCGACGAGCTGGCTGTCGCGGGTCGGCAGCTCGCCGACCGCCGCGGCGCCTTCGGACTCGGCGTTGTACAGGGCGAACGCCTCTTCGGGGGCCAGCCCTTCGATCGCTTCGAGCGGCGTCTGCGCCAGCCGGCGGCCGGCGGCGTTGGCCCCGAACTGGTCGAGCTGCTGCACCCCGAAGTGCATGATCACGACCCGCCCGCCGGGCGGCACCGCGACCGCCGACCACTGGGCGTCGAAGCGGCCCCAGGTGCCGTCGTCGGACAGCAGGAAGCCACCGTCGTCGGCCCGCTGCGGGCCGCCGATGCCGTCGATGACGTGGGCCACGGTGGGCTGGTTGGCGCTCTCGAACGGGTCGAGGTCGAGGCGGTCGTCGACGAGCACGTACTCGTCGCTGTTCTCGCCGATGCCGATGTCGGCGAAGGTATCGCCGCTGCTGCTGCCCACCAGCCGCGGGGGCTCGGTGAAGCGGAAGCCGCCGCGATCTTCGGTGGTCGAGGCGAAGTGGCTGCGCACCCGCACGTCGACGTCAATACGCTCGTCGGTGGGGTTCTCGAAGACCTCGAGGTAGCGCACGAAGTAGCCATCGCGGGGCACGTAGACCTTGCGGGTGACCGTGAGGCCACCGGGGCCGGTGCCGGGCAGCGCGAGCTGCCGACCGCCGAGTTCGAGCCGGGCGCCGTTGCCCGCGAACGGGCTGTAGTCCCCCGCCCCGGCGGCCCGCAGCATCAACAGGAAGCCGCCGCTGTTGGCGCCGCCGTCGCCGCGGAAGACGCTGCGGGTGCCGTTGCGGATCGAGCCGTCCTGGTGGATGGCGTAGTCGAAGTCGTTGGCGTCGAAGAGCCGGGCGAGGCGGTCGTTGCGCGCGCCCTGGGGCTGTCCGGCCGGCGCGGGCGGCGGCGGCGGGATCACGTTCTCGTTCATCTGCACGTCGACGACGACCCGCTGGCCGTCGAAGTCGATGGCGCCGCCCACCTGCCCCGCCTGGCGCAGCCCGCGCAGGCTGGCGCTGACGGTGAAGCGGCCCTGGGGCACCCGGTCGATGAGCCAGCTGCCGTCGCTGTCGGTCGCGGCGAACCGCCGCGGGGCGCCGACGACCGCGCTGTCGACGGTGATCGCCGCGCCGCTGACCGGCTCGCCATCGGGGCCGAGCACGGTCCCGGTCACAGTGCCGCTGCCGGCGAGTACGAGGTTGCGCTCGATGACCTCGCCGTGGGCGCCGAGGTCGATGTCGTTGACCACCGCGCGCCGGGTGCCGACGCCGTCGAAAGCCTCGATGCGATACGGCCCGGCGGCCACCGGCAGCACGTCGAAGCGGAAGCGGCCGGCGGCGTCGGTGGTGGTCTGCCGCCCGCTGGGCGTCAACCGGATGCGGATGTTGCGCACGCCGCTGACGCCGTCGGGGCCGAAGGCGATGCCGGCGATGCTGCCGGCGCTCTCCAGGCGCAGCTCGAGGCTGAGCACTTCGTCGGCGAGCAGCGTGGAGTCGACCGCGCCGGCCAGCCCGGTGAGCGGATCGAGGGCCGCCACCGCGAACGGGCCGGCGAGCACCTCGTCGATCTCGACGACGCCGTCGGCGTCGGTGATCGCCACCCGCTGCTGGGGGAAGACCCCGCGCGCGTCGAGCGTGGTCCGCACGTTCACCGCCGGCTCGCCGCCGGCGTCGCGCACGGTCAGCCGCACGGTGCCCAGCCCGACCAGGGTCACGTCGGCCCGCACGTCTTCGTCGGGCTCGGTCAGGTCGATGGCGATGCGCCCGCGATCGGGGCTGTCGGGCATCTCGGCGTCGATCCGATAGCGACCGAGCGGCAGCCCTTCGAAGCGGAAGGTGCCGTCCTCGGCGCTGATACCCCGCCGGCCGCCGGGGCTGACCGTCAGCCGGGCGCCGGACACCAGGGTCTCGCCGTCGGAGGCCAGCACCACGCCGACGATCTGCCCGGCGCCGCGCAGGGTGATGGTCACCCGCTCTTCGTCGCCTTCGAAGTCGATGCGCCCCGACCCGGTGCCGGCCAGCCCGGTGGCCTCTTCGACCGCCGAGAGCTCCACCGGCCCGACGAAGACGTCGTCGATGACGAAGGCGCCGCGCTCGTCGGTCACGGCCTGCGCCGCGCCGCCGAACGGGCCCCGCCCGACGAGCGATACCTGCGCGTTGCGCACCAGCGCCCCGCCGCCGGTCTCGACGATGCCCGCGACGCGACCCTTGCCGAGGAAGGTCACGTCGGCCTCGACGACCTGGTTGGTGCCGTTGATCGCGCCCGAGGTGCGGCCGCGGTTGCCGGCGTCGTCGAACGCCTCGACGGTGTAGACCCCCAGCGGGATGAAGTCGAAGCGATAGCGGCTGAAGTCGTCGGTGGTGGTCGACAGGTTCTGCGGTCCGCGCAGGAGCACCGTCACGCCGGGGCCGACCGCGGTGCCGTCGCGCCCGATGACCGCGCCCTGCAGCGTGCCGCTCGCCGAGAGGCGCACGTCGAGCTGCACCGACGCGTCGGCCTCGAGCTGATCGAAGGCGCGCCCGCGCAGGCCGGTGCGCGGATCGGTGGCGATCACCGTCACCGCGCCCTCGTCGAAGCGCTGCAGGAGATACTGCCCGGCGGCGTTGGCGTTGACCGCCCGCTCGTCGTCGCCGACGGTCACCATCACCCGGGCGTCGGGCACCGGCGCGCCGCGCGGGCTGAGCACGGTGCCGCCCACCGCGCCGACCACCGCCCGCAGCCGCACGGTGCCCAGGTCGGTGGTGCCCCGGGCCACCGGCGCGATCCGCCCCGACTTGCCGTCGAGCACGACCCCGTCGGCGATGAAGCGGGCGCTGGCCCGGATGACCGGCCGCTCGACGAGCACGTGCTCGATGACGAAGGTGCCGTCGACGCCGCTGACCGCCTGGAAGCTGCGCTCGACGAAGACCACCGCCCCGGCGACGACGCCGCCGTCGGGGCCGACGACCTGACCCACCACCCGGGTGGTCGGATCGGCGCTGCGCGGGTCGGTGTCCAGCTCGATCTCGGCGCCGTCGCTCAGCCCGTCGCCGTCGCTGTCGGCCAGCGTCGGATCGGTGCCGATGCGCCGTTCTTCGCCGTCGAGCAGCCCGTCGCCGTCGGTATCGGCCTGCACCGCGTTGGTGCCGCCGTCGACCTCGTCGCCGTCGAGCAGCCCGTCGCCGTCGGTATCGGCGATGGTCGGCGAGGTGCCCGCGGCATACTCCTGCACGTTGTCGAGGCCGTCGAGGTCGTTGTCGACCAGCGCGTCGCTGGGGTCGTCGGGGTCGAGGCCGTTCTGGATCTCGTAGCTGTCGGGCAGCCCGTCGCCGTCGCGATCTTCGGGGATGGCCACCTCGAGCCGATAGCTGGCGATGAGCCCTTCGAGCTGGGCCCGGATCACCGCGACGCCGCGGCTGTGCACCGTCACGACGCCGTCGGCGTCGATGCTGGCCACCCGCGGGTCGCTCGAGCTCCAGAAGGTGCCCGCGTCCGCCGGCGTCACCGTCACCACCCGCCCGTCGGGCAAGGTCGCGAGCGCCGCCATCTCGATGACAGTGTCGGCCTCTTCGACGACGGCGACGTCGTTGATCGCCGCAACCTCGAGCCGCGTCGCCAGGGGCTGGAAGCGGTCGAATCGCACGTCGATGTCGTTGACGTCGGCCGACAGATCGAGCAGCGCCGACTGCCCCTGCACGAGCTGGCCGTTGCGCACGCACGTCGCCCGCACGCGCGAGCGGATGCCTTCTTCGAACGGCACGTTGGGCACGACGAAGCCGCCGAGCGCGTCCACCGGCGCGGTGCGGTTGAGGATGCTGACGGTGCAGGTCTCGTCGAGCTGCGCCAGAGCCGGCCCGGCCGGGGCGAGCAGGACGCAGATCCCGGCCAGCGCGGCGCAGAGCCCGGCCAGCGCGGTCCGTCCCGCGGGGGTTCTCATCGCGCTCATCGCGTCCCTCCCACCCGGTGCTTGGCGAAGTGCTCGAGCAGCGGCCCGGCTTTGCGGCTCATGCCGGGCAGCCGGAAGATCGACTTGAGCACCAGATCGCGCTTGCGGTAGCTGGTCAGCTTCAGCGCGCCCCGGCCGTCGCCCGCGGCCCGGCTGATACGCACCGTATCGTCGCTGTGATCCGGCCCGAAGCCCTGGCTGTAGAACATCCAGGCGCCGCCGTCGGACACCGGGATCTCGAAGAGCACGCGCAGCGTGAGCTCGGGCAGCGCCTTGGAGACCTCGAGTACCTCGGCCGGGCGACCGGCCACCCACTCGCCGATGTTGCGCGCGCTCAGCGGGGTGAAGTGCGTCGCGAAGGCGATCCAGTCGGAGCGCAGCAGCTCGAGCATCGCCTGGCGGAAGAGCGCCGAGGCCGGGCTGAACGGCGCCTGCTGGCCGTCGAAGAGCGAGAACTCGGCCAGCGTGCCGGAGAACTCGAGCCGCACCGCGCCGCCCTCGTCCGCCGGCAGGCTGTAGTCGGCGCCGCTCCGGGCCACGGGTCGGAAGATGCTCGGCGCCTCGGCCGTCGCGTCGAGGGCCCGCCGGATCAGCAACTCGGCGGGATCGGCCGACTCGACGACCCAGCCCTTGAAGCCGTCGGGCCCCGGCCGCAGCCAGATGCCCTGGGTCACCGCGCGCCCGTCGGCCCCGCGATAGCGCAGGTACCACACCTGGCGCTCGCCCACCGTCACCCGGCTGATGACCGTCAGCCCGCTGAAGCCGTTGAACGCCTGGTGGATGACATCCATCAGGCCCGCGAGCGGCGCGCCGTGGCGCGGCAACAGGAGCGTGCGCGCGGTCGCGACGTCCTTGTCGCCCAGCGCCTTGGTCAACCGCACGAAGGCGCGCCCCGCGGTATCGTGGCTGCGTTGGGCGTAGGTCTCGAGGTCTTCCTCGATGACCGTCTCGGTGAAGCGGATCCACAGGTCGCCGGGCAGCTGGCGATCGTCGAGCACGATCGGCAGCGGGTGGCTGCGGGTCACCGACTGGGCGGCGGCGTCGGCGGGGATCAGGGCCGCGAGGCCACCGAGCGCGAGCACCACCGGCAGCAGCAGATGGGACGGGCAATGGTCGAAGCTGGCAGTCATCGCGTCACTCACAGGAGGGTGATCCCTTCGACAATGACGAACTCGAGGCTGACGTTGACCGGCCCGAGATCGACGCTGGCGGTGAACTTGATCTCACCCAGCTTGAGGTAGAAATCGAGCCCGGTGGGCGGTGGACAGTTGGCGCTGGTCCACTTGCCGCCGCCGGTGATGCTCACCGAGAGCTGCCCCGGCGTGATGCCGAAGCCGCGGCAGACGTTGACGAGGCCGCCGAGGGTCTCGACGCAGCCGCGGGCGTTGGCCGTCAGCCGCACCGCGCCGGCGAGGCTGAGGTTGCCGTCGATGGTGGTGCAGTCCTTGTCCTCGCAGAGGTTGTAGTCCTTGCCGATCGAGCCGCCGAGGGTCAGCGACGCGTCGAAGATCACCCCGTACTCGTAGCTGTACGAGTAGTTGACCCCCAGTACGCTGTCTTCGTCCTCGCCGAAGCCGCTGTAGGGCGCCGGCGGGCTGCCCTTGATGCCGGCGCTCATCGACAGCCCGGTCGCGGCGCCGATCTTGCCCTTCTCGAGGAAGATCTCCTCGGTGCAGCAGTCTTCTTCGCTGCCGCTGACGTTAAGCGCGCCGCCGCGGAACTTCACCTGCAGCGGGATCACCCGCCGGATGGCGTTGGTGATGGGCTCGGAGATGCGCTGCAGCGGGAACTCGATGGAGTTGCCGGTCAGCGTGATCTTGGTCAGCGTGATCTTGTCGCCCTTGCACTCACCGTTCTGGCAGCGGTCGTCTTCGGTGCACTCGTCTTCGTCGTCGCACTGCTGGGCGTCGGTCGCATCCTGGCCGTCGTCGGGCGCGCACTCGCCCTCCTGGCAGATGTACTGCCCGCATTGATCGTTGCCGTTCGCCGACTCACCGCAGGGCTGGCCCTCGTTGATGTCGTGGTCGACGCACGTCGTCGGCGAGCTGCGCCCGGGCCGATAGCGCGGGTTCTCGCCGCAGCGGCTCTCGGTGCACGGGTTGTCGTCCTGCTCGCACTCCCGCTCCTTGGGCGTGCACGACCCGCCCTTGCACTCGTACTTCTCGATGCAGCGGTTGTCGTCGCGCTGATCGGGCTCGCAGGTGGTGCCTTCGTCCTTGGGGGTCTCGGTGCAGCCCTGGGCCGGATCGCAGCCATAGGTGATGCACGAGTTCTGGTCGTCGGGCTCGCAGTCCTTGTCGTCGCCGACGCAGGCGCCGTCCTCGCAGACCGGGTTCTCGATGCACTGGTTGTTATTGCTGGGGCACGGGGTGCCGTTGGCCTGCTCGCTCTGGGTGACGCACGAGCCGCCCTGGCAGACCTTCTCCGAGCAGCCGCTGCCGTCGTCGCATTGCGTGCCGTCGCCCTTGTTGGTGTAGCGGCAGCCGCGGCGGGTGCAGCGACCGGTCTTGCACGGGTTGCTCGACTCGCACTTCGACGTGCAGCGATCGGGCGGCGGCGGCGGCGGCGCGCCGTGCCAGCCCGACTTGTGCAGCCCGAAGCCGTCGTCGCTGCACAGCTGGGTGCCGTCGGCGGTCACCGTGCCGGTGCCCAGGCCGACCCAGTCGCCCAGGTCGTGGTCGTAGGCGAACATCTCGATCTGATAGCCCGGCGGGTTGCCCCGGTTGGGGATGCACAGGCGGGCTGGCGGGTCGAAGCGCACGCCCGGCGGCTGCAGCGTGGCGACCATGTCGAAGGTCGAGCCCATCGGCGCCGGATCGGGCACCCGCTCGCCGCGCACCTGCGACCAGGCGATGTCGCACTCGCGCGACCCGTCGAGGCAGGTCACCGAGTTGGCGAAGACGGTCAACGAGGCGCCCTCGATGCCCGCCAGCCGCAGGGTGACGTCTGCGTCGCCGCCGACGGTGCGCCGGCTGTCGCTGTCGATCTGCGGCAGGTGGATCGGCCCGCCGAGGTCGTTGTCGACGCCGGCGACCGTCATCATGTCGTAGGTCAGCCGGGGCCACTCCCCGTCGATGTCGGCGGTCTCGCCCTCGATGACGAGGTGCACCGCGCCGACCGGCACGTCTTCGATGACGAACTCGCCGTTCTCGTCGGCCTGCCCGCTGAGGATCGGGCCGTCCTCCAGACGCAGCCAGGCGGTGACGCCGGGCAGCGGCAGATCGGAGTTGTCGAGGATCTGCCCGACGATGCGGGTCCGCCCGCGGGCGCCGGCCTCGACCGCGCGGGCGACGAAGCCCGGCGCCTGCTGGTCGGGATCGTCGAGCGCCTCGATGCTGGCGGTGACGGTGACCGATCCCGGCGTCTCGCCGAGCAGCGGCGTCGCCCGGGCGAGCCCGTCGCCGTCGGTCTGCACCTCGAGGGACGGCGCGCCGTCGAAGCTGGCGTCGCCATATTGCACCGAGAAGGTGACCGTCTCGCCCTCGACCGGGTTGCCGGCGCTGTCGGTGACCAGGGCCACGAAGGGCTCGGGCAGCGGGCGCCCCACCTGGCCGGTCTGGTTCTCGCCGGTGACCGCCACCACGTCGATCGCCTCCGAGGGCATCACCGACGTGCAGAACTCGACCTGGCCCACAAAACCCGCCGCGCGGGCGATGACCCGCTGGCTGCCGGCGCCGGAGCGGCCGCCGGGCACGAAGGTCACGCTGGCGAGGCCGTTGTCGTCGGTGATCACCGTCAGCTCGCGGCCGGTCTCGGGGAAGGCCTCCAGCTCGCCGTCGCCGCGCACGACCTCGAAGACCACCGGCTGCTCGGGCACCGGGTTGTCGTTCTGGTCGAGCAGCGAGACCACCAGGGGCTCGCGAAGGGGCGTGCCCTGCCCCGCCGCCTGACTCTGACCCGAGATCAAGACCAGCCGCTGGCCGGCCCGATCGACGACGTTGACCTCGATGCTCTTGCTGTTGCGGTTGCCCGCGCGGTCTTCGGCGACGACGGTGATCGTATTCGGGCCCTGCTGCAGCAGCAGGTTCGAGACGGTCCAGGTGCGGTTGAGCACCAGCGCCTCCTGCCCGTTGACCCAGACCTGCAGGTCGTCGTCGTCGACGGTGATGCCGGTGATGAAGTCGTTGCTCACCCCGGCGACGTCGATCTGGGTGGTCGTCAGCGTCGCCCCGGCGGCCGGGGTCTCGATGTGGATCGTCGGCGGGGTGCCGTCGCGGATGACGGTGACCCGGGCGAAGCCCACGTTGCCCGAGGCGTCGACGGCGGCGGCGGTGATCACCGTGCGCCCGTCCTGCACGGGCACGCCCTCGGCGACCCAGGTGCCGTCGGGCGCGACGGGCACCACGACGCCGTCCACCTCGACCTGCTCGACCGCTTCGCCGTCGACCCGACCGCGCACGGTGACGCGCTCCTCGCCGGTGAAGGTCTCGTCGGCGGGCGCGGTGATGCTGACGTCGGGCGGCATGCTGTCGACGGTGATCTCGATCGACGCCCGGCCCTCGTTGCCCGAGCGGTCGGTGGCCACCGCCTCGATCGTATTGGCGCCCTCGTCGAGGACGACGTTGCGCGCGATCCAGGTGCCGTCGGGGCTGACCTCGGCGTCGATCGCGCCGACGGTGACCGTCGACGGTTCGTCGACGGTGCCGGTCACGTCGATCCGGCGACGCAGGACGATCTGCCCGTCGGCGGGCGCGGTGATCCGCACGGTCGGGGCCTGATCGTCGACGACGTAGGTCACGCTGATGCGCACCTCGGCCTCTTCGTCGGCCAGCGTCGCCCGGGCCACGATCGGGTTCGGGCCCGGCTGCAGGTCGACCTCGGCCGCGAAGCCGCCGCCCGCCGGCGCCACGGGCTGACCGTTGATGGTCAGCGCGGCGCCCTCGGTGACCAGCCCGGAGACCTCGATCGGCGTGAACTGCACTTCGGCGCCGTCGAGCGGCTCGAGGATCTGCAGGTTGAGCACGCCCTGGGCGGCGTCGGGCACGACCGCGGCGTCCACCGGCGGGACCTCGGCGTCCACCGGCGGGACCTCGGCGTCCACCGGCGGGACCTCGGCGTCCACCGGCGGGACCTCGGCGTCCACCGGCGGGACCTCGGCGTCCACCGGCGGGATCTCGGCGTCCACCGGCGGGACCTCGGCGTCCACCGGCGGGACCTCGGCGTCCACCGGCGGGACCTCGGCGTCCACCGGCGGTACTTCAGCGTCCACCGGCGGTACTTCAGCATCTGCGGGCGGTACTTCAGCATCAACGGGCGGTACTTCAGCGTCAGCCGGCACCGCGACATCCGGGCCGGCGTCCGGCGGGACGTCGCCGTCCGGCGCCGCGTCCGGCGGCACCTCGCCGTCGGCGGGCAGCGCGTCCGGGGCGGCGTCGACATCGCCGTCGGGGGCCGCGTCCACGATGCCGTCGGGGGCGGCGTCGACCGCCGTCGCGTCGTCTCCGACGTCTTCGACCTGCAGATCGACGACCGGGTCGGCGTCGGCCGGCGGGTCGTTGGGCTGGTCGTCGCAGGCGAAGGCCAGCAGCGCCAGGAGCAGCCACGCGCGCTTCATCCGAGATCTCCTCCGCGGCCGCGGCCGCCGTCGGTCAGCGCTTGCTGCGCTCGAGCAGGGCCCGGAAGTCTCCGGCGCGCTTCGGCCAGCGGGGGGACCGCATGAGGGTCAGGCCGAACTGGTAGGTCATGTAGTAGTTCGACAGCAGCAGCCCCTCGCGGGCGCGGGCGATCATCACCCGCTTGAGGGCCTGCTGATCGGGCTCGACCTGGTCGCCCTGGGCGTAGACCAGCACCGAGCCGAGCGGGCCGATGTCCATCTCGAAGACGACCCGGGTATCGAGGGCCCACAGCTTGGCGGCGGTCTCGCGGGCGGCGGGATCGCGCCCCTGATTGGCCAGCCACGCCTCGATCTTGTCCTTGCTCTTGGGGGTGTGCAGCGCGGCGAAGGTCTGCCAGTCGCCCCGCTGCAGCGCCAGCACGCCCTGCTGATACAGCGCCATGGCCGGGCTGCCCGGCGCGACCTTGTCGTCGGTCGGATCGTAGTCGACGATCTGGCCGTCGAACTCGAGGCTCACCCGGTCGTCGGCGCTCAGCGGCACCGCGTAGGCGGTGCGCGTCTGCGGCAGCGCGGCGAACTCGCTCGGCCCGTTGGCCTGATCGGCGAAGGCGCCGACGATCAGCGAGCGCACCGGCTCCTGGCTGGTGAGCACCCGCGCCTTCCAGCCGCCGGTGAGCTGCTCGACCGCGATGCCGCCGGTGGCGAGCTTGCCCTCGCGCTGCGACTGGAAGACGAAGACGTGCACCCCGTCGACCACGTAGCGCGCGACGATCGTCGCCCGGGCCCAGCCGCCGGCCATGCCGCCGATGGCGCGCAGCACGTCGGCGGTGGGCGAGCGGCCGGTCGAGCGCAGATCGAGCGCCGCCCGCCCCTGCTGCAGATCGCCGGCCCGCGCCGCCTGCACGAGCTGCACGAAGGCGGCCGCCGGCGGGTCGAGGGTCTTGCGCCGCCAGGCCTCGTAGGCTTCGCCGATCGGCGTCGACGGGAAGCGCACGTAGACCCGGGTGGGCACCTTGATGCCGTCGAACTTCATCGCGACCGGATAGCTGGCGGTCACCTCGGCCTGAGCCGCCGCCACGCCGGGCAGCGCGAGGCCGACGAGCGCGAGGGCGACGAGGAGGGTGTATGTCATCCGCATGTGAACGCTCCGTTCAGCCCGCATAGAGGACCCGCTCGAAGGTGAATGAGCCGAAGAGATAGCTGATCTCCATGACGAACTTGAGCTCCCCGAACTTGAAGGTACACGCCGGCCCCGGTGGACAGTCGCCGAAGCCGATGCCGCATTCGCCGCTGGCGGTGGCCACCAGCCGGGCGGGGGTGACGTTGAGCCCGGGGCAGACCCGGACCTCGAAGAAGCCGATCTCGACGCAGGCCTGCACCACCACCGAGGCCCGCAGGCCGCCGGACAGCGCGATGCCGCCCTTGATCTCGGTGCAGCTCTCCGAGCCGGCGCACTCGTCTTCGCTGTTGCTGATGCTGCCCGAGAGCTGCAGGCCGAGGTCGGCGATGATGCCCACCTCGATGTTGAACTCCACCTCGTTGTCGCCGACGCGCTCCTCGAACGACTGCAGGAAGCCGAGGCCGGGCAGGCTGCCCGAGATGGTCGCGCCGACGCTGAACGAGGCGCTGCCGCCCTGCTTGCCGAACTCGATGAACTCGCCGGTGTCCTTGTTGCAGCAGTCTTCCTTGAACGCCTTGACCCCGAACGCGCCGCCGGTGCCGGTGCTGCCCTGGCCCGCCGCGAAGCGCACCCGCAAGAACGGCACCCGGTTGATCAGGCTCTCCATCCGGCTGGTGATGCGCTCGATGGGCCGGGCGAAGTCGATCTGCACCCCGCCCTCGACCTTCTGGATGTCGCGCTCGTCGCCCTTGCACTCGCCCTGCTGGCAGCGGTCGTCCTCGGTGCACTCGTTCTCGTCGTCGCACTCCTGACCGTCGCTGCCCTCCTGGCCGTCCGGCGGGGCGCACTCGCCCTCCTGACAGGTGTACTCGCCGCACTGGTCGTCGCCGTTGGCGTTCTCACCGCAGGCGTCGCCTTCGTTGACCGGCTCGGGGCTACAGCGGGTCGGCGCGCCGCGGCCGGGCGGCCGCCCGGTCTCTTCGCAGCGGTGCTCGGTGCAGGGGTTGTCGTCCTGCTCGCACTCGACCTCCTTGGGGTTGCAGGCCCCCGACTGACAGACGTAGTCCTCGATGCAGCGGCTGTCGTCGCGGCCGCCCGAGGGCTCGCAGCTCGCGCCGTCGGCCTGGGGCTGGTTGAGGCAGCCTTGCAGCGGGTCGCACGAGTCTTCGGTGCAGTCTTCGCCGTCGTCGCAGTCGAGCGGATCACTGCCGACGCAGGCGCCGCCCTGGCACTCCGACGACTGGGTGCACTCGTCGTTGTCGTCGCACTCGGTGCCGTCTTCTTCCTGGCTCTGGAAGACGCACGACCCGCCCTCGCAGATCGCCTCGCCGCAGCCCGAGCCGTCGTCGCAGCGGGTGCCGTCGGCCTTGGGCTCGTAGACGCACGCGCCGTCCTCGCAGCGCCCGGTCTGGCACGGGTTGCCGTTGTCGCAGTTCGAGGGGCAGCGCGGCGGCGGCGGCGGCGGCGGGGCGGCGTGCCAGCCCGACTTGTGCAGGCCGAAGCCCTCGTCGGAGCAGATCTGCTGGCCGTCCGGGGTCACCGTGCCGGTGCCCAGACCGACCCAGTCGCCCAGGTCGTGATCGTAGGCGAACATCTCCTGCTGATAGCCCGCCGGGTTGCCCCGGTTGGGGATGCACAGCCGCGCCGGCGGGTCGAAGCGCACCCCGGGCGGCTGCAGCGTCGCGACCATGTCGGCCGCCGAGCCCATCGGGATCTCGTCGGGCACCCGCTCGCCGCGCACCTGAGACCAGGTGATCGAGCAGGTCGCCGATCCGTCGAGGCAGGTGGCCGAGTTGGCGAAGACGGTCAGCGTCGCCCCTTCGACCCCCGCCATGGCGATCGTCACGTCCTCGTCCCCACCCACCTCGGCGGTGTTCTCCGCGGCGAGCTCGGGCAGGTACACCGGCGTGCCGATGCTGTTGTCGACGCCGGCGACGGTGATCAGGTCGTAGGTCAGCCGGGGCCAGGTGCCGTCGCGCAGCGCCGTCTCGCCCTCGATGACGAGGTGCACCGCGCCGATGGGCACGTTCTCGATCTCGAAGCGCCCCTGCGCGTCGGCGATGTCGCTGATGATCGGGCCCGCGTCGAGCCGGATCCACGCGGTGACCCCGGGGATCGGCTGGTCCTGATTGTCGAGCACCTGCCCGACGACCCGGGTCGCCGCCCGCTCGCCGGGCAGCACGGCGTCGGCGTGGAAGCTCGCCGCCTGCTCGGCGGGATCCTCCAAGGCCTCGATGCTGGCCTGCACCCCGTTGCGCCCGGCCTCGGGGCCCAGGGTCAACGTCGCCCGGGCGAGGCCGTCGCCGTCGGTCTCGGCCACCACCGACCCCTCGCCGGCGAAAGCGCCGCCGCCGCTGACGACGGTGAAGGTCACCGGGGTGAACGGCACCGGGTTGCCGGCGGCGTCGGTGACCATCGCCACGAACGCCTCGGCGAGCGGGGTGGCGGTCTGGCCCATCTGGTTCTCGCCGGCCACCGCGACCACCTGCACCGCGTCGTCGGGATAGACCGACGTGCAGAACTCCACCTGGCCCAGGAAGCCCGGCGCGGTGGCGATGACCCGGTGGCTGCCGGCGCCGGCGCGGCCGCCCGGCGTGAAGTTGACCCCGGCGAGGCCGTTGTCGTCGGTGATCACCGTCAGCTCGCGGCCGGTCTCGGGGAAGGCGTCGAGCTCGCCGTCGCCGCGCACCACGGTGAACGTCACCGGGCTCTCGGGCACCGGGTTGCCGTTCTCGTCGAGCAGCGAGACCACCAGCGGCTCCTGCACCGGGTCGCCCTGGCGCGCGCCCTGGCTCTGACCCGAGATGAGCACCAGCCGCTGCCCGGCCTCTTCGGCGTAGGTGACCTCGATGCTCTTCGTCGAGCGGTTGCCCGCGCGGTCCTCGGCCTCGACGGTGATGGTGTTCGGGCCGCGCTGCAGCAGCAGGTTCGACAGGGTGAAGGTGCGGTTGAGCACCATCGCCGGCTGGCCGTTGACCCAGACGTCGAGGTCGTCTTCGCTGACCGTCACCCCGGTGATGTAGTCGTTGGTGATGCCGGCCACGTCGATCTGCGAGGTGGTCAGCACCGCCCCGTTGGCCGGGGTCTCGATGTGGATGACCGGCGCCCCCGCGTCGCGGACGACCTCGACCCGGGCGGTGCCCACGTTGCCGAAGGTATCGGTGACCGTGGCGGTGATGACGTTGAGCCCTTCGAGCAGGTCGACGCCGTCGAGCGCGAAGGCCCCGTCGACCACCTCGACGACCACGCCGTTGACCTCGACGACCTCCACGTCGGCGCCCTCGACCCGGCCGCGCACGTCGACGCTGGCGTCGCCGGTATTGAGGCCGTCCTCCGGGGCGTCGATGAAGATGCCCGCCGGGGTGCTGTCGACGGTGACCGTCACGCTGGCCCGGCCGACGTTGCCCACCGGATCGGTGGCGATGGCCTCGACCGTATTCTCCCCCTCCAGCAGCTCGATGTCGGCGGTCCAGGTATTGCCGACCACGTTCGCCTCGACCCCGGCGACCACCACCACGGCGGTGGCGTCGTTGACCGAGCCCGCGGCCCGCACGACCCGGCGGATGAGGTTCTGCCCGTCGGCGGGCACGTCGATGACGATGAGCGGCGGGGTCGAGTCGCGCATCACGGTGATCGCGGCGCTGCCCTCGTTGCCGGCCACGTCGGTGGCGGTGGCCAGGATGCCGTTGTTGCCTTCCTGCAGCGGCACGTCGACCGCGAAGGCTCCATCGACCACATTGGCCGCCAGCCCGTTGACCTCGACCGTCGCGTCGGGATCGTCGACGGTGCCCTCGACCCGCACAGTCTCGCTGCCGACGATGGCCCCGTCCGCCGGCGCGGTGATGGCCACGACGGGCGCGGTCAGGTCGCGCACGACCGTGACGCCGGCCTCGGCGCTGTTGCCGACGATGTCGGTGGCCACCGCTACGATGGCGTTGTCGCCCTCGGCGAGCGGCACCGTCGCGGTGAAGCCGCCGTCGGCCACCACCGCCGCGACGCCGTTGACGGTCACGGTGGCCTCGTCGTCGTCGACGGTCCCGGTGACCTCGATCTGATCGGCCTGCGTGCGCAGACCGTCGGCCGGCGCGGTGATCGCCACCGCCGGCGGGCCCGAGTCGCGGGTGATGGTGACCTGGGCGGTCGCCTCGTTGCCCAGCGCGTCGGTGGCCGTCGCGACGAGCACGTTGTCGCCGTCGGCCAGCGGCAGGGTCACCGACCACGTGCCGTTGGCCAGGACCGGCGCCTCGGCCCCGTTCACGCTGACCGTGGCCTCACGGTCGTCCACCGTGCCGCGCACCGTCACCTCGAGCGCCGCGATCACGGCGCCGTCGGCCGGCGCGGTGATCGCCACGACCGGCGGCGTGGTATCGCGCACCACGTCGACGCGGGCGCTGCTCTGGTTGCCGCTGGCGTCGGTGGCGGTGGCGACGATGGCGTTCTCGCCCTCGGCGAGCGGCACCGTCGCGGTGAAGCCCCCGCCGGCGACCGCCGCGTCTACGCCGTTGACCGTGACCGTCGCGGCGGGATCATCCACCGTGCCGGTCACCTCGACGGTCTCGTCCGCCGTGACCAGACCGTTGGCCGGCGCGACGATCGCGATGCCCGGGGCGTCGCTGTCGCGGGTGATGGTGACCTGGGCGGTGGCCTCGTTGCGCGCCGGATCGCGGGCGGTGGCCACGATGACGTTCTCACCCTCGTTCAGCGCGATCTCCAGGGTGAAGCGGCCGTCGGCCACCGCCGCGGCGACGCCGTTGACCACGACGACCGCGCTCGGGTCGTCGATCGTGCCCTCGACCTGCACCCGCGCGTCGGGGGTCGAGCTGCCGTCCACCGGCGCGACGATCGCGATGACCGGCGCGGTGCTGTCGAGGGTCACGGTGACCCGGGCCTCGACGGTGTCGTCGCCGCGGGTCGCGGTGGCGACGATCTGATTCTCGCCCTCCTCCAGCGCCACGTCGGCGGCGAAGGCACCGTCCGCGTCGGGCTCGACGTCCTGACCGCCGACGGCCAGCGCGTCGACGGGCAGGGCCACACGACCGGTGACGGCGATGGGGCTCGCGCTGACCAGCGCTTGCCCGACGGGGCTGAGGATCTGGATGGCCAGCTGCGGTATGGCCGCGTCGACCACCGCGTCGATCTCGGCGTCCACCGCCGCGTCGACGACGGCGTCGGGCGCCGCGTCTGCCAACGCGTCGGGCGCAGCGTCGGGCGCCGCATCCACCACGGCATCCGGCGCAGCGTCCGGGGCGGCATCGACCACCGCATCCGGCGCGGCGTCCGGCGCCGCGTCCGGCGCGGCATCGGGCGCTGCGTCGACCGGCTGGGCGTCACCGCTGCCGTCGACCGCGCCGGGATCCATGTCGACGACCACGGTCATGTCGGCCATGTCGGTCGCCGGCGGATCGTTGGGCTGGTCGTCGCAGGCGACGAACGCCAGACATGCCAGCAGAAGCCAGGCGCGCTTCATCGTGTTCCCCCATCCGGGCCGCGAGAGGCGGTGTGCATTCACGGGTCTCTCTCCTCGCCGCATCACAGACTCCCCGAGCGCTGGAAGATCAGCCGTTCCCAGCTGTTGTTTCCGTTGAGGATCGAGTTCCCACAGCGATAGCCGCTGCTGATATTGCCGCCGCTGGTATGCCAGCACATGCGGAACTCCCGGTCGTTGCCGGCGGTGTCGCAGCTGTTGCGGCTGACGCCGGTGCCCTCGGCCACGAAGCCCATCGAGTAGCTGTCGCTGTAGTACCAGTCGAGGCCGTTGTGGTTGACCGTGGCGTTGTTCTGCCGGCCGAGGTCGGTGAGGATCACCCCCCGCTCGCCCATCGCCGCCAGGGTCAGGTTCGGGTTGCCCACCGGCCGGCAGGCCCAGACCAGCACGTTCTGGTTGCACTGCTGATTGAGGATCGGCCCCAGCGGCTCGTTCCGGCCGTAGAGCCCCGACCAGCACAGCTCGAAGCCCAGCTCGAGGATCTCCGCCTCGGGGATGTCCTGCCGGATGCCGCTGAACGACGGCCGGCGACACTTGCCCTCGCGGATGTCGAGCGTCACCCGACCGCCGCCGCCGCCGACCCCGTCGACGATGGCGTAGTAGGTCTGCCCCGCCCGGGCGGCGAGGTTCACCGCGCTGTTGAACGGCGACCCCTGCTGCTGGTCGCTGTCGTCGTTGCAGCCGATGAAGCGGTCGCCGCCGCACGGATCGCTCTGCACCGTCAGCACGGTGTCGAAGCCCGACCCCTCGGTGGTCACGCACAGCTCGCGGTCGTCTTCGACGGTGAAGGCGAAGACCGCCTCGGCGCCGCTCGGCGCGGCGCTGCACGCCGGCTCGAGCAGGGCCTCGGCCCCCGCGGTGCTGGCGGTGTGGACGCCGACCGGATCGGCGAGCACGATGGGCGCTTCACAGGTGCCCGAGGCCACCGCCGGCTCGCAGCCGCCGGCGACACAGGCCTCGCCCGCCGCGCAGTCGCCGTCCGCGTCGCAGGCCACCGCGCAGCCGCCGGCCACGCAGCTCTCGCCCAGGCCGCAGTCGGCGTTCTCCTCGCAGGGCGGCCGGCACGGCCCCGGCGAGACGTCGAGGGTGTAGGCCCCGCGGGCGAAGCCGAAGCCGTCGACGAAGACGTAGTAGTCGGTGCCCGCCGTGGCTTCGAGGGTGATGGCCGAGGCCACGCCGGCGGCGATGCCCGGCGGCGCGTCGTCGTTGCAGGCCACCTGCGCCCCGGTCGACGCGCAGTCCCCCGCCCGGATGTGCATCACCGAGTCGAAGAGCGTGCCGTCCAGGTTGAAGCACACCGGCCCCGACACCTGCGGCGTGAAGACGTAGACGTCCTCGACGCTGGACGCCCCGCCGCCGCAGACGGCGCCGAAGACGGCCTGGCCGTTCGCCCGGGTATTGCCCTCGATGGTCCCGAAGTCCTCGATGGGCAGCGGCTCTTCACAGCCGCCCAGATCGGGCACCTCGACGCAGGCCTTGTCGATGCAGCGGGTGCCCTCGGGGCAGTCGGCGTCGGCCCGACAGATGTCGCCCTCGAAGTCGCACGGGCCCTCGGTCATCTCCAAGGCGATCTGACCGGTCGCGCCCTGATAGCCATCGACGTAGACGAAGTACGGCGTCGCTGCCGTCGCGTCCAACGTGAGCCGGGACTGGCGCCGGCCCACGCTGTCGTCGTCGTCGTTGCAGGCCACCTCCGACAGCAGATCGTCACAGACCGCCGCCCGGACCGACAACACCGTGTCGAAGCCGGTGCCGATCGTGCTCAGGCACACCGGCCCGTCCACGTCGCGGGTCAACGAGAAGACGACCTCGGGGCCGTCGAGGCCCAGGCCGCAGCTCGCCGTCTGCAGCGGCAACGCGTCGCTGTTATTCGCCTGATAGACCCCCGGCCCGTCGATGGGCACCGCGTCTTCACAGGGATCGAGCACGCAGCTGCCCTCGAAGCAGAGCTCGTCGTCGAGGCAATCGACGTCGAAGTCACACGGCGGCGGCTCACCGCACACCCCGCGACTCACCTGCAGCCGATAGTCGCCGAAGTCCCGGTCGAAGGCCGCGTCGACGAGCACCGCGTAGGTGGCGCCCGCCGCCGCCTCGAAGGTGACCTCGGGGCGCCCCTCGAAGCCAATGGCACACTGCAGCTCCGACGCCGGATCGGCGCACGTCTCGCGCACCGAGAGCACCGCCGAGAAGTTCGCGTCGAGCAGCGCCGCGCAGTGGGGTCCGTCGCGCTGCGCGGTGTAGGCGTAGACCTGCTCGGGGCTGTCGCCGGGGAAGGCGCAGCCCGCCGTCTGCTCCGAGTCGGCGAAGCGGGTCTGACCGTCGACCGGATCGCGGCCGATGGGCAGCGGCGCGTCGCAGTCGCCGATGGGCACGTCGGGGATGCAGCGCAGCTCGCGGCAGATGAACGGCTCGCCGCCCTCGTCGAAGCCACAATCCGCGTCTTCGAGGCAATCCGGCTCGAAGCACTCGTTGTCGATGCACAGCTCGCCTTCGGCGCAGTCGCCGTCCTCGACGCACTCCGGCGGCTCGCACAGCCCGAAGACACAGACCTCGCCCTGGGCGCAGTCGCCGTCCACCTCGCACTCCGGCTGCAGGCACTCGCCCTCGACGCACGCCAGACCCGGCGGGCAGTCGAACGGGCCCTCGCAGAAGAAGCGCTCGCCGCACTCGCCGAACTCGATACGCAGCCCGAAGTCGCCGCTCTCGCCGCCCCCGAGGCCTTCGACGTAGATGAACATGCGGTCGACCGCGTCGCCCTCGCCCACGAAGGGGAACACCGTCACGTCGGACAGCAGCCCGCCGGCGAAGTCGCCGTCGTCGTTGCACTCGAGGGTCGACTCGAGATCGCCGCACTCGGTGACGACCGACAGCGTCGAGTCGAACTCGGCGTCGGTGATGTAGATGCAATACGGCGCGAGCAGCTCGGGCTCGAAGACGAAGATCGCCTCCGGGCCGCTGCCGCCGCAGAAGCCCTCGACCTCCGAGGGGGCGTCGGTGATGGTGCCGCGCACCTCGACGCCGACGCCGATCTGGACCGGCGCCTCGCACGTGCCGACGTCGGCCCCGCACTGGAACCCGCGGCACACCTGATCCGCCGGGCAGTCGCCGTCCACGTCGCACTCGGGCACGACACACCGCAGATCGGCGCAGCGCTGGCCCGCGACACAGTCGTCGTCGACCTGACAGTCGCCCGGCACGCACTCGTCGCCGATACAGAACTGACCCGGCGGGCAGTCGAACGGAATCTCCCCCTCGCCTTCCCCTTCGCCCTCGCCCTCGCCTTCACCCTCGGCGCCGCCGCCGCAGAAGAACCGCTCGCCGCAGGCGCCGACGTCCGCCCGGATGACATAGTCGCCGACGTCCTCGTCACCGAGCCCTTCGATGAGCACGAAGAGCGTCTCCGGCCCCTCCCCCGGCTCGTGGAAGAGCGTCAGATCGGAGAGCAGCCCGCCCGCGAACTCGCCATCGTCGTTGCAATCCAGCTCGCTCTCCCCGTCGGCGCAGTCGGCGCGCACCGACAGCGTCGAGTCGAAGTTCGCCCGCTCGACCCAGATGCAATACGGCCCCGGGAAGGGCGGCGCGAAGCTGTAGATCGACTCGGGGCCGTCGCCGCCGCAGCCGCCGCTGATCTCCGACGGGGCGTCGCGCAGGGTGCCCTCGACAAAGACCCCCAGCGGCAGATCGAGCGGCGCGGCGCAGTCGCCGAAGTCGCCGCGCTCGACGCAGCGCCCACCGGCGCAGAGCTGGCCCTCGGGGCACAAGACCTCTTCGCCGTCACACTGCGGCGCCACGCACTGGTTGTCCTCGCAGATCTGACCGTCGCAGTCCCCGTCCACCCGACAGTCGCCGGCGACGCACGCGTTGGCGATGCACAGCTCGCCCTCGGCGCACTGCTCGTCGAAGCGGCAGCCGGGGGCGCAGCGCTGCGCCTCGCAGATGGTGCCCGGGTCGCAGTCGTCGTCGCCGCGGCAGCCGTCGGCCACACAGCGCTCGTCGAGGCACAGCCCCTCGGCGCAGTCCTCGTCCGCCCGGCAGCCGTCGGCCACGCAGCGGTTGTCGAGGCACAGCCCCTCGGCGCAGTCTTCATCCGCCCGGCAGCCGTCGGCCACGCAGCGGTTGTCGAGACACACGCCCTCGGCGCAGTCCTCGTCCGCCCGGCAGCCATCAGCCACGCAGCGGTTGTCGAGACACAGCCCCTCGGCACACTGCCCGTCTTCGCGGCAGCCGTCGGCCACGCAGACGGTGTCGAAGCACAGGCCGACCGGGCAATCCCCGTCCGCCCGGCAGCGGCCGAGCTGGCAGGTATTGTCGAAGCACAAGCCTTCGGCGCAGTCGCCGTCCTCCCGACAGTCGGCCTCGACGCAGCGCTGCTCGAGGCAGAGCCGGGCGTCGGGGCAGTCGCCGTCGGCGGCGCATTGCGGCGGCGCGCAGCGGCCCTGCTCGCAGATACGGCCTTCGGGGCAGTCGACGTCCTGTCCGCAGGCGGGCGCCGGCCGACACAGCCGATCGAGGCACAGCTCGCCCTGGCCGCACTCGGCGTCGGCCGCGCACGGCGCGGGGCACGGCCCGTCGACGGTGCTCAGGGTGAACCGGCCCGCCTGATCCGCGGGGCTGTCGACGAAGATGAACCACGTCGCGCCTTCCTCGGCGTCGAGCGTCAGCCCGGTGCCCGCGGGCACGGCGTCGAAGCAGCCGGCCTCGCTGGCGATGTCACCGCAGTCGCCGCGCGCGTGCAGGGTGATCGGTCCGTCGGACTCCACCAGCCGCAAGCACTGCACCGCGGCGCCCTGAACCCGGGTGTAGACCCGCTCGGGGCCCGCGCCGCCGCAGGTGCCCTGCTGCAGCGCATCCAAGCCGCGCAGATCGCCCTGCAAGACGCCGTCGGCCGGGAAATCGAGCGCCGCGCGGCAGCTCGCGAGCGCCGGATCGGGCACGCAGAGGTTGGCCTCGCACAGCTCGCCGCCCGCGCAGTCGCCGTCTGCGCGGCAGTCGGCCCGGGCGCACTGGTTGTCGAGGCAGAGCTGGTCGGCGGCGCACTCGCCGTCCGCGCGGCAGTCGGCCTCGGTGCACAGGTTCTCCAGGCACAGCTCGCCGGCGCCGCACTCGTCGTCGGCCCGGCAGTTGCCCGGGGTGCAGCTGTTGGCGAGGCACAGGGCCCCGGCCTCGCAGTCGCCGTCGTCGAGGCAGTCCCCGTCGATGCAGGTATTGCGGATGCAGCTCTCACCGTCGGCGCAGTCGACGTTCTCCCGGCAGTCGGCCGCGGTGCAGTTGTTCTCGAGGCACAGCTCGCCGTCACCGCACTCGTCGTCGAGCCGGCAATCCCCCGAGATGCAGCTGCGCTCGAGGCAGAGCTGGCCCGCCCGGCAGCCGGCGTCGTCGCGGCACTCGGCCTCTTCGCACCGCTGGTCGAAGCACAGCGAGCCGAAGGCGCAGTCGTCATCGCCGCGGCAGCCGTTCGGGGTGCACGTATTGGCGAGGCACAGCACGCCCTCGTCGCAGTCGACGTCTTCGAGGCAGTCGCCGAGCACGCAGGTATTGCGGATGCACGCCTCGCCCGGCGCGCAGTCGGCCTCGACGCGGCAGTCGGCCACCGTGCACTGCTGCTCGAGGCACAGCTCGCCTGCGCCGCAGTCGCCATCGAGCAGGCAGTCGCCGTCGATGCAGGCGTTGCGGATGCAGGTCTGCCCCTCGGCGCAGTCGTCGGTCACCCGGCAGTCGGCCTCGGTGCACTGGTTGTCGAAGCACAGCTCACCCGCGCCGCAGTCAGCGTCGGCGCGGCAGTCGGCCACCGTGCAGCTCTGGTCGAGGCACAGCTGACCGTCGCCGCAATCGCCGTCGAGCAGACAGTCGCCGTCGATGCAGCTGTTGCGAATACAGGTCTGCTCGGGGCCACAGTCGAGCCCGTCGAGGCAGTCGCCGACGATGCAGGTATTGCGCACGCACGACTCGCCATCGGCGCACTCGCCGTCGGCGCGACAGTCGGCCGCGGTGCACTGATTGCCCAGGCACAGCTCGCCGGGCGCGCACTCGGCGTCCCCGCGGCAGTCGGCGGGCGTACAGCTCAGGTCGAGGCACAGCGAGCCGGCGTCGCAGGCGGCGTCGTCGCGACAATCGCCCGGCACACACCGGTTGGCCTCGCACAGCGCGCCCTCGCCGCAGTCGGCGTCGGCGCGGCAGTCGCCCGGGATGCACAGCGTATCGAGGCACAGCACGCCGTCGCCGCAGTCGCCGTCTTCGCGGCAGTCGGCCGGCGTGCAGATGTTGGTCAGGCACAGAGAACCGGCCGCGCACTGCTCATCGACCCGGCAATCCCCCGGGCCACAGCGGTTCTCGAAGCACAGCCCGCTCGGCCCGCAGTCGCCGTCGTCGAGGCAGTCGCCGTCGATGCAGCGGTCGCGCAGGCAGCGCAGGCCCGGCTCACAGTCGAAGGCGTCGCGGCAGTCGGCCTCGACGCAGCGCCCTTCGAGGCAGAGCGACCCCTCGCCGCAGACGTCATCGGCGGCGCAGGTCTGCTGCTGGCAGAGGCCGTCGAGGCACGGGCGCTCATCGGGGCACGGGGCGTCCTCGCCGCACGCCGCCGTCGCCCGGCAGAGGCCGTCGAGGCACAGCCGGCCGTCGGCGCAGTCGAAGTCGACGAGGCACGGCGGCGACGGCCGGCAGATGCCTTCGGGCGCGCAGAAGGCGTCGTCGGCGCAGTCGGCGTCGCCGCGGCAGCCGCCGGCGACGCATACGCCGTCCACGCACAGCGCATCCGGACCACACATCTCGTCTTCGAGGCAGGTCTGCTGCGCGCAGCCGCCGTCGATGCACGGTCGCCCGCCAGGGCACGGGCTCTCGTCGTCGCAGCCCGAGGTGCCCCGACACAAGCCATCGAGGCAGATCCGCCCCTCGGCGCAGTCGAAGTCGACCCGGCACTCGGGCGCGGGCACACAGGTCGACCCGGCGCCGCAGATCTCGCCGTCGAGGCAGTCGCCGTCGGCGTCGCACGGCGGCGGGCCCTGATCGACCAGCACATCCGGCGCGGCGTCGGACATGGCATCGACGATGGCATCCGGCATGGCATCCGCGATGGCATCGGGCATGGCATCCACGGCCGCGTCGGGCATGGCATCCGCGATGGCATCGGGCATGGCGTCCACGATGGCGTCCGGCTCGGTGGCCACGTCCGCCGGCTCACCGCCGGCGCCGTCGATCAGCATGTCGTCGGGCGGCTGACCGGTGTCCGATCCCCCGCCGTTGCCATCGTCGCAGCCGCACAGCGCCAGCGCGGCGAGCGTCGACGCGATCCAGAGTCCGCGTACCCGCATCGTCGTCTCCCCCCGCCTCACTGGCCGCGCCAGCAGTAGTTCACCGCGTCACAGCCGTGGTCCGATACGTAGGCCGAGTACGAGCAGCCGTTCTCGCCGCAGTCGTACACCCCGCCCTCTTCGGGCAGGCGGAAGTCTTCGGCCACCCCCTCGCCCTGGCAGAACTGCTCGTCGCCGTAGCCGTCGACGAAGGCGCGGTTGTTGATCTCGCCCTCGACCGTCGAGCACTGGTACTGCCCGGCCTCCCCGCCGAACAGCAGCGCGCACGCGTCGAGGCACGAGTAGACGACGGTCTCCGGGTCACTCCAGTTCGGCCCGTCGGAGATCAGGAAGCTGCCGGCGAACTGGATGCTGCTGTAGACGTAGCGCTCGACCTCTTCGTCGATGGTGACGGTGTCGAGCAGCTCGCCGCCGTCGGTCTCGCGCACCCGCCACTGGTGGTCGATGAAGGTGTCGACGGTGATCTCCTCACCCGGCGCGACGACCGCCACCGCCCCCTCTTCGCAGATGTAGTCGAAGAAGAAGACGGTCAGGCTGCGGTCGGCGTAGTCGTTGACGAAGGTGGCCGTCGCCCGCTCGATGCTGGGCTCCGAGCAGGTCTCGCGGGCGCCCACCCCGCCGGCGGTGCAGATCGCCGAGCGGTTGCAGTAGCTGTGGTTGTCGCCGCAGTTCCAGTTCGTCAGGTTGCCGAAGCCGGGGATGCGGGTATTGCCCACGTCGCCGCCGCAGGCGTCGTACTCCGCCACCGCCATGGTGTGATAGCTGCCGTTCGGCCGCACCCACCCGTTCTGGGTGATCTCGGTGAACTCGGCGTAGGTCAGCAGCCGCTCGCCGCGGTCGGCGCAGTATTGCGTCGCCGAGCCGTTGATGCACACCGCGCTGAGGTGGGTCACGCAGACGTTGCCATAGACCTCGCCCGCGCAGGGCGGCTCGATGTCATCACCCGGCAGCAGCGGATCGCTGCGGTCGATATACACCTCGATGGCATCCGGCGTGCCGCCCTGGTCGGTATCGGGGTCGAGCGGGTTGGTGCCATACAGGTTGACCTCGTCGCCGTCGAACAGCTCGTCGTCGTCCGAGTCGGGATCGTACGGGTCGGTGCCCGCCTGGACCTCGCCGGCGTCGTTGAGGTTGTCCCGGTCGATGTCGGCCACGTCCGCCGGGGTGCCGGCGGCGAACTCCTGCAGGTTGGTCAGCCCGTCGCCGTCGGGGTCGAGGCCCGCGTCACCCGGGTTGAGCGGGTCGAGGCCGTTCTCCGCTTCGAAGCCGTCGGGGATGCCGTCGTCGTCGGTGTCCGGATCATCCGGGTCGGTGCCGGCGAGCGCCTCCCGCCCGTCGTCGAGCCCGTCGTTGTCCCGATCGAGGTCGGCGTCGAGGTTGAACACCGTCGCCCGCAAGATCTCGCTCAGGCCGTCGGTCACCCGCTGGCGGATGTCGAGCAGGCTCTCGGCCCACTCGACCATCTCGTCCCGGCCGGTGCGCTGAGCGCTGAAGTGCACCGCCGTCGCGATGCCATGGGCCGGCACGGTGACCGTCCAGCGGTAGTCGACCGCGTCGTTGTTGCGGGTCGCGAAGTCCGGATCGACCAGCGCCTCGTCGTCGGCGAAGAGGTGCAAGACCACCGGATCGCCCGCGTTCTCGGCGTCGTCGGTGACGAGCCAGTCGTCGTCGATGGTGAACTCGGTATCACCGCTGCTGGTGGCCACCGGCGTCGTCGCGCCGTCCGAACCCAGGCTGGTGAAGTTGCGCACGACCACGTCCCGGTCGGTATCGGAGTCGTTGATGATGATCTCGGTGAAGCGGGCGTAGCCCTCCCCCTCGACGTCGGGCACGTACACCCGGCGGTAGACCACCAGGTTGTTGTTCATGCGGGCCGGGCCGAGCACGAACTCGCGGCCGCCGCGGGTCAGCGCGCCGTTGGGCTGGTTGGGGAACTGCACGTCGTCGATGAACAGGCGCATGCCGTTGTCGAAGGCGTCCGACGTGCCGTTGCTGATCGACGCGATGTTGGTGATGTCCCAGCGGAAGCCGGCGCCGTCGTCGAGGGTGTAGTTGAAGCCGCGGGTCGCCGCGTCATCGCCCACCAGCAGCGGGTCGGAGTTGTCGACGACCAGCTCTTCGAAGTCGTTGCGGCCGCCGTCGTCGGTGTCCGCCGCGATCGGGCTGGTCCCGCTGACGTCCACCTCGAACAGATCGTCGAGCAGGTCGCCGTCGGTGTCGCGATCGAAGGGGTTGGTGGCGGCGGCCCGCTCGGCGGGGTCGTCGAGCCCGTCACCGTCGGCGTCGGCCTCGAGCGGGCTCGAGCCGAAGACGTTCTCTTCGAGGTTGGTCATGCCGTCGCCGTCGGGATCGAGATCCTGCTCACCAGGCACGAGCGGGTCGAAGCCGAAGTCGTCCTCGAAGCCGTCGGTGAGCCCGTCGCCGTCGGTGTCCGGGTTGGCCGGGTCGGTGCCCAGCTCGGCCTCGGTGCGGTCGTCGATGCCGTCCCCGTCGGTATCGGGGTAGGCCCGCAGGTTGACGACCGCCGCCTGATCGTCGGGGGTCAGGCCGTCGAGGGCCTGGCCGCCGAAGCGGGCGATGGTGTCGTAGGCCACCTGCACGTCGGTGGCGTTGGCCCCCTGGATGCTGAAGTGCATCACGATGGCCCGCCCGCCGGGCGGGATGGTCACCGGGATGGTCCACTCGAGGTCGTCGCTCGCGAACGACGCCGCACTGGGCTGGGCTGGGCTGAGGTCATCGGACCAGATGTGCATCACCGCCGGCTGGTCGGTGTTGTTCTGGTTGATGATCCAGTCGTCGTCGGCGCCCAGGGCCTGATCGCCGTCGCTGGTGGTGAAGACCTGAAGCGGGTTGTCCAGGTTGTAGTAGTTGCGCACGTCGACGGTGCGCTCGGCCGCGCTGCGGTTCTCGATGATCTCCATATGACGGGCGAAGATGCCGTTCTCGGGCACGAACACCCGCCGCCAGACCAGGATGCCGTCGCGCACGCCGTCACGCAGGTGCGGTCCGGTCATCAGCTCGCGGCCGTCCTGAAGCAGCACGGCCTGGTCGAAGAACTGGTAGCTGGAGCCCTGCACGAAGAGCCGATGGGCGGTGTCGTAGACGTTCGCCGCGCCGTTGATGATGCGCAGGGCGCCGTCGATGTCCCAGCGGAAGCCGCCGCCGTCGTTGAGGTTGACGTTGAACCCGGTCGTGGGCAGGTCGTCGGCCGGGTCGAGGCCGTCGGTGAGGTCCCACAACAGCTCGTCGTAGTCGCTGCGGCCGCCGCCGTCGGTATCGGTCACCGTCGGATCGAGGCCGGCGTCGACCTCCTCGCCGTCGAGCAGCTGGTCGTTGTCGCTGTCGGCGTCGAACGGGTTGCTGCCCGCGGCGCTCTCGCCGGCGTTGATCAAGCCGTCGTTGTCGTTGTCGAGCGCGCCGTCGGTCGGGTCGAGCGGGTCGAAGCCGAAGTCCAGTTCGAAGCCGTCGAGCATGCCGTCCTCGTCGGTGTCGGCCACCAGCGGGTCGGTGGGCAGCTCGTTGAGCTCGGCGAAGTCGTCGAGGCCGTCCCCGTCGGTATCGGCCAGGGTCGGATCGGTCAGGCTGTCGTTGACCTCGAAGCCGTCGTCGAGGCCGTCGCCGTCGGTATCGGCCAGCGCCGGATCGGAGCCGATGTCGTTGGCCTCGGCCCCGTCGAGCAGCCCGTCGCCGTCGGTGTCCGGGTTGGCCGGGTCGGTGCCCAGCGCGTTCTCCTCGGCGTTGGTCAGGCCGTCGCCGTCGATGTCGAGATCCTGCTCGCCGCCGACCAGCGGGTTCAGGCCGTTCTCCACCTCGAAGAGGTCGTCGAGGCCGTCGCCGTCGGTGTCGACGTTGGCCGGGTCGGTGCCCAGCTCGGCCTCCACGTCGTCGGGCAGGCCGTCCTTGTCGCCGTCGACATAGGCGAAGAAGTTGAGCACCGCCGCCTGCTCGTCGGGCGACATGCGGGCCAGCGCCACCGCCGGCAGATCGACGATCGCCTGCGCGTTCTCCAGCGCCGCGGCGCGGTTCGGGTTCTGGGTGGCGAAGTGCATGATGATGACCGTCTCGCCGGGCTCGACGGTCACGTCGAAGTCGTACTCCCAGTCGTCGCTCGAGAACTGCTGGGCGTTCGTCGGCTCGATGCGGGCCCGGAAGCCCGACAGGATGTGCGCCATCGACGGGTCGCCGCCGCCGTCGCTGTTGTCGTCGGTCGAGAACCAGTCGTCCTCCGGGCCGAAGACGCCGTCGCCGCTCGACTCGCCGATCAGGTTGGTCGCGCCGTCGGAGCCGAACTGCCCGTAGATGCGCACGTTGGTGCTGATCGGCGCGTCGGTGTCGTTGCGCAGGATCTCCATGTAGCGGGCGAAGCGCGCGTCGTCGGGCACGTAGATGTCGCGCTCGACGGTGAGCTGAGCGACCTGGACCGGCCCGATGCGCAGCGCGCGGTCGCCGTCGAGCAGCCGCATCTGGTTCTGCGACGGGAAGTTATTGCCGCCCACCTGCAGGTAGAGGCCGTTGTCGTAGGCGTCGCCCTGCCCGTTGCCGATCCGGCCCTCGCCGTAGACGTCCCACAGGAAGTTGTCGCCGTCGCGCAGGTCGTAGCGCGGGGCCACCCGGCGCACGTCGTCGGCGGGGTCGGTCGGGTCGGTGCCGTCGATGCGCACCTCCTGCCCGTCGGTCGCCCCGGCCCCGTCGGTATCGACCACCAGCGGGTCGCTGCCGTAGAGGTCGAACTCCTCGCCGTCGAGCAGGCCGTCGCCGTCGGTATCGGGGTTGTTGGCCTCGGTGCCGAGCGCGAACTCGACGAAGTTCTTCAGCCCGTCGCCATCGGGGTCGAGCCGGCCGTCGTCGGTGGCCACCGGCTCGAGGCCGTTGTCGATCTCGAAGCCGTCGGGCAGGCCGTCGCCGTCGGTATCGGCCCGGCGCGGGTCGGTGCCGATGACCTTGACCTCGACCCCGTCGAGCAGGCCGTCGTCGTCGGTGTCGGGGTTGGCCGGGTCGGTGCCCGCCTCGACCTCTTCCTGATCGTCGAGGCCGTCGCGGTCGGTGTCGATGCGGAAGGCGATGACCGGCGCGGCCTCGCCGCCCGAGATGATGGTCAGCTCGCCCGAGCGCGCGCCCTCGGGGATGAGGATGCTCAGGCCGACCTTGTTCGCCGCCGGCACGCCGGCGAGCACCCCGTCGAAGCGCACCTCGTTGCGCTCTTCGAGCGGGTCGAAGAAGCGGCCGGTGATCACGACGGTATCGCCCGGCGAGCCGTAGGTCGCGGGCACCTCGATGCCGAGGTCGCCGAAGAAGTCGACCGCCGACGCGCCGTCGGGGCGGTTGGTGGTCACGCTGTCGATGATGGGCGCCGTCTCGGCGGGCAGCACGGTCACCGTGACCGGATCGGCGTCGGTGACGTTGCCGCCGAAGTCTTCGATGCCCGCGGTGATGGTCAACTCGAGCTGCTCTTCGAGGCTCGGCAGGCCGAAGACCGCGTTGAACGGCGCCTGGCTGTCGACCTCCTGATCGTCGACGAGGCCGTCGCCGGAGTCGATGGCCACCGTCACCCGGCGCACGGCGACGTCGTCGTCGGCCTCGACGCCGACGACGAGCGAGTCGCTGCCGAAGAGCACCGACGCGCCCAGCTCGTCGAGGTCGGCGGCCTCGTCGACGATGGCGAAGCTGCCGCCGGTGTCTTCGGGCATCTGCCGCAGCGCGAAGTCGTTGCCGTCGGGGCCGACGCGGATGGCGTTGATCACGCCGCCGTCGCCGATGACCTGCTGCACCTGCGCGTCGGGGTAGCCGTCGTTGCCGTCGGCGAGGAAGTACACCACCGGCGTCGCCGAGCGGTTGGCGTTGTCGCCGATGAGCTCGTCGCGCGCGGTCGAGACCCCGAGGTCGAAGCGCAGGCCGTTGCTGATCGTGCCCTCGTCGCGCACCCGATCGAGCGCCGCGTCGACCGCGGCGAAGTCGTCGGTGAGCGGCTGGATGACCTCGACGTTGCCCGCGAAGCGCACGACGGCGACCCGGGTCGTATCCGGGTCGAAGAAGCCGAGCAGGGTCCGGGCGACGATGACCTGGGCCTCGAGCCGGGTCTCGACGTCGCCGTCGCCTTCGAAGTCGATGTTGCTCGTCAGGCCGGTGCTGCCCTCGCGCTCGATCACGAGCACGACGTCGCTGGCGCCCACCGAGACCACCGCGTCGGGCGCGGGGGTCGTGATGCGGCCGGTCGGCGCGACCTCGTCGTCCAGCCGGCTGACGTCGCGCAGGGCGTCGCCGCTCTGGCCGGCGTTGTCGATGGCCTCGACCCGGATGGAGATCGCCCCGCCGGCGTCGCCCGGGCTCATCTGCACGTCGACGGTGTAGGGCGGCACGAGGCGGGTCGCCTGCAGCTCGCCGTCGACGTAGAAGCGCACCTCGTCGACGCCCAGGTCATCCTCGGCGGTCGCGGTGACCTGCACGGTGCTGCCCTCGACCGCCTCGGCGCCCTCTTCGGGGGTCACGATCTCGACGGTGGGCGGCAGGTCGATGGTGACGTCGAAGGTCGAGACCGCGTCGGCGGTCTGGCCGATGGTATCCCGCGCGCGCAGCGTCACGCTGAAGGGGTTCTCCACCGCGTCGGCGGCGGGCGCGACCCAGTCGAAGCGGAACGGCGGCTGGTTGCGGGTCTGCAGCACCTCGCCGCCCACGATCAGGTCGACGGAGACCCCCAGATCGTCCTGAGCCACCGCCTCGAAGCGCACCGTGGTGCCTTCGACGACCGTGCCGCCCTCTTCGGGGGCCCGCACGAGGCGGATGGTCGGCTCGGCGTCGGGCACGATCGACAGATCGCGCGTCGCCTCAGCGCTGTTGCCGGCGAGGTCGGTGGCCACCGCGCGCAGGGTCACCGCCACCTCGTCGATCGGCGCGGCGTTGGCCGGCACGTCCCAGGTGATGGTGAACGGCGCGCTGTCGTCGACGCCGATGGGCTCGTCGCCGGCGAAGAAGGCCACCTGCTGCACCGCCACGTCGTCGTTGGCCAGCGCGCTGACGCCGACCCGGGTGCCTTCGATGACCCGGACGCCGACGAAGGGCGCGGTGATGTCCACATTGGGCGGCTGCTCGTCGTCGAGGCGCACGATGGTGATCGGATCCGACGGCGTCTGGTTGGGCCCGTTGTCATAGGCCACCGCGACCACCGGGATCTCGGCCCGGCCGTCGCCGGCGGGCACCCGGTAGTTGAGGAGATACGGCGCGCTCGAATCGCTGCCCACCACCTCGCCGTCGACCACGAAGTCGACCCGGCGCACGCCGAGGTCGTCATTGGCCTCGGCGGTCAGCAGCACCTGCGAGCCTTCGAGAAACTCCGCGCCGTCGGCCGGCGCGGTCAGCAGCACCTGCGGCGGCTCGTCGACCGGCACCTCGACCTCGAGCACGACCACCTGATCGTGCTCGACGATCTCGCCCGCGGTCTCGACGACGATCAGGCCGTTCTGCGGGCTGATGACCCGCACCCGGAAGCCGCCGAGCGGCACGAAGCGCAGCCCGCGGCGGCCGATGGCGTCGGTGCGCCCGGCCCCGGCGAAGAAGTTGCCCAGCGCGTCGCGCTGGATCTGCACCGCGGCGTCGGCCACCGGGCGGCCGTCGCTGTAGGTCACCGCCATCTGGATCTCACCCAGCGGGATGAGCTGAATGTCCTGCGGGGTGACCTCGAACGCCTCGACGGTCACGTTCTCGCTGCTCCAGATGCCGGTGTTGGGCTCGCGGGCCCGCACCGAGAAGTCGCCGAGCGGCATGTCGAAGAAGTTGTAGTTGCCGCCGGTGTCGCTGCGGCCCTGGCGATCGGTGCCGTTGCCCAGGATACGCGTCTGCACCTCGATCGCCGGCTGGCCGCCGCCGGTGAGCACCCGCCCGGCGACCCCACCGGTGGGGATGATCTCGAGCTCGGCCTCGGCCACCTCGCCGGCGACCACGTTGACGAAGCCCTCGCCGGTCAGCGGCGTACCGCCGGGGATGGGCACGGTGGCCACGAGGCTGTAGTTGCCGGGCGGCACGCCGGTGAAGACGAAGCGGCCGTCGATGGCGATGTTCGCGGTGGCCGCGTTGGCCAGATCACCGCCGGTCATGCGCACCGAGCCGGTGCTGACCACGTTGCCGTCGGGCCGGCGCACGACGCCGACCACCAGCCCGGTATTGTTGAAGACGATGTCCTGCTCGGCGGACTCGGTGCCCTCGGCGAAGGCCCCCGGGAAGACCGGCGAGTCGATGCCGGTGACCGGGTGGCGGCCGAAGACCTCGAAGCCGGCGGCGGGCACCGGCACGTTGTTGCCGTTGCCGCCGAGCCGGGCGTTGATCCGATAGACCCCGTCGTCGCCGCCGGTGAACTGGAAGGTGCGCCCGAAGATCGGGTGCTGGCTCTTCCAGGTGACCCGGCTGCGCGGGACCAGCGTCTCGGCGTCGCCTTCGAGCACCGCGCCGGTGATCGACGCGTTCAGCGCCGGCAGCGGGTCGACGAACCCGGCCCCGGCGAGGTCGAAGTTGGCGATGCTGGCCACGTCGTCTTCGGTCAGCCCGACGAGCGCCTCGGGCGCCGGCTGCTCGAGCCGCTCGGCCGCCGCCCGGGCGCCCAGACCGGTGAGCTGCTGCACGCCGAAGTGCATCAGCGAGACCGTCTGGCCCGGCTGGATGGTCACCCGGCCGTAGGTCACCGCGAGCTGACCGTAGGTGGCGCCGGCGTCGAGCAGGAACTGCCCCTCCGACGCGCCGACCGCGCCGCCCACGCCGTCGAAGACCGCCGCGGCGGTCGGCTGGTTGCCGCTGACGAACGGATCGACGTCGACCCGGTCGTCGATGACCACCCAGCGGTCGGCGTCGTCGCCCGCGTCGGGCCCGACGCTGATGAAGGCGTCGCCGCTGCTGCTCAGGTTGAGCTGCGGCGGGTCGGTGAAGCGGAAGCCGCCCTCGTCGCGGGTGGTGAACTGGAAGTGGGTGCGCACCTGCACGTCGACCTCGACCGGATCGGCGGTGGGGTTGCGCAGCACCTCGACGAAGCGCACGAAGTAGCCGTCGCCGGGCACGTAGACCCGGCGGGTGACCTGCAGCCCGTCGGGCCCGGCCCCGGGCAGCGAGAGCTGGCGCCCGTCGAGCTCGATGCGGCCGCCCTGGCCGGCGAAGGCCTCGTACTCCCCCGGGCCGGTCGACGGCCGCATGTACAGCAGGAAGCCGCCGCTGTTGAGCCCGCCGTCGCCGCGGAAGACGTTGCGCGTGCCGTTGCGGATCGAGCCGTCCTGGTGGATGGCGAAGTCGAAGTTATTGGCGTCGTAGACCCGGGTCAGCCGCGGGTTGGTATTCGACGGCGGCCCGCCGCCGGGCCCCGGCGGCGGCGGCGGGATGAAGTTCTCGTCCATCTGGATATCGAGGGTGATCACCTCGCCGTCGGCCAGGATCTCCCCCGCCGCGGCGCCGGCCTGGCGCTCCTCGCGCAGGCTGGCGTTGACGGTGAACCGCCCCTCGGGCACGCCCTCGATGAGGTAGCTGCCGTCGGCCTCGGTATTGGCGAAGCGCCGCGGCGCGCCGGGCACGGTGCTGTCGAGGGTCACCGCCGCCGCGCTGGCCGGCGTGCCGTCGGCCCGCAGGATCGTGCCGCGCACGGTGCCGGTGCCGATGATGATGATGTTGCGCTCGACGACCTGGGCGTGCTCGGCGAGCGCGATGCCCGCCTCTTCGCCGCGGCGGGCGCCGGTGCCGTCGAAGGCTTCGAGGGTGAACGGCCCGTTGGCCACCGGCACCAGGTCGAAGCGGAAGCGGCCCACCGCGTCGGTGGTGCTCTCTCGACTGCTCGGCGTCAGCCGGACCCGAATGCCGCGCACCGGCGTGACGCCGTCGGGCCGCAGCACGAAGCCGGTGATGCTGCCCGCGCTCTCCAGCCGCAGCTCGAGCTCGACCTGCTCGTCGGCGAGCACGTTCGACTCGATGGCGCCGGCAAGGCCGGAGAGCGGCTCGACCGCCGACAGCGCGAAGGGCCCGGCGAGCACCTGGGTGAACTCGACCTGCCCGTCGGCGTCGGCGATGGCTTCGAAGCGTTGGGTGAACTCTCCGCGGCCGTCGAGGGTGACCCGGGCGCCGGGGGCCGGCTCACCGCCGGCGTCGAGCACGGTGACCCGCACCGTACCCAAGCCGAGCAAGGTCACGTCGGCTTGCACCTCGGCGTCGGGCTCGATGAGGTTGACCACCCGCTGGCCGCGATCGGGGTTGTCGGGGTGATCGCCGGTGAGCGTATAGCGCCCGAGCGGCAGGCCGTCGAAGCGGAAGACCCCCTGGTCGTCGGCGACGACCGTGCGGCCGCCGGGGCTGACGGTGACGCTGGCCCCGGGCACCGGGGTGACGGCGTCCGATTCGAGCACGGTGCCGACGATGCGACCGGCGCCGCGCAAGGTCACCGTCACCCGGGCCACGTCGCCCTCGAAGTCGACGTTGCCCTGGGCCACGCCGGCGAGGCCGGTCGCCGGATCGACCGCGGTCAGTTCGAAGGGCCCGACGAAGATGTCGGGGATGTCGAACCCGCCCGCGTTGTCGCTGATCACCTCGGCGGACCCGCCGAACGGGCTCTGGCTGCGCAGCGTCACCCGGGCGCCGCGCACCAACGCGCCGCCGCCGGTCTCGACGATGCCCGCCACCCGGCCCTTGCCGAGGAAGCTGACATCCGCCGGTACGACCTGGTTGGTGCCGGTGATCGTCGCCGTCGTGCGCCCGCGGTTGCCGTTCTCGTCGAACGCCTCGACGCTGTAGACGCCGAGCGGGATGAAGTCGAAGCGGAACCGGCTGAAGTCGTCGGTCGTCCCGTCGAGGTTGACCGGCCCGCGCAGCCGCACCGCGATCGCCGGCCCGACCGGCGCGCCGTCGCGCCCGAAGACCGACCCCTGGATGGTGCCCGACGCCGAGAGCCGCACGTCGATCTGCACCGAGTCGTCCTCCGCCAGATCGCCGAACGCCCGGCCGCGCAGGCCGGTGCGCGGGTCGGTCGCGATGACCGTGACCGGGCCCTCGTCGAAGCGCTGGAAGAGATACTGCCCCGCGGCGTTGGCGTTGGTGCCCCGCTCGTCCTCGCCGACGGTGACCACCACCCGGGCCCCGGGCACCGGCTCGCCCCGCGGGCTGAGGATGCTGCCGCCGACCGCGCCGACCGCCGAGCGCAGCCGGACCGTGCCCGCGTCGGTGATGCCGCCGGGCACCGGCTCGAGGCGCCGCGACTTGCCGTCGAGCACCACCCCGTCGCGCAGCAGCCGGACGCGGGCGAGAAGCCGACCGCCGTCGACCACCACGCCCGGGATCTCGAACGCGCCGGTCACGTCGGTGAAGCCCTGGAAGCGATCCTGGACCAGCACCACCGCCCCCTCGACGGCCGCGCCGTCGGGGTCGATGACCTGACCCGCCATGGTGGTCGTCTCGTCGGGGGCCAGCGGGTCGAGGTCGAAGTCGATCTCGGCCCCGTCACCGATGCCGTCGCCGTCGGTATCGAAGGCGTTGGGGTCGGTGCCGATGCGCACCTCTTCGCCGTCGAGCAGCCCGTCGCCGTCGCTGTCGGCGTCGCGGGGGTCGCTGCCCCGGTTCACCTCGTCGCCGTCGAGCAGCCCGTCGCCGTCGCTGTCGGCCACCCCCGGCGACGTCGCCGCGGCGAACTCCTGCACGTTGTCCAGGCCGTCGAGGTCGCCGTCGAGCAGCGCGTCGGTCGGGTCGTCGGGGTCGAGCCCGTTGGCCAGTTCGAAGTCGTCGGGCAGGCCGTCGCCGTCGCGATCGTCGGGGATGCGCACCTGCAGGCGCAGGCTGCCGCTGAGCCCTTCGTTCTGGGCCCGGATGATGACATCGCCCCGCTTGAGCGGCGTCACGACCCCCTGGGGGGAGACGGTCGCGATCCGCGCGTCGGAGGACGTCCACACCGTGCCGGCGGTGGTATTGGTGATGTCGACCATCTGCCCGTTGGGCATCTCGGCGATCGCGATCATCGGGCGGATCTCGTCCGCCTCGCGGATGATGGTCTCGTCCTCGTTGGCATACACCCGGATCCGGGCCGCCAGCGGGACGTACTGGTCGAAGAAGATCGGGATCTGCTCCGGCTCGACCGCTAGATCGAGCAGCGGCGACGAGCCGAGCAGCAGCCGGCCATCGCGACTGCAGACCGCCCGCACCCGCGAGCGGCTGCCCGCTTCGAACGGCACGTTGGGAATGGCGAAGCTGCCGTCGGCGTTCACCCGGGACGTGCGGTTGGCCATGTTGACCGTGCACCGCTCGTCGAGCTGAACGACCTCACCGTCGATCCGGATCCCGTCCGCGGAGGGCTGATTGACGATCTGCGCCATGGCCCCCGTGGCCCACAGCAGACCAACGGCGCTCAGCCACCATCCGATCGTTCGACGCATGTGCGACTCCCCCAGTCGTCCTCGGGCCGCCCGCGCACGGGTGGCCCTGCGGATTTTCCGCAGCGTGCATTATGCGTCCGGAGGAATGTTTGTTCCAAGTCACTCGTGTTCGATCGCCGATCGCCGCGATGTGAGAACACATAGGCCTACATCGGGGCAGCGCCGCATGTGCCGCGCCTCGTCGCGTCTGGCCGGGGATACGGTTCAACCGTCGCGGGGCAATCCGCTACGGCTACGCGAACTTACACCGATTACGGAATAGCCTTGTGGCTGAATGAGATGCGACCGCTGAGTCATCGCATGTTCGGGGCATTCGGCCCCGGTCAGCACACCGCGAGCCGCGCGCGCCGGTCAGGGCCGCAGGCCGGCGATCCAATCCGCCACGAGCGCCAGCTGATCCGCGTCGAGGTAGGGCATCTCGGGCGGCATGCGCTCGCCGAGCCCGTCGGGGATGTCGTCGAGCAGCTTGACGTAGAGCAGGCTGGCCGCCGGGTCACCCGGCTCGATCAGCATCCACTCGGGATCCAGGACGGCGGGCACGCCGACGGTGGTGTCGGTGAACGGCCGCACGAGCTGAAGGCCGCCGAGGTCGACCGCGCCGGTATGGCACCCGCAGCGCTGCAGAAAGAGCTCCTGCACGAACTGCACGGGCGTCTCGGGCACGATGTTGCAGGGCACGTCGTCGAGGCAGTCGCCGTCGAAGCAGTCGACCGCGCCGTCGCTGTCATCGTCGAGCCCGTCGTCGCAGCGGTGCTCGCGACCCGGGTCGAGCGCGGCATCGGGCGGCGCGGCGTCGGGCAGCGCGGCATCGATCGGCGCGGCGTCGGGCGCTGCAGCGTCGTCGGACGCCCCCGGCGTGCCCTCGTCCATGGGTTGCGCCGCGTCCGATCGGGCATCGGCCGAGGCATCCCCCGAGGCATCCCCCGAGGCATCCCAGATGGCATCCGGCATGGCATCAGAAATCTCATCTGGCATACCATCAATGACTCTCGCATCAGTCATCACGATGGCATCCGGCATGCCATCACCGGGCATGCCATCGACCGCGCAGCCCGGCGCGCCCACGAGGCACGCGAGCGCGATCCCGCGGGCCGTCGGGCGGATCAGCGGCAATCGCAGGGCGCCCGCGTCAACACCCGGATCTGATCGCCGGCCGGATCGCCGTGCAGGGTGAAGGCGATGCGCTGATTGGGGCGCCCATCGGCATCGCGGCCGAGGACCACCTGCTCCAGGCCCTCGGCGCCGGCCACGACACCCAGCTCGAGCCCGCGCCAGGGCACCGGATCGAGCATGCCGTCGCGCCCGGCCCGTCCGCGATCGTCGACGAAGTCGCCCTGGTAGGCCACGCCGGGCAGCCCGAAGACCGCGTCCGAACCGTCGAGGCGGTTGCCATAGAACAAGACCGCGACGATGGGCCGATCGAAGTCGACCCAGCCCTCGACCGAGCCCTCGCCGACCGGGTCGAAGTGGATCATATGGCTGTCGAGGGCCGCGCACTCGCGGTTGATGAACTCTTTGGGCAGCTCGACGCCGACCACCGGCACCGGGCCCACCCGGGGGTCGGGATCAACCGCCGGCACCCGGTCGATGTGCCGCTTGTTGCGCCGGGTGTAGATGTCGTAGTCGCTGTAGATGCCGTCGCCGATCGTGACCGGCTGGTCGATGACCACCGCGACGTCGGCCACCACGTCGGCGACCCGCTTCCAAACCGGGATCGTCTCGGGCTCGATGCACTGCCGCTCGGCGAAGACGCGCGCCTCGGCGCCCTCGAACGCGCCGCGATGACCGCGCACGGTGCGCTTGCCGACCCGCGCCCCCTTGCTCCCCCGATAGCCGGTCGCCTTGGCCCAGCCGGGGAAGTCCGATACGCCGCGTCCGCCGGCGGACCACGCCTTGGCGGGCGGGGCGAACGTCGTGCGCGGCGCGTCGACCTCGACCACGCCGTCGCTGGTCATGACCACGTCGGCGGCGGCGTGGCCGGCGACGAGCGTGCACGCGGCCACGGCGACCAGGCGCAGGGCCCCGCGACGCAGGGCCGAGGCGGCGCGCTGACTCTCTACGTGAGTGTGGACGACCATCGGCTCCCCTCCTCTGGTGTCGACGTATGTTGATGTGCGACGTCTGCGCACTTCAGCATCCAGTGAGAGTCTGTACGTATCGAAACGTACGTTCAAGCGAAAATTTGGAGAATCCGTCGGCACGGCGTCGACACGGCGCCGAGATCGATCAGGAACCGGTCAGATCCGGGCCCGACCGTCCGGTGATACGCGCCCGAGCGCGGCAACAGAGGCGCGCGTCGGGCCCGATTGCGGTACGGTGCCGGCATGCGCACATGGTTCCGATTCGTGCTGCGGCACCGCATGGCCGTGCTGATCGTCGTCGGCCTCGTCACCGTGCTCGCCGGGCTCTCGGCGAGCCGCGGGGTGCTCGGCTCGACCATCGGCCGGCTTTTTCTCGGCGAGAGCCCCGCCTGGCAGCGCTTCCTCGAACGGGCCGACCGCTTCGGCGGCGACGAGACGATCATCATCGGCTTCGAGGCCCCCGACCTGCTGTCTCCGCCGTCCCGGGACCGCCTCGATCGCATCACCGCCCGCATCTCCGAGTGGCCCGAGGTCGCCCGGGTGCTCACCGCGCTCGACGCCCGGCGCATCGAGTTCCGCGGCGGTCAGCTGCGCGCCGAGCCCTACGCCGACGACATCGACGCGCTCGACGGGCCCGCTCGGGCGGCGCTGCTCGACGAGTTGAGGCAGGATCCCTTCGTCGGCGGCAACCTGCTGGCCCGGCAAGGGCCGGGCACGGCGGTCGTCATCGAGCTGGTCTCCGATCCCGATCGCCGCGCCGAAGAAGGCCCGCGCCTGCTCGATCGGGTCCGCGCGGTCTTCGCCGAAGAGGGCATCCCCCGCGACCGGCAATACGTCGTCGGCCAGATCGCCGCCGTATCGGCGCTGGTGGTGCAGACCGAAGTGGTGCTGATGCGGGTGCTGCCCTTCACCGCGATCCTGCTGCTGCTGTCGGTCTGGCTGCTCTTCCACCGGCTGTGGCCGGCGGTCCTATCGGGCGGGGTCTCGATCGTCGCGGTGATCTGGACGGCGGGGCTGGCGGTGCAGCTCGACCGCCAGGTGAGCATCATGATGGCGCTGGTGCCGGCGGTGATCCTCATCGTGGCGTTCAGCGACGTCGTGCACCTCGCCAGCGCCTATCTGGTCGAGCTGGGGCACGGCAAGTCGAAGGACGAAGCGATCCTCGACGCCGCCGAGGATGTCGGGCGGGCGTGCTTCTTCACCTCGCTGACCACCTTCGTCGGCTTCGTCGGCCTGTCGTTCGTGCCCACGCCGGTCTTCCGCCTGACCGGCGTCGTGCTCGGCTTCGGGGTGGCCGTCGCGCTGCTGATCGCGATGACCGTCGTGCCGGTGCTCTTCAGCCTGACCCCGACCCCCGCGCCGCTGCGCAGCGGCGCGACCAGCCGGGTTCAACGCACGCTCGACCGGGCCCTGGGCGGTCTGCAGGGCGTCGCCACCCGTCGGCCGTGGCGGGTCATCGCCTTCTTCGGCCTGCTCACCGCAGGCGGGCTGTACGTGGGCAGCGGCATGACCATCGAGACCGACATCGTCGATCGCATGGGCGAGGAGAGCGAGCTCAAGCGGTCGGTGGACTGGTTCGAGGCCAGCTTCGCCGGCACCAACATGGTCGACATCTACGTCGAGGCGCCCGAGACCGACGGCCTGTACGATCCGGCGCGCTTCGAGCGGCTCGTACGCTGGCAGGCCGCGCTCGAAGAGCATCCGCTGGTCGACGACGCGCAGTCATGGCTCGACGTGATGGTCACGGTGCACCGGGCCATGACCCGCGGGCGGGAGGGCTTCGGCCCCCAGCCGACCACCCGCGAGCAGCTCGCGCAGTACATGCTGCTGTTCGAGATGGCCGATGGCCGCGAGGTGCTCGAGCAGGTCATCGACTTCGACCGCAAGCTGATGCGGGTGCGGCTGCGCGTCGGCGGCAACGGCTTCCGCGAGAGCGAGTCGGTGGGCGACGCGGCGATGGCCCTCGCCGGCGAGCACCTCGGCGCCGAGATCGCCGTCGAGCCGACGGGCATGAGCTACCTGCTCGGCGACTGGCTCGACTCGATCATCAACGGCCAGAGGCTGGGCTTCGCGGTCTCGACGGGCACCATCGCCATCATGATGATCATCGCCCTGCGCAGCGTCGCGGCAGGGCTGTGGTCGATGATCCCCAACCTCTTCCCGCTGCTGATGCTCGTGGCGTGGGCCGGCACGCGCGACACCATCGACAGCGACATCTTCGTGGTCCTGCTCATCGCGGTGGGCATCGGCGTCGACGATACGGTGCACTTCCTGGTGCGCCTGCGCAGCGAGGTCGAGCGCGGCACCGACCGCCGCCTGGCCATCGACCGCACGTTCGACTTCGCCGGGCGGGCCATCGCCATGACGACGGTGATCCTGACGGCGGGTTTTCTGCCCTTCGCGACGAGCAGCTACTTCAGCACCCGCATGCTGGGCACGCTGCTGCCGGCGTGTCTGATCCTGGCGCTGCTCGTCGATCTGCTGCTGGTGCCGGCGATGGCCTCGGTCGGCTTGATCCGCTTCCGTCAGGGCGTCCGGCGCCGCGATTGACCGACGGCGTCACTGCTCGCACGGCGGCGGGATGTCCGGGTCGAGGTCGCCGACGATCGTCGGCGCGGCCCACTCGCCCCAGGCGTCGGCGGCGTAGGCGATCCACCAGTCGCGGGGCTCGCCGCCCGAGAGGCTGAGCCGGGCATCGCCGATCTGCAGATCCCCCTCGCCCACGGCCACCAGCCGCACGCCATCGGCCGCGATACACGATGCATCCCCGGCCTCGGCGCACGGCATCAGCGGCGCGCCGTCGAGCGTCGCACCGGCCCATTCGGGGCGCGCGCGCCATCCCTCACCCGAGACCGCCGTGCCCTCGACCGTCGCCGGGCCCAGCGTGCCATCCGCCGCCGGATACAGCGCCAGGCGCCGACCGCCGGCCAGCTCGTCGAGATCGCTGACCCCCTCGGCGGTCGCGCCATAGAAGCTGTCCACCGGCCGCGGCAGCAAGGGCAGCACGGTGCCCGGCCGCACGAAGACCGGGATCTCGGTGACCGGCGCCGCGACGTCGTGGGTCACCGTGCGGCCGGGGCCCGCCTGACCGGCGGCCAGGGGTGTATCGCCGAACAAGGGCCACCAGCCGTCGCCGGGCAGATGCACCGTGCGCGCGTCGGCCCCCTGCTCCATCACCGGCGCCACCAGCAAGGCGTCGCCGAGGAAGTACAGGTCGCGCCCGTCCCGCCAGAGCCCGGGCTGGCTGGGCGCCGTGAAGTACGGGTGGCGCACGATGGGCCAGCCGCGCTCGACCGCCTCGTCCATGCGCGCCCGCAGGTACGGGTACAGCAACGTATGCAGCACCGCGTAGCGCCGATAATGCGCCACGGTGTCGGCGTCGCGATCAAAGGCCCAGTTGCTGCACTCGTCGCTGCCGTGGTGGGTCCGCATCAGCGGGTGGAAGGCGCCGACCGCGGCCCAGCGGAAGAAGAGCTCCTTGGTCGTATTGGGGACGGTCTCGCTGGTGTAGCCGGCGATGTCGCTGCCATAGACCGCCACCCCGGCGAGGCCGACGTGCACCCCGATGGGCAGGATGGTCGGGAAGCCGTCGTCGCGTCCCCAGTCGGTGTTCTGGTCGCCGGCCCACAGCGCCGGCGCGATGCCCGCCGTGCCGCCGTTCACCGACGCCCAGCCGCTGCGCACGAAGAAGGTCCACGTATCGCCCGGCGCGGCGTCGGCGTGCGCCTCGACCATCGCGTCGACGTTGGCCTGCTGCCAGGCGAGCGGGTAGCGATTGTGAAACCGCCAGCCGTCGGTCCCGTCGTGCATCACCGCCTCGACGGGCAGCCACTCGGCGAAGTCGGCCATCCAGCCGTCGATGCCCAGGTCGCGCGCGGCGGTGAGCTGGTAGTCCTTCAACCAGTCGAGCGCCGCCGGCTCGGTCAGGTCGACCAGCGCCGCGTCCCGAAACGCGGGGTCGCGGAACGTGATCACCTCGCCGGCCCCGTCTTCGACCAGCCAGCCGCCCGCGGTGCCTTCGGCGAACATGCGGGTCGGCTCGGGCACGAACGGGTTGAAGTAGGCCAGGAAGGCGAAGCCCCGTCGGTGCAGCCCTTCGATGTCGGCGGCGAGGTCGGGATAGGTGCCCGGATCCCACTCCCAGGCGTAGCTCAAGCGGTAGCCGGTGCCCGTCTGCTCGCCGCCGATCCAGTCCTCGCTCCAGATGGCCGACGAGGGGATCGACGCGGCCCGCAGCCCGTCGGCGACCACCGCGAGCCGGGCCGGCCCGCCGACCGCGTCATTCCACGGCCCGAAGACCCACGGGGGCACGTCGGGCGGCGTACCGATGTACCGCCCGAGGCCCTGCATGCGCGCGCGCAGATCGACGCCCGGCAGCAGCACGAAGCCGGGCATCGCGCCGAAGCTCTCCAGCTCGACGCGCCCCGCGTCGGCCGCGCAGAGGTCGATGTGGCTGTAGGCGTCGTGGGTGATCACCGCCGAGTAGCCATCGCTGGCGTGCCAGATGCCCATCGGGGCATACGCCGCCTCGGGGATGTTGGCCAGCGGGAACGGCTGGCCCGACGCCGGCTTGCCGATGCCCTGCTCCTGGGTGAACAGCGGATAGCGCCCGCCGCGCAGGTCGAGGCCGGTCACCTGGGTGCCCAGACCGAAGAAGCCGCTCTCGGGCCCACAGCGCCAGCCGAAGCCCGCCGCGTCGGCCTCGGCGTCGAGTTGAACGCGCAAGGCGTCGCCATCCGGTTCGAAGACCAGACGCACCGGCGTGCCGTCGGCGGCGGTGCTGCGCAGCACCACCGCACCGCCCGCGATGTCCACCGCCGGCGGGCCGGCGATCGGGTGCCAGTCGAGCTGGCTGCGCGGCCCTTCGAAGGTGACCCGAAACGCACCAAAGGCCGACTCGAGCCCCGGCGTGCCGCGGGCGATTCGGCCCAGCGGCCGCCGCACGCCGTCGACGCACGTCTCGGCCGAGCGCAGCACCACCGCCGCGTCGTCGGGGCGCTTGACCTGCCAGGCGCCGGTCGTCCGGTCGACGTCGACGACCCACCGCCCGAGGCCGACCGCCTCGAAGCTCGGCTCGCCCTCGGCGACGCAGCCCACGCCGCCGTCGCTCGCTGCGTCGGCCACGGCATCGGGCGGTGGGTCGTCGGCGTCGGCCGGGGCCACATCGACGCCGACGTCGACCGCCGGGGCCTGATCGGGCGGGTCGCCATCAACCGCGGCGGTCGTCGTATCGTCGCAGCCGCCGAGGCACAGGGCGACGAGCGCGGCGCAGGTGAAGACGCCGGCGGAGCGGCGCGGGGACAGCATCATGAAGACATCGACCGGGATTCGCATGCCGCGGATGATACCCCAGCGGGCGCGACGGGGCTGCATGCACCGCGATGATCTGCGCTGGTTCGCGAGGCGCGCTTCCGGCAGACTCGATCCCATGCGGACGACTTCGATGATGCGGGCAGCTGTGGCGGTGTTGCTGGTGGGCCTCGGGCCGGCATGCATCGAAAGCCCCGGTGCCCTGCCCCCGTTCTCCGGGACCACCGACCTCGCCACCGACATGGCCCGCCCGCTGGACGTGGCCGACGGGGACGACGCCGGGCTGCCGCTCGAGCTGTGCAACGGCCTGGACGACGACGAGGACGGCCTGATCGACGAGGACGCCGACCTGCCCAGCCCGAGCGACAACGCCTCTCAGGACGCGCCCTGTCGGCCACGGGTCGTGCGCTGCGTGCAGGGCGCGGTCGTGACCATCATCGATCGCTTCGAACCGGTCGAGACCACCTGCGACGGCCTCGACAACGACTGCGACGGCGAGATCGACGAAGCCCAGGCCAGCCGCTGCACGTGGTGTGATGGCAGCCGGAACGCTCCACCATGCAATGGCTGCCCGGATCGCACGATCGTGCCGCCCGGGTTCGTCTGCGTGCCACCGGGGCAGTTCACCATGGGCAGCTCCGACCAGGATCCCGCCGCCGCCGCCGACGAGCAGCCGCAGCATACCGTGCGCTTCGAGCGGCCCTATCTCATCTCGGCCGTCGAGACCACCCAGGGCCGCTGGCAGCTCCCGTCGAGCGGGCGCGCGCCGATGAACCCCGCCTGGTTCTCGACCTCCGCGAGCGGCGGCCCCTGCCGCGACGCCGAAGAGGGCCGATGTCCGCTCGAACGGATCAGCTGGTTCGACGCGCTCTGGCTCGCCAACCGGGCGTCCGAGATCGACGGCCGCCGCGCATGTCATACCCTGTTCGAGTGCGCGGGCGAGCCCTTCGGCGGCTGCGACCGGGACACCCCCGAATGCGAGGGCGACTTCACCTGCCAGCGCGTGGGCATCGTCGACGGATGCGATGGCTACCGCCTGCCCACCGAAGCCGAATGGGAGCGGGCGGCTCGCGGCGGCACCAACAGCCGCTATTGGACCGGCGACGATACCGACGCCCTCTCGATCGCAGACGTCTTCCGAGGCAACGCCGAGGGTCGCACCCGCGCCTTCGTCGACAGGGACGTGGCCAACGCGCTCGGGCTGCGCGACGTGCACGGCAACGTCGAAGAATGGGTCCTCGACGCGCCGGCGGCCTACCCCGATCCGCCCGAGACCCGGACCGATCCGGTGACCCCGCAGGGCCCCGAGCGCATCGCCCGCGGCGGCTCGTGGAGCGCCGATCCGGCCCGCTGCCGCAGCGCCGCCCGCCACCGCTCGGCGCCGACGCTGCGCAGCGCGACCCGCGGCGTACGGCTCGCCCTCGACAGCGTGCCGGCGCCGCTGGAGATCGACGACGGCGAGGAGCCGCTCGACGGCGGTCCGTCGGAGCCCGCCGACGCCGGTGTGATGGCACCCGACGGCGGCTCGATCGACGCCGGCAACGGTCGCTGACGGCGGGGCTCAGACCCCCTTGATGTTGGCCACCGGATACAGCCGGTGAGCCACCCGGGCGATGCCCTCGCTCTCGAGCACGGTCAGGACGGCGTCGAGGTCCTTGTAGACATGCCCGCACTCGTCGAGCGGGGTGCGTTCGGTATTGCCGACGATGCCTTCGACCACCACGCCACCCAGCGTGCGCCGGATCGTGCGCATCTCGTGGTCGATCTCGTCGTGCATGACCGCCAACTCGCGTCGGGCCTCGCCGCGGGCCATGACCCGCCCCGATCCGTGGTTTACCGAGCACGCCGAGCGCGCCGCCCCCGCCTCGGGGAACAAGATGGCCGCCCCGGACAGCATCGAGCCCGGCACCAGACACGGATGCCCGGTCTCCGCCCAGCGGGTATCGGCCAGGTCGGGGTGCCCCGCCGGAAACGCGCGCGTCGCGCCCTTGCGATGCACGAAGCCGCGCTCGGTGCTGCCATCGGGCAGCAACAGGGTCTCTTCCTGCACGAGGTTGTGGCTGATCTCGTAATAGACATCGACATCGGTCTGATAGACCGCCCGGGTAGCATCACGCACCCCGTCGACGATCGTATGCCGATTGGCGATGGCATAATTCGCCGCCGCGTTGTGATGGGCCCAATACGCCCGACCCAGCGGCTCGTCGCGGTAGAGCCAGCTCTCCTCACGCCGTTTCTTGGGCAGCCCGCGCAGCTCGGCGCCGGCGTAGAAGAAGTGATTCGCCGTCTGCCAGCCGAAGCCCCGGCTGCCGCAATGCACCATGATCCAGACCGCGCCCGAGTCGCGATCGACCTGCATCTCGATGAAGTGATTGCCCCCGCCCACGCTGCCGAGCTGCGGCGTCGCCCGCTGCTGCGCCCGCGGCACCCGCCGCTCGTCGAAGCACGCCTCATCCACGTCGATGTAGTGTCGCTCGCACAGCTCGGAAGGCACCCCCAGCGCCTGCGCGCCATAGCGGAAGATCTGCTGCACCTGCTTGTACGAGACATCCCGCGCCGCGGGCGGGCGGTGATCGCCGAGCCCGGTCGCCACCCTCAGCTCCACCGCGTCGACCCATCGCTTGCGCTTCGCGGGATCGGCGATGTCGCTCGCGTGCAAACCCGGCACCTCGAGATAGATCACACCGCAGGAGATGTCATAGCCGCTGCCGGCCTGGATCAAGACATCGTCGGTGACCACCACCCCACCCACCGGGATGCCATATCCCAGATGGGTATCGGGCATGAGATGGATCGCCTTGACGCCCGGCTGCGCAGCGGCCGTCGCCGCCTGACGCCAGAGGGCCTCGTCGGTGGCCTCGAAGAGCGCGTCGTCGAGCCAGGCATGCACCGGCGCCTTCATCTCGCCGGTCTTGGGCAAGACCCGATGCCCCGGGCTGTGGGTCTCGACCCTGAACTTGTAGCTCATCGGATACCTCCTGCGCGTCGGGCGGCCGGGCTTCGCGGGTGGGCGCTCCCGGCCGCGCGCCGGCCCGGCGTCCCACGACAGAAGACACCGACGGGCCGCGATGATCAATGGGGACCCGACCTCGCTCACCGCAATTGGGGGGAGATGCTGATCGAGTTGCTGCGCTGCGCGGACCAACGGGCGTGAGCAGCGAAGGCGGCCGATCGCTGGCCCCAGGGCTTGCGCCCGCCCCGTCCATCAATCGGTCAATACCAGCGCCCAGCGGAGTCCCATCCCGAGTAGCGCTCCCACCTGAGCGCCCGACCATCCCGAAGTAGCCGCTCGCGTCCCACCGGGCGATCCCGGTCACCATCTCCGGGACGCCCACGCTCACCGCAACAACTCGCTGTTCGCCGGCTCCCGACGGGCGGCGGTCATGTACAGCATCATCTGCACCTGCCACCTCGCCGGGTTCGACCCGCAGGCGTATATCTCCGACGTGCTCGTCAAGCTGTCCAGGGGGTGGCCCAAAGCGAAGATGGGCGAACTGCTGCCGCACCGCTAGGCCGAGGCCCGTGCGGATACCTCAGCGGCCCGAGCCCGCGGGAACCAGCGCCCTGAAGCCATGCGGACCTCCGCTTTCGGTATCCCGCCAGTCTGCTGGGGTTTGCCGAGGGCTTACCGCACGAGCGCCGAGCGCCATTCCCGTGCCGCATATACCGGTCACAACTTGGATTGGCTGAGAGGCCCGCGGCGCGGGGCTTTCGGGCGGGCGGTGGTCACACGACCGGTCACAAGATTTTGGCCGAAATCGGCGTTTGCGCACATAAGCCTACACATTCTGTCGCAACATATTCGTACATAGAATCAGTCGAATACGGGTGTCGCGCGAAAGCGTCAACACATTGGCACAGAGTGTGCTTGAGTTTTGCTGCAACCGCGAAGGCGGACGCCGGTCGACGACCAATCAAAATCTCGCTATCGTTGCTTGTCGGCATTGCGGAGGGCATGTGCAGGAACACGCGTCACGCATCATTTCGTGTGGGCCGAGGAGCATCGGGGCATGAGCGAGTACGACACGACCCGCGCTCCTGGCGTCGACCCATTCGGGCAATCAGATGCCGCCGTCGGCTACGACCCATCGATGGCCAGCTATGTCGCTCAGCATGGGCAGTCTGCCGAGTTGCAGGCCAGTATGGCCGGCGACAACGCTGCGCTCATGTCGATGCCGCCATCAATGTCCGCACTCGGGCGTGATGCGCAGGCCGACGAGCTGCGCGCGTCGACCGAGGCACCGCCGACCATCGACCCGCACCAACCTCAACCCGAGGAGCAGCCCGTCAACCGGGTCGGCTTGGTCGCCCACGACGGTGGACAACGCCTCCGGCTGAGATCGAGCCCCGACACGGAGCAGGACAACGTGCTCACCGAGCTGCCGTTCAATGCTCGGCTGCAAGTGATCGGCGCCGTGCCCGGTGGCTGGTATCGGGTATCACTGCCCAGTGGCGAAGCAGGCTTCGTCGCATCGCTCTACGTCCGCACCAACCTGCCCGAGCCGAACGCGGCCTTGCACCGGGTGGAGGGAGGCACGCCCGGGACGGCGATCGCGATCGCCGAGCAGCACTTCGGCCCGCATGCCGACGACTGGGGCCAGGATCTGCGCTTCTACGTCAACGTCCTGGCTCACCTCAACGGGGTGCCGGTGCCCGACACGACGGACGGCTGGCGGCAGGTCTACTTCCGCGCCAACCAGTTCATCTGGATCCCGAGCCTCGCATTCGCCCGTGGACTGCGAGGCATCGTGAACTCGGGCTCGCGCAGCTACGAAGCGGCGAACGCGGTCGGTCTGGCCGAGGGCATCGAGCGGGTCGGGCAGGCGCTCGACGACATGCGCACCGCGATCCAGCTCTCGCGAGGGTTCATCGGCGAGGCCATCGCGCGCCATGCGGAGGCCGCACTGAAGAACGCGCTCCTCTCGTTGGGCTTCATCCTGCTGGGTGGCGGCGCGCTGCTGGCCACGCTCACCGCGGGTGGGGCCGTGGTCGGCGCCCTGACCGGCGGCCTCGCAGCCGGGCCGATGGCGGCCGCCGGCTTCGAGTTGGGGCTCGCCATCCTCGAGTGGGTGGGCCTGGGCTTCCTCATCGCATGGGTCGGCTCGTCCATCGCCCGCGTGGGGTCAGCCTTCACATCCTTCCTCGGTACTGCGTTGAAGGCCAATGGCGATCAGGCGCAGATCGAAGCCGCCGCGCTCGAATTCGCCGAGGCCGTCGGCACACTGTTCGGCGTCGCCGTCGAAGCCCTGGTCGTGCTTGGCGCCCAGTGGGGCATCGTGCGTGCGGTGGGCCGCCTGAGGCAGACGAAGTTCGGCGAAACCGTGGGCGAGCTTCAGCTCACCAACTGGTTGTCGGAGCGGGTCCACAGCTACAAGGGCGGCACTGGCCCTCTCCGTCCTCCCGGGCAACCACGACATGAAGGGCGACCGGACGCGGCCCACGAGATGGCTCAAGCGAACCGCATGGGCCGGTCGGAAGGCGGCGGCGGGCGAATCGAGTGGCTCGGCAACAACAGCCAGGGTGTCGAAGGCTTCTGGCATCCGCCAGGCGGGGGCCGGGCCATACCCTTCTCGCTGAAGGACATGTCGACCGTCGGTCGCAAGGCCAACATGGTCAAGCGGATCAGCCGGAACGCCAAGAAGGCTGAGGCGATGGGTCACGAGAACGGCGTGCTGTTCGTGACCGTCCGGCAGTGGAAGGTCGCGGAGGTCCGTGCCTTCGTAGAAGGTGGGCCCGCGGCCCGTATTCCATCGGAGGGCGTCTTCAGCCGCATCGTCTTCGAGTGCGCCGATGGCGTCTTCGCGATCGGCTCGCCATCGCCGGTCCCCTTCCCTCTCCCGCTGGGTCGAACCGGTGCTGTTCTCAGCAATGATGCCGAGACCGAGGAGTAGAGCATGGGCCTCGATCTGGAAGTGCTCTCGACTCGCCGAGACGTGATCAGCCCCGCTGAGTTCGCCAGGACTTGGCGGCAGCGCTATAACAGCCCCGCCCCGAAGTTCCGGCGGCTCGGCACGGGCGAGTCGCCCGCCAATACCTCTCCGTTCGTGCTCGACGCGCACTACAGCATGCACTTCGCCGACGGCGACGGGCCGGGGTTCGACGTGTCGCGCAATCACCCCGGCGAGATGGACGAGCAGACCTACCTCGAAGACTTCGGAGATGCGTCGCACCTCGTCGAGATCATCGACGGTTGGCGCCGTGCCGGCCATACCTACGGCCTCACGCTCAACGGGCAGTATGGCGCATCGGATGTGCAGCGCTTCGAGCACGTGGCGGAGGTGATCGGTACGCTGGCCGGAGGGCTGATCATCGCCCTGACACCGCTGCCCTTTGGCCGTGGTCGCGGACTGTATGGACCTGACGGAGAGAGGATCGACATCCCGCTCCTGAATGAGTAGCCACGCGCCGACACCTCCTTCGGGCTGCAGCCCGGCACCCGAGGGGATACTCGTGGTCGGCCAAGCCGCAGCGGGGGCGGCCGCATGCGTAGCAGCTGGCCAGCCCCCTCTCGACGTCCAATCGTCGGCGTTCAGCGACCCTCCCCTGCCGATGCTTCCGTGCGTGAACGGGCTTGATGGCGGCTGCGCAGAAATCTCGTCGCCCTGCCCCAGGCCGGCCTGTCGACATCCCACCAGCGTGCGGCAGGAGCACGAGTCGGCTCTGAAGGCCCGCGCAGGCTTTGAAGGCCCGCGCAGGCTTTGAAGGCCCGCGCAGGCTTTGAAGGCCCGCGCAGGCTTTGAAGGCCCGCGCAGGCTTCGAGCCCGCTTAGAAGTCCCGGCCGGTGCTGGTAATCTCGATGTCAAGGACATTCTGTGCGGTTCATCAGACCTGAACACGTCCAACCTGGGTAGATTCGCTTGATCAAGGGCAACCGACATGCGCACGCTCCTCGCCATGACCATTCTTCTCTCGCACACCCCGCTTTACGCTGCGCCAGTGCCTGAAGGGGGCGTGCCGCTCTCGATCGATGCGGATGGGGAGTTCACGCGCTCCCCGTGGATCTTGAACGTCGAGGATGACGACGTGCTGCCTGGCAACCTGTCGCTCGGGGGTCAGCCCATCGTTCACCTCGAGGTCCACGCGACCGGCATGATGGTCATCAACGGGGATGGGTTCGATGCAGCGGAACCGAGACCGCTGGATGAGGTGCTCATGGCGTCGGTGGTGGCCCCGTTCTGGGCAACGCTCGATATCGACGCATGCCAAGGGCGCCCCGCAGGAGTGGTCCGCCGGCTGGACGGTGAGGACAGCCTGACGCTCGTCTGGCGAGACATCCCGCTCGTGGACTGCGGGGACCTGAACCAGACAGCGACGTTCAGCGTGACCCTGGGCTGGAACGCCGAGGCAGTCGTCCAGCGATTGGAGTTCCGGTACGAGACGCTGCCGGTCGAGACGCTGACCGTCGAGCCCCGGGTGGGCTTCCGATTGCAGGAACGGGGCGACGTTCTCGCGTCGTTCGAACTGCTCCCGGACCTCGAAGGCGAGCGCCTCCGCGGTCGCGCCAAGCTTGAGGCCGTCGTAAGAACCGGATCAGGCGCTCGGGCCGCAGCCGGTTTGAGCGGAACCGAGTTCGAGATTCTCGGCTGATTTCGGCGAGACAGGGCGCACGAGTGCGCCTACCCCCGTCTCGGGGC
>JAUHXC010000045.1 GCA_030427205.1 bacterium | reverse complement strand
TGACCCCCGACGACGTGTGCGGGCGCCTACGCATCACCCGCCGCCACCTGTACCGGCTCACCGCGCGGGGCGCGATCCCGCACCTGAAGATCTCCAACCGGCTGCGCTTCGAGCCCGCGGCCCTCGATACATGGCTCGCCGAGCAACGGCGGGGAGGACGCGATGACCGCCAAGACATGGCGCGGGAAGTGGGTGGCCGACTTCACCCTCGACGGCAAGCGCATCCGCCGGGTCAGCCCGGTGCAGACGCGGAGAGGCGCGGAGGCCTACGAGGCCCGGCTGCGGGTCGCCTTGTCGACCTCGACCGCCTGCTCGGGCCCACGCCCGACGCTGAGTGAGTTCGCCGTCCGCTGGCTGACCGAGCGCGTGCTCGTGCACAACAAGCCAAGCGATCGCGTGCGCAAGGAGTCGATCCTCCGGGTCAACCTGCTGCCGGCGCTGGGCCACAGGCGGCTCGACGCGATCGCCCGCCGGGACCTCGACGCTTATGTCGCGGCCAAGCGCGAGGCGGGGCTGGCGGCGAGCACGATCAACGGTCACCTGATGGTGCTCTCGGCGCTGATGCGCTGCGCGGTCGAGTGGCGGTTGCTCGATGCCGTGCCGAAGTTCCCGCGGCTGAAGACACCTCCGAGCGAGTTCGACTGGCTGCGCCCGGCCGAGGCCGACGCGCTGCTGGCGGCGGTCTCCGGCGAGCCGAAGTGGAAGGCGCTGTTCACGCTGGCGCTGCGGACGGGGCTGCGCCGAGGCGAGCTGCTCGCGCTGCAATGGGCCGATGTCGACTTCGAGCGCCGTGTCGTGGACGTGCGCCACAACGTCTACCGCCGCCGCGTCGGCTCGACCAAGGGCAACCGCCGCCGCACTGTGCCGCTGGCCAGCGACGCCCTCGCCGCGCTGCGTGCATGGCGCCCGCAAAGCCCCGGCCGCTGGGTCTTCCCGGGAGATGACGGCGAGGTCGAGCTCAGCCCCAACCGGGTCAATCGTGCCCTGGATCGCGCGCTGACCACCGCCGGCTTGCGCCACGTCAGGGTGCACGACCTGCGGCACAGCTTCGCCTCGCACCTCGTGCTGCGCGGCGTCTCGCTGCGGGTGATTCAGAAGTTGCTGGGCCATGCCTCGATCACCACCACCGAGCGCTACGCACACGTCGCCGATGAGTCTCTGACCGCCGCGATCGCCGCGCTCGAGCCCGGACCCTTGCCATCACCCCGCCACCAGCGGCACGATGCTGATGGCCAAATCCACGGGCCCGCCACCGACCACGGAGAATGGTCATGGCGGTCAAGAAGTGGAGAGGAAAGTGGGTCGTCGATTTTACGGTCGACGGCCGGCGGATCCGGCGGGTCAGCCCGGTGCAGAGCAAGCGCGGGGCGAAGGCGTACGAAGTCGAGCTGCGGCTCGAACTGACCGCGAAGGGGCCCGATGCGGGGTCGGCGGTCGCGGCGCCGACCATGTCCGCGTTCGCCGACGAGTGGATGACCACCTACGTGGCCGTCCACAACAAGCCGAGCGGGCGGCTGCGCAAGGAGAAAGCCTTGCGGTGCCACCTCGTTCCGTTCTTTGGCAAGCGACGGCTGGACCAGATCACGCGCCGCGATATCGAGGCGTTCAAGGCCGATCAGCTGCGGCGCAAGCTGGCGCCGAGCACGGTCAACCGGCACCTCGGGGTGCTCAGCAGCCTGATGAAGAGCGCGGTCGAGTGGGGCGTGCTCGCCGAGCGGGTGCGGGTGAAGCCGCTGCCCGAGACGACGGCCGAGTTCGACTGGCTGCGGCCGGACGAAGCGGGCGCGTTGCTGCGCGCGATGGAGCCGAGCCCGCGCTACCACGCGGTGGTCTTCCTGGCGCTGCGGACAGGCATGCGCAAAGGCGAGATCTTCGGGCTGCATTGGCGCTCGGTCGACTTCGAGGCGGGGCGGATCACCGTCGAGCACAACGCCTGGCGGGGGGTTCTCGGCACGCCGAAGAGCGGGAAGACGCGGGTCATCCCGATGGCCGCGGATCTCGTCGAGGTCATGCGGCGGTGGCGAGGGTGCTCGCCGGGGGCGGTCGTCTTCCCGAATCGGGCGGGCGGCGTCACCTACAACACCAACTACGCCAATACGATGCTGCGCAAGGGCCTCGACCGGGCCGAGCTGCGGCGGATCCGCTTCCACGACCTGCGGCATACCTTCGCGTCGCACCTCGTGCTCAACGGCTGCTCGCTGAAGGTCGTGCAGGTGCTGATGGGGCACAGCTCGGTGAAGATGACCGAGCGCTACGCCCACATCGGCGATCGGCAACTCGAGACCGCGGTGGCGACGCTCGACGGGCTGGGCATGGCGGGCGGCGATGGCGATGAGCGCGATTGACGTGCCAAAGTGGAACTCGGGTTGGAACAACGGCCCGTGAAGAGTTCTCCCGTGGAACAGGCGGTGTAGTGATTCGCCCGTATTTTCAACTGGTTCAGCCGTTCGCTGATAAATGAGTCAGCCGGGTATGCAGAGTTCGACTCCGGCACCCCGGCTGCGCCGGGGCGGGATCTCCGGTCGATGCTCGCGCTCGCTGCGCTCGCACTCCGCTCTCCCTCCGACCCGTGCGGGCCAGCCCGCATGCCTGCGCTGCGCTCGGCGGCTCGCCTGACGGCTCGCGTGTTCGCTGATCTGGGGTGGTGGCCTGGGTCGAATCGCCGTGGGGGCAGGCACCGGGCCACCTCCGGGCGGAAGGGCGCTCACGTCTCGCGCGGAGCGCTCGACTTCCTTCGGCGTGCACCTGGGAGATTCGCGCGCCACGCGAGGAAATCCCGATGTAGTAGATCAATAGCGCGCGTGGCAGCCCGCCGGGCGCGGCCCGCGCGCGCCGTTCGGACCGGGCGGCGTCTGCGCCGGCTCTGGGGCGCCGCGGCCGACGCCGCCTTCGCCCGGCTCGCCGCATTCGAGGGTGAAGCCATCGGCGATCTGCACCTGCACCGCGCCGCCGCTCACCAGCGCCGCGGTGCCGCCGCCCGCGCCCGCCGCGCCGCCGCCGCCGTCGCCGCCCTCGCCGCCGTCGCCGCCGCGGGCGCCCATCGAGGCTTCGCCCTGGGTCGGGAAATAGTCGTGCCCCCGGTTGCTGCCGTCGCCCAGCTGCCCGCCGATCCCGCCGGGCGCGCCGACCACGCCGAAGCCGCCGTCGCCGCCGTCGCCGCCGTCGCCCGCGGTGATGCGGCCCGCTTCGAGGATCAGCGTGACCTCGCCGCGGGCCAGCAGGCCGATGGACGCCCCGCCGCCGCCACCGCCCGCGCCCGGACGGCCGCCACAGCCGCCCGCGCCGCCGCCGCCACCGCGGCCGCCGCGGTAGTTCGCCGACTCGAGGTTGGTCGCCGCGCCCTCGCCGCCGCCGCCGCCGCCGCCGCCGCCGCCGTTCCCGCCGGGGGTGCCGTCGCTGCCGTGGCCCCGGCTCCAGCCCCCGTCGGCGAGCCACTGCCCGACACGGCTCTCTCCGCGTCGGCCGTCCGCGCCGGGCTGTCCGTCTTCGCCCGGGTTGACTGGATCGTTGGCGCGGTTACACGCGATCGCGCCGGCCGGTCCACCCGCGCCGCCGAGCGGGCCGGGCGCCGCTTCACCGGGCTCGGGGCGCACCTCGTCCTCGTTGATCGGGCCCTCGCGTTGGCACCCGAACTCGAGCCAGCCGCCGTCGCCGCCGTCGCCGCCGTCGCACGCACCTTGCGCCCCGTCGCACGCGCAGCGGCCGCCGGCGGTGAAGTTCACGTCGTCGTCGTAGCCCGGCGCGCACCGCACGGGCTGGGCGGGGTTGGCGGGGCGGGTGCAGCCGGCCACCCCGGGCATGCCGGGCGGGCTCATGGGCAGGTCGAGCGGCGGCGAGTCTCCATCGGCCCCGTCGATGCCGTCCCGGGCGGTGACCTCGACCCGGTTCAGCGTCACCGTGATCCGGCCATCCTGCGCGGGCGCGACGACCATGGCGATCGAGTTGCCGCCGTTGGTGATCGCGGGATCGGCGGTCACGGCCACATCGGAGATCGTCGCGGTGCTCACGACCCGCAGCACCGGCGCGCCGCCGATCAGCACTGTCTGCCGGCCATCGCCCGGCTGACACCACGCGCGGGCGTCCCCCGGGCACTCGGCGGTGCCTCCGCGGGCCATGCCGCCGATCAGATCGGCCGGCAGCAACCAGCCGATGAAGCTGCGCTCCTCGCCGGCGGTGATATAGGTCTTGCCGGTCGCGACCGCCTCCGCCTCGCGCAGCGTCGCGAACGGCCGCTCGGGCGATCCGTCTCCGCCGGGGCCCGCGGCGAGGTCGACGAAGACCGCCCCTTCGAGGTCGCCGTCGAAGCCGTCGCAGTTCGAGTCGACGCCGTCCAGCGCGTCCGCCTCGGCCTCGGGCTCGCGGTTCCCGACGCACGACTCCCGGCCGGCGTCGTCGCAGACCCACTGCCCCGGCCCGCAGATGCCCGGCTGGCCGGTATCGCAGCCGTCGACGCTCGCCAGCGTATTGGGGCAGGCGTTGCACACCAGATCGCCGAAGTCGCCCGCGTCGGCGATGCAGCCGGCGGCGTTGCGGTCGGGCCGCTGGTCGTAGCCGTCGCAGACCCCGACGAAGTAGGGGCAGGCCGCCTGGCAGCCGCGGGTGTAGTCCTCGGGCTGGCTGCCGCCGCGCCACAGCGCCCAGCCGACCTGCCCGTTCTCGGCGGCGGCGGGCGCGCAGGCCAGCGCGCCGTCGACGAGCCCGCAGCGGTTGACGTCGAAGTCGGCGCCGTCGCGGTCGACCCGCAGGCTCTGGCGGCCGTCGGGCACCCCGTCGGTGAACAGCGCGCAGGTGAACTGGCTGTGGTGGTTCATCGCGAAGACGCCGTCGATCGGCGGTCGACTGCACGCCCCGTATGTCGGCGGTACGAAGGGGCCGGCGAACGACATCAGCCGCCCGGTGATGGGATCGCGCGAGCCGACGAGTTGGGCGGCGTCCACGGGCGGACAGGTCCCCTCGGCCGCGTCGCAGCTCCACTCGGCCAGATCGTAGGTCGGCTCGCCGGGCGCGTAATCGGCCGGGCGCCGCCGAACGCACTCGCGCCAGTAGTCCCCCTCGCCGCTGTAGCCCAGCGGGAAGTCGTCTTCACAGCGCCGCCGCTCGAGGATGACCAGCGCGCCGCGCTCGGGCTCGCCCACCTCGGGCAAGAACGTCGTCTCGTGCAGCTCGACGAAGTGGGCCATCCGGGTGAACGGCGCCATCCACGGCTCGACCGGCGACGCGCCGTGCTCGAGCACGTCGCTGATGCCGTTGGCGTTGAAGTCGCCGGCGGCCGAGGCGCAGATCTTGGTCAGCGGGTTGAGGGCCTCGGGTGGCGGCTGTCGATCGCCCCATGGGGTGATGAACTGATCCCGCTCGAGTTCTTCGGCGTCGTCGAGGCGCAGCGGCTCGTAGAGCCACAAGAGGCCGCCGGGCACCCCCAGGTCGTCGGCCACCGAGAGCGCGCGCCTCTCCCGCCGCTCGTCGAGCATGAGGATGCGCTGCGCGCCGGGCACCGTACAGCGGGCGTTCTCGCGCAGCGTCCAGTCGTCGTTGTCGACGTATTGCCGGGCCGGCCGCTGGACCCACCCGTCGCCGTCGGCGTCGCACGGGCGAGCGCCGGCGCGGGCGGCGGAGACGTCGAAGTAGAAGCCGGGCGTGGTCTCGCAGACGCAGTCGCCGGCGGCGGTGGTCGTCGGCAAGAGCGCGCCCGTCTCGCCATTGCCGTCGCACGGCGGGCAGTCGACGCAGCCGCCGAGTTCGGCGGCCCAGGCCCGGCCCGCCTCGCCGGGCGCGGTCGATACGCAGGCCGGCGGCGCGGCGCAGGTCGCCGGCTCGCCGGGCACCAGGTAGATGCAGCGCTCGCCGTCGGCGCACTCGCCGTCGCCGGCGCACGCCCCCTCGGGCCGCAGGCAGCCGCCGGCGCCGTCGTCGATGTAGCCCGCGCCGAGATCACAGTCGCCGCAGGCGGCGTCGGCGCCGTCTTCGCCTTCGGCGCACGTCCGCCCCTCGGCGGCGCAGTCCAGATCGACGCAGGCCAGCGGCGCCACGAGCACGCAGCGCGCCCCGTTGCCCTCGCCTTCGCAGCGCAGCCCGTCGGCGCAGCCCTCGCCGCACGGACAGCCCTGCGTTCCGCCGGGGCACGGCGCGCAGCGGTCGCCCTCGCAGAGCAGATCGGCCCCACAGGCCCCCTGCGGCCCGCAGGGGCAATCGGCGCTGCCCCAGGTACAGGGCATGCACCGCCCGTCGGCGCAGGCCAGGTCGGCCGCGCAGACGCCCTGGGGAGCACAGCCGCAGCCCTCGTCGCCGCGGGTGCAGCAGCGACCGTCGAGGCAGGCGCCGCCCGCGCCGCATTCGGCGTCGGCCAGACACGCGGTGCAGCGCCCTTCGATGCAGACCAGGCCGCCGGGGCAGGCCTCGCCCGCGGCGCACGTCGGCTCGGCATCGGCCATCGGCGCCGTATCGGACGCCATGTCCGCCGGCATCACATCGGGCCGCGCGTCCGCCGGCGCATCGCCGCCGCCGTCATCACAGCCCGCCAGCGCCAGCGCCAGCGCGCCGACGATGACAACCCCCCCGTATCGCTTGCAGATCATCTCAATCATCCCGGGTGAAGTCGGTGTAGAAGACGTAGATCAGCACGTCATCGAGCCCGGCGAGGCTGATGTCGCGGTTGACCTCTTCATTGCGCTGGTCGATGACCAGCGACCAGTCGGTCTGCACGAAGGGCCGCTCGCGGAAGCGGTAGCTGCGGTAGATCGAGCGGGTCGGGCCGGTGATCGCGCCGTCGCTGTCCTGGCCGAAGCGGATGTCGTCGGCGCCGCCGCCGGGGTTGAAGAACGGGTTCATCACCGCGGTGCGCGCGGGGAAGGTGAAGAAGCGCCGGCGGGCGTCGGTGCCGCCGACCACGCCCGTGCCCCGCTGGCGCAGGTAGACCCGGCCCACGCCGTCGCCCATCTCGCCGCCGAAGAGGCCCACCTCGATGAACAGGATCTTGTGGTTGGTGGTGAGCGGCGAGAGCTGGTCGAAGGTGGTCGAGAAGCCGATCGCCAGCGCGCCGTCCTCGTCGAGCCGGGCCGGATCCTGCAGCGCCGCGCGGAAGCGATCGATGCGCGCCTGGGCCGAGAGCACCTGCCCGTCGTCGGCGTAGCGCGGGATGCGCAGCACGTCGTCGCGCAGGCTGATGACCGCCAGCCGGGTATCGGGGTTGCCGAAGCGCTGTTCGAAGCCGAGGAAGTCGTCTTCGAGGTCCTGCAGGTAGCGCCGCAAGTTGATGTCGCCGCGGCCGACGGTGCGCACCAGGAAGAGGGCCTCGCGGTCGGCATAGCTCTGGGCGCTGTAGTACTCGTACATCAGCGTGGCCTTCCACGCCTCGGTGAGCGCCCGCTCGAAGCTGCGGTCGGCGTTGACGATGGCGTCGTTCTTGAAGATGCGGATGTTGGGGTCGCTCTGGGCGGCGGCGACGTCGACGGCGAGCTGCTCGTTGTCGCGCCACTCGGCCTCGAGCCGGCTGCGCTGGTTGGCCAGCGCCTGGATGTCGCTGAAGCCCACCTGCACGTTCCACATGGCGTTGAGCACGTCGAGCTCGACGAGCAGCAGCTCGCGGTGCAGGTCGCGCAGGGTATAGACCAGCTCGGCGTTGAGGTAGTCGCACTCGCGGCCGAGCACGTAGGACTCATAGGTCCGCTCCAGCGCGCGCACCTGCTCCTGGTTGACGTTGATCTGATCTTCGAGGTTCGCGGTGGCGATGAGGTTGATGCCGAAGCTGGCGGTGTAGACGCTGAGCGAGGCGGCCTTCACCCCGGCCTGCCACGGCAGCTCGCTGTCGGCGATGTCGTTGATGCGCGCGCTGAACTCGGTGATCCCGTCGTGCACCTTGTCGAGCCGGGTGATCGTGCTCTGCAGGCGGTCGCTGTCGGCCTCGAGCCCATCGACGGCGCCCTGGGTCTCGAGGAACATCGCGACATCCTCCTGGATGAGCCGGCACTGACTGGCGACCTGGCGCCGGGCATCCACCCTGGCGCTCAGGATGTTGTCGGCCTCCTGGCGCACCCGCTGCAACTCGAGCTCCAGCGTCTGCAGGTCGGCGCCCGCCCGCCACAGCGCGCCGTTGCCCGCCGCGCCACACGGGTCGCCATAGGTCGCCAGCACCTCGTCGAGGTGGCTGTAGCGGGCGATGGCCGGCCGCACCTGCCCGTCATCGCCGATGAAGGTGCCGCACAGCTCGCCCAGCTCGGCCTCGTAGCTGTTGCGCAGGGTGACCAGCTCGCTGCGGAACGAGGCGGCGTCGACGTCGAAGTCACGGCGGGCGTCGATGGCGGCGTCCTCGTCCTCGAGGGCGAGCTCCATGCGCTGCACCGCGCGATCGAGCATGACCTCGAAGCCGTTGACGTCGTCCTCGTCGAGGGCGGGGAACGGCAGGTAGCCCGGCGGCAGCCCGAAGATGTCGATGTCGGCGCCGACCTGCTCGAAGCGGGCCTGCATGTCGAGCATCGCGACCCGATAGCGCAGCTGAGCCTCGTCGATGGCCCGCTCGATCACCGGCAGGGCGGCGGCGTCGACGATGCCGCCGGTGGCCTTCATGAAGGCCCGCAGGATCAGCGACTCCTGGTAGGCCCGGGTATAGGCTCGCACCAGGACCCGCCGGGCCAGATCGGGGCGATTGAGGGCCTGATAGCGCCGGGCGGCCTCGCTCCACGCGCTGGCGCTGCGGGTCGAGGCGCGGATGACCCGGTCGAGCCAGGTGGTGACCGTCGCCGCGGTGACGTAGCGCTCGCCGGCGGGCGCGTCGAGGCTGTCCCACAGGATGACGCTCATGCGGAAGAAGCGCTCGAGCACCAGATCGTAGTACTGCGCGGCCTGGTAGAGCTTGTACATCTCGTAGCCCGCCGCGCCCGAGAGGTCGACGCCGCCCTCTTCGAAGCGGCTGCCCTCGAAGGCCAGCGCCGCCGCGCCGGCGAGGTCGAAGCGCGAGGCGAAGGCGGCGGTGTAGGCGTCGTCGCCCAGCATGATCAAGAGCTCGGCGTAGAGCCGCTCGAAGCCGTACTCGACGACGGGGTCGCCGGTGGGGTTGTCGGTCTGCAGCGCCGAGAAGGCCTGGGTCAGCGCGCGGCGCAGCGTGCTGCGGGCAACCTGACCGAGCTGATAGCGCCCCTCGAGGTCGCCGGTGTAGAGCGCGAGCGCGCAGTCGAGGCGGTCGCGCACGGCGGCCACCGCGGCCGGATCGTAGCAATAGGGGTCGAGCCGCGGGCCGGGGCGGCAGATCGCCGGGGCGAAGCCCACCTCGGCGCCGCCGATGCGGTCGACGAACTGCAGCTTGTAGCGGAACGCGCGGCTGATCTCGCGACCCAGATCGGAGAGGAAGCTGTCGACGCCGTCGGCGACGCCGAAGACCTTGCCGACGGTCAGGTCGAAGCGGTCGTCATCACAGGCGGCCCGCTCGGGATCGGCGCAGCGGCCGACGAGGTCGAAGCGGGTCTGCCCGCCGGGCCGGGTGATGTAGGTCCGGGCGCGGGCTTCGAAGCGCAGGGCGTCCCCCTGCGCGGCGCGGTTCGACAGCTCGGTGAGGCAGTCTTCGGGTGAGCGGCGGTTGCAGTCCCAGCCCGCCGGATCGATCGGGCCCTGCACCGTGAAGTAGAGGATCTCCGCGCCGGGAAAACACGGCCGGCCGCCGTCGGGGCCGGCGTCGATCACCTCGCGGCGCACCCGCGTCGACTCGGTGATCCGCTCCGCGTCGCCGAACCCGCCGACCTGATTGAGCACCGCGTCCTCGGACCAGACGCAGACGCTGTGCACGGTCTCGGCTGCCGGCAGGTCGTCGGCCCGGACCTCGCCGCCGTCGGCCACCGCCACCGCCAGCCGGTCGCGGGCGGCGCGGTCGAGCGCGTCCACCGTCGGGGCGTCGAAGCCGACGACCTGCAGCAGCTCGCGGCTGCAGCGCGGGCCCATGTCGGCCGCCACCGGCTCGGCGGGGGTGAAGGCATTGCCCTCGATCGCCGACGGGGCGTCCTCGACCTTCTCCAAGACGACGTAGAGGTAGCTGTCGAAGGGCGCGCCCCCGTGGAACGGGTCGACGGTCTCCCGCAGCAGCAGGCTCATCACCCGCTGCTCGGTGAGCACGCCGTCGATGAGCTCGATGCGCCGCACCCGGTCGCGGCCGTCGGGCAGCGGGTTGGCCCGGGACCCGGGCGCGCCGGCGGGGGCCGGCCGCTCGCAGTCGACCCGCAGGTCGTCGCCGCCGCCGGGCGGCTCGAAGCCGGGCACCAGCCACGGGCGCTCGCGGAGCTCGCCGTCGGGGCAGCCGTCGCCGCCCGGGTCGGCCAGCGGGGCATGGCGCCGACTCACGCCGACGGTCGCCTCGAAGCGGTCGAGCGTGACGGTGCAGAGCCCACCGCCCGGCGCACAGGTGGTGGGCGCATCGGCGAACTGCAGCACGAGCGCCGGCTCGCCGGCGTATTGCAGGGCGGTGGTGCTGTCGATGCGGCCGCCGATGCAGTGCGCGTCGGGCCCGCAGTCGGCGGGCGCCTCGCCGCCGATCTCCATGGCGAAGTCCATCTCGACGACGCCCGAGGGCACCTTGGCCGTGGTGCTGTAAGGCACCACCGAGCGGCTGCCGGTGCCGCCGAAGGGCGCGCAGATCGTGCCCGCTTCGAAGCCCGCCTCGCGGCAGAGCCGGTGGACCCGCGGGAAGTCCCACGAGCCGGTGAGGGTGGAGTCGATGAGGGCCTCCATCACGTCGGGGCCCAGCTCGCCGTTGCGGAAGCCGCCCCACGCCTGCAGGAAGGCGTTGGGCACCCGCTGCAGCGGCGCCGTATCGCTGCGGTCCGCGCGCCACTCTTCGAGGGGGAACTCGCCGCGCAGCGGGTCGGCGCCGTCGGGGAAGTTGGCGAAGCTGTAGGCGGTGCCCACCCAGCGTCCGTCGGGGCGCGCGCTGAACGAGACCCCGATGTAGCGGGTGCCCAGGCCCTCGGCTTCGATGGCCAGCCGGCCGCTCCAGCGGATGTGGCTCTCGGTCTCGGCGCCGTCGAGCCGCAGGATGACCGCCTCGCCGGGCGCGATCTGCGCGCGCACCTCGGGCACCGCCTCGACGGCGATCGCGTCGGCGCCCGGCGGGCCGACGCCCATCTCGAGCCAGGTCAGCGGGTTCTCGTCGACGCGCTGCTCGCGGCCCTGGGCGTCCACGGTCACCTGCTCGGCCTTGCGCACCGTGACGCTCAGCTCGCCGACGCCGGTATTGGAGATCTGCACCGTGGCGCCGGGCACGCTGCCGGTGAAGGCGAGCGCGCCGCGATCGACGTGGAACGCGAGGCCCGGATCGACCGGATCGGGCTCGCCGGGCTCGGCGATGGGCAGGCAGACGCTGTCGCGGCAGGCGTAGCCCTCGTCGCAGGCGGTCGCGACGCAGGTCTGGCGGCAGACCTGACGGTGGCAGGTCTGGCCGTCGGCGCAGTCGGCCTCGAGCAAGCAGTCGGAATAGCAGCGCCCGAGGATGCAGGTCTGGTGGTCGGGGCAGTCGACCTCCATCGCGCAGGTGCCCGGCGCGGGCCCCGCCTGCTTGCGCACCCCGTCGCCGGGCACGCAGGCGCCGCGGTCGCAGATCTGGTCGCCGAGGCAGCCGCGCATCAAGCCCTCGCTGCTGCAGACCCGGCGGCTGCCGTCCTCGGCGCGCAGGTCGCCGCGGCACGGGGTGAAGCAGACCGGATCCGCCGGCGGACACCGTTGAACGGCTGGGTCACAGTTTTCGGCGGGGTCGAGGCAGCGCCCGTCGACGCAGGCCAGCCCGGGCAGGCGGCAAGTCTGGTCCATCAAGCAGCGGCAGCCGTCGGTGCCGGGCTCGCAATCCGGCGCGCTGTCGGGCGCGGCGTCGAGCGGCCCGATATCGGCCGGATCGGCGTCGGCCGGCGCCGCGTCCGCCTGCGGCTCGCCGTCGGCGCCGTCGTCGCAGCCGACCGCAAACAGGGCCAGCATGATCGGCAGAATCCACCCTCGCGTCATCGTCTCCTCCTCCCGTTGGTCGTCGGCCCGGCCGATCGCGGCGCGGGTCACCGGTTCAGGGTGAAGCGAGGGGCGCGCGGCTGCTTGAGGGTTCTGCCCAAAGGCTTGAGCTTTCTACCCAGCCTCTCAAGCCGCTGATATCAAACGGGAAGGCGGCACGCCGAAGCGCGCTTTGAAGCGCCGGGTGAAGTGGGCGTGGCTGTTGAACCCCACCGCGTAGGCGACCTCGGAGACGTTGCCCCGCCCGTCGGCGAGCAAGGCGCGGGCCCGCTCGAGGCGCACCTCGCGGATGAGCGCGGCGGGGGTCGGCGCCGCCTCCTCGGCCAGCCGCCGGGCGAGCGTGGTGCGGCTCATGCCCAGGGCGCGGGCCAGCGTCGGCAGGTTCAGCTCGGGGTCGTCGATCCGCGCCTCGATGACCGCGCGCGCCTGGGCCTGCACGGTCGCCGCGGGCGCCGCGTCCGCCGCGGGCACGGGCGCGGGCGCCTCGGCCGCCGCGGCGATCTCGGCCCGCAAGGCGTCGCGCAGGCGCGCCCGCCGGCCGATGATCGACCGCGCCCGCGCTCGCAGAATCTCGACATCGAACGGCTTGGTCATGAAATCGACGGCCCCCGCGCGCAGGCCGGTCAGCTCGGCCGCGGGCGACGCGCGGGCGGTCAGCAGCAGCACCGGTACGCAGTCGGTCTCGCGATCGTCGGCCAGCGCGCGCACCAGCCCGAAGCCGTCGAGGCGGGGCATCATCACGTCGGCGACGATCAGGTCGGGCAGCGCCTCGCGGGCGCGGGCGACCCCCTGCTCGCCGTCTTCGGCGTAGAGCACCGCGAAGTCGTCGGCCAACGCCCGCCCCACCCAGCGGCGCAGGTCGGCGTTGTCGTCGACGACGAGCACCCGCGGGCGATCGTCCGCCACGTCGTCCCGCGGGCCGGCGCCCGGCAGCAGGCTGGCCTCGTCGGCTCCCTGCCCGCCCCACGGGTGCGCGGCGGCGGGCTCTTCGCTGGCGGGCAGCTCGACGATGAAGCGGCTGCCCTCACCCAGGGTGCTCTCCGCCCGGATCTCACCGCCCTGCTGCACCACCAGCTCGCGCACCAGGGCCAGCCCGAGGCCGGTGCCCTCCCCCTCGCGCAGCGTCGCCGACTCGACCCGATAGAAGCGGTCGAAGATGCGCGGCAGGTCGTCGGCGGGGATGCCCCGGCCATCGTCTTCGACCGTCAGCCGGATGATCGCGCCGACGCGGCCGATGTCGACGGTGATCCGCCCGCCGTCATCGGTGAACTTGACCGCGTTGGAGATCAGGTTGACCAGCACCGTCTCGATCAGCTCGGGGTGGGCCAGGGCGACGCCCGCGCCGCGCACCGCGAGCTGCACGCGCTCGGCGACGGGCGCGAACGCGGCGATCGTCGCCCGCGCCAGGGCCGCCAGATCGACCGGCTCGAGGTTCACCTGACGCAGCCCGGCCTCACCGCGCAGCAGCGCCAGGATCTGGTCGGTCAGCCGCCGCAGGCGCCGGGTATTGCGCCGCAGCGCGTCGGTGGTGCCGCCGTCGTCCCGATCGGGCAGCTGCTCGACCGCGCCCGCGATGAGGGTCAGCGGCGTGCGCAGCTCGTGGCTGATGTGGGCGAAGAAGCGGGTCTTGAGCTCATCGAGCGCCTCGAGCGCCTGCGCCTGCCGGGCCAGCTCCGCGGTGCGCAGCGCGACCTGCTCTTCGAGGTGCGCCGCCCGCGCCTGGATCCGGGCGAAGCGCAGCCGGATCAGCCCCAGCAGCAGCCCCACGCCCGCCAGCAGCCCCAGGGCGCCGAACCACCACGTCTCGAAGAAGCGCGGCACGACCTCGATGTCCAAGGTCACCCCCTCGGGGTGCCAGACGTGATGCGCGTTGGCCGCGGTCACCCGGAAGCGGTACCGCCCGGGGGGCACCCGGGTATAGAAGGCCTGCCGCCGCCCGCCGGCCTCGATCCAGTGGTCGTCGAAGCCCTCGAGCCGATAGCGGAAGCTCACCCGCTCCGGATCGCGGAAGACCGGCGCGGTATAGGTCACGGCGAAGTCCCGCTGGTCGGGCGTCAGGCGCAGCGGCCCGTCGACGGCCACCGCACCCGTCAGCCGCTCGAGCACCCGCGTATCGCCGACCTCCACCCGGTCGATGTGCACCCGCGGCGGTCGCATGTCGCGCTCGATGCGCCGGGGGTCGATCACGGCGACGCCGGCCTGGGTGGGGAAGACCAGCCGCCCGTCGCGCAGCACGAGGCCGGCGTCTTGAGCGCCGCCGTTGGCCTCGCGGTGCGGCATGCCGTCGCCGGTGCCATAGGCCATCGTCTCGACCCGATCGCGCTCGCCGGCGACGAAGGCGAGCAGCGCGCGCTCTTCGGCCCAGAAGATGCCCTGGTTGCTGCTCATCCACAGCCGCCCGCGGCCGTCGGGCAGGACGCGGTGCACGTGATCGGCGAAGAGCCCGTCCCGCGGGTGGATCTCGACCACGCGGGCCCGGCCCTCCACGAACGTGGCGTGCAGCAGCCCGCGGTCTTCGCTGCCCAGCCAGAAGCCGCCGCCCGTGGCGGGCAGCATGCTGCGGATCCGCCGGCTCGGCAGCCCCTCGGCGTTGCCGAAGCGCGTCACCGTCTCGCGGGCCCGATCGACGCGCACGAGGCCCGCGCCCAGGCTGGAGAACCACAGCTGACCGTCCGCGGCCTCGTGGGCGGCCACCACCGCCTGGATGGCGTCTCCGCGGGCGTCGGTGAAGCTCGCCGTGCGTCCGTCGGGCCAGAGCCGACGCAGCCCCTCGCGCCCGCCCGACCACAGCACGCCGCGCCGATCGGTGAAGAGCGCGCGCACCGCCTCCTGCTCCCGGAGAGTCGACACGGTCTCCCGCCGGCCGTCTACGATCACAGCCGGGTCGTCGTAGGCGCAGAGCAGCCGCCCGTCGAACTCGGTGAAGACGAGGCAGCCCATACCCAGGCGCGTATGCGCCGCCCGATGCGCCGGCCCGGCCAGCGCCGCGCGGTCGAAGCGCAGCGTGCCGCTGACGAGGCAGCCGACGTACAGATCGCCGGCGCGGTCCTGGCGCATGCCGTATGCGTTGCACCGGGCGCCGGGTCCGCCCAGAGCCTCGATGGACTGCCGCTGCAGGCGGGTGAGCGTGCCGCGGAAGTCGGCGCTCCAGATGCTGCCGTCGTCGGTGGTGGCGACCGCGGCCTGCTCGCCGGCGAGCAGCGGCTGCTCACCCAGCCAGAGCCCGTCGGCCCGCCGGGTCACCAGGCGCGCCTCGTGCACCGCCGTGGGCTGCTCGACGAGCGGATGCACGCCGCTGTCGCCCAGCAAGCCGAACGACGGGCCGGGCCCCAGGCGCCACAGGCCGTAGCCGGTCGCGAGCACGCCGCCGTCGGGCGTGGCGACGAGCCCGAAGACGCTGGGTGGTTGGCGCCCGGTCGGTATGTGGCGGGCGCCGTCGGGCCCGATGTGGTGCACGCCCACGTCGCTGCCGACCCACATGCCGTCGGCGGCCGCCTGCAGATCGTAGACCGTGCGCGGCGTCGGTTCGGGCAGCGGCACCGACACCGTCCAGCCGCCCTCCACCCGCCAGAGCCCCTGATGACCGCTGCCGATCCACAGCTGCCCGGCCATGTCGTACGCGGCGGTCACGACCCCCGAGGGCACCGGCGGGCCGATGGGCTCGAAGCCGTCTTCGAGCGCCCGCAGCAGGCCGCTGTCGGTGCCGATCCACAGCTCATCCCCCCGGCGGACCATGCCCGTCAGCCGCAGCGGATGCTCGACGATGCCCCGCGGGCCGACCGAATAGAGCACGTCCGCCTCGGACGCCACGAAGAGCCGGCCGCCCGGGCCGACCTCGATCTGGGTCAGGCGCGCGTTGGTCAGCGGCCCGCCGAGCACCACGAACTCGAGCCCGTCGAAGCGCACCAGCCCGCCGCTGGTGGCGATCCACAAGAAGCCGTCGGGGGTCTGGGCGAAACCGGTCAGGCCGTTGACCGGCAGGCCGTCTTCGGTCGTCCAGCGCTGCGCCGACCAGCCGGGCGCCACGCCGTCGTCCGCCGCGCGCGCGGCGCCGTGTGACGCGGCGAATACAATCAGGGCGACGATGAGCGGGTGGCGTACGCGGAGGGCGGGGTGAGCGGAGGCGACCGGGGCAGGCGCCACGAGTTGTCCTGTGCGACGGGGCCAGATCAGGTGCTACCACATCGACTCGGGCCCGGGAAAAGGCGCCGACGTCAGCGCCCGGACTTGTGCACCACGAAGGGGGTCGTGCGGCAGGTCTCGGGGCAGCGGGGCGCCGCGGCGGGGTCGTCGCCCGCGGTGCACGTGGGCGCGGGGCCGTCCGCCGGGCACCAGACGAGGTGGAAGCGCTCGACGCCGGCCGCCTCGTCGATATAACCCGCGCCGCCCAGCGCCTGACCGTCGCCCGCCGGGCGCTTCAGCGAGAGCGAGGCGTCGAGCGGCCACGCCACGTACGGCGCCCCGTCTTCTTCGACGCCGATCACCCGCACCTGCCCCGCCTCGGGCAGATCGACCACGAAGCGGATGCGGTCGCCGGGCGCGACCCGGGCCCCGCTGATCAGCCGATCGGTCTCGCCGTCGGCCCGCGCCCGCCAGGCGTAGAGCGCGAGGCCGCCCTTGATGCGGGTGCCGACGCCGTCGGGATCGTCGGGCGCCACGGCCGCCCGGCGCGCCGGATCGTCGGGGCGCGCGGCGAAGACCAGGATGCCCGCGGCCAGGGCCAGGACCACGCCGGCGCCGACGACCGGCCGCCGCCAGGGCCCGCGGATCACCTCGGCCGGCGCCGCGCGGCGCTGAACCTCGGCCAACGCCGCCGCCGCGTCGAAGCCGGGCGCCGAGCCGGCGCGGGCCCGGGCCAGCCAGCGCTGGCAGTCGAGGCAATCGCGCACATGGGCCGCGACCGCGCCGTCGTCGTGGGGGTCGGGCAGGCCCAGCCGATGCCGCTCGAGCGCCAGGGCCGACGGGCAGTCGGGGCTCATCCCGCGCACGTCGAAGTCGGGCAGTTCGTCCGACGGTGTGCCCGGCGGCTCGACCGGCGCGTCTTCGGGGGATCGCTCGCTCATGCCGTCACCTGTCGCAGCTGGCCCGCCGCCCACCGGCGGAACCGATCGAGCAGATTGGCCACGGTCCGTCGGCTCACCTGCATCACCTCCGCGGTCTCGTCGTAGGTCATCCCGTCGAGGTAGACATACACCGCCGCCCGGGCCTGCGCCTCGTCCGCCGCCGACAACAGGAAACGCAGGGCCACCATGTCGTGCTGCCGGGCCGCCTGCCCGTCCGACCGCCGACGGTGGGCGTCGAGCAAGGCCGCCCGCCGGCTCCGGTCGCGCATGAGGTTGAGGCAGTAGTTGGTCGTCGTTCGGAACAGCCATGGCAGCACGTCTCCCTCGGTGTCGAGGCGGCTCAGGTTGCGCAGCAACCGGATGAAGACCTCCTGGGTCGCCTCCTGCGCATCGTGGGGGTTCTTGAGCAGACGCATCGCCCGCGCGTGGACCAGCGGGCTGTGGGTTTCGAACAGCCGGGCCAACGTACGCGCGTCATCGGCCACCGCCGCGGCGGCCGTCTGTCGGCGACGACGCCTCATGCCCCCTCGCGGGGCGCAGGGCGCAGCGCCGGATGCAGCGATAGAGCGGTCAAGAAACCTCCGTTCCGCGCGGTGTCGTGCAGTACACCCCCGACGGCGCATCTGAGTGCATCGCGCCGCGAAAAAAATGCGGAACATCCCCCAGATGGCCCCGAAGGACGCGTGCGGCCCCCGACACCGTGCACCGCATTCGGGCGCCGTGGCATAGTGCGCCCGTGCGAAGCCTGCTGCCGATCGTCGCCGTGCTCCTGCTCGCGCTGGCCCCGCGCCCGGCCGCCGCGCTGCCCGACGGCACCTGGGTCGTGGCCATCGGCAACAATACCGGCGACGCCGACGAGGTCGCGCTGCGCTACGCCGAGCGCGACGCCGAGCAGCTGTTCGAGGCGCTGGGGCAGGTCGGCGGGCTGCCGCCGAGCCGCATGATCCGGGTGCTGGGCCAGGACGCCGACGCGGTGCGCGCCACGCTCGACGACGTCGAGGGTCGGCTGAAAGCCCAGCCCGACGGGGCGCTGCTCGTCTTCTACTCGGGCCACGCCGACGCGCACGCGCTGCACCTCGGCGGCAGCCACCTGCCCATCGCCGAGCTCACCGAACGGGTCGAGCAGGCCCCCGGGCGGCTGCGGCTGCTGATCATCGACGCCTGCCGCTCGGGATCGGCCTCGCGGGTCAAGGGCCTCGCCCCGGCCCCCGAGTTCGTCATGCGGGCCGACGACCGGGTGCAGGCCGAGGGGCTGGCGATCATCACCTCGTCGACCGCCGGCGAAGACAGCCAGGAGTCCGATGCGCTGAAGGCCTCGTTCTTCTCGCACCACCTGGTCAACGGCCTGCGCGGCGCCGCCGACGAGGACGGCGACGGCCGGGTGACCCTCGCCGAAGCCTACGGCTACACCTACGCCCAGACCCTGCGCTCGTCGGGGCGCACGATGAAGCTGCAGCACCCGACCTATCGCTTCGACCTCAAGGGCCGCGGCGAGGTGGTGCTCGCCCGGGTCGGCGAGGCGTCACAGCGCACCGGCCAGCTCGAGCTGGGGCCGCAGGCGGTCTATCTGGTCACCGAAGGCAGCGAAGGCGGCCCGGTCGCCGCCGAGGTCGCCCCGGCCCGGGCCGATACCCGGCTCGTCCTGCCGCCGGGCACCTACCACGTGCAGGAGCGCCACCCCCGCGAGTACCGCCACTATCGGGTCGCGGTGACCGCCGGCGGCACCACCCGGCTGCTCGACCACCCGCCCGAGATCCTGCGCTACGACCAGCTCGTGCGCGCCCGCGGCGGCCCGGCCCGCTCGATCCACGGCGTGATGGCCCTCGGCGGCGCGCGCACCGCGCTGCTCGACGGGCAGGGCATCACGCCCCAGGCGGTGGTGGGCTATCAGGCCGACCTGCCCGGCTTCTCCGTCGGCGCGCGGGCCCGATTCTCCAGCGGCACCACGCTCACCGCCGACCCCGCCGCCGACCGGCGCCACGACGAGTACGCCCTCGCGCTGACCTTCGAACGCTTCTTCGACCTGGGCCCGCTCAGCCTCTCGCTGGGCCTGCTCGTCGAGGGCGCGTGGCACCGGCAGACGTTCACCGGCGGCCGGCCCATCGAGCCGCGCAGCACCGTCGGCGCCGGCTTCGGCGGGCTCGTCGCCCTCGAACGCCACCTGCCGGCCAGCTGGGCCCCCGGGCTCGCCCTGCGCCTCGAAGGCGGCCCCTACACCGCGCTGATGGAGGTCACCGAGGTCGAGCAGGGCGTGCCCGTCGGCAGCGACTGGGCCACCCCGCTCAGCGGCTGGGCCGCGCTGGGGCTGCGATGGCGCCTCTGAGGGCAGCGCGGGCCGCCGGCGCGCTCGCGCTGCTGACCATCGGCTGCGGCGAACCGCCGGTGCAGGCCCCGCTGCTGGGCGAGCCGCTGCTCGAGCTGCCGCTGCGGGTGGCCCTCGGCCCCGTCGGCGGATCGGCCCTGCGCCTCACCGTCTTGTGGAGCGACGACCCGGCGAGCCTCGACCCGGCGCAGTGGGTCGAGCACGGCCCCTGGTTCGCCCCCCTGCCCGCCCGGGACGGCGCGCTGTACCTCTTCGACCCACCGCCCGTCGCCGGCCTGGGCCGGGTGGTCGTCTACGACGCGACCGACGGCCGCTGGACCCCCGAGTCGCCGCTGCGCGCAGTGGGCGACGTGGCGCTGGTCTACACCGCCGAGACCGGCTACTTCGTGCGCGACATCGACGATCTGTGCTGCCCCGATCTGGCCGACTGCGCGCCGTGCCCCGACGACCGCTGCGCCCCGCTCCAGGCGGTGCTGGCCGTGCGCCCCAGCGCGACCGTGGAGCCGCCATGCGACGGCTGATCGGGCTGGTGATCCTGGCCGGGCTCGGCGGCTGCACCGACGGCGGCCTGGCCCCGGCCGACTACCGCGGCGAGCCGATCGGCACCGTCGAGCTGCTCGACCGCTCGTCCCGGATCCGCACCGACCCGCAGATGGCGGTGAGCGTCTTCTGGGCCACCGACCGCAGCCCGCCGATCGAGCTCGACGCCCTGCTGCCGCACCCCGAGCTGGCCCGGGTCGAGATCCGGGAGGCCACCTTCACCCTCAGCCTCTACGGCCCGCCGCCGGCAGCGGCGATGCAGACGCTGGGCACCGACAGCCCGGTGGCCATCGGCCTCGCGCTCGCCTGGCGCGACGTCGACGGCGACCGGATCCGCGACCCGGACGAAGAGATCCTGCACGTCAGCAAGGGCGCCATCATCTACAGCCCCGAGGCCCTGCCCGACGCGCGTTCCCCCGCCTGGCGCCCCGTGCCCGCCGGCCTCAGCCTGACCGGCGCGCCCTTGCGCTGTGGCCCGCCGCTGCCCCGCACCCCCGGCGACTGCGGGGTGCCGCTCGGCGCCGGCTGCGCGGTCGACGCCGACTGCGGCGGCGGACGCTGCGTCAGCACCGCGCCGCGTATGGGCGAGCTGCTGCAATGCGTCGTGCTCGAGCCGCCGGCAGACGACTGCCGCCCGGGCATCGGCCGGGTCGTGATGGGCGGACCCTACGACGCGATCTACCTGCGCGCGTGCGAGACCGACGCCGACTGCCTCGACGGCGCGCCGTGCACCGCGCTCTTCGGCGTATGCGGCGGCCCGCCGCCGAACCTCGACGGCCTGGAGCTGCCCGGGGCGTGGTGCGTCGAGGATATCCCGGACGACGGCGGCGGGCCGGATGGACCGGATGGACCGGATGGGCCAGACGGACCCGACGGGCCAGACGGCACCGAAGGCCCCGAGGGTCCCGACGGCGGACCGGGCGGCGGTCGCGGCGGAGGCGGCGGCCGCCGATGAGCCCGCCGAGCGGGTGGGCGTTCCGGCCGAGGCACAGCGCGCAGGATTCTGATACTCTCGCGCCGTTCGGCGGGGTGAGCCCGCCCGAGGATCAACTCCGGCGCCCGAGGATGCACCCGCCGATGCTCACGATCGAAGCGTCGCAGCCCACGACCCGAAGGCCTCGGCTCGCCTCGACACGCGCGCCGTACGGGGCCACGAGGACGAGCGAGCATGCGTGAGGCCTGGGAGCACATCCACCGTCGCTTCGATCCGATGGGCCCACCGGCCGAATCACAATGGCGGGCAGAGCGTCCCCACGGGCCGCTGCGTCAGATCAGCAAACGCCTCGACCGACGGTTCCAACATCACCGCATCCTGCTGTCGGGCACGATCGGAACCGGCAAGAGCACCGAACTGACCGCGCTGGCCCGCGCCCGCTCTGCAGACGACTTCGTGGTCTTCCTGGACGTGCAGCGCCACCTCGCCGAAGTCCTCAACGACGGCGAGGCGTTGCAGCACATCGAGGCCTGGGAGCTCGCCCTGCTGATGACGCTCGCTGCCTTTCGTGCAGCGTCCGACGTCCTGCCCGACGACTGGCGCTGCTCGAGCCTGGGCATGCTCGAAGACGCCTGGAGCCAGCTGCTTCCCAGCGCGGATACGATTCGGGACAGGGCCGAGATCGGCCAGCTGGTGGGCTCGATGGCGCTCGCGACGTCCGATCTCGTAGCCGACGGCGCGCACAGCGCGCTCAAGCTCGTCGAGCGCGTGGTCAGCGCCGTGCCGTGGGATCGCCCGATCGGCCGCCTGCCCGGCTCGATCACCGAACAGGATCCGCGGGTCGTCAACTTGATCGACGCGGCGAACCGGGTGCTGGGCGAACTGCGAGCAACGATCCGCGCCCACTCCAGCCCCGATCGGGAGATCCTGCTCATCGTCGACGGCCTGGATCGCATCCGCGACCGGGACGCCGCGGTTCGCCTGCTCACCCGCTCGGACTCGCTGGCGAAGCTGAACTGCTGGCAGATCATGACCGCGCCCTTCGCCTTGCGTCACGATCCGGCGCTGGCCGACGCGCGGGGGTTCGTGCCGTTCACGCTGGTCAATGAGCCGGTCCTCGACCACGCGGACCCGACCCGGCCCAACGCCCGCGCGATCGAGTTCTTCGAAGACGTCTTCGCTCAGCGTACGCACGACCTGCCCGACGGCCTCTTCGCGCCAGCTCAGATCGCGAAGCTGGCGTTCTACAGCGGCGGGCGCGTCCGCGACTTCGTCTACTTCGTGCAAGAGATCGCCGGCTTTGCGTGGGACGCCGACGCCGACGCGGTCGACGACGAGATGATCGAGAGCGTTCTGCACGACAGGCGGCGTCTGATCGAGAGCGGGCTGTGGAAACCCGACCTCGATCTGCTGTCGAAGATCGCCGACCTGCCGCATCAGCGCCTCGAGCCGACCGAAAACCTCAAGCGGCTGCTGACCCACGGCATCCTCCTGCCCTACCCCAACGACTCCGAATGGTTCTATCCCCATCCCCTGCTGACCCTCGGGCCGCTGCTCGACCCCTGAAGGGTTTCGAGCGCGTCGAGCGCACCCTGCGCCTGTCGCGGGACGGGGTGCTGGTCGCGGTGCGGGCGCCGTGGCTGGCCTCGATCGCCGCGGCCACCCGACGGCTGCACGCCATCGACGACGCGCTGGCCGTCGTAGAGCGCTTCGAGGAGATGCGCGCCGCGGCCCGCCCCGGACGTCTGCTGCTGTGGCATCTGCGCCCGGACGAGGCGGGGATCGCCAACCTCTATCGGGACCTGATCAAAGAGAAGCGACTGCGGGTCGTGCTGTGGTTCGAACCAGCGGCCGAGCGGCAGCTGCGGCACGCGGCGCCCGACCTGTTCGACTGGGTGCGCACGACGATCTCGCTGCCCGACGCGCCACCGCAACCGCTCGTCGACGCCTTCGCCGCAGCCCGCGGTCGCCCCGGCATCGTCTGGTACGGACCGGGCTTGCAGACCGTCGCCGCCCTCCAGCGCCCGGCGCGACGGCTCTGGCACAGCGAGGCGACCGACGACTATCGCGCGACGGCGCAACGGGTCGGCGGGCTCTCACCGCGGGAGTGCGCCGTCTGGCAGGCGCGGACCCCCGCCGACGTCTGGCGCATCCGCTGGGCCCACGCCGAGCATCGCCGCCACAACGGCATCGTCCTCCAGCCGCCCGCGCACCTGGAGCTTCCGGGATGGGTCTCACTCGGGACCGACACCACGCTGACGCCCACCATCGAACGACTCGTCGCGCTGGGGTTCGACCGCCCCGGCTTCGTCGCCGCGTTGTGCGGCGCCCAGCACGGACAGCTGGCTGCGCTGGCTGCGCAGGTCGAGGCGGGCGCCGACCACTCCGAGCTGACCCGAGCCCTGTTGAACGGGCCTGCGATCGAGCAGCTGCCCTGGGGCATGGGCGCCGCCACCCCCGCCGGGATTCGCCGCCTCCGCCGGCGCGTCGACCGCTGGATTCGACGGGGCGAATGGCCGCCGCTCGACGCGCTGTGGTTTCGTGTGAGCCACCTGACCCCCCGCGGCGAGGGTGTCGCACAGCGTCTCTTGGAGCTCATACCCGAAGGGCCCGCGGCGCTCGCGCTGCAAGTCGAAGCCAGCCTGCGCGCAGGCATCGACCCTTGGCCCGGCTGGCGCGCCCGAGCGGCGCAGGCGCTGGGCAGGGCGGGTGCAGCCGAGCACTGGGCGACGACCCCGGGTGAATTGCCTGCCGACGTTCATCTCCGACTGGCCCACATCAGGGCGCTCGACCTTTGGACCAGGACGCTGACGCGAGACACCATAGGCCGCTGGTTCTCTGGCGACGCGCCGCCGACAGCCGAGGCGGTCGAATGGCTCGCGAACCTTGCAGATCTCCTGGCAGAAACGGCCCCGGGTAGCGCCTTCTGGGCGACATGCCGCGCCACGATGCACGCACTGTCCGAGTCGTACGAGGGCGCGTTGTCCTGGGCTGCCGTTGGAGCAGCCCTCGACCAGGCCCTGCCACCCGCTGGTGAGGGCGAAGATGGGGTCGCTCTCGCCCGCGTCGTGCTCGACGCGATCCGGGCCGACGCCCTCTCGATCGAAGACCGACTGGAGATGGCAGCCGCTGGCCTCGAGCGCCTGGACACAGGCCTGCAGCTGACCCACGCCCTGCGCAAGACCGCTGGTTCTCTTCGTCAGGCTCCGGAAGACCAGGGAGCGAAGCTGGCCATGGCCGCGCGGCTGGTCCACGTCTGGTCGACCTTCTTCGACGGGCTTCGGGCCGGCAGTGGCGATTTCCTGCAGTTGATGCTGGGCGCGGCCCGCGGCCATGCCTGGACGCCATCCCATACATTGCGGGCGCAGCGAAGCCTCGTGGGCACCCTCGGCATGCCAGCCCCCATCTTGGACTCGATGAGCGCTGCCTTGACGAGCCTCGGGCAGCTCGACGGCGCCACGGATCTCCGGCGCGTCGCCATCCGCGAGGCGCGGCGCGAGATGTGGGGCAAGGCGCAGCAGCTGGTCGCCCACGTCCCGGTCGATCCTGCACCTGCGGCCCGTGCGACCGCCGTCGCCAACCTGGACCGGCAGGCCCTCTCGCCGGATACACCGGTCGAGAAAGCGCGTGCCTTTGCAGCGATCGCCGCCGCCCTCGACCCCAGCGGCGACCGGCTGCGGCGCATGGAGATCGACACCGAGATGCCAGCGTCGTTCGTTGCGCTCGCCCAATGCCTGCGCGAGCAGTGGAACGCCGAACGCACGCCGCTCGATCCGGACGAGCACGGATAGCGCGCCCCGAGCCGCCCCTCAGCGCAGCTCGGGCACCGGGCAGGCGAGCGGTCGGCCCTTCAGGTCGGGGCGCTGGAGCATCTTCCACCAGCCGAGGTCGCGGGTATAGGCCCGCATGCCGACCACCCGCACCTGCAGGTTCTCGAAGTCGAACCATTCGCCCACGCGCACATACTGTTGATCGACCACCTCGACGAGCACCTCCACCTGCAGCTCGGACTCGAAGCGGCGCGGCGCCTCGATCGCCGACTCGCGCACGCGGAAGGTCTCGATCGTGCCCAGCACCCGCCCGATCGCCTTCTCGAAGCGCCGCTGCCACACCGGGAAGTTGCCCTCCCCTTCGCGCACCCGCAGCGGCCGGGTCGCGACGATCTTGCCGCGGCACGTATCGCGCCAGCAGTTCGTCAGCCCGACCGAGCCGCGGGTCGTCGCCAGCACCCCGATGACACCGACCGCGAAGCGTTTGCGCGCGGCGTCGTAGCTGACGGTCGACAGCGCGTCGGTGACGAAGAGCGTACGTTTCTCCATCGCCGTCTTCTGGCGCTCGAGACAGACCCCAGTGGCATAGGCCGAGTCCTGGGCGTGGCAATGGGACGCGTGCATGCCGCCGAAGTCGGTGCAGGCCGTCGCCCACTCGCCGATCTGCAGCGCCTTCTGCCACTTCGCCCGCCGGGCGACGAAGCGGGCGTGGCCTTCGGTGCGCACCCCGAGCTCGACCTGCCCGCCGACGGGCGCCTGCCGCCCGCAGCGCAGCTCGATCTGGTCTTCGACGAAGGCGTAGAAGCTGTCGCGGCCGGCGAGGGCGACCGCCTCGTCGACCCGCGCGCTGAGCGCCGCCGACCTCTGCTCGGCGGCCGCGACCTCCGGATCGTCACACGCGCCGGCCGCGTCCTCGCGCATGTCGTCGCCCGTGACCTCGACGGCCAGGTTCACCGCGCCGCACTCGCCCCACGAGACGTTGGCCACCAGCGTCGGATCACCATCGCCGCCGGGCACGCCGTCCGCGCCCGCCGAGCGGATCTCCAGCTTGCCGTCGTCGTGCCGGATCCGCAGCGGATGGCCCCAATCGTCGCGCACGGGCGCCTCGATGATCGCCGGTCCACCATCGGGCGGCTCGCGCAGCTGCGCCTGGTCGTCGGGGAAGGCGCTGAACGAGGCGTAGTACAGCCGCACCGCGTGCCACAGCGTGTGCATGCGGGCCCGGGTGATGCACGCCGAGCGGGCGCGCGCGGTCGCGGCGAGGCGCGCCTGCTCCTCCTCCGCCGCGGCCGCCGCCTCCCGGGCGCGGCGCTCTTCCTGCAGCTTCGCCTCGCGGGCCTCGATCGCGGCGGCGCGGCGGGCCTCGTCGGCCGCGGCCTTCTGCGCCGCGCGGGCCTCGACGTCTTCCCGCAGCGGCCCGCAACCCGCGGCGGCCAGCAGCGCCAGCAGCGCCAGCAACCCGAGGCCGCGCCGCGGCGGCTGACGACTGTGCTTCGGCATATCTCGGCCTCCTGCCCTCTCCCGCTTGCGGTCGTCTCGGGTCTACCACCTCGGCCCACGTCACGCCATCGCCCCGCCCGGCGCGGCTCGACGGCGAGCCATCGCGGCGGCGGTGTCCCACAAAAAATCGAGGCATCGAGCCATCGCGCCGTCGGTGTGCCGCGCAAAACCCCGACGGCGAGCCTTCGGGCGGCGCAGGTGCCCGAGACGGGCGCGCCGGCCGACCCTCGGACGAGGAGTATTCCTCATGCTGCGGTCGCTGTTCGAGTCGCGCGCCGGCAGACCTGCCCGAAAACATCCGGTCGGCCAGCCACGCGCGGGCACCGGTCGGCCGCGGTGGCCGGGCGCCGCGCTCGACCGGCGCAGGGGGCCCTCGTCGAGGCTCGCTGACGGGGCGGCTCGCGGCAGAGAGCCCCGGACCGCGGCGCGTCGCCGGGATTTTCTGCGGCACACCGCCGGCGTGAGGGCTCGCAACCGTGATTTTCTGCGGCATACCGCCAGCGCGATGGCTCACCGCCGTGATTTTCTGCGGGATCCCGACGGCGCGACGGCTCGCCGCCGTGGTTTTCTGCGACATGGCAGGCCCGAAGCGGCCCGCCGACGTGATTCTCCACGGCGCCCCGCCGGCGGAACCCCTCGCCGGCCGGACTCGCCCGCGCGCCGCGGCCGCCTGCCCCATGGCGCGCCGCGGCCCATCGGCTATACCGTGCCCCCGCACCCGACCGCGCGCAGGACCGATGCCCACCGACCCGCCGATCGCCGACGCGCTCGACCCCGACGCCCTGGACGGCGACGGCCCCATCGAGCTGCGCCTCGACGCCGGGGCGGCCTTCCCCGAGTACGACCCGGCGGCCTTGGACCTCGAGGCCGAGCTGATCGAGGCCGAGCGGCTGCATGCCCAAGACGACCCCGCGCCCGCGCCGCGCCCGCCGCTGACCGCCGGCCAGCTCGCCCTGCGCGGCGCCGCGGCCCTCAGCGGCCTGGGCTTCGTCGGGTCGCTGCTGACCGGCGCGCTGAACCTGGGCCTGCTGGCGATGGTGACCGGCATGGCCGTGCTCGCGGCGTGGATCACCCACGAGCCGCTGGCGCAGTTCCGCCTCGGCCGCCGCCAGCGCCGGCGTATCGGCGACGACCTGATCGCCCGCGGGTTCTCGCGGGCCGACAAGGCCGCCTGGCGCCGCGACGGGGTGACCCTGCGCTGGCAGGGCTTCGTCGATCCCCACGTCGGCAGCCTGGCCCCGGCCGCGCTGGCCGGCAAGATCGAGACGCCCCCGTCGTGGATCGAGCTGCGCGCGCCGCTCGGCGACGGGCTGCCGGCGAACGCGGGGCTCGCGCCGGCCGATCGCAGCGGGCTGGGCGTGGAGTGGGCCGATCATCTGGTGACCACCGGCGACGCCGCCTTCGACGACCGCTTCAGCCTGGAGGGCCCGCCGCGGCCGCTGCTCGCGCTGCTCGACGCCGAGCTGCGCGGGCTGTTGCTGGACCTCGACGACGGCGGGGGCGCGGTCGAGATCGCCGACGGGCTGCTGGTCCTGCGCGCGCAGTGCGTCGACGGCGCCGGCGAGTCGGTCGAGCGGTTCGCCGATCTGCTGCGGCGCATCGGCGCGCGCCTCGGCGAGCCGGTCGAGGCCCGGCTGCGGCGCCAGCTGCTGGCCCACCGGGCGCGCGGGCCGGTTCTGCATCGGCTGCTGCCGTGCCTCGACGACCTCGATCACCGCGCGGTCGCCGGGCTTCTCGACGCGTCGGCCGCACGCTGGCCCTGGCTGGCGGTGGTGCGCGCGACCCGGATCGGCGGCGCGCCGCTGCGCGAGGCCGTCGCCGACGCGCTGACCCGTGATCCGCGCAACGCCCCGTGGATCGTCGTCGAGCCCGCGCTGCGCCGCCTGTTGACCGATGCCACACTCGCAGCGCCGGATCAGGCCGCACCGCTCGCCGGGCTGGACCTCGCCCGCCTGAGCCCGACGGTCTTCCAGCCGTTGATCCGGCTCGCGCTGGCCCATCGGCCCGCGGGGGACGCGACGGTCGTGCGGCTGCTGCGGCCCCGGGACGCGCTGGCGATCTACCTGGACGATGGCGGCGATCCGGCGGCGCTCGACGTGCTCGCCGAGCACCATCAGCCGGGAGACGACGCCATCGAGCAGGCGCTGCGGCAGGTGGCGCAGTTCCCGGTCGACCACCTCGCCCTGCCGGCGGTGGCCGCGCTGGGGCGCATCGGCGACGCGCGCACCGCGGCCTGGCTCGACCGGCAGCTCGAAGACGCGCGGCGCTCGGGCATCATCTCGCGGCAGGACGGCCTGGCGGCGGGCATCCGCTCCATCCGCCATCGGGCGCGCCGCACGCGGGACGCGCGGGCGGAGACCCTGGGCGGCGGGCTGGCGATGGCGGCGGGCGCGGCGACGGACGGGCGGTTGAGCCCGGCGGCGGGCGGTGAGCTGACGGTGGCCGCGGACGGCGGGGTGGGCGAGACGGCGGACGATGGGGCAGACGGCGGGCGGGGCCGCTGAGACCCCCTCAGGCGGTGCGCATCTTGCGCTTGAGCAGCTCGATACCGTCGGCGCCGAGGGCCTGATCGACGGTCAGCCCGAGGGCCTGTACCAGCGCCTCGGCCTCGGCGCGCACGCGCTCGTCGCGGTCGCCGAGCTTCTGTTGCAGCTTGACGGCCATCGCCCGCCGCTTGTCCGGATCCTGCCCGGCGGCCTCGCGGCGCGGCTTGACGACGTGATCTTTGTAGACCCGGCGGCCGATCGTATAGCCCGCCGCGCCCAGCCCGACGGCGGCGGCGGTGCCGGCCAGAGCCCAGCCGACGGGGGTCGCCGCCGAGGCGGCCACCGCGATGCCCGCCGCCGCGCCGACCCCGCCGCCCATCGATTGAAACCCCTGCAGGGCCATCGCTTTGGCGTTCTTCTTCGCGGCGTAGGCCCGCACCTTCTGTAGCTCGGCGTCGGCGATCTTGCCCTTGAGCGCGTGCAGCGCCCGGTAGCGGCGGCGCGCCCGGTTGCCCTTGCGCCCGTGGCGGGCGAGCTGAGCGGCGCCGCCGACTCCGCCCATGACCCCGCCGGCCAGCCCGACGCCCGCCGGCACCGCGGCGCCGGCGAGCTCGGCGATGGTCGACGAGACGCCGGTCGCGCTGCTGGCGGCGGCGTTGCTGCCCTGCCCCAGATCGGCGACGGCGCCCCGGACCTGGGCCATGCCGCTGCGCCGCTCGCTGTCGTCGGCGGCGTTGTTCACCTTGTCCCGGCCGGCGCGCAGGTTGCGCTTGGCGTTGTAGAGCCGCGCCCCGGCGCCGACCGTCGAGGCGACGCCGCCGGTGAGGCCCATGCCGGTCGCGAAGGCCGCGGCGTTCTCGCCGAAGTGCGGCGTATCGGCCACCTCGGGGTGCGGCTTGCCGACCACGTGGGCGATGGCGTCGCCCGGGCCCTGGGCTCCCCAGGCGACGCCGGGCCCGACCAGGGTGTCGGTCTCCTGGGCGATACGCGCCCGCAGCGGGTCTTTGCCCGGCTCGGGGCGGGCGTGCTCGTCGATGGTGTCCAGCGTGGGTTGGTGCGTGGGGGCGCGGCGCGCCGTGGGGTGATTGGCCTCGCTGGCCACCGTCGGGTCGCGCTCGACCTCGGGCACCTCGCGAATGGTCGGCAGGCTCGGCGCGCGGCTGGACGGCTCGCGGCTGACCGGGTGGTTGGCCTCGCTGGCCACCGTCGGGTCGCGCTCGAGCTCGGTCACCTCGTAGACCGTCGCCAGGGTCGGCTCGTAGGCGGGCGCGGCCTCGACCGGACCGGGCATCGGCTCGTCGAGCAGGCGCCGCACCCGCTCGACCGCCTCGGGGCTGGGTGGATGCGGCTCGGCGGGCAGCGGGCCGAGCACCTCGTCGGCTTCGGGCGAGGTCAGCAGCTCGATCATGAACGGCGGCAGTTCGAACGGGTCCGGCTGGAGCTGCGGCTGGCTCTGCGCCTCGGCCGGCTGCGCGTTGAGCTCGGCGGCCTGGGCCTCGGCGGGCGAGAGCGGCGCGGTCGCCGGCTGGCCGAGCAGCTCGGCGCTCTGGCCCTGGGCGGCATGGGGCGACGCCGGCTCCATGGGCGCCATGCCCGCGTGCTCGGCTTCGACCTCGGCCTCGATCTGACGCAGCAGCTTCATGCGGAACCCCCAGATCCTACGATGCGCGCTCTGAGGGTCGGGCTCAAGCCCGATCGACGAGCTCAGCCTCGGGCCGGCTCACGGCGAGGGGTAGAGCGTCGGCGCGCCGGGGCCGAGCGGCACGTCGAAGCCGATCCAGAGCGAGAGCATGATGGTCCAGACGATGCCGAAGGCCACCGAGTAGGGCAGCATCGCGGCGATGAGCGTGCCCAGGCCCGCCTCGCGGTCGTAGCGCTTGGCGAAGATGATGATGATCGGCAGATAAGGCAGGAGCGGGGTGATGATGTTGGTGATCGAGTCGCCCACCCGGTAGGTGGCCTGCACCGCCTCGGGGCTGTAGCCCATCTGCATCAGCATCGGGATGAAGATCGGCGCCATGAAGGCCCACTTGGCCGAGGCGCTGCCCACGAAGAGGTTCATCGTCGCCGAGACGACGAGGAAGGCGAGCAGCAGCGGCACGCCGGTCAGCCCGATGGCCTCGAGCACGCCGGCGCCCTTGACCGCGGTGATGGCCCCCAGGTTGGTCCAGTTGAAGAACGCCACGAACTGCGCGGCGGCGAAGGCCAGCACGATGTAGGCGCCCATGGTGGCCATGGTGTCCGAGGTCATCTTGGCGACGTCCTTGTCGCTCTTCACCGCGCCGACCTTGACCCCGTAGACCACGCCGGGCACCAGGAAGAGGATCGCGATCATCACCTCGATCGAGTGGAAGAACGGCCCGAGCGCGTCGACCGCCGGGCTGCCGTCGGCGATCTCCTTGCGCAGCGGCGAGTCGGGGTAGACCGCGAGGAAGACGATGCCGGCGATCACGACGGCGCCGGCGGCCATCGCCGCGCGGAAGGCGCGCTTCTCGGTGTCGCCGATGGCCTCGGGCGCGCCGGGCACCTCTTCGGCCTTGCTCGGATCCCACTCGCCGAGCATCGGCTCGACGATCTTGCTGGTCACCAGGGTGCCGACGACGGTGATGAGCGCCGTCGAGGCGAGCATGAAATAGTAGTTGGCGGCGGCGTTGACCTCGTAGGTCGGGTCGATGGTGCGCGCGGCCTCCTGGCTCAGCCCGGCGAGCAGCGGGTCGAGGCCGGTGATGAGCAGGTTGGCGCTGAAGCCGCCCGAGACCCCGGCGAACGCGGCGGCGAGCCCGGCGAGCGGGTGGCGGCCGAGGCCGGCGAAGAGCACCGCGCCGAGCGGGGTGAGCACCACATAGCCCGCGTCGGCGGCCATCGACGACATCACCCCGGCGAAGACCAGCGCGGCGGTGATGAGCTGCTTGGGCACCCCTTGTACCAACGCCCGCAGCCCGAGGGCCACCAGCCCCGAGCGCTCGGCGACGCCGATGCCCAGCATGACCACCAACACCTTGCCCAGCGGGGCGAAGCCGGTGAAGTTGCCGACCGCGTTCTCGAACATCCACCGGATGCCGGTGGCCGAGAGCAGGCTCTGCACCGTCATGTCGCGCACCGTGCCGTCGCGCTGGGCGATCTGCTCGGTGACGCCGGTGAAGATCGCCGAGGCGACGATGACGATGGCGCAGAGGATGAAGAAGAGCGTCACCGGATCGGGCAGCTTGTTGCCGATCTCGGCGAAGCGATCGAGCGCGCGGATCAGCCGTCCGCGCTCGGCGGGCGGGGTCTCGGTCGGCGCGGCGTCGGCCATGGGTCGGGCTCCGTGGTCGGGGGCGGAGACCGAAGCTCACCCGAAACGGCCGCCGACGCAAGGCGCTGGTGGTGCGGCGGGCCGTCTGCGGGCTATGGCTCGGGTTCGGGCGGGGGCTCGGGCTCGGGTTCGGGCGGGGGCTCGGGCTCGGGTTCGGGCGGTGGCTCGGGCTCGGGCTCCGGCTCCGGCTCGGGTTCGGGTTCTGGCTCGGGCTCGGGCTCCGGCTCGGGCTCGGGCTCCGGCTCGGGCTCTGGCTCCGGCTCGGGCTCTGGCTCCGGCTCGGGTTCTGGCTCCGGCTCGGGCTCCGGCCCCGGCTCCGGCTCCGGCCCTACCATCGGATCGCCGTCGACGAACGCATCGATCAGCGCGCGGGCCCCGGTGCACGGCGCCTCGGGCAGCCGCACACCCACCTGCAGGATGATGTCGTCGTCGGCCACGCAGGCCCCGGCCGCGACGTCGCAGTAGCGCCGCACGTCGGCGCCGCAGTCCGCCGTCTGCGTGCAGTGCTGCAACCAGTAGGGCGTCAGCCCGCCGTCGAGCCGCTGGAAGGTCAGCGCGCCGTTGTCGGGATCGCACGCGTCGGGCGCCGCCGGCAGCGCGCAGTGGCCGCGGTTGAGCAGCGCGTCCCGGCCCAGGCAGACGCCACGGTCGCAGACGTCGTCGTCCTGGCACGCCTCGCCGAGCGTGGGGTCGCACTCGCGGCCGCCGACGATGACCTGCACGCAGCCGAGCGGCATGTCGACGCGGTGGTAGCCGGCGCTCAGCGGGTGCTCGGTGGGCGAGTCGCCCTCGTCGAGCGCGTCGGGCACGTAGAGCAGCCCCTGGTCGGCGAAGCCCACCAGGCGGTCGACCGTGTGATCATAGCGCCCGTCCCGGTCTTCGTCGGTATAGGCCAGGATGGTCCCGAGGCCGAAGCGCGCGCCGCTCGGCGTGCGGGCGAGCATGGCGTCGATCGGGTGCGCGAAGAGGTTGAACGGCACCTCGCCCGTGGTGACCAGCGGCCGCCGGGTGCCGGGCTGCTCGACGGCGTCGTCCCAACCGTCGGTGGCGTAGCCTCGCGGGTGCCAGAAGACGGCGTAGGCCAGCGGCAGCTCGGGCAGGACCTCGCCGCTGATGATCAGGCGCTCGTGGCCGAAGACCGGCGTGCCTTCGAAGCTCTGGGGCACCACCGCGTCGCCGCAGGCCACGCAGGCGATCACCCCGGCCCAGATGCCGGCCCGTCTCAGAGTCGCCATTTGAGCCCCCCGCTCGACCACCAGGTCAGCACCGCCTCGTCGGCGACGGACGTGATCGCCCCGCCGGCCACCGCGGCCCGCCGCAGCAGCGTCGTCGTCGGGCCGGCCTCGAGGCGCAGCGAGATCCCGCGCCACAGGACGCGCTCGAGGGCGAACAGCGCGCCGACGCCCAGCGCGCCCGCGCGGCGATCGGGCTCGTCGTCGGCGAAGGTCTGGCTGTGCAGCATGCCTTCGAGCGCGACGCCGAACGACAGGCTCAGCCACGCGGTGTCGACGATGTGCTCGGCGGTGAGCCCGAGCCCCAGCTCGCTGTGGATCCGCTCGGCGCCGCCGATCGGGGTGCGGCTCACCGCGCGGGTGCCGCGCAGGCGCACGCCGGCCGTCAGCCAGCGGGTATCGAGGCCATAACCCAGCACGAGGTGCCCGGTGGCCCCGTCGCCGGGCACGATCTCGCCCCGGGCCCCGCCGAGCAGCGAGAGCCCGTGGATCGCGCGGTCGACGCCGCCGCCCTTGCGCACCAGCCGGTCGTAGCGCAGCTCGCTCGCGTCGAGATCGGCGAGCGCCAGCCGCTGACCCGGGCGCAGTTCGAAGGCGTATTGCCGGTAGACCCGCGGCAGGCGCTCCTGCACCCGATAGCGCCGCGCGGGCAGCGCCACCTCGGCCCGCGGGCGCCCCGGGTGCAGCTCGGCGACGAGCGCGCCGTCGGGGCCGCTGACGAGGTGCACCACCGCCTGCCCCAGCTCGACCCGGCCGAGCCGGCTGCCGGGCCGGGCGGGCCGGGTCAGGACGACCTGGCCCTTGCCCTTGAGGTCGACGTTGTAGGTCGGGTGCTGCAGGGTCATCGTGCGCCCCGACGAGCGCAGGGTCTCGGCGTAGCTGTAGGCGTAGGCTTCGTCGAGGCTGACGACCCCGTCCTCGTCGGCGTCGGCGGCGCCGCGCAGGCCGTTGACCAGGTGGTGCGAGAAGAACGACGCCTGCAGCCGATCGGACTCCTGGCTGCTCTCGTTGGCGGTGCTCGAGGTGATGACCGCCATGCCCTCCGACGCGCCGCCGTCCTCGACCTCGACGGCGAACGTCGGGGCTCGGGTGACGCCCTTGACCCGCGAGACGCCGCCCGACCCGCAGGCGTCGACGATCAGCAGCCGCAAGGTGGCCCGGCTGGCCTCGATGCGACCGCGCAGATCGGCGAAAGCGAGCCGGGTGCCGCCGAGGTGCAGGGTGTGCGCGTCGGCGTGGCCCGAGTAGAAGACGACGAGCGCCGAGGGGCCGGCGGTCTCGGCGAGGCGGCGCTCGATCTCGTCGAGGGCCTCGACCACCGCCTCGGCGGAGCCGTCGGCCAGCACCCGGATGCGGCCCGCCGGCACGCCGCCGAGCTGGTGCAGCACGTCGGCGAACTCGCGGGCGTCGCGCTCGGCGTAGCGCAGGCCGATCTCGTCGGGATCACCGAAGTTATTGCCGATGGCCAGCACCCAGGTCTGCTCGGGCAGCGCCATGGCGGTCGCGGCCCACAAGAGCAGCAGCAGCGCGAGCCCGCTGGCGAGCCCGACGCGGACCGGCGGCCGCTGCATCACGGCGCGACCTTGCGCACGACGAAGGGCGTGCTGCGGCAGCCCTCGGGGCAGTTCGGGGCCGCCTCGGCGCCGGCCGAGGCGCAGACGGGCGCCACGTCGTCGGGGCAGAGCACCAGGTGCAGCGTCTCGGTGCCGGGCACGTCGTCGAGGGCGACCGCCTCGGGCAGCTGCACGTCCGCGCCGGCTTCGAACCGGTCGCTGAGCGCCGCGCCGGGCGGCGGCCAGGCGGTGTACAGGGTGCCGTCGCCTTCGACGCCCACCACGGTGACTCGCCCCGCCTCGGGCAGCTTGGCCCGGAAGCGCAGGGCGTCGCCGGGGGCGAAGGGGTCGCCGGAGAGCACCTCCTCGGCCCCGCTCGCCGTGCGGCGGAAGACCCGCAGCCGCAGGTCGCCCTTGATGCGCACCGTATCGATCGGCGGATCGGGCGCGACGGGCGGGCCGCCGCGGCCGACGAAGAAGAAGACCGCCGCCGCGCCCACCGCCGCGGCGGCCAGCAGCGGCAGCCAGCGCCGCAGCACGGCCCGCGGGTCACGGGCGGCCCGCGCCTCGCGCGCGTCGGCCATGCCCCGGCGGATGGCGGCGAGGCTCGCGCGGGGATCGATCGGCGCGTCGTCGAAGCCGCGCTCGCGGGCGGCGAGATAAGCCGCCGCCTCGGGCGAGCGGGCGATGCGCGCCCGCAGCGCGTCGGCCGCCTCGCCGTCGATCTCGCCGGCGTGCAGCCGGTCGATGTCGAGGCGCGACGGCGCGTCGTCGGGCCACGCCTCCAGCCCTGCGGTCAGATCGCTGAAGTTCAACGGCGCCTCCCTCGGCCGGCGAGCTGCTTGTCGGCCCATGCCTCGAAGCGCCGCAACAAGTTGCGCACCGAGCGCTCGGTGATGCCCATCAGCTCGGCAACCTGCGCCTGACGCAGGCCATCGACGTGCACGTAGACCACCACCTGCGCCTGCCGCGCGTCGGCGTTGGCCAGCAGCCAGCGCAGGGTGAGCATCGCGTCGGGATCGTGCTGCGTGCTGCGATCTTCGGCCGGGGCGACCTTCTCGTCGATGAGCTGGCGCCGCCGCTTGCGATCGCGCAGGCGGTTGAGGCAGTGGTTGGTCGTCATGCGGTAGAACCAGCCGGTCAGGTCGTCGTCGCGGGCCGACTCGATGGCCGACATGGCCTTGATGAAGACCTCTTGCATCGCCTCTTCGGCGTCGGCGTGACTGCCGAGGATACCCCGCGCGCGCCGCAGGACCATCGGGCCGTGCAGCCGGAAGAGACGGGTCAGCAACGCATCGCTGTACGGGGGCATGGCTCGACGATCCGGGGCACTCTGCGAAGGGACCGAAGAGCCTATCGTCCGTTTGCGGTCCAAGCAAACGGTATCCGCCGTAGGGTCGGCAGCGTGTATCGGGCAGGCTGCGCATCGTCACAACCCCAGATCGAGGCCGCCGGTCAGCAGGATGAGCCCTGCGGCGTCGCTGCGCTCGACGGAGCGGTTTACGAAGTTGGTCTCGAAGCGCCGCACGACCCCGCCGAAGACATAGCGCAGGGTCACCCGGACGTGGGCGTAGGTGCTCAGCTCGGCCCGGATCGGCCACTGCCCGCCGAGCACCGCCGACCCGAGCCAGCGGCCGTGGGGCAGCCGCCCGACGTCCTGATCGCGCAGCGCGAGCGCCATCGTCGGTCCGCCGCCGACGAAGAGGTGCAGCGCCGTGCGCTCGACGAGCAGGCTGTAGCCCGCGGTCAGCTCGGCGCCGAGCAGCCCCAGCGGCGCGGTCCGGGTGAGCCAGCCGTCGCCGCCGCTGCCCAGCGCCCCGTAGGCCCAGTCGGAGATCGCGCCGCCGACGATCCGCGCGTCGCCGAACCAGCGGCGACCCGGCGCGCGCAGCCGCAGGCCGAGCGCCGCGAAGCCGGTGAGCTGCGTCTGCAGCTGCGCCCCCTGCTCGCTGGGGAAGGCCAACCAGCCGGCGCCGCCGTCGAGGCCCAGGTGCAGGTCCCAGGGCACGACCTGCTGCGCGGGCGGCTCGATCGCCAGCCGCCCGCCTTCGCCGACCGCCGCCTGGCGGGTGAGGTAGTCCCGCTCGCCGCGCGGGGTCACGCCCAACGACAGACCGCAGCGGGCGCCGGGCGTCGCGATCCAGATCCGCTCGGCGTCCGCCGACAGGGCCATGGTATGGGCCGAGCCGTCGGGCTGCTGGATGCGCACGGCGTCGATCCGGTCGCCGGGCACGGCCCGCGGCCACGCGGAGACGTCGGCCCAGACGACCCGCTGCGCGTCGGGCACGTCGGTCGACGAGACGTCCCCCGGCGCGCTGATCGCGTCTCGCCAGCGCAGCGGCGGCGTATCGAGGGTGAAGTCGACGTCGATCGGCGCGACGAGCGCGCCGGGCGAGCGGGCGCTGCACCGATAGCGGCAGACGCCGTCGACGCGGCCGGTCGAGCGACAGCGGGCGCCGCGCACCCGAACCGCGGGGCAGCGCGCGCCGCCCGGCCAGGCGCAAGGCACCCGCCAGCCGAAGTCGACGCGGGTCGGGATCGGGGCGAGCGGCGCCGCCGGCCAGCGCCCGCCCCACGCCATCTCGAGCCGCGCGTGGCCCGACTCGATGCCCAGCCCGCGCACCCGCCCGCGGGCGGTCGCCGGCACCTCGATGGGCAGCAGATCACCCGCGCCGACGGACCCCCGACAGACCGGCGCGCCGTCGATCTGCACGGCGCGCACCGCGTCGAGGCCCACGGGCAGCTGCGCGTCGAGGCAGCGGCAGCGGCGGCGGATCGGCACCTCGGCCCACGGGCGATCGGTCGGCCGGCGGGGGTAGCTCAGCCGGGACGACTCGAAGTCGCCGCCCAGCACCCGGTAGCTGGGGCGTCGGATGTCCCGCACGGGGCTCCAGCGCACGCGGCCGCCGCTGACCTCGAAGCTGTGGAACTCGGGCGGGTTCTCGGCCTCGACCGACTCGACCGCCACGAAGATCGTGCCGCCGCCGGCCCGCGCGGAGGCGTCGTCGGCGCAGACGACGGTGTAGTCCGCCGGCGGCCAGTCCCCCGGATCGAGCCGGGCGCGGCAGTCGGGGTGGCCCTCGATGGGGCAACGGGCGCAGCGTCCGCGGGGCGGTCGCGCGGCGAGCAGGCAGTCGGCGCCGCGGCAGGTGACGTCCGCATCCAGCGACGCCAGGTGGCCCGCCGTCGAGCGCAGGGCCTTCATCCCGGCGTTGCGCGACGCGAGGCAGACCCGCGCGGGCGGCGCCTGTCCCGGCTCGGGGGTGAGGACGAGCTTGAACTCCTCGCCGGGCGCCTCGAGCGGCGCGGCCGCGCACGGGGCGAGCGTCACGGCCAGGGTGAGCCCCGCGAAGACGAGCAGCGGCAGCCTCATGGCAGACCCCCCGCGTCCGCGGCGTCGGTCGCGGCGTCGGGCACGCCGCTGTCCGGCCCGCCTCCATCAGCCGCGCCGGCATCGCCTGCGCCGGCGCCACCCGCGCAGCTGTCGGCGCAGTAGCCCAGGTACGGGCCGGGCAGCGGGTCGCTGCCCGAGCGGCCGTCGGACGGCAGGGGCCGGCAGCTGCCGCGCGCCCCGCCACACTGCGCGTCTTTCGAACACGGGGTGCAGCAGCGCGGGCCGACGCAGACCCCGAGCGCCGCGCCGGCGCCGACGCAGGCCGCGCCGGTGGCCGGCGGGGGCCAGGCGCAGTCGGTGGCGATGATCCGATCGCGGTGGCGCCCGAGCTGATCGGGCCCGATGCGGTGGATGGACGAGACGGCCACCAGCTCGGTCTCGCTGAAGGCCCAGCAGGCCAGGTTGAGCTCGGTGGCGGTATAGCGCAGGTCCACCTCGCCGACGGCGCAGGTCTGCAGGCGCGCGCGCGGGTCGAGCTCGGTGGACCGGCTCTGGACCCGCGGGGTGATGGTGAACGCGTCCCCCAGGTCGACATCGCGCAGCACGTCGACGATCACGCAGCGCTCGAAGCCGCCCCGCACCAGCGTCTCGGTCCACGGGCAGCCGGTGACGACGCAGCGGATCCGCTCGGCGTCGCTCGGGGGCCGCCACTGCACCAGCAGGCCGTCGTTGTCGGGCAGCTCGATGAGGTCGAGCGGCAGCCGCGCGCGCCCGAGGGTCTCGACGAGCAGGTCGGGCTCGCTGCCGAAGAGGTCGACGGCGCAGGTCGCCGGGCCGTCCACGTTCTCGGGCTCTTCGGGCGGGGTGCAGACCAGCGGCGGCGGGCATTGCGGATCGGCGGTGCACTCGATGCGGGGCAGCGCCGCGCCGGCGTCGGGCACCAAAAACGGGTGGCAGGCCCGGCCGACGGGCTCGGTCACCGGCGCGCAGCCGCTCAGCGCGGTCGACAGCGCCGCGCAGAGTCCCGCGCAGAATCGCAGGGCGCGGGCGGCGATCGGGGTGGTGATGGGGGAGCGGGCGGCCATCTTTCCTCTCGGGACCCGCCGTCGAACGCTGCGTGCGGCAGCGCCGAAGCCGGCCTCGATCGGGACGACCCGTGGCGCGGGAGAAAGCGGAAAAACGCCCCACAGAAAAATCGCCGGCCGGGCGGCAGGCGATCGCGGGCCGGGCATCGCCGCGCATTTTCTTTTTCCGGTCTCGGCGCCGCGACGGGTCGGCCAGTCGACGGACCCGGGGCGCGACGTGCCCGCCGAGGCATACCCCGCGGACCGCTCGACGAGAGGACGACATCACGACAGCGGCGCCCCCGGCGCCCGCAGAGGAGAATCACGTGCCCACTCTGACTTATGGGAGCCCGACCGGCACCCCGTTCACGGCCCGGACGATCACCAGCATCGCGCTGAGCGGCAACTACTTCGTCGACGCGATCATCATCAACGGACAGCGGATCGGCGGCAGCGGCGGCAACCTCACCAGCACCCTGACGCTGGCCGACGGGGAGTACATCCACGAGGTCCGCGTCCGCTACGATCAGGTCATCCACCGGATCGACATCTACACCAACCGGGGCCGGCACATCGGCGTCGGCGGCGCCGCGCAGGGCAACGGCCCCGGCGGCACCGGCGGGGTCAAGCGCACCGTGCAGGGGCGCATCGACAAGATCGGCGGCCGGTCGGACACCGTGCTCCACCAGCTCCTGGTCGAGTACGAGCCCGAGATCGCCGTTCGGCAGCACTTCGGGGGGCACCGCGGCAGCCCCTTCCCCCGGGCGGCCATCCACTCGATCCAGCTGTTCGGCGGCCAGTTCGTCAACGCCATCGAGCTCAACGGCAACATGTACGGCAACCCGACCGGCACCTCGAGCGGCAAGCTGACCCTCGACCCCGGGGAGTACGTCCAGGCGATGGCCGTGCGCTACGGCGCGCACCTCGACCGGATCGACGTCTTCACCAACCGCGGGCGTCACATCGGCGCCGGCGGCGGCGGCGGCGCGCTGATCGAGCTGACCGGCAAGATCACCCACCTCGAAGGCAACGTCGCCGAGGTGGTGACCGGCCTCGAGGTGACCTGCGAACCCGACGGGCGCGTCACGCATACGCGCGGCGGCGGCGGCGGCGGCAGCTTCGAGCCGCGGGAGATCTCGACCATCGGGGTCCGCAGCGGCGGCGACCTCGACGCGCTCGTCGTCAACGGCCAGCGGTTCGGCGGCGCCGGCGGCGGGCTGCACGAGCTGACCCTGGCCGACGGCGAATACGTCAACATGGTCCGGGTGCGCCACGGCAGCCGCATCGACCGGCTCGACTTCTACACCAACCAGTTCCGCCACGTGGGCGGGGGCAGCGGCGGCGGCGGCCTGAGCGAGCTCCGGGGCCGGCTCAAGCTGATCGGCGGGCGCAACGGCAACCGGGTCGATCAGGTCAAGCTGGTGATGGTGCCCGACGACGAGCTGGTCACCCACTGGTTCGGCGGGACGGGCGGCGGCCTCTCGGTGCACCGCGACATCCGGACGATCGCGCTGCGCGCCAGCAATGGCGTCGACGCGATCATCATCAACGGCCAGCAGCACGGCGGCAACGGCGGCACCCTCTCGCCCACGCTCACCCTGGCGGACGGCGAGTACGTCAACTGCATCACGGTGCGCCACGACAGCGTGCTGCGGCGGGTAGACTTCTACACCAACCGCGGCAACCACATCGGCGGCGGCGGCGGCGGCAGCGGGCACAGCGAGCAGACCCTGGTCGGCCGGCTCGACACCCTGGCCATCTTCGCCGGCACGGGGCTCAACGGCGTGGCGATCCGGCTCGTCTCCGAAGCCGCCGAGCGGGTGGTCGGCCGCGGTACGCTGCCCGGCGCCGGGCCGAGCCTCTTCGAGTACGACCGCATCGAGAGCGTCGCCATCCGCTCGGGCGACCTCGTCGACGGCATCGTGATCAACGGCAACCTGCACGGGGCCGGCGGCGGCGGCCTGTCGCCGACCCTCACCCTGGGCGAGGGCGAGTACATCGACAAGGTCGTGCTGCGCCACGACGAAAACCAGACCAACCGGTTGGACATCTACACCAACCTCGGCCGACACATCGGCGGCGGCGGCAACGGCGGCTGGCCGACCACGATCGTGGGGCGGGTGGTCGGCATCTCGGGCGACGAGGGGCACTTCCTGCCCGCGCTGAGCTTCAAGGTCGACAACGAGCAGGCCCACCGCTTCGGCTACTTCGAAGTGCCGACCTTCCCCCCCCAGCCGATCCGCCAGTCCATCGCGCTGCGCCGCGGCGACCGCATCGACGGCGTCGTCATCGACGGCACGCTCTTCGGCACCCAGAGCGGCGGCCTGACCGAGACGCTGACGCTGCAGGAGGACGAGTACATCCGCAAGGCGGTGGTCTACGGCGACCAGTGGTTCATCCACCGGCTCGAGCTGTATACCAGCCAGGGCCGCAGCCTGACGGGCGGCAACAGCCAGGGCCTGACCCCGCAGGTGGTGACCGGCCGGATCGTGGCGATCGGCGGCGCCGCGGAGGCCAACTTCAGCGGCATCATCTTCAGCGTGCTGCCCGATCCCGTCCGGGTGCAGAGCTACGGCGGCCCGGGCGGCAGCGGATTCCCGATGCGGCCCTTCAGCAAGGTCGCCCTGCGCCACGGCAGCCGGGTCGACGCGATCGAGCTCGACGACGTGCGCTTCGGCGGCGGCGGCGGCGGCTACGCGGGCCCGGTGCAGCTCGCGGCCGACGAGTTCGTCAACGAGCTGCAGATCCGCTCCGGCCGCGAGGTGGACTGGCTCAAGATCAAGACCACCAAGAACCAGGTGGTGCAAGGCGGCGGTGGCGGCGGCGGCTACGACGTCCTGCGCGGCGAGATCGTGGCCCTCGGCGGCGCGTCCGGCAACCTGCTCGACCGGCTCACGGTCATGGGCCGGCCGGCGGTGTCCGACGCCTCACCGGACATGGTGTCCACGACGAAGACGAGCTTCGCCAACACCCCCCGGCTGATCACCTTCGACAAGAGCGGGTACTCGGCGCTGACCTATGTCCATATCTTCGGCTACCGGTGGAAGCACCTGCAGGACATGATCCGCCTGCCGGACTACAACGGCAAGCGCTACTACATGGGCACCTGGTCGGGGGGCACCGTCTGGGAAGGCGCGCGGGGCGCCGTCTTCGTCGCCGAGTTGGACGCGGGCCAGACCCACGGCCAGGTCATCTGGTGCGACGTGCTGAACAACCGGCACGCCGCCGGCGGGTTCAATCACCCGGGTGATCTGCGTCGGATCGGCGATACGGTCGTCATCGCCGGGCAGAACTGGCCCGCGAGCTGGTACGCGCAGGCGAACGATCCGATGCCGCTCGGCAACGGCGGCAACGCAGTGCTCTTCTACGACGTGCGGACCCCGACCAAGCCGATCTACACCGGCAAGGTCGGCAGCTGCTGGGACGGCAGCCGTCGGCGCACCACCGGCGAGGTCGACGCGATCACCGCCGTCAAGGCCGACGGCCGCTACTACATGGCGTTCAGCGGCCTGCAGTGCCACGCGCCGGCCTTCTCGCCCGACGTGCCGTGGGAGTTCATCAGCACCGGCGACCTCGGCAGCCCCAGCCCGGTGCTCGTCAACCACAACGGCGTCGACGTGCCCTGCGTGGCCGGGGTCGACAAGGCGACCGGACAGGTGAAGTTCGAGCGGCTCGTCTTCAACAGCGGCACGCTCGGCAACGGCACCACGGCGGTGACGCGGCAGCCCCTCGTCACGACGAGCGGCGCGGCGATCCCCAACCTGGGCAGCGGCATGACGTCGTCGGTGAATACGCTGGCCAACGGCGATACGGTGCTCGTCTTCGCCAACGTGGAGTCCGACGGGCAGATCGAGATCGCCGAGGTCGACTGCGTCTGACCGGGCGAAGCGGCCGGGGGCGTTCGGGCCCCCGGCCGCGTCGCGCATGTCGCGCATGACTGGTCTGGATGGGCGGACTCGAACCGCCGGCCTCCGGTATCCGAAACCGGCGCTCTGCCAGGCTGAGCTACATCCAGATACAGCGGCCGAGCATTGAAACTGACCAGGGGTCGCGCAGACCGATTCGGCGAGGGCAAGGCGCGAGACGCAGTCGCTGCTGGAGGCAACGGCACGGGCAAGCCCTCGACCCGACGGGGCGTAGGCCGGTCGCGAAGCGACGAGCAACGCCGCCATCGGCGAATCGGGCAAGCGAACACGGGCAGGTTCAGTGTTCGGCTGCTGGATGCCCGCCGAAGCGGGCGGTCGAACGTGTCCCGTGGTCTGGATGGGCGGATTCGAACCGCCGACCTCCGGCATCCCGAGCCGGCGCTCTGCCAAGCTGAGCTACACCCAGAGAAGATCCGGGACACGTTTTCGACGGTCTGGGTGGGCGGACTCGAACCGCCGGCCTCCGGTATCCGAAACCGGCGCTCTACCAGGCTGAGCTACACCCAGACATGCTCCGCGCCCATGGCATGCCATCGATGGTATACACCGATGGCATTCACCGATGGCATACACCGATGGCATGCACCGATGGCATGCACCGACGGCATGCACCGATGGCACACACCGATGGCACACACCGATGGCACACACCGATGGCACACACCGATGGCATGAACCCATGGCACACACCGATGGCACACACCAATGGCACACACCCATGGCATAGCCGCCGGCGTTCATGCCTCGGGCCGGGTCGTCGAGAGCGCCGCTCTCGGCGAACGACGGTCACGGCGGCCACGACGGGCGCGGATCTGATTCTCTCGGATTGTCGGTCGAGGTCGTCGGGCAGATACGAACCGGACGGCGAGGCGCCAGAAACGCAAAGCATCGCCCCAGAAAGCAAAAAGCCGGACAACCCACGGGGGCGTCCGGCTTCACATGACGCGCGGTCGTACCGGCGTCAGGCGGCGGGCGCCCCCTCGATTGGGCCTGGGCGCACCGGTCGGGCGGCGGCGCGGGCGAAGGTGAGCATGTCGCGAAGGGCGTTCATCTCGAGGACTCGTTGGTCGGTGTGAGTGATGGGTCGACCATAGTCATCGATGGCATGTCTGTCAAACCCAAAACCCGAATGGCTCGAAAAAAAGTCCCGAGCCATCGACCGCGGGCCGAATCGGGCGCGGCTCAGCGCCCGTTGCACGCGTCGAGCACGGCGAAGTCGCACTGCCCGCTCTCGGGGTCGAGGCCGTCGGCGATGCACTGGCCCGCCGCCTGATTCTCGGGGCTGGCCATGCAGCCTTCGACGCAGTCGGGCGCCGCGACGCCGAAGCACGCCTGCAGGTCTTCACAGCTCTCGGTGCAGCCGGCGAGCGCGGGGTCACCAGCGCCTTCGACGATCACGACGTAGTCCCGCATGAAGCCCGCGTGCGGCCGACAGAAGTAGGTGTACTCGCCCACCGAGCGGAACGTGTACTCGAAGCTGTCGCCCCGGGCGAGGTTGCCGCTGTCGAAGAGGATGCCGGCGTTCACGTCGTCGGGCGCGCCGCTGGTGACGGTGTGCACCGCGTCGTCGAGGTTGGTCCAGCGCACGGTGCCGCCCACCGGCACCACGACCGGGTCGGGGTCCATGGCGAAGTTGGCGATGGACACCTCGACGGCCTCGACGACCGGCTCGCCGATGCCGTCGACGGTCAGCACGTAGGCCAGCGCCGCGTCGCGCCCGAACTCGTCGACCTCGACCTCGTAGTCGCCCGGCGCGAGCTCGACGACGAGCTGCGAGCAGAGGCCGTTGTCGCCGCCGTCGTCGTTGGCCGCGAACTGGAACCGCTCGCCGTCGTCGTCGAAGGCGTAGAGGAAGATCCGGGTATCGCCGGGGCAGCCCCCTTCGCCGTCGCCGGTGCTCAGGGTGACCCGCGCCGGCTCTTCGAGGCCGAAGACGTAGAGGTCGGTGCCCGCGACAGCCACTGCGCCGTCGTAGGCCCCGGCGGCGCCGACGTCGACCTCGAGCCGGTAGTCGAGCACCACCCCGCGCCGCTCGTTGCCGCCGAAGCCGAAGACGTCCAGCTCGTAGTCGCCGGGCGGCAGCGCGTCGTCGATCAGCGAGCAGGTGCCGGCGCCCCCGTCGTCGTCGGCGAGCACGGGCGGCCCGCGCTCGCCGGCGTCGTCGAGCGGATAGACCTCGATGAAGGTGTCGCCCGGGCAGCCATCGGCGCCGTCGGAGGTCTGCGCCACCAGCCGGCTGGGGTCGTGGTCGACGGTGAAGCGCACCCGGTCGACGGCGTTGGCCGGCACGTCGATGGCGAAGCGCTCGACGGCGAGCACCGCGTCGAAGGTCTCTGCGCTGCACAGCGCGTCGCAGCCGTCGCCGCTCTCGTCATTGCCGTCGTCGCACGCCTCGCCGAACTCCTGCTCGCCGTTGCCGCACTCGGGGAAGAGCAGGTCGACGGCGAGCACATAGGCCGGGATGGCCTCGTCGGCGCGGAACTCACCGACCTCGACCTCGTAGCGCCCGGGCAGGAGGTCGATGACGAACTGCGAGCAGAGGCCGTTGTCGCCGCCGTCGTCGTTGCCGCCGCGCGCCTGACGGACGCCGTCGGCGTCGAAGCCGAAGACGGTCAGGACGGTGTCTCCGGGGCAGCCGTCGGCGCCGTCGCCGGTCGCGAAGGTCACGGTGGCCGCCCGGTCGAGCTCGAGTTCGAAGAGGTCGTCGCCCTGCTCGGGCAGCGCGCCGGCGTATTGCCCGGCCTCGACGCCCGAGATCACGCCGGCAACCCGCAGATCGACCACGACGTCGGTCAGCGACAGGCCGTCGAAGCCGGTGACGAGCAGCTCGTAGTGGCCGGGCGGGACCTCGAAGTCGATGAGCGAGCACAGCCCGTTGCCGCCGCCGTCGTCGTTGCTCCTGACCAGCGCGCCGCGGTTGCCCTCGGCGTCGAGGGCGAAGAGGTCGAGCACGGTGTCGCCGATGCAGCCGCCGGCCCCGTCGCCGGTGCGGGCGACGACCCGGGTGGGCTCGGTATCGGCGACGAAGCGCACGACGTCGCCCGCGCCTTCGGGGAAGGCGACGGTGAACTGCTCGACGCCGCGCAGGGCGGTGTAGACCTCGTCGGTGCACAGCGCGTCGCAGCCGTCGCCGCCGTCGGCGTTCTCGTCGTCGCAGGTCTCCGGGTCGTCGATGACGCCGTCACCGCACTGGGCCGCGAGGCGGCACTCGGACGGCGCGTCGGGGGCCGGGGCCTCGCAGATATAGCCCGGCTCGACGAGGCACTCGGCGTCGCAGCCGTCGTCCGGCTCGCGGCCGCCGTCGTCGCAGCCCTCGCCGAAGTCGACGACGCCGTTGCCGCAGTTGAGCGCGAGGCAGGCCTCGCTGCCGACGCAGTCCGGGTCGTCGCAGTCCACCTGCGGGTCGAGGTCGTCATTGACCCCGTTGTCGCAGATCTCGACCGGCGGCTCGCACTCGCCCGCGCTGACCCGCAGCGCGTAGGGGCCGTCGTTGGCGAAGCTGAAGCCGTCGACGAAGACGAAGTAGGTCGACCCGCCGACGACGTCGAGGGTCAGCGCCGAGCGGGTGCCGCCGGCGACGTCGGCGTTGTCGTCGTTGCAGGCCACCTCGGCCTCGGGGTCTTCGCAGACGTCGGCCCGCACGTAGAGCACGGTGTCGAAGGTGCTGCCCAGGGTCGAGAAGCACCAGGTGCCGTCGGCGTCGGGGCTGAAGGCATAGACCACCTCGGCGCTGCCGGCGGGCGTGGGGCTGCCGATGCAGTTGGGGTCGGTCTCCTGATCCACCGAGGGGCCGCCGGCGGTATCGCCGACGAAGACCCCCGCGCCGGGCAGCGCGATGGGCGCCTCGCAGGCGCTGGCGAGCGGCGCGCACAGCGGGTGCTCGAAGCAGTCGGGGTCGTCGCAGTCGGCGAAGCCGTCGTCGTCGTCGTCGTCGCCGTTGGCGCACAGCTCGGCGCCGGCGTCGCAGTCGAAGATCTCGATGTCGATGCTGTAGGCGCTGCCGGTGGCGCCTTGGTTGAGGAAGATGTCCATCTGCGCCGGCGCGCCGGTGTCGTTGGTGTACTCGAGCACCTCGTCGTCGGTCTCCGAGCGGCCCTCGGCGACCTCTTCTTCGATGCTGCCGTTGCCGAGCACCGCGTCGATGTTGCCCGCCGCGTGCTCGAAGCCGATGGTCACCCGGGTGGTGCCGCCGGCGCACAGCTCGAAGTTGTAGATGTCGTCGTCGCACAGGGCGAGGCCTTCGAGGCGCGCGGCGGGCAGCGCGGGCCCGGGGTAGACGTCGCTGTCGTCTTCGAAGAAGTCGTCCCGCGGGCAGGGGCAGGCGGGGCTCTCGGCGCAGGCGTCGTCGTCGCAGTCGGTCGCCCCGTCGAGGTCGTCGTCGACGCCGTTGTCGCAGACCTCGTCGGCGGGCACCCGGCAGGCACCTTCGAAGCAGGCCTCGCCGTCGAAGCAGTCGCCGTCGCCTTCGCACGGGCGCAGGCACTCGACGCCGACGTCCTCGAAGTGGCTGCAGTCTTCGTCGCCGATGGGGTTCGCCGGGCAGTCGACCAGCCGCGCCTCGTCGCCGATACACTGCACCTCGTCGAGCCAGGTGGGCTCTTCGCCGCCGCCGAACCGCTGGATCTGGCGCACGGCGCCGGGGAAGCCGAGCTGGCGGCAGACCACCTCGGCGTCGAGGTCGTCGAAGGCGTCGTCGCATACGGTGCCCCAGGTGCCCTGCAGGAAGACCTCGACCCGGCCGATGTGCTCATCCTCGCCGTCGACGAGGCGCAGCGTGCCCTCGTCGGGCGCGTCGGCGCAGGTATTGCCGTCGCAGATCTGGCCGTCGCCGCAGTCGGCGTCGACCCGGCAGTCGGCGGCGGTGCAGGTATTGTCGATGCACAGCTCGCCCTCGCCGCACTCGCCGTCGTCGCGGCAGTCCCCCACCACGCAGGCGCCGGCGGCGCAGATCTCGTCGTCGAAGCAGTCGTCGTCCTCGACGCAGATCTCGAGCCGGCAGCGGTCGGGCGCGTCGGCGGGCTGCGGGACGCAGAGGTAGCCGTCTTCGACGAGGCAGGCGTCGTCACAGCCGTCTCCGGGGTCGATGCCGCCGTCGTCGCACTCTTCGTCGCCCTCCCGCGCGCCGTCGCCGCAGACCACCGGCGCGCAGGCGCCGGCGCGGCAGACCTCGCCGTCGGCGCATTGGGCGTCGCCGAGGCAGGGGCACGCCCCGAGGCTGACGCTGAAGACGAAGTCGCCGCTCGATTCGCCGCCGAAGCCGTCGACGAAGGCGAAGAACGGGTCGGCGCCATCGATCTCGACCTGCGAGCGCAGGTTGCCGGCCACCACGTCGTCGTTGCAGGCGAGCTCGGCGCCCGGGTCGCCGCAGCGGGCCTGTACGTGCAGCACGGTGTCGAAGGTCGAGCCGATCGTCGACAGGCAGACCGGGCCGTCGACGCCGAGGTCGATCTCGAAGGCCGCTTCGGGCGAGCGCGCGCCCCCGCCACAGCTCGCGCCGACCTCGGCTGGTCCGTCGACGGTAGAGCCCTCGAAGACGCCGGGCTCGCCGACCCGCTGCGGCGCGTCGCAGGCGGCCGGACGGGCGACGCAGTCGTTGGCGGCGCAGATCTCGCCCTCGGCGCAGTCGGCGTTCACCCGGCAGGTGCCGGGGCGGCAGCCGTTGTCGATGCACAGCTCGCCGTCACCGCATTCGCCGTCTTCGCGGCAGTCGCCCGGCGCGCAGGCGTCGTCGATGCACAGCTCGCCTTCGGGGCACTCGGCGTCGTCGGCGCAGGCGCACTCGGGCTCGTCGACCTCGCCGTCGCAGTCGTCGTCGATGGCGTTGGCGCACAGCTCGTCGTCCGGCTCGCCGGGCTCGGCGTCGCAGAAGAGCGCGCCGTCGGCGTCGCAGGCGGTGACGCCCTCCGCCGCGCAGGCGCCCTCGCCGACGGTGCAGTCCTCGCCGGCGCCCTCGCAAGGCTCACCCATGTCCGGGTCGGGCTCGCCCATATCCGGCTCCGGCTCGCCCATGTCCGGGTCGATCTGGCCCATATCCGGGTCGATCTGGCCCATGTCCGAATCGGGCTCGGGTTCGCCCATGTCCGGGTCCGGCTCGCCCATGTCCGGGTCCGGCTCGCCCATGTCCGGATCCGGCTCCGGCTCGCCCATGTCGTCGCCGGTCTGGCCCATGTCGTCATCGGGCATCACATCGGCGTTGCCCCCATCGGCGTCGCCCGTGCCGCCGTCGTCGCAGCCCCACACCCCCAGCGGGCCCATCAGCAGCGCCAGCAACAGCACCCGAGTGATCGATCTCATCGCCTCTTCCCCTCCGGACCGGCCTGTCGCCGGCAGTCCACTACCATCGGAAATATTCGATATGCCCTGACCCATGCAATCGGGGAGGCCCCCGCGCGCGGATGGGTCTGACAGCGGGGCTCGTATCCGTTGACCCCGAGAGCGCAGAACGCGGCGTCGAGGCAAGGCCGAGAACGCAGGCGATGCCGGGCATCGGCGAGTATCGAGAACGCCGCCATCGGCGCCGCGGGCAAGCTATCGGGCATCAACGGATGCGAGCACCGCTGTGATATCGTGCCGCCATGCAGACGGTGCTCATCGGCGCGTTGCCCACGCTCCTGCTCGCAGCCCTCGCCGGATGCGGCCAGACGACGCCGACGCCGCCTGCCGCGCCGGCGGACCATACCCCGGCCTTCGTCGACGAGCACCGGGCGCTGACCGGCTGCGACGACTGCCACGGCGTCGATGCCTGCGTGCGCTGCCACCGCGCGCGGCCGCCGGCCGATCATCGACCCGGCTTCGTCGGCGCCCCGCACGGGATCGCCGCCCGCCTCGACGCCGACCGCTGCGCCACCTGCCATACCGGGCCGCTGTGCGGGCGCTGCCACGGGCTCTGATTGCTCCACACCGGCCGCGGTGGGACACTCGGGCTGTCCCTGGGGGGAGGCCGTGATGATCCGAGTCTTGTTGGTGGGTGCGTTGATCGCGCTGAGCGCCGGACCTGCGGCGGCGTACGAGCTGCTGCGCAACGACAGCTTCGAAGCGGGCGACGGCGTCGCCTTCTACACCCGCATCGGCCAGGAGGAGTCGTTCGCCTCGGTCTACACCGTGCCCGACGACCACCCGGTCTACCGCATCTGCCGGATCATCCCCTTCGTCGGGCCGGACAACTTCAACATCTACACGCTGCGCATCGGCCTCGCCGGCCCGGACGGCGCCGAGCTCGGCGCGGGCGAGAACCTCATCTGGCAGAGCGATCAGGACGCCTATCAGGTGTTCGGCAGCCAGAACCAGCTGGGCTCGATCGACCTCGCCGCGGAGGACATCGTCACCGATGTGCGCCAGCTGCGGGTGCAGATGCGGGTGGTCGGCAACGAGCGCTCGCCCAACATCGCCACCGACGGCGACGGCATCACCCCCGAGCGCAACTACATCCGGGTCTTTCTGCGCAACGGGCAGACCTTCCGCGGGTTCACCGAGGGCATGAACCCCGACGGCTCGCCGCCGGCGCCGACCGGCGATTGGATCCTGCGCACCGAGATCGTGCACCCCGACGAGCAGTGCCCCGAGCCGGGCGCGCTGCCGCCCGATGCGGGGCCGGACGAGGTCTTCGATCTGGGTCTGGGCCAGGACGACCTCGGCGTCGACGGCGGGCCCGATCCGCCGATGGATCTCGACGCGGGCGTCGATGTGCCGGATGCCGCGCCCGATCCCGACATGGCGCTCGAGCCCGACGTGGCGCGCGACATGGCACCCGCGCCCGACGCAGGCGGCGGCGTGGTCGGCGACGACGCGGCGGTGCGCCGTGATCGCGGCCTCGCCCAGCGCGATCGCGGCGCGGGACCCGGCGGCGATCCGCTCGAGTTGGTGCGCATCACCCCCGATCGCGGCGGATCGGCGGTCAATACCGAGGTCGTGATCAACGGCCGCGGCTTCCTCGACGGCGGGGGCATCGTCCGGGCCGAGGTGGGCGACGCGCGGCTGCTCGAAGCCGAGGCGCTCTCGGGATCGACGCTCGTCGGGCTCGTGCCGGCGGGCCTGGCGCCGGGCGCGTACGATCTGCGCCTCGAGCGGGCGGACGGCCAGCTCGCCGTGCTGCCCGCCGCGTTCACCGTGCTGGGCGATGGCCCCGAGCCGCTGGCCCTGACCGATGTCGATCCGCCGGACATCCGCGCGGGGTCGCCCGCCGAGCTGACGGTCTTCGGCGCGGGCTTCGACGGCGCGGTCGAGTTCACCGTCGGCGGCGCGCCGCTCGAAGACGCGGTGGTCGCCGACGACGGCCGCTCGGCCCGGGTGACCCTGCGCGTCCCGCTGGCGGCGGGGACCTACGATCTGGTGGCCGTGCGGGGCGAAGAGCTGGCCCGGCTGGAGCAGGCGCTGACGGTGATCGGCGGGCGCGGGGTGCCGAGCGGCTGTCGATCGTTCAGCTCGTCGGCGCCGCTCGGCGGCTGGGCCTGGGTCGCCCTGGGCTTGATCGCGGTGTCCCGGCGGCGGCGATGACCGGCCCTCGACGCGGACGTCGCGGCCTGCCCGCCGCGCTGGTTCTGCTCGCCGTCGGGGGGCTCGGCTGCGACGACGAGCCGGCGCGCCAGCCGCCGCCGATCGACATGGCGCCGCTGCCCGACGTCGCCGCGCCGGACATGCTCACCCCCGACATGGCGCCGGCCGCCCGGATCTGGTTCGTCGCCCACGACGCCGCGGGCGGTGACGGCTCGCAGCGCGCCCCGTTCGCCCGCCCGGACGACGCCTACGCGGTGGCCCGACCGGGTGATCTGGTCATCTTGCTGCCCGGCCGGCACCCCACGCCGCCGCTGCCGCCGGCGGGCGTCGAGCTGCTCGGCAGCGGCTCGAGGGTGACCACCGTCGAGGGGCCAATGGTGGTCGACCGCTCGGTGACGCTGGGCGCGATGACGATCGACGGCGGCGATCCGCCGCTGCACATCACCGCCGAGGGCCGGGCGACCATCGACGAGGTGCGGGTGAGCGGCGCCGTATCGCTCGTCATTCGGGTCGACGGCGCGCTCGAAGGGCGCGATCTGTCGGCGGTCGGCTCGCCGGCGCTGCAGGTCGGGGTCGACGCGGCGGTGGATGTGCGCGGCGGGGCTCTGCAAGGCATCGACTCGGCCGCGGTGGTCTCGTCCGGACAGCTCCGGCTGGACACCGTCGGGATCTCCGCCGACGGGGACGGCGTGCGGGTGGAGGGCGGCGAGGCGGTGCTCGATACGCCGCTGATCGACGGCGTCGCCGTGGGCGTGCGGGTGCTCGACGGCGAGGCGATCGTGCGCGGCGGGCTGATCCGCGGCGCGGCGGAGCCCGGCGGCACCGGCGCCGGCGTGCGGGTGATGGGCGGCATGGTCCGGGTCGAGGACGTGAGGATCACCGAGAGCGATCGCGGCGTGCGCGTCGATCCGCAGGGCACGCTCGATCTGCAGGGCTGCGTCGTGCGCGAGCCGGCCACCGACGGCCTGTCCATCCAGGGCGGTCGCGCCACGGGCAGCGGCCTGACGGTGGTGAACCCGGGCAATGTGGGCCTCGCGGTGCTCGACGACGGCGCCGCCGAGCTGACCAACGTCTCGATCAACGGCGCCGCGCGGGCCGGTGTCTTGTGCGATGGGGCGCGGCTGGTGGCCGACGGGCTCGTCGTCCAGGCGGCCCGCGCGCGGGGCATCACCCTCAGCCGGTCGTCCGTCGAGCTCGATGGCGTGGTCGTCTTCCAGGCGGGGGACGTCTGCCTGCAGATCACCGATCCGATCGAGCGGGTGGCGGTGCGCGACGGCACGTTCGAGGCGTGCGTCGGCTCGGGCGTGGCGGTCTTCGGCGGCGGCGGCGAGGTCGTCTTGCAGTCGCTGGTGGTGCAGGGCACGACGGTCGGCGACGGCGGGCTCGCCGAGGGGGTGCATCTGTTCCGCACGCGCGCCGAGCTGACCGGGATCACCAGCCTCGACAACGCCGGCGCCGGGGTCTTGTTCGAGCAGGCGGCGGGCTTCGTACGCGGTGGCGCGCTGTCGGGCAACGTCGATCCCGGCCTGGTGGTGCTCGAGCCGCCGACGCCCGTCGAGGGGTCGATGCTGCTGCTCGAAGGCAACGGCGGCGCGGGCGCGCTGGTCGTCGCCGGCGAGCTGCAGATCACCGACAGCATGGCGCTGCGCACGACGATCTCGCTCGACGTCGCGCTGGGGCACGGCTTCTACGCCACCGCCGGCGGCCGGCTCGTGGTGCAGGGCGGCCAGGCGTGGGAGAACGCGGGCAGCGGGGTGGCCTTCGACCCGGCCACGACCGGCGCGGTGGGCGCCAGCGAGCTGTTCGACAATCGGGGCTACGGCCTCGACGCGAGCTGCGGCGCGATGGTCGAGGAGCCCGAGGCGAACAGCTTCCGGGGCAACGCGCTCGGCGATCGCGCCGCCTGCGACCCGTAGGCGAACCGGCACGATAACCCCGACGTGATGCATTGCGGCCGGATTATCGTGCGAATCCGCTGTCCGGACGTGGGCAGCCGGTCAGAGCCGGCGCACCGCGCGCCGCAGCCGGGCATCGGGGAAGCCGCTCAACAAGACGTCGCCTTCGGGCGATACGTGCAGCTCGGCGTCGATCGGATCACCGGCGAAGGCGTCGCTCGGCAGGGGCCGGCCCACCACCCACAGCCGCTGTCCGGCGGACGCCCGCCAACGGCGCCGGCTCGGGCGGCGGGGGTCGTAGGGGCCGTCGACCAGCCAGTCGAGCTGCCGCAGGAGCGCCGCGCTGCCGGGCGGCGCGTCGGCGCTGCGCAGCGTCTCGAGTCGATAGCCGGTGAAGGCCATGAAGCGGCCCTCGGGCCAGGCGGCGGCGACGCGGCGGGCGATCTCGGCCAGGGCCGGGGCCTGCTGGAAGGGCTCGCCGCCGCTGAAGGTGACCCCGTCGTGTCCGGCGCGGGCGTCGACGATGCGCGCGACCAGCGCGTCGAGCGGCTCCGTCGGGCCGTCCGGCGCCCAGGTATGGGGGTTGAAGCAGCCGGGGCAGGCCAGATCGCAGCCGCGGGCCCACAGCACGATGCGGCGGCCGGGGCCATTGACCCGTGAGCCGGTGGTGAAGCCGGCCAGCCGCAGGCCGGGCCGCTGAGGCATCTCGCTGGGGTTCTCGTCGCTCATCGTCCGCAGGGTAGCAGCCGCGGGCGGTCGAGCGGGACTGCAAGCGGGACAGTGATCCGGGCGGCGGGCGCTCCCGTCGGCGGGACTCGGACAAGAAATCGAAAAAAGTGCGCAACACGGCCGCGCTCTGATCGATGAACCCTGCGAAGCCCTCGGTGCAGACCGATCATTCCAGGAGACTCGACATGACCGCCCGCCGCGACACCGCTCGTCCCCTCACCGCCCACCGCGCAGACCCCCGCCGCGAAGGCCCCTGCGACCAGCTCATCGGCGACAGCCCACCCATGCGCCGCCTCAAGCGGTCCATCGGCCGCTTCGGCGCCGCCGACGCGCCGGTGCTGCTGCGCGGCGAGACCGGCGCCGGCAAGGAGCTCACCGCCCGCGCGCTGCATCGGGCGTCGAGGCGCCGCCACCGGGCGTTCGTCGCCGTCAACTGCGGCGCCTTCCCCGGCGAGTTGGTCGAGGCGGAGCTCTTCGGCAGCCTGCCCGGCGGCTATACCGGCGCCCGCCGCCGCGACGGCCTCTTCGTGGCCGCCGACGGCGGCACGCTCTTCCTCGACGAGCTCGGTGAGCTGCCGCTCTCGGCCCAAGCGGTGCTGCTGCGGGTGCTCGAGACCGGCGAGGTGCGGCCGGTGGGCGGCGATCGGGCCCGCGCGGTCGATGTGCGGGTGATCTCGGCGACCCACCGCGATCTGGCCGAGATGGTCGCCGCCGGGCGCTTCCGGGCCGACCTGTTTCATCGGCTGGCCATTCTGGGGGTCGATCTGCCGCCCCTGCGACGGCGGCTCGACGATCTGCGGCCGCTGGCCCGGGCGCTGGTGCCCGACGCGGCGCGCCGGCTCACCGACGACGGCTGGCGGCGGCTGCGGCATCACCCGTGGCCGGGCAATGTGCGCGAGCTGCGCAACGTGCTGGTGCGGGCCGCGGCCGAGTTTCCGGTGGGTCCCCTCGCCGCCGACGCGCTGCGGTTCGATCGCCCGCCGACCGCGGCGCGCGAGGCCGAGGCCAGCATCGACCCGCTGCTGCCGCTCGATACCCAGCTCGCCCGCTATGTGCGCTCGGCGGTGGGCCGCTGTGAAGGCAACGTGCGCGCGGCGGCTCGGGCGCTCGAGGTCAGCCCGACGACGGTGTATCGCTATCTGGCGATGGGCGGCGCGACTTGAGCGGGGTCGTCATGCGCGCGGGTCGAAGCCGATTCGGGCCGATCACGGGGCGCCGTGCGGCGTCAGCCCGGCTCGTCGAGCGGCTCCCAGCGCACGTCCATCTCGGACCACTTCTCGAGCAGCATCAGCTCGCGCCGCTCGGCGTCGTTGGCCATGAACGCGTCGAGCACCTCGGCCCCCGCCTCGACGTCGAGTTCGAGGGTGAAGTGCTTCGGCCGGCTCTTGCAGGCGATCTCGAGGATCACCGCGTTCTTGCGGGCCTCGGCGATACGCGAGAGCGCGGCGTCGAAGACGATACCCAGGGTCACCAGACCGCCGCCGAGCAGCGTGGTGGTCGTATCACCGCCGCGCAGGCCGACGAAGAGCAGATGCCCACCGATGAGGCCGGCCGTGACGAGCCCGAGCAGGCCGAGCACGACGTAGAACAGGCGAATGCGCTGCCGCACGTGCACCGCCAGCAAGTCGTCGAGGGCGTGGCTGTCGCCGGTGCGCTCGACGACCCGGCCGCCCATCGTGCGCTGCCCGGTGATGATCAGCTCGCGATCGGTCAGCCGCAGTTCGCCGTGGCGACGCATGCCCATCAGCCACAGCGCCCGATCCTTGACGAAGCCGAGCAGGTCGAGGCCGAAGTAGGCCCGCAAGACCGAGCCGACGCCGCTCGGCCGGCGGGCGAGGATGCGCACCGGCGCGCTCAGCGGCTTCTCGCGATCGGGCTTGCGCGCCACCAGCGGGCTGATGCCGATCGGCCCCTCGTCCTCCAGCGGGCGCAATGCGCCGAACTCGTCTTCGCCGGGCCCGTAGACCTGCTCGATCTCGGCCACGGTGTGCGCGGCGTCGATCAGGCGTCCGAGCTCGACGTCGTCGGGGTCGACGCGCACCAGATCGGGGTAGAGCGTGGGCAGCGAGTGCTCGATGGCCCCGAACGCCGCCACCCCGTCGAGCGACGGCCGATGCTCCAGATAGACCCGGATGAGGCTCTGGTACAGCAGGCGCCCCATGTCGCGGGTCGACGGCTTCTGAAACAGCATGCGGCAGGTCCCGCCGATGACCTCGGCATAGACCGCGGCGAAGCGCACCAGCAGCATGCGCCGGGCCGGCTCGGGGGTCTCTTCGCGGCACCAGCGCTCGACGTGCTCTTCGATCTCGAGGCCGAAGTTCTCGAGCCGATCGCGCAGGCGCGGCAGCTCGGCGGCCATCAGCGTGCGGATGGCGCGCCGCACCGCGCTGCGAAAGACCCCGTCGTGCAGCGGATGGGTGATGCCCGAGGGGGTGAACGCCTGATAGAAGGTCGTCACCACCCGCTCGATGAGGCGCTTGCCCTGCGCCGTCGAGACCACCGCCGGGTCGCTGGCCAGGTCGGCGAGCAGCAGGCATTGCCGCAGCGCCCGCGCGTCGCCGCGCACGCCGTGGATCAAGCTGTCGACCGCCCCGTCGATGACCCGCTGAGCGGTGAGGCTGCGCAGGCCGAGCGCGAGCCGGCGCAGGTTGGGCGAGGGCCGCGCCGGCAGGTGGATCTGGGCGTAGATCTCGATGAGCCGCTCGCCGATCTCGGGCAGCGGCCGGGTGCGCAGGAACTCCAGCAGCCGGCCGACGACCACGTCGAGCTCGCCGTTGATCTGCAGCGCGAAGAGCGCGCACGAGACGAGCCGGCTGTCGCCCCGGGTCAAAAAGACATGCAGCAGCTCGGTGTCTTCGACCATCGCCGGCGAGGTGCAGATGTAGTGCAGCATCCGCGGGTCGTTGCAGCTCTCGGCCAGCGCGCGGATGAAGCGCCAGCGGTGGCGATCGGCCTCGAGCACCCGGCTGACGTGGCGCTTGAGCGCGAGCCAGGCCCGGTTCGGCGCCGGCGCCTCGTCACGGCCGCTGTGGATGTCGAGCAGGTTCGAGAGCACCCACGGCGCGGGCGGCCCGTCGGGCTCGCGGGTGCGCTTGCTGACCTCGGAGCCGACCCGCTCGACGTAGATCTGCCAGAAGCGCAACGCGTCTTCTTCGCTGCAGACCTCGTCGAGATAGTCGGTGAGCGCGTAGGGCCCGATGCGCTCGATGCCCGGCAGCAGGCCGACGATGCGGGTGGCGAACGCCTTGCGGTCGGCCGGCCGCAGCGGGCCGAGCTTCTCGGCGAAACCCCGGCTGAAATAAGCGTTGACCGCATCCACCGCCGCGGGGTCGCCCGGCTCGGCGAGGCAATCGAGCAGCGGGCGGGTGCGCTCGTCGGCCACCGCGAGCCGCGCCTGTTCGAGGCTCAGACGGTGGCGCCGGGCGAACGACTCGATCAGCGTCGAGTCGACCTCCGCGTCGGGGTTGAGCGCCAGATGAACCAGCAGGTCGAAGACGAGCCCGGCGACCTGAGGCGTATCGAGCCGACGGTCGATGCGCCGGGCGACCGCTATGCGCCGCGCCCGCAATACGCGATGAAAGACGCTCTGCGATCGCGTCGCGTCGGCGGTCTCTTCGGTGGCGGGTGCGGTGGCCATGGTGGGGCGATGCTATGCCGTCGCCCGGGGCCGGGCAACATCAACCCGGTCGCGGCGTCGCCGGACGGGGCGCGGGGGTCGGGTATCGATGCCGCCGACCGGGCGGGGCGGCATGCCGAACCGGGCGGTTCAGTACTTGCCCCAGCTGATCTGCAGCTTCTCGATGACCACCTTGGCCTTGGGGCGATTGCCCGGCTGCACGGGCACGCCGGCGATCTTCTTGACCACCGCCACCTCTTTGCACTCGCCGAAGATGGCGTGCTTGTTGTCGAGCCAGGGCGTCGCCTTCTCGGTGAGGAAGAACTGGCTGCCGCCGGTATTGGGGCCGGCGTTGGCCATGCTCAGCAGGCCGCCGCGGTCGTGCTTCAGGCTGGGGTGGAACTCGTCCTTGATCTGGTAGCCGGGCCCGCCGCGGCCGGTGCCGGTGGGGTCGCCGCCCTGGATCATGAACTCGGGGATGACCCGGTGGAAGATGAGGCCGTCGTAGAACGGCTTGCCCTTCTGCATCTCGCCGCTCTTGGGGTCCTTCCACGGCTTGTTGCCGGTCGCGAGGCCGGCGAAGTTGGCCACGGTCTTGGGCGACTTGCCCCAGAAGAGCCGGCAGTTGACCTCGCCGAGGTTGGTGGTGAACTTGGCGAGCAGGTCGGGGCCGTCGCCCTTGACCCCGGCGACGGCGGCCTTGAGGTCGGCGTCGGCGATCTCGGGGGCGGCCAGGGCCGGGGCGGCGAGCGCCAGGGTTGCAACGGCGGCGATCAGGCTCGTGATCAGGTTCGCAGTCGGGTTCGAAGTGCGCATCGGTCAGTCTCCGAAGTTCGGGTCTCGGGCCCGGGGCCCGGTCGTCTGGGCGGGGGGAGCATACGCCGGCCCACCCACGGGGCGCCAGTGCATCAACCCGGCGCGTGGCGCCCGACGGCGCTCTTGCGAACCTGTTCAACCAAAGGTCGGCCCATCGGCCAGAAAGCGCGCGGTGCGCAGTTCGAAGCCGGTGATCTCGCCCCACAGCCGCGCGAAGAGCCGGCGTACGCCCACCCGGTCGGCCGCGCCGATGCGCCCCTGCTGCCCGCGCCCGAGCGCCGCGAGCGCCGCGAGCACCGCCGTGGGCACCGGCATGGCGTCCCCCGGGCCCACCGCGCGCCGATTCACCGCCCCGCCATGGCGCAGGCTGAGGCCGTCGGGCACGGTGCCGCTCACGACGCAGGCGTCCAGCCGCAGCCCGTAGCCGTGGTGGGCCATGAGCTTGAGCTCCCAGGCGACGAGCGCCTCGTCGGTGGGGCCGTGGGCCTCGAGGTGGTCGACGAAGCCGGCCGCGAGGGCGAACCCGCGGGCGTCGGCTTCACCTTCGGTCGACAGCAGGCGGGCGAGTTCGAGGGCGTAGGCCAGCTGGTGGAACGCGTCGAGATCGCTGCGGATGTGCAGCACGGGCGCGACGATATCGCAGCTCGACAGGGTCGGCAGACCGCGCCCGCGGCGGCCGATCTCGACCGCCAGCCGGGTCCCGACCTCCAGCGCGCCGCCGTAGCGTTTGCGGCTCTTGCGCGCCCCGCGGGCCATCACCCCGACCCGCCCGCGGCCATCGGTGAGCAGGTCGACGATCAGGTCCGACTCGCGGTAGACGGTCGTGCGCAGGACGAGGGCGCGCAGCTTGCCCGACGGCTCGGCCATCGCTCAGCCCAGGTTGCCGACGAACACCGACGCGGTGCCGAAGTAGACCAGGATGCCCAGCACGTCGACGGTGGTGGTCACGATGGGGCCGGTGGCCACCGCCGGATCGATGTGCAGCCGATCGAAGATCAGCGGCGTCATCGCGCCGACCGTCGCCGAGCTGGTCATGCTGGCCAGAATGGAGATGCCCACGGTCAGCGCGAGCCCGCCGACGCCGCCGGGCTGGTCGGCGTAGCGAAAGATCGCGTAGCCGGCCAGCAAGATGCCGTAGAGCGTGCCGAGCATCACCCCGATGCCCGTCTCGCGCACCATGTAGGTCAGCCCGACCCCGCCGGAGACCCGCCCGGTGGCCAGACCGCGCACGATGATCGTCGCCGTCTGGGCGCCGACGTTGCCGCCCATGCCCAGCACGATCGGGATGAACGCCGCGAGGGCCACCGTCGCCTCGAGCTGAGCCTCGAAAGCGCCGATGAGCACGCTGGCGGCGAGGCCGCCGAGCCAGGTCGCGAACAGCCACGGCGCGCGCACACGAAAGTTCTTCCACAGCGAGGCGCCCTCGTAGGCGGTCTCGTCGGCGCCGGCCATCTTGAGGATGTCTTCGGTGGCCTCTTCGCGGATGACGTCGATGACGTCGTCGATGGTGACGATGCCCGCCAGGGTGCCCCCGTGGTCGACCACCGGCACCGCCAGCAGGTTGTAGCGGGCTGCGAGGCGGGCCACCTCTTCCTGGTCGGTATCGACCGTCGCGGAGATGACGTCGGTGACCATCATCTCCGACAGCGGCGTGGTCGGCGGGTGGGTCACCAGGGCCCGCAGCGAGACGACGCCCACCAGATGCCCCGGCTCGTCGACGACGTAGATGTAGAAGGCCATCTCGACGTCTTCGGTGGCCTGCAGCGCCTCGATCGCGTGCCGCGCGGTGGTGTCTTCGGGCAGGGCGAAGTAGTCGGGCGACATGATGCCGCCGGCCGTCTCGGGGTCGTACTCGAGCAGCCCTTCGATCTCTTCGGCCTCGGACGGCTTGAGCGCGTCGATGAGCTGCTGGCGCAGTTCGTCGTCGAGCTCGGAGAGCACGTCGGCCTGGTCGTCGGCGCTCATCACCGCGACGAGCGGGGCGAGCTCGTCGACCGGGCGACCGGCGACGACATCAACGACGAGGTGCCCGTCCAGCTCGGTGAGCGTCTCGGCCCGCGCCTCGTCATCGGGCAGCAGATCAAAGACCTGGCGCCGCTGGCGGTCGTCGAGGAAGCGCATCACGACGGCGATGTCGGCCGGCCGGGCTCGACCGAGCAGCCGGGCGACGTGCGTCTTCGCCCCGCGCCGCAGGAGCTTCTGCAGGGTCTCTTGCAGCACTTGCAGTCGCTGGCTGAGCACGATGACCTCGCTGGCGTGCGGGGGAGTGGAGCGCGGGTGCGGGCCGCCGGGACGGGCGGCCCGCGATCGGATCGGTCAGGGTCTGTCGTCGCCGGCGGGCGCCGGGCCGGGCGCCTCACCGCCGACCACCTCGGCCGGCAGCGGCACGACCGTCGGGGTCGCCGCCGCGTCGGGCTCGGCGGTGAGCTCCCGCGACGGGCCCGAGGAGACCGAGAACAAGACGAGCAGCAGCCCGGCGATGAGCGCGACCCCGGCGAGGCTGTAGAGCGCCCGGCTGCGGCGGCGCGGCGGCGCGGCGGCCGGCTCGGGCAGGGCGGGCTCGCGGGCGGCGCTGATCATGCTGTCGGCCGCGGCGCGATCGAGCAGCGCCACGATGGCCTCGGCGTCGAGGCCGACCTCACGGGCATACAGCCGCACGAAGCCGCGCACATAGACCGGGGCGGCGATGCTGCGGTGGTCGTCGGCGTCGATGGCTTCGAGCGCCGCGACGGGCACCCGTGATCGCGCGGAGACATCGGCCAGGGTCAGCCCGGCGCGCACCCGCGCCGCGGCGAGCAGGCGCCCGGGGGTGTCGCTGTCGGCGATGTCGCTCATCGGCTCCCCTCCGGGGGCAAAGCGGCGAGCCGCTTCGCGCAGCGTTGGGCGAGCGGCGCGTCTCCGGCCAGCTCGCGACAGCGGTCGAACTGCTCACGGGCCTCGGCGAGGCGCGCCCGGTTGGCCTCGACCCGGCCCAGGTGATAGTGGGGCTCGGCGTACGACGGGCAGCGGCGCACGGCGCGGTCGAGCTGCAGCGAGGCCCCGTCCATATCGCCCATGTCGTAGAGCACCAGACCGAGGTTGTTGTACGCCGGGCAGAGCTCGGGCGCCAGCTTGATCGCCCGCCGCAGGTGCTTGAGGGCCTGGGGCAGATCGCCCTTGTTGTACCAGGCCCAGCCCAAGTTGTTGTGGCCGTTGCCCGGCGTCGCGTAGAAGCGGTCGGCCACCAGGGCGTCGAAGACCTGAATGGCTTCGTCCCAGCGCTGCGAGGCGAGATAGGTCGCCCCCAGGTTGTGGTGGGCGTCGCGATAGTCGGGCTTCTGCTCGAGCGCCCGGCGGAAGTGATCCACCGCGTCGAGGTAGTCCTCACGGCCGAGGAAGATCAGCCCGGCGAGCATGTGCGCCTCGGGGTAGACCGGCCGGATCTCCAGCGCGCGCAGCACCGACTGCAGGGCGGCGTCGGCGTTCTTGACGCCATCGCCGAAGAAGTAGCCATAGCCCAGGTTGTAGTGCTCTTCGGCCTCGCGCTCCTGCTTGTCGATCTGCCCCTGCGAGGGCCCGCAGCCGGCCAGAAGCAGCGCGATGCACGCCGCGGTCAGACCGCGCCGCAGGCGCCGAGATGCTGTGCTGGGGGCACCGATGAGCATGCCGGCTTCGGTAACACACGGGGCCCCGCAGATCAACGGAGCCGGCCCCCGCGCCGGGCCGCCGCGCGGCCGCTGCGGGCCGGTGAAGAGGCGTCAGCCGTGGGTCTCGCGCAGCCCGTCGACGGGGTGCAGCCGCGCCCCGCGCAGCGCCGGGAAGAACGCCGCGACCAGCGTGATCACCAGCGCGCCGAGCGCGGCGAGCAGGTAGTCGAGCGGGTCGAAGACCACCGGCAGGCGGGCGATGCCATAGACCTTCGGATCGAGGGCGATGCCGTTGGCCAGCAGGCCCTCGCACAAGCCGAACGCCAGGATCAATCCCAGCACGGTGCCCATGCCGCCGATGGCCATGCCCTCGAAGACGAAGACCTTGAGGATGCTGCCGTCGCGGGCGCCCATCGCCTTGAGGATCGCGATGTCGCGGGTGCGTTCGAGCACCAGCATGATCAGCATGCACGCGACATTGCACGACGCGAGCACCACCATGACGCTGAGCACGACGAGGATGGCGATGCGCTGATAGGTCAAGCTGGCGAAGAGGTTGCGGTTCTGCCGCCGCCAGTCGAGCACCGAGTAGGCGTCTTCGCCCAGCTTCGACCGGATGCGATCGGCCACCGTGCCGGCGAGCAGCGGCTCGTCGACCGCCACCTCGAGCCCGAAGACCGCGTCCCCGCTGCCGAAGAACGACTGGGCCGTGGGCAGATACATATAGGCCAGCCGGGCGTCGTACTCGTGAAAGCCCGCCTCGAAGACGCCCACCACCCGGAAGGGCTTGGTCGTCGGCGCGCTGGGATCGGCGCTCCAGCGCTCGGGGTCGAGGGTGCGCAGCGGCGAGACGAGCGAGAGCAGATCGCCCTCCGTCACGCCGAGGACCCGGGCGAGCTCGATGCCGAGCACGATGGGTTCAGCGCCGCCCTCGGCGGGATCGGCCAGCCGATCGAGGCTGCCCTCGACCACGTAGTCGCCCACCGCGAGCACCTGCCGCGCGCGGTCGGGCAACAGCCCCTTGACCACCGCGCCGGCCGTGCCGCCCTTGCCCGAGAGCATCGCCTCGTTGAACGTCATCGGCGACGAGGCGCGCACCCCGTCGATCCCGGTGAGGGTCTCGGCCACGTCGCGGTATTCGGTGAAGCGGATGCCGTACTCACGCACGAAGACGTGGGCCGTCACCCCGAGGACCTTCTCGCGAAACGCCTGTTCGAAGCCGGTCGTGATCGAGAAGCCGCCCACGAGGGCGCAGACGCCCAACGCCACGCCGATGACCGACAGCCAGGTGACCACCGACAGCGAGCGGGACTTGCGGGCCTTGAGGTGCCGCAGGGCGATGGTGAGTTCGTAGCGCACGGGCGCGGCAGTCTACGCGGTGCCCCCGACCGAGACAATCGCCGTGTGGCGCTCGTCGATCGGCCGGGTGATGCGGGGCGCCATCAGACGTCGATCTCACCTTCGCGCCCGCGGTGCTCGGGGTGCTCGTTGATGAAGGCCACCTGGCTCTCGCGGGTGATGCGCACCGTCAGGTCTTCGTCGCCCACCTCGGCCTGGCAGCCGAGCCGGCTGACGAACTGCACGTCCTCCGCCTTGCCGAGGATGTCGTCTTCTTCGTCCTCCATCTCTTCGAGGCTGTCGAAGCCGGCGACGACGTGCACGTGGCAGGTCGAGCAGGCGCAGTTGCCGCCACAGGCGTCGCCCATGGGCACCCCGGCCTCCTCGGCCGCCTCCTGCAGCGTGATGCCCGGCTCGACCTCGATCTCGATCGGCTCGGCGGTCAGGAAGGTCGGCAGGAACCGGACGGTGGGCATGGCGCTCTCCAGGATCACGGACGGTGTGCGCACAGAGATACCCCACGCGCACATCGCGTCGCGCGCCATGCGCGGTCGGCCGCTCGCCGAGCGCACCCCGCGCCTACGGGCGCACGCCGCTCACGTTCCACACGATCACGTCGAACAGGCCGAAGCCGGGCAGAGTCATGCGATCGGTCATGATGCCGTCGAAGCGGTCGACGCCGGTCCAGACCACCTCCCACGTCTCGTCGTGCTGCAGGCCCGCCGGGTCGACATAGCTCGCCGTCAACTCCATCGCGTCGCCGTCGATACCGCCCGCATAGACGATCGGCCGGCCGTCGGGGCCATCCATCGAGCCGGAGACATCCGGCGGCTGCACATCCAGGCTCAGAATCGCCGGGATGAACTGAATCGGCAGCAACCCGCCGACCAGCTGCTCGTCGGGATCGGCCTCGACGAGGAAGCCCCCGCTGCGGTCGGCCTCGCACTCGGGCAGCGGCGCGCCGTCCGGGCCGACGCGCTCGTCGACGATGCCATCGCAGTCATCGTCGGCGCCGTTGCACAGCTCGGCGCCATCAACCGACGGCGTGCAGGCGTACTCGCAGCCGGGCACATCGTCGAGGTCGACGAAGCCCGGATCACAGGCCCCGGCGGTGCAGCGCCCCTCGACGCACAGGGCCAGCGCGTTGAGGAAGCCACAGCCCAGCCCGCACAGCCCGCAGTTGTCGGGGTCGCCCTGCAGGTCGAAGCCTTCGTCGACCATGCCATCGCAGTCATCGTCGACCTCGTCGCAGTCTTCGACGCCTCGAGGCACGCAGGCATACTCACAGCCGGTCTGCAGATCGCCGTCGAGGTCGACGAAGCCCTCTGCGCAGGCGACGAGCCGGCAGTCGCCGTCGACGCAGGCGGTCTCGGCGCGTTCGGCGGCGCACGAACGCCCGCAGCGGCCACAATGCACGGGGTCGGCGTCGAGGTCGAAGCCTTCGTCGACGGTGCCATCGCAGTCATCGTCGATCTCATCGCAGACCTCGACGCCCGCGGGCACGCAGGCATACTCACAGCCGGGGATGCCATCCAGATCGAAGAAGCCCGCGTCGCAATCGCCGGGCACGCAGTCGCCCTCTACGCAGAGGCCGGTCGCGTTGGCGAAGGCGCAGACACGACCACAGACACCGCAGTTGGCCGGATCGGCTCCGCGGTCGAAGCCCTCGTCGACGGCGCCGTCGCAGTCCTCGTCCCGCCCGCCGTCGCAGACCTCGGCGCCGGTCGGCGCGCAGGCATATTCGCAGCCGGGTGCGCCGTCGAGGTCGACAAAGCCGGCGTCGCAGTCCCCCACCCGGCAGAGACCCTCGACGCAGGCCGCCGCCGCGTTGGCGAAGCCACAGACCTGCCCGCAGGCGCCGCAGTTCATCGGATCGACCCGCACGTCGATGCCTTCGTCGGTCGCGCCGTCGCAGTCATCGTCGAGCCCGTTGCAGCGCTCTTCGCCGGTGGGCCGGCAGAGATATTCGCAGCCGTTCTCCGGCGCGCCGTCCAGATCGACCGCGCCCGGGCGGCAGCGCTCGATCGCGCAGCGCCCGGCGATACAGACCGGCTCGGCGTTGTCCGGCCGGCACTCGGCGTTGCACAGACCACAGTGGCGCAGGTCGCTGAGCAGATCGAAGCCCTCGTCCGCCGCGCCATCGCAGTCGTCGTCGGCGCCGTTGCACAGCTCGCCGCCCGCCGCGGGGCGGCACTCGCAGCCGTTGGCCGGTATGCCATCCCGATCGACGAACCCATCGCGGCACCCATCGATGACACACATCCCCTGCGCGCAGGCCGCGATGGCATCGTCCAGGGCGCAGCGCATGCCACAGCCGCCGCAGTGCTCGACATCGGCGCCCAGGTCGAAGTCTTCGTCCGCCGCCCCATCACAGTCGTCATCGACGCCATTGCACTGCTCGCCGCCCGCCGCCGACCGGCACTCGCAGCCATTCTCCGGCATGCCATCCAGGTCGACGAAGCCCGCGCGGCACTCGCCGACGACGCAGCCGCCGTTCAGGCACGCCGCGATGGCATCATCCAAGACACAGCGCATGCCACAGCCGCCGCAGTGCTCGACGTCGGCCCCCAGTTCGAAGCCCTCGTCGACCATACCATCGCAGTCATCGTCAGTCTCATTGCACAGTTCGCCCGCCGCCGGCCGGCACTCGCAGCCATTCTCCGGCATCCCATCCAGGTCTACGAAGCCCGCGTGGCACTCTCCGATGACACAGACACCTTCTTCGCAGGCCGCGATGGCATCGCCCAAGACACAGCGCATGCCACACCCACCGCAGTGTTCGACGTCGGCGCCCAGATCGAAGTCTTCGTCCGCCGCGCCATCGCAGTCGTTGTCCTGCCCGTCGCAGACCTCGAGCTGCATCGCGCACGGGTCGCTCTCGCAGCCGTTCTCCGGGTCGCCGTCGGCGTCGGTCCAGCCCGGCTCGCACGCCGCGATGCGGCAGACGCCGTCGTCGCAGAACGCCGTCGCCCGGGCAAAGACGCAGGCTGTGCCGCACGCGCCGCAGTGTTCGACGTCGGTCGCGAGGTCGACGTCCTCGTCCAGCGCGCCGTCGCAGTCGTTGTCGATCTCGTCGCAGACCTCTTCGCCGTCGCGGGTGACGGTGCAGGCGTACTCGCAGCCGCTGGCCGGGTCGCCGTCGAGGTCGTGATGCCCTTCGAGGCAGGGGCCCATCGCGCACGCGCCCGCGATACACAGCGCCTCGGCGAAGGCGTAGGCGCACCGCTCGCCGCAGGCCCCGCAGTGGTCGGGGTCGGTCGCGAGGTCGACGCCGCCGCAGGGCGACGCCTCGGGCACGCAGATGAACGTCACGTCGGGCCCGGCGTTGCTCACCTGGCGGCACAGCCAGTCGTCGGGGCAGTCGTCGTCGTTGCCGCAGCGCGCCGAGCAGACCCGCCGGCCGTCGTCGTAGGCGACGCAGAAGCCCGACGGGCAGTCTGCGCCGTCGGCGCAGGGCTGCCCCAGGGACGCGTCGGGGGCCACGGCGGCGTCGCGGGCCAAAGCCGCGTCGGTGACCGGCAGCGCCGCGTCCGGGCGACCGATATCCGATTCGAGCGCCGGCGCGCCGTCGTCACAGGCCACGGCCCACGCGGCCCAGAGCACCAGCGCGGCGATGCGTACGCGACTCATCGTCTCCCCCTTCGCGGGCGTGCTCTCGTACCGTAGCCCAAGACGGGACGCTGATGATCGGGCAGCGGACGGTCGGGTACCATGCGGCCCGTCGAAGAGGAGGCGCGCGATGCGGCGACGGTGGCTCGAAGCGGTGGTGCTCGGGGCGGTGCTGGGCCTCTGGGGGTGCATCCCGGGGGGCAACAGCGGCGGCAATGACGATGACGACGACGGCGGTCCAGGCGACGTCGACAGCGGCATGGGCGGCGAAGGCGGCGCAGGGGGTGTGGGCGGCGAAGGCGGCGCTGGCGGCATGGGCGGCGAAGGCGGCATGGGCGGCGGCGGCGGCGGCGGCGGCGGGATCTGCCTGCCCGACGGCGCCACCGAGCAGCGCCCGTGCGGCGTCGGCGATACCGGCGTGCAGACCCGCGTCTGCCAGGGCGGCGCGTGGACCGATTGGGGCGAGTGCGAGGGCGGCGCGGCCTGCGTCGACGGCGACGAAGAGACCGAAGCCTGCGGCCTGATGGGCAACGGCGCCCGCGTCCGGGCCTGCGTCGACGGCCAGTGGGCCGCCTGGGGACCCTGCGACGACCCCGACCGCACCTGCGAGGACGGCGAGACTGAAGAGGCGCCCTGCGGGCTCAACGGGCGCGGCGCGCAATCCCATACCTGTGTGGACGGCCGCTGGGGCCCGTTCGACGACTGCGTCGACCCCGACGTGTGCGTCGACGCGGCCAGCGAGCGCGAGCCGTGCGGCATCAACGGCCGCGGCGGCAGCACCCGCACCTGCGCCGAGGGCCAGTGGGGTGACTTCGGCGAGTGCGTCGACCCCGACGTCTGCCAGGACGAGGCCCGCGAGAGCCAGCCCTGCGGGCTCAACGATCGCGGCGAGCAGAGCCGCAGCTGCGTCGAAGGGCAATGGGGCGCGTTCGACGACTGCGCCGATCCCGACCTGTGCGTCGACGGCGCCGAAGAGGTGCTGCCCTGCGGCATCAACGGCCGCGGCGAGGCGATCCGCGTCTGCGCCGACGGACGCTATGGCGAGGCCGAGTGCGTCGACCCCGACGTGTGCGTCGACGGCGCCGGCGAAGACCGGGCCTGTGGCCTCAACGACCGCGGACGCCAGATCCGCAGCTGCGCCGAGGGGCGGTGGAGCGACTGGGGCCTGTGCGACGACCCCGACGTCTGCGTCGACGGCGCAGCCGAGCAGCGGCCGTGCGGCCCCAACGGCGGCGGCGTCGAGCGGCGGATCTGCGCCGCGGGGCAGTATGGTCCTTGGGGCGCCTGCGAGGGCGGCGGACAATGCCTCAACGGCGAGCGCGAGGCGCGGGCGTGCGGGCTCAACGGCCGCGGCGAAGCGTCGCGGACCTGCCAGGGCGGCGTCTGGCCGCCCTACGGCCCGTGCGACGACCCCGATGTCTGCGCAGACGGCGACGTCGAGAGCCGCGACTGCGGGCTCAACGGCCGCGGGCGCGAGTTCAGGCAGTGCGTCCGCGGGCAGTGGGGCGAGTTCGACATCTGCGAAGACATCGACGAGTGCGTCGACGGCGCCGTGGAGGACGAGCCGTGCATCCAGGGCGGCACCCGCAGCCGGACCTGCGTCGAGGGCCGCTTTGGTCCGTTCGGCGAGTGCGACGTCTTCGAGGGCACGCCGATCGCCGATCCGGGCCGCTCGATCGCCCTCGGCGGGCGGCTCGACGGCGCCGATCCGCTCTGGACCCGACCCGCCTCGAACTGCGCCGCGAACGGACGCGCCGGCGCCCATGTCGACAGCCACGCCATCGTCAACCGCACCGGCGCCGCGCAGACGCTCACCGTCCGCGCGACGTGGAATGTGGGCGATGGCTACCTCTTCGCCTACGACCGCGCGCCCGATCCGGCCAACCCGCTGGCCGGCTGCCTCGTGGGCAATGACGACTTCGGCGCCGGCACGACGATGAGCGGGCTCGACGGGGTGCAGATCGCCGCCGGCCAGACCTTGTGGATCGTCACGAGCTCCTTCGCGGCGGGCGCCGACATCGGGCCCTACGACATCGAGGTCGTCACCGACGCCGCCGGCCGCGGCCCGCAGCCCGGCGAGCTGGTGATCACCGAGATCATGTACAACCCCTCGGCGGTGGCCGACCGCGCCGGCGAGTGGTTCGAGGTCTTCAATACCACCGGGCTCGAGCTGCAGCTCGCGGGCGTGACCGTCGGCGACGCGGCCGGTGGCACATCGGTGATCGAGGGCGACGTGCGCATCGCGGGCGGCGGGCGGTTGGTCATCGGCGTCTCTGCCGACCCGGCGGTCAACGGCGGCGTCGACGTCGCGGCCGTCTACGGCGGCTTCTTCCTCGACAACGCCGGCGAGACGCTCATCCTCACCAACCGCGACGGCGAGGTGATCGACGACGTGGCCTACGATCCGGCCCTGGGCTGGCCCGACGAGCCGGGGCGCTCGATCCAGCTCGACCCGCAGTTCGTCGACGACCTCGCCAATGACGACGCCGCCGGCTGGTGCCTCAGCCAGGCGGAGATGGCCAACGGCGACTTCGGCACGCCGGGCCTGCCGAACCGCGACTGCAACTGAAGGTGCAACCGAAGGGTCGGCGGGCGTCGATGGCGCCCTCGATCGCATCGCCGAGGACGGCGACGACCGCCGCGAAGTGCTCGACGGCGGCGATCTCGTCGGCGGTGACCGGCCCCAGCGCCCGGGCAACCGCGCCCGGCTGCATCACGCCGAAGCGCGCGTCGGGCCCGCTGCCCGTGCGATAGACCAGCCCGCGATCGACGAGGTCGCCGAGCGCGGCGTCGAGCGCGGCCCCGTCCACCTGCCCCGCGAGGCCCGCGGCGAGCGTGCGCCGGGACAGCCGGCCGTCCCGCTCGAGTCGCATGAGCACCGCGTCGCCCGAAGCGGCCCGAGGCGCCGTGCGTCGGCGACGCAACCGGGCCCGCCAGGCGCCGGGGGAGAGCCCGAAGAGATCGGCGACGGCGGCGTCGCCGAGCCCGCGATCGACCAGCGCCGCCGAGAGTTCGACGAACGCCCGGCCGGGGATCGCAGCCAGCGGCGCTCGGCGCCCGTCGGCGATCGCGAGGCGGGCCACCAGCACCATGGCGTGGTGGATGACGGCGTCGATCGGCGGGGTGGTGCTCACGGGGCGACGCTCGACGCACCGCGCTCAGAAATCACCGGCCCCACAGGGCACTGGCCGCGGGGCGTCGTAGCGGTAATCGCACGCGCCACACGCCACGCGCTCTGCCAGCATGCCGGTGTCACAGCGATCCAGCTCGCGGCAGTCGAACGGCGCGTCGCGCCCGGCGACCTCGACCGCATGACAGCGATCGTCCCATGCTCCTTTGGGGCACTCTTCGAGGCCCGGCGGCTCGCTGAAGCGCGGATTGCAATGCACGCAGGCGAGCACATGCGATCGCGGGCTCTTGCACGCATGCAAGTCGAGGCAGCTGACGAGTTCTCCGCCGACGTCGATCTCGGGGCACGAATCGTAATCGCTGTCGCCCGGCGCGTCGTCGTCGTGCGGCTCCTCCTCGGGCTCGGGAGCGTCGGCGAAGTGCGACTCGCCGCCCATGCCCGGACGGTCGGGACCGGGATCGTCCGCGAAGTGAGACTCCCCGCCCGACTGCGGACCACAGCCGAGCCCGCCGAACGCGCCCGCTGCCCCGAAGAGCAGCAGCATACCCATCATCCGACCTGCCGTTCGCATCCGCATCTCAGCCCTCCCCGTCGGTCCGCACCGACTGTCCGCAATAGAACACCACCCGGTCGACCCCACCGGGCAATGACTCGAAGCCATCGTTGAACGCGTCGACCTCGGCGCGCAACGCCGAGACCTCTGCCCGCACCCGCGCCAGCAGCCCCATCACCGCCGCCCGATGCGGGTGGTCGGGCCAGACCTCGAACGCGAAGGTGCTGCCGCCGGTGCTGTCGCCGTGGGTGCCGTCGCCGGTCAGCTTGCCGCCGATGGCGTTCACGGCGGCCTGGAAGTGGTCGAAGACCGCGGCCTCCCAGCCGGCCTCGCCGCCGAGCGGCACCAGATACCGCCGGCACAGGTAGCGGGCGGTGCCCCCGTCGTCGATCACCTCGATCTCGCCGTCGCTCACGAGGCGCTCGAGGCCCGGCGCGACGCGATCGGGCTCGATGCCCATATGGGCCGCCAGATCGTCGAGGGTGACCGGCGAGAGGTGGAAGACGACCACCCGCAGCAGCGCGTCGAGGCCCTCGTGCGCGTCGAGCGCGGCGGCGAGCTGCTCGGGCGGCAGCGCACCGAAGACCTGCCGATCGCCGCGCCCGGTCTGGAAGACCAGCCCGCTCTCGACGAGGTCTTGCAAGATGCTGCGCATCATCGCTTCGTCGGCCCGGGCGAACCGTGGCTCGCCGATCAGGCGCGCCCGCAAGATGGGGCCGCGCTCGCGAATATGACTGTAGACGTCCTGCCACAAGATGCGCTGGCTGGCGTGGGCCTGCTCCGAGAGGCGGCGCACCTTCGAGTGATAGGTGCGGATCGCGATGCCGAACATGTCGGCGATGACTTTGGGGCTGACCCCCTGACGGCGCAGCTCGGCCGACAGCTCGAGGAAGACCTGATCGACCACCGACGTCAGCGGCGCGCGGGTGCCGCTGATCGTCGCCAGCTGGGCGATGAGCACCATGGTCTGACGCACGATCGCGTCGATGAGAACGGTGATGTCCACGGCTCCTCCTCGCCGTCGCCCGGGGCAGCTCGGGGCGATGAATGCCAGTCTGGCCCAACGGCGTACGGTTTCGAACGACGAAGCGGCACACCGCGCCGAGTGCAGAAATGTGCACTCGACCGATGGCACCCTGACACCCGGCCGCCGCTGCCGGTCTTTTCACTGGGCAGCCATGACCCGAGCGTCGATCGTCGATGCATCCGCAGTCATCCGTCGGCGGCTGCCCATCGACAGCAGGAGGTCCGCATGGCACTGGCAATGACACCGTCGCAGGCCAGCGCGGCCCGCCGCTGGATGGGGTGGGCGGCGATCGCGCTGCTGCTGGGCGGCGCCGATTGCAGCGAGGGCACCGTCGACTTCGGGGTGATCGACTCGGGCGCGGGCGACATCGGCGGGGGCCCCGACGTCGGGCCCCCGCCGGACGCCGCGCCCGAAGACGGGGCCCTGCCCGACGACGGCGGCGCGCCCGACGACGGCGCGGCGCCCGTGCCATGCGACGGTCGCTGCGCCCCCGACGAGGCCTGCGTCGACGATCGCTGCTGGCCCTGCGAGCAGTGGCAGGGCGACATCTGCTGTGACTACGCCCCGCCCGGCCTCTGCCCCGAGCCGCCGCGGGCGTCGACGTGCATGCAATGCCACAACGGCGCCCAGGACGGTGAGACCTACAGCGGTCCGGGCCTGATGAACCCCCACCCCTTCCCCGGCGCGGCGAACGTCGGCTGCGTGACCTGCCACGGCGGCGACGGCGACGGGGTCGGCAAGCGCGGCAGCCATGTGCCGCCGCCCCCGGCCATCGGCGACGCGGCGCAGCAGGTCGAAGACGCGCGGGCGTTCTTCCTGCGGCGCACCCTCGCCGGCATCGAGCGCCTGCTGCCCGAGCGCTTCGCCGGACCCGACGGCGTCGAGTGGAGCAATCTGGACTACCTGCAGTTCATCAACCCCGGCGACCTGCGGGTCGTCGCCGCCGGGCGCGGCTGCGGCACGCCCGGCTGCCACGCCGACGAGCACGCCCAGTGGGTCCCGCGCTCGGTCATCGCGACCTCCACCGGGCTCTTCTCGTCGACCCGCTTCTCGGTCGGCGTCGACAACCGGGTGCCGGAGAACCGTGGCCTCGACGAAGACACCGCCGCCGACAGCGCGCCGGTCGCGGTGAACGATCCGAGCTACAACCCCGAGAGCCGTCGGGTGGGCCAGGTCGGGCGGCTCGTGGCCCAGCCCGAGCGCGCGCAGTTCGGCGGCGCGTTCGTCAACAACGGCGACTATGTCGCCGATACCCTCGCCAACCACATCATCGACGCCGACCAGGACCCGCAGCGACCGAACCGGATCCGGGCGAACAGCCCGCTCGAGGTGCTCATCGACGAGCAGGTCAACATCACCTGCGGCAACTGCCACCTGTACAGCGCCGGCGATAACAACCGCTATGGCGACTTCCGCAGCTCGGGCTGCTCGGCGTGCCACATGGCCTACGCCGCGTCGGGGCGCCACATCGGCAACGACCCCAACATCCCGACCGACGAGCCGGCCAACCCCGACGCGCTCGCGCCCGGCGAGCGGGCGCACATCGCCGACCACCTCATCCGCAACGTGGCCCGGCCGCTGCCCGGCGGGCGGCAGGCGCTCGGTATCGCCGATCAGGCCTGCGCCGGCTGCCACCAGGGCAGCAACCGCACGGTGATGCAGTATTGGGGCATCCGCCTCGACCAGAACCGCGACCTCACCCAAGAGACCCAGTATCCGGCCAACCCGGCGGCCTTCACCGATACCGCCGACGACCGCCGCCTCTTCGACCCCGGGCTGGCGAACGCCACCTTCAACGGCCGCGACGCCCACCAGTACATCGCCTTCGAGGACTACGACGGCGACGGCCGCGACGATACACCGCCCGACATCCACCACGAGCGCGGCCTGGGCTGCATCGACTGCCACGGCAGCGCCGATCTGCACGGGGGCACCGCCGGCGACCAGACCTCGGGGGCGATCGTGAGCCGGCAGGATCAGGCGACGACGATCCAGTGCACGACCTGCCACGGCACGACGGCCGACTACGCCCGCACCGCGCCGTGCACCACCTACGCCGGCGACGCGGCCGAGTGCGTCTACGACGAGATCGAGATCGTGCAGACCGACGGCCGGCGCATCGCGCGGCGTACGACCCTGCGCCACGTCACCCGCGACGCCGCCGGCGAGACGTGGCTGACCTCGCGGGTCGACGGCTCGCGGCACTACGTGGTGCAGCTGCGCGACATCGTGCGGCCCACCGGCGTGGTGCACCCCGAGACCCGGCGCGCGCTCTACAACCCCAAAGCCTCGTTCGCCATGGGCCGGGCCGACGGCGACCCGAGCACCGGCATCGGGCCGACCCAGAGCGTGCAGCCGGTCGGCGACGGCTTCGACCACACCGACGGCTTCGACTGCGCGGCGTGCCACGCGGCGTGGACCAACAACTGCATCGGCTGCCACCTCGCGACGGCCTACGACGCCGACCCGGCGCAGTTTTTCTTCTCGAACATCACCGGCGAGCGCATCCTGCTCGACGAGGCCGCCGCCGACTTCACCTACCAGAGCCCGATCATGTCGGCCCTCGGCGTCGACAGCCGGGGCGAGGTCGGCCGGCTGCACCCCGCCGAGAAGGTCTGGTGGCGCTATACCGACCAGGCCGGCGACGACTCCGACTGGTTCGCCTTCGGCGATCGCCGCGGCGAGGGCAACAACCCGGCCCGCGGCGGCCGCAACGCCTTCCCCGCGCTGAGCGCCAACCCGATGATGCCGCACAGCATCCGCGGGCGGGTCGACGGGCGCAACGAGGGGCCGCTGTACTGCGTCGGCTGCCACATCACCCAGGACATGCTCGACGACGCCGATACGCTGGCGCAGTACGACGCCTTCGTCGCCGCCTACGACAACGCCGACTTCGCCGACATCGACTTCGACGTGCTCGCGCAGCACATCGGCCAGAACCCGGGCAACCAGCTCGGCTCGCCGTTCTTCGTGCGCATGATGGCCGGGCTGGGCACCGGGCTCTTCCTCACCGACGCCGACGGCTGCCCGGTCAACCCGCTCGACGGCGTCGCCCGCGCCGGCTGCGACGTGCCGCCGGCGGTGAACTTCGCCGACCAGGTGGCCAACGTCGCCTTCGACCTCGATCGGATGGTCGAGCCCTTCGGCGCGGTCAACAGCTCGTCGGCTCACCCGCGGCTGTCGGGCGGCGGCATGTCCGGGCCGCTCGGCAACCGGCGGCTGCAGCTGCTCGTCGGCGGCGACGACATCCGCGGGGCCCGGGTGCTCGACGGCTGGCTCGACGCCGACGGCCAGCCGGCGGGCACCGCCATCGATCTGCTGCAATGAGTTTGAGGCCGGCGCCGAACCGAGCTAAGGTCTGGCAGCATCCCATCGGAGGGCCCAGGGCACCTTCGGCGACATGTTAACCGAATTCGGTATATAGGCGAAACGCCCCGACGCCCGCCACCCCCGAGGATGTCAGCAACCCACCTCGACGCCGCTCGACCGGCAGGGGAAGTCATGTCATGAACCGGCCCGAGCGCCGCGCCCACAGCCTCGTCGGCCGCCGCATCGCCGGGCGCTACCACGTCGAGTCGCTGGTGGGCAGCGGCGGGTTCGGCGCGGTCTATCGGGCCACGCACCTCGAGCTGGGCACCCCGGTGGCGATCAAGGTGGTGCTGCGCGCCCGCCCGCACCTGCTCGCCCGCTTCCGCCGCGAGGCCCGGGCGCAGGATCGCCTGCAGAGCCGGTTCATCGTGCGCCTCAAGGACTTCGGCCGCACCGAAGACGGCCTGCACTACATGGTGCAGAGCTTCGTCGAGGGCGAGACGCTGCTGACGATCAGCAACCGCGGACCGCTCGAACCGCAGCGCGCGGTGCGGGTGGTGCGGCAGGTCTGCCAGGCGCTCGCCGAGGCCCACGACGCGGGCATCGTTCACCGCGACATCAAGCCGGGCAACGTGATGGTCACCGACTACCGCGGCGCCGAGGAGGTCCGGCTGCTCGACTTCGGGGTCGCCCGGCTGCAGGCCCCGGAGACCAGCGAAGAGCTCACGCTGACCGGGCAGGTCTTCGGCACCGTGGCCTATATGGCCCCCGAGCAGCTGCGCGGCCTCGCGGCCGGCCCGGCGGCCGACATCTACAGCGCCGGCGCGCTGCTGTACGTGCTGCTGACCGGCGACCGGCCCTATACCGGCGACCTGCACGCCGTCGCCGCGCAGCACCTCGACGGGCCGCTGCCGACGCTGCCGAGCCACCTGCCGCGGGCCCTCGAAGACATCATCCGCCGGGCGATGGCCAAGTCGCCCGCCGAGCGATTCGCCGACGCTGAGGCGATGGGGCAGGCGCTCGACGCGGTGTATGCCGCCGGCGACGACCCCGACGCCACGCTGCAGGAGACCGATCTGGCGTTGATGCAGCGCATGCAGCAGGCGCTGGCCGGGGCCCCGGCGACGCCGATGCGCGCGACCATGCGCCTGCCGCCCGATCAGCCGCTCATCGCCGCGCTGCCGCCGGCCGCGTCGGGCCGGCGTCAAACCCGGCGGATGACCCGGCGCCACCTGCGCCCGCCGCGAGCCCCGGCCCCGGCGGAGGCGTCGGTCGCCCTGCTCGCGTCGCTCGACCCCGAGGCGAGCCCCGTCGTGGCGCCGAAGCGCGGCGCGACGCTGCGCTGGGTGGCGTCGATGGTGCTCGTCGGGGTCGTGCTGGGGCTGGCGGTGGCCGGGATCTGGCTGGTGATCGAGCGGCCCGGTGCTGCGCTGTCCGAGACCGAAGAGGAGACTTCAGCGGACGCCGCGGTGGAGGATGACACGCCCGAGCGCATCGAGATCGGCGGGCAATCCCCCTGATCACTCCATCGGCGGCATCTGCGGCATCAGCGCCGGGATGATGCAGGCGTCGGGCTCGCAGTCGAGGCCGCGGCAGCCGGTGAAGCAGCCCGGGAAGCGCAGCTCGTCGCCGATCATGCCCTCCCAGACGCCGTCCACCAGTCGGTCGACCACCAGGTCGCCGTCGTCGTCGATGGGCGTCACCCGACCGAAGATGGTGAAGGCGTCGGCGGCGAACTCGAGCCGGGTGATCTGCTGATAGATCACCTCGGAGATGCCTTCGACGAGGATCGCCTGACAGTTGCCCTGCCCGATGACGTCGTCGATGTCTTCGCACGGCAGCAGCTCGGCGAGCACGTCGGCGATGCTGATCGGGCCCGGCTGACCCAGGATCGCCGGGATGACCCAGGTCTCGGCCAGCCCGAGCAGGATGGTGGCGTACTGCACGGTGTAGGTGTGCGTCGGGATGATCAGGTCGTCGCCGACCAGATCGGCGTCGAAGTTCGCGAAGATCGGCTGCGGGCGGTTGTCGACGGTGCCGTCGCCGTGCAGCTCGCCGATGGTGAACTCCTGAATGCAGTCGGCGCCCGCCGGGCAGCCGTTGCGCCAGCGGAAGCGGAACTTCTGCCAGCGGCTCACGTTGTCGTAGAGGAAGCCCTCGTCGTCGGGGAAGCTGTCGAGGAACTCGACCTCGCCGATGATCGTCATGTCGGTGAGGATGGTCAGCACGTCGCTGATGCCGGCGAGCACCGCGAAGACCTCGGGCACCTGCTGGATGAGGAAGTTGTCGATGACCTCGTCGACGATGCGCCCGGCGATGGGCTCGACGATGTCGCACAGGTTCTCGTCGATGCCCACGAAGCCGCAGAACAGCTCGACGATGGCCCGGCCGCGGTCGCCGTCGTCGCTGCCGAGGATGCGCAGGATGTCGAGCACGTCGGCGACGGCGTTGAGGGTGTCGTTGTCGCTGCTGCGCAGCATCTCGGTCAGGTCGAAGCGGTGCACCACCCGGAAGCGGCCCTTGAACTCGAGCGGCAGGTCGAGCAGCGGCAGGTCGATGCCCGTGGTGCGGCCGCCGATGATGTCGACGCCGTCCATGCAGCCGAAGGCCACCGTATTGTCGAGGGTGTTGTAGGCCACGCCGGCCACGGTGAAGCGGCTGCCGTCCTCGAGGTCGCGGATGTTGACCTGGTTGTCGACCGAGTCGAACGGGTCGCGGGGCACCGAGATGTAGGCCCCGAAGATCTCGGTCGGCTCCTGGGCCACCTGGCCGCAGTTCTGGTCGTCGAAGAGGAAGACCTCGGCCAGCGGCAGGTCGCGGAAGGTGTAGCGGCTGCCCTCGGGCTCGTAGACCACCCGCACGTTGAGCGCGCCGATGCCGTCGCGGCCGACGGTGACGCTGTAGCGCACCGGCTCGGCGCCGGGCGCGTCGGCTTCGAGGTAGAAGAAGGTCTCGACGTCGCCGATGGCGATCTCGGCGGTGGCCAGCCCCTGGTCGTCGCTCTGCACGCTGCCGCTGCGCAGGCGGCTGTTGCCCACCGCGTTGGTCTCGAGGTTGTTCTCGTCGAACAGGGTGAAGCTGACCCGCGAGCCCTCGACCGGCGTCGGGTTCGCCCCGGCGCGGGTGCTGCTGTAGATGAACTGCAGCTCGATGTTCGTGCCGAGCAGCGCGAACTGGTCGGGCGCGTCGAAGAGGTTGAGCTGGAACTCGAGGTCGGCGGGCGGCGGCCCCATGTCCTGGGTCGTGCTCGAGTCCTCGGGCTTGCCGGTGTCGGCGACGGGCACGATCCCGAAGTCCTGGGGCAGGCCCATGTCTTCGCCTTCGCCGACCGGCACCGCGTCGGAGCAGGCCAGCCCGGCGAGGCCGAGCGCGAGCAACAGGAGCATGGACGGACGGGGCGCGAGGCGTGACGACATGAGGTGGACTCCGCGTGGCGTGTGGACGCGAGCCCGATTGTCGACGAGACGGGGGTGCAGGTCAAAGGGCGGTTTCTCGGGGCCCTTGCGCGGCCCGTCAGGGGCAGGCGTTGGGCAGCCCCGGGCTCGGCGCGGTCTGCACGAAGTCGACGCCGTTGTCATTGCCGTCGACGCCGTTCGGGCAGCGGGCGAACGACTCCTCGCGATCGGTGCGCAGGTCGCGATCCTGCGCGCCGCCCTCGGTGACCCCGAGCAGGTAGCCGTCGTAGGCGAAAGCGTCGACGACCGCGCCGCTGACGGTGTCGACGATCAGCACGCCGTCCGAGTCGCCGCCCTGCACTTCGCCGTCGAGCGGCAGCCGCGGCACGGCGACCCCCAGGTCGTCGCCGACCAGCGCCAGCTCGCCCGGCAGCAGCGGCGGCAGCTCGCCGAGCGGCACGATGAGGTAGGGGTCGCCGTCGTCGTCGCCGTTGACGAAGACCAGCGCCAGATCGTCGAGCGGCTGCACCGCGTCGGTGGGGTTGTACAGCTCGACGAACTCGGCCATGTCCTGCCCCGGCTGGTCGTAATCGACCTCGTTGATGATCAGCCGCGGCGCCGGATCGGGCGCCTCGACGGTGCGGATCTCGCCATAGCGCGCCTGCCCGCCGAGCCGGGCGACGATGCCCGCGCCGTGGGTCCGCCCCAGCGTCTGCACCTCGACGGCGACCCGATCGGCGCCGGCGGGCACCACGACCTCGGCCGGCACCACGATGGCCGGGTCGAAGCTCTCGAGCTGCACGACCACCCCGCCGGGCGGCGCCGGACGATCGAGCTGGACCTGCAGCGGCGCGCCCTTGGTCGCCCGGGGCACGCTCTCGCCGAGCACGACGCCGGTGACCCGCGGCACCAGACCGACGAGCGCCACCCCGTCGACCGGATCGATACACTGACGATCGAGGCAGATCTGATCGCCCTGGCAGTCGGCGCACGCCCGATCGCAGACCTGCCCCCGCGCGATGCAGGTGCCGAGGCAGATCTCGGTCAGCGGACACAGAATTCGGGCGGTGAAGGGCAGCCGCACCGGCTCGCCGTCCAGATCGTAGACCGCGTACAGCGCCCGGCGCTCCCGACGCTGACCTTCGAGCGGCTCGACCGCGTTGAGCGCAGCCCAGGTGACGAACGCCCGATCGCGCAGCGGATCGGCGGTGGGCTCGAACAGCGCGATGGCCCGGCCGTGCACGTCCTCGATGCGCCCGTTCTCCAGACCCGGCGGCGCCAGCGCGATCACCCGCAGATCGCCCTCGGGCGGGATGGGCGTGCCGTCGTCGACCTCCAGCTCGAGGCCCGCCAGCCGGCACGCGCCGTCCACGCAGGCGTCGCCGTCGTCGCACCGCCCGCAGGTGCCGCCGCAGCCGTCGCTGCCACAGACCCGCCCGCCGCACTCGGGCGCGCAGGCGACGCACTGCGCCTCGATACACGCCGTGCCGGGCGCGCAGCCGCAGTCGACCGGGCAGCTCGCGCAGCTCTCGCCGATGCGCGGGTCGCAGACGCCGTCGCCGCAGGGGGTGTCGACGAGGGTGCGCACGAGCCGGAAGCCGACGTTGCGCGAGCGGTTGTCGGGGCGGAAGTCGTGCCGCCGGGCCGCGCGGCACAGATCGGCGCGGTCGTCGAAGCTGCCGCCGCGCAGGTCGCGGGTGAAGTCCCGCACGCGCCAGTCATTGCACCACTCGCGCACGTTGCCGTGTACGTCGAAGAGGCCCCACGGGTTGGGCGGCAGCCCGGCGACCGGGTGGGCGTGGCCCTGCGCGTTGAGGTCGAACCGGTCGACCGCCGCCAGATCGGCGACCGCATCACCCGACCAGAAGCGGGTCGCGGTGCCCGCCCGGGCGGCGTACTCCCACTCCTCTTCGGTGGGCAGCCGATAGCCGGTGCACTCGGGGTCGAAGGCGACGTCGAGGTCGCATTGCATGCCCTGGCCCAGCGCGCCATCACAGTTGGCGAGGGCGTAGCACCGGGTCAGCGCGGCGGCGTCGCTCAGGGCGTTGGCGTAGGCCGCCGCCTCCCACCAGGTCACCCGGTTGAGCGGGCAGTCCAGGGCTCGATCGGGCGCGTTGTCGACGCAGGGCGTGCGGGCCGCCGGATCGTCGTCGACCAGCGTCGTCCACTGCGCGCGGGTGACCTCGGTCGCCTGAATCAGGAAGGCGCGCTCGATGCGCGTCTCGACCTGCGCCTCGTCGGCGCCCCGCCCCTCCTCGTCGGGCGGGCTGCCGCGGGTGTAGAGCCCGGCGGGCACGCAGACCATGCCCGGCGGCACCACCGTGCCCGCGGGGCAGCGGTTGCACGGCGGCCCCAGCTCGCCCGCGCCGCAGATGACCGGGCACTCGACGTCTTCGTCGACCCGCCCGTCGCAGTCGTTGTCCAGGCCCTCGCAGGTGGCCTCGGGGCTCTCGTAGTCGGCGACGCGGCGGTAGTCCGGCTCGATCCAGCGCCCGGCGCACTCACGCACGGCGCCGGCGCAGACCCCCAGCTGGCGGTCGGCCAGCGGCGGATCGAGCTGCTCGTCGATGCGCCCGTCGCAGTCGTTGTCCAGCCCGTCGCAGCTCGCCTCGGGCGCCTCGTGGTCCGGCAGGCCCGCGTAGTCGGGCTCGACCCAGCCGTCGAGGCAGATCATCACGGCGCCGTCGCAGATGCCCGCCTGGACCTCGGCCAGCGGCGCGTCGAGCGCCTCGTCCAGCGCGCCGTCGCAGTCGTTGTCCAGCCCGTCGCAGCTCGCCTCGGGCGACTCGTAGCCCTCGATGCGCGCGTAGTCCGGCTCGATCCAGCCCTCGGCGCAGACCTGCAGCGCGCCGCGACAGACGCCGTCCTGCCGCCCGGCGTCGGGGGCTTCGAGGCCCTCGTCGATGCGGTCGTCGCAGTCGTTGTCCCGCCCGTCGCAGGTGGCCTCGTCGGCCTCGTAGCCCTCGATCGCGGCGTAATCGGGCTCGCTCCACTGGCCGTCGCACACCTGCACCGCGCCGCCGCAGACCCCGCCCTGGCGTTCGGCGGGCGGCGCGACCACGTCTTCGTCGACCACGCCGTCGCAGTCGTCGTCGTCGCCGTCGCACCGCTCGGCGCGCCCGATCTCGAGCCAACCGAAGATCGCGTCGAGGGCGGCGCGCAGCTCGGGGCCGTCCTGCACCGCCTGATAGGGCGCCGGCCCGATCGCGGCGGTGCCGCCGGCCTCGGCGATGGCCGTCAGCAGGTCGCCATTGGCCTCGCGGCCGATGCCGATCACGAAGGTGCGCACCCCGCGCAGCCGCAAGGCCGCGGCGGTCGATACGGCGTCGAACTCGCCGGCGCAGGTCTCGTCGCCGTCGGTGACCAGGATCACCGACTCGCCCTCGTCGGGGTCGCCGAAGGCGTCGGCGGCGCCGTCGAGGGCCGAGGCGATCGGGGTCTGGGCCACCTGAGCCGGCGCGGGCATGGCTTCGAAGGCGGCGGTGGCGTCGAACGCGGGCGCGGCGAGCGGCCCGGCGGCGCAGCCGTCCTCTTCGCCGGGGAACATGCGCAGACCCAGGCGCACGAAGTCGGCGACGGTCGCCGACATGTCGACCAGCGCCGCCCGGGTGAACTGCCAGCGCGCGCCCTCCATGCTCGACGAGCGGTCGACGAGCACCAGCACCTCGGGCCGCTGGCAACGCCCGGCACACCGATCGCCGCCGTCGCCGGCGACGCAGTCTCGCCCTTCCCCGCACAAGATGCGCCGCGAAGGGGCCGTGCAGCCGGGGCGCTCGGGATCGGGCGCGCACAGCCGATAGCCGAAGCCGTCGGCGGTGCAGCTCGCCTGCCACAGCGGGCCGCAGTCGTCGGGGCAGTCGGCGGCACATACGCCGCGCTCGCAGGCCTGCCCGTCGGCGCAGGGGCAGTCGTCGAGGCAGTTGCTGCAGTCTTCGCCTTCGCCGCAGGCGCCGTCGCCGCACGCGTCGGGCGCCGCGACGCACTGCCCGTCGGCGTCGCAGCGCAAGTCGCCCTCGCAGGCCCCGCACTCACCGCCGCAGCCGTCGGCGCCGCACGCCCGGCCCGCGCAGTCCGGCGTGCAGTCGGCGACGCAGGCGTTGGCCGCCATGTCGCAGGTCTCGCCCTCGGCGCAGGCGCAGTCGGCGGCGCAGGTGACGCAGGTCTCGCGCTGATCGGCGTTGCACACCCCGTCGCCGCAGCACTCGCCGCAGTCGGCCGCGCAGTTCTCGCAAGTCTCGCCCTCGCCGCACGCGCCGTCGCCGCACGACGCGGGCACCGGCGCGCAGGCCCCTTCGGCGCAGACTTCGTCATCCGGGCACTCGCCGCAGACGCCGCCGCAGCCGTCGGGGCCGCACGCGCGATCGGCGCAGTCCGGGCGGCACATGGGCGCCGCGTCGGGATCGGGCCCGCCGTCGGTGGTCGGTTCACCGCCGCCGCCGCCTCCGCCGCCGGCGACGCAGCCGACGAGGGCCAGCGGCGCGAGGCCGAGGGCGAGCAAGAGGGAGCTGAAGCGGCGCGTTGGCCGGAGCGCGGACGGCATGGGCGACTCCTCTGGAGCGGGGCGCCGTCCTCTTAGCGCAGATGTGCACCGGATGCAGCCCTGACGGCCTCTCGCCGTGGCACTGCGTCGGATCCGGTGCCGACCCTCGGCTTGCTTTTCGAACGACCGGCGAAATCGGGTCGGACCCGATCCCCGGGCGTCGAACAGCCAGCGGAGTCGCCTCGCACCTGCCCTCCGGGGCGTGCATCTCCGCCGAAATCACCCGATACCCGCGGCCTCGGCCGTGGGTCTGCGCACGATCCGCCCGGCACCCGTCGCCCGGCCCGTGGGTCTCGGTACGATCCGGCGCGCACCCGACCTCTGGCGCGTCGGTCAGGCCGACGATCGGCGGCCCGGCGATCCGCGCGCAGACCCACGGGGTGCGATTCGGCCCCGACCCGGATCCGGCGCGGTGCCACGCAGGGCGCCGCGGGTCCGACCCGAATTGCAGACTGTGCCACCGCATGAAGCACGGGTCCGACCCATAGTGCAGACTGTGCCACCGCCAGGCGGCGGCTCCCTGCCGGATCGGCGCAGTGGCACGTCCAGTGTCAGGCGACACGAGAAACTGACCCCCAGACGACACGAAAACTGACCCCCTCCGAGAGGAGAAACGGGGTGAACGCAAACCCGAATCCTGATCACCTCCGAGACGCGCAGAGCGGCGCGGAGGTGCACGAGATGAAGCCGCCTCACGACGTGGTCGTGATGCTCGAACTCCACCGGCGGGGCTGGGGGCTGCGGCGCATCGCCGCCGAACTCGGCGTCGCCCGCAACACGGTCCGGCGC
>JAUHXC010000044.1 GCA_030427205.1 bacterium | reverse complement strand
CGCACCGCTGGGCCGAGGCCCGGGTGGGTGCCTCAGTGGCCTGAGCCCACCGGACCGGGCGCCTCGACCCTGCGCCGAGCCCCGTTCCGGTATCCCGTCTATCTGCTGGGGTTCGCGGAGGGCTTACTTCTCGCCGGCCCCGTTGAGCCGCACGACCCGCCATTGCCCGCAGCCGTCGCCCGCGCCCACGAAGCGCACCTCGGCCCCGTCTTCGCCGGCGATGCGGGTCGACTCGAGCACCGAGAGCTGCGCGCCTTGCCCCAACGTGAAGACCGCCGGGCCCTGCACCGCGAGCGCGTCGACCTGCACATGCACGCCGTCGGCGACGTTCACCTCGGTCTCCGGCGGCAGATCGAGCGCGGCGACCCGGGTGTCTTCGCCGAAGTCGAGCCGCACCACCCGGCAATCGGCCGAGCAGCCGTCGCCGTCGAGCACGTTGCCGTCGTCGCAGACCTCGAAGAGAACCTGCAGCGCGCCGTCGCCGCAGGCCCCGACCCGGGTGCATTCGGCGGAGCAGCCGTTGCCGTCGTCGATCGCATCGCCGTCGTCGCAGTCTTCGCCTTCGCTGATGACACCATCGCCGCAGTTCTGGGTCAGCGCGCTGCAGTCGCCGGCGCAGGCGTCGCCGTCGGCCGTATTGCCGTCGTCGCAGGCTTCGACGTCGGGCTGGACGATGCCATCGCCGCACGCGCCGGCATTCTGGCAGTCATTGGCGCAGTAGTCACCGCCGATGTCATTGCCATCGTCGCAGACCTCGTTGTCTTGCAAGATGCCATCCCGGCAGCGCCCCGTCACCGCTTCGCAGGTGGCCGAGCAGTAGTCGCCGTCGGCGGTATTGCCGTCGTCGCAGGCCTCGATGGCTCGCTGGCGGATGCCATCGCCGCAGGCGCCGACGCTGCCACAGCGGGTGCAGAAGTCATCGTCGATGTCATTGCCGTCGTCGCAGACCTCGTTGTTCTGCAGTTCGCCGTCGCCGCAGCGCCCGGTCACCGCGAGGCAGTCGGCCGCACAGTAGTCGCCGCCGAGGCGGTTGCCGTCGTCGCATCGCTCGTTGCGCTGCACGACGTCGTCGCCGCAGGCGCCGGTGACCGCCTGGCAATCGGCGGCGCAGTAGTCGCCGTCGAGCTGATCGCCGTCGTCGCAGATCTCGTTGTCCTGCGGCTCACCGTCGCCGCAGGCGCCGGTCACTTCGCGGCAGTCGGCCGAGCAATAGTCGCCCGCCGCGGTGCCGCCGTCGTCGCAGGCCTCGTTGCCTTGGCGCATGCCATCGCCGCAGCGACCGGTGATGGCATCACACGCTGCCGAGCAGTAGTCGCCGTCGTCGGTATTGCCATCGTCGCAGGCTTCGTTGTCTTGCCGCGCGTCGTCGCCGCAGCGCCCGGTGACGGCGAGGCAGCCGGCGCTGCAATAGTCGCCGGCGACCGTATTGCCGTCGTCGCAGGCCTCGTTGTCCTGGCGCAGGCCGTCGCCGCAGCGTCCGGTGATCGCGCGGCAGTCGGCGGCGCAATAGTCACCGGGGTCGACGTCGCCGTCATCACAGGCTTCGTTCTGCTGCCGCTCGCCGTCCCCGCAGGCGCCGGTGATGTTCAGGCAATCCGCCGCGCAGTAGTCGCCGCCCGCGGTATTGCCGTCGTCGCAGGCCTCGTTGCCTTGCACCGCGTCGTCGCCGCAGGCGCCGGTGACCGTCCGGCAGTCGGCGGCGCAATAGTCATCGTCGTCGGTATTGCCGTCGTCGCAGGCCTCGTTGCCCTGCAGCGCGCCGTCGCCGCAGGCGCCGGTGATGGTCTGGCAGTCGGCCGCGCAGTAGTCACCGTCTTCGCGGTTGCCATCGTCGCAGGCCTCGATGCGATCGGCGAGCACGCCGTCGCCGCAGCGGGCCTCGGTCTGGCAGTCGGCGGAGCACGCGTCGCCGTCGTCTTCGTTGCCGTCGTCGCAGCGCTCGTTGCCCTGTCGCTCGCCGTCGCCGCAGCGGCCGGTGCGGGCGAGGCAATCGGGCGCGCAGTAGTCATCGGGGGCCCGATTGCCGTCGTCGCACGCCTCGACGAGCTGCACCTCGCCGTCGCCGCAGAAGCCGGTCTCTTCGCTGCAGTCGGGGGCGCAATAGTCTCCGTCGAGCCGGTTGCCGTCGTCGCAGGCTTCGCCCGCCTGGCGGATCCCGTCGCCGCAGGTGTCCACCGGCGCGGCGTCCGGCTGCTGCGTATCGGGCGCGGCGTCGGGGCCGGCATCCGGCGCGGGCGCGCCGTCGGTCGACAGCGCGTCGGCGGCAGCGTCGGAGGCCGCGTCGGTCTCCGGGTGGGCGTCCGGAGCCGCGTCGAGCGGGCGGGCGCCATCGGGCATGCCACCGGCGCCCGCGTCGCCATCGGCCGCGTCAGCCGGGCCGCCATCGCCCGATCCCATCTCGCGGTCGCCGGATCCGCCGCCGCGACCGCCGCCCGGCTGACAGCCCCACAGCACCAGACCCGCGATCAGGATCCACCCGGCTCGACGCATCGCTCTTCCCCCCTCGTTCGACGGGAGCGTATCCCGGTCGGCCGGCGATGCGAAGCGGTACGCCGGGCGACCGGCAGGCACGGCGCCGATCCTCGGTTCGACGCTCGATGCCAGTCTTCCCGGGCGCCCGCCCGGATCGCCGGAGGCACGGCGGACGGGCCACGTCTCCCGCAGGGCGGTCGTCTGCGCGCCCCGAGCGCGCTCAGCGGTCGTATTCGGCCGCCGCCCGCAGCAGCTCTGCCACCCGGTTGCCCTCGGGCACCGCCATCAGCCCCTTCTCGGTGATCCGGCCCTTCTGGCCGGTGATGCGCTCGATGATGAAGTCGCTGGTGCCGTTGCCCCGATCGCGGCGCTCGACCCCCGCCAGATCGGACCCCCGATAGCGCAGCACCGCGTCGCCGCTCATGGTCTCCCACAGCCGCGGCCAGAGCGGCGCGCGCACCTGCAGCGCTTGACGGTCGGTGATGGCGTAGATCGTCTTGCGATGCTTCGAGCGGGCCCGCAGCGGCGCGGTGAGCATGCCGATGCCCACCAGGATGAACGGCACCCCGAACAGCGGGAAGATATAGCCGAACGGGCCGGTGCCATCGCTCATGACCGCCGCCATCGTCGTCCAGAACACCGCGAAGCCGGTCCACGGGATGGCGAAGAAGAACGGCGCGCAGCCGGTCTTGCGCCACTGCCCCGGGTGCGGCTTGCCGGTCCACAGCACCGGCTCGTCCACCGCGACGCTCTCCTTCAATCGGGCGACGGCGCCGCGTGGCAGATCGGGCTTCACCCCGGCGAACTGCGCGGCGGGCGTCGAGCGGCGGGGGGCGGGCACCGATACCCGCGCGCTCTCGTCCAGATCGACGGCGGCCAGCGCCTCGCGCACCGCGCGGGCCGAGGCGGGGCGGGCGTCGGGGTCGTCGGCGAGCAGCTGCTCGATCAGCGCGACGAGGCCCGGCGCGGCGCTCACCGACGTCTGCCAGTCGAGCCGGTGATCGGCGCCGACCATGTCGAGCACATCCCGCCGGGAGAGCAGGCCCACCGCCATCGCGCCCACCGCGTAGAGATCGGTCGCCGCCGTCGCGACCCCGCGGAACTGCTCGGGCGCCATGTAGCCGTAGGTGCCGGCGATGGTGCTGCCGCCCACCTTGGGGTCGTTGACCACGTCGCGCACCGCGCCGAAGTCGATGATGACCAGCGCGCCGTCCGACGCCCGGCGGATGACGTTGCCCGGCTTGAGATCGCGGTGGATGATCGGCGGGGCGAGGCCGTGCAGGTAGTCGAGCACCGCCAGGACCGCGTCGAGGATCTCGACCACCTCGGCCTGGGACAGCCGACGCTCGGCGACCTCGTCGGCCAGCGTGCGCCCCTCGACGAAGCCCTGCACCACGTAGAACGCGCGATGCCGGCCGCTGCCCGCCTCGAAGTGGGCCACGTAGGCCGGGATGCGCGGGTGCTCGATCTCGCGCAGGACGCGGGCCTCGCGGGCCATGCGGTCGCGCACGTGCAGCGGCGTGCCCGGCCGGATGGGCATCTCCTTGACCGCCACCGGCGCATTGGCCTCGAGGTCCAGCGCCCGCCAGGTGGTGCCCACCGCGCCTTGGCCCACGATGCGCTGCAGGGCGAACCGCCGCTCGAGGGCGACCGGCTCGTGGCAACTGGGGCAGGCGCCGCGGGCGTCGGCCGCCGGCTCACCGCAGTGGGCGCAGACGAAGGACGGCCCCCCGTTCGCCCCGTGGCCGCGGCCCGCGCTGTCGTCTGCCGCGCTGCCGTTTGTCGTGTCGTGATCGCTCATCGTCCCCCCATGGACGCTCGACCGTGACTCAGTCGCAGCCCAGGCTCGGGGCGGCGGGCCCCGGCGGACCACCCGGGCCTGCGCCGGCGGCGCTCGGGCCGCCTTCACCCGGCGTCAGGACGTTGCCCTCGACCACCACCGGCGCGCCCACACAGACCACCGGAATCGAGGGTCCGCCTTCGCCGCCTCGACCCGGGCCGCCCCGTCCGCCGGCGCCGCCCCGGCCGCCGCCCGCGCCGTCGCCGGGCCCGGCGAGCCCGCCGCAGCTGAACGCCCGCGCGCCTTCGCCGCCGCCGCCGCCCGGCCCGCCGACGCCGCCGGGGCCGCCCGCACCGCCGGGCCCGCCCGGTCCGCCGGCGCCGCTCGCGATGTCGCAGCCGATCAGGCTCAGCCCCGGCGAGTCGACCGCGAAGACGCCGAAGCTGCCCCCGCCGGCGGTGCCGCCGGTGCCGGGCCCGCCGCCGCAGCCGCCGCCGCCGCCGCCGCCGCCCGCGCCCGCCGTATTGCCGATGACCGCCGCGCCGCCGCCGCCGCCGCCGCCGCCGCCGCCGATACCCGGCGCGCCGGGCGTGCCGCTCGCGCCGGCCGCGGGCTGCCACCAGCCGTCGACGGGCATCGACATCGGCCCGGCGGGCCCGACCACGCCGTCTGCGCCGTCGGCGCCGTTGCAGCCGCCCGATCCGTCGTCGCCCGCGCCCGCGCCGCCGTCGTCGCCGCCCCGTCCGCCGCAGCCCGGGGGCAGGCCGGGCGCGCCCTCGGTATCGCGCGGGCCGCCGGCGCCGCCGGGGAAGCCCGTCGCGCCGCAGGGGCTGGGCCCGCCGGCGCCCGGCGCGCCGCCGCAGTCGCCGCCGTTGCCGCCCGGCCCACCGTCGGCGCCCGCGTCGCCGGCGACGCCCGCCGTGCCCGGGCCGCCGGCGCCGGTGCGGATGCGCACCTGATCGAGCGCGAGGCCGCCGGCGTTGGCCGCGTACAGCCCGTAGACCGACCCGCTCGGCGCCGGGTGATCGGCGGCCTCGATGGTGACCAGCGACAGGGTCGTCGCCGCGGCGATGTCGACGGCGGTCACCGCCACCAGCCGGTCGCCCTCGGGCTCGGCGTTGCGCAGCAGCGTGCGGTTCTCCGCGTCGCGGCGCCAGCCGTCGGCGGCGCGATAGCCGCCGTGCAGCGAGACGCCGTCGACCAGATCGAGACGCCCGGCGAAGTGATCGGCGTCGAGGGCCAGATCGCTGCGCCCGTTCTCGACCGCGAAGGCCAGCGCGGTGGGGATGTCGGCGAATGGGAACTCGGGCCCGCCGGTGGCCTCGGCCGGATCGGCCTCGCGGTCGACGAAGACCAGCGCCGCGCGATCGCCGTCGACGCCGTCGCAGTTCGGGTCGGCGAAGGCCCCGTCGGGTCGATCCGGCGCGTCGGGGTTCACCGCCGGATCGCTGTCGTCGCAGTCGCCGCCCACCGCGACGGTGCCGGGCGGCGCGGGGCACGTCGGCGGGGTCGCCGCGTCGCCGAAGCGATCGCCGTCGGCGTCGACGAAGCCGGGCATCAGCCCCTCGTCGACGGCGCCGTCGCAGTCGGTGTCCAGCCCGTCGCACAGCTCGTCGCTCGGCACCACCTGCCCCTCGCAGGCGCCCCATTCGCCCTCGACGCAGCTGCGGATGCCCCGGGTGCACTGCCCCAGCGCGATGGTCTCCGGCGGGCCGTCGTAGCAGCGCTCTTGCAGCAGCTCGTCGACGTCGCCGTCGCAGTCGCCGTCGATGCCGTCGCAGACCTCGTCCGCGCCGGGGAACGCGTCGGCCGCCAGCGGGGCGCAGTCCAGCGCGTCGGCGAAGCCGTCGCCGTCGTCGTCGTCGTCGCACGCGTCGCCCAGGCGGTCGCCATCGGTATCCAGCTGGGCCGGATCGGGCGCGGTGGGGCACAGGTCGGCGATGTTGGGGACGCCGTCGTCGTCCAGGTCGTCGTCGACGCAGTCGGCGAAGCCGTCGCCGTCGCCGTCTCCGAAGCCCTCGTCGGTCTCGCCGTCGCAGTCGTTGTCCAGCCCGTCGCAGGCCTCGACCACCGGCGCGACCGGCGCGCCGCACTCACCCCACTCGCCGTCCTCGCACATCTCCATCGGCGCCTCGCACTCGCCCACGCCGCCGCTCGGCGCGATGCCGCACGCCTGGAACAGCGCCTCGTCGGGCCGCCCGTCGCAGTCGTTGTCCAGGCCGTCGCAGATCTCGCGCACCGGCAGGAGCTGGTCGTCGCAGCTCCCCCAATCGCCCGCGGCGCAGGTCTGGGTGCCGTTGCGGCACTCGCCGTTGCCCTGGGTGCCCGCCGGTCCCTCCCAGCACCCGCGGACGAGCTCTTCGTCCACCGCGCCGTCGCAGTCGTTGTCCAGGCCGTCGCAGGCCTCGTCCACCGGCGTGCACGGCGGGGCGGCGTCGGGCTCCGGATCGGGCGCCATGTCGGCTGCGGGTCCGGGCGCCATGTCGGCTTCGGGCTCGGGCGCGACGTCGACCGGATCCACCTCGCCGTCCGGCGTCGGCGCAACCGCGTCCACCATCGGCGCCACCGGAGCGCCGCCGTCGTCGCAGCCCCACGCGCCCGCCACCAGCACCGCGCTCCAGACCAGTCGCTTCACCGCACACCTCCAGCCGCCGGGATGACCGACGGGATTGACTACCACGGCGGGTGTCCGCAGTTCACCCGTGCCCGGCTCAGCGCCGAACGAGCCGCGACCGATCGGCGACGGGCCTCGGCTGCGCCCGGCCGATCAGCGGCGGACGAGCAGGCGGGCCTCGTCGCCCACCGCCGGGCGCGCCCGCCGACCGGGCGCCGAGTTGCGCGGCGGCGCGGTCGACGTGCGCGCGAGCACCGCCGAGAGCACCGGCCCGCCGCCTGCGCTCTGGGCTTCGGGCAGGGGACCGAGCTGGGTCAGCCCCGGCTGCACGTGCTCGGCGACGAGGTGCGCCTTGACCCGCTCGATGACGCCCAGCTCGGCGCCGCTCTCCGGGTCGAGCACCGCCTCGCCCGATTCGAATATGGCGAAGACATCGTCCACCCGCACGCCGTCGCGCAGGCCCACGTCGAGCACCAGCCGGCCGCCGGGCAGGGTCTTGACCACCCGCCCCACGCCTTCGCCGCTGGCGATCGTGCCGCCGGTCACCTTCGTCCCGTGCACCTCGTCGGACATCTTTTCTCCCCATGGTGAATGTCGCGCCGCCCCAGACGATATACCGCCCGCACGGCGCGTGCGAGCCGGGCCCCGGCCGGAAGTTGTCTGTTGCTTCGGGGCCGGGCCGTGCGGCACCATCCGCGCCTTGAGGAGGAGGTCGATCCCATGCCCGTCAAGTCTCTCGCAGCCCCGCTCGTCGCGCTCGCCCTGCTGCTGGCCCTGCCCGCGTTCGCCGGCCCGCCGCGGCTCTCCGCCGACGACGTCAAGGAGCTGCGCGACGACGAGGTGCTCGTCCGCGAGCTCAAGCCCACCGGCGGCAACGGCGTCGCCGCCCGCGCCATCGGCCTGCTGAACCACCCGCCGGCCAAGGTCTGGCCGGTCATCAGCGACTGCGCGAACTATCACAAGTTCATGCCGCGCACCGAGAAGAGCGCCGTGCGCGGCCCGACCCCCGGCGGCCACCTGTGCTTCATCGAGATCGAGATGCCGCTGGCCTTCGACAACCTGTGGTCGGTCGTCGACGCCAAGAGCACCGAGAACGCCGACGGCAGCTATATGCGCAAGTGGGACCTCAAGAAGGGCACCTACAAGCACAACAAGGGCTCGTGGCAGCTCTTCCCCTACGACAACGGGCAGAAGACGCTGCTGGTGTACACCATCGACGTCAACCCCAACGTCTCGCTGCCCGACTGGGTGCTGGCCACCGCCCAGACCAGCACCCTGCCCGACCTCTTCGAGGCGATCGCCGACGAGGTCAAGCGCCGCCGCTGAGCCGCCGAACCGTCATGCCCGCCCGCTGCCCAGCCCGTCGTCGGCGAGCGCCGCCGGCAGCCGGGCGATGAAGGTCGATCCGCCCGGCCGGTCGGAGAAGACCTGCACGTCGCCGCCCGCCCCCTCGATGGCGACCCGGGCGATGGCCAGCCCCACGCCGTCCCCGGCCGCGTCGACCTCACCCACCCGATAGAAGGCCTGCCAGACCCGCGGCAGGTGCGCCTGCGCGATGCCGATGCCCCGATCGCGCACGGTCAATACGCAGCGATCGCCCTCCAGCGTCACGTCGAACTCGACGTCTGGTGGCTCTCCCGGCCGGCGGAAGCTGATGGCGTTGCGCAGAAAAGTCCGCGCGGCGGTCAGCAGCGCGCCGGGCGCCACCCGCACCGCGAACGGGGGCAGGCTCACCTCGAGCCGCCCGTCGAGGGCCTCGACGTGGCGCCGGATGCCGACCAGCGTCGAGCCGAGCACCGTCGCCAGATCGACCCGCCGCGGCGGCTCGGTGCGCTCCGACTCGGTATACGCCACCAGCGCCGCGAGCCGGGCGTGCATCGCCCGGGCCGCCGCGTGCGCCTGGGCCATGCCCTCGGGCCCCCGGTGGTAGGTATCCTCGGGGTCGGTGAGGAACATCACCTGGCGCAGCGGGCTCTGCAGGTCATGGGCCGCCGCGTAGGTGACCTCCTGCAGCATGCGCCGCGACGCGGCGAGCGCCGCCTCCAGCCGCTTGCGCTCGGTGATGTCCAGGGACAGGATCGCCAGCCCCTCGGGCACCGGGGTGATCCGCAGCTCGAACCAGCCCAGCTGCCCGTCGGGGAAGGTGAAGGCGTTCTCGAACTCCGACGACGTGCGGTGGGTCATACAGCGCTCGAGCACCGCGAACAGCGGCGTCTGCTCGATGCCGGGGTAGACCTCCCACATCTTGCGTCCCAGCAGGTTGGCCCGGGACGTGCGCCCCTGGTCGACCACTGCGTCGTTGACATACAGGTAGCGCCAGTCGGGCCCGATGACCTGAAAGCCCTCCTTGAGGTGGTCGAGTATGCTGCCGTAGCGCGCCTCGTCTTCATCGTCGGCCGTCGAGTCGTCCATGGCGAACCCCCGCGCCAGAATGTGAGTATGTTGACCCATGCTGCCTCCCTCGCTGTTTCCACTATGCGCCGATAGGTAGACGGCAGAAAGACCGGTGACCATCGGTGACATTTCGGTGGCGAGCAGCGCTTGCCCCGATCCCCCCATGTGTGACAAATCTCCCGCACGCGACGCCCGCGAGAGACCCGCCGAGGAGGCCCATGAAGCCATCGATCACGCTCGCTGCCGCGCTGCTGGCCGCGCTGTTCTTCGCTGCCTGCGACGATGCCGGCGACAGCAGCTCCGACCCCGCCGACGCGACCCTGATCCAGCCCGAGCCCGACGCAGCGCCCGAGCCGGAGCCCGAGCCCGAGCCGCAGCCGGAGCCCGAGCCGGAGCCCGAGCCCGAGCCGGAGCCCGAGCCGGAGCCCGAGCCCGAGCCGGAGCCCGAGCCGGAGCCCGAGTATCAGGATCCCGACGCCGCGGTGGGCCAGTGCGGCGAGATGGCGGACGACAAGTCGGTCAACGGCTGGCTCTACGTCGACGCCGACGCCAGCGACCGCAGCAGCTACGCCGCCGCGTTCGGCATGGCCGACGCGGCCTACGAGGGCGATCCGCTGCGGCTCGTGGGCCCCGACGGCGAGATCGAGCCCCGGCGGTGCGACGACGGCAGCTATCTCTTCCCCGATCTGGTCGAGGGCACCTACATCGCCGTCGCCGAGCCCGCCGACGGCGAGGTCTGCAGCCGACGCAACTGCCCCGGCCGCTTCGCTCGGGCGGTCGTCAGCGGCGAGGCGAAGGTGGTCACCTTCGGCGACAGCATCGCGGTGATCGGCTCGGACAATCAGTTCCCGGGGCGGGTCGCCGAGCTCTTCGCGCCGCTCGCCGACGTCGAAGACATCAACGTGGCCATCCCGGGCACCACGTCGGAGACCTGGCTGCCCGGCGGCCGGCCCTTCCAGCGGGATCTCATGCCGCACCTCGCCGACGCCGACCTGATCGTCGTCACCCTCGGCGGCAACGACGTGCTCGGGTACATCAACAGCTTCGGCGGCATCCCGCCGGACATCCCGGCGGCCATCGAGGGAGCCCGGGACGTCGTGCGGCAGGTGGTGGCCAACTTCGAGCAGATCCTCGGCGCCATCCGCGAGGTCAACGCCGACGCCGACATCGCCTACATCCTCTACGCCGACTACACCCAGGCCACCGGCGATCCCATCTGGGGGCTGGTGGGCGCCTTCCTCGGCCGCGAGACGCTGCAGGGCGTGCTCGAGCTCGCCCGCGACTCGATGCCCGAAGACCCCAACCTGGTGCTCGTCGACATGTTCGGCGCCGCCGAGGGGCTGCCGCTGCACGAGCTGCTCGCCGACCAGCTGCACTTCAACGAAGAGGGTCACACCTTCTACGCCGAAGAGGTCTTCAGCACGCTCGGCGGGGTGCTCATCGGGCCCAACCCGCTGTTCGAGGGCAGCACGCCGCTCGGTCTGCGCCGCAGCTATGGCTTTCGGGCGCAGGTCGAGGCCGACGCCGGCGCCGAGTGATGCGGACGGGCCGGGCGGCCGCCGCGCTCGTCTTTGCCAGCCTGCTGATACTCGTCGGCTGTGACGACGGCGCCGGCTCGGCCGTCGATCCCGGCGCCGACGCCCGGATCGATCCCGATGGATCGGTCGATGCCACCGCCGATGCCGTGCTCGGCGTGGCGGATGCCATGCTCGATGCGACCGCCGATGCCATGCTGGATGGGATGCCGGCGGCTGCGGATGATATGCTCATGGTCGCGGATGCCATGCCGGGTGTCATGTCGGACGCCATGTCCGATGCCATGCCGGATGGTATGCCCGATGCCATGCCCGATGCCATGCTTGACGGCCCGCTGGATGCCGCGCCCGACGCCGGACCGCCGCCGCTCTTCGATCTGCCGCTGCTGCGCGACGCCGTCGACGCCGACTGCCGGTTCGACAATCCGCGGCAGACCCTGCGCGGGTTGACCCTGCTCGACGTCTGGGACGTCAGCTACATCAGCTACGAGGTGGTCGACGGGCAGCTGCACCCGATCCGCATGCGGGCCTTCGCCGCGCGCCCGGCTGGTGCCGACGGCATCCCCGGCATCGTGCAGGCCCACGGCTTGGGCGGCTTCGCCGAGCCCGCCCACGCCGAGGGCCCGGCGGCGCTCACCGGCGCCTTCGTGATCGCCTACACCGGCCCCGGCGGCGGCGACGCCCCCGAGAATACGAGCGAGGGCCTGCCGGCGGGCCACGCCGAGGGCTATCGCATGTTCGACGTGCTCGACGACGCCCGGGGCAGCTGGTTCTGGGCCCACGGCGTGGCCGCGATGCGCGCGCTGACCTGCGTCGAGAACCACCCGGCCGTCGACCGCGATCGGCTGGGCATGACCGGCTACAGCGCCGGCGCCGTGGCGACGCTGATGGCGGCGGGCGTCGACGATCGCATCCGGGCGGCGGTGCCGCTCAGCGGCACGGGCGCCTGGGATCTGGCGGTGCGTTCGCCGACCGCCTGGCAGCACGGCCTGCTCGACGGCGCCGGCCTCGACACCGACAGCCCCGAGTGGACGACCCTGCTCGAGCACCTCGACGTGGCCGAACTGGCCCGCGGCGCGGCGGGCGCGGTGCTCATGGTCAACGGCAGCAGCGACGAGTTCTTCCCGCTCGACGCCCACCGCGACACCTTCGACGGCCTGCCCGGCCCGGCGCATCGCACCAGCATCAGCGGCAATTACGACCACGGCTGCTACGCCCTCACCGGCGGCGAGCCGGCCGACGCCATCGAGGAGCGGGCGGTCATCCGGGCCGAAGGCGGGCAGCGCATGTGGTTCGCCCATCACTTCGGCACCGACCCGGCCTATGCCACGCTGCCCGCGGCGCCCACCGCGCGCGTCGAGCCGGTGGGGCCGGTGACCATCGCCACCGCCGTCGTCGATGTGCCGCCGACCCTGCGGGTGCGCTCGGTGAAGTACTGGTGGAGCAACGACCGCGGGCTGCTCTTCGCCGCGACCGATCTCGAGGACCAGGGCGGCGGGCTGTGGGCCGGCCCCGTCCTGCCGCCGGAGCCGCAGACGGTGTGGTACGTCGACGTCGAGTATCGGACCGGGCCGGCATCCGAGCGCTTCTCGCTCTCTACGCCGCCGCACATCCCCGATGGCTTCGTGGCGAACATCCGCCGCAACGACACCTGCCTGCCGCCGTGAGCCCGCCCGCCCACCTGCTCTGCCGGCTCAGCCGGTGATGCCCCGCCGCCGGCGATCGGCCGGGCGCCAGTCGTAGACCGTGTCCCGCGGGTGCATCGGATCGGCGAACTCGAGCTCATAGGCGGCGTCGAAGTCGGTGATGCCGTCGGTCTTCACGTAGAGGCTCATCCGGGCGTAGGGCAAGAAGAAGATCCTGAACGGGAACAGGGTCTTGACCACCACCACGTCGGCCTTGAAGACGCTCAGCCCCAGCTCGGTGAAGAAGGCCGGCTTGACCGCCGCGGCCATGCCCTCGGTCAACACCAGTGTCACATGCCCCAGGTCGAGCGCCACCATGCGCCCGACGACGTCCTGATCCTTGCGGGCGAGCACCGTGCCCGCGATGTGCAGCCCGGCGTTGCGCGCCGGGTCGAGCCGGCCGCCCACTTCGAGCGACACCGTCTCGCCGATCGGCGCCTGCCACAGCGCCTCGACCGCCACCGGATCACGCAACGGGATCAGCGTCTCCAGGCCCTGCCCCTGCGCGAGGAAGACCTCCAGCAGCCGGGTGCTCTCACCGGTCGAGCCGGCGGTGACCACGTCGCTCGCGTCGCAGATGCACACCGTGCCCAGCTTGCGCCGCAGCCGGGCGTCGCGCACCTTCTCCAGCGCCTCTTCGGGGGAGAGGAAGGTCGGCGGCATCTGGTCTTTGACCGCCCACGCCAGATCGGCGATCTCCTCGGCGAGCTGCTCGGCGAGCGCCTGATCGCCGTCGGTGGTGACGTGCACGCTCCAGCCCAGGTCGGGGTGGTTGTTCCACAGGTGGCACATGAACAGGTTGGTCGACAGCACCCGCCCGTCGCGCTCGAGGCGATCCATCTCGGCGTAGACCCCGCGCATCGGCTTCATGAAGTCGACGGTGGGGCCGCCGCCGAGCAGCATCGGCAGCGTGCGCCAGGCCGAGGTCGGCTGGATGTCGCCGCGGATGGTGCGGATCAACAGCTCGCCCGCCTTGCGCCCGACCTTCGCGTGGTCCCGGTGAGGGTTGGTGCGATAGGCCACGAAGACATCCAGCGCGGCGACCTTGTCGCGGGTCAGGTTGCCGTGCAGGTCGAAGCTGGCCCCCACCGGCGTATCGCCGATGACCGTGCGCGCCGCCTCGACCAGCCGCGCCTCGGGGTCGAGCTCGCCGTCGACGTTCATCGCCCCGTGCAGCGAGAGAAACAGCCCGTCCAGCGGACCGGCCGCCTTCAGATCGGTCACCAGCCGGTCGCGGAAGTGCTCGAAGGTCGCCATGTCGAGCGGCCCGCCGGGGATGGCCCACGCGCTGAACAGCGGCACCGGCTCGACCGCGCCGTCGGCGCGCGCCGCCTTGACGAAGCCCGACAGCTCGGCGTTGCGCATGAACTTCTTCGCCTCGGTGCTCCACGGCCCGCAGGCGTCGAGCAGGGCCGCGCCCTCCATGAAGTGAAAGCGCTCGAAGTCTTCGAAGGTCGTGCGCACCGGCGAGAGCGCGTTGCTCTCCTGGGCGATACGGGCGAAGGCGATGCGGAGGGGGCGGCTCATGTTCGACTCCCGGCGGTGGGGCAGGGGAGTCTACCGAAGTGCGCCGCCCGGATCACGGCGCAGGTCGTCGAGGCCCACGCGCATGATCCCGTGCACCCGTTCGACGAAGGGGCCCATGTTCTCGGTCGTCAGGCCGTCGGTGGCGATCGGCGGCAGGAAGCGGACCCGCACGACGCCGGGCTGGGTCAGCGCGCGGCCGAGCGGGTGCACGAGGTGGCCGCCGTCGATCAGCATCGGCACCAGCGGCGCGCCCGAGACCCGGGCGATGTGAAACGGACCCTTCTTGAAGGGCTGCAGCTCCCCGTCGGCGCCGCGGGTGCCCTCGGGCGCGATGAAGACCGTCAGCTGCTCGGTCTGCATGCGCTCGGCGGCGCGGGCGAGGACCTGCTTCGCCCGGTCGGTCCGGCCGCGGTCGATCAAGAGGAACCCGAGGGCCCACAGCGCCAGCCCGACGAAGGGGATGAACAGGGCCTCGCGCTTGATCGCGGCGACCGAGCCGGTGGGCATGCACGCGGTGACGATCATCGCGTCGAGCAGCGAGGTGTGGTTGAAGAGGCTGACCTTCATCGCCCGCGGCTGCACGTGCGCGGTGCCCTCGACGTAGAGGTCGATTCGCTCGATGCGGAACATCGTCCGGGCCCAGAACCGCAGCAGCAGCGGGGTGAGCCAGGTCGAGAACCGCCCGAGCGTAGCGATCGCGATCAGGGCGGCGCTCAGGGCGAACGCGAACGTGAAGCCCCAGCCGACGACGAACTGCGCCACGCTGCCCAGCGGCCCGAGGCGCCCGGTGGTGCCGGCGAGCGGGAAGTCCCCGCGCGTGGGGGTCGAGGTGATGATGGGCGCTCTCCTCCGCGAGGCGGCCATCGTGCCGCACGGCGCGCCCACGGTCCATCGGCATTCCGGGGCTGCCCCACAAACACGAACGCCGACCCCATCGGGGCCGGCGTCAGCGTCGGGGCGGCGGCTCGATCAGCGACCGACCCAGCCCTCCTGCCGGTCGTCGGCGGCGCAGTGGAAGCCGCTGGTCTCGAAGATGTGGCGCCGGGTGAACTGCCGGCGGCGCACGGTGACCTCGCCCGGCTCGAAGTCGGGGCAGACCTCGTCGTCGTTGCAGAAGCTCTCCCACAGCTCGGTGCGTGGGGTCTCGCCTTCGCCGGCGCCGATGTCGACCTCGTCGACGCCGAACTGCAGCGCCCAGTTGGCCACCCGGCCGGCCACCAGCGCGTCGCGCTCGTCGAGGTTGCGCACCGCGACCTCGCTGGCGCACAGCTCGGTGGCGACCACGAAGACGCCCTGATCGCCGTCGTTCTCGGGCAGCCCGACGCTCAGGCCCACGGCCATCTGCGCCTGGGGCACGCCGATGTTGGTGCAGTTCTGGCAGCGGTTCTCGCGGTCGGTGTACCAGTACGGCCGGTCGGGCTGGCGGCGATAGTCCGCCTGCCGGGGCGAGACCTGGGTCTCGAAGAGGCTCAGCGGCGGGCCGGCCAGATCGAAGCCCGCCTGACCGAAGACCGCGCAGACCACGTAGCGCCCGGTGTGCTTGTTCTGGCAGGTCGCCAGCATGCCGGCGTCGCTGGCCGGGTTCGACAGCACATGACCCCAGGCGCCGCGCTGGATGATGCCCTCGACGCTGGTCAAGGTGACCTGATCGGCGGTCAGCGCCTCGACCTCGACGTCGCCGTAGAGGTGCCAGCCGCGGTCGAGCGAGGCCCCGTAGAGCTCGAAGGTATTGCCCGGCTCGGCCTCGACGAGGCCCAGCAGCTCGAGGCGGCCGCCGGTGACGCTCACCTTGGCCGGCGGATCGAAGATCACGTCCCGCGGCTGGATGGTCCACATCAGCCCGTAGCCGTCGTCGGGGATGGCCATCGGGGCCTTCTCCCGCTCGAGGATGGTCAGGGTGATCTCGTCCTGGGGGTCATCGCCCTCGACGCGGATCGAGCCCGGCTCGATGATCAGCGACACGTCGATCGGGCCCACCGGCGAGCTGGCCATGTGCCAGGTCAGCGTGCCGCCGTCGCGGACCAGCGCCGGCGTGATCGCGTAGCCCTTGCCCTGCACCGGCACGTAGCCGGTCTTCATCGCCAGGTGGCGGCCGGGCACCAGGTGCTCCATCGGCACGAACTCGCGCAGGGTCAGCGGCAGCAGCTGGATGCGGTCGCCGGCCCAGGTGCCGCGGGCCCCGCGATCCTCGAGCGGCGCGCGGACCAGCACCTGGACCTCCTGGCGCTGGCGCTGCGCCTCGGTGATGGCCGAGACCTCCACCGGCAGCATGTAGCGCCCGTCGGCGTCGGTCAGCACCGACTCGCCGACCTCGTAGCCGTTGATGGCGAGCACCACCGAGGCCTGGGCCACCGGCGCGTCGAGGGTATCGAGCACGGTGCCCACCAGGGTCGCCGGCGCTTCGCCGACGGCCTCGACCTCGGTCGGGTCGATGTCGGTGGCGTCGACGCAGGCGGTGAGGGAGAGCGCGAGGGGGATGGATACGAGGGCCATACCGGCCCGAATACGATCGACTGTTCTTCTCATGATTCTTTCCGTGGCTCCGCGGGTATCTCCCGATGCGGTTGGCGGTGACGGGCGAAGGTTTAGGGCGCGCTACAACGCGATAACTCAATTTCCGGGCATTTCTCCCAGACAAAACAAAAGTAACGTGGAGTATCCGAACGATCAAGATCCGAAATCACCGGCGGACGGAAAAAGTCACTGGCCGAACGCGATTTGCCGATCGTCAGCGCCGAGGCGGCTGGGTTCAGCGGTGGCTGGGTTCAGCGGCGTTGGGTTGGCGGCGACATGGGCGCCTGCCCCGGGTTGCCCCGGGTCTGCCGAGCGGGCACCATTCGCCGGTGGAGTTGTTGCCCTCGCGCCCGTTGCCCCCGCGCCTGCCCGATCCGCGCCAACCTCGCCAGCGCCCGCGCGGTCACGGCCGCGCGCGCCGGGCGCGATCGGCGGGGCTGCGATCCATCGCGCTGGCGCTGCTCGCCGGCTGCGGCGGCGCGCCCGACGCCCGGGTCGTGCTCGGGCCCGACGCCCCCGAGATCGACGACATCCGCTTCGTCGGCGTCGAGCGCTTCTCGACCAGCGCGCTCATCGCCCACCTGCACGTCGCCCCGCACAGCTGGATGCCCACCGCGACCGACCACCGCTACGACCCGGCGCTGATGGCGGTCGACGTGCGGCGCATCGAGGCGCTGTACGCCGCCCACGGCTACCACGCGGCGCGGGTCGCCGGCGTAGAGGTGCGGCCCGATGGCGACGACAGCGTCGACGTGACGATCACCGTCGTCGAAGGCCAGCCGACGGTCGTGCGCACGCTGCGCTTCGAATGGGCCGAGGGCACCACGCTCGATCCGACCGCGCGCCCCGAGATCGAAGCCAAGGCCGCGGTGCGCCTCGACGCGCCGTTCGAAGTGGGCCAGTTCAACGACACCCTGGGCACGCTGCGGCTCGCGCTCGAGGCCTGGGGCTATCCGCTGGCCCGGGTCGCCGGTCGGGCCGAGGTCTTCGAAGACGCGCGCCGGGCCGACGTGCGGGTGCAGATCGACCCCGGGCCGCTGGCCACCATCGGCCACATCGACATCCACGGGCTCGTCGGCGTGCCCGAAGACCTCGTGCGCGCCGAGCTGCGCTTCGCGATCGGCGAACCCTACTCGCCGCAGATCGTGCGCTCGGTCGAAGACGTGCTCAAAGGCATGGACGTCTTCCGCTGGGTCGCCGTGCGCCCGCTCGGCGAGGTGATCGACGGCCGCGTCGGCCTGAAGGTGCGGGTGGCCGAGGCCGATCCACAGGCGCTGCGCCTCGGGCTCGAGCTGGGCTTCGACTCCGCCCGCTGGGACCAGGCGCTCGTCTCGCGCTACAGCCACACCAACCTCGGCGGCCGGCTCTATCGGCTCGACCTCGACGTGCGGCTGGGCTGGGCCGAGCTGCCCGACCCGTTCGCCCTCGACGCCCACGGCCCGGCGGTCGCCGTCGAGCCTACGTTCACCAAGAAGGGGCTGCTCGAAGACGAGCTCTTGTGGGCGCTCGCCCCGGCCTACGCCCTCGACATCCGCCAGGGCTATACCTTCCAGGAGCCGCGCAACCGGCTCTCGGTCGCCCGCTGGCTCGGCCGGCGGGTGCGGGCCGAGCTGAGCCACACCGTGCGCTACTTCGACTTCCTCGAGACCGACGCCGGCTTCGACCCCGCCACGACCCAGCTCGGCGCCTTCGACTTCCGCGACCCGTACCTGCTCAGCGAGGGCGCGCTGCGGGTCGACCTCTACTGGCTCGACGACGTGCACCAGCCGGCGGACGGCGCGGCGATCACGCTGCAATACACGCTGGCCGGCGGCCCGCTGCAGGGCGACTTCGACTTCCATAAGTGGACGGCAGAGTGGCGTGGCTATTGGCGCCCCTTCGCCCGGCTGCAGACCGCCGCCCGCTTCGGCGGCGGCGGCATCGTGCCCTATGGCGAGCGCCCCGACGCGCCGGTCTCGCGCCGGTTCTACCTCGGCGGCCCGACGACGGTGCGCGGCTGGGGCGCCCGCCGGCTCTCGCCCCGGGCCGAGTGCCCCGCCGCGGGCGAGCCCGGCGCCGAAGACTGCAAGCCGGTGCCCATCGGCGGCTTCAGCATGCTGCAGGGCAACCTCGAGCTGCGGCTGGCGCTCTTCGCCGGCGTCTCGCTGGTGGGCTTCTTCGACGTGGGCGACGTGCAGGCCGGCGAGAATACCTGGACGGTCGACGAGTGGAACTACAGCGCCGGACCCGGCTTGCGCTACGACAGCCCCGTCGGCCTCTTCCGGCTCGACGCCGGCTTCCGGCTCAATGACCCGGGCCTCTACGACGAGCCGCCGTTCGCCTTCTACTTCGGCCTGGGGGAGACCTTCTGATGCGGCGACTCATACGGCGACGCTGCATTGCCCCGTCCCTCGCAGCGGCTCTCGTGGGCCTCATGGCGATCTGCGCCGCGCCCGCCGCCGCCCGGCTGCCGTTTGCCCCGCCGCCGCCGCCGGCCACGGCGCCGGCCCCGATCCCGGCGCCGGCGCCGTGGTTCGCCGCGAGCGCGACGGTGCCCCTCGATCGCCTCGGCGCCGTCGCGAACCTGCCGCTCGCCGGCGAGGCCCGGGTGCAGCTGCGGGTCTCGGGTCCGCTGCCGCGGTTCGGGCTGGCGCTGGTGGTCGACGCGCCGGCCGTCGAGATCGGCGGCCAGCCCGTCGGTCGTTTCCGCGCCCGCGTCTTCGTGCCGCTGGACGGCGACGGCGTGCGCGGGCGGGTCTCTCTCGACGGCCCCGCCGGGCGGCTGTGGGCCGACGTCGCCCTGCCCGAGCGGCTCTCGCCGGGCATCGGGCTGATCGAAGCGGCGCTGGCGCCCTGGGCCACGGCGGCGCCGGCCGGCCAGCCCGGCCCGCCCGAGACCGAGGCCGAGACCCAGACCGAGAGCGAGGGCGAGGCGGCATCCGACGAGGCCCCCTCGGCGCTCGATACGCTGCAGGAGATCGCCGCCGACTGGGCCGAGGCGCCGGTCGTGCGGCTGCGGTTCGAAGCCCTCGACCTCGAGCGTCTCACCGACCTCTGGCCCGACGCGGCCCTCGCCGGCCGGGCCACCGGCACGCTCTCCCTCGACGCCGCCGGCCTGCGGGCCGAGGTCGAGCTGGTCGACGGCGCCTGGCGCGGCGGCGCCCTCGGACCGGCCCGCGCCCGGGTCTACATCGGCGAGGAGGCCACCCGCATCACGGCCCACGCCGCGCCCGCCGGGGGCCGCGTACGGCTGCACGCCCGCGTGCCGACGACGTTCGCGCCCGAGCGGCTCGATCTGAGCTGGCGCGATAGGGCGCCGATGACCGTCGACCTCGCCGCGACGGGCATCACCCCCCAGGCGCTGCTCGCCGTCAGCCGCTTCCACCCCGCCGCCGACTTCGAGGTCGACATCGCCGCGTCGCTCTATGGTTCGCTCGATACGCTCGACGCCCGCGCGACGGCCCGGGGCACCCTGCGCGACGGCGAGGCCGAGCGCCCCCTCGACCTCGAACTGCGCGTCGGCCCGCAGGCGCAGGACCTGCGCGCGCGCATCGGCGAGGCCGACGCCCCGCTGCTCGCGCTGGTGATGTCGACGCCCGCCCCGTTGGTCCCGCTGCGCCGCGCGGACGCCGATCCGGCGGCGGTGCCGCTGGGCGGCACGCTCGACCTCGCCCTGCCGTTGGCCACGCTCATGCCCTACCTGCCCGCCGCCGTCGTCGCGCCGCGCGGCGCGTTGTCGGGGCAGATCACCGCCAGCGGCACCCTGGGACAGCCGCGGCTCGACGGCGCGGTCGGCATCACCGACGGCGCGCTCACCGTCGTCGCCGCCAACGCCCGCTTGTTCGACCTCGACCTCGCGCTGCGCTTCGCCGGGGACCACGCCACCGTCGAGACGCTCGCCGCGCGCAGCGGCCGCGGGCGCCTCGACGGCGGCGGCGTCGCCCGCTGGACGATCACCCCGGCCGCGCACGCCGGCCCGCTCTGGAGCGCCTGGCGCGTCACCGCCGAGGGCCGCCTCGCGCTCGACGACATCCCGCTGGTGCGCCCCGGTCTGCCGGCAGGGCTGCTCGACGCCGGCGTGCGCCTCGACGCGGTCGCCGAGCCCGCGCAGACCACCGCCGACATCCGCGTCGAGGCCGTCGATCTGCGGCTGACCGGCTTCCGCCTCGCCGACGCCCGCCCCATCGCCCGCAACGGCGCCGTGCGCCGCCGCAGCCAGGGCACCCTGCGCCGGGCCGACGCCTGGCTCGCCGGCGACGGCGATCTCGACCTCACCCTGCACCTGCCCGGCGGGCGCGTCGAAGGGGATGACACCGCGCTCGAGTTCGGCGGGGCGGTGACCGTGCGCCGCCGGGGCGACGACTTCACCGTCGACGGCGGCATCGAGACCCGCGGCGGGCGCTTCCGGCTCTTCGACAACCCCTTCGAACTGACCGGCGGCCGCTTCTCCATCGAGCCGGGCACCATCGACCCGCAGCGCGCGGTGGCCGTCGCCATCGGGCAGGCCCACCTCGCCGAGGTCGACACCGCGCCCGCCGCCGACCCGCTCGACCCGACCATCGACGTGCGCGCCGCCGGGCGGGTGGTCGAGACCGACGTCAAGGTGCGCATCGTCGGCCCCAGCCGGCGCCCGTCGCTCATCCTCGAGAGCGATCCGCCGCTGCCCGAGTACCAGATCCTCACGCTGCTGATCACCGGCCGGGTCGACGCCATCGACGAGCGCAACGGCGAGGTGCGTCGGCAGGCGGCCAAGCTCATCGACCGCTTCCACAACCCCTCGCTCGCCCGTCAGCTCTACGATCGGCTCGGCGTCGACAAGCTCGGGCTGAAGTTCGGGGCGTCGGTGACCAACCCGATCCTCACCGTGGGCAAGCAGATCAACCGCCGGCTCTACGTCGAGACGGTCTATCACCACGACGCGCCGCCCGACGCCAACGAGAAAGAGGCCCGGGTCGAGTACCGGCTCTCGCCCCGCTGGACGGTCGATACGGTGGCCGGCGACGCGGGGGAGGGCAGCCTGGGGCTGTTCTGGCAGACGACGTTCGGACGCCCGGAGAAGCCCGCCGCGGAGCAGGAGGGCGAGGAGGCGTCGCCGTGAGCGCGCCGTCGCCCGATTCAGTCGGTGGCGTCCGCCCGACTCTTTTCGATCAGCTTGATCAGGCTGCTGACCACTTTGTCTTCCAGCTGCTGCTTCTTCAGCCGGGCCGGATGCAGCCTCCGCAGGCCGAACGGGATCGACCCGAAGGCGACATCACCGACCAGCAGGGGCACGATCCGCAGCTCGGCCCCGGCGCCCATGGCCAGATCGATCGCGGTCCTGACGGTCTCGAGCTCGTACCAGTCGCGGTCGGTGTCCGGGGTGATCATGACGATGATGGTCCGCGCCGACTGCAGAGCCGCGTCGATGACCTGGTTGCGTGCGTCGCCCCATTCGAGGCTCACCTCGTCGAGGAAGACGCTGCGCCCGTCCGCAGCGAGGCGGGTGTAGAGCGAGTGGGCCAGATCACGCGCGTCGACCGGGTAGGCGATGAACGCGTCGAAATCCGTCGTCTCGTCCGGGTTGGCCTCCTCCGTCTGCCAGATCCCGTGGGGCAGGGTCAGGGCGGCGTGCTCCGCGCGCTCGCCATCGGCGGCGTAGATCGTCATCGGCTGCGCGTCGCGCAGCGCCTGGGCCACGGCGGCGCACCACAGCGACGGCGGCCCCTCGTAGAAGACATGCCAGGTGGCGTCGGCGAAGCGCCGCTGCAGGTCGCCCAAGGCGTCGATCAGGGCCCGGGCCAGCGCCGCCGGCCGCACCTCGCCGTGGCGCCAGCCGCTGTCATGGGCCGTGATCACCGCGGTGGTCTTGCAGCCGGCCGCGGCCGGTTTGCGCCGCCGGCCCGAGAGGTCGACGTAGACCGCCAGCGCTCGCACGGCGTCGGTCGGGCCGTCGAGCTTCACGTCGACCGCCGACTGCGTGCCGGGCGCCGGGCGCGGAAAGTGCCAGCGATTCTTCGGTGAGTACCACGGCGGATCGGCCACGAACGCCGTCAGCCCGGCGTTGCGCTGGCGCACGGTGTGTACGAACCACGCCGACATCGCCGCCGGCAGCTCCCCGACCAGCGCGATGTCCGCCGGCGCGGCCGGATCGAGCCACTCGCCGAGGCGGCCTTCGATCTGGCGCGAGATGTGCCCCCAGGCTTCGTGGGTCGGCGGGTGCGTCCAGGTGCGCACCGGCGCGTCGACCAGCACGACCTTACGGATTTTCACGCCCGCGCCCACCGCCTCGCGCGCGTCGGGCTCGGGCACGCCGACCGCCAGCACGATGAGCTCGCGCTCGGTCAGCGGCGTCGGTGCCTTCGGCGCCGCGGGTCGCGGGGCGCTCTCTCCCGCGGGCGTGGCCGCCGGGCCGCGGTCGCCGTAGTTATTGAAGGTCACATTGCCGTGCACGATGCCGGCGCTGCCGTTCGATACGCTGCCGACGTGACTCCCGCCCGTCTGATCGGGGCCGCGTCCACCGGGCGAAGCGCTGGGCCCCGGCGACACGTCGAGCTCCAGCGGCTTCCCGTCCAGGGCCGATGCCTTCTGCGCGAAGAACATCGCGTCGTCGCCGCGGGCCAGATCCTGGGCGATCGTCGCCGCGTTGCGCAGCCAGACCGCCAGCGGCGGACCGGCCAGCCCGATCAAGCGCGGTGTCCGCCCCAGCTCCATCAGGTCGAAGCGCAGCTGATCGATCGGCCGGCTCACCGTCGGCAGGCTGTAGACGAAGCCCATCGGCAGGCCTTCGAGCAGCAGGCGTCGCTTCTCTGGGCCCACCAGACCCAGCGTCAGCGCCCGCTGCACGATGTCGTCCGTCTCTCTCAACGCCATTGCGGCCTCCTGGGATCGAGCCGCCGCATCATAGGCACGACGCGCACCGACCGAAAGACCCCAAGGGGCCACAGGGTGGCGGTGTCATGGCGGTGTAATACGAGCCAGCCCGGGCGCCGCCTTCAGCGCTTGCGGCGCACCGCCAGCCGGGCGTGCAGCCCGTGCTTCTTGAGCCGATAGGCCAGGATGCGCGGCGTCGTCTCCAGCATGCGCGCCGCCTCGCTCATATTGCCCTCGGCGTTCTTCATCGCCTCGACGAGGATCTCCCGCTCGTGGGCCATCATCATCGCCTCGAGCGAGCCGGTGCGCGTCGTGCCCGACGAGTTGCCCGTCTGCAGCGTCGGCGGCAGGTGATGCTCGCGGATGACCCCGTCGCGGGTCAGCAGCACCGCCCGCTCGATGCAGTTCTCCAGCTCGCGCACATTGCCCGGCCAGTGATAGCTGGTCATCAGATCGATCGCCGGCGTGCTGATGCGATTGACCGTCGAGCCCTGCGCGCGCGCGTGACGCTCGACGAAGTGATCGGCCAGCACCGTCACATCGCTCTTGCGCTCACGCAGCGGCGGCACATACACCGGGAAGACATTGAGCCGATAGTACAGGTCTTCGCGGAAGCGCCCCTGAGCCATCAGCGCCTCGAGGTCGCGATGGGTCGCCGCGATGACCCGCACGTCAACCCGCCGCGGCGCGTCCTCGCCGACCCGATACAGCTCGCCCTCCTGCAAGACCCGCAAGAGCCGCACCTGCAGCTGCAGCGCCAGATCGCCGATCTCGTCGAGAAAGAGGGTGCCGCCGTTGGCCGTCTCGAAGCGCCCGGCGCGCGCGGTGTGGGCCCCGGTGAAGGCTCCGCGGGTATGGCCGAACAGCTCGCTCTCGATGAGATGCTCGGGCAGGGCGCCGCAGTTGACGCTCACGAACGGCCCGCCGGCCCGCAGGCTCGCGTCGTGGATCGCCCGGGCCACGATCTCCTTGCCGGTGCCGCTCTCGCCGCGCACGAGCACCGTCACGTCGGCCCGCGCCACCTGGCGGATATGGGCCTTGACCTCCTCCATCGCCCGGCTGCTGCCCACCAGCGCCCGGGTCAGCGGCGGCAGCGGCGGCAGCGGCACCTCGGCCTCGACGTCCCGGGCCTCTTCTTCCTCCCGCTCGTCGCGCCACTGGCGCACCGCCTCGCCGATGAGCGTCGCCACCACCGTCAACAGCCGGCGATCCCATTGCAGGTCATCACTGGTGCCATCGGGCACGTCGCCGCTGAGGGTCCCCAAGAGCTCCCGGCGCAGCGATGGGATGGGCACGCAGATATAGGCCAGCTTGCCCGCGTCGACGCGCCCCCGGGCCCGCGTGCGATCGAGAAACCGCGGATCGGCCTCCAGGTCGGGCAGCACCTCGGCCTCGCCCGAGTCGAAGACCCGGCCGATGATGCCTTCCCCCGGCCGGAACCGCCCCCGCTGCCGCTCGGCCAGCGACAGCCCGCGCGAGACCTCCATGCGCACCTCGCCGGTGGCCGGATCACGCAGCGAGATGGCACAGCGGCGGTAGCCATAGTCGGCGAGGTGCTCGACGGTCGCGTGCAGCGCGTCTTCGAAGCGCACCGTCTGATCGTTGAGCGCCTTGGTGATGCGATACAGCAGCCGGGTCTCGGCGTGCCGGCGGTCGCGGCCGGGCGGGCGCTCGGTCGGGTCGGGGGTGTCGGAGGCGCCGGGTCGGGCAGGGTCGCGCTGGGGGGCGTCGCGCTGGGGGGCGTCGCGTTGGGGGGTATCGGACATGGCCCGCAGTTGTGCCAACAACCGCCGACGGGATCAACCGGCGCCGCCGGGACGTCACCCGAGGCAGCGCTCGGTGTGCCGTCGGCGGCGGCAGCCGTGGACCGTCCGGCGGACCCGGGGCGGTCGGGCATGAAGCCATTCACCGCCGAATGACCCACCAGGCCGAAGAGGCGGCATGGCCCCGTCCATCTGTGGGGCCTGCGCGGCGCCGCGCGCTCGGCCATCGTATCCGCGCGGCCCGCCCGAACCCGGCCGCGCAGGCGGCGCCCCTGAAGGCATGAGCTTCCGGCGTGAGGGGTGCCCGACCCGGCCTGCGCGAGCCCGTGGAAGATTCGCGGGCCGTCGACATGCCACCCTGTGGACAGCGTTTTGGTCTGCCCACAGGCTTCGGACAACCCCGCGGGCTGCCCACATGCCCACAGCCTCGGCTATCTCAATGAGCGGCGCCCTGCCTCCCCAAAAACATGCGCCTGCGGACAGACGACGACCCTCGTCCCGTAGTCCCCCGGCATGGGCCCATCCAACCCGCACGACGCGCTCTTCAAGAGCCTCTTCGGCCGACCCGAGGTCTCCGCCGACGTGGTCCGCCGCCTGCTGCCGCCTGCGGCCCGGGCGCACATCGACTGGGACAGCTTCGAGCCGTTGCCCACCGAGTTCGTCGGCGCAGACCTCACCGACCGCCGCGCCGACCTCGTCTTCCGCGCCCGCATCGACGGCCGCGAGGGCTTCGTCTTCGTCCTGCTCGAGCACCAGTCGTCGCCCGACGGGCTGATGCCCTACCGCGCGCTGGTCTACATGGTGCGCATCTGGGAGCGCTGGCGCCGCGACCACCCGCAGGCAACCCGGCTGCCCGCCATCCTGCCGCTGGTGCTGTATCATGGCGAGCGCCCGTGGACCGCGCCGCTCGACCTGCGTGACCTGCTCGACCTGCCCGACGCGCTGGCCCAAGCGCTGGACCCGCATCTGCCCCGCCTGCGGCTGTTGCTCGACGACCTCAACCGCACCACCGACGACGAGATCGAGACGTCGACTCGCGTCGCCCTGACCACGGCCGGCTTGTTGATGCTGCGCAACCGCCATCGCCTCGAAGAGCCGGCCGCCCTCGACCGCCTGATCGAGCACCTCGTAGCGGTCGCCCGAATCCCCGGCGCGGTCGACGCCGTCGTACAGTCGCTCTACTATATCTATCGTGTCAGCGAGTTGCAGACCGGCACCGTCGAGCAGCGCATCGCCCATCGAGTGCCGCCCGCCGTCAAGGAGGCCGTCATGACCACCGCCGAACGTCTGGAGGCCCGCGGCGAAGCACGGGGCTTCGCCAAAGGCATCGAACAGGGCATCGAGCAAGGCATCGAGCGCGGCCGCCGCCAGGGGCAACTCGCCATGCTGCTGCGCCTCCTCACCGACCGCTTCGGCGAGCCCGACGCAGCGACCCGAGCCCGCCTCGACGCCGCCGACAGCGACACCCTCGACCGCTGGACCGGGCGCCTCTTCACCGCCCGGACCCTCGATGAGCTGCTCGGCTGACCTCCGGCTTCAGCCCGGCGGCGCCCGAAGCCGCTGGTATGGCCGGTGCGGGTCGACGCGGCGGGCGGGTGGTCGGGCTGGAGACCCACAAGGCGCCGGCACCTCGCGGTGGATGCGTTCGATGACTTCCGGCGGCGGTTCCCGTGGCGCGCGGCCGAGGCGTTGGGGGCGCCGGGGCGCTGACTGTGGGCCGGTGTCGGGCTGATGTTCGGGCAACTCTTCGGGCGCTGCCGGCCTGGGAGAGGCTGCAATGGCGCTGCGCTTGCCGTCGGTCTGCGGGCAAGCCATGCTCGGGCCATGCCATCGCTCGACGCCGCGACCATCGATCAACTCGTCCGAGCCCTGAACGTGGTCCCGTGCGGTCGACGCGTTCGATGACCTCCGGCGGCGGTTGGAGTGGCGCGCGGCCCTCCACCTTGCGCCGGCGGTATCGCGTGGACGCCATCAGCGCGACGCGTGCGCCGCCGCGGGCCAGGGGCAGACCAGGCGCAGGCCGAGCACCGACAGGCGGCGGCCGGGCGGATCGGCGAAGCGGGTGGCGAGCCGGGCGAAGCGGCCGCCGCCGGCCCAGATGCCGCCGCGGCCGGTGCGCAGGTCGCCATCGCCCGGATCGGCCGGCTCGATGACCAGTCGCCCGTTTCGCACCGGTGAGCCTTCGGCCCTCCAGACGTTGATGCACCAGTCGCAGGTATTGCCGGCGACGCCGCGCACGCCGTACGGGCTCTCGTCGATCGGGTAGCTGTCAACCGGCGCGACGCCCGATTCGGTGGCGCCGTCCAGAGTGCGGGCCCAGGCAGGCTCCCAGTGGTTGCCCCAGGGCAGCGCGCGGCGGTCGATGCCGCGGGCGGCCTTGGCCCACTCGGTCTCGTCGGGCAGGCGCCACGGCAGGCCGGTCTGCTCGGCGTACCACCCGGCGTAAGCCATCGCCGCGTGCCAGTCGATATAGGTCACCGGGTGGTCGAGGCGCTGGCTGGTGGGGTCGGCGAGGGTGTAGCGCCCGCCCTGCTCGCGATAGAGCGGCCGGAGCTCGTCGCCGGTGCCCTCGCGGGCCCGCGGCACCCAGGCGGCGCTGTCGGCGCCCGCGGTGAGCAGGTGGTCGAGGAAGGCCATGTAGTCGGCGTGGGTCACCGGGAACCGCTGGATCATGAAGCCGTCGACCCAGACCCGCTGCGCCGGCAACCCATCGGCGGCCTGTGGGTCGCCGCCGCGCCAGAACCAGCCGGCGGGCACGTAGATCGCGCCGGGTGGCATCTCCGACGGCCGCGGCAGGTGGATCGTGCCGGGCTCGGTATCGCCCGGCGCGATGCCGTCCCAGCCGCGGCCGCGCTCGACGAGCACCGGATAGCGCACCTCGACCCGTCCCGGCGCGCGCACGATGAGCATGTAGCTGCCGCGGGACAGCGGCGCGTCGACCAGCGGGGTCTCGCCGAGCGATCCGCGGCTGACGAGGCGTCGGCGGCGGCTGCTCTCGACGTAGGCCATCAAGGTCACGTCGGCCCCGGGCGGGTCGGTGGCGAGCGAGAGCTGGCCCCAGCCGCGGAGGTATCTGCCGTGCTCGCCGCGGTCGTGGGTGCGCAGCAGGGTCTCGAGCCGGGCCGCTTCGAGCCGATCGTCGTTGAGCTCGGCCGCTTCGTGGGCTTCGCGGTAGTGGGCGGCGAGCAGGGCGTGGGCCTCGGCGGACAGCGGATCCCAGGTGAGCGCGTTCTGCAGGCCGAGCAGCCAGGCGCTGCCTTCGATGGCCAGCTCGACCTCGAGCTGGTTCGCCTGGTCCTCGAGGCTCCAGGCGGGGGCTTTCGCGGTGGGGGAGGGGTTGGAGCCCAGCCCTTCGAGGTGGCGCAGGGCGCGGGCGCGGAGCAGGTCGATCTGGCTCGAGAGCGAGCGCAGCCGATCGCGATCGTCGCGCGCCTGCTCAACGGCGGCCCGCGCGCGGGCCCGCCCCTTCGAGCCATCGAGCCACGCCCGCAGCGCGGCGCCCAGCGGAGCAGCGCTCGCCGGCCGCTGCGCCGGGTCGACGGCCAACGCCCGCATCGCGAGGTCGACGAGCTCGTCGGGCATCGCCTCGGGCAGGTTCGAACCGGGGCGCTCGACCGGGGCGCCGTCGCGCAGCTGGGCCAGCAACAGCCGCGGTCGGCCGGTCCTCGGCGGGCGGCCGGTCAGGCACTCGTAGAGCATCGCGCCGATGGCGTGTACGTCGGTCGGCGGGCCGAGCAGCCCGGTCTCACCGCGGGCCTGCTCCGGCGCCATGTAGCCCGGCGTGCCCAGCACCTGCCCCAGCAGCGTATGCCGGCTCGACGAGATGCTGGTGTCGAGCTCGTCCTCCACCAGCGTGTCGTCGTCGGGGTCGTCCAGCCGCAGCGCGAGGCCCCAATCGACGACCAGCACGTCGTTGAAGGGGCCGATGAGGATGTTGCTCGGCTTGAGGTCGCGGTGCACCACCCGCTGGGCGTGGGCGTAGGTCATCGCGTCGCAGACCCGGGCGAGGATCTCCACCAGCGCGCGTAGCCCGGCGGCGCGCTCGGGCCCGGTCGTCGTCCGCCGCTGGGTGGCCATGGGGGCGGTGAGGTCTTCGCCGTGCACCTCGCGCATGGTGTACCAGACCCGCCCGTCTGCCAGCTCGCCACGGTCGTAGACCGGCACGATACCCGGGTGCTGCAGAGCGGCGGTGATGTTCGCCTCGCGGCGGAAGCGATCGAGCGCGGTGGGTGTGCCCTGCACCGAGGGGCGCACGACTTTGAGGGCGACGGTGCGTTCGAGCAGGCGATCATAGACCCGGTGCACGAGGCCCATGCCGCCGTGGCCGATGCGGCCGAGGTCGTCGTAGCGGGCGGCGAGCCGGGCGAGCGCCTCGGCGTCGGGCGCGGGTGACGGGCCGTCGGTATCAGCGCTGCTGCCGCCGCCCGTCGACCCGAGCGTCTGCCACAGCGTCTCGGCGCGCGACTCGTCTTCGAGGAGAGTGTCGTCTGCCGGGCGCTGCTCGTCGGTCATCTGGCTCTCGGCTCCCCGTCACGTCGATGACACCTTATGGTATCTCGCCAGGGTGCGCACGTCGGATCGTGGGTCCGAGATACATTGTATCCCCGACCGCCGGACGATCAGTGCACCGCCGAGTAGATGAAGCCTTCGCCCTGCTCGATACGCAGCGCCTTGGCGGCGCCGAAGAAGAGCACCTCGCGGGCGTCGTCGCGCATGCCCCACTTGCTGACGATGGTGGTGCTCTCATCCGAGACGTAGGCCCGCGCCGCCTCGAACGTGGCGAAGCTGTCGGCGGAGAGGATCCAGCACATGACCGGCACCGAGCCGCTGGTGTCGATGAGCAGGTGGTACTCCAGGAAGGTGTCGACGTCGCTGTTGGTGAGCAGGCCGGCGGGCGCGGGGCCATAGACCGAGAAGAGGTGCCGACCTTCGGCGGCCGCGTCGGCCACCACGGTGGTCTGCTGGTCGATGGTGAAGCCGCGGGGCACCTCCCACGCGGTCCAGCCCTTGGTGGGCTTCTCGAAGACATGCTGCATCGTCTTGGTGGTGACCCGCCAGCCGCCCCAGGCGACGTCGACGCGGAAAGTCTCGACGCCGTCGAGATCGAAGTCGGGATCCATGCGCCAGTACTCGCGGTCGATCGCATATGCACCTTCGACGCGGTCGCCGGTGATGAGCACCTGCGCGAAGGCCTCGCCAGCGACGCTGAAACTGTACACCCGCGCGCCGGAGCCGGCGCTGAGCTGGTTGAAGTGAGCCTGCGCGACGGCGGGCATCTCGCGCCGCTCGCTGTCCGACGCCTCGGGCGTGCAGCCCAGCGCCAGGGTGACCATGACTGCAATCGACCAGAACCCTGCCTTCGACATGGGACTTCCCCTTCCCGTCTTGCTGATCTGCTCACCGTGTGGGCGAGCGCCCGTCGGCGACCGATCGGGCTTTGTTCGTGGAGTGAGCTTTGTTCGAAATGGGGGTTATTGAAAATACGCAGAGCCGCTGATGACATATCACATCGAGAAACAGTGTGACGTGTATGCCTAATGACCCTGAATTGCTGATAATCTCGTATTTACTCGGTCGCGGGGCGGTCTGTCGAGTGAATGAGTGGAAAGTAATGAGTGTGATGCGGGCTGTGGCCGGGGGCAGCCTTCCGCCCGGTCGCAGGACCGCGGCGCGGCGGCAGAGACGAACCGTAGCCATGACGGCGCCGTTACATTGTCGGCGGCGCGGTACACCGACGGTCGGATTGTACCGGATGTGTGCCATGTTGGAGCGGTTGGCCGGCGTCGCGCCGGGCTTCGGCGTCCGGAGACGGATCGGGTCGCGGCTGCCCCCTGACAGCCGTCGGAGGCGTTATCACCGGGTGTGCAGGTCTCGCGCGCTCGATTTCGGGCCGCGGCCGGTGTCGCTCGGCGCCGACCAGCGTCCGGCTGCGCGGTGCCCCGTCGCCCGGGTATCGCTCAGCGCGGGGGGTCAGCGCGCGGCGTCGACCAGATCGCCGGTGATGCTGGCCACGTCGGGGCAGCCGCACAGCGCCATGCCTTCGAGCAGCTCGGCCCGCAGCAATGACAGCATGTGTTCGACGCCGGCCTGCCCGCCCAGCGCCAGCCCCCACAGCTGCGGGCGGCCCACGAGCACTGTGCGGGCACCCATGGCCAATGCCTTGATGATATCGGTGCCCCGGCGGATGCCACCGTCGACGATGACTGTGCATGACTCATCGATGCCATACATGGCATCGGCGATGGGTCGCAAGACATCGGCGGTGGCCGGCGCGGTGTCCAGCTGCCGGCCGCCGTGGTTGCTCACCACGACGCCCCGCGCGCCGTGCTTCAGCGCCCGGCAGGCGTCGTCGGGGCGTACGATGCCTTTGACCAGTACCGGCAGCGATGTGATGCCCGCCAGCCACTCCAGATCGCTCCAGGTCAGGCTCTGGTCGAGCTGGCTGCGCACGTAGGCGCTCAGGCCCGATCCGGCCGCGCCGTCGCCGCCGGGGCCGAGGGCCGCTTTTCCGGTGCCGGCGAGGTTGGCGACGGTCATGCCATCGGGCAGGGCGAACCTGTTCTTCGCGTCGCGCTCGCGGGTGCCGATCTCGGCGGCGTCGACGGTGAGCACCAGCGCCTGATAGCCGGCGGCCTCGGCGCGCTCGACGAGGCCGCGGGTGATGGCCCGGTCGCGATAGACGTAGAGCTGGAACCACAGCGGCGCGGCGGTCTCCGGCGGGCGGGCGGCGGCGATGTCTTCGATGGCGACGGTGCCCAGGGTGCTGCAGATCATGCCGGCGCCCGCGGCGGCGGCGGCGCGGGCGGTGGCGATCTCGCCGTCGGGGTGGGCCAGCTTGTGAAACGCGGTCGGGGCCAGCATCACCGGCAGGGCGATGGGCTGGCCGAGCACGGTGGTCGACGGGTCGCGGTTCGAGACGTCGACCAGCACCCGATAGTGCAGGCGGATGGTATCCCAGGCGCGGCGGTTCCAGCCGAGGGTGATCTCGTCGCGCGCGCCGCCGGCGTAGTAGTCGCGGGCCATCGGGCTCAGGCGCTGCAGGGCGGCGGCCTCGAGCTCGGCGAGGTTGATCGGCAGGGTGGGGGACGGGGGAGAGGCGTGGTGCATGGCGCGATGCTACCATCGCCGCATGTCGCGACCCGAGCCCCAGCGTTCGTCTTCGACCGATCCGTGCCCCGACAACCCGCCGTCGCCGGTCTCGCCGCTGCTCGTCGACCGCTTCCGGCCGGTGGTGCAGGCCCTGCGCACGTATCATCGGCATCGGGTCATCGGGCTCGAACACGTGCCGCGCACCGGGCCGGGGCTCATCGTGCTCAACCACAGCCTCGCGACCTACGACGGCACGCTCTTCGCGGCGGCGATGCACGCGGCGACCGGGCGCTGGCCGGCGTCGCTGGGCGACGATCTGATCTTCAAGACGCCGCTGGTGGCCGACTTCGCGCGGCGGGCGGGGGTGCGGCCGGCGAACCCGGGCAACGGTCACGCGCTGCTCGGCGCGGGGCACCTGGTGGTGGTGGCGCCGGGCGGCATGCGCGAGGCGCTGCGGCCGACCGAAGAGGCCCATACGGTGCGCTGGGCGCGGCGCAAGGGCTTCGTGAGGCTGGCGATCGAGAGCGGGGCGCCGATGATCCTGGTGGCGTGTCCGGCGGCCGATGACCTGTACACGGTCTATCCCAGCGGCATCACGGCGAAGCTGTACAAGCGCTTCAAGCTGCCGCTGCCGCTCGCCCGCGGGCTGGGGCCGACGCTGCTGCCGCGGCCGGTGCGGCTGACCCACCTGGTGGGCGCGCCGATCGCGCCGCCGGCGGCCGATGTCGATGATCCCGACGGGCAGGTCGATAGGGTGCACGCCGAGGTCGTGCGGCGCATGCACGGGCTGATGGTGGCGGCGGCGCGGCGCTGAGGCGTACGGGTGCGGAGTTCGTCGCCGGCCTGCGCGGTCCGTGGCGAGTTGCCTGGAGGGGCGCGCGCGGCGCGGGGGCCGTAGAGGCCCCGTTGACGGTCGTTTTCAGCCGTGTCAACGTCCCGATCGACGCCGTGGCCGGCGCGTGGCGCTCTCGAGCCCGAGGACGAGCATGACCGACGAAGACTATGCCTTCTTGAAGCAGCTGCCGCTGTTCCGCCGACTGACGCCGGACGGGCTGCGGTCGGTGGCGTCGACGATGCGCCTGCAGCGGGTGGGGGCGGGCGCGCTGCTCTTCGAGCAGGGCGAGGCCGGCGACGACGCCTTCGTGGTGCGCTCGGGCAAGCTGGCGGTCGAGCTGCCGCTGCCCGACGGGGTGGTGCGCACGGTGGCGAAGCTGGGCGAGGGCACGGTGGTCGGCGAGGCGGGGCTGGTTCAGCCGGCGCCGCGCAGCCTGCGGGCCCGGGCGCTGCACGATACGACGCTGTACGTCATCGACGGCAGCCGCTTCGGGGCCCTGCGCGCGGCGAACGATCCGGGGGCCTATACCCTCATCCGCAGCATCGCGCTGACGCTGTGCGATCGGCTGCGCGATACCAACGTGCGCATCCAGGAGCAGTGGCAGGGCAAACCCGACGAGGGCAGCCAGGCGACCGCGCGCGGCATCGCGGTGCCCACCGGCGGCGCCTGGGGCCGCCTCAAGCGCTTGTTCGGGAGGGGCTGATGGCGATCAACGACCGTTCTCTGGTGCTGCTGCCGCTCTTCTCGGCGCTCGACGACCGCAACCGGCGGGCGCTGGCGCAGGTGATGACCGAGCGCTCGTTCGCGCCGGGCGAGTCGATCTTCGAGCAGAACGCGCCGGGGCTGTATTGCGGCTTCGTGACCTTCGGCGACGTGCGCATCGTCGCCGACGCGGGCCCCGGCGAGCAGAAGGGCGAGCTGGCGCGGCTGGGGGTGGGCGAGCTGCTGGGCGAGATGGCCCTGCTCGACGGCGGGCGGCGCTCGGCGGACTGCGTGGCGGGCGAGAAGGGCGCGGTGCTCGCGGCGCTGGCCCGCGACGAGTTCGACCTGCTGTTCAACGCGGGCAACCCCTTCGCCTTCGCGTTGATGGATCTCATCGCGGTGCAGCTCGCGCGCCGGCTGCACCACGCCGCCGAGGTCTTGCGCGACGCGGCCCTCGAAGAGTCACCCGAGGGGTGAGCGACATGTACGCGGTGAGGAGCGGGCGATGATCGATCCGGTGAAGCTGCAGACCGACGCCTTGATCGCCGAGATCAAGGACAACTACCACCGCACGTACGGCGATCTGCACGCCGACTACCCGAGCATCGCCGCCTGGGCGGCGGGCATGGCGCTGGAGATCATCGGCAACGGCGACGCGCTGTATCACACCGTCGAGCACACGGTGATGGTCACGCTGGTGGGGCTCGACATCATCCGCGGCAAGCACCTGCGCTCGGGCGGGGTGACGCCCCGCAACTGGCTCGACTTCGTGGTGTCGCTCTTGTGCCATGACATCGGCTACGTGCGCGGGCTGTGCGCCGGTGACCAGGACGGGCGCTACGCGACGGGCAAAGGTGATGAGACCATCGCTCTCGGCATCGGGGTCACCGACGCGTCGATGGCGCCGTATCACATCGACCGGGGCAAGCTCTTCGTCAAGCAGCGCTTCAGCGGCACGCCGGTGCTCGACGAGCTGACGATCTGCTACAACATCGAGCGCACCCGCTTCCCGGTGCCCCACGACAGCGATCACAAGGCCACCGACGATCCGCCGGGGCTGGTGCGCGCGGCCGATCTCATCGGTCAGCTGGCCGATCCGCGCTATATCAACAAGCTGCCGGCGCTGTATTACGAGTTCGAAGAGCTGGGGCAGAACGCGATGCTGGGCTACGCCTGCCCCGACGATCTGGCGCGGGGTTATCCCCGGTTCTTCTGGCAAGTGGTCAGCCCGTACATCACGGATGGCTTGCGCTATCTGCGGGCGACGCAGCGCGGGCGGCAGTGGATCGCCAACCTCTACGCCAACGTCTTCATGGTCGAGCACGACGTGGTCGACCACGGCGGCACCGTGATGTCGGTGGCGCCGCAGTCGCTGCTGCCGCCGGACTGAACCCCGAGCAGGGCTCGCCGACGGGCGAGGGCAGGGGACTGCCGGGGCGGCCGGCGGGCCGCCGGCTTCAGGGACCGCAGTCGCGGTTGGCGGCGCCCGGCGTACCCAGGAACCCGCCCGCGTCGTTGGTGCTGAGGCACCAGTTGGCGGACTGGTCGTTATTGGCCAGATCGGCGGTCGACGACAGCTGGGCCGACTCGCCTTCGGTATTGGGCCAGTCGGTGCCGTCGTCGTAGGTGATGGTGTCGATGATGACTTCGGGCGGGCCGGGTACGGCGAACGTGATGGTATCGCCGCCGTTGTTCAAGCTCACGCTGTCGTAGTCGATCCCGCCGGCGGGCTGGCCGTTGAAGGTGAAGACGGCGTAGCTGCGCGGGGGCACGGTGACCCCGTTGGGGAAGGTGTGGGTATTGGTGGCGTCGCGCAGCTCGACGCCGCCGAGGTCGAGGATGACGTCGGTGTCATTATAGGCCTCGATCCACTCGCCGTCGCTGTCGGTCGCCTGGTTCGAGTCGGCCATGAACTCGGTGATGACCAGCTCCCCGGCGGCCGGGGCGCGCAGGCAGGCCGGGTCGTTGGCGCAGTCCGGGTCGAAGCAGTCGGTGTCGCCGTCGTCGTCGCTGTCGACGCCGTCGTCGCAGACCTCGGTCGGGTCGACATTGAGCTGGCCGGCGTTCGCCGCGGCGTAGCCGTTGCTGCTGCCGTCGCCGCTGTCGCAGTAGACGTAGGTCGCGCCGCTGTCGAGGCTGTAGCGGGCGGCGAAGTCGAACTCGGCGTCGACGAGCGGGATGAGCAGGTCGGCCTGATACTCGTCGTTGTTGGCGTCGACGAACCCGGCGTTGGCCGCCATGGCCTGCCAGCGCCAGCCGGGGTGCCCGTCGGGGTCGCTGCCGTCGGGGCCGATGCCCAGCTCCACGACGAGGGTGGCGAGCGCGTCGGGCCCGTTGGTGGCGTTGGTCAGGCCGTTCTCGAAGTACTGGCTGAAGACGGTGACCGTGGTGCCGGCGGTGGCCGGCGCGTCGCCGGGCAGGTTGACGGGGAACTGCAGCACGCAGAAGTCGACGAGGTCGACGCAGACGCCAGCGACGCAGTTGGGGATCGCCGGGTCGCAGTCGCCGTCGACCGCGCACTCGACGCAGGCGTTGTCCACGCAGAAGGCTTCTTCGCCCGCCCCGGCGTTGCACCCGGCGTTGGCGTCGGCCACATCGCACTGCTCGCAGCGGCCCGCGACGCAGTCCTGGTTGGCGCCGCAGTCGCCGTCGCCGTTGGCCACGTCGCACTCCTGGGCGCCGCAGACGCCGGCTTCGCAGATCTCGCCCGGGTCGCAGTCGCCGTCGCCGGCGCATTGCACGCAGCGGCCGGTATCGCAGACGTCGGCCGGCGCGTTGGCCGCGCAGTCGGCGTTGCCGTTGGCGACGTCGCACTGCTCGGCGACGCAGCCGCCCGCCTCGCAGATCTGGTCTGCGCCGCAGTCGCCGTCGTCGTTGCAGCCGGGCAGGCAGGCCGCCGCGACGCAGTTCTCGCCGATGCCGCAGCCGGCGTCGTCGGCCGGGTCACACTCTTCGCAGCGCTGCACGACGCATTGCTCGCCGGCCGGGTCGCCGGCGCACTCGTCGTCGATGGCGCACTCGGGGTCGACGCAGGCGTTGGCTTCGCAGATCTGACCCGGGCAGTGGGCGTCGAGCACGCAGGCGACGCACGCCCCGCCGGGATCGCAGCGCTCGCCGCCGGCGTTGCCGACGCACTCACCGTCTCCGGCGCAGGCCCGGCAGGCGTTGGCGTCGCAGATGGGCAGCGCGCCGCCGCAGTCGGCGTCGCCGTTGGCCACGTCGCACGGCTCGCAGCGGTTCTGGACGCACTGCTCGCCGTTGGGGTTGCCGGCGCAGTCGGCGTCACCGTCGCACTCTTCGGGTACGCAGGTATTGGCCTCGCAGATCTCGCCGTTGTTGCAGTCGAGGTCGCCGTTGGCCACGTCGCACGGCCCGCCGTCGCCGTTGCAGACGAAGTCGCGGCACTGGCTGCCCGGGTCGCACTCGTTGTTGGCGGTGCATTGCACGCAGACGCTGTTGCCCGGGTCGCAGACATGGGCCGAGTCGCAGTCGCCGTCGCCGGCGCAGGCGCCCTCGCAGGCGTCGCCCACCGCGTCGCTGTCGCCGTCGGCCTGGTCGGCGTTGGCGGTGTCGACGCAGTTGTCGACGTCGTTGTTGATGCCGTCGCCGTCCTTGTCGGGGTCGCAGACGTCGCCGATGTCGTCGGCGTCCTGGTCGGCCTGGTCTTCGTTGTCGTCGCTGGGGCAGTTGTCGCAGGCGTCGCCGAGCGTATCGCCGTCGTTGTTCGCCTGATCGACGTTGACGAAGAGCGGGCAGTTGTCGCCGGCGTCGGGCACGCCGTCGCCGTCGTCGTCGGGGTCGCAGGCGTCGCCGCCGTCGGCCTGGCCGTCGGTATTGGTCTGGTCGGGGTTGACGTCGACCGGGCAGTTGTCGGCCACGTCGAGCACGCCGTCTTCGTCGTCGTCGGTGTCGCAGGCGTCGCCGCCGTCGGCCAGTCCGTCGGTATTGGCCTGGTCGCCGTTGGCGATGAGCGGGCAGTTGTCGTCGGCGTCGGGCACCCCGTCGTTGTCGGTGTCGGCGTCGCAGGCGTCGCCGAAGTCGTCGCCGTCGGCGTTGGCCTGGTCGGCGTTGGGCACGGTGCGGCAGTTGTCGTCTTCGGGGTCCTGCACGCCGTCGCCGTCGACGTCGTCGAGCACGCCGTCGTCGTCGTCGTCGGGGTCGCAGGCGTCGCCGCCGTCGGCCTGGCCGTCGGTATTGGTCTGGTCGGCGTTGGCGTCGACCGGGCAGTTGTCGAGGTCGTCGTCGACCCCGTCGTTGTCGTCGTCGTCGTCGCAGGCGTCGCCGCCGTCGGCCTCACCGTCGGTATTCGTCTGGTCGGCGTTCGCGACGAGCGGGCAGTTGTCGGCGCCGTCGGCGACCCCGTCGTCGTCGTCGTCCGGGTCGCAGGCGTCCCCGAGGCCGTCGACGTCGGTGTCGAGCTGGTCGGCGTTGGGGGTCACCGGGCAGTTGTCGTTGAGGTCGGGGTCGCCGTCCTCGTCGTCGTCGTCGTCGCAGACGTCGCCGCCGTCTGCGAGGCCGTCGGTATTGGTCTGGTCGTTATTGGCGATGAGCGGGCAGTTGTCGTCGGCGTCGAGCACGCCGTCGCCGTCGTCGTCGTCGTCGCAGGCGTCGCCCTGGCTGTCGACGTTGGTATCGGTCTGGTCGAAGTTGGCGTCGATGGGGCAGTTGTCCGACCCGTCGAGCACGCCGTCGGCGTCGTCGTCGATGTCGCAGGCGTCGCCGTCGCCGTCGTCGTCGGTGTCGGTCTGGTCGGCGTTGGGCACCAGCCGGCAGTTGTCGTCTTCGGGGTCGCGCAGGCCGTTGTCGTTGGCGTCGTCGGGCACGCCGTCGTCGTCGTCGTCGTCGTCGCAGGCGTCGCCGCCGTCGGCCTGACCGTCGGTATTGGTCTGGTCGGGGTTGATCACCCGCGGGCAGTTGTCGTTGACGTCGAGCACCCCGTCGTTGTCGTCGTCGTCGTCGCAGGCGTCGCCGTCGCCGTCGCTGTCGAGGTCGCCCTGGTTGTCGGCGTCGTTGGGGCCGTTGGCCACCGTCGGGCAGTTGTCGGCGTCGTCGCGCACCGTATCGTCGTCGGTGTCGGCGTCGAGCGGGTCGCTGCCGTTGGCCACCTCGGTCGCGTCGGGGATGGTGTCGTCGTCGTCGTCGTCGTCGCAGGCGTCGCCGTCCTCGTCGCCGTCGGTATCGGTCTGGTCGGCGTTGGCGTCGGCCGGGCAGTTGTCGTCGGCGTCGAGCACGCCGTCGCCGTCGAGGTCGCCGAAGCAGCCGCCGTTGTTGCAGACCCGGCCGGCGCCACAGTCGTTGTCGTCGACGCAGCCGACGCACTGCACCGTGCCGGCGTCGGGGCCGTTCTCGATGAGGTCGCAGACGAGGTTGTTGGGGCAGCCGCTCTGGCCGGCGGCGGCGTCGGGGTCGCAGACCTCGCACTCCGACTGGTTGTCGCCGTCGATGTCGGCGCACTGCTCACCGGCAGGGTGGTCGGCGCAGGCGGCGTCGTCGGCGCACGGCGAGCAGAAGCCGTTGTTGCAGACATTGCCCCCCGGGTTGCCGATGCAGTCGGTATTGCGGGTGCACTGGCTGCAGAACGGCGCCCGGCAGACGTTGCCCGCCGGGCTGTTCTGGCAGTCCACGTCGTCGGCGCAGGCCTCGCAGGCGCCGCGGTCGGGGTCGCCGATGCCGGTATTGCACAGGTTGCCGTTGGCGTTGCCGACGCAGTCGGCGTCGTTGCTGCAGCCCGCGCAGACCGGGGTGTCGTCGCCCTCGTCGCGGCAGCGCGGCGTGGTCGATTCGGCGTCGCAGCCGGCGTTGTCCGCCGGATCACACACCCGACAGATGCGCACCTCGGCGTCGCCCTGGGTCGGGTCGGAGATGCAGATCGGGTTCTGGGCGTCGGGGCACTCGAGGTCGCCGCGGCAGCTGCGGCAGACGCCGCTCTGTACGTCGCAGACCGAGGTCTGACCGCCGACGACGCAGGCCTCGGGCAGCCCGGTGCAGTCGGTGCAGTAGCCATCGCCGGCGTCGCAGTAGCGGCCGGCGGGGTGCACCGCCTCGTTGGGCTGGCCTTCGTTGGCGACGCAGCCGGTCGCGGCGCACGAGGTGCAGGTGCCGCCGTCGCAGACGTTGCCGTCGGGGTGGTTGGCGCAGTCGAGGTCGTCGTTGCAGGCGACGCAGGTGCCGCCGTCGCAGATCTCGCCGTTGCCGCGACCGGCGCAGTCGGCGTCGCTGCGGCACTGGCGGCACAGCCCGTCGGACTGGCACTGCACCCCGTCGGAGCAGAGGTCGTCGTCGATGCCGGCGAAGTCGCAGCGCCCGCAGACGCCGTTGTCGACGTCGTCGCCGTCGATGTCGACGCTGATGCAGCTGGTGCCGCCGCAGTTGCCGTTGAGGCCGCTGAGCTGGTTGTTGCCACCGGGGCGGCACTCGGCGCAGTCGCCGGCGATACAGGTCAGCCCGTACTGCCGGCCTTCACCCGGTCCGCCGATGCACAGCGGGTTGCCGTCGGCCGCGTTGAGCGCCACGTCGCAGGCGAAGCAGGCCCCGCCGGTGCAGGTGCCGCCGGCGCAGTTGGCGTTGGCGCCGCCCGCGCCGTTGTCGTCGGGGCTGCAGGTGAGGCACACATCGTCGATGCAGGTCTGGCGGCCGAGGCAGAGCGCGTTGCCCGCGACGGTATTCTCGCCCGGGTCGCACTCGACGCAGATGTCGCGACCGTTGCGGTCGACGCAGGTGCCGGTGTCGCGGCCGTCGGAGCACTGCCCGTCTTCGGTGCAGGCCTGGCAGGTGAAGACGTTGGGGTCGGCCTGCGAGGGCTGGCAGGTGAAGCCGGCCGCCGCGCCGACGCACGCCGGGTTGCCGTCGACCTGGTTCTCGGCCGGGCTGCACGCCTGGCAGGTGCCCTCGACACACTGGCCGAGGCTGCCGCCCGAGGCGTTGCTGCACTCCGCGTCGCTGGCGCAGGGGCGGCAGCGGAAGACGTCGGCGTCGCAGATGGGCGCCGCCTCGGCCGCGGCCACGGTGCAGCCGGTATCGGGCAGATCGGGGTTGCACTGCTCACAGGTGCCCCGGCCGTCTTCGTCGTCGCGCACGACGCAGCGGTTGCCGTTGGGGTGGCCGCCGCAGTTGACGCCCGCGCAGCTGATGCACTGCCGTTGACCGCTGCAGACGTTGCCGTTGGGGTGGGCCGCGCAGTCGCCGGCGTCGTCGCAGCGGCCGCAGCGGCCGTCGAGGCAGACGTTGCCGATGGGGTGGGACGGATCGCGCAGGCACTCGCTGTCGTTGGCGCAGGGGGTACAGCGACCTTCGACGCAGAGGTTGCCTGCCGGGTGGCCGACGCACTCGTCGTCGCTGGCGCAGTCGTCGCAGAACGTATTGTCGCCGTCGTTGGGCACCGGGCGACAGATGGGGCCGGTGCCCGCGTTCTGCACGCAGCCGCGGTTGTCGTCGGGATCGCAGCGGTGACAGTTGCCGTCGTCGCAGATCTCGCGGTCGGCGACGTTGAGCGCGGCGCATTCGAAGTCGCCCTGGCACTGGGTGCAGGTGCCCGCGCCTTCGTCGCAGACCGGCGCGGGGCTTGCCGGGTCACAGGCGACGCGGGTCTGGTCGGCGATGTTGAAGTCGCGGCAGAAGGCGCAGCGGTCGGGATCGACCACCACGTTGCAGTACTCACCGGCGGGGTTGCCGTCGCAGGTATTGCCGTCGCCGTCGTCGCACGGGCTGCAGTCGTTGCCCTCGCAGACGTTGCCCGCGAAGTGCCCGGTGCAGTTCGCGTCGCGCCCGCCGCAGCTGGTGCAGCGACCGTCGACGCAGCGGTTGCCCTGCTCGTGGCCGTCGCACTCCTGGTCGGTGGCGCAGGGGCGGCAGACGTCGCGGCCGCCCTCGTTCACGCAGCGGTTGCCCACCTGGAGGGTATCGGGGTGGTCGTTGCAGGTGGAGTTGTCGGCGCAGGGGGCGCACTGACCGGCGACGCAGATGTTGCCGGCGGGGTGGTCGACGCAGTCGGCGCTCGACTCACAGCGTCCGCAGGTACCGTCGGCGAGGCACTGATCGCCATCAGCGCACTCGGCGTCCTCGCGGCAGCCGCGGCAGGCGAAGCCGTCGAGATCGCAGTAGGGCCGGGCGTCGGGGCAGGCGCGGTCGGCGTCGCGTTCGGCCACGTTGGGGTTGTCCCGCGGGTCGCACTCGCGGCAGGCCCGGCCCTGGGGGGCTGGGTTGTCGATGTCGAGGTCGACGCAGACCGTCGACTCGGGGCAGTCGACGTCGTCGCGGCAGACGACGCACTCACCGTCGCCGAAGCCCGAGTCGCAGAACTGGCGCAGGCCGCGGCAGGCGGGGTTGTCGCCGCACAGGCACGAGCGGGTATTGGCGTCGCAGATGTTGGCGGTGTCGGTGTCGCAGCCGACGCCGCAGCCGCGGCAGTTGTCTTCGAGGTCGACCTCGATGCAGCGGAAGTTGCAGCAGATGTGGTTGTCGAAGGTGGTCGCGACCAGGTCGCCGTTCTCGTCGAGCGTGCGCTGCAGGGCGGCGTTGCGGCAGTCCGCGTCGACCACGCACTGCTGGCAGGTGCCGAGCTGGCCCGCCTCGTCCTCGGCGACGCACAGCGGCTTGAAGATGCCATCCGCCGGGCGGCGGGACGGGTCCTGGCATTCGTCCTGCGCGTTGCCGTTGGTGCGGCAGGGGCGGCAGGCGAAGTTGGTGCTGTCGCAGACCGGGGTCGGGTTGCCGCAGCCCTGGTCGCCGGCCGGCACACAGGTGCCGCACGAGCCGTTGGTGCAGGTGCCCGCCGCGTCGTTCTCCGACGGGCAGTCGCTGTTGTCGGTGCAGCCGCCGCAGGTGCCGCGCTGGTCGCCGATCACCGTCGGGTAGCAGAACGGGTTGTTGCCGTTGCAGCCGGGGTCGGGCGAGCTGATCGGGCGGTTGTTGACCCCGATCACGCAGCTGAGGCAGCCGCGGAACTCACCCGACTGGTAGCCCTCGGGCTCGAGGTCGGGCTTGTGGCAGTACTTGAGCTGCTGGTCGCCATAGGCGGTGGTGCACTGGGTATCGGTCTCGCACGCCTGGCAGCGGAAGCGACCCGAGGCGTCGTCGACCCGGCAGACCTGCGCGTTGGGGTCGTTATTGCCGTCGCTGTCGTCGAGCGAGCAGCCCTGGTTGGTGTCCGGGTTGCACGCGTTGCAGCGCCCCTCGAAGCAGAACTGGCCGAACGGCGACTCGGTGCAGTCGGGGTTGGTGCCGTTGACCTGGTTGTTATTGACCTCGCGGCACTCGACGCAGCCGGCCTGATTGCCCTCGCCGACGCAGTAGGGCCGCTGGCCCTCCGGGTCGCAGGCGTCCTCGGGGCCGCAGCGGCACTCGCCGAGCTGTCCCTGCAGGTCGGGGGAGCAGGCGGTGGCGACCCGGAAGAACCGGCGGTCGGCTTCGGGCTCGTCGGGCCCGTCGCTGCCGTCCTGCTGGCCGTCGCCGTTCCGGTCGCGCTCGAGGTTGAGGATGTTGTTGTTCTCGTCGCGCACCTGCCCGCAGTTGGCGTCGCACGCCCCGCAGTGCAAGAAGCTCGTCGCCCGGTCGGTCTCGCAGCCGGTGCCGAGCAGGCCGTCGCAGTCGGCGAAGGTGTCGTTGCACTGGTCGATGCGGCATTCGAAGTCGCTCGGCCCGTCGCCGATCGCGGCGCAGATCGGCACCCCGTTGGCCACGTTGCAGGTGGTCCCGCAGGTGCCGCAGTTGATGACCGCCGCGCCCTGCTCCTGGCCGTCGAAGTCGCCGAAGTCGTTGGTGAACGGCTCGTCGATCTGCCCGTTGCAGTCGTTGTCGAGGGCGTCGCAGCGCTCGGCGCCCGTGCCCACCTTGCGCTGGCAGCGGTTGCGCTCGTTGTTCTCGTCGAGGCTCGGCGCCTCGTCGAAGGAATAGACGATGTCGCCGTTGCGCTGGCCCGGGCCGGGCTCGACGTCGGGGTCGGGCAGGATCGTGCGGCACTCGACGTTCAGTCGGCCGTCGTCGAGCAGCCGGCAGCCGAAGATGCCGGCGCAGGCGCACTGCGCGGCCGGGTCATCGGGGTACATCGGGATGTTGCAGTTCTGTCCGATGCGCTCGGCGTCTTCGAGCGCGTCACAGCCGACCTCGCAGCCGTCGTCGCCGTTGCCGTTGACGTCGTAGTAGTCGAGGTCGCAGCCCTCGTCGGGGATCCGGCAGCGGCCGTCGATGCACGCGGCGGTGACGACGTTGTCCTTGTCGCTGCAGAAGCTGTCGGCGCCGTCACCGTCGCGCTCGCCGTCTTCCCGGCGGCTGCCGTTCTCTTCGTCGATCGCGCCGTCGCAGTCTTCGTCGAGGGTCGCCCGACGACGCTCGGGGGCGGCGCCGCAGATCTCCTGCTCGGCGCGGTGCAGGAAGGTGCAGGTCAACGTCGGGGGATCTTCGGGGCGCTCGAAGGCCACGCCGCAGCGCAGCTGGCCCAGCGAGCAGTCGCCGCGGCGGCCGGGCACGATGCAGTCGTAGGTGTCTTCCGGGCGGGCCTCGGCGATGCGGCCGAGCGGCTCGCCGTCGCTGTCGAGAAAGTCCTCGTCGGTGAAGCCGTCGCAGTCGTTGTCGAGCCCGTCGCAGACCTCGTCGATCGGGGTGACCTCGTCGATGCAGCCGTCCTGGTCTTCGTCGTTGAAGCGCCCGTCGAGCGCGTCGACGACGCCCTCGACCCCCGGGCTGATCGGCGGCAGCGCCCCTTCGACGCAGGCCCGGCGCCCGCTCTGACACAGGCCGACGCCGATGGTCTGGTCGTTGCCGCCGAGCGAGTAGCACAGCGGGGTCAACAGGCTGCGGCGCTCGTCGGTGCGGCCGTCGCAGTCGTCGTCCTGGCCGTTGCACGACTCGCCGCAGCGGGGCTGGGGCTCGATCAGATCGGCCGGCTGGCCCAGCTCGCCGCAGAGGCACATGCCGGCCAGGGCGGTCTGCGCATCGCAGGGCACGTCGCATTCGACGTTGGCTTCGCCGTCGTCGCACAGCTCGATCGGGCTGCCCGGAGCCCCGGGGGCCGCCAGCGCACACTCGCAGCCGTCGGCGGCGTCGTCGTTGGCGTCGACCTGTCCGTCGATGCAGGTGTCGCTGCAGAAGAAGTTCTGCCCCTGCTGCACGCAGGTCTGCTCGTAGTTGCGCGGGGCGCCGAAGTCGGAGCAGTTATTGCCGCAGAAGCCGCAGTTGGCCGCCGAGAGGTAGACCCGGTTGCCGTCCTGGGTGAAGGCGCCGACCTGCTCGTCGACCCGGCCGTCGCAGTCCTCGTCGATCTCGGGGAACTGGTCGGGGTTGAGCAGGTTGCCCTGCGCGTCGGTGCCGTTGCAGGTCTCGTTGAGGGTCAGCGGCTTGACCTCGGGCACGCAGAGGGTGCCGTTGGTCGGATGGGCCGCCAGCGCGGTGCCCGGCGGCATCAGGAAGCCGGGGTTCTCCGCCGTCCGGCCGGGCAGGCAGCGGAAGTAGGCCGTCGAGCACGGCCCGCCGATCGGGTTGCGGTCGGAGCAGTCGGCGCCGGCGGGCACGCCGTCGGCGATGTCGTCCTCGGGCCCGAGGAAGATCTCGTCGATCCGGCCATCGCAGTCGTTGTCGAGCTGGTCGCAGATCTCCGGCTGGGGCAGCACCTCGCCGATGCAGCGGTCTTCCTCGTAGGCCCCGCGCACGCAGCTGAGCGTGCCCGGGCGGCACAAGGTCAACGCCTCGTCGCGCTCCGCGAAGTCGATGTCGGCCGGATCACCCGAGTAGCACGTCTGCAGGACCATGCCCGGGGCCTCGTCGGCGGCGCCGTCGCCGTCGTCGTCGAGGCCGTTGCAGCGCTCCGAGCAGCGCAGCCGGTCGCCGCGGCGGTCGAGCAGCTGATCCTGCACGTCGCGGGCGTAGCGGCCGGTGAGCGCGTCGCGGTCGGGCGCGGTATTGGGCTGGTCGTCGTCGCAGACGAGCAGGTTGTCGACGAGCACCTCCGCCTCGCAGCCGGGCTCGGCGGCCTCGATGTCGTCGAAGCCGGCGAGGCAGCGGTCGGAGCACTGCGCGAGGTTGGGCGCGCAGATCGCTTCGGTATTGTTGGCCCGCGCGGCGGCGACGCACGCGTCGTTGACGAACAGCCCCTCCGGGTTGGGCCCGTCGGTCTCGTCGGTGCTGTCGTCACAGTCGTTGTCCAGGTTGTCGCAGAGCTCGGGGGCGCCGTAGAGGACGTCCTCGTCCTCGTCGTCGCAGTCGTAGACCGGCAGCGGATCGAGCGTCGCGCCCTGGTTGTCGGCGAAGCACGAGCGCAGGTCGATCGCGCCCGCCGGGTCGGTGACGTCGAACCCGAGGACGGACACGTCGAGCGGGATCGCGCGGGCGATGTTCTCGATGATGTCCCCGGCCCGCTCGGCCCCCTCTATGTTCTCGTCGAAATCGTCCCAGTTCTCTTCGGGGTAGCGGGCGAAGATCTCGGGGAACTCGTCCCGCAGCTGCCCGAACGCGAGGCAGTGGTTGCACTCGAGCGCGCCGTCCAGATCGAGATCGGTCATGCCCAGACCGCTGACCACCTCGTCGACGGTGCCGTCGCAGTCATCGTCCACCCGGTTGCCGCAGATCTCACGGCTCAGCGCCGCCTCGGTATCGCAGATCGACTCGTAGGTGGGCGGGTTGCCGACGGTGTCGCAGGTGACGACGATGTTCTCGCACTGCCCGGTGCTGCACGCCTGACCGAGGTACAGCGAGGTGCCCGCGAGCGGTCGCTTCGTGGGGTCTTCCGCCCGCGAGAGCCCGCCGGGATAGGGCAGGACATTGCCGGGGAACGACCGGTAGTTCTCGTCGATATAGCCGTCGCAGTCGTTGTCGGTGGCGTCGCAGCGCTCCGGCAGGAAGCCGACGTCGGCCTCCACGTCGCAGAAGAGCTGCGGCGTCTGCGGGCTCGGGTTGTCGAGGTAGTCGAGGTTGCACTGCACCTCGGCGCCCTGGCACGCACCAATCGCGCAGGGGTCGCCGAGGTCGAGCAACTGCGCCTGCTCCATGCCCGCCTCGAAGTCGGGGAACTGGTCCGGGTTCGCGGCCACTTCGGGGAACGCGTAGAAGGTCAGCTTGATGTTGCCCGACGGCAGCTGGCCCCGATAGTCCTCGTCGGTATTCTCGTCGCAGTCGTTGTTGAAGTAGTCGCAGACCTCGGGGCCCGGCGAGCGCCCGGTCTGCTCTCCATCGCAGGGGCCGCGGACGAGGCGGCTCTCGAAGCATGTGCCCGGCACGCTCGTATCGACCCGCTGCCCCGCCGGGGGATCGTCTTCGACGGCGCCGGGCCGGTCGTCGCCCTCGCTCATCTTGGGCACGCAGACCCCCGACTCGGCGACGCAGCCCCAGCGCACGAAGTCCCAGACGGTGTTCCCATCCTGCCCGCCGAAGCGCACGAAGGTATTGCGCGCGGCCACCGCGTCGATGTCGAGGGCCACATTCGAGAAGGCGGCCGCCTCATAGGTGACGTCCTGCTTCACCCCGTCGACGTAGATCTCGAAGATGGGATCGTTCTCGCCCATGCCGGCGTCGAGGTCGGCCGACGGGCGGGTGTAGTGGATGCGGAAGGTGTGGAACTCCGAGAAGTCGGCGATCTCGATGACCTGCTCGGTGGGGCCGCTCTCCGGACCGAAGACGCCGCCGCCGATGCAGAAGCGGGCCTGCACGAACGGATCACCGTCGCGGTTGAGGGTCGGCACCCGCATCTCTATGATGGCCTGGCACTCACCGCCCGGGCCGTCGGCCCGGACACGGGCCTCGACGAAGACCCCGTTGGTGCTGTCCTGCCGCGTGCCGTCGGGCACGTAGAAGTCCACCTCGAACAAGCGGTTGCGCCCCGCCGGCTCGATGCGAAGCTGGCGGTCGCCGACCGGGGTGATGACCTGGGAGAAGCTCTCCGGCTCGGGCGAGCGGCTGCGCACCACGTACTCTTCACGCCGCTCGAGCGGCGTCAGATAGCGGGGCACGTCCTCGCCGACCGGATAGATGCCGGCGCCGCAGGGATCGTCGGGTACGCAGGCGCCGGCGAGGCACAGCTCGCCGTCGGGGCAGTTCGCCGCGTCCTCGCACGGCGGCAGCTCGCCGACCTCGGTGCATGACGTCGACCACAGCGCGAAGGCCACGAGGAGCGCGCGCGCGGCGATGCGCGCAGAGCGGACGACCGGTTTCAGCTCGGGTATGGCGGTCATCGGTTGGGTTCTCCGGCGGTGCAGGTCGAAGCAATCGGAAGGTAACGCGCGAAAGAGGGTGCGGACGCGCAGGCGGTGAGCAGGCCCGTGGTGGGCCGGCGATGGGGGATGGGGTCTGTGGAGGGACGAGCGCGCCGGAGCGCGCGAGCGTCTACCATCGGAACACCAACCCCCCACCATCCGCTTCATCGTCGACGATCTCGCGGAAGGGCGACTCGTCGGATTCGGGCCACAAGAGCACGACCATGCCCGTCAGCAGGAAGACGGCACCGGCCCCGTAGCTGATGTACATGCCGAGGCGGTCGTCCTCGACCTCCGCGACGAGCTCGTTGTAGCGCTCGCGATTGCGCTGCTGCAGGCCGCTGGCCTCCGTCGCCTTGTCCGACGACGAGATCGCGAAGTAGGTGCCGAGGCCGACGCCGACGGCGCCGAGGCCGATCGCGGTCCAGCCGATCACCGACTGGGCGCTGACGCCCTCGGGGTCGGTGATGCGCCCGGCGATGACCCGGAAGGCGTCCTGGCGGAACTGCACCGACTGCGCCCGCGCCGGATCGAACCGGGCGGAGTGCTTGCCGCGCGAGTAGTAGCCCGCATAGAGGATGCCCTGCGCTGGCACCCCGCGCAGGGGCAGCTCGACGTCGTCGACCTCGAGACCGGGGGTCAGCTCGTAGCGCTTGTACGTGAACGCTGCACCGTCCGGGTTGGAGCGGATCCGCTGCTCCCGTTGTTCGAACCACTCGTTGGCGGTCAGCCGATCGAGCTCGTCGACGAGCTCGGCGTCATAGGCGACCACGACCTCCACTTGAAGCGGGTGGTCGTCATTGGCCTTGCGGGACACGTCGAACTTCATGACCAGCCGGGTGGGCCCGCTCGGGCCGCAGCCGATCGCGAGCGCACACAGCAGGGCCGGCAAAGCCCGCAGGATCCGATACGGTGTCTTCAACACATCCTCTCACAGTGTAGGATGATGTATGTCATGTGGACGGATCGCTTCAGCAGAAGAAGCACCCCCCAAAACTCTCCCCATCTTGGGCAGACCATCGGGTGAGATCAACTTGACGCGTGCCCGATCCGACGAGCTCACCGGATAAGTGTGCCGTATTCGGGCAAGGGGCGATACTCTTTGACAGCCGGGAAAACCGCCCTTTTAATGGCTGCTGTATTCGCACGTAAACGGCGAAAACGTCCCGCTTCGGGGGGGGACGCTGTCACTGAAGGATGACGTTGCACCACACGACCATCCGTAGTCTGTGGGCCTGTATCTCGGTGTGTCTGTTGGCGGCCTGCGGTCCGTCGGTGCCCGAGAAGCTCCAGGTCGCCGTCGAGGCCGAGCCTGGGGCCAACCAGGACGCGCCCATCGCTGTGGCGGTGCTCGTCATCTATGAAGACGCTGTGTTCCGCGAGCTGATGCGCCTCTCCGCTTCGGAATGGTTCGAGCAGTCCGAACAGCGGTTGCGCGACAACCCGGACATGCAGGACTTCGACCTGGTGCAGTGGGAGGTCATGCCCAGCCAGGTCATGCCCGAGGTCGTGCAGGAGCTGCAGGGTCGACCCGCCGAAGGGCTGGTCTTCGCCGACTACTACGCCGAGGGCGATCACCGGATCCGCTTCAATCCCATGAAGCGGATCGTCATCGTGCTCGGCACCAACGACTTCGACGTCGTCGACCGGCGGGACGACTGATGTCCCGGCCGACGACCCGTCATCAACGTCAACGCGCCATCGGGCGCACGGAGCGGATCGACCTTTGAGCAACCGGACGCCGATCCCCGAGGCCCTGCGCTGGCACGAGGGCATGCTGCTCGCCCCGCAGCACTTCCAGCAGCTCGCCCTGCGCAGTGAGGGGCTGATCCACCTCTATGCGCACCATGCCGTGCCGTATTTCTACGGCGTGATCGAGATGGTCATCGACGAAGCGCTGCTCGACCACAAGGCGTTTCGCATCCAGAGCCTGACCTGCGTGCTGCCCGACGGCATGTACGTGCAGCACGCGCCCGATACCTTCGACCTCTCGGCCTACAAGGCCGACGCCGAGCGCGGGCCGATGCGCATCAACCTGTGCCTGCCCGACGCGGCGGTCGCCGATCGGCAGGGGGTGATGGCGCGCTATACGGCCAAGGGCGGGCCGGCCGTCGCCGACGCCGATCCCGAGGCCGACGAGGGCCAGCAGGCGGTGGCGGTGCCCCGGTTGCTGCCCAATGTGCGGCTGGCGGGCACCGACGTGCCGGCGGGCATGATCGCCATGCCGGTGGCCGAGGTGGAGTACGTCGACGGCGCCTTCCGCATGACCGACTACGTGCCGCCGCACTTCAAGGTCGGCGACACCCCCTGGTGCGCGCCGCTGCACAAGGGCTGCCAGCTCGTCGCCCGCAAGGTGCGCGACAAGGCCAACTATCTGCTCGAGATGATCCGCTCGCCGGTGGGCAGCGCCAACCGGCCGCGCTTCGAGCGTCAGCTCAACGCGCTGATGTCGGGGCTGCCGGCCTTCGAGATCCTGCTGACCTCCGAGCAGGTGCACCCCTATACGCTCTATACCGCGCTGTGCACCCTCGGGGCCCACGTGGCCTCGGTCGGCACGATCGACGAGATCCCGCGCTTCCCGCGGTACGATCACAACAACGCGCTCGAGCTGTTCAACTCGGTGGGCGAGACGCTGTTCGATACGCTCGAGCTCGGCGTCCAGGAGAGCTTCACCGAGTTCCGGCTCGACGGCGAGGGTCAGAGCTTCACCATCAACTTCCGCGACGAGTGGATCGGGCGGAAGGTGGTGCTCGGCTTCATGGGTCAGCCGACCCCCGAGATCATCGCCTGGGCCGAGAACTGCTACATCGGCACCGACAGCCACATCGAGTCGATGAGCAAGAACCGCGACATCGGTGCCAAGCGGGTGCGGGACGATCAGCACGAGGGGCTGCGGCGGCGGCCGGGCACGATCCTGTACACGCTCGGTGAGGATCTGCGGCGCATTCAGCCCAGCGAGACGATGCACGTCTACAACCCGGTGATCGGGCCGAATGACGCTTCACCCTCGCGAATTTTTCTGTATGTGAAGCATGACGAGTAAGGTGTTTCAGAACCCGGGCGTCGAACGCCCGCAGAGGACGCACAGGAACACCCGTTGAACGCAGTCCAGCTCAGTCGCTCGGCCCTGCTCACCAAGTTGCGGGGCTTCTACGCCCTCGTCTCGCGGCTCAAGAGCGAGATCGAGGAGAAGGGGGCCGACGTCTCTGTCGAGCGCGTGCAGGGCGAGCTGCGGGCCTATATCGACAACGAATTGCGGGCGCAGGGCGAGGACGAGAGCGGTTATCACCTCTACGACTCGATGCGCTACATCATGGTCGCCCTCGCCGACGACCAGTTCCTGCACATGAAGACCGAGTGGCCCGGCCGGGCGCGCTGGCTGACGAACCTGCTCGAGAAGCAGTACTTCGGCACCCAGCGGGCGGGCGCGACCTTCTTCGATCGCATCGACGAGCTGCTCGCCAGCCGCGACAAGACGAAAGAAGAGGTCGCCACGGCGTTCCTCATCGCGCTGCTGCTCGGGTTCAAGGGCCGCTTCCGGGGTGATGAAGAGCAGGAGATCACCGGCTACAAGGAGCGGCTGCAGTACTTCGTGGGCGTCGGCAAGAGCGGCACGGTCGATCCGAGCAAGCCGCTCTTCCCCGACGCGTACGCCCACACCATCACCAACGAGCCCGATCAGAAGATGCCCGATCACCGGATCTACGTCCGGCTGACCTTGCTGGCGGTCGTCGCCTACTTCGGCATCTCTCACTGGTCGTGGTTCGAGCAGACCAACGACGTGCGGCAGGTCATCGAGAAGGTGACCCCCTCGGCGCCCGCCAAGAAGGCGCCCGCCGCCGCCGGGGAGCGATAGGGGTGGCGAAGGCCAAGAAAAGGGCCGACGAGGCCGCGTCGGGACCGGCGGCACCGCCCAAGGCGGTGAAGCGCTCGTTCCAGAAGGCGGCCAAGAGCCTCGAGAAGCAGCTGCGCAGCGCAGAGGCGATCTACAACGTGCCCTGGTTCGCCATGGTCGGCGAGCCCGGGTCCGAGAAGAGCGCGATCCTCGGGGAGAGCGGCCTGGCGGCCCGACCGGGCTCGCCGGAGACCTTCGGGCTCGACGAGCCGGAGATCGCCAACTTCTGGTGGTTCTTCAACGAAGCGGTCGTCATCGATTTCAACGAGCAGCTCTTCGCCGTCGCCGACGAGCCGAAGGGCGGCAACGGCAAGAAGGGGCCCGAGGCCAAGCGCGGCTTCTTCTCGCGGATCTTCCGGCGCAAGGGCGGCAGCAAGTCGGTCGGCGCCTGGCGCAGCCAGCTCGACGGGCTGCGCGACGCGCGGCGGCTGCGGCCCATCGACGGGCTCGTGCTGACCATCGACGTCGGCTCGCTGATGATGAAGACCCCCGAGGCCGCCGGGCGCATCAGCCGCCGGGCCGAGGCGGTCGCCGCCCGCATCCACGAGGCGCAGTATCAGCTCGCCGTCGACTTCCCGATCCACGTGGTCTTGACCGGGTGCGAGAAGCTCAAGGGCTTCGGCACCTTCACCCGGGCCCTGCCCGAGCAGATCAGGGACCAGATCTTCGGCTGGTCGGCGCCCTACGAGCCCGATACGAGCTACGAGTCGGAGTGGATCGAAGAGGCCGTCGCCTCGCTGCACGAGCAGACCTGCGTGGCGCAGCTCGAGCTGCTCAACTCGGTCGGCAACCAGCGCGAGCGCGACGAGCTGTACCTGCTGCCCCGCGAGATCCGCCAGCTCGCCGAGCCGCTGCGGATCTACCTCGACCCGCTGTTCAAGACGACGAGCTTCCGCCGCAGCCTGCCGCTGCGCGGCATCTACATGACCGCCCGGGTCAGCGACAAGCCGCCCGCGCCCAAGGCGTCGGCGGTGCCCGGCATGCCGCCGCTGCCGCCGGGCATTGCGGCGTCCGGCGCCAAGGCCGACGATGGCCCCCGGGGCAAGGCCCGCTTCGTGCGGCAGCTCTTCTCGGAGAAGATCTTCTCCGAGCCCGGCCTGGCCAAGATCGACGAGAAGCGCAACAAAGAGCTCAACCGCAAGGTGCGCAACGCCCGCCTCGGGCTGTTCGTGACGTTGCTGCTCTTCGGCGTGCTCATCTTGCTTCAGCGCACGTTCACCGGCGGCGAACTCGAAGAGTTCGACCCGATGCTCAACGTGATCAAGGAGCACGTCGCCAGCCAGGGCAAGGGATCGATCACCTCGGCCGACCAGGTGAAGGTGAGGGGGGTCAAGGCCCTCGAGACGCTGGCCTCGCTCGACTTCGACGAGCTCGAGTCGTGGATCGCGCCGACGACGCTGTTCACCGGGCTCACCGGCAAGGTCAACAAGGCCATCGCCGAGGTGGGGGCGTCGGTCGGCCAGCCGCTGCGGACCACGCTCGAGACCAAGGCCGACATCATGCTGCCGCCTTTCCTCGACGAGGATCTGTGCCGGGCAGACGACAGCACCCTGGCGGTGCAGAACCCACGGCCGCAGGTCTACTTCAATCAGGTCAAGACCTTCGTCGACGAGGTCACGGCGCTGCAGCTCGCCTTCGACCAGTTCAACCAGGCCGACCTGGTCAACATCGCCCGGGTCTACCTCTACCTGACCGGCAACGACATCACCGACAAGCTCGCCAGTCAGGCCGGGCTGTACCGGGATGCGCTCGATCGCATGAAGGATCGCTGGCCCACGTTGGCCTACGAGTCGCCCTACGCCGGGCGGGCGACCTGCAAGCTGCAGAAGATGGTCGAGCGGCTGCAGAACGACGTGCTGCGCGGCCACCCGCTGCTGCGTCAGCTCGAGAGCCTGCAGAAGGACCTCGACGAGCTCAATACGCTCGACGCCCGCGGCACGACCGTGCAGCTGCGCAAGATCCGCAAGAGCATCACCGAGATCGAAGACAGCATCAGCGAGGGCAAGGCCGACTGGCTCTTCGCCGACAGCTTCAACCCCGGTGAAGAGTACGGCGACGTGCTCAACAAGCTCTCGGGCTACGCCTTCGCGCAGCCCGAGGACGGCACGCTGCTCGCCGAGGCCATCCGCAAGAAGAACGAAGAGCTCTTCAGCTCGCTGACCCAGAAGGTCCAGTCGGCGCGCACCGAGCTCGGCGACTTCAACTTCCTCGTGCGCGAAGACGACAAGGTCGTGCTCAGCGACGGCCTCGTGGCCCTCAAGGACGCGCTCAAGTCGTACTTCGACCAGCCCTATGTCATCGAGGACGAGACCCAGTCCGATCTCGACCTCTCCCGGGACGCCGGCAGCCGCGAGCAGTGGAACTCCGACCTCATCAACCGGGTGCTCTCGTGGGAGCGCAACTACCGGGCGTACGTCGGCGCCGAGCGCACCGGCCTCGGCGCGGCGTTCAACGAGGCCATCGACATGGCCGCCCGCACCGAGTTCCGCAGCAATGTGCGCAAGGTGATGCTCAAGCACGCCAGCCCGCAGAACCTCAGCGAGGTCAGCGAAGAGGGCAGCTCCGGCGGCTGGACCGCTCAGCGACGGCAAGAGCTCAAGGCGCGGATCACCAACGTCGCCGGCCTCTTCGACTCGATCCTCACCATCGTCAAGGCGCTCGACGACGTCACCCGCCGCCTCGGTGAATCGGGCGACAGCGACCTGTTCTCGGTGCTGCGGGAAGACATCATCGACCTGCTCAAGAAGGTCGACGGCATCCTGCGTGAAGAGAAGCCCTACGCCATCCGCGACAACTTCAGCCTCAGCGACGCCCGCCTGCCCGCCGGCGTGGTCGCCTTCGGCGCCCGCGACCCCAACGACCTGATCGCCCGGTTGGCGGTCAAGCGCAAGACGACGCAGGAGCTCGCCTACGAGTACGCCCGGCCGCTCGTCGACGTCATGGTCAAGCTCGGCGAGCCCTACGCCAGCGACGTGCTCGTCGAGAAGTGGTCCAAGATCATCGGCGTGCTCGCCGACTACGAGAAGAAGGTGCCCGGCAACTCGCTCGAGGACCTCGAGCGCTTCGTCGAAGAAGAGCTCAACCGGGTGCTGCTCGCGACCTGCGAGGACCAGCTCAAGCGCCACGTCAATCGCTACGAGCGCGACGACTTCTTCAAGGAAGCCAAGTACCAGATCGGCAGCACGATGATCCGCCGCTGCCGGGAAGACCTGCGCAAGTTCACGCTGCGGGGCTACGTCGAGGTCTACACCCTCTTCACCGAGCGGCTCGCCGGGCGCTTCCCCTTCGCGGGGCCCGACGTGATCGCCGAGGTCGAGACCGGCGACATCGTCGCCTTCTACCAGCTGTTCGACAAGTACGCCGGGGCCTTCAAGGTCTTCTCGAAGACCAACATCGTCGGCGGCCCGATCTTCGGCAACTCCAATACCGACGTGCTGCGGTTCATCCAGCAGGTCGAGAGCATGCGGCCGCTGTTCGCGCCGCTGCTCGCCGCCGAGGACGAGAACCCCGACCTCATCCTGGACATCGACTTCGACTTCCGGGTCAACCGGGACAACGAGGTCAACGGCAACCAGATCATCGACTGGTACGGCCAGGTCGCCGATACCCGCATCGGCCACCGCGACAACAAGCGCGGGGCGCAGTGGCGGACCAACGACCCGATCTCAGTCTGCTTCCGCTGGGCCAAGGACGCGATGTTCCTGCCGGCGGTCAACCAGCGCAACGAGGCGGCCCGGATCAACGGGCGGACCGCCTGCTACGCCTATGCCGGCCGGTTCGCGCTGTTCCGCATGCTGGTGGCCAACGCCTCGTCGCCCGCCGACCGTGGGCGGCGCTCGTTCCTGCGGCCGCATACCCTGCGCTTCGAGACCGAGACCAGCCTGGCCAGCGCCGCCTTGGACAACGCCAGCCTGCTGGTCACCGACACCCGGGTGTACGTGCGCATCGGCCTGATGCTGCCCGGCGGCAAGTCGGCGTTCCGGCTGCCCGAGTTCCCCCGGCGTGGCCCGGAGGTCAGCGACGAGCACCTCAAGGCCGAAGGGGTGCGCGCCGACAGCGGCGGGCCCGACTACTGAATCGACGAGGAGCGGACGGACCGCGATGACCGAGCGCAAGCTGCCAAAGACATCCAACGACGACTTGACGGTCCCGATCTCGGATCTGATGCCGTCGGGCGAGTCGCTGCGTCGAGGCCCGGTCTACGACAAGATCAAGCTGGCGCGCAAAGAAGACGACCCGTCGCTCGATCACGGGATCTGGGCCACCGAGCCCAAGGCCGCCGACTGGGACACCGTCATCAAGACGGCGACCGACGCGCTGCAGAACAAGACCAAGGATCTGCGGATCGCCTGCTGGCTCACCGAGGGGTGGACCGCCAAGTACGGTGCACCCGGGGCCTTGCAGGGGCTCGAGCTGCTCATCGCGCTCGTCGAGCAGTTCTGGGACACGGTGCATCCGCCGCTCGACGACGACGGCGACTTCGATGGCCGCATCGCGCCGATCGGCTGGCTCGACAGCCAGCTGTCGACCCGGCTCAAGAAGATCAGCCTGATCGATCCCAATACGCGCGACCGGCAGTCGCTCAACTGGCTCGACTGGGAGCGCGCCACGCTGCTCGAACGCAGCGGCAAGACCCCCGCCGACGGACAGGTCTCCACCGCCGAGTTCATGACCGCGGTGCTGCTGACGCCGACCCCGTTCTACCGGGTGCTCGCCCAGGACCTCGAAGGCCTGCGCAGCGCCACCCAGCGGCTCGAAGAGGCGGTCGACGATCGCTGCGGCGAGCCGGCGGCCGCGCTGTATCAGCTCAAGGACGCGATCGACGCGCTGCAGAACTTCGTCAAGCGGTCGCTGGCCCAGAAGGGCGAGACCGACACCGCCGCGGCGTCGGGAGAAGACGTCGAGGACGCAGGAGAGGAGGGAGCGCCGGTGGCCGAGAACGTGCCGGCCGGCGGCGGGCGGCGAGGCCCGATCCGCAATCGGGCCGAAGCCTATCAGCGCCTCGCCGAAGCCGCCGATTTTCTGCTGCAGGTCGAGCCGCACAGCCCGGTGCCGCACCTCGTCAAGCGCGCGGTGAGCTGGGGCAACATGCCGTTCGCCGATCTGATCCAGGAATTGGTCAACGACCGGAACAACATCGGAGGGATCTTCAAGCTGCTCGGGCTCGGTGATCCCAATCAGCGATGAGTGATGGCGACACAGAATTGATCCGCGAGGATCGCAGGACTTGAGCCGATCGCGGCGCCGCGCGTCGCAGATCGGAAAGGGGGGAGCCAGGGGGGACGACCCGTCAACGATCCAGATCAACCCGTCGAGTGATGACACGGGGGTGGTGCGGTGTGTCGGCAGTCGACATCCGCCGTCGCTCGGCTCGCGAAGAAAACCTGAAAATACCGATATTTGATCGGTTGAAAACCTGAAAACAGGCTCGTACGATGAGGCCTCTCATTGGTCCAGCAACCGAGCCAGCGGAGTCCAAATGGCTGACAAGACTCAGCACAAGATCGGACGGAACCGTCCGCCCAGGGTCCAGATCACCTACGACGTCGAGATCGGTGACGCGATCCAGACGAAGGAGCTGCCCTTCGTGGTCGGCATCCTGGCCGACCTGGCCGGTGACACCGAGCTGCAGAAGTTCAAGGAGCGCAAGTTCACCCAGATCGACCGCGACAACTTCGACGAGGTGCTCGAAGGCACCGCGCCGACGTTGAACTTCGTGGTGCCGAACGTCATCGACGACTCGAGCGAGAACCTCGCGGTGTCGATGAACTTCAGCAGCATGGGCGACTTCGGCCCGAACTCGGTCGTGCAGCAGGTCGACAAGATCCGCGAGACGTACGAGCGGCGCAACGCGCTCAACGCGCTGCTCGCCAAGATCTACGTCAACGACGATCTCGCCGGTGCGCTCAACGAGGTCATCCGCTCGACGGCGACCGACGAAGAGCTCAAGGCGAAGCTGCAGGAACTGATGGAGAAGCTGGGCTGATCCCGGCGTACCCGGACCCATACACCGAGAGGGACTGATATGTCTGAAGAGAACGTTGACCTCCTCGAGTCCGTGGTCGCTACGACGGCCGCGGCCGAGGCCAACGATGGTCTCAAGGCACTGCTCGAGCTCGCCGTAGCGGCGGGCGTCTCGGCCGACGCTGCGGCCGAGAAGAAGAAGACCATTCGCAACGCGACTCAGCTGATCGAGAACCAGATCCAGGGGCTCGACCGCAAGATCGAAGCGCAGCTCAACGCGGTGCTGCACAACGAGAAGTACCAGAAGCTCGAGGCCACCTGGCGCGGCCTGAACTACCTGGTCTCGAAGACCGAGACCGGGGCGATGCTCAAGCTCCGGGTCATCTCGGCGACCAAGAAGGAGCTGCTCGAAGACATCGAGAACGCCAGCGACTTCGACCAGTCGCGCCTGTTCAAGGCGATCTACGAGGAAGAGTACGGCACCTACGGCGGCGAGCCCTACGGCATGCTGGTCGGCGGCTACCAGTTCGGCAAGACCAACGCCGACCTCGACCTGCTGATGGGCATGAGCAACATCGCCTCGGCGGCGCACGCGCCCCTCATCACGAGCGCCTCGGCCGAGATGTTCAGCCTCGAGACCTACGAGAAGCTGGGCGACCCCCGGGATCTCGCCAAGATCTTCGAGAGCGGCTACGAGAAGTGGAACCAGTTCCGGGGCATGGAGGACGCGCGCTACGTCACGCTGACCATGCCGCGCATGCTGCTGCGCCTGCCCTACGACCCGGTGCAGAACCCGGTCGACGGCCTCGACTTCACCGAGGACGTCGACGGCACCGACGCCAGCAAGTACCTCTGGGGTCCCAGCGCCTGGGCGCTGGCCGAGCGGTGCACCGCGGCGTTCGCCATGTACAAGTGGTGTGGCGCAATCCGCGGGACCGAGGGCGGCGGCATGGTCGAAGGCCTGCCGCTGCACAAGTTCAAGACCGCCGAAGGTGACATCGCCAACAAGGTGCCCACCGAGGTCTCGGTCACCGACCGCCGCGAGAAGGAGCTGTCGGACCTGGGCTTCCTGCCGCTGGTCTACTGCAAGAACACCAACTACGCGACCTTCTTCGGCGCGTCGACGGTGAACAAGCCCAAGACCTACGACACCGACTTCGCCAACGCGAACGCCCGCATCTCGTCGATGCTGCCGTACGTGCTCGCGGCGTCCCGTTTCGCGCACTACCTCAAGGTGATCGCGCGGGACAAGGTCGGCTCGTTCATGACCCGCGAGGACGTGTCGAACTACCTCAACCGGTGGATCACGCAGTACGTGCTCGGCAAGGACGACGCCGGTCAGGAGCTCAAGGCGCGCTACCCGCTGCGCGAGGCGCGGGTCGACGTCTACGACACCCCGGGCAAGCCCGGCGCCTACCGCGCCGTGGTCTTCCTGCGGCCGCACTTCCAGCTCGACGAACTCACCGCGTCGATCCGGCTGGTGTCGGAGCTGCCCCCGCCGGCGGGCTGAGCCGACGGGCCTTCGGGCCTGTGGCGCGGGTCTGCCTTCGGGCAAGCCCATCGACGGCCGTCCCTCGGGGCGGCCGTTGGCCGTTCGAAGGCTGCATGGCTGCATGGGCCCGCGGCCGAATTCAGCCCCGACGGACTTTTACTGAACTTTTTTCGGTCCAGCCCTTGAGATCCACCGGCCCGATCCCTATCATCGCCTCACAGTAAATGGTGTGTCGCCCGACACACACAGCCTGACAGGCACCGCGAGCCCTCCGACAAACGGCGGGCGTGGTGAGCCCGCTGCCCGGCGGGGAAGTCATCTGCTCGACGCCGCGAGGCATGGTGTCGAGTCCAGCTTCAGACGGCCATGTCGATCTGTCATGACACCGTCGAACTGTATCCATCATCCAGCGTTCGCCGACAGCGAATGCCAGACGTGAGGAGCCACCCATGGCTTTCAATACCTTCCTCAAGTTCACCGGTCCCGACATCGACGGCGCCTCGACCTACAAGGGCCTCGAGACCTGGATCGAGGTCCACAGCTGGAACTACGGCTGCCATCAGCCGACCAGCGCCATCCGCGGCTCGGCGGGCGGCGGTACGATCGAGCGCGTGCACCACAGCCCGTTCACCTTCACCAAGCAGATCGACTCGTCGAGCGACGACCTGCTGAAGATGTGCTGGAGCGGCAAGCACATCACCAAGATGGAGTTCCGGGCCTACCGCGCGGTCGGTGACGCCGGCGCCGAGCAGAGCGGCATGCCCTACCTGAAGATCGAGCTCGACTCGGTCATCGTTCAGGACTTCTCGGTCAACGGCGCGGGCGGCGACCTGCCCCACGAGAGCGTCTCGCTGACCTACGCGGCGATCACCTACACCTACGACCCGCAGACCAAGGACGGCGGCGTCGGCTCGGGTGCGCAGGTCATCAAGCACAAGATCGATACCAACGAGGTCATCTAAGACTTCGTGCCCCGGCACCTGACGCCCCGCGCCGTCTTCGACGCCGCGGGGCGTCGCATTTTCGAAGGGTCGTCGAACGCACCGGGCGACCGACGAGAAAAGAATCGTTCGCCGCCGACGCGATGGTAGAATCGGGCGGCCGCCCGCTCTGGGGGAGCGGCGGCGCACGAACACCGGCATCGACAGAGGCGAACGCTACGATGGTTGCCCCCTGGGACAACGAACGCCCCAAGAAATACCGCGCGTCGATCCTCGACCGGCTGATCGACGAGGAGCCCGGCGCCAAGCCCGAGCGGCCGCCATTTCGGGTACAGAACCGTGCGCAATACGCCGGCTCGATCGTGCGCGACCTCGAGCGGCTCTTCAACAGCCGGACGACCAAGCGCTTCGATGTCGGGCCGGTGGCGGGGCCGCGCACGGTGCTCGACTACGGCGTCGACGACTTCACCCACCTCTCGCCGGCCAACTACGAAGATCGCGACCTCATCGCCCGCAGCTTCAAGAGCGCGATCATCGCGTTCGAGCCGCGGCTGCAGATCAACGACGTCATCGTCGAGCCGATCGAAGGCCGCCATCGCGCCCTGCTCTTGCGCTTCGACGGGAAGCTGCTCGGCGGTGGCTCGAGCGAGCCCGTCAGCTTCGGCCTCGTCGTCGATCCGAGCTCCGGGGGTGTAGAACTCAGTGGCCGGTGACTTCGAAGAGACGATCCTCGAGCGCTATCGAGACGAGCTCGTCTGGCTCCGCCGGATGGGCAGCCGCTTCGCCAAGAAGTACCCCCGGCTCGCCAAGCGCCTCGAGCTGAGCGAAGGCCCATCGCCCGATCCGCACGTCGAGCGGCTCATCGAGGGCGTGGCCTTTCTCATCGCCCGGCTGCAGCACAACCTCGAGTCCGAGCTGCCCGACATCACCGCCGGGCTGCTCGCGATGCTCTACCCGCACTTCTTCCAGCCGGTGCCGGCGATGGCCATCGCCCATATCCGGGCGCCCAAGGGCGGCGCGGGCATGACCACGAGCCTCAAGATGCCGCGGCATCTGCAGCTTTACTGCACCACCGCGTTCGAGAAACGCACCTGCCGCTGGCGCACCGCGTTCGACACCGAGGTGTGGCCGGTCGAGGTGAGCGAGGCGGTCTGGGAGAGCCCGGCGAAATACGCCTTCATGGGTCCGACATCGCGGGTCTTCAGCGACGTGCGCTCCGTCTTGCGGCTGCGGCTGCACAGCAACGGCGAGAACTTCTTCAACCTGCGCATCCCCAGGCTGCGGGTCTTCCTCTCGGGCGAGCCGCGGGTGACTGGCGCGCTGTACGAGCTGATGACGACCCAGCTCCACGGGGTGGTGTCATTCGACCCCGGGCGGGTGCCCGGGCGCAATGACAGCCCCGATCGCGGACGCATCGAGCCGGTCGGCTTCGGCCTCGACGAGGTCGTCCTGCCCACCGCACCTCAGGGGCTGCGGGGCTATGCCTTGCTGCAGGAGTACTTCTCGCTGCCCGAGAAGTTCCTCTTCGTCGACCTCATCGGCCTGCATCACAAATGGGTCGAGAAGGACCTCGACGTCCTCATCTGCTTCAAGACGTCGCCCCGGCGCAAGATCAGCGTCAGCCCCGACACCTTCATGCTCGGCTGCACCCCGGTCATCAACCTCTTCGAGAAGATCAGCGAGCCGATCTACGTGGAGGGCGACACCTACGAGTACCTGCTCAACCCGGACGCCCGCTGGGAACGGACGACCGAGCTGCATACGATCCAGTCGATGAAGTCGTCGATCAAAGACGACGGCACCCGGCTCGAGCCGCTGTACGGGTTGGGGCATCGCAGCGAAGAAGGGGTGACCTACTTCGACGTGCGGCGCCGCGTCGCCCGCTCGGACAACATGCCCGGCACCGATGTCTGGGTGACGTTCGTCGACGCCCAGCTCTCGCGATCGCTGCCCGAGACCGACATCATCCGGGCGCGCATCACATGCACCAACCGCGATCTCGCCCAGTCGGTCGACGAGGGTGAAGTCCTGCACGTCGAGGACGGGCCGCACGCCGAGGTCAAGCTGCTGACCCGGCCCACCAAGCAGCTCAGTCCGCCGACCCAGGGCGAGACGCTGTGGCAGCTCGTCAGCCACCTGGCGCTGAGCCATATCGGCCTGCCATCGGGCCCCGGCGCCGTCGCGGCCCTGCTCGAACAGCTTCGGTTGTATGCCTTCACGACCGAAGATCCCATCGAGAACCAGCTGCAAGCCATCGAAGAGGTCAGCCGCGAGACGGTCGCTCTGCGCGCCGACGATGCCTCGTGGCGTGGCTTCGTGCGCGTGCAACGCATCACTGTCACCATCAACGAAGATCGCTTCCAAGGCATCACACCCATCCTGCTCGGGCATGTGTTGCACAACTATTTCGGGTTGCATGCCTCGGTCAACGTGTTCACTCAACTCGAGCTCGTCTCACGGCAACGTGAAGGCGTATGGAAGCTATGGCCGCCGATGATCCCCTCCGCCGACAACGGCTGAAAGAAGGCGAAGAGTACTTCGCCGAGCCGTATGCCTTCGACTTCTATCAGGCGGTCAAGCTGATCGAGGCGTGGGTCCGTCGGCAGAAGCGCGACGCGGGAGACGAAGAGCCGGAGCCGGTGGGCAGCTCGGACGATCCGCGCAAGGACGCGGTGCGCTTCCGGGCCAACATCTCGATGGACTTCCGCCCGAGCGACATCCGCGCCGTCGACCTCGCGCCGAGGGACGGCGGGCCGCCGGTGCTCGAGGTCGACTTCATGTCGCTGACGGGCGCGCGCGGGCCGCTGCCGCACTTCTACACCGAGCTCATCCGCAATCGCCGGCGGCTGGGTGATACGGGCATCCGCGACTTCTTCGACATCTTCAACCATCGCGCGGTCTCGATGATGTACCGCGTGCGGCAGCGCAATCGGCCGACCTTGCAGACCGGGCCGGTGGACGACCACCCGGTGGCGCGCTACCTGCTGTCATTCTGCGGGCTGCGCGGGCAGGCGCTCGAAGCACACTTCAATGACTACCCCGAGGACGCCGACCCCCATACACCGGCGACGATGCCGGTCAGGACCCGTGAGCTGATCTACTATGCGGGTCTGTTGTGGCATCGCAGCCGCTCGATGCATGGCCTCGAGCAGCTCTTGAGTCACTACTATGACTTCCCGGTGCGCGGCCGCGAGCTGCAAGGTCGCTGGATCACCCTGGCGAGTGAGGCGCGCAGCGCGCTGAGCACCGGGCGCCATCACAACCGCCTGGGTATCAGCGCCGTCGCCGGCAGCCGCATCTGGGACCCACAGTCGGGCTTCGAATTGCACCTCGGCCCCCTCGGCTGGCAAGACTTCGTCGACTTCCTGCCATCGGGCCGACGCTTCCGCAGCTTCAGCCGCCTGACCAAGTTCTATGTGCGCGGGGCGTTCGACTTCAGCACCCGCATCACGGTCAAAGGCGACGAGATCTTCCCCAACCGCCCGCCGCTGTCGGCGAGCGGCAACGACCTGCGCCTGGGCTGGACCACCTGGCTGCTGACCCGGCCGATGGAAGAAGAACTCGTCGAGGCCCGTACGTCGGGCAAGCTGATCGTGACCCCGTCCGCCGAGGAAGAGACCGCCGACGAGGGCGAGGCGGACTGACCGCGGCCTCATGCATCGAGATGCGACGGCTCGCAGAGGTCGCACGGGTCAGCCATGGGGCCGGGACCGTTGAACCGTATGTCGACGCTGTGCTGAACCGTTGCGCCGATTGGGACTTCAGTGCGCCGCAGCCGCCGGCGGCTGGGAGATCGGCGGCCCGCTGCGACGGATGATGCGCGGCAGGGAGCCGGTGATGCGCGAGAGGCGGGGCAGGGGACCCGAAGCCCGGCGCTCGGTCCGTCGCCGGTCGGCGTAGGCCGCCAGGGCATCGGCGGTCGAGCGGGGCACCTTGACGACCATGCCGAACAACTCCACCGCCGGCTCGGCCCGATCGACCCGCAGCGGCCCGGCCACGCGCGGCTTGCGCCACGCCGCCCAGCGGGCGAGCACCACCGGCAGCTGGCCGACCATCGCCTCGATGCCCACGGCCGTGAGCAGCGTCGCGTCGACCGCCGGCTCGTCGGTGAACGCCAGGCCGTCCTGAGAGCCGTCGACGACCAGCACGACCAGCGGGGCGGTGATGCGGGCGCGCAACGCCCGGCAGCGGGCCCGCTGCGCGTCGCGGCTGGCCGAGGGTCCGACCACCAGCAGCCCCGGTCGCGCGGTCGAGGCGCGGCGGATGGCGTCGGCGCCATCGACCACCGCGACCACTTCGGCGCCGATACGGGCGAGGGCGCTCTGCAGCCGGGCGGCCAGCTCGGCGGGCACATCGACGAGGACGACGCGGGTCGCGGTGTTCTGAGGGGTCATATTCGGCTCCGATACTATATGAAATGTTTCAATCTATCTGTCGCTGCCTGCCGAGCACAGCAAGCGTCGGGCCAACTGGAACGGCCGGCCGAGCGAGCCCCGCGACGGGCCGACACCGAGGCGGTGAGCCGGCCGCCTGTCTCAGGTGTCTCGTCAGCCGTCTCAAGACGACGCCTGCCATGTATCGGCGCGCCGAGCCGAATCCGGGCGCCGGGGCTCCGTTGACATGCCCTCTATGCGCTGTTTCCATACCCGTCGTTCGTCGTTCACCGAGGCGTGCATGCCCCACCGCTCGATCCCCGTGGTCTTTCGCGAACAGGCCGAGGCGCTGCGCAGCCGGCCGATGGTCTTCAGCAAGCACGCCGGCCACTGGCGCCCGCTGACCTGGGCCCAGATGCACGAGCGGGTGCTGCACGCCGCGGCGGGGCTGTGCGCCCTCGACCTGAGCCCCGGGGCGCGGGTCGGCATCCTGGCCCACAGCACCGTGGAGTGGGTCCTCTTCGATCTGGCGTGCGCGTCGGCGGGTATCGTCACCGTGCCGATCCCCGATACCTCGACCGCCGCGACGGTGGCCCACATCCTGGCCGACGCCGGCTGCGAGGCCATGCTCGTGGGCGATGAAGAGCTCTTCGAGCGCGCCCTCGCCGTGCGCCCCCCCGGATTGCGGCTGCTGGTGACCGCCTACGAGACCGATGACAAGCGCCAGGTCGAAGGCTTGATGTGTCTCAGCCTGCTCGAGCTGGAGCGTCTGGGCATGGCCGGCGAAGCCACCGGCGAGGTGCAGCGCCGGATCGACGCGCTGACCCCCGACGATCTGCTCACGCTGATCTACACCTCGGGCACCACCGGCGAGCCCAAGGGCGTGATGCTGACCCACGGCAACATCATCGCCAACTGCGAGGGCTGCGCGCGGGCGCTGCCGGTGCGCAGCGACGACGTGCTGCTGTCTTTTCTGCCGCTGAGCCACGCCTTCGAGCGCACCACCGGCTACTACATGGCGCTGCTCTTCGGCGGGGCCACCGTCTACTACGCGTCGTCGGTCAAGCGCCTGTTCCGCGAGATCGCCGAGGTGAGGCCGACGATCATGACCGGCGTGCCGCGGATCTACGAGCGGATCTACGCCCGCTTCGAGCAGGCCCGCAACCGCGCCTCGCCGTCACGCAAGCTGCTGATGCAGGCCGGCCTCGCGCTGGGGCAACGCATGGCACGGGCGCGTCAGAGGCGCAGCGATCTCTCCCTGCCGCTCAAGCTGGGCTATCGCATCGCCCGGGATCAGATCTTCGACCCGCTCACCGAGCGACTCGGCGGCCGGGTGCGTTTCTTCGTGAGCGGTGGCGCGCCGCTGCGGGCCGAGGTGGGCGAGTTCTTCATGGCCGCCGGGGTGCTCATCCTCGAAGGCTATGGCCTGACCGAGGCGGGTCCGGTGATCAGCGTCAACCGCCCCGAGACGGTACGCTTCGGCACCGTCGGAGAGATCCTGCACAACGTGAGGGTGCGCTTGGCCGACGACGGTGAGATCCTGGTCCGCGGCCCCAATGTGATGGCCGGCTACTGGCAGCGGCCCGACGAGACCGCCGAGGTGCTCGTCGACGGCTGGCTGCATACCGGCGACGTGGGCCGACTCGACCGCCGTGGTCGGTTGTGCATCACCGATCGAAAGAAGGATCTCTTCAAGTCATCGGGTGGCAAGTACGTGGCGCCGCAGCGACTCGAGGCCCTGCTCGCGGGTCTGCCCCTCGTCGACCAGGCGTGCGTGGCCGGCGATGGCAAGCCCTTCTGCACGGCCCTGATCGTGCCCGACGCCGATGCTCTGGCCGAGGCCTTGGGTGAGCCCAAGAGCCACAGCCTGCCATTGCTGCTCGAGAACCGCCGCGCTCGGGCGCTGCTCGCCGATCAGATCGACCGACTCGACGAAGACCTGGAGCGCCACGAGCAGATCCGCAACTTTCGCCTGGTGGGCGAAGCGTTCACCGAGGAGGAAGGCTTGCTGACGTCGACCCTCAAGGTGCGCCGCAACCGGGTCTTGCATCGCTACAGCGCGCTGGTCGATGCCATGTACGCCGAAGGCCCGGGCCGACGCAGACGGTAGCGACGGCATCCGCGCGGCAGGGGTTGTTGCCGCGCACCGTGATCGAGGTGCCCGGGGCCTGAATCGGGCAAGCTGAACGAGGCGATCCGCCGCCCGCCCCATCATCGAGCGCGAACACTCGACCCCCCAGCGCCCCTATTCGTCATGGAAGCCGACTGCGCGGTGCCGTCGGCGATGAAAGGTGCGGACGGGGGGTAGCCGCCCCCCGCCCGCATCGCTGCACCCGAGACGTGCAGCGGAGTGGCAATCGTAGTCGCCCCGATCGAGTTCGTCGAGTGGGCGCGCGCCTTGCCCTCGGTGGAGGCGGTGCGCCCGGCGCGGTGCCCGTCGTGCGGCCGGGCGAGCCGGCCTCCGGGCGAGGGCCTCGGCCTGCACGGGCACGGGGTGCGCACCCGCGACCTGTGGGGCCCGCCCTCGCCATCCGCGCCGCCCGAGCTCGGCGAGATCCTGGTCCGCCGCTACCACTGCGTGCACTGCCGCGCGACGTGCACCGTCGTGCCCCGGGGCCTGCTGCCGCGGCACATGTACACCGCCGGCGCCAGCCAATGGCCCGTTTCGATGATGCCGAGCGGTTCACGCTGTCCACCGCGGCCGAGGTCGAGCCCGTCCTGGAGTCGCTTCGCGACGTCGTGAAGGGCAACAGCGAGTCGACCAGCTTCGTGGCCGAGAAGGACGGCCGTTGGCGGGCGGTGGACGCATAGCTCAGGTGCGTTGCCGCGGCGTGGCCATGGCGAGCACTTCGGGCAGCTCGGAGAGGGCCGATCCAGCTCGCGGCTTGATGGCCTTCGCCGGCGGATCCGGAGGCCCCTCGGGGACCGCCCGGGACCCATACGCGACCAGGCGTTCTCCGCTTCTGTCCGGGTCGCCCGGGAGGCCATTCGGCGCCACACCTTGCGGGCCGGGCGTTTCCGCGTTTCCCCATTGTTGCCAGAGAAGCGTGGAGATCTGTGGATTTGTGTGCGGTTCTCGGTAGAAACGAAAAAGCCCCGCCGGGCTGAAAACCTCGGCGGGGCTTGATCTTACGCGGTGCCCAGGGGCGGATTCGAACCACCGACACGCGGATTTTCAGGCCGCTCGACGGTTCGGAGATTCGCCCCGCATTTCGGCACCTTGCGGGGGCAAGCCTTCCGGGCGAGACGCTAACGCGACGAATAGGTGTCGTCAACCCCGTCCCGCAGCCTCCTCGAGTGGCACCGGGACGGTTCAGTAGGCCCGGCGGATCATCAAGGTCATCTCGTCGGCCACGAAGTCCTCGGCCGACTGCCCGAGGACCTGCACCTCGATGTCGCGAGCACCCGCGGTGGCGTCGATCAGGGCGTAGCCGTTGTCGCCGACCCCCGACGCGAACGTCGCGTCCGGGCGGTACCATTGCCAGCGCTGGCCGACCTGCACATCCCCTCCACCCGTCACATCCTTGAAGGCGAAGTCGAAGTAGCCCGCCGAGCCCGTCAGGCGGCCGCCGCTGTTGCACTGCAGCTCGTACCAGGCGCCGGCGGGCAGCGTGACGGTGCCCGAGGTGACCGACACCCCGAAGCCCGGAGTCTGGGTGAGATCGTCGAAGTTGACCGTGGCGCCCGTCGGCGCTGGATCGGTGTCGGCCGAGCACGTCAGGTGCGCCGCCCCGCTGACCCCGCTGCTGACCCCCTCGAGCGTCTTGACCCGTCCAGCGATGTCATCGAGAGCGCCATCGACCTTGGTCGGGTCGGGGTCGTCCCAGTCGCCGGCGTTGGCCGGGGTGTAGTCGACATCGCTGGCCGCGGTGGTGGCGTCCTCGAGGACCTTGATGCGGCCAGCGGCGTCGTCGAGGGCGCCACCGACATCGGTCGGATCGGGGTCGTCCCAGTCACCGGCGGTGGTCGGGGTGTAGCCGACGTCGCCGGCGGCGGTCGTGGCATCCTCGAGGACCTTGAGGCGGCCGGCGGCGTCGTCGAGGGCGCCGCCGACGTCGGTCGGATCGGGGTCGTCCCAGTCGCCGGCGGTGGTCGGGGTGTAGCTGACGTCGCCAGCGGCGGTGGTGGCCTCCTCGAGGACCTTGATGCGGCCGGCAGCGTCGTCGAGGGCGCCGCCGACGTCGGTCGGATCGGGGTCGTCCCAGTCGCCAGCGGTGGTCGGCGTGAAGGCCACATCACCGGCCTCGAGGGCCGCGTCGGCGTCTTCCAGCGCCTTGGCGCGGCTGGCCAGGTCGTCGAGGGCACCCTCGACCGTGCTCGGGTCGGGATCCGGCCAGTCGCCGCCGGCGGTCGGCGTGTAGTCCATGTCGCCGGCGTCCTGGGCTTCGAGAGTATCCAGGCGTGCGGCGTGGGCTTTGATGGCCTTATTGGCCTGCAGGTCGGTGTAGGGAGCGGCCATGGGATCCTCCTCAGCGGGGGCGGCCGCGGGGGTAGCGCGGCGCAGTCGGGGCGGTGTGAGTGGTCGGGAACAGGTCGCTCAGTCGAGCGCCGGCGAGCTGCACGGGCTGGGTCGGGCCGTCGGTGTCCTCGCCCTCGTCGACCTGGCCGTTGCGGTTCTGGTCGACCCAGATCTGCCGCAGCCCCTTGTCGAACTTCTCGGGGTACGTCTGGCGCAGACGCTTCGCCCGGTTGGGCTCGTTCTTCTCGACGATGAGCGCGGCCGCCAGGTAGGCGTGCGCGATGCGCAGTCGACGACCGTTGATGTCGTCGGGGTACAGCCCCTTCGGGGCGAGGTGCGGGGCCAGCTCGATCTCCAGCTCCTCGAGCGTGGCCTCAATCACACCGAGCCGGCCGTTGTCGCGGCTGGCGACGGTCTGCGCCAGGTCGGGGAAGGTCCGGCCCAGGTAGGCGGGCGTCAGGCCGGTGTCGAATGGCCGGCGGCAGACGATGAGCCGGCCCTCGTCGACCTGCTCGGTGGCGTCGTCGGCGGCGGCGCCGGCCTGCAGCGGCTGCCAGGTGACCGTCCAGGTGATGTCGCGGCGGGCGGTGCCGGTGACCGCGGCGGGAGACAGCACGCTGGTCCAGCGCGACCACTGCAGCGTCCCGGTGCCCACAGCGGGACGCCGAGGCAGGGGGTCGGCGAGTCGGATCGTCGTGACCCCGTCGGCGGTCGAGATGCCACCGATGCGAACGGGGAACACGCCATCACTGGCCGTGATGAACCACCCCTCGCCCCAGCGCTCGCCTGCCGCCCGGTCAGCGTCGGCGAGGGCGCCATCGAGCGTCAGGCGCTTGTTGTCGTCGGAGACGGCGGTGACTGTCTGCGGCGCGACGACGGGATCGAGGGCGGGGATGCCAGCGAGGGCTTCGCCGGCGGCGCTGATGACCAGCGCCGGGGAGGGGTCGGCCGCGACCGGCTCGGGTGCCTCCCAGCCGAAGAGGCCGGTTGTGCCGGTGCGGACCTTCATGGCTCAGCTGACGACGGCGTCGAGGCGCGCGCCCAGGGCGGCGGTGACCGGGCGGATGTCGTAGCTCATCGCCACGGTCATCTGGCGACCCTGGGGGTTGATCGAGGGCGCCTCGTCGTAGTCGAGCTCGTCCTCGACGATGTACTTGAGCGCCGTCGGGTTGGTGAGGATCTCGTTCTCGCCGCGGGCGTTGGTCGTGACCGGCGACGGCATGCCGTCGATGGTGCCCATCCAGACCTTCTTGGCGAAGCGCCGGATCAGCGTCCCGGTGCTGACCTCCTGCATCGGGCCGCCGGTGTGGACCCGCATGTTGTAGACGATGATCTGGCTGATCCCGAGGTGCTCGCCGATGAGCTGGGCCCAGTCGTCCTGCTTCATCATCGCCCGGTGCTCGGTGATCTTCATCGCCGAGAGGACCTGGGCGTTGAGCCGGAACTGGTGCCACGCCTGGGCGCCGAAGATCAGCACGTTCGGCTGCATCGGCTGGGCGTCGGCCAGGTCGGCCAAGACCTTGATCGGGTCGCTGTCCGCCTTGTCGAACTGGTTGGCCCCGCCGCCGGCGCTGAGGTCGGTGACCTGGCCCCATGCGGTGTTCTCGAGCGAGTTGACCAGCACCCGATCGCGGTTGCGAAGCAGCGTGCCCATGAGGTTGCGGGCCCGGAAGTCGACGACGCTGGCGGGCAGGTCCTCGTCGGCGCGGACCTCCTCCTTGGGCACGAGGTCGTAGAGCTTGCGGTAGGCGCAGCGGTACTCGACCTCACCGAACGAGAGCGGGTCGGCCTTGGGGATGGTCCCGCCGGGCGCGACCTTGAACGCGTCGACGCTGTCGCCATCACCCATGTGGCCGGCCTTGATGGTCTTGATGAGGCCGCGGGCCGGGGCGTTGGGCGTCGGCTGCAGCAGCCGGGGGACGAGCAGTTCGCGGCTCTTGGCCTCGAGGCCCGAGAGGATGCCGCGCAGGACCTGCTTCTGGCTTCCGATTGCGGAGATGCTGATCGGCATCGGTGGCTCCTGTCGTGGGGCCGGGTCCGCCGGCCGTTGGGGGTCTACGGTCGTGGGGCGGTCACCCGATCAGGGCGCGGGCTCTCCGGGGTTGGGCTGGACGACCAGCTCGACGGTCTGGTCCTCGGTGAGCGCGGCGGGGATCCAGGTGTAGCCGACGACCGCATCGCCGGCGGCCGCGGCCTTGATCTTCGAGGCCGCGTCGCAGGTGAGGAAGTTGAAGCCCGCCGCGAGGCCGGCGGCGCCGACGACGCCCTTGGCGGGGCCCGCGATCACCACGTTGCACTGGGTGGTGTCGTAGTGGTCGCCGCCCTGGATGATCCCGCCGGGCTGCTGGGTCGTCGCGTCGACGGCCAGCGCGACGGCACCCGCGGCGTCGGCGCGCACGACGCGGCCGTAGTTCGAGGCGTGGGCGACGCCGCTGAGGGACTTGGAGAAGCTCGAGCACTGCATGGGGTGGCTCCGGGAGGGGGTTGTGGCCTCGGGCGGTGGCGTCGGCTGCTCTCAGCCGGCGGGGCGTCGGTCGGCGAGGACCAGGCGCACGGCGTCGTGGTAGTCGACCTTCTCGGCGCTCATCCGCTCCTTGGCGGCCTTGTCGAGCGCAGCCCACTCGTCGACGGTGCTGGCTTCGGTCGCCGCGCCGTGGCCCTTGACCTTGGGCACGGCCGAGCCGGGGGCGCGGTTGCCGTAGACTTCGCGGACCAGGTCGGCGCCGCCCTTGGCGTAGACCTTCTCGGCAGCGCCCTTCTCGGCGCGGGTGATGCGCTCGGTCGACAGCAGCTCGGTCACGAGGTGGTCGCGCTCCCGCTCGATCTTCTCGGCGGTGAGCTTGGCCACCTGCGCCTGCAGGGTGGCGAGCTGCTGGTTGGCGTACGCCTCGCCCTCGGGCTGCTCGGCGGCCTCGGCCGGCTCCTCGTCGGGGGCGTCGGCGGCCATCTGCTCACCGCCCTCGAGCTTGCCCAGGCGGTCATCGAAGCCCGCCAGCTTGGCGTTCATCTCGGCCTGAAAAGCCGCCAGCATCTCCTTGAGCTCTTCCACGTCGTGCTCCTCGCCAGGTGGCGTCGAAGGGGTTTCCTCACCCTCGGGGGGGCGTCGGGGGGCGGTGCCCCGCTCGTCGACCAGGCGCACGCGATCGAGCACTCGATGGGCCTGTGCGGGGTCGGCGGTGATGGCGAGGCTGTGCACCCGCATCGCGCCGACTGGCTCGCCGGTGCGCGGGTCGTGGACCGTTGTCCAGATCAGCTCGGGCGAGCTCCACAGCGAGCCGTTGGAGTCTGCGACGTAGCGGGCCATGCGCGGGCCATAGGCCGGCACGACCGCGAGGCTGTGGCGGTCGCCGTCATCGACCACCCACATCGCCAGCACGGCGCCATCGGGGTTCTCGGTCTTGTGGTCCTTGTCGACGCCGACGTCTTCGCCGGACTCGAACACCCGGACCGCGTCGATCAGGTCGGACTCGGTCACCGGCTTGCCGCGGCGCTTTCCCGTCCAGCGGCAATAGATCTCGCCGGTCGCGAGGGTGCGGAACGGCTGGCCGATGACCCAGCCCTCGGGGACATCGGCGCCCTGCAGACGGCGGGCCGCCTCGTCCTCGAGGTCTGAGCCGAAACGCAGCGCACGCAGCGCTACCACCGTCGTCTCGGGGTCGGGCGGGGGCACGGCCTGCAGCTGCTCGAAGGTCACGTCGAGGACCTCGACGCTCGCCATTCGCTCGAGGCGGAACGTGCGGTAGGCCTGGCGGAGCTCGCAGAAGGCGCCGAGGACCCAGCCGTTGTCGTCTCGCTCGATCTCGATGGGGCGCACTGTGCGGATCGTCCGCTCGCCGGTGCCACGGGTGTATTGAAACAGGACCTTGCGGCGCTGGCGGATGGCCAGGCGCAAGTTGTCGACGCTGGACGAAAGCTGCTCGCTGTCCGGCGTGATGACATGCCCCAGTGGCAGCAGACTGGCCGGGCCGTCGTCGACGCGCAGCTGCAGCGCGACGAGCCGGGCAGGACCCGCGGGCCGCGGGCCGTTGTAGACCTCGTCGGTCGAGACGTAGGCCAGCGTCGCGTGCGGCTCATAGGTGGGGAAGATCTGTGGCGTCTCGACCCCGGCGGTCCGGAGTTCGAAGCGCAGCGCGAGGCGCAGCAGCCGGAGGTCCCAGGTCTGGTCGACGCGCAGCGCCGCCGCCCGGGTCTCACCGTCATCGCCGAAGTACTCGACGTCGTCGACGAGCTCGACCGAGATCGGCGCCCCCGCAGCCGCCACCCGCTGGATGACCTCGTGCACCAGCTCGGCCGACACCGAATCGGGGTGATCGGCGTCGACGTAGAGCACGGTGACATGAGGCACGCCCCGCCGTCCCGATGGATCATCGGGGAAGCGGGACGCGACATCCGCGGTCAGCGGCGCGAGGACAGCGATCCGCATCAGCGGCTCTCGGCGTCCTCGGGCTCTTCGACCTCGGGCGCCTCCTGCGGGTCCGGCTCGGCCCGATCGGGCCGCTGCAGCGCCGAGTCGCAGGTGGCGACCGACACCGCGCTGGTACAGGCGGTGAGCGAGAGGGCGAAGGTGAGGGCGGCGAGGGTGGTCAGGTGGCGCATCAAGGCAATGCCTCCGGGCTGGTGGTGGGTGCCGGGTCGTCGACCTCGACGGCCGGCGGGGTCGTGCGGTCCGTACGCTCGAGGCCGAAGCCCACGCGGTGCCGCACACGATCGCGGTCGGACTGGTTCTCGGGGTCGAGCCACCTGGCGGTGGTCAGGCTCTCGATCTTGCCGCTGGTGATGGCGTCGACGAGCGGGTCGACGGACAGCCCCGCGTGCTCGAGGCGGGGGTAGAGGTCGGGATCGACGCCGGCCCAGTTGAGGTCGACCCACCGCCCGATGACGCCGCCGCCCGGGCGCTGGCAGCCGTTGTAGGCTGCAGCGACCCGGTCGAGCACCTGGCACAGCGACGTCCGCCACAGGTCGTGGTGCACCTCGCCGACCGAACGGCTGCCCGTCGGCGTCGTGCCCAGGTTGAGGAACTGCAGCAGGAAGGTGCCTTTGATGGCACCGTCGAGAGCCTCGATCTGGGCCATCGCGCGCGAGGGGTCGAGGTCACCGCCGAACTGTTTGACCAGCACCCACGGCGTGGTCTCGATCCAGGCGCAGTCGCCGGTGAGGAAGGCCGCGACCGACTGGCGGACCTGCTGGGCTTGCTGCTCGAGCTCGGCCGGCGAGACGCCGGCGTCCTGGGCGCCCTGCTCGTCGATCACGATCTCGGGCACACCGTTCGACCACCGCTCGGTGGCCGCCATGCTCAGATCCTCGACGTCGCGCTTGCGCGAGAGCGGGTCGTAGGCCGGACGCAGCGCGCCGCAGCCGCTGAGGTTCTGCCCCTCGACGCCATGGGCGAGGTAGACCAGCTCATCAGCCGGGATGAACGGTCCAGGGCCCAAGGTCCGGCCGAGGTCGCCGACGGGCGCCTTCTGCTGCACCCCGATCCAGTCGCCCTGGTCGTCGAAGACCCACCGGTAGTGGGCAGTCGGCTCGCGATCGACCCACGGGTCGATGATGTCGATGCGCCCGTTGCGCATCCGCCGGAATCGCACCTCGCCGTAGCGGAAGCCGACGGGGAAGTAGAGGACGGCCTGCTCGAGCGCGTTCTCCCAGGGTCGCAACAGGCGGCCGGTGTAGCCGTTGAACCCGAACAGGCGGTTGGCCGTATCGGCGAGCCGGCGGCTCACCGGGTGGTCGCTGTCGCCCGGCTTGAACGACCAACGCGCCGAGAGGAGCGAATCCCGGGTGGCCCGCCAGATCGCGCCGACGCTGCTGTCGGTGCGGCGCATATCGCGCTCGGCGATCGGCCACTGGTCGCCCTGCAGCTCGGGGTGGGTCTCATGGTCCGAGACCTGGCCGTGGTGCATCCGCGTGCCGGCCCAGCCCCGCAGCTCGGACTCGGTGAGCGGCGCCTGACGTCGGCCATTGTCGGACCATCCTCGAGTGCGTCGGGGGACCTTGGGCCCGGCGCCGACCAGGACCCCCTTTTCGAGATCGGCTTCGGCCCAGCGCAGGATGTGCGTCGCGGCGCGAACGGCGTCTTCGCGGTTTCTTGCGTTGGCGTCGGGGGCCAGCCGTCCCGATGATCGACCAGGTCGAGCAGCGGGACGCTCGGCGGGCCGGCCCGCCGGATCGGGCCGCGTTGCGAACCAGCGCCGCGGGTCGTAGAGCGGGCGGAAGGGGTCGAAGGGAGACGCCATGCACTCGGAAAGGCGTCGAAGAACGGTGCCGAGGCGATAGCTCGGCGATAGCTACCCCGATAGCTCGGCCCTGGCTCGGCGATAGCTACCCCGATAGCTCAGCCCTGGCTCGACGGTGGTCACCGGCGGCGTCGGTGCCGTGTCCCGCCGTGCTTTCGGGGGATGCGCAGCGGTTCGGAGGTGGTGATCTCGTCGACCTCGATGGGCTCGGGGGGCCCGTACCACGCCAGGTGGCAGACCGCGTAGCGGATGACGTCGGCGCAGTTGTCGGCGTGCTCGCAGGCCTCGCCCTTCTTCGGCTTCCCGGTGACCGGGTCCCAGGCATAGGCCTGGATCGAGTGGCGGACGCCGGCGCGGTGCGGCGGGTTGTCCCAGAGGTGCCGCGCCACGACCACGGTGCGGATGCCCGACGCCGAGCAGATCCGCGCCATCACCCGCATGACCCCATCTCGCACCCCGCGGCGGTTGGCCGGCAGCACCGACTTGACCGGCACCCCGAGACCACCGCCGAGGCCGTCGGGGTCCTCGTCGACCTCACGCCCGATGACGTCGACCTGGCTGGCCAGACCCGCGACCCGCTCGCGACGGCGGGCGGCCGGGTCGATGATCACCCCGCACAGCGCCCAGGGGCGGTCGTGGGCCTCCTTGATGATGTCCTGGATCGAGGTCGGCACACCGTGCGGGTGCCACTCGTCGACGATGACCAGTAGCGGCTGCCCGTCGACCACGTGGACCTGCAGCCAGATCACCGAGGTGTGCATGACCGAGGTGTCGACGGCGATCCACGTGGGCCGCTCATGGGCGTCGTCGGGCAGCTCGTAAAGGTTGCCCGCGGGCCAGATCGCCGCCTCCCAGTCGGCGTAGATCGCCCCCTTGCTGGGGAAGGTCGCGCCGAGCACCTCTTGCGTCAGCGCCTCGAACTCGGCCCTCGAGCGACCTTGGCGGATGCTCTCGACGTAGTCGGGCCCGTTCCACGGGTTGTCGGCGGTGCGGGCGTAGAGGATGGCGACGTCGGCCCCCTCGTCCTTCCGGCGCCGCGCTTCTCGCAGGTAGCCGTCGTTCGCCGCCGGCCGGCCGACCCAGAAGATCTGCGGCAGGTAGACCCGGCCCCACAGGTCGACCGAGGGCCGCCTGCAGCGCTCGAAGCTGTGGAAGTAGAAGGTGTCGGGCAGCTGGGCGGTCTCGTCGGAGATGATGAGGCTGTAGGTCCGCCCCTCGAGGGTGTTCCGCTCCTCACCATGGCACTGGTAGTGCTGGAAGGTGATCCGGGCGCCGTTGGGCAGCTCCCACCGGTACCACTTCGGATCGTTGACCCAGACCCCGCCCAGGGCGCCGACGACGTCGTCGAAGGGCCGCCAGAGGTTCTGGATGAGCTCCGAGCGGTGGCGGCCGGTGACCAGGATGTCGATCGGGCCGGCCCGGCGCTGCGCCTCGGGGTCCCAGGCCTCGCGCGTGAGGGCGGCGTAGACCGCCATCTGGGCGATCGCCCAGCTCTTGCCCGAGCCGACCCCGCCCCAGACCACGGTGAGCTTGGTGCCAGCGACCAGCTCGTAGAGCATGTCGGCGCCGACGGGGGTGGCGCGGAAGCCGCTGAGGTTGGGAGAGAAGGGAGCCGCCATACCCTCGGGGGATGGTCGGGCAGCGGTGCGTCAGGCGTGATAGATGGGCCGGGAGCCCCGAAAGAAGAACGCCTGCAGTGCTGGATGGATGTCGAGGCCCTCCATCCACGCACGGGCAACGAGGTCCTGCAGCCCGCAGATCTGGCCCTGGGTCTCGGTCAGCAGCCGATCGACTTCTTCCTCGTCGACCGTCCCCATGAACCAGCCGATCAGAGCGTCGCAGAAAGCGCTCTGGGCCTTGGTCAGCAAATGGCGTCCCCCTGGATCGCCGGCGTCTCAACGGGACGCTCGGCGATAGCGGGCAGCCCGCGCTGGGCGCGCAGGCCCTGGGCCCCACCGAGGAGCAGCGCCAGCGCCTGGCGCACCTTCTCGGGGTAGTCCTCGGCGTCATCCTCGAGCGTGTCCTGCAGGTCGGCCCAGCGCACGCCCATCAGCTCGGCCAGCTTCTCGGCCGCCTTCAGCGCCGTCGCCGCGTCGCCGTTGATTTTTGCCAGGGCGTACTGCTCGTAGAGCATGTTCAGGACGTCGAGGCGCACCCCGTCCCGAGACGGCAGCGCGTCGAAGCGCCTGGTCGCGGCCTCGACCGCCTCGTCCCGGTTCTCGCGTCGGCTGCCCTGCAGCTCGGCGCGCACCCCAGCCCGCGCCTCGTCGCCGATCACCTCCCGGGCCCGCTTGATGTAGGCGTCGACCGTGCGCGGCTTGATGTCCCACTCGGCGCGGCACAGGCGGATGATGTTGGCCCGGCTCTGCCCCTCGTTGACCCACTCGATGACCTTGCCCACCCGCAGGTCCCGCTCGGCGGCCGTGCAGCGGCTCATCGCGGGGCCTCGATGTGCTGCGGGGCCTCGATGTGCTTCGTGCTCGCGGTCGGCGGCCGGTAGTTGCGGCGCTGGTCGTAGGCCTTGGCCACCGCCTTCGACACCCCGCACTTCTTGCCCCGTCCGCGCACACGCTCCATCCCGCGGTCGATCGACCGCATCACGACCACGTGGTGCCGCTCCTCGGCCTTGGCGATGTCCCGCAGCGACTCGCCGGCGAGGTAGGCCGACACGCGGCGGCTGACCTTCTCCGACAGGCCGCACCCGATGAGGTGCGCCTGCAGCTCCTCATCGTCGGGCAAGTCGGCCAGGCCGAGCCAGAAGCGGATGCGGTTGATGATGGTGGGCAGCCGCTCGGTGACGGTCACTCGGGTGATGCCGAGCTGCTCGGCGATCTGCTCGTGGGTCTGCCCGGCGCTGATGCCCTGGATGATGATCTGCTCGTCGGTGGGCAGACGGTGGATGACCCCCCACAGCCGGCGGCGCTGCTCTCGCAGGGTCGCCGCTCGGCGCTCGTCGACCGCCTCGGCGTCGGCGTCGGCCGCCAGGACCTCGGCCTCGGTTCTGGGGGTGCCGTAGTCGGGCCCTTTGCCCAGGATCCCGAACTGACTGGCCAGCAACTCCAACGTCCGCTCACGCACAAAGATCATCCGCGCTCCTTTGGCCTGGCCGCCGCCAGAGCGATGGCCCATCTGTCACTCGGAAGTTGGTCGGTTGACGGTGCCCATGGTGCCATCAACCCCCTGACCGTTTCCGTCAGGAGACCCGTAATTGTGCGCGTCTTTTGGGTATTTTCTGGTCAGCCGCCATTCACGGGATGCGACGCCCGCGTGTCCCGTAGTCATGTGTCATACCAAACGGGACAGTCATAGAGACGCGACCATGACTGCGAAGACTGCAGCGAGGACCGCGAGCAGCGCGATCCCACGCCAGACCGCCAGCCGGACCCGAAGGTCAGCGGCGCGCCGCTCGTAGGCTCGGCCCAGCTCGAGCACGTCGTCGACGGGGACCTGGCGGGTAGACGGCTGGCGTTCGAAAGAGTGCATCGGCGGACCTCGGCGGTGGCGGGTGGCACCCTCGGCGGGCGGTCGCCGGGCGGTGCCACAGCGCGTCCCGGTGCCCGCCCGGGCGCCGAGCGGGACGCTCAGGCCAGCGCGCGGATGATGTCGCGGTTGAGGTGCACCGGCGGCTGGTCGTCGGCGACGTCGCGGCGCTCGAGGTCGTAGTGCAGCCGCTCGACCTGGCGCATGACCATCCGGTTGGTGAGCAGCCCCGCCGCGCCGAAGCGCTGGCCGATGCTCGCCATGCTCGGCCGGGCCCAGACCACCTTGTAGGTCCGCTGGCCGGCGGGCATCACCACCGCCAGCCAGGCCGTCGCCGGATCGCTCGGGTCGGGGTCGCGCCGGGTGCCGTCGGGGTCGACGGTGAAGATGCCGAAGAGGTCGACGGCGTCGAGGTCACGGTGGCCGGCGCCGAGGTGATGGAAGCGGGCGATGGGGTGCATGGGGGCCTCCGTCCGCCGGCGTCGGGCCGGCACCCTCGGGCGAGGGTCGGGAGGCGGTGCCTTGCCGCTACGTAGCGCCGTGCGCAGAATCTGCGCGTAACGACTTTGCTAGCCCGCGTAACGAAACCGCTGTGTGAAATGTGAAATCTATCGTGGCACATCCACGTTTTTAGTAGTATCTGCCTACTCGCCGCTGGACGCGCGCCACGGAGACGAAATGACCACGACAACCATGAAAGCGGGGACGGACGGCTGGATGCAGCCCCTCGTCCAGTTCGCTGAGGCGCTGGCCAGACCCGTCGTGCGGTTCCTTTCGAAGTCGAAGGTGGACGGCCTGGTCGAGTTGATCACGGGCATCACACAGCGCTTCGTGCCCGAGCTGCTGGCTGCCGAGGACGCCGACGATCTGCGCGACATCGTCACCAATATCGCGCTCGATCCCGAATTCGGCGCGTGGATGCACAAGCTGACCACGCTGAAGTTCGACCAGTTCGGCAATGGTGGGCGCGAAGAAGCCATGGGCGTCGCGCGCACCGTGCTGTACTCGGCCGAGCCGTCGGATCAGCACGCCATCGGCCGTTTGCTCTGGGCGTTCAACGAGATCACGCCGCTGATGCGCCCTGATGCGCGCTTGCCGCCGGCTCGGCTCGTGGCGCGTGATCTGGCGTGCCCGGCCGAGTTCGCCCACGCGCTGGCCAGTCCCGACCGGATTGCCGTCGAGATGCTTGGTCTGGCGGTCGGCGACCACGCACCCGACTGGCTCGTGCAGGCGCTTGTCGACATGCTCGACGCCGACCTACGCACCATGCTCTCGCTGGCCGGCGCCTGCGCGCAGCCCGAGGCACGGCATATCCTCGACCGCTTTGGCCTCGAGCCGGCGCCGCTCCAGACGTGGGTGGACGAGTACGTCCACTTCGGTCGGGAGATCGACCGCCAGGTGGAGGCCGCCCGAGCAGGCCAGCCACGGCCGTTTGCCTGAGCCGATGCCAGAGCCTCGCGATCCGGTAAACGTCGAGCACCGCCAGGCGAAGCGACGGCGGAAGGTCCGGCTGGGCTACATCCTCCGCAAGCACCAGGGCTACACGCTGGTAGCGATGGGGACATCGCAACCACCGCCCCAAGGCCGGGAATTCGTGTTAGTCGAGAAGCACCGTCGACAGGGCAAGGCGATGCGGTTGACGGCGGATACCTACTTCCATGGCGGCAACATGGAGTGGTTCGAGGACGCCGAGGTCGAGACTCGGATCCGCGCCGCCCGCTGCTCAGAGTCGATGTTCGCGAAGCTTCGGGCGCTCTTCCAGGCCGAGGTCAAGCGCCGCCCCAGCGTCGCGGCGCCCACACCCACTCCCCAAACCATCGTGACACGCAAGAGACCGTCCCGCTGACCGCCGCGGCGGGCATCGGGACACAGGAGGGGCATATGCGAGGGTTGTTGTTCATCGTGAGCTTGCTCGTCGCCGGCGGCGCTGCAGCGCAGGAGGACGCGAAGGCAGCGGCGCGAGCCGAGTGCGAGCGTCTGCGCGACGCCGAGGTTCAGGCGGCCTACGACTGGGATGGCAAGGGTGACTCGCCCATCCCGGCCCTGGTCGCCAAGCGCGAAGTGGCCTGCGCGGCCTATGAGCGCATAGTCGACGAGCAGCGTCAGGCCGAGGCCGCAGCGAAGGCGAAGCGCAAGGCCGAGGCAGAGGCCGCCGTAGCCGAGGCCGAGGCGGCCGACGCCTTGCGCCGCGAGGTCGCCGCCGAAGCCGCACGTCACCGAGCTGCGGAGGCCGAGAGGCGGCGCAAGGCCGAGGCGGAGGAGATACGCCAGATCGAGGCGTTCCGCCAGCCGGTCAGGAGGACGCCGAAGCGCGCGACACCGAGGTGCAAGAAGGGGAAGCCGTGCGGGCGGTCGTGCATCGCGACCTGGAAGACGTGCCGCAAGTAGCTGTCCTCAGCCGGCGGCCGGCTGTACCCGCAGCTGCGGGTCGGTGAGCATGGCGAGCGGGCGGACCGCCCGCCGGGCGGCGGCGATCGCCTCGAAAAGCGTGTGGCCCTCGGCGGGGCTGACGTCGACGCTGGACGAGCCGCAGAAGACCGTCCAGGCCTGGGCGGCGCCGCGGGTCCAGGAGATGTCGATCCAGGCGCCGTCGGTCGTGCGGCCCATCGCGACCAGGATGAGCGTGTCGGGGTCGTCGTTCTCCTCGGCGCTGGCCTCGCCCATGCGGGTCCAGGTCACCGAGGGGAACGTGGCGCGGACCATCTGCTCGAAGCGCGGCAGGTCGATGTCGCTGGCGAGGGTCATCAGCCGTCCTCCCGCAGCAGGTCGTGGGCGGCCCAGTAGGCCTTGCCGACGAGGGCGTCGTCGCTCGTATCGAGCCCGCAGACGATGTCGGCGATGAGCCGGCTGGCCGGGTCCTCGGGCTGAGTCATCAGCCATGCCCGGGCGTCGGCCAGCGCCTGGTTGACGCGCTGCTCGTCGGCATCGCGGTCGGTGCCGCCGCTCTGCCAGCCGAGGATGTCGACCAGCTCGGCGAGGATCTGCTTCGGGCTCTGCTGTGCGCTGCTGCAGGACATCACGCCACCTCCTGGCTGGGCTCGGCGAGCATAGCCCGGGCGGCGGCCGCGAGGGTCTGCAGGTCGCGCGGGTCGGGCCCGATGACGATGCCGAACGCGTCCTCGTCGGGCGAGTAGCTGACCTCGAGGTCGACGCCGCGCAGCTGGGCCTCGGCGACCAGGGCGCCGCCGGGGAGCTGGGCGAAGCGGGTCCAGAGGGCGGCGGGCAGCGCGTGCACCACCTCGAGCGTGAAGGTCCGCAGCGACTTGCGCTGGGGCTGGTTGGGACAGGTCTGATCGGGCATGATGGCCGTACCTCCGCGCCGCCGGTCAGCGGCGTTGGTTGGTGGTGAGGGGCCGCGTCATCTTTTCCAGGGAGGGCGCGGCCCCTCTTTTTTGTAGGGTCACCGTACGAAACGGCGTCACGTTAGCGCAACAAGTTTCGTTCGGCGGATTGACAAAAGTGCATCGTCTGGGCCACGCTTGCCGCATGACGAACGCCGAAGAACGCCGATGGCGGCTCACTGTCACTTGCCTTCATGCGCAGGTATCGAAGGAAGACGTGGCAGCGGCGATGGGCATGACTGGCGGGGCTCTTGCCCAATGGGAACGTCGCGGTGATGGGGTGCGAAAGAACGCGCTGACTGCCGAGCGCATTGCCGGCGTTCTCAGCCAACTGAGTGGCCGGCTCATTCCCCCTGAGGCCCTGCAGGCAGGTTCTGCCTACCAACCAGAGTGGGTGAAGCGATGAGAGTTCTTCTGGCGCTGTTGTTGGTCGGCTGTGTCCCGTCCGGGGGGGGCAAGGATATCAAGGACGCCGAGGTCGAGGGTCTGTGCGATCCAGAGGTGCGTGGCGTCTTCAACAAGACCAAAGAACCCGCCTGCCCCACGTTTCAGGAAGAGGTCGAGCGACTTGGACTGGATCGCGGAGAGGATCCATGTCTCGTCAATAGCCTTGTCGTACGCGAGGGTGAAGATGGGCGAGTGGAAGCATACCTGTGTGGCGCGATTGGCTTCCTTGGACCCGATGAGAATGGCACTGATGTCATCGGGTATAGCGACTATCCGGGGCTGGAAGTCGTGGCCTGTCGTGATGGCAAACCTCACTATCAGCTCGATGCAAGCTACGGCTGTATGACGCGCCTGTACGTGCAATGTGGCGACGCCGAGGACTTCGAGCAGGCGAGAGCCGCAGCGCCTGATTTCTGGTGCCACGAGAATGAGGACTACGTCCCGTTCCAGGTCGAGGACTACATCTCGTCCCAGTAGTCAGACCAACTCCTGCACGTTGTTCTCGCCGTCGCCGAGGTAGGCGTAGAGCCGGTGGGCCTGGGGGGCGTTGGGCCGCCACGCGGGGATGATCGAGTCCCCGACGGCCAGGGCGTGGGCGCCGTCGAACTTCACCCGCCGGGCGCCGCGGTCGAGCTCGACGATCTGCCGCTCGATGGCGGCGTCGATGTCGTAGTAGGGCTCGCAGCTCACCGCCTGACCGACCGCGTAGTCGTCGAGGTCTTCCTGCAGCAGCCCGGTGGTGGGGTGCAGCGGGTCGCTGTAGGCGTTGGCGTCGACGATGACGGTGGTGGGGTCGACGACCTGGGCGACGCGGGCCGAGGGGGCCCAGCCGCCGCCGCTGGCGCCGAAGTGCACCATGACCAGCTCGCAGCCCTCGCGCCACAGGTCGAGGGTCTGTTCGAGCACCCGCGACGTCACGTTGTAGACGCCCTTGGGCAGCTTGTAGGCCCGCAGGTGCGGCGAGCTGACCTGGGCGACGGCGCCGACGCCGAGCGGGATGCCCTTGTAGGTGCCCACCTGCCCCTTGAACGTGCGCCGCGGCGCGCCGAACAGCCGGAAGATGCGCTGGGCCATGGCGGCCAGGTCGACCTCGGCGTCGGCGTAGGTCAGGCCGCTGTAGTCGTCGATGCGGGTCGGCTTGCGCTCGTCGTGGGCCGCGGTCGAGGCGCGGTCGTTGATCTCGGTGGGGTCGTCGGCGAAGTCGCCGGGCTTGTCGGGGTTGCGGTCGAAGCCGGTCTGCACGACGACCTGGTTGACGATGTCGTCGTCGCGGCCCCACTTGGGGTGCTTCGCGCGCGACCAGTCGCCCTCGTCGATGCGGGCGGCGACCTCGGTGGCGATTTCGATGCCGACGTGGATGCGGGTGAGGCGGGTGCGGTTGGCGGCGGTGCGCATGACCAGCGCGGTGCCGGTCATCATCGCGATGCTGCTGATGACGTCGCCGTAGGTCAGGCCGGGGTCGGCGGCGAGCGCCGAGAGGTCGAAGCTGGGCAGCCAGGGGGCGGCGAAGCGGTGCAGCGAGGGGATGTCGACGTCGTCGGCGGTGAGGGCCAGCGTCGCCGGCGAGGTGAGCAGCCACTCGAGGGCCTCGCCGATGGTGGCGCCGGCGTTGTCGCGAAACCCGAGCACGGTCTCGGCCTGGGCGCCACCGAAGATCTCGACGGTGCCGGCCAGGCCCTCGGCGCGCCAGACGCCGAAGCTGCGCACGTCGTCGGGGCGGGTCAGCCGCAAGCGGTAGACGGTCTCGCCGGCGCGGGGGCCGGCGGCGAGCACCACCGGCACGATCTCGTCGACCTCGACGGCGAAGGCCTGGCGGTCGTAGGTGTCGCCGTCGTCGGCGACGTTGAGCCGCTTGTCGACGCGCACGGCGATCCGCCCGTCGCTGATGTCGATCTCGTCCTCGACGAGCAGATACCGCTCGCCGCGGCTGTAGAAGGCGCGGCTGACCTCGACCGCCGGGATCCAGTCTTCGGCGCGGGTGGCGCTGCCGCCCTTGAAGAACCACGTCTCGGGCTCGGCGCCGGGCACCGCCCGCCCGGGCGACCGCTCGAGGCGGGCCCACTCGAAGGGGTAGTGTAGCCCTGCGCGGGTATCAGCCACCTCGAAGTCTTGAGCGGCCACACCAACCTCGGTCCAGCCAGTGGGCGCGGGGCCGATCTCGCCGCTCTCGGGCCAGAGCTGGTCGATCTCGCGGTAGTCGTAGAGGCCGGCGCGGGCGCTGTCGCGGTCGAAGCCGAAGACGACGATCGGGAAGAACGGCTCCTGCTGGCCGTTGCTGGCGACGTTGCGCCGCACCCGCATCAGCCGGTCGGGCAGGCTGGCGTCGAGGCGGACGCCGAAGGCGGCGCCGGCGAGGCCGGTGTGCAGCTCGACGTCGAGCTGGTCGTTGATGCGGCCGAAGGCGCCGTCGAGGCCGTCGACGCTGCTGCCGGGCCAGACGAGCACCTCGGGGTCGTCGCCGGGCTCGATGATGAAGGCGCGCTTGGCCTCGGTCGCCGGACGCGTCGACCAGCGCATGGTGGTGGTGACGTCGGCGTCGGGGCCGTTGACCAGGTCGAAGGTCTCCTCCGGGCCGAGCGGGGTGGCGGGGTCGGGCACGACGTCCTCGACGTCGTAGGCCCGGCCGCGGCCGCTGATGACCACCGAGCCGGCGCGGGGGTGGGTGATGGGCAGGCTGGCGTCGAAGCTGGCGGCCCACTGGGCGGCGTCCTGCTCGTCGACGTCGATGAGGCCGCTGCCGCTGGCGGTGTTGGCGCGGACGCCGCCGCGGACCTCGTTCTGCCGCTGGTAGACCTCGAAGACGTTGGCCGCGCGGTCGCTGAAGCAGTGGTAGCCCTCGACGAGCGTGGTCTTGCTGGCCGGGGCGCGGATCTCGGCGGCCTTGTCGAGCAGCGTGGTGAGCGGCACGAGCTCGACGCGCACCGCGCCGCTGCCGTCGGGGTCGGGGGTCTGGTCGATGAGGCCGCGGAAGATCTCGATGGGGTCGCCCGGGCGGCGGGCGTCTTCGACGAGGATGCGGGCGGGGCGGGTGCGCCAGAATACGACCTCGGGGCCGGTGATGAGCGGGAGGTCGACCGAGGCCGGCTCGGCGACGTGGGCCCGGACGCGGGTGTTGGCGACGCCGCGGGCGGTGATGGTGACGGTGTAGGGGTCGACGCTGTCGGGGTCGGGGTCGGTGCCGCCGGCGGCGCTGATGTAGAGCTGCTCGGCGCCGATGTTGACCAGGCCGGGGGCCCGGGCGCTGAGGTCGCGATCGACGGTGAGGTCGTAGGGCAGCGTGGCGTCGACGGGCAGCGAGCGGGTGGCGAGCGCGTGGAAGGTGGCCGAGCGGCGGCCGATGAGGCTGAACACCGCCTCGGGGTCGCCGGTGAGCAGCGGGCGGGCGGCGAGGGTGACGGTGCAGGGGCCGTGCTCGGCGACGCCACCGATGAGGTCGATGCGCGAGCGGATGGCCGAGACGTCGGTGATGCAGGGGATGTCGGTGTAGGTCGGTTCGAACGGGTGTCCCGGTACGGTGGCCGGGGTGGCGTCCCGGTGGCTGGTGTAGCGGATCGGGGCGCCGGTCGGGTCGACGAGGCCGGCGATCTCGAGGGTGAAGATCCAGCGGCGGTGCAGATCGGTCAGGTCGATGGGCATCAGCTCTGCTCCATGGTGGCCGGCGCGAGCTCCCAGAGAGAGACCGCGATGATCCGGGCGTCGGTGGCGGTGACGCGCAGCTCGACGAGGTCGCCGTCGAGGCCGTCGGGGATGTTCAGCAGCCGGGGCGGCGTCTGGGACTCGAAGCCGGCGACGGTGTCGAAGCCGGTGTGGGTCTCGCGCAGGGGGAAGTCGACGGCGTCTTCGCCCTCGTCGGCGTCGCCGTCGAGGTGGTCGGCGGTCCAGGCGACGCCCTTGTCGAGCTCGGCGCCGTCGTCGAAGGCATGCAGCGCGGCGGTGATGACCTGGTCGCGGTCGTCGGCGCCGCGGGCGGCCTGGTAGCGGATCCAGCACCAGACGTGCTCGGCGCGGCGCGAGACGCGCCAGAGGGTGCGCACGGTGCCGGTGGCGCCCTTGGGCGTCTGCTCCTCGAGGGGGCCGCCGCTGATGTCGTGGGCGACGACGTTGTGCGCCTCGCGCTTGAGCCGCAGGCCCATCAGGTGGGCGGCGCCCTCGAGGAAGGCCCGGACGGTGGCGGCCTGGACGGCGACGCCGACCCGGACGTCTTCGACTGGTGGGACGTCGGGCTCGGCGGTGGGGATGGTGATGAGCTGGGGCATGGGCGGGCTCCGTCGACCGTCGGTGCCCTCTCGGAGATCGGTCGGCCGGCGGTGCCCCGTCCCGATGCGGCGCCGGCGGCGCTATGGGACGGCCGCGAAAGTTGATGGCGAGTTGATGGCCGTTTGATGGTGGGGTTGATGGCCGTTTGATGGTGGGGTTGATGGCCGTTTGATGGTGGGGTTGATGGCCGTTTGATGGTGGGGTTGATGGTACCCACTCGCCGTGACCTGTCTGGCGTCGGCCGGATCGCCTGCCGGAATCTCCTCGCACCATCGAGGAGATCACCGTGGACAAACTCACCGAACTCGAACCCCGCGGAGCGGCGCTCAA
>JAUHXC010000085.1 GCA_030427205.1 bacterium | reverse complement strand
GCACCGCTGGGCCGAGGCCCGGGTGGGTGCTTCAGTGGCCTGAGCCCACCGGACCGGGCGCCTCGACCCTGCGCCGAGCCCCGGTTTCGGCATCCCGTCTATCTGCTGGGGTTCGCGGAGGGCTTACGTCGGCGTTGCCGTGGATGGCTTCGCTCAGCCCATCGAGGTACACCGCTGTGCCTTCGTCATAGCCGTCCGGGTCGTCGAACCACACGTCGGGCAGCGTCCGCCCCACGCCGGGCCCGAGATCGATCTCCTTGTCGGTCTGGAACCCGCTGAAGCCCGCCGCCTTCAGCATCGCGATCAGCCGGTCCTCCGCCTGATTGACCGGGGCCACCGTCTTCTCGGGCGAGGGCAGTCGAGCCTCGATCGGATGGCTCTCCCGCACCTCGGGGCCCAGCTCGTACAGCACCTTCGCTGCCCGCTCTCGGTCGAGGTGCCGGTGATACCAGCTGTTGCGGAAGAGCAGCATGCAGTCGATGCATGCTCGGGCGCACGTCGCCGGGCACTCCTCGACGAGCCGTCGCGCGCCCTCCCACACCTCGCGCCAGCGCCCGAGGATCTGGTGCAAGAGCCCCGATCCGCCGGGCATCGGGTCGTAGAGCACTGCGTCGACCTTCGCCTCGCCGGGCTGACCCACGACCAGCAGTTGCAAGTCGCCGACCTCCATCTCGAGGACGTTGGCTGCGCCCTGCCGGATGGCCTCCATCACGCTGTAGGCCTCGTCCCGATCGGCGCAGCCGGTCAGCGTCAGCGCGTCGGCGACCACGTTGGCGTAGATGCCCATCCGCTCGACGGGTTTGCCGCACCGCGCCATGTGATCCTGGGCGAAGGCATCCCGAGCCGCCTGACTCGAATACGGCGAGCGGCTGTCACCGCACACTCCGCAGACCGGATAGCCCAGCGCGCCGTCCTCGACCAGCTTGCTGGCCCCGACATTGACCAGCCGCAGATGCACGCCGTCTCGGCGGGTCAGGGTGCGCTGGCCCCACAGCCACGCGTCGCCGCCGTCGTGCCGGTCGCGCTCCTGGCCGTAGACCGCGACGCCCATCTGGAAGCGGTAGTCCTCGTCGTCGCTGATATGACTCTGGTGGGGCAGGTCCACATCACACACCGGGAAGGCGTGAATCGCCTGCGCGCTCATCGACGCCGCGCCGGTCGTGGTCGCTTCCAGCTCGCGCACGGCCTGGGCCTCGACGTCGACCACGAACCGCTTCGGCTCCTCGGCGTCGAGCTGGAAGAAGCGCGGGATGAACCGGTGTCCGTTGGCGTAGATCAGGTTGCCCGGCGAGTACTCCCGCACCGCCAGCGCCGTCGCCCGCCGGAGCTGATAGTCGTTCAGGTCGCGGTCGAAGCGCGGCGCCTGGTGGAAGCCCGCCACGGCGCCCGAGTCGAGCCCGTAGCCCGGCAAGAAGCCCTCGGCCGCCAGCACGCCCATCGTGTAGGTGTCGTCGTAGCCCTCGGCCTCGCGGTCCTTGCGGCGCTTGATGCCTTTGAGCCGCTTCACCAGTCGGTCGCAGCGCCGGCGCAGGGCGTCTTCGGCCGGGTCGAGCGTGCCCTTCTTCTTGCGGACGTCTTCGAGCCGCTCCAACTGCGTGAGGGCCCAGTCGAGGCGCTTGCGCAGCCGCCGGATGACCCTGTCGAGTTCGTCCGCCGCCTCCTCGACATAGGTCTGTAGCGCCTTTGGCTTCACCACGTCTTCGTCAGCCAGCGGCCAGCCGCGGGCGAAGGTCCCCCGGACGTGCTCGATGAGCAGGACAGCGTGACGGGTGATGAGGTCGGCAAACGGACGCACGTCGAAGTGCTCGCCCCGAATGTAGCCGGCTTCATCGAAGAAGTACGGTCGCACCTGCCGCGGGAAGCAGCGATCGATGACCGCCTGAATGGCATCGCGCTCGCTCTGAGCCACCGACACATCACGCGCCCGAGCGTGCAGCGTCGTCAGGATCATGGCATGCACGTGCTTGCGCACCATGACGCCATTCCGCAGGTTGAAGCTCGGCGGGCGCACCTCGCCGTCGAGCATCTTGAGCGGTTCGGCGAAGTAGCTGCGGTCGTGGCTCGCCGGCCGGGCGTAGGTCAGGTTCACCGCCATGCGATGCCGCCGGCCGGCGCGCCCGGCCCGCTGCCAGTAGTTGGCCGGCAGCGGCGGCACGTTGCGCATCAGCACCGCGTCGAGCGCGCCGATGTCGACCCCCATCTCCAGGGTCGGCGTACACACCAGCGTATTGACCACCCGCGACCGCGGGTTCTTGAACCGGGCCTCGATCTTCGACCGCCGCTCACCCGGCACCTGGGCCGAGTGCTCTTCGGGTCGCACCATCGCGAACTGCTGCCCCAGCAGCAGCAGGTCGTAATTCGACTCGCTCGGCGGCTCGAAGCTCAGGGTGCCGTCGCAGCGCCAGGCCATGCACCTGTCGTGCGGCGTCGCTCGCGGGATCGTGCGCCGACACTGATTGCACCGCCAGACGCCCTCATGGGGCGTGAGCCGCAGCCGGGCGACGTCGAGCTGGCGCACACCGGCGCTGCCGGCCAGCGGTTCCCCTCTCCGGCCGCCGCCGCGGAGCACGGCCGGGATGAGCAACGGCACATCGTCGGTCACGAGTTGCCACAGCTCTTCGAGGAAGGCGGGGATGTCATCCCGGGGCACGCCCCACTTGCGGGCGACCTGCCGGGCGGTCGTATCACCCCGGTCCGAGATCCACTGCTTCACCCGCTGCGCGTGATCGTGCGCGCCCCGATGCAGCTTGAGCCCCTGCGGCCCGCCAGGGGGCGCCGGGACATAGCCCCGCTGGATGATGTCATCGCCGTCGCGCCAGTACTTCGAGAAGTACCGCGTCGCCTCGTCGTACAGGACCCGCTGGCGTCGAATGCCGTCCAGCAGCGCCGATACGCCCTCGCGCAGCGCCTCCGGCGCGATCTGCAGCCGCGCGCCCCAGCCGGTGAAGAACGGATGCGCCACATCGAGCCCGTGATACTCGACCCGCAGCCGACCCCAGGGCTCAAGGCCGATGCGCTGCCGAGTACCGGTCGCGACCTCGCGCAGCACCGTCAGCCGCAGGAAGACCTGCCGCTCGGTCGCGTGCTTCTGCGCAGCGTCGGCCGGTAGCCAGCGCCAGACCTCTGGCATCAGCGTGCGCGACAGCGCCTCGTCACGGTCGAACCGGTCGACCAGCCACATGACCAGATCACCCACCGACACCGGACCCTCGCGCAGCCGCTCGTCGATGAGCGCCCGCAGGCGATAGCGCCGGGCGTGGTCACGCATCCAGCCCGCTTGAAACGCCGCGTCCTGCCGGTTGTCGGCGAAGATCAGCAGCCGCCGCCCGCCGCCGGGCGATGGCTGCTGATGCTGGATCATGCTCTGCCCCAGCACGTGCACATCGCTCACGGTCAGGGCCCGCACGGGCCGCGCCGGCTCGCGATAGCGGCCGTTGACCATGCGCCCCAGCGCTCCGCACGACACGCAGCGGGTCAGCTTGCCCGCCTTGAGCCGATCGTCGGCTTTCTGCTGCACCACCAGCAGCCGCACCAATCGCCCCGTCCCGCACGCGCCGCAGGCCTCGACCGGTTGGCTGTGCATCGCGCCGCAGCAGCGGCAGGCGAACACCTCGGCCGTACGCCGCGGCTGGGTATCGTCGTCGTCCTCGTCATCGGCCGACGCCAGCGTGCGATCGAGCAGCACGAGCCGGTCGCCCCCGCTCTGCGGCGACAGCGGACGCCAGAAGCGGGCCTGGGTGCCGCGCACGACGTCACCGCCTTGAGGCACGCGGTCGTCCTCGGTGAACCCGAAATCCTCCAGGTGATGCTCGAAATAGTGCTGACCGCACGTGGTGCAGGTCGTCACCGGCCAGTTGTACAGCCGCGCCCCGGCCTCGGCGGCCGCCCGCTGGGCGTCGGCGCCCGACAGGTGCAGCTCGGGCGCCGCCTCCCGCGGATCGGGGAAGGTGACCACCGCCCCCTCGACGCCGCGCACGAAGCCGTGCACGACCGGTCGCATCAGCGGGCGCCCCTCGGCCCGGCTCGCCGCGCCCAGCGCCAGCCATGCGAGCACCTCGGCCTCGTGTGGGCGGCGCCCGAGGCGCACGGCGAGCAGGTCGAGCAGCTCGGCCAGCGGCTGCGGCTTGTCCAGGTCTTGCGCCAGCGCCCACGCTGTCTCGCGTTGGGTGAGCATGGCATGCAGCGTGGCTGGCCAGTCATCGGGCGTGATGCCATGCGATGACTCACCCAGCCACCCCTCGATGACCGCCCGCAGCGGGGCCAGATCGGCGCGCGCGGGCGCGGTCGCGGCGTCGATCGCCGCCAGAACGCGGCTCAACAGCGCGGTCGGATCTTCGCTTGGCGGCGCATCCGTCACCCGGGCCTCGGGCGACGCCCACTGATCGGGGGCGTAGCTCTCGCCGACCAGCTCGACGTGCTCGGCGCGTACGCCGAAGAAGCGCGACGCGAAGACCCGCCCCGCCTCGACGCCGCTCTCGGGGTCGGCGATCGTCGCCGAGGTCGCCACGCACACCGTCTCATCGGGCCGCTTGCCGCAGTACGTGCGCAGCCGGCGGATGAGGCACGCGGTCTCGGCCCCCTGCGCGCCGGTGAAGGTGTGGGCCTCGTCGAAGACCATGAACTCCAGCCGGGCGCCATCGAACAGCTCCAGGTCCTGCCGCCGCGTGAGCAGCAGCTCGAGCTGCTTCACGTTCGTCAACAGGATGCGCGGCTGCATGCCCGGCGACCGCATCTCGGGCCGCGACGCCCGCTCCTCGGGCGGGTGCACCGCTCGGCTCTCGCCCGCCGCCCGAAGCTGGGCCAGCGTAGCGTCGTAGTCGGCCCGCGACGCGCCGGGGCTCAGCCGCACGCCGCTCACCTGCTCGGGCTTGCGCGGCGTACGGCCGGTGTACAGCCCGAAGCTGACACCCGTGCCGCACAGGAGCCGCCGCAGCCGCCCGAGCTGGTCTTCGGCCAGGGCGTTCATCGGGTAGACGATGACCGCGGTGATGCCGGGCGCGGCGCCCTCGTCGCGCAGGGCGAGGCATCGGCTGATGATGGGATAGAGGAAGCACTCGGTCTTGCCCGAGCCGGTGCCCGTCGAAACCAGCGTGTGTCGCCCCCCGTGGATGGCCCGGAACGCCTGCTCCTGGTGCAGGTAGGCGTGGCTGTGGCCCGCCAACTGGCCGAGGAGCGGGTGCAGGACGCCCTCGGCGCCGAGGTCGGCCAGAGCCGCGCCTCGCTCGAAGGCTTGAGACAGGCTGATGTACGGCCCACGCAGCAGCGGCGTATCGCGGGTGACCTCCAACGAGAGGAGGTCGCGCATCTGGTCGTTCAGACGGTCGTCGGCGAAGGGGTACGTCGTGAGCTGATAGCGCAGGAAGTCGCCGACGATCTTCTCGGTGTATGTGATCGGGTTGAGCATGGAGCGCGTCCTGCGGTCAGAAACCGAAGCCGGTCTGCTTCAAGTCTTTGCTGGTGCTGGCGGTGTCGGGGGCCTTGGGCGGCTCGGACTGAGGGCTCGGAAGCAGCGTCTCGAGGATCTCGGCGTGACGGGCGCATTCGTCCCACGACACGGCGGGGTCTTCTTCGAGTTGCCACGGCAGGAAGCGCGGCCCGAGGCGGGCGGCGACGGGCTGGTGCTCCTTGGCACGGTCGTCGTGACCGAGGCCGTAGTCGGCGAGCCGCAGGGTCTCCGGCAGCATCCACCCTTCGCCGTCGTTCTGGTCGAGAAAGGCTTGTAGGCCCTTCTGCTGGAGATCGTGGAAGGCAACTTGGGCGAGGACAGTATGGCGAAGTTCGGGCTCCTTATCGCGCTCGACTCGCCAAAACCCCTTCGGGTCCAATTGGTGAGTGAACCGGCTGCTTGCAAGAGCGCGAATTGGGTGGTCGCATCCTGTAGTCATTGTTCGTGCGTCTTCGCTCTCCAACCCATAGGCGCACCACGTGCAAGCTTCAATGATCGCGCTCAGTCGTGCGCGCTCGCTGGAGGACACAGCCCATGCGGATCGCCAACTGTGGCCGTGCCTTTGGCGGGACTTCATTCCGAGCCACTCACGTGCGAACCGAACATGAGGCATTGCAAGCGATGCAATCAGGTCCGCGAGTTGATCAGCCGCTAGCAGACGCTCAACTGCTGGCAGGGGAAGCTCACTTATTACATACAGATTGAGGTGGGTTCCCCCCATCCTCAGGCGAGCGCTCCAGTCGAACGCCAAACTGTTCAGAGCACTAACTAGCGTCCATGCGTCAGAGCGCTGGCTTGACAGAACTCCCAATGTGTTCCCACATGGGGCGTCTGGGATTAGGCTGGCGATCATTGTTCGCGTGTCGGTCGACCGCGCTATATCTCGGAATGCAATCTTCGCACCGCGGATGACCTTGTCACGCTCCAGGTAATGCTCGCGCGCAATAAAGTACTTTGGCTTGATCCGCCTATGAGGCCAAGTGCTCCTGGCCCACGACGTCTTGCTTTGACTGTCATACTCTGATGCGGCCACATCATACTGGTGTACCATAGCTCCTTGGTACAGCGGTACGAGTACATGCTCGACGTCTCTCACATCGGTCTCATATGCCCCATCGGCTGTGCGAACCATGAAGTTTCCGAGGGTTGGATCGCTAATAGGGCGCCACGCCCCCTCTAGCACATTGCCGAATGCATCCACCCTCTGCGCGTCTGACTTGCCGCTCCCAGCGCGTCGAAAGAGTCGCGAGTCGTTTGTCATATCGTACTCGCGAGTGTAGCCAATCGACCACGTTCCTGCTCCTGAGCCCCCAAGGAGGGACCCACTACCGTAGAGCTTGTCAAGGAGTTCATAGTCTGCCGCTGACTCTGCTTCCAGTAGCGCACTCGTTTCAGGGCTGAACCGCCGAATGCCACCCCGAGTAATGCTGCTAGATGTGTCGGAGCTACACAACTCCTCTTCCACCTCACCAATCGTAGGGGAATTGGCAGGGCCAAGGCGAAACCGAGTTCGCAAGACCTTGGTCGCGCCACCTCGGGTAGCTCCGATTGCAGCCATCTTGAAGCGGTGATCTACGCCCACGAAAACGAAACGCTCATTTTGGAACGCGAGCAGGTCGGTCCACTCACACCTGTCGAGAAGTAGTCTTCGCAGGTCCAATGTTCCTAGGTCAGTATAGATCCCAGATGGCATAAGCAAGCCCATTCGGCCGCCCTGCCCCGTCAGGCTGTAAGCCACCTCTGTGAACATCTTGTACGTATTCAGGTCAGCTGAACCCTGATGCTGATACGGATGCTCCGGGTCCGCATAGCTGTAAGCATCTGCCCGCTGACCTGCCCAGGCCTCGTGCAACAGCGCGTTCTCGCTCCGCTTACGCGTCAGGCTGAACGACTTGTCCGCATCCGGCGACCCGAATGGCTCGGCGACATACTTCACCCAGTTCGACAGCGCCTTGAACCCGGCGCAGTAGGCCAGCCAGTCGCGCTCAATGCGCTCGACGGCCTCGAACAATGCCTGCTGCCGGCGCAGCGCCTGCTGCTTGCCGTATGTCCGGTACAGCGGGTCGTGATTCGAGAAGAACTCCATCGAGCTGGGCTTCTGGATGTCCCACGGCGGATTGCCGACGATGGCGTCGAACCCGGCGCGCGCCTCGTGGAAGACGTCGGGGAACATCAGCTCCCAGTGGAAGAAGCGATGCCGGGCGGCCAGCTCGGCCACGATGGCCTCACTCTCGGCCGGCGGCTCGCGCCAGTTGGCCGGCGTCGGGGCCAGATCGAGCTTGTCGCCGGGCCAGAACCACAGCGCGCACCAGCGATCGAAGGCTTGCTTCACCGCCTGGAAGTCGTCGCCCTCCACCAGCTCGCGCCACTCCTTGGCCTTGCGGTCCTGCTCGTCGAGGCGCATGTCGGCCATGGCGTCGAGTCGGGCGCGGGCGGTCTCGTGGATCTCGCCGGGATCCAGCGCTTCCTTCAGGTAGAGGTCGGGCTGCACCGCGATGGCGCGCAGGCGGTGGGCCATCTCGTCGGCGATGTCGCTCTTCCGCTCTTTGATCGCCCGGGTCCACAGATCGCTGACCGCCTTGGTCTTGCCCCTGTACTTGCCACGGGTGATCTCGATCTCGGCGACGTGGTGCACTCCCTTGTGGCCCTTGTCGCCGCCCTCGCGCATCCAGGCCATCAGCGGGTAGTGCCGGAAGCGGTCGAACCAGCACCCGACCAGGCTGTTGCCCGCCCGTAGCTTGTGGTCGATGAACGAGAACGGCAGTGAGCGGTCCATCGTCTCGACCCACAGCGCCAGCCGGGCCAGTTCGACCGCCAGCGGGTCGAGGTCGACGCCGTAGATGCAGCGCTCGACCACGTGCCGCTTCAGCCGGGCCCGCAGGCGGTCGTCGAACTGCTCGTGGTCACGGGGCACTGGGATGATGTCTTCCCACGGCCCCTGGCTGTCGTCGCCGTCGGCGAGGCGGATGACGGTGCCGTCGTCCCGCGGCGCCAGCCGCTCGTGGTGGTGCAGGCTCTCGAAGAGCGCGTCGGTGACGGCCCGCAGCGCCGCGAGCAGGAATGAGCCCGATCCCATCGCCGGGTCGCAGACCTTCAGCTCGAGGATGGCCTTCGGCGGGCGCGGGGCGTCGTCCTCGTAGAGCAGCGGCTTCAGCGTGCGACGGGTCAGCGGCCCGGCGAGCTGGGGGCGGGTGTAAAAGGTGCCCGACCCCTTGCGGGTGCCGCCCCAGCGGACGAGGTACCACTCACCGGGCAAGACCTTCTTGTCGACGAGGCGCTTCGCCATGCGGCGCACCTTCTCGTCGTAGCGGGCGCGGACGAGCGGGTCGGTGTCGTCCTTGGGGGCGCGCACCAGCTTGGCCGCCTGCACCGCCCGCACGGACCAGAGCTGAACCTGCTCGCTCAGGTTGCGGTGTACGTCGTCGTCGTCCTCGTCGTCGCTCTCCCCGTCCTCGCCGTCGTCCTCCTCTTCGTCTTCGGTGTCCGCGCCGTCGTCGTCGCTGCCGTCGGCGCTGGCCTCGTCTGCGTCGTCGCCTTCGTCGGACTCAGGCTCGTCGGCGGCTTCCTCTTCTTCGTCAGGGCCATCGCCTCCGATCTTCTCGCCGCTCTTCTTGAGCTTGCCGAACAGCTCGGCGAGGGCCGGGCTGGTCATGGCGTCGAGGCGGGTGAAGGGCAGCGCCGGGCGGTCGCCGACGCTCACGAAGACGATCACCTCGTCGTCGGGCACCCGGCGCAGTTCGAAGTCGAGCAGGCCCTCGTAGAGGATGCCGATGTACTCCGAGCTGAGGTCGCTGAAGTCGACCGGCGCCTCGACCCAGGTGTTGCGGGTGCCCTGACGCACCTTCACCCGGCTGCGGGTCAGCAGCTCGAGGATGCGGTAGACCGCCGAGTCGGCCGGCAGGTTGCGCGGCTGCTCGAACGCAGCCAGGGCCCGGTCGACCGGATCCGCCGACTCCGGGTTGCCCGGTCGGAAGAGGTCACCGCCATAGGCCGGGATGGTCAGCTCGGGGTGCGGTGAGCCGGTGTAGAGCAGCCGGAAGAGTGCGAGCAGCCGAGGCCAGGCGCCATGGCGGTTGCGCAGGCGCTCACCGCCGCGCCCGCCGGCGGCGATGTCGAGCTGCGCCCGCAGGCCTTGCAGGCTGTACGAACCCTCGTAGAAGCGGTTCGAGCGCGGCAGCAGCCCCTCGCGCGCTTCGGCGAAGAGCACCACCACGCAGCACATGACGATGCGGCAAGCGGCGATGTAGATCGCGCGGCGATCCACCGGCGCGATGGCATGGGAGTCATTCTTGGAGTCATCGACGCCATTGGTGGTATCCGATGGCATGTCTCGCGAGAGATCGTCGCCGTCGATGGCGTTCAGGGCCGGCGCGGAGGCGCGGATGAGGGTCTCGACGGCCCGACGGACCCGCTCGCCCAGCTCGGCCGAGAGCTCGGCTTGTCCGTGGCGCGAGGCTTCGATGGCCGCCAGCAGCGGGCAGGGCTCACCGTCAGCGGTCGGGCGCAAGGCGTCGGGCCCGATCAGGATGCGCAGCGCGTCGACCTGCGCTCCGGCCTGACCCTCGACGAACCAGCGGTCGATGTTCCACTCGCAGAACGCTCGGTGGTCGGGCCCGGCGTGGATGAGCTGCCATTCGCGGCCGTTGGTGAGCAGCGCCAGGGGTTGGTCGGCCTTGCGCATCCACTCGAGGACGCGGGCTCGCTCGCGCCGGCCGCGGCCGACACGTAGCCGGGTGCAGCGCGCCGGATCCACGGTGAAGAGGGGCAGCGCGCTGCCGAGCGTCTTCCAGAGACGCCGCGGGGCCATCCGCTCGCCCGACAGAAGGCGATGGCGGTACTCGTCGGGCACGTCGTTGCCCTTGTACCAGTCGCCCGCGCCGGGTCCACCGAGGCGGCAGACGCGGGTCAGGACGATGTCGAGCAGGTGGGTGAGCGCGTCCTTCGTGCGCTTGCCGGTGGCGTCGAGCATCAACTCGACGGCCGAGCGCAGCTTGATCGCGTCGTTCTCGGCGAGCGTCGCGATCTCGGCGGGCAGGTGCCGGGCCAGATGCTGGGGCGCGATGAGCAGTCCCTCGTGATGCAGCGCGCTCCACCAGGGGAACTTGGCCAGCAGCTCGTCGTAGCGGCTCATCGGGTGGCCTCCCGGGGCAAGCGGATCTCGACGGTGACCGGCAGGATGCGCACCTCGCCGGCCAGCGTGTGGCGGCGGGGCACGGCCTGCTCGACGACGCGTGTCTGTTCGCGTTCGAGGCGGTCGAGCAGCTCGTCGTAGTGCTTGCGGCGCAGCGCCAGCTCGGCTTCGAGGTCGCGCAGCTTCGCCTCTTCGGCACGTCGGTCGACGCCGGGGATCATCATCTGCGACTGCCGCGCGCGCTCGCGGTCGATCTGCTTCTGCAGCCGGGCGAGCGTCGTGCTCTTCATCGCCTTGCGGACCTCGCCGATGCGGTCCTTGAAGCGCTTCTTCTCGGTCTTGAGCGCGCGGTTGCGGGTCGCCGTCAGCAGCTTCTTCAGCGCCTGCGTCCGCGTCTTCGCCAAGTCCCGTGTGAAGCCGCGCAGCTCCCGGGTCGCGGCGAGGTAGAGCTCCTGCGCGTCGTCGAGCGCGTCGCCTTCGAGTAGAGCGGGGTCGGATGGGTCGTCGATGGGATGGATGTAATCCAGCGGCTCACCGATGCCATCAGCCATCAGCGGGATCTGCCAGGTGGTGACCACGTGGTGGAAGGTCTCGCGCAGGTCGTTGACGGCCATCTCTTCGACCGTCAGGAGCACCAGCCCCTCGGCGCCCTCCGGCACGGGCCCACGGCGGGCGATCCAGCGGCTGGCGCGTAGATCGCCGTCCTGTGGGAAGCGCGCGCGGGCCAGCGTGGCCAGCGCCCGATGGAAGACCGGGTGGCCCAGGTGCAGCAGCACCGTATCGGGCCGCGGCCGGAAGACCGGGCGGCCGGCTTCGCCGATGGGGCGCACGAACCACTGCGGGTCGAAGACGAGGCCCGGCATCGCGCTGGCCAGGGCGCCGTCGCGCAGGCGCAGGCTGTCGTCGACGAGGCGCTGCCAGGGCTGCGGGAGCGCGTTGACGTTGAGTCGGAACCGGCCCTCGGCGTCGGGTCCGTCGAGCACAGCCTCCGCGCCCGGGGCGCCGAGGCCGAGGGCTACGGCGAGAGTCGAGCGCAGCGTATCGGGGGTGAGGTCGGCGGCCCGGCGCATGCGTTGCACCCGCTCGATGTGTGCCTGGGTGTCTTCGGTCGCAGCGCGGGGGACGTCGGCGGTCTTGCGGGCCTTCTCGGCGTCGGCGTCGATCTGCTTGTCGAGCTCGCGATCGTCGGCGAAGTCGAGGAAGCGGCGTTCGAAGGCAGCGTCGAAGATCTCCGACAGCGAGCCGAGGTCGGTGCGCATGTCGTGCACCTTCTGCACGACCCGCTCGATGAAGCGCAGGTCGGCGTCGTTCTCGCTGGTGAAGTGGAAGACGGTGACGTCGCGGGCCTGACCGTGGCGGTCGAGTCGGCCGTTGCGCTGCTCGAGGCGAGCCGGGTTCCAGGGCACCTCGTAGTGCAGCACGTACCGGGCGGTGTTCTGCAGGTTGAGGCCCTCGGACGCGGCGTCGGTGGCGAGCAGGATGCGCACGCTGTGGTCCGGGTCGTTGAACGCGTCCTTGATGCGGTCGCGATCGAGGGGGTCGAGGCCGCCGTAGAGGGTCAGCAGGCGCTCGGCCGCGTCGGGGTACTCGTCGCGCAAGCGACGGTCGAGGTCATCGAGGGTGGCTTTGTACTCGGTGAAGACGATCAGGCGCTCGTCGGCTCTCCACTCGCGATCACTGCGCAGTTTCTCGCCGATGAGCTTCTTCAGCCGCTCGAACCGGGCGTCGGCGCTGGGAGCGGTGACGTGATACTGCGCCTCGTCGTCTTCGTGGCGCGGCTCGATACCGAGCCGGTCGAGGGCGTCGTCGATCGCCTGCATCTCGTCTGTGAGACTATCGGCGTGGGGCTGAAGCCACGCCCCGATGACCCGTGCGGCGTGGCGCTGGCGGCCTTCGAGTTCGGCGTCGTCGTCCAGCTCGGTCTTCGAGGCCCGGCGGGCCGCATCGACTTCTCGGGCTTCGGCGGCCTCGTCCCCCGCGATGCCCCGGCGGAACCGGAACCACGAGTGGGCGAAGGTGCTCGGCGACGAGAGCAGGCGCTTGGCGAGGACCTCGATCGCGAAGTGCCCGGCGCGGCCGGCCTCGTCGGGCCAGGTGGCGATGATGCGCTTGATCTCGCGACGCAGCTCTTCGACGGCGGTGTTCAGCACCTGCTCGCGCTTGCCGAAGAAGAGCGGCAGCGGATCCAGGTTGCGCGACGAGAAGCGTCGGGTGCGGCCAGCGGCGTCGTCGAGCGCGTTGATCTCGCTCTTGAGCCGGCGCACGACGACCTGCGAGATGCGGGTCCGCTCGGCGTCGGTCACCTCGTGGGTCTGGGTGAAGCGCACCGGGTCGAGCTGTTCGAGCAGGCCGGTGAAGCTGCGGGTGTGGCCATTGTGCGGGGTGGCGGTGAGGAAGAGCTTGTGCTCGAACCACGGGCTGATGGCGCGCAGCATCTTGGCCAGATCGCTGTCGCTGCCGAAGCTCGACGGCATGAGGTTGTGGGCCTCGTCGACGATGAGCAGATCCCACGGGAGGCGGACCTCGGCGCCGGCGCGGTCGTCGCGGGCGCGGCAGGTGGCCAGGAAGGCTTCGAGGACCTCGGGCTGCCGCAGGTAGTGATACGGCGCGATGATGCGGGGGAAGGTGCGCCAGGGGTTGGCGTCGAGGCCGAGGCGCTTCTGCAGCGCGTGGGTCGCGTCGCGGTCGACCGGGTCGAAGGTCAGCGAGAACTTGTCGGCCATCTCTTGCTGCCACTGCGTGCGCAGGGCGGCGGGGCAGAGGACGAGTACCCGGCGGATGCGGCGGCGCAGCAGCAGCTCGGTCAGGATGAGTCCGGCCTCGATGGTCTTGCCGAGGCCGACGTCGTCGGCGAGCAGCAGCGAGACGCGCGGCATCTGCAGGGCGCGCAGGAGCGGTTCGATCTGGAAGTCGTCGACCTGAACGGCGCCAAACGCCGGGGAGGCGATGGGCGCTTCGGCCCGGTCGGTGCCCTGGGGCTCCATGAACGGGGTCATCGCCGACCAGCGCGCGGCCCGCACGAGGGCGTCGAACTGCGCCGAGGGCATGGGTGGGTCGTCGTCGACGCGGGGGAGATCGCCGGGCGGGACGATGGTGGCGCTCGGCTCCATCTCCCAGATGACGGTGTCATCGGGCGGGCCGTCGTCGTCGGTGTATTCGACGCGGACGAGGTGCAGGGTAAGCCCTCCGCGAACCCCAGCAGATAGACGGGATGCCGAAACCGGGGCTCGGCGCAGGGTCGAGGCGCCCGGTCCGGTGGGCTCAGGCCACTGAGGCACCCACCCGGGCCTCGGCCCAGCGGTGC
>JAUHXC010000003.1 GCA_030427205.1 bacterium | reverse complement strand
GACCGTCACCAACGCCCGGTCAAGGTGATCGTATGGTCGCCGGACGGGCAGCGCCTCGCCTTGGCGTCAGGGGACAACACGGTGCGGTTGTGGGACGCGTCGACCGGCGAGCAGACCCACGCCCTCTACGGCCACCACTCGGTCAAGGTGATCGTATGGTCGCCGGACGGGCAGCGCCTCGCCTCAGCGTCAGGGGACAACACCGTGCGGTTGTGGGACGCGTCGACCGGCGAGCAGACCCACGACCTCCACGGCCACCAAGACTCGGTCACGGCGGTGGTGTGGTCGCCGGACGGGCAGCGCCTCGCCTCGGCGCCACAGGACAAGACCGTGCGGGTGTGGGACGCGTCGACCGGCGAGCAGACCCACGCCCTCCACGGCCACCAAGCCTCGGTCACGGCGGTGGTGTGGTCGCCGGACGGGCAGCGCCTCGCCTCGGCGTCGTGGGACAAGACCGTGCGGGTGTGGGACGCGTCGACCGGCGAGCAGACCCACGCCCTCCACGGCTCGGTCACGGCGGTGGTGTGGTCGCCGAACGGCCAGCGCCTCGCCTCGGCGTCAGGGGACAATACCGTGCGGGTGTGGGACGCGTCGACCGGCGAGCAGACCCACGCCCTCCACGGCCACCAGAATACAGTCAAAGCGGTAGTGTGGTCGCCGGATGGGCAGCGCCTCGCCTCGGTGTCACTCGACCAGACTGTGCGGGTGTGGGATGCCTCGACCGGAAAGCAGACCGACGTATTCCACGGCTACCACGGGACAGTCCAGGCGGTGAAGTGGTCGACGAACGGTCGATGCTTCGTCTCGGTATCGGAGCAGAGCACCGTCAAGATCTGGCAAGACGGCCAATGCCTCGCCACCCTCTGGCACGAAGCCGACGGCGGCTGGATCACCGTCGCCCGCGGCGGCCTCTTCGCCGCCTCTGACCCCAAGCTCGCCCGCGCCTGGATCCCCGTGCCGGGCAGCCAGAGCTATCTCCTCGGGCCGATGGGCCCCTACGCCGACATCTACCACGCGCCCAAGCGCGTGAAGGCCATCCTGGCCGGCGCCGACCCCGACGAGCAGGTAGCCGAAGCCTTCGCCGAGGCCGGCCTGCCGCCGCCGGTGCCGTGGGATGGCAAAGAGGTCATCCTCGACCTCGGCGACCCCAACGACCCAGCCGATGCGCAGCACCCCTTCTGCCCGGGCGTCCGCTGGCCGGCCGATGTCTTGCCGCCGGGCCGCGCCCGCTGCCTCGCCCGCCTGCGCGCCGACCTCGACCGCGGCGCCGCGGTCTGCCTGAGCGCGCCGCGTGGGATCGGCGCGACGACGCTGCTCGCGCATATGGCCCACGGCCTGGACGACGCGACCCACGCCACCCTCGACGCGGCCAGCGTCGCCAGCCTCGCTGCCTTCCAAGCCCACATCGCGACCCAAGGCGCAACCCTCCTGCTCGACGACGGCCACCACCTGCGCGCCGCCGACCCGGCTGTCCTCGAATGGCTCACATCCCATCATCGCGCGGGCCATGCCATGGCCATCGTGGCATCCCGCGATGACTGGTATACCATCCGCGCCCGCGGCCTGGACGTCGAGGCGGCCCACACCGCGCTGCAACCCATCGCCGACGCCGACGCCATCGCGTGGCTCATGAGCGCATCGCCCGCCGACGCCCCGATCCCCGAGCCGACCGCCCGCTGGATCATCGACCGCGTCGGCACCCGCCCGCACTACCTGCACGTGCTCGGCAGGGCGGTGGTCGAGGCGCTGTGGGCCGGCGACCGCCGCCCGCGGGTCGCGCCGACGGCCATCGACCGCCTCGTCGACGACCTGCTCGTCACCGGCGAGCACGCCCGCTTCGAGCAATACTGGCAGACGCTCACCCCCGACCAGCGCATCGCGCACCTGAGTCATCCGCCCGACGACCCGGTCTTCGCCCGCTGGATCGACCGCCACCGCAAAGCCCTCGATACCGACGACCTGCGCCTGCGGGCGCGCGTCGACCGCTTCTTCGCCGCCGCGGGCTGGTCCATCGAGCTGCGCGATGGCGACCGCTGGGCCATACCCGGCAAGCCCGGCGACCGCCGCCGGGTCGGCGCGCTGCGCATCGCCAGCGTCGCGGATGCCATCAGCGATACCATCGTGAATGACACGGTGGTATCGCTGATGGCATCCGCCCCGGCCCTGATCGTCGGCGAGGCCCCCACCCCGGCCGGCGCCCGCGCGCTGACCGCGGCGCTGACCGCCGGGCATCGGCTGATGACGCTCATCCCCGATCGCATCACATCCGCCACGGCCCGCGGCAACGCCAAAGCCACGCTCGCCGATCTAATCGAGGCCCACCTGACCCGCCGCGACCCGTTCGACATGAGCAAGCCGGTCAGCGCCTCGGGCGACTTCTTCGACCGCCCGGCGGCCGAGGCCGCGCTGCGCGATGACATCGAGCGCGGCCAGTCGGTGGGGCTCTTCGGGCTGCGCAAGCTGGGCAAGACCTCGCTCTGCCAGCGCGTGTGCGCCGGCTTCGGCGGGCTGGCGATCACCGTCGACGCCCAGGGCTATGGCGACCGCTGCGGCCCGCTGATGGCCGACCTGCCGCGCCACATCCGCGATGCCGCCGCCGAGCGCTGGCCCGATATCGAGCTGCCGCCGCTGCCATCGGACGACGCGGTGCATATCATCCGCCGCGACGTCGAAGCCATCGCCGATGCCATCGCCGATGCCATCGACGGCGACGTGCCGCTGCTGCTCTTCCTGGACGAGATCGACCGCCTCGTGCACCGGGCCCACACCCGCAAGGGCGCACACCTCGACGAGTTCGAGCTGCTGTTCGGCCTGCTGCGCAGCCTGGGCCAGCGGACCGACCCGCTGCTGGTGACGCTGGTGGCCGGCTTCGATCCGATGATCACCCGGCTCGACAAGGGGCTCGGCGGCGGCGTGGCGGGCAACCCGGTCTATCGCTACTTCACCGAGCATTGGCTGGCGCCGATGAGCTTCGCCGAGCTGCGGCCGATGCTGCGCATCCTCGGCGCGCGGGCCGGGCTGGGCTTCGACGACGACGCCGTCGAGCGGGCGCGCCGCTGGTCGGGCGGGCACCCGTGGCTGGCGCGGCAGCTGGGCAGCCGGCTGTTGAGCGACCTGGGCCGGGGCGCGGCGGTCGACGCCGACGCGGTCGATGCCTCGGCGCGGCGGATGCTGGCCGATCCCGACGGGCGCAGCGCCGTGACCGAGCTGCTGGAGCGGGTGGACGACGACCAGAAGGCGCTGCTGCGGGCGGTCATCGACGGCGCGGTCGCCGCCGACGACGAGCGCCTGGACGATCCGGCGGTGCGCGGCCTGATCGTGCGCGAAGCCGATACGCCGCGGGTCTTCGCCGCCCTCGTCACGGCCTTGCTGGGGGAGACGTGACGGGCAAGTCCTACGACGACGGCCGGCACATCGCCCGGCGGCATCATCGGGTCATCCGCCCGCTGATGCGCGAGGTCGCCGCCGACCTGCGCGCGGGGCAGTCGGTGCAGCTCGTCGGCGGGCGCAAGCTGGGCAAGACCGTCACCGCCCACTGGCTCGGCGAGGCGCTGTGGGGCGACGAGACGCTGCCCGAGTGCATCGTCGCCCGCTACTCGCTGCAGGCCGGCGGGCGCGATACCCGCGCGCTGTTCAGCGGCTTGTGCCGGGCCATCGAGCGGGCGGCGCGCAAGGCGCTGAAGGCCGCCGATCTGAAGCTCGACGCGCCGCCGCTGCCCGAGCCGTGGCCGGCGGACGGGCGGTTCCAGGTCTTCCGCCGCTGGCTCGAAGGGCTGATCGACGCCATCGACGCCGAGTACGGCGCGCTGCCGCTGGTGCTGGCCCTCGACGAGGGCGAGCGCATCCTCGACTTCGAGCAGCCGACGGTGGTGCTGGGGCAGCTGCGGGCGCTGCTCGAGGCCGAGTCGACGGTGACGCTGCTGGTGACCGGCTATCACGCGCTGTACGTCTATCGCGACGCCGACGACCGCCTCTCGCCGCTGCGTAACGTGTGCAAGACGCGGCGCATGGGCCTGCTCGACGAGGCGCGCGCCGACGAGTTGATGGCGCCGCTGCTGGATGGCATCGACGACAGCCAGCGGGATGCCATGCGCGCATGGCTCGTCGATGAGACCGGCGGGCACCCGTATCTCATCCAGAGCCTGTGCCATCACATCCAGCGGCGAGGCGTATGCCATAGCGATGGCATCGGCGAAGCCATCGGCGACGCGCCGGATCACGCCGAGAAGGCGTTCAAGGACTGGGTGGCGGTGTGGAGTCCCGAGACCCGCGCGCTCTTCGCCGAGGCGCTGGCCGCGGGCCCCGCGGGCTGCGTGGCGCCGCCGGCCCATACCGCGCCGGTGCAGCTCTTGTGCTATGCCGGCGTCGCCCGCCTCGTCGGCGATGGCGGGGCGAGCGCGCGGCTGGTGGCGCCGGTGCAGCGCTTCAACCGCTGGTATGCCTCGACGGCGGTCCAGGCGCCGGGCATCCGCCGGGTGCCGCCGGGCTGATCGGGGCGCCGCGGGGCGCTGCCATCCCGCTTACGGGTCACCGGCCGACGCCTGGGGGCGCTACCTTCGCCGCTCACTGCGGCAGAGGAGAAGAAGATGAGCCGGTTCTGGGGGTTCAACCCACACGCGGGCGGAAAGAAGATCCCCGACGGGGTCAAGATCGCGACTCAGGCCCGCATCGAGGCCCACGCGGCCGAGCACTTCGCGGGCCTCTACCGGCGCATCGCTGTCCGGTTTCGCGGGCAGTTCTGCTACATCGACGCGTTCGTCGACGAGGACATCCCTCGAGAGATGACGCCCGATGAGGCCGAGCGCATCCGCAACACCCCGCTTCATCTCTGCCGGATGCGGTTCTTCGGCGAGGAGCGCTGGAGCCTCGCCTTCTTCAAGTACAGCGACATGAAGTATGAGCCGTGCTTCTTCGACACCGGCGAGTGGGTCGGCACCCCGGAGCAGGCGCTGGATGTCGGCGGGGTCTACCTGCGCTGACGGCGGACACTTCGCCCGGGTCGACCCCTATTCGTCATGACGACATCGACGGCGCGGGAGAGCATGCGCACACGACGGCGGTATACCCTGGACCACGCCCGAGTCCGTATTCGGGAGATGTTCTCCACCTCGACGCCGACGGCGAAGCTGCGAGAGCTGCTGCGGGAGGTCGCGGAGATCGACCCCCGCTTCGTGGCGACCGCGCTCGTCGAGGCCCTGAGCCAGGGGCTGCCCGGCCCGCGGGACGACGAGCTGCTGTTCGACATCGCCGACCGCGCCGATGCGCGCATCCTGGAGAAGCGCCTGACGCGGCTGATGGGAGATGCCCGCGCGGAGACGAGCGCGCGCGCGACCGCGCTCGACGTGCTGGTGCGGGGCGACGCGAGGCGCTACGTCGAGTTCGTGGGCGTCGTCGAAGATGAGCTGATCGCGGCCGCCGAGCGCGCCTGGATCCGCATGCGCCTGCTGGACGCTGAGGAGGGCATCCGCTTCGGGCGCGACCCTATCCGCGACCTGCTCGTCGCCTCGGGCCCCGCGCGGCTGCGCGAGGTCTTCGAGCGCGTCGAGGCGGAGCGTCGACGCCTCGGCACGTCGCCCGGCCTGATCTACGACCGGTGCTTGGGGCTGCCCGGGACCGCGCACATCGAGCCGCTCGTCCTCGCCGCCCTGGCGGACGCGCCGGACAGCTTCGCGTTGTCGGCCGTCCGCGCGGCGCGGGCGCGGGACAGCGCCGGCCGCGCAGCGCATTGGCGGTCGATCGAGGACGCCCTGGCCGAAGACGCAGGGACGCACCCCCGACCGCGGGCGGAGGCCTGGGCGACGGCCTGCAACGGGCATGGCGGGTTCAGGGTCGAGGTGATCGTGCGCCGCCCCGATGCGCGGTCGGTGGGCATCGGCCACCTGGGCTTCATGCTGACGATGGGCGTCGACCACACGATCGCGACCGGCGCGATCGACTGCATGGTCGATGACGAGGCCCTGGCGCAGCGGCGCGCGCGCGCGGAGGCCGAAGCCGCCGAGGGCGAGTGGGCCGAGGCCAGTATCGTCGAGATCGCGGCCCTCGTGCGCGCGGGCCAGCCGGCCGATCACACCTGCGGCACGGTCCGGGCCATCGGGCGCCTCGTCGAGTGGCTGAGCCGACCGGGCGATACCCCGTCTCCGCCGCCCGCGCCGGGGGCAGCCGCCACCGTATCCGGGCTGCTCGAGCGCCTGCGCCGGCCGCCCTTCGAGATGTGGTTGCTCGACGGCGACGACTTCGAGCAGATGGACTGCTTCGGGCCGGAAGACTACGAACCGGCGGTCTGGCTGCCGCACGCCCGCGGCGCCTTCATCGCGTCGGGTCGCCATCTGCTCTGGGCGGATCGCGCCCGCTACATGGCGTGGTGGTTCGAACGGGCCGGTGACCCCGACGCGGCGGGGCTGTGGGCGTCGGCCGCGCGCGGGATGCACGTCGACCCGAAAGGCGCGCCGCTGACCTGGGCCCTGCTCGAACACTCTGTCATCTTCGCGCTCGGCGGGCCGGGCGACATGTTGGACGAGCACCGCTGGCGCCATGATCCCGAAGGATACCTGGAGGCCGTGTATCGACTCGCCGCCGAGCAGGCCACACCGGTCGACGTCGCCTATGATCCGGCGCAGCCGCCGAGCCGGGACGCGTGGCTGGCGCTCGACAGCGGTCGGCGGGTGATCGCCGTGATGCGGGGGTACCTGGGCGAGGAGGCCGTGGAGCGCGAGGAGGCCGTGGAGAGCGATGAGGAGGGAGACGAGGACGAAGACGAGGAGCGCCGCTGGCTGGCGTTTCGCGCGCGCACTCAGGCGTGGGTCGAGACCTGCCTGGCCGAGAGCGGTCAGGCGGTGATGAAGAACGTCTTCGCCCAGGTGAGGCGGGGGCTGCCCCGGGCAGAAGCCATCCGGCTGATCGCCACCGCCGTCGCGTGCGCCCGGGCCGAGGCCGAGGGCCGGGTCGACAGCCCCGACGCAGCGTTCGAGGCGATCGTGCCGAGCATTCTGAAGCTGGGCGAGGCCGAGCGGGCGAAAGCGAGAGGTCGGCGGTCGGGTCGCGGCGGGCGCGCCCGGCCCTGATGACTACTCGTCGAGCAGCCGCCGGAGGTAGCCCGGCGTATCGGTGAATACCCCGTCGACTCCCAGATCGAGCGCGCGCCGGATCAAGAGCGGCGAGTCGCCGCCCCAGGTCGCCACCTTGCGGCCGGCGCCGTGCGCCGCGAGCACGTCGAGGCGGTCGATGAAGGCGCCGCCGTAGAGCACCCAGTCCGGCGCGAGGCGCGCGACGTCGGCTTCGGTGGCCGGCGCCGAGACCGGCGGGCAGCCCGCTTCGAGCGAGACGCCGGTGTCGAGGAAGAGCTGCAGGCCGACGACCGGCGCCGGCAAGCCGAGCCGCTCGGCGGCCGCTCGGATCGCCACGACGCCGGCCGGGTCGAAGGTGTGCCAGACGACGTCGGGGGTGCCCAGGCGATCGACGAGGCGCAGCGCCGCCTCGGCCGTCGCGTCGAGCATGGCGGGGTCGCGGGTCTTGATCTCGAGGAAGTGGGCCGTATAGCGCCCGCGGGTGGCGATCAGCGCCTCTTCGAGGCTGGCGATGGTATGGCGCCCGCCGTCGGAGGCGGTCGGCAGCAGGCAGGCGCGCACCGTCTCGGCCGGCTGGTCGTGGATCGCGCCCGTGCACGCTTGGGTGAAGCACCCGAGGCCGCCGTCGTGGGCCAGGACCACCTCGCCGTCGGCGGTGAGCCAGAGGTCGGTCTCGAAGGTGTCGGCGCCCTCGTCCGCCGCCGCCATGAAGCCAGCGACGGTATTGTCGGGGAAGGCGCCGGGCAGGCCGCGGTGCGCGATCACCAGGGGGTCTTCGCGGTCGGCGCACGCGGCCAGAGCGAGGGCGGCCAGGGCCAGCGCCAGCAGCAGAGCCGAGCGGGCGGGGCTAGAATCGGTAGCCAAGGGCGACCCCCGCTTCGAGGAAGACGGCGTCGGTCGCGTCGACCGGCAGGTCGGCGGCGGTGCCGTCGGACAGGACCTGCGCCCCGGCGATCGGGAAGCGCACCGGGACGAGCTCTCCGCTCACGAACCACGCGTCGGTCAGCGTGGCCTCGAGCCCGACCCGCGCCAGCAGGTGGTGGACCCGCAGGCCCGCGTCGCCGGCGGTGTCGAAGTCCATCGCCCAGCCGAGCCCCAAGACGACGGCCGCGCGGTCTTCGTCGCCGAGCGGGATCCGGCCGATCCCGAAGGCGGCGAGCGTGCCGTAGTGCAGGTAGCCCGCGCCGACCTCGACACCCAGCGGCGCGAGCCATCCGGGCGCGTCGGCGCCGGCTTCGACCCGCAGGGTGAGGCCGGGGTTGTCGACGTAGGTGCCGCCGAAGCCCAACAGCAGGGCGAGGTGGTATGCGGGCAGGTCGGGCATGGCGTCCTCGGGGCCCCTCGGCTGAACTCGGGGGATTACGGTATCGGCTCGGTGGCTGCGCGTCGAGGCGCGGGCGCCGGTCAGGGCTCGGCGGCCGGCCCGGCGATCCACGCCTCGAGCCACGGGGGGCAGGGTCGCGCGGGGCGGTCGGATGTGTCCGGCGCACCCGCAGGCGCGCAGCCGTGGTCGGCGCGGGCGACGAGCCGGGCCAGGCTCAGCCGCTCGTCGAGCGCGGTCTGGCGCAGGTCGCCCGCGGGAAACAGCGTCAGGTAGCGCTCGATCAAGCGCACGCCGCGCCGCAGCTCGCCGCGGCTGGCGGCGAAGTCGGCCAGATACAGCAGCATCTGGCCGTCGCCGGTGAAGACCGTGCCTTGCGGTCGGCGCCGGGCGCCGTCATCCGAGCGCAGCTGCCACAGCCCATAGGCCCGCGCCGCGCGCCGCGCCGAGCCCTCGGCATCGGGGCCGCCCCGCGTCATGGCCCGGTGGTGGTCGACGGCCGCCGATACGATCGCTCGATCGACCCGGTCGGCGGCTCGGTCGTCCGCCGCGCCGCCGGCCGCGACCCGGGCCGTATCGAGCTCGACCGCGCGGGCCAGCGCGTGGAGCAGCGCGTCTTCATCGGCGTCGTCGGCGTCGACCCGCATCAGCTCGACGCGCGCGAGCTGGGCGTCGAGGGCGCGGGCCGGGTCGTCGGCGGCCTGCGCGGCGTCGCGGGCCTCGGCGAAGAAGGCGCGCGCCCAGCGGAAACGCCCCACGGCCTCGGCGGCGCGGCCGGCGGCCATGTGCGGGCTCGGCTGCGCGCCGGTTGCCCGGGCCTCCTGCGCGAGTCGGGTCTCCTGCGCGAGCGAGTCCGCCCGGTCGAGCAAGGCCGCCCGGTCGAGGTCTGCGCCCTGCGTCGTCAGCCACGCCTGCAGGGGCGGGACGGCCCGCTTCGCGTCGCCGGCGACGACCCCTTCGAAGGCGTACTCGACCTGCACCCGCAGGCCCGCCCGCGGTTCGATGCCGCCCATCTCCGACAGCGGCACCGTGATCGACTCGAGGGCGGCGGCGACGCACGCGGCCAGCGGCGGGTCGCCGGTGCGATCGTCGAGCACCGCCGCGCGGACGTCGATGGGTCCGGGCGTGGGGCGGGTGGTGTAGAGCGGCGTGCGGTCGCGGGCGTGCAGGCCGATGAAGAGCGCGCCGCGCAGGTCGGGGCGCGCGGCGAGGCGGGCGCGGTAGCAGGCTTCGACGGCGCGCTGCCGCCGCGCGATGCGTGGGTGGAAGATGCGGTGGTGCCCGTCGCAGCAGGTGATCGCGCGTCCGGGGATGACGCGCGGCAGGCCGTCGTCGGCCAGGCGCACGAACTCGATGGCCCGGGTGGTGATGCGCGCGGCGTCGGGGTCGTCGACGCGGTCGTGGCCCGCGGTCGCCACCGCGCAGCGGGTCAGCGCCGGGTCCCCGTGCACCGCGACCCGCTGCACCGCGCCGGCCTTCCACTGCACCACGACCCGCGCCCGGGCCGAGGTCACGTCGGGATCGATCGCGTCGACGCAGCTCGGCCGGAAGGGCGAGGTGGCCCCACGCTGCCGGGTCACCCAGTCGGGCTCGGGTGTCCAGCGGGGTATCGGCGGGGGCGCGTCGGTCGGGGGCGCGCTGCTCGGCACGGTCGCGGCCTCGACCCGCACGGCGTAGGGCCCGAGGGCGTAGGCCCGTGGCCAGCCGAAGCCGAAGTCGATCTCGCCGGACCAGTCGATGGGTCCGGGGCCCGGGTGGCCCGCGAAGCGCCAGCGGTTCAGGGCCTCGGCGATGCAGCGCTCGGTGGATGGGTCGCGGGTCCAGGCGGCGGCGTCGACGGCGCCGTCGGGCGCGACGCGCAGCCGCAGCGGTATGATCGGGTGCACGACGGCGATCTCGACGGTGTCGCGGCCCAGGCAACGCTCGATGGCGTGGCCGCGGGCTTTGATCCAGCGGCGGATCTGCGCCGGGTCGCCGGGGTCGAGGTCGCCGGGGTCGATGGCCGCGCCGCCGAGGGTGACCGGGTCGGCGTCGACGATCGGCGCGGCGGCGAGTTCGACCGGCCCGACGGGCGGGGCGAGCAGCAGGCCGACGGCGAGCAGGGTGCTGGGCATGGCGTCTCCGATGGGGGTGACGGCGCTTGGTCAGCATCACACGGCGCAGGTTCCCGCGCCCGTTGCGGGTCGGCGTCTCGAGTCGCCTGCCCCAGCCGACGAGAGAGTGCGCGCGGTGCGCCGCGTCGCCCGGTATATGCGGCGGCCGTTTCTTGCTGCCACTTGAGAGCCGAAGGGGCGCTGCCATAGACTGGGATCTGTCGGGTGAGGCCGTCCGGGAGGGTGACATGAGCGGGCAACGGGCCTACGACACTCAATACGACGCCGAGTACGATGCCGGGGCGAGCGGAGAAGGCCCGCTGGAGGAGGCCCGGATGTCGGCGCGCAGCCGCGCAGGGCAGGCCGACGACATCCGGGCGGTCCAGCGGGCGGGGGGCGAGCCATCCGCACCGGACGGCGCGCGCACCTCGCCCGAGCAGACGCGGCCCGACCACGACCACGACCACGGCGATCACTCGACCCCGAGGACCAGCAGGTCGGCCAGGGCGGCGCGCCCGGCGATCCGAAGACCAAGGCCGCCGCGCTCGCCCGCCACGGCCGCAATCGGCGGCGGATGCAATCGATCATCCAGGCCGGTCTCGCCCAGGAGATCGACCCGGCGCTGGGCGCCGACTCCCGCAAGAACCTGTGGCGTAACTCGGCGCAATGGGCGGACAGCGCGCAGTGCGCGGTGTACGTCCTCAGCCCGATCCACGACGCGAACGACCGCCCCAGCATCGGCGCGGGGCAGACCGGCTACTTCGATACGCGGCTGGACTACGAGACCGACGGCGCCACCTATGCCGACGACGTCAACGACGACAGCGGTATCAAGACCGGCTCGACGCGGCTGCTCGGCTCGCTCAGCAGCGACGGGGCGACGCTGACCATCATCGACCCGCTCAAGCAGAGCGAAGATCTGCTCGTCGAGACCTTGATCCACGAGGTGCAGCATGACGCCGACCAGCATCAGTCCGGCGCGGCGTTCGAGGCGCAGCCCCCCAGCGGCGCGACCGCACCCGGCTGGGCCTTCAACGGCTACCAGACCGAGTTTCGGGCCTACTGGCTCGAAAATCCGCCCGGCTCGCGGGCCGACAGTTGGCCGTCGGCGGGCGATCCGGTCGGCAGCCAGATCACGATCACGGTCAACGAGCCCGGCCCGGACGGCGCCTTCGGTACCGCCGACGACGTGAACGTGGCCACCGTGACCACGACCCTCAAGAACGCCCGCCAGGAGGCCATCCTGCGCCACCTGGTCAGCCCGATCCGCGCCAATGGCGACTGGTGGGCCAATGGCGACTGGACGCAGAGCTACGCGTACGTCGCCTATTACATGGGTAAGGATCCCAAGTTCCTGCAGATGGTCGACGACCTCGACGCGCCGGTCAGCGGCAACGCGCTCAACTCCCTGCGGATCCAGGCACTCAGCGAGGCGGTGGGCGTCGGCGACATCGGGGGCATCACCGACGCGTGCGGCGAGCTCGACGGGGCCGATCGGGCGTTCCTCAGCGACAAGAGCCAGTCCAAGCCCTTCTGGGACCAGGTCGACCGGGATCTGCCCGGGCTGGGGCACCTCCCCCATCGGATCACGATCGACGCCCTGGTCGCCGGCGGCCCGGCGCCAGCGCCGGTGGCCGACGGCGGCAGCTATACCGTCGTCGCCGGAGACACCCTCAGCCGTATCGCCGAGCGCACGCTGGGAGACCCGGATCGCTACCCGGAGATCGTCGCGCTCAACCCGGATACGATCGCCGATCCGGATCGCATCCAACCCGGATGGATCTTGAGGTTGCCCAAGCCATGAGCCTTTGCCTGCCTCTGCTCATCGCCCTGACGCTGCTCGGGTGCAATGGCCGACCGAGCCCCAAGGCGCAGCCGGCGCCCGGCCCGGACGCCGGCGTACCCCATACGAACGCGGCGGCGACCGCGCGGCCGCTCACCCCATCCAGACGCGACGCCGCCCCCGCTCGGAGCGAGCCCATGAAGGCACTCGAGACCCGGCTGGACCTCACGCTGCGCCCCGGCGAGTCGCGCGCGATCGAGGCCCTCGACCTGACCGTCACCCTGCTCGGCGCCGAGCGGCTGCGGCTGCGCGACGGACAGGGGCGCACGGCACACGCCGACACCGCGTCGCTGCGCATCGAGCGCGCGGGCCAGCCCGACCGCACGCTCGACTTCGGCCCCGGCGGCCGAGCGCACGTCGTCGATGGACATACCTTCGCCATCTTCGGCGGCACCGTGCTCAGCGTCTTCCCGCCGGGTATGCCCGCGATCCCCTGAGCCCTGCGGTCGCCTGCGCGGCGCGCCCGCTGCGGGTCGGCGCTCAGCGCCGATACGATGCCGGTCATGGCCTATCTCGTGCCCCCCGACGCGGGCGATCCGGTCTGCCTGACGGCGCATACCCTGGTCGGCCGCGGGCCCACCTGCCAGCTGCGCCTCGACGATCGCCGGGTCTCGTTGGAGCACGCCGCCCTCAGCTGGCGTGACGGCCGCTGGTGGATCTGGGCAGCCGCAACGGCACCTGGGTCGACGGTCGGCGGCTGGGGCCCGGCGAGCAGGCGGCGCTGGCGGCGGGCGGGCGGCTGGGCTTCGGGCGGGCGGCGTCGCCGTGGCGGCTGGGCGCGGGCGAGGCGCCGGGGCCGGTGGCGATCCGGCTGAGCGATCGCGCGGTGCGCGGGCTGCGGGACGGCGCGCTGTCGCTGCCCGACGCCGAGCGGGTCGAGCTGGAGCTGTTGCCCACGGACGACGGCTGGCAGCTCGAGGGGCCGGACGGCGGGCTCACCCCGGCGATGTCGGGGCAGCTGCTCGATGTCGCCGGTGAGGCGTGGCGGCTGTGGCTGCCCGGCGAGCTGGCGTCGACGGTCGAGGCCGACGGCGGCGCGGTGCTGCTGGGCGAGTCGACGCTGTGCTTCACCGTCAGCCGTGACGAAGAGCACGTCGACCTGCGCATCGAGCATCCCGGCGGCGCGCTGCCGGTCGCCGAGCGGGCCCATCATTATCTGCTGCTGACCCTGGCCCGGCTGCGGCTGGCCGACGCGCAGCTGCCGCCCTTCGAGCAGGGCTGGGTGCATCACGACGACTTGCAGCGCATGCTCGACATGAGCCGGCTGACGATCAACACCCAGGTCTCGCGGGCCCGGCGGGCGTTGACCGCCGCTGGGGTCGAAGGGGCGGCGCAGCTGGTCGAGCGGCGGGCGGGGGCCGGCAGCCTGCACATCGGGTTGCCGCCGGCGCGGCTGCGGATCGGGCCGTGAGCGAGGCGGGCGGGCCCGACGATACGGCGAACGCGCCGCCGACGGACTCGATCACCCGCCCCGGCCGACCGAGCGAATCGTGGACCGAGGCGGGCGCCGAGACTCTGCCCGATGGCGGCGCGCCGCTCATCCGCCCCGAGGGCCGCGTCGAGCGCTATGTCGATCTGGGCCTGCTGGCCCGCGGCGGCATGAGCGAGGTGCGCCGGGTGCACGACCGGCACCTGGGTCGGCCGCTGGTCATGAAGGTGATGGACTGGCGGCTCATCGACCGGCCCGAGGCCCACGCGCGCTTTCTGAGCGAGGCGCACATCTCGGCCCGCCTGCAGCATCCGGGCATCGTCGCGGTGCAGGACGTCGGCGCGCTGCCCGACGGGCGCCTGTGGTTCACCATGAAGCAGGTCGACGGGCGCACCCTGGGGGCGGTGGTCGCCGCGGTGCATGGGGCGGCGCGCGGCGGGCGCTGGGTCGAGACCGAGGACGGCTGGAGCCTGCGGCGGCTGATCGAGGCGCTGCTGCGGGTGGTGCAGACGGTGGCCTACGCCCACGGTGAGGGGGTGGTGCACCGCGATCTCAAGCCGGACAACATCATGATCGGGGCCTTCGGCGAGGTCATGGTGATGGACTGGGGCATCGCCCGGGCGCTGGACGCGGCGCGGCCCCTGGCGCCGAGGGAGACGGCGCCACCCGATACGCCGACCGATACGCCGCCGACCGACCCCGCGACGACGATCATCGGCACGCCGGCGTATATGGCCCCCGAGCAGGCCCGCGGGCAGACGCCGACGGCCGCCACCGACGTCTACGCTCTGGGCGGCGTGCTGTACCACGTGCTGGCCGGCGCGCCGCCGCTGCGCTCGGGCGGCAACCCGCTGGCGGTGCTGCTGCGCCCGCCGCCGCGCCTGCCGCCGACGGTGACCGCCGCCGATGGCTCGGCGCGCGCTCTGCCACCGGCGCTGGTCGCGGTCTGTCATCGCGCGCTGATGAGCGACCCGGCGCAGCGCTCGGGCATGGCCGCCTTCGCCGACGGGCTGCGGGCCTGGCTCGACGGCGAGGCGCAGCGGGCGCAGAGCCGGGCGCTGGTGGACGAGGCCCGCGCCATGGGCCCCGAGATCGAGCGCCTGCGGGTCCGGGCGGCGGCGCACGACGCACGGGCGCGGGCGCTGCTCGAGCCGCTGGCGGCCCACGCGCCGATCGCCGAGAAGCGGCCGGCGTGGGACGAGGCCGACGCGGCGGTGGCGCTGCGTCGGCGGGCGCGGGCGCTCGAGCTGGCCCTGGTGCATACCCTGCGCGGCGCGCTGGAGGCCGATCCGACGTCGACGGCGGCCCGGGCGCTGCTCAATACCCACTACCGCGAGCGGCTGCTGGACGCCGAGCGCCGCCGCGATCCGGAGGCCGCCGCCGACGCGACCGCGCAGCTGCGGCTGCACGATCCGGCGGGCAATGCAGAGTGGCTGCGCGGCCAGGGCCGGCTGACGCTGCTGACCGATCCGCCGGGGGCGACGGTCGCGCTGTTCCGTCTCGAAGAGCGCGATCGGCGGCGGGTGCCGGTGCCGATGGAGGGCGCGCTGCGCACGCCGCTACGCGACCACCCGCTGCCCCGGGGGCATTATCTGCTGGTGCTGCGCGCGCCGGGGCGGGTGACGGTGCGCTATCCGGTGGCGATGGAGCGCGGCGGGGATTGGCATGGCATCCCGCCGGGGGGGCGCGCGCCACGCCCGATCGTGCTGCCGCCGGTCGATGAGATCGGGCCCGACGCGGTCTACGTGCCGCCGAGCTGGGGCGTGCTGGGCGGGGTCGCCGACGCCGCCGACGGCCTGCCCCGGCAGCGGGTGTGGCTCGACGGCTTCGTGATGCAGCGCCATCCGGTGACCCTGGCGGGCTATCGGGCCTTCCTCGACGGCCTGCGGGCCGCGGGGCGGGTCGACGAGGCGCTGGGCTGCGTGCCGGCGGGGCGCACCGCCGACGGGCCGGGGCTCTTTCGCCTGACCCCGGATGGCTTCGCGCCGGGCGTGCCGGTGGGCTTCGAGTGGGATGACGACCTGCCGGTGTTTCGCATGAGCTGGCAGGCGGCGCGGGCCTGTGCCGCCTGGCGGGCCGCGCGCGACGGCCTGCCCTGGCGGCTGCCGGAGAGCCTCGAGTGGGAGCGCGCCGCCCGCGGGGTCGACGAGCGGCGCTATGCGATGGGCGACCACCTCGACCCGGCCTTCGCCTGCGTGGCCGAGAGCCACCGCGGCCCGCCGGCGCCAGCGCCGGTGACGGCGTTCGAACTCGACGAGAGCGTCTACGGGGTGCGCGGGCTGACCGGCAACGTGCGCGACTTCTGCGCGACGGCCTACCGCCGGGCGGGCGCGCCGATCGTCGACGGGCGGCCGGACGTGGCCGATCCGGCGGCGGTGACCCATCGCATCGTGCGCGGCGGCGCTTTCCCGACCCAGCGCGGCTGGTGCGGCGCTGCGTGCCGCTTCGCGGTGCATCCGACGTCGATCGGGGCCAACGTGGGCATCCGGCTGGTGCGCAGCCTGGGCTGACGAGCCCTGAGGCGCTATGCGTTCTGGGTGTCGATGGCCTGCCAGAACTGCGTGCCCTCGGCCGGGCTGACCTTCAGCGTGGTGGTAGCCACGAGCTCGACCGTCCAGTCGTCGGGCGCGAGGCGGCCGACGGTGCCGTCGTCGCTCTTCTGCTTGAACCAGCTCAGGGTGGCCTGATCGCCGTCCTGCTCGATGACCAGGTAGCGATTCGCCCGGGTCTTGCCATCCTTGGTGGCCTTCACCGTGAAGAGGCCCACGACGCCGCCGCTGCCCACGGTGTAGTCGAGCGACGCCGGGCCCGCCTCCCAGCCGCCGGTGCTCATCGTGAACTGCGCGCCGGTGGGTGGGTCGCCTTCGACCTTGCTGCCGGCGGAGATGTCGACCGTGCCGTGGTTCTGCAGCTTGGTGCCGCTGAAGGCCGTCCAGTAGAGCGAGTCGGCGGTGTAGCCCTTCTTCGTCAGCCTCAGGGTCGGCTTGTCGCCGATCTCGACCATCGTCCAGGTATTGGTGGGTGAGATGCTCACCGCGCGCTGGCGGTTGGCGTGAATGGGATCGATCTCGAGCGGCTGCCCCGGCCGGGTCGGTTCGTGGGTGCTCATCGTGCTCTCCCTGTCACTGAGTCATGGGTGCATGGCATGCGTCGGCCGGAGGTCCCGAGCCGACGTGCATCAGCCTGACGGGCCCGCCGGGCGCTGTCAATCGAGCCGTCATCGGCCGTCATCGGCTGAATCTGCCCGTCATCGCGTCGGGCGGCAAGACATCCCATGATGGCATCGAGTCATCGCTGACCGATGACATGAACCGAGGGGAATGACATGCTGCCTGTTCTATCGCATCACGACCGCCGAGCCGCTGGCCGGGTCGTCTGCCTGCTCGCCGCGCTCGCCGCCGCGGCCCCCGCGCACGGGGCCGGGCTGCCGCCGTTGACGGGGCACGTCGACGCCGCGTTCGGGGCCTTCGCCGACTGGGTCTCCGACCCCGAAGACGTGGGCTCTGCGGGGCCGTCGGGCTTCGACGTGCGGGCCGTCTGGTTGCAGGCCGATCCGGCCGATGGCCGCCTGCGCTTCGCGGTGCAGGTGGCGTTCGGCGCGGTGGCCGGCGACAGCGACGGCGACGGTGATCCCGACTCGAGCAGCGATCCGGCGGTCTTCGACGCCGCGCGCCTGGGGGCCGGCGAGCAGCTGCGCGCCGAGTTCGACGTCGACGACGACGGCGCGCCCGATCTGGCGCTGCGTATCGGCGCCGACGGCGATCTGGACGACTGCGCCCTCGTCGCGCTGCCCGATGAGCCCGACGACGCGCCGCTCGCCGGCTGCGTGGTGGCCCCCGACGCCGCCGGCGATCTGGTGCTCGACGTGCACGGCTTCGTCGACGCGGTCGAGGCGCGCCGGCCATCGGACATGACCACCCCGGCGCTGGGGCTGCGGGTGCTCTTCGACAGCACGCACGACGCCGTCGAGCCCGATCTCGTGCCGCAGCAGGGTCTGTATCCGCTGTGCCCGTTCCAAGGCTGGGACGAGCGCTGCGACGGTATCGACAACGACTGCGACGGGGTGATCGACGAGCACGTCGAGCCGTGCGCCGCGCCGGCGGACGAGCAGCCGATCGACGGGCCCGACCTGGAGCAGATGGGCTGCAGCGCCCGGCCGAGCGGCACGCCAGCCCTGCCCCCGTGGGCGCTCGTCGTGGCGTGGGGCGCGCTGCGTCTGTGCCGTCGACGGGCCAGCGGGGCCAGCGATCGAACAGGTCGACGTAGAGCCGGTTGACCCCGGTCTCGCTCAGCCGGCGGGCTCGCCCTTCCACGGGGCCAGCCGCTGCAGGATGGGCGGCAGCACGAGCAGGTCGGCGAGCAGCGCGCTGGCCATCGCCACGCCGGTGAGCAAGCCGAAGCGGGCGGTGGGCGCGAAGTCGGCGGTCATCAGCGAGAGGAAGCCGGCGGAGATGACCACCGTGGTGAGCACCAGCGCGCGGCCGGTGGAGCGGGCGCAGGCGAGGGCCGGGCCCTTGCGCCACGCGATCATGAAGTGCAGCGCGTCGTCGACCGCGATGCCGAGCGCGATGGCGCCGACCATGCAAGTGCCCAGGTCGAGCGGGATGTCGAGGGCCCACATCAGGCCGAAGTTGAGCGCGACGGGGGCCAGCATGGGCAGCAGCGCGGCGGCGGTCAGCGCGAACGAGCGCAGGGCGACGAGGATGATGAGCTCGATGAGCAGCGCGGTGGTCAGCAGGCTCCACATCAGCGTATCGACGAGGCTCGCCTGGGCGTGCACGACCAGCTCGTGATGCCCGGTCAGGGTGAGCTTGGCGGCGGGCGCGGTCTCGGCGACGAGCCGGCGCAGCTCGCCGTGCAGCGCGTCGAGCTCGGTCGCGTCGAGGTGGTCGATGAGCAGCGACAGCCGCAGCCCGCGCCCGTCGACGAAGCCGGCGGCGGCGTCGGCCCCGAGCGCCTCGGCGAGCAGCGAGCCGGCGGGCAGCATGTCCTGGCCGTTGGCCCGCCACTGCACCTCCCGCAGAAACAGGGGCAGCCCGACCGCCTGCTGCACGCCGTCGAGGGCCTCGGCGGCCTCACCGACCCGGTGCACGGTCTCGAGGATCGTCTCGTCGGGCGCCCGGTCGAAGTCGAGGATGAGCTCGACGCTGGACAAACCGACGCCGGCCGCTTCGAGGGCTTCGTAATCGGTGCGGATGCGGGCGTCGTCTTCGAAGTAGTGCACCCCGCCCGTGCTGATGGGCAGCGCGGTCATGGTCCACAGCCCGCCGGCGGTGATCAGCAGCGCGGCCAGCGGCCAGAGCCAGCGGGCGCGGATGGCGTGGCTCACCGTGGCCGCCGCGATGCCGCCGAGCACCTGCCGCCCCGCCGGGCCGGGGCCGCCGCCGAGCAGCTGCAGCAGCGCCGGCAGCACCCACAAGACGAGCGGCAGGCCGAGGCCGAGGCCGAGCGCCGAGACCGCGCCGAACGCGCGGATGGCGGGCATGTCGCTCCACACGAGGCTGGTGAAGCCGAGCGCGGTCGTGCCCAGCGCCAACGCGCAGGCGCGGCCCTTCTCGCGGGCGGCGATCCACGGGGCGCTGTGGCGGTCGAGGCCCAACCGGCGGGCGTCCTGCCAGGCGACGATCACGTGCAATCCCGAGGCGGGCAGCAGCACGAAGATCAGCGGCTGGGCGATGTTGACCACGATGTCGGTGCTGTGGCCGGTCAGCGAGAGCAGGCCCATGGTGGCGCCGACGCCGAGGCCCACCGGGGCCAGCGCGGCGATGGTCTGCCGCACGCTGCGGGTCAGCCCGAGCATGATGATCACGCACACCGCCACCAGCAGCGGCAGGGTGATGATCTGCACCTCGGTGCTGACGAAGTCGAGCACGATGTTGAGGATCGGCGGGCCGGCGACGTGGGCCCCGCTGCGGTAGAGGCCGGGCAGCTCGGCGCGCAGGCCGGCGCGCTCTTCGGGCGGGCCGGGGCGGATGAAGGCGTAGACCCGGCCCTGGTATTGGCCGTCGGCGGCGTCGAGCTGCGCTGCGGGGCCGTCTGCGGGGCCGTCTGCGGGCAGCGTGATCAAGCCCAGCGCGCGGTTGAGCGGGCCGTCGAAGCGCTTCGCGAGCCGGGGCAGCTCGCCCATGCCGCCCATGTCGGGGTCGAGCAGCAGGTCGAACTCGTCTTCATAGGCCGAGGCCGGACCCAGGGTGCGCTCCACCTCGGGGTAGGCGGCCATGCGCGCCTCGAAACGCGCCAGCCGCTGAAAGAAGCGGTCGGCGTGCTTCGCCGGGGCGGTGAACTGCACGATCACCACTTCGTCGGCGCCGAAGCGGCCCTGGAACGCGGCATAGGTCGCCGCCCGCGGGCTGTCGTCGACGAGCATCGCGCCGATGGAGTTGTCGAGCCGCGGCCGCGGCACGAGGCACAGCGCCAGCGCGCCGAGGGTCAACAGCGCCGCGATGATCAGGTTGCGGCGGATGCGCGGCGGGCGCTCTGCGGGCGAGGGGTCAACCACCGAGCGCGCTCCGGGCCATGGCGACGAGGCCGGCGGTGAGCGCGGCGGTGAAGGGCACGGTGACGACCCAGCTGGCGATGATCGCCCGCAGCACCCGGGTATTGATCGCCGCGATGCCCCGCCCGAAGCCGACGCCGACGACGGCGCCGACCATGATGTGCGTCGTCGAGACCGGCAGGCCCAGCTTGCTGCCCACCAGGATGATCGCCGCGGTGCTGAAGGCCGCCGCGCAGGCGCTCGATCCGGTCAGCTCGGTGATGCCGCGGCCGACGGTGGCCATGACCTTGTAGCCGTAGCTCGCCAGCCCGATGGCCAGGCCGACGACGCCGACGAGCAGGACCGCCGGCGGCACCGCGACCTGCTCGGTGATGCCCACCCGCAAGCCGTGGAAGACGACCGCGACCGGGCCGACGGCGTTGGCGATGTCGTTGCTGCCGTGGGCGAAGGCCAGCGCGCAGGCCGCCGGCACCTGAAGGCCGTGGAAGACCCGCTCGGTGCGCTTGACCCGGGCCGGGTGGCTGTCGGGAGCCTCGGCGGTGGCCCGGCGGAAGGTCGGGCGGCTGAGCGCGGTCACCAGGGCGCCGGTGGCCAGGGCGATGGCGCCGGCCAGCCACAGGGGCAGGTCGAGCTGCAGCGGCCCCTCGCCGCGGAACAGGAGCCCCAGGGTCAGCAGCGCCGCCAGCGCGCCGACCATCGGCGGGCCCAGGCTGCGCACCCGCGTCAGCGGATCGTCGGCCCCCAGGATGCGTCGGCGGATGAAGCCGAAGCTCTGGTGGCCGAGCCACATCGCCAGCAGCGGTGAGAAGATCCAGGCGATGCCGATGCCGACGAGCCGCTCGGTATCGAGGGCGTCCCAGCCACCGACCATCAGGCCGGCGCCGACCACCGCGCCGACGATGCAGTGGGTCGTCGAGACCGGCCAGCCCATGAAGCTGGCGAAGTTGAGCCACAGCGCCGCGGCGATCAGGCAGGCGGTCATGCTCGCCGAGAGCAGCACCGCGTCACCGCCGAACGCGTCGAGGCTGACGAGCCCCTGGCTGATCGTCGCCGTCACCCGCCCGCCGGCGAGGAACGCGCCGAGGGCCTCGAAGACCACCGCGAGGACCAGGGCCCGCCGCAGCGACAACGCGCCCGAGCCCACCGAGGGGCCCATGGCGTTGGCCACGTCGTTGGCGCCGATGTTCCAGGCGAGGTACAGCCCGGACAATACGGCCACGGCCATGATCAGCGACGGGGCGTCCACGCCTGCCTCCGCTGCCCTGCCGGCCATACCCGGCCGGCGAATGTGCAGATGTTCGCCGTCATCGGGCCAAAAAGAGCCTCACCCGATCGCCGACGTTCTCTGCGTGATTGGCCATGTCGCCCAGCTTGTTGAGCACCTTGGTCCACATGAAGATGGCCATCGGCTTGAGCTCGTCCTCCAGCGAGAAGAGCACCTTGGCGATCTGGTCCTGCAGCTTGTCGGCCTCGTGCTCCCGCCGCCCGAGCTCGCGGATGAGGTCGCGGGTGCGCTCGGCGGAGCTGCCGCCGAAGCCGCTCGACAAGAGCGCCTGCACCCCTTCGACGACCTCGCCGGCGCAGGCCACCGTCAGCATCACCGCCTCGAGGTAGCGCCGCAGGAGCCCGGCCATGGGCGCGGGCACGGTCAGCGGGCGCAGGGTCAAGAGCACGCCGACGTCTTCGGCGCAGTCGGCGATGGCGTCGATCTGGCTGACGAGCTGCAGCAGGTCGCGCCGGTCGACGGGCAGGAAGAGGCTGCCGGGCAGCTTGTCGCGCAGCTCGGTCTTGGCCTGGTCGGCGTCGGCCTCGAGCTGGCTGATCTGCTTGGCGATGACGCGCACCGCGTCCTGGTCGTCGGCGATCAGGGCCTCGATGAGCCCCGGCACCTCGTCGGTGCAGGTGCAGACCGCCTGCATCAGCGCGCCGAGTGCGGGGAACGGGTTGCGGCCGAAGAGCCGACCGATGGGGATGCGCATGGCGCTGCTCCTTCGGCGGCCGAGCGTGGACGCCGCCGACGGCTCATCCGCCTGCCTCGCCCTCTCGAACGATCGCTGTATAGCCGATCGGCGCGGCCCCGGACAGCACTCCGCGGCGGGCGCCGTCGTCGGGCCCGCCCGGGCGCACGGGGCGAGTACCTCTCGCCGGGCCCCCGTGGTAGTCAGATCGTCGTGCAAGCCGCGATCCCATACCTGCGCAGACGCCCACCGCGGCCCGTCGGCATCGGGCTGGCGGCGCTGTGCCTCGTCGTCTCCGGGCTCGCGGGCGGGGCCCCGAAGCCGCCCGCGCCGACCGAGGCCCTGCCCACGCTGGTCGAGGTCCGGGGCGGGGCGGACGTCGTCGTCTCCGGCCCGCCGACACCGCCGCCGGAGCCGCCGGGGCCGCCGCCCGGTCCGCCCGGCCCGCCGGCGCCGGCCGACATGGTCTCCTTCCCCGCCGGGCCGTTCGTGATGGGCTGCACCGGCGAGCTGCCGCTGTGCGCCGACGACCGCGAGCCGGTGCGCACGATCACGCTGAGCGCTTTCGCCATCGAGCGGCGGCCGGTGACCCAGGGGCAGTACGCCGCCTGCGTGAAGGCCGGCGGCTGCGAAGAGCCGGCGGAGTGGGCGTTCTTCGAGCCCGACGAGAAGGCCGAGCGGCCGGTGGTCGGCGTCACCTGGACCCAGGCCGGGGCCTACTGCCGCTGGGCGGGGCGCCGCCTGCCGACCGAGGCCGAGTGGGTCCGCGCCGCGCGGGGCACCGCGGGGCGGCTGTATCCGTGGGGCCCGACCGACCGGGTGCTGCGTGGCGGCGCGACCCCCGAAGGCGTCGAAGACCTCATCGGCAGCGTCAAGCAGTGGGTCGCCGACTGGTACACCGTCGACGGCTACGCCCGGCTCGCCGCGCGCGACCCGACCGGTGACCCCGACGGCACCCGCAAGGCGCTGCGCGGGCTGGAGTCGATGTTCGGCCACACCGTGCCGGCCACCTTCCGCGCCGATCGCCACCCCGAGATCACCGACACCGGCATCGGGGTGCGCTGCGCCCTGAGCCTCGGCCCGCGCACGCCGACACCCTCGGCGCAGCCGCCGCCGGCCACCGTCGAGCCGTGGCCGGTGCTCGACGTGGCCGCCGGCGAGGCCCATACCTGCGCCGTCGACCTCGCCGGGCGCGGCTGGTGCTGGGGCGACGACACCTGGAATCAGCTAGCGCCCGAGCCCATCCGCCGGCCGCGGCTGCACAGCCTGCGCCCGCGCGCCTTCGACGGGCCGCGCCTGGACGGGATCGAAGCCGGTCCGCTGGCGACCTGCGCCCACCGGCCCGACGGCTGGACCCGCTGCTGGGGCAAGCTCAACGCGGTGGCCGCCTTGGGGCAGTTCGCCGTCGGTCGTTCGCTGTGCGGCATCACGGGCCCGGCGCCGACGGGGCCGCCGCGGCTGGACTTCGACGCCGACCCGTTCTACGTGTTTCGCGGCGGGCCGCCGGGCCGTATCGCCTGCGCGGCGCCGGGCGCCGAGCACATGCGCCTGCTGCTCGATCCCGACGACATGGACGCCGGGCTGCTCGACGCGGTCGATCTGGCGGTGGGGCACGCGCACGGCTGCGCGGTCGATCGCGCGGGCCAGCCGTGGTGCTGGGGCGACAACCCCACCGGCCAGCTGGGGGTGGATGGCGACGAGAAGCGCCCGCTGCCGGTGCGGGCCGGCGCGGCGTCGCTGGCCGGCATGGCGTTCCCGCCGCTGCTCGATCGCATGGGCCCGGTGGTCGATCTGGCCGCCGGCAGCCACCATACCTGCGCGCTGCATCGGTCGGGGCAGGTGAGCTGCTGGGGTCGGGCCACCTACGGCGCCACCGGCCAGCCGTCGCCCCGGGAGCGGGCCGACCTGCCGCCCGAGATCCGCCGCGACCTGTCCCGCGATCGACGGCTGGGGCCCACCGAGATGCCGCTGGCGCTGCCCGTGCCGGGCATCGACGACGCCCGGCTGCTGGTCGACGGTCAGGACTTCACCTGCGTCATCCGCGCGGACGGCTCGCTGTGGTGCTGGGGCGACAACCACGGCGGTCAGCTCGGCGACGGCACGATCGCCAGCCGCACCCGCCCGGCGAAGGTCGAGGGGCTGCCCGGTCCGGTGCTCGCGGCGGACGGCGGGCGGCATCACCTGTGCGCCATTGTCGGCCGGGCGCGCGGCGATACCCACGGCGCGCTCTACTGCTGGGGCGAGAACGACCACGGCCAGCTCGGCGACGGCACCCGCATCGCCCGCCGCCGCCCGGTGGCAATCGCGCCCGCTGATCGCCCGCCGCGCGGGCGGGGCGCGCATTGACCCGCCGCGGCGGGCGGGTCATGCTCGGCGCCATGTTCGGTCGCCGCCCCGATGCCACCCTCGTCCGCGACGTCGGCGCCGTGCGCCGCATGATGCAGTACATCACCCCGACCCGGGGTGAGTCGCTGGTCTACTACGCCCAGGAGGTCGAGGTCGGCCGGGCGCTGGCCTGGCTCGACGCGCTCAACGCCGAGCGCGGACCGGACGCCGACCGCATCACCCTCTTCCACGTGGTGCTGTGGGCCATCGGGCGCACGCTCCACGAGCGGCCGACGCTCAACCGCTTCACCGCCGGCGGCAAGCTGTGGCAGCGCCGGGGCGTCTGGCTGTCGTTCAGCGCCAAGAAGGCCTTCGCCGACGACGCGCCGATCATGACCATCAAGCGGCCGTTCGAGCCCGACGCGGGGCTGGCGGCCTTCGTCGCGGGCATACACCCGCCGGTCCGCGCCGGCCGGGCGGGCGAGATCAGCGCCTCGGAGAAGGAGATCTCGCTGCTGCTGCGGCTGCCGGGCCCGCTGCTGCGAGCGGTGATCTGGGCCGGCAAGCGCCTCGACCGCTGGGGGCTCTTGCCGCGGGCGATGATCGAGCCCGATCCGCTGTTCTGTTCGGCCTTCGTGGCCAACCTGGGCTCGGTGGGGCTCGACGCGGCCTACCACCACCTGTGGGAGTGGGGCACATGCCCGATCTTCTGCGTGATGGGCCGCATCCGTCATGAAGCCGACGGGGCGCGCATGACCCTGAAGTACACCTACGACGAGCGCATCGCCGACGGCTTCTACGCCGGGCGCAGCCTGGAGCAGGTGCGGGCTTTGATCGAAGATCCGGCCTCGGCGCCGAAAATCTGACGCTCCGAGAGGACACTTCACCCCTCTCGATCCCTAGTCATCGAGTCGGGGTGGGGAGCCCCCGACGGGGAGCGCATGTGAAGACCGAATTGCTGCATACCTTCGTCGCCGATTCACGAGCGGTGCCGGCCATCGACCGTCTGCCCGACGGTACACTCGTCACCGGTGGCGCCGACGGGCACCTGCGCCGTTGGGATCCGGCCCATTGGATCGAGCTGTCCGCGGTCGACGCCCACGGCAAGGGCGTACGCGGCGTGCAGGTGGCCGACGGGCGCATCGCCAGCGTGGGCGGCGATCGCACGCTGCGGGTATGGACCGCCGTCGAGGGACGCCCGCTGTACGCCATCACCCGGCGCATCGACGGCCGGCTGGCCGGCGGCCTGCTGGTGGGCAACTCGAGCCGCGGGCGCATCTGCGTGCACGATCCACAGACCGGCGAGCTGGTGCGCCGCCTGCCGCGGCTCGACGACGATATCCGCTGCTTCACGGTGCTCGGCGAGGGCGTGGTGGCCGGGGCCGCCGACGGGCTGGTCTGGATGCCCACCGTCGGCGGTCGCACCCGCCGCTGGGCGCGCACGGCGGCGGTGGTGGCGCTCGACAGCGACGACGCGGGGGCCTGCGCGGTCTTCGAAGACGGCACGGTCGGGGCGTGGTCGCCCACGGGGGACGCGAGCTGGCGGGTTCCGGCCGACGGGGCCTTGCCCCAGGCGCTGCGCATCAGCCCCGACGGCGAGCGCGTCGCGTTGAGCATGGCCTATCAGGTGCGCATCTTCGATCGGCAGACGGGGCGGGCGGTCGGCACGATCAAGAGCCGGCTCAAGGGCCTGTTCGGCGTCGTCTGGTCGGCGGATGGCGGGCGCCTGTACTGCGGCGCCGGCGACGGGCGGGTGCGGGTATGGTCGCTGGGCTGAGCCGCCCGCTCGGGCGGGTCAAGCGTGCTGCAAGCGGGCGCGGGCGCGGCGCTTGACGACCGAGACCGGCCCGCTGAGGGCGTAGGCCGCGCCGCCGAGCGCAAAGGCGAAGCCGAAGCCGGCGACCGGGCTCTGCAGCGCGACGATGGCCACCGCGAGGATCGCGAGCGCCGGCCCCACGACGACCAGCGCCGAGCGGTCCTTGAAGCTGCGATACGGAATACGGCTGACCATCAGCCCGGCGAGCGCCACCGCGAGGATGCCGGCGGCGGCCGGGCTCAGCGGCAGGTCGGCGGCGGTGGCGCCGAGGGCGATCGCGGCGGGGATGGTCACCGCCAGCCCGCTGAACCGGGCCGGGCCGCTCGGCTGCGCGGCCTTCGGCTTGTCGCCGGCGGCCACGGTGAAGCGGGCGAGGCGGGTCGCGGCGGCGGCCACCAGCGCGCCGGCGGCGAGGGTGCCCAGGGGGCCCAGCTCGGCGAGCTTCCAGGTGTGCAGCGCGAGGGCCGGGGCCACGCCGAACGAGACGAGGTCGGACAACGAGTCGAGCTGAGCGCCGAAGGCGGCGTCGGTGCCCAGGGCCCGCGCGGCGCGCCCGTCGAAGAGGTCGCAGACGAGGGCCAGGCCCACCAGCAGCGCGGCGTGCCACAGCGGGTGGCCGGCGATGATGAAGCCGATGGCCAGCGTGCCGGCCATCAGGTTGCCGAGGGTCAGGGCGTGGGGCAGAAGGCGAAGAGCGCGCATGGGTCGGCTCCTGGTCGGGTCGATGGTGTTGCCCGACACCAAGAGCAATGCCCGTGCCGAACATCCTGCGCGCCGTGCATCCGGCGCCGTTCGAGCCCGTGGCTGCCGCCAGAAACCCTGCAGACCCCCGAGAAACCCCCAGAAACCGCCCCTATGCGGTGGATTCGATTGAATTCGCCCCGCCGGCGCCCGCGACGCCCCGCCGCAGGCGCCCGCTCGCCGGCCGTGCCCCAGCCGCACGGCAGGGTGAACCCGACTCCCGATCGGCCGCGCCGATCAGCGGCGGGTCCAGCCGAACTGCAGAACGAACGCGGTCTGGCCCGGCGGCCCCTCGACGCTGAAGTCGGCTTCGATACTCGCCAGCCCGAGCAGCGGATCGCCCTCGACCGGCACCGCCGGCCAGCGCGGCGCCACGGCGGTGCCATAGCGCGGCAGCAGCACATCGCCCGCCGCGTCGAGCCGCGGCCGATCGCCGTGCGGCCCGCGGGGCACATGACCCAGCCAGCGCAGCAACGCCGCGTCCCGGGCCGGACCGGCCTCGGGCAGCGCCACCGATCGGGCGATCACGGCGAAGGCCTGACGGACCCGCGCGATGCGATCGATCGCGAACCGCTCCACCGCGCCGAGCAGCGCCCGCTGCAGCCAGCCCCCGTCGGCCAACGTCAGCCGGATACGCGCCCGCGGCCCGGCCGGATCGGCGGCGGCCGGCGCCGAGTCGTCGAGCACCCGATCGATCGTCGCCTCGAAGACCGCCCGTTCGACCCCGGCGACCAGGGTCTCGCCGGCGACGCCGAAGAAGAGGCCCACCTGATGCGCCGAGTCCGACAGCCGCTCGCGCAGCTCGGCCACCTTCACCCCGCGATAGACGCCCGCGTCGCGCCATTGCACCACGCTGCCCGGCGCGTCGGCGAAGACCCGCGCCCCGACCAACGCCCGATCGAGCGCCGCCCGATCGGCGACCGGCGCCCGCAGAGACAGCGGCAGCCGGGTGAGCACCTGCTTGCGCTGCGCCGGATCACGCCAGATGCGGCGGCCCTCGACGTTGGGCAGCTCGAGCAGGTTGAGCACCGCGTCCCACGCGCCGCTGCGATCGACCAGACCCAGCGCGACCGAATCACCCAGCCAGTTCAGCCCCACGTCGCGCTGCCCGGTCAGCTCCCCGAGCCACGCGTCGAGCTGCGCCCGCAGCGGCGCGTCGGCCCCGACCGCCAGCTCGACTTCGAGGCCGCTCGCCGTCGCCTTGGCCGCCGGCAGCCGCCGATCGCCGAAGTGACCGGTCAGCCAGCGCCAGCCGTGCTGTCGCGGCAGGGGCAGCATCTGGGCCGCCACCCGATAGCCATCGGCCTGCCGGACCACGCGCAGCGCCATCGGCGCCACCCGGGTATGCAGCCGGTCGAACGCCTCGGTGCGCAGGCGGGCGTAGGCCCCCGCCTCGGACGCGTTCACCGTCGTGAGCGCGAGGTCGATCAGCGGCCGCCCACGCCCGGCGCAGCCCCACGCGGAGCACGGTACACCGCCATCGAGGGCGATGCGGCCGCCGTCGTCGTGGGTCAGGTCATCCTCGGTGAGCAAGCCGCTCGCCCGCAGCGCCGCGGTGTCTCGCGCCGGCTCGAAAGGGCGGCCTTCGAGCCAGCCGTAGAGCAACCCGGCGAAGTCCACCGCCCGCAGGTCACCCATCGCCCGGGCTCGGCGGGCGGCCAGCAGGCGCGTGCGCGGCGCGGCGAGGTGCTGCAGCTGCCCCTCGCCCGCCATCGCGAACAAAACCTCGTCCGGCGTGGCCGCCAGCCGGCCGCGCAGCACCGCGAAGCCCGGCGCGTCCGCCAGGGCGCGCTCGCCGCCGCGCGCCGCGAAGACCCGCTCCAGCGCGCCCGCGCTGTTGGACAGCAGCTGCACGCGCTCGACCGTCGCCCGGAAGCTCGTACCGTGCGCGCCCTTCAGCCGGGTGACGACGCGACCGGCGATCTGCACGCGCTCGGCCCGCGCGTCGGGCGCCGGGTTCAGCGCCCGCTCGGCGGCGTCGTCGTCGGTGATCTCGAACGCCATGACGAGGCCCGGCCCCTGCTCGATCATCGGATCGGTCAGCATCATCGACACCCCGCCGGTCGCGGCCGCCAGCGCATCGAGGGCCGCCCGGTCGAGGCCCAGCGACGCCGACAGCCGCTCGAACCAGCGGCGCTGCCCCGGCGCGTTGGTCAGCGCCGCCGCCACCGGACCGAAGAGCGCCGCCGCCTCGTCGTACAGCGCCAGCCCGGCCGCGAGATCGGTCAGGCGCAGGTAGATCCACTCGGCCGGCGCCCAGGCCGCCAACGGATCGGCCGGCGCGGCGGCCTTCGGCGCCAGCTCGGCCCAGGGGCTGCCCACCGGTCTCGGCGGCTCGATCTGCTCCAACGGCACCGCGCCGCTCGCCTGCTCGGGCAGCCGCATGCCGCGGTCGCGCAGCACGAGCGTCATCCAGGGGGCGTTCCAGATCTGCATCAGGTCGATCGTGGCCGCGCTGCGCGCCCGGCCGACCGGCGCGCGCCACGCCGGCAGACGCCCCGCGGCGAAGGCATGAAACAGCGTCGGCGGGCCGCCGCGCAGATCGGCGAACCAGCGGCCGAGGGCCTCGTGCACCCGCACGCTCAGCCGGGGGAAGGGCGCCGCCGACGCCGCGCCGACCAGCGTCAGGATCTGCACCTGCCCCGGCTCCCCGTCGAGCAGCGCCGCCTGTCGCCAGCGCACCACCAGCGGATCGGGCGGCGGCGCATCGCCCGCCAGCCGCACGTAGACCCACGGGCGATCGGGCAGCCGACCCTGCGCCGCCGGCACCGCGACCCCGTGGCGATCGCCGACGACCTCGACCCGCGCCCGCTCGAGCGGGCCGACGATCACCTGGCGCGGGTCGCGCGGCACCAGCGCCCGCAGGTAGACCGCGCCGTCGACCGCCTCGACGGCGTCGACCTCGAGGGTCACCGCCGGCCGCTGCACCGCCTCGCGCACGCCCACCGGCCGCTCGAGCAGCGGGCCCGGGTCGCGGCGGTCGGTGGCGGTCACCGGCTTCGCCTCGGCGGTGGGGGCCGCGGCGTCGGCCTCGGGCGCGACGGGCGCGGGCTCGCGGCACGCGCCGAGCCCGACGGCCAGCGCGCCGACCAGCAGTACGCGGGAAGAGAGACGCATGCTTTGACCCCCGGAGACCGAAGTGCGGCGCGCAGCAGCATACCGGACTTGCGCAGCCGGGCGCAGTGCGACTATCAGCAGCCGATCACCGCCGATGGCCGCCCGATCCGGAGCCCGCGATGCACGACCGCCCCTCGCCGAGCCTCGTCAACTGCCCCGCGCCCGAGCTGAGCCGCTCGCCGGCCGCCGCCCGCATCGGCCGCCTCGCCGCCGCCAGCGGGCTGAGCCTGACCCACTTCGAGTACCGCCAGCACCTGCGCCTGCCCGACCACTGGGCCCCCGCCGACCGCCCCGATCTCTTCGGCGAAGCGGTCTGGCAGGGCGGGCGCCTCGTCGAGCCCAAGTACGGCCCCTTCCGCCACGACGGCGTGCTCGGCAGCTTCCACCCGGGCCACCGCGCCAAGTGGACGGCCCACGAGCTGTGCCACGCGCTGGTCGGCCACGCCTGGCGCCCCGACGCCAGCCCGCTGTTCCTCGCGCTCGGCTGTCGCGTGGCCGAGCTGCTGCCGGTGACGCTGTATTACTTCCTCGACGAGGCCGGCCTGCGCCGCTGTCCGGCCCACGCGAGCGGCGGCCCGCTCTACGGCGCCTTCTGCCCCACCTGCGAGCGCGCCGCGCTCTGTGGTCCGATCGAGATCGACGGGCGCTGGTATGACCGCGGGCGAGCCTTCGTCGAGGCCGAGCTGGCCGCCGTCGCCCGCTCCCGCCGCACGGGCCGCCCCAGCTCGCATCGCTGGACCACCATCGACCTGCAGAGCGACGCCCTGGCCTACGTCGGCGCCCATCGGCTGCGGCTGATGTCGCCCGAGTACCGCCGCTTCGCCGAGCTGTTCCCCGCGCCCGGCCGCGATCACGCCACCCTCGACAGCATCGAGGCCCGGGTGCTCGAGCTGCTCGACGACCTGTGCGGCGGCCGCGAGGCGCAGCCGCTGAAGGGCGACCACTGGCAGTGGGTGGCCCACGACATCGGCTGGCGGCTGCTTCAGGTCGGCAGCCAGTGCGAGCCCGAGCTGGGCGCGGCGCTCGACGGGCTGGTCGACGCTCTCGCCGCCGAGACCACCGCCCAAGGCATCGTCGCCGCGGTCGAGGGCTACCGCGCGCTGCACGACGACTGGATCATGCCCGAGCCCGAGGCCGTCTTCGCTCTGGGCCTGCCCCTGCCCGACGACGTCGACCTGGGGCGGGCGATCGATCAGCCCGCCGCCGGCCTCGCCGAAGGGCTGCCGGGCACCGTCGAGCTGCTCGGCGAGGCCTTCGTGCCGGTGGTCGAGGCCTTCGTCACCGCCGAGTCCCCCACCCGCGGCCCCATCGCCCGCCGCTTCGCCCGCTTCCTCGCCGCCGAGGCCCCCGGCCCCGTCGCCGATCTGGCGCTGTACGAGGCGGCGATCGCTCACCCCGAGCCGCCCGATCCCGCCGCCGAGGCCTTCGGCGCGCTGGCCCCCGCGCTCGACGACCGCGTGCGCCGAGCCCCCGGCGTCGAGCTGCTGGCCCCGGCCGTCGACGTGCGCGACCTGACCGCCCGGCTGAAGGACGACCCCGACGCCGTGCCCGAAGACCTCGACGACCTGCCGCCCAAGCCGCACCGCCTCGCCGTGCGCCGCACCGCCGGCGGAGACATCATCGTCGCCGAGCTCTCTCCGGCCGCCGCCGCCGCCCTCGACCGCCTCGCCGACGGCCCCCTGCCCGCCGCCGCCCTCGCCCTGAGCGCCGACGAGCGGCTGTCGCTGCAGACCCTGGGCCTCACGATCCCCGCCGGCTGGTCCGAGCGCGGCTGACCCGCGCCATCTCGACCCTGCCCGCCCGCTTGCTTCCCGTACGCGTCGATCTGCTAAGGTGCGCCCAGTCACCCTCGACCGCCCGTGGAGACCTTCGATGATGCGCATCCTGATGCTGGCCGCCGCCCTGCTCGTCCCCTTCGCCGCCCAGGCCCAGACCCCGGCGAAGCCCGGCGCCAAGGCCCCGCTGCAGTTCCGCCTCTCCACCGGCGGCCTGCTCGCCGGCACCTTCACCGCCATCGAGATCCCGGCGCTGTCGATCGCGCTGCAGGGCAACGACGTCGTGGTCGCCGCGCTCTCGGGCAAGTTCGACGGGCGCAAGGTGACCCTGTCGGCGGGCTCGATGAAGGACTTCACCTACAAGAAGCTGCAGCAGATGACCGGCCAGCAGATGTCGGTGAAGATCTCGATCGTGCCCACCGCCGCCGAGCCCGGCAAGCGCTGCCGCATCATCCTCGACGGCGCCAAGCTCGAGAAGCTCTCCCCCGACAGCATCACCTTCAAGCCGTCGGAGACCCCCGAGTTCCAGTGCAACTGAGCTGAGGATACACCCGCCGTGCGCTGGTTCGATCGCCATCCTGCGGGCCAGCCCGAGCAGTGGTCCGGCCTCGGGCTCGTCGTAGAGCACCGCGGCCGCCCGACGCTGCGGGTCGAGGGCGCAGCGCCGCGCTTGATCCGGCTGTGCATCGGCCCGTCCCCCATGCTCTGGGCCCGCCTCGCCCCGCGCTGGGCCGGCTTCTGGTGGCTGCGCACCGACGCCACCCCCGCTCTGATTCCACCGCTGAGGGCCGACGCCGCCCGCGCCGTGCAGGGGTCGCCCGACAGCGCTCGCTGGCTCGCCGCGTGGAGCCGGATCTTCGCCCGCCACCTGGACGGGGCGCTCGACGACGGCATCTGGCGGCTCGAGCCGGCCCGTGGCCCGGGGCTCCGCTCCTTCGACGACGCCGCCACCGACATGCCCCCGGTGCTCGGCCTGCGCGCGCTGACCGCGCAACCGCGGCGCGCCTTCGAAGCGTGGGACCTCAACGGCAGCGGCGCCGTCATCGGCCTGCGCACCCTGTCTCGACCCGACGCGGGGCGGATCAAGGCCCTGCGGAAGCGGGCGCGGGATGGCTCGCTCGCGCCGCTGCTGCTCTTCTTCGTCGGCGGGCTCGACGCCTGCGTGCTGCTCGACGGCCACGATCGGCTGCAGGCGGCGTTGCTCGAAGAGCGAGCGCCGGCCGCGCTGGTGCTCAATCGCGTTCGAACGGTGCGCTACGCGGCCCGGCAGCAAGAGCGGGCGGCGCTGTGGCGCTCGGTGGGTGACGCGTTCGCCCGACTCGACGCGCCCTACCCTTCGGCGGTCGACCGGCTGAACCGACACCTGATCGCGGGGTTCGCCGACCCCGAGTTCGAGCGATCGTGTACCCGCGCGTGGCCGCTGCCGGGCGGCGCCAGCCGCTGGCGGGCAGAGGTCGCCGCCCGCGCGCCGGATTGGCGCGGGCTCGGCTGAGGGCTGGACTCCCCCGCGGCGAGCGCCCATGCTCGGGCCATGTCGCCGCTGCCTCCGATCGACTCGCCGACCCGCGGCGCTGGCCGCTTCGCCCCGACCCCCACCGGCCGCCTGCACCTGGGCAACGCGCGCACGGCGCTGCTCGACTGGCTCGCCAGCCGCGCGGCCGGGCTGCGCGCGGTGCTGCGGGTGGAAGACCTCGACCCCCAGGCCATCCCGGCGGGCATCCTCGAAGGGCAATACGCCGACCTGGACTGGCTGGGGCTGATCTACGACGAGGGGCCCAACGCCGCGTCGCCGGGCGGCGGTCCGGTCGGGCCCTATCGCCAGAGCGCGCGCTACGATCAGTACGCGGCGGTGCTGCGCGCCCTCGACGGGCTGGGGCTGCTGTATCCGTGCTGGTGCAGCCGCCGCGAGGTGCGCGAGGCGGCCCGCGCGCCGCACGCCAGCGATGAAGGCCCGGTCTATGCCGGCACCTGCAAGCCGCCAGAACCCACGCCGCTGGGTGATCTGGACGCCCTGCCGCAGAAGCGGGGCCGCGCGCCGGCGCTGCGCCTCGACGTCGCCGGCGCGCTGAAGCGGCTGGGCGTCGAGCGCCTGCGCTATGTCGACCGGCTGGCGGGCCCGCAGGACTTCGACATGGCGCGGCGCATGGGCGACTTCGTCGTGCGCCGGGTCGACGGCATCGCGGCCTACCAGATCGCGTGCAGCTGGGACGACGTGGCCATGGGCTGCACCCAGGTCGTGCGCGGCGCCGATCTCATCGCCAGCACCGCCCGGCAGCTCCTGATCGTGCGGGTGTTGGGCCTGCCCGAGCCGCGCTATGCCCATGTGGGGCTGGTGGTCGACGCCCATGGTCGTCGGCTGGCCAAACGCGACGGCGACATCGCCCTGACCGAGCTGCGCGAGGCCGGCGTCGCGCCCGAGGCGGTGGTGCGGCTGCTGGCCCGCATCTCGGGGCTGCCCGATACCGGCGATCTGGCGCGGCTGGTCGCGGCGTTCGACCTCGACGGGCTCGACCCGGGCGAGGTGAAGCTGCCGCCGCCGCCCTGGTTCTGACAGGGTGCGGAAAAACATTCTCCCTTCGCCCCGCACGGTCCCGCGAGCCGATTTCTGTGTTGCGAAAGCTCGCGATATCTTCGGATATCCCTGCGCCTTCGCGCCTTGAACTCGGCTCGCGGCCCCGCACGGTGCTCGGTCCGAAGTATTTCCGCGCCCTGCTGACGGCGAGCGGTTCCGGCCTCAGCCGCCGGCGTAGATCCGCACCTCGTTGATCGCCCGGTCGACCAGCGCGTGCACCTTGCCCAGGTCGGGGTGGCGCACGCAGAGGAATCCGTCGCTGACCAGCGTCGCCTTCCAGTCGCGGCGGTGCGCGCCGACGGGCAGCAGCGTATCGGCCACCAGCCACTGACCCGCGGCGTTGTGGAACATCTGCCGCCCGGCGTGCCCGGTGATGCGCCCCTCGCCCAGCGCCCGCTTGAAGACCATGCCGACGTGATACGCCCGGCTCGGCTTCGCCTCGAAGCGGCCGAAGCACACCGCCCGGGCCCACTCGGTGTAGATGTCGATGTCGTTGGACCAGTTGATCATGTCGACGAGGTGCCCGCCGCCGTTGCGGCAGCCGATCTCGCCGAGCACCACCTCGCCGTCGGGCTTGCGGAACCACTCCATGTGGGTGAAGCCGGTGCCCATGCCCAGCGCGGCGACCACCTGCCGGCCCAGCTCGACGCCGGGCATCAGCGCGGGTTGGTGCGGGTCGCGATAGGTGATCTGGGCCGGGCTGATCCACTGCTCGCTGCGGAAGACCAGCGGCCGGGGAAAATACTGGGTGACGCTCTCGAAGACCGGCTCGCCGTCGATGCAGACGGCGTCGCAGGTGAACTCCTCGCCGTCGATGAACTCCTCGACGCTGACCTCGGCGACGTGCCCGGTGCGGCGCAGCACCTCTTCGAGCTGCTTCGCGTCGTCGCAGCGGTAGGTATCGGCGCTGCCGGCCCCGGCGACGGGCTTGACCACCAGCGGATAGCCGATCTCTTCGGCGGCGGCCCACGCCTCGCCGACGGTGCGCGCCCGGCGGGTCTTGGGGATGCGCACCCCGGCCGCTTCACAGCGCGCGCGCATCACCACCTTGTCGCGGAAGCCGAGCACGGTGTCGCGGCGCATGCCGGGCAGCTCGAGCATCTCGCGCACCCGGGCGGCGAGCAGCACCGTGGGCTCCCACAGGCTCTCGACCCGATCGGGCGCGAAGCGGGCCACGGCGCGGGCGATGGTCTCGGCGGCGCGGGCTTCGTTGAAGAGGTGCGGCACGTGCAGGTAGCCGGCGAGCACCTCGCGCACGCTGGGATCGAGCGCGCCCTCGGGGCTGCCGCCGACGCCGATGATCTCGACGCCGAGCCGGGCGAGCCCGCGGGTGAAGAACCGCTGCTCGGGCGGAAAATCAGGGGCGATGAAGACGACGCGCATGGGCTGCTTCATGGGATGTCTCTCAGCCTTCGGCGTGGCACTACGCGGCGTGGCACTGCAGGGTGCGGCCGACGAAGTCCATCATCTCATTGAGGGTGTCGTAGTCCGGGTGGCGCATGCGCACCCAGGCGTTGGCCATGAAGCCGGCCTCGACCGGCTGGGTCGGCGTGCCCGGCGAGGGCAGGTGGCAGTCGATGATCCACTCGCCGACCTCGGCCTGCACCGCGTCCATGCCGCTGTAGCCGACGATGCGCCCGTCGCGGTCGGGGCGCTTGGCCAGCAGCCCCGTCGAGAAGCGCTTCGATCGGGCATCGAGCACCCGGCCGTGCACCAGCGCGGCGGCCCACTCGCGGTACAGGTCGATGTCATTGCCGAAGTTGTAGAGATCCCACTGCAGCACGCCCGGCGGGCGGGCGCCGATCTCGGAGAACTTGAGCCCCTTGGGCCCGAAGAACCACTCCATGTGGGTCGCGGTGGTGCCCAGGCCGAGCAGGTCGATGACTTTGCGCCCGAGCGCCTTGACCTCGGCGTAGCCCGGCGCGTCGTCGCGGTTGGTGGCGACGATGCGCGGCGAGATCCAGCGGGTGCGCATGCCGACGAGCACGTTGGGGTAGTAGTGCGAGATGAACTCGTGCTGCACCGCGCCGCCGACGGTGAGAGTGTCGTAGAAGCCTTCGTGGCCCTCGATGAACTCCTCGACGGCGACCGCGTGGCCGCCGCCGACCCCCGACTCACGCAGCGCGGCGTGCAGCCCGGCGAGGTCGTCGACCCGGCTGGTGCCCGCCGCGCCCGCGCCGTCGATCGGCTTGACGATGAGCGGGAAGCCCACCGCCTGCGCGAACTCGGTGCCCTCGGCAATGCTGCCGATGCGCGCCGAGCGGGCGCAGGGCACCCCGCCCGCGCGCAGCACCTCTTTCATCAGCGCCTTGTCGCGGCAGATCTCGGCGGCCCGCGGGGTCAGCCCCGGAATCCCCCGGGCGGCGCGCACCTCGGCGGTGGGGATGATATGCGCCTCGATGGTCGCCTCGAGGCGGTCGACCCAGCCCCGGGCCTGGATGCGCTCGACGGCGCCGTAGAGCGCGCGCGGGTCGCAGACGTTGGCGACCTGCTCGTAGCCGTCGAGCCAGCCGCGCAGCTCGCCGTCGAGCCAGCCGAGCTCGGCCTCGCCGATGCCGGTGACCCGGGCGCCGACCGACTTGAGGCCGCGCACGAAGTCGCGCTGGTTGGCAGGGAAATGGGGGGCGACGAAGACGACGTGCATGGCGCACCTCCTCCGGTGGGGCCGGCAGGGGCCCACAAAAGCGGCGCACTATGGATCGGCGCCGAGGCCGAGGCAAGCCGATCCGCACCGCTGTCGCCAATCCGTCACCACGGGCCATGACGCGGGCCTTGCACCGGTGACTCTAAAGAAGCGTTCGCGGCCGGGCTCTGTCACCATCGGCGCCATGAAAGAGATCGACGACGTCTTGCGCCGGCTGGATGCCATCATCGAATGGGCCCGGGACAACCGCAGCCCCATCGGCTACTTCACCGCGCTGTACCGCACGGTCACCGCGAGCATCGGCGAGGCCATCGCCGACGGCGAGTTCGAAGACGGCCCGCGCATGGCCCGCTTCGACGCGGTCTTCGCCAGCCATTACACCGACGCCTTCGACGCCTGGCGCGCCGGGCGGCAGGTGCGCACGGCGTGGCAGGTGACCTTCGAGCGCTGCCAGACGTGGTCGCCGATCGTGCTGCAGCACCTGCTCGGCGGCATGAACGCCCACATCAACCTCGACCTGGGCATCGCCGCGGCGACCGTCGCCCGCGGGCGGCCGATCGGCGATCTCGAAGCCGACTTCATGAAGATCAACCAGGTGCTGGCGACGCAGCTGCAGGCGACCAAGGCCCGCCTGACCGAGATCTGGCGTCCGCTGTGGCTGCTCGACCGCATGGTGGGCGAAGCGGACGACGCCATCGTCAACTTCAGCATGAGGCTGGCCCGGGACGGGGCCTGGCGCTTCGCCAACGCGTTGGCGGAGGCCGACGACGCGCAGTGGCCGGCGCTGATCGAGGCCCGCGACGCGGTCATCGGCACCCGCATCGCCGGCCTCGTCTACGAGCCGATGTGGGCCGCTCGGCTGCTGCTGCTGCTCGTGCGCCTCAGCGAGCGGGGCACGGTGGTGCAGAAGCTGACCATCCTGACCGGCGCGGTGACCCTGGCCCAGCGGGCCGCGCGGCCGAAGACGGTCGAGCGCGCGTCGCGGTGAAGCGCGGGCAGCGCCCGAAAAAACAGCGCCCCCTGTCGATCGCGGCGGCCCTCGATCGTCGGAGGCATGGGCGGGGCGGTCCCGCTCTCAACGACTCATGGAGCAGATGATGCGCGTCATGGTGATGATCAAGGCCACCGCCGACTCCGAGGCCGGCAAGATGCCCGATACGGCGCTGCTGGAGAAGATGGGGGCCTACAATCAGGCCCTGGTCGAGGCCGGGGTGATGGTCGGCGGCGACGGGCTGCACCCCAGCAGCCGCGGCAAGCGGGTGCGCTTCACCGGCAGCGAGCGGCTGGTCGTCGACGGGCCGTTCGCCGAGACCAAGGAGCTCATCGCCGGCTTCTGGATCTGGAAGGTGGCCTCGATGGAGGAGGCCCTGGAGTGGGCGCGCAAGTGCCCCGATCCGATGCCGGGGCAAGAGTCCGAGCTGGAGCTGCGCCCCATCTTCGACCCCGATGACTTCGGGGAGGCGTTCACCCCCGAGCTGCGGGCCCAGGAGGCGGCGCTGGCCGCCGAGATCGAGCGCCAGCAAGGCTCCTGAGAGGCCTCAGGTGGCGCGGAGCGGTCAGTTCGCCCCGCTCTGCCCCCTTGCCCCTGCCCGATACCCGCTCGAGCCCCTGCGGCCGCCCGGTGCGCCCCCAGGGGTATCCGCGGGGCCCCTGCTCGGTCAGAACCCTTCCAGGTGGCGGATCAAAGCCCAGATCTGCTCCTTGGCGAGCACCCCGCCCCACGGCGCCATACCCGGCGGCACACCTTCGCTGATCTTGCGGAAGAGGCCGGCCCGCATCGAGTCTCCGCCCATGGCGAAGCCCATGCGCGCGGCCCCGCCCCAGGTCCGCGGCACGTTCTGTCCGGCGGCCTCCCACTGCGCGACCATCTCGAGCGGCGGCTCGCCCGCGGCGCCGTGGCACTGCGCGCAGCGGGTGGCCCAGATGACGGCGGCCTCGCGGGCGGTGTGGTCGTCGAGCTGGTCGGTGGGCGGCGGGCCCTCTTTGCCGGGCAGCGCGGCGTCGCGGGCGCGGGCGGCGGCGGGCTCGATGCCGAGGGTCTCGGCCCGGAAGGCGAACCACGCGTCGCCCAGCTTGGGCTCGGCGCCCGGCGGCGCCTGGGCCTGAGGCGGGCCGCCGCAGGCCGTGAGCGCGAGCAGCGCGCCGAGCAGCGCGGTCATCCGGCAGAGCCGATACATCGTCGGGGGGGTCGTGGGGTGTGCCATGCCGACAGGGTACGTCGGTCGGCGCGCGAGGGCTACTGCCCCGGCTGGTGCGGTCCGGTCTGGCGGGTGAGCGGCAGCTCGGCGGTGCTGGTCATCTCGTCGAAGCCGCTCTTCGACAGCGCGCCGCGCAGCGCGGCGACGAGGCCGACGTCGTGGTAGCCGCGGGCCCGGCGCACGGCGTTGGCCACCGCCCGGCCCGACGAGGCTCCGTGGGCCACCAGGCCGATCCCGTCGAGCCCGAGCAGCGGCGCGCCGCCGACGCTCTCCCAGTCGAGTTCGTCGCGCAGGCGGCGCATCGCCCGCTTGAAGAGCGGCGCGCCGAGGGCGCCGAGCCAGTCGCCTTCGAGCTGACGCCGCACCCGCTCGACGAGCGCGAGCGCGATGCCTTCGCTGAGCTTGAGCACGACGTTGCCCACGAACCCGTCGGTGACCACCACGTCGGCCTCGCCGAGCGGCAGGCCGCGCCCCTCGACGTAGCCTGTGTAGCGCAGGTCGGTCATGTTGAGCAGGCGGTGGGCTTCGCGCAGGGTCTCGGTGCCTTTGCTCGGCTCGCTGCCGTTGGACAAGAGCCCCACCGTCGGCCGGCTGATGCCCAGCTCGATGGTGGCGTAGGCGGCGCCCATCAAGGCGAACTGCACCAGGTGGCTGGCGCGGCACTCGACGTTGGCGCCCAGGTCGAGCACCACCGACTGGCCGTCGCGGGTGGGCAGGCAGGAGGCGATCGCCGGGCGGTCGCAGCCCGCGACGCGGCGCAGGGTCAACAGCCCCACGGCCATCATCGCGCCGCTGTTGCCGGCGGAGACGAAGGCGCAGGCGTCACCGGCTTTGACCAGCCCGAAGCCGACGTGCATCGAGCTCTCGCGCTTGGTGCGCGCCGCCCGCCCCGGGTGCTCGGCCATGCCGATGACCTGGGCCGCGTGGCGCACCTCGAGCGCGAGCCCGGCGGTGTCGTGCCGTTCGAGTTCGGCCTGGATGCGAGTCTCGTCGCCGACCAGCCATACGGGGCCGTCGCCGCTGCGACACGCCTCCACGGCGCCGTCGACGACCACCCCCGGCGCCCGATCACCCCCCATGGCGTCGAGCGCGACCGGCCGCGGATCCTCGTCGCGGGTATCACTCACCGCGCAAGGCCCGGGTCAGACCTCGACCTCGACGACCTCGAGCGCGTAGCGGTTCTTGTACCAGCCGCACTCGCCGCAGATCCGGTGGGGCAGCTTGGGCGCGCCGCAGTTCTGGCAGTCGTTGTAGGCGACGGCGTTGATCTTGTGGTTGGCACGCCGACTGTCGCGCTTCGACTTCGACTTTCTCCGCTTCGGTACGGCCATGACGACCTCTTCTTGCTGGGGAGGGCCCGGGCCCTCAGGTCATTTTCTTCTTCATCTCGAGCAGGGGCGCCCATCGGGGGTCGATCTGCGGCTCGTCGGGGGCGCGCTCGCCCACCAGGTCGCGGCAGTCGTCGGCCCCCACATCGTCACAGCTCGGGTTCATCGGCAGCGCGAGCAGCAGGTCCTGGCGGAAGAGGTCGGTCAGGTCGATCTCTTCGCCGCTGAACGTCTCGACGTCGGGCTCTTCGAGGGCCTCGTCGTCGATCGTCTGGCTCTCTTCACCCTCTTCGACCACCCGGGCCTTGCGGCGCACGAGCACGTGGTCTTCGCGGATGTCGACCGCCAGCACCCGGTCGGCCAGGCAGCGCACGCAGTCGAAGCCGACCCCGACGGTGACGCGGCCGTCGACGACCAGCTCGGTCTTCGCCGAGCGGTAGACGTTGCCTGCGATCCTGGCCGGGCCCGTCGGCCGATAGCCCAGGTCGCCCACCATGCCCGGCAGATCGGCGCCGAGGCTCTGCTCGGTGAGCGCGCCTTCGAAGCGCCGCCCTTCGGCGGGCACCTCGTCGAGCCGGAACGTGAGTCCCAGCGGCCGGGCGGGGGTGGTTTCGCTGCGCATCTGCGGGCAGACCTCACAGGCGGCCGGAGCGGCCACCGGGCAATCGGACGCGGGACCTTAGCGGCGAGTCCGGGCGATGTCAATCTGTGTGTGAGGCGAGCCCGGGGTTCGGCGATGAGCGACGCCTACTTGCAGAGGTCGGGGTGGTTGTTGCGCCACTGGCGATAGTAGAAGACCGCCGAGTTGCGCTTCTCGCCGTCGCTCTGATGGGCGATCTGGCGCAGCAGGTTGCCCGCGTCGCTGTAGGGCATGCGCGCGAGCACGTTGAGCCCCTCCTGCCACAGCCGGCGCTCGTCGGCCTTGGCCGCCGCTTCGAGGATCGGCAGCGCGCTGCTCGGCCGGTCGCGCAGGGCCCACACCGCCAGCAGCGCCATGCCCTGCACGTCGTAGGTCGGGTCTTCGAGGCCGGTGGTGATGGCCTTCAGCGCCTCGTCGGGGCCGTAGAGCGCGATGCCCCAGATGGCCATGCCGCGGATATGGGCCGACGGGTCGCCCTCCAGCGCCGCCCACATCAGGGTCAGCGCCTCGGGGCCGCCGTGCTCGATGAGGCCCGAGAGCGTCATCTCGCGCACCGCCCGCGGCTGCTTGGGGGCGAGGCTGTCGCGAAACGCCTTCAAGGCGCCGGGCACCTGCCGCCGGCCGACGCTGACGAGGGCGTGCTCGCGGTCGGCGCTGTCGAGGTTCACGTCGCCGGCGAGGGCGAGCATGTCGCTGTCGGAGATCGCTTTGAGCGGCTCGGGGTCGGGGTGGCCGGTGCCGTTCCAGCCGCCGCCCTTCGAGCCGCCCCAGGGGAACTCCGCCGACAGCCCGCGCAGGCCGCCCTCGCAGCCGGCGCTGGACGGCACGGCCGCGTTGGCGTCCATCGTCGGTTCGCTGCTGCCCAGGCTGCTCGCCCGCCGGGCGCGGCCGAAGTCGACGTGCAGCGGCGGCGCGTCGGCGGCGGGCTCGGGCACCGGCTCGATGCCCAGCAATCGCTCGACCCGGTTGGGCACGGGCGGGGCCTCGGCGGCGGCGTAGGCCGGGTGGTCGGCGGGCGGCTGGCCCACGGCGGGCGCGGCCGGCTCGGCGGTCGGGGCGGGCGCGGAGGCGGGCGCGGCCATGAGCCCGCCGGGCACGACAGCCGGGGCGCGCTCGTCGGCGCAGCCGAAGGCGCCGATGGCCAACGCCGCGATCGAGATGACTCGGGTGCAGGTGTTCATCGGTGTCTCCTGGAGGCTGTAGGGCGTAGACGACCGAGCCCGGTGCGGGGCCGTTCGCCGAGTTCAAGGAGGAAGGCCGCAGAAATACTCGACGTATTTCGAGCGCCTGACGACACCGAAATCGGTGAACGGGACCGTGCTGGGCGATGTGTCGGGCTATGCACTACAGACTCCTAACGGCTGCGGCAGCAGTAGCCGTGGCGGCTGTCGCCCTTACCGGCGCCGCCGTCGTGGTTGTACCAGTAGCCGCCGCAGTTGCAGTTGTGGAACAGCGCGCCATCGTCGGTGTAGGCGTCGGCGTACCAGAAGTTGCCGCCGAACCAGCCGCGCCAGCCGCGGATGCCCGAGACCTCGGCGTCGGTGCACAGGTGCCCGCCGGTCTGCGAGCGACACCAGTGGTCGCCTACGCCCCAGTGGTGGGCGCCGCGGCGGCTGTCGAGGAAGCAGACGTCGCCGTAGGTGTGCCAGCCGCCGGGGCACGGCTGGTCGCCGGCCCGGGGCGGCGCGGTCTGCGAGAGCCCGTTGTTGCCGGCGGTGATGCGGCCGGTGATGTGCACGTTGCCTTCGAGCGTGATGCCGCCCGAGGCGCGCAGGATCATGTTGTCGTCGCCGTCGTTGTGCACGCCGAGCTCGAGCACGGTGTTCTCGCCGCCCTCGGAGCGATAGCGCAGGTAGGCCTGGTCGCCGCCGCCGCCCCAGCGGTTGCTCTGGAACTGGAAGCCGAGCGGGTTCGACCCCTCGCCGACGATGTTCATCATCGCGTTCGAGTAGAACTCGATGTCGTCGTTGCTGTCGTTCGAGTTGCGGATGCGCAGCTTCGTATTGGCCCCGCCGTCCTCGGTGTAATACTGGATGTAGCTGTGGCTGTCCCAGCCGCGGTCGAAGCGCACGCCCACCGAGTTGGTGTAGCCCGTCAGCCGGATCAGGTTGCCCGAGTAGAGCTGGATGTCGTCGTTGCTGTCGTTGCTGATGCCGATCTGCAGCGAGCGGTCGGTGCCGTTCTCGTTGTAGTAGCGGATCCAGGCGTCGTCGCTGCCGCTCTGGTTGGGCCAGACGATACCGTTGTCGCCGGTGCCGTGGCTGGCGAGGATCGGGCGATAGCCATTGCCCGGCAGGCCGCCGCCCGACAGCCGCCCGGTGACGTGCACGTTGCCCTCGAGCGTGATGCCGCCCGAGGCGCGCAGGATCATGTTGTCGTCGCCGTTGTCGTGGATGCCGAGCTCGAGCACGGTGTTCTCGCCGCCCTCGGTGCGATAGCGCAGGTAGGCCTGGTCGCCGCCGCCGCCCCAGCGGTTGCCCTGGAACTGGAAGCCGATCGGGTTGCTGCCGTTGCCCTGAATCAGCGTCATCGCGTTGCTGTACAGCTCGATCTCGTCGTCGGCGTCGTTGGTATTGACGATCTGCAGCCGGGTATTGCTGCCGCCCTCGCGCAGGTAGCGGATGAAGGCGTGGTCGCCGCCGCCCCACAGGCCCGAGGGGAACTCGATGCCCAGCTGGTTGGCCTGCCCGCCGGCGAAGCGCACCATGCCCGGCGAGTAGAGCTCGATGTTGTCGTTGGACTCGTTGCTGATGCCGATCTGCAGCACCGTGTTCTCGCCGCCCTCGCTCTGGTAGCGGATCCAGGCGTCGTCGCCGCCGCCGCCGAACGGGTTGCCGGGGAAGAGGATGCCGTTCTCGCCGCCGCCGGCGCTCGCCCGCAGCGGGCGGTAGCTGTTGTCGACGGGCACGCAGCCCTGGCAGTTGCCGCGCACGATGAGGTTGCGGTTGACGACCAGATCACCCGAGCCGGCGATGGTCACCCCGCCGGTGGCGTTGAGGATGATGTCGTCGTTGCCCTCGTTGCCGATGCCGAGCTCGAGCGCGGTGTTCTCGCCGCCCTGCGAGTAATAGCGCAGCCAGGCGTCGTCGCCCCCGCCGCCCCAGCGGTTCTCGGGGAACTCGAGGCCGAGGGGCGTCTGCCCCGGCCCGGCGAGTCGCACGCCGCCGCTGGCGTTGAGCTCGATCTCGTCGTCGGCGTCGTTGCCGGCGAGCAGCATGAGCCGGTGGTTCTCGCCGCCCTCGCGCACGAACTGGATGACGCCGCTGTCGTCCCCGTTGCCGAGCATGCGGATGCCCCGGTTGCCGGCGGGCATGGTCAGCTCGCCGCGCACCGTCAGGGCGTTGCCCACGTTGCCGTTGCCGGCGACGTTCAGGTTGCGCCCGACCCGCAGGTCGCCGGAGCCGATCACGTCGACCCCGCCCGCCGCGTTGAGCCGGATGTTGTCGTCGCCGTCGTTGGAGACGCCGAGCTCGAGCGCGGTGTTCTCGCCGCCGCCGTCCTGGATGTAGCGGATCCAGGCGTTGTCGCCGCCGCCGCCGAAGGGATCTGCGGGCCAGACCAGACCGCGGTCGCCGCCGCCGGCCGACGGCCGGATGGCCGCGCCGACCGACAGCCCACCGCTGAAGCTGCCCGACCCGCCGACCTGCAGGTTGCCGTTGCGGATGTTGAGATCGGTGCGACTGCCGCCGTACCAGTCGTCGGGCTCGTGGCTGCGCGAGGCGTCCTCGATGATGATCGAGCGTTCGCCGTCGTAGCGCAGCCCCGCATGCTTGGTGCCGGTGTTGAGGAACTGCAGGCCGGTCTGGAAGCCGCGGTTGCCGAGGGCGATGTTGTCGCTGCGCACCCACAGGCGGCTGGACATCGCTTCGTGGGCATTGGCGCCGAGATCCTTGCGCATGAACTGGCTGCTGTTGAGCCCGTCGAGGCGGTCGGCGTCGAGCCCCGAGCCGTTGCCGTCCACGGTGACGAGCTTGGCGAGCACCTGCGCGGGGGTATCGGCGCTGCCGTCGGCCCCGTCTGCGCCCGCCGCGCCGGCCTGACCCGCCGGGCCGCGCGGGCCCACCGGACCTTCGGGGCCCGCCGGACCGCGGGCGCCCGCCGGACCGACCGGGCCCTGGGGGCCGCGCAGGCCGGTCGGGTCGCCGACCCACTCCCCCGCGTCGTTGATCACCAGCCGCCCGCCGATGCGCAGCGAGTCGGGGTTGATCTCGCCGATGACCGCCAGCGCCACGTCGGAGACCATCGCCGCGGGCACCTTGCGTAGCGCCGTGCGCGGCGCCAGCTCGTCGCCGCCGTCGATGGAGACCCCCAAAAAGACCCGCGCTTCGGCGAAGACGAAGGGATCCAACGCTTCGACGCTGCCGATCGCCACCGCGTAGTAGCCCTGGAAGAACTCGACGTCGCGGTGGACCTCCTCGAAGATCGGGCCGCCGCCCGCCTCGGCCAGGTACAGCCGCACGGTGATGTCGTGGTCGCCCTCGAGCGGGAATCCGTCGCCGTCGAGCACCAGGCCCTCTTGCAGGATCTGGTCGGGCAGCGCCAGCGCCGGTCCGGCGAGAGCCAGCGGCAGCGCCAGCATCAGCGCCAGGTGGAGGAGGGAGAGTCGATGGATCGGCGGTGGTCTCATGCCGCGCTCCTCGTCCGGGGTATCACGTCGGCCTCCGGGTGGCCGGCACTCTGCGCAACGATCGTGAAACGGATCGGTTTCAAGAGTGCGTTGATCGCATTACACCACACTGCGATGATTTGATCATGCTGGATCTCTTTATAAAGGCTGTAACAATGTATCGCGCGCGGCGGTTGATGTTCCTGGGTATGGCGGCGCTGGCGGCGCTGGCGGGTTGCGATGACGGCGAGACGGCCGACCCGGTGGCCGACGCCGCGGTCGACGGATCGGCGGCGGACGGCGCGACCGATCCGATGTGTTCGGGCCCGGCGGATTGTGCTCCGGGCGAGGTCTGCGAGGCGGGCGAGTGCCGACCCATGGCGCCGATGCAATGCCGCGAAGACGGCGACTGCCCGGGCAATCAGACCTGCGATACCACCAACTTCACCTGCGCCGAGCCGGGGGCCTGCTTCGCCGACGAAGACTGCTTCGAGGCGCGCCACTGCTTCCGTCAGGCCTGCCGCGACGCCTGCGCGGTGGACGGCGACTGCGGTGAGGGCGCCTCCTGCGCCGACGGCCGCTGCGCCGACGAGGGGCCGGAGTGCGTCGAGGACGTCGAGTGCGGGCCGGGCCGCTTCTGCGACGGCGGGGTCTGCGCCGATCGGGCCGGCTGCGACGAGGCCACCCCCTGCCCCGGCGACCAGACCTGCGTCGACGGCGCCTGCGCCGAGACCTCGCCCTGCGTCGACGCGTCGAGCTGCTTCGAAGGCCGGGTGTGCATCGACGGCGCCTGCGCCGACGCCTGTGACCCCGAAGACGCCGACGGCTGCCTGGGCTACACGGTCTGCGGCGACGGCGGCCTCTGCGCGCCGGCCCGGTGCATGGCCGCCGGCGACTGCCCGAGCGCCTGGGCCTGCCAGCAGAACATCTGCACGCCGCCGATGAGCCGCCCGTGCCGGGTCGACGCCGAATGCCCCGGCCAGCAGGCGTGCGTCGACGATCTGTGCGCCGAGGGGCCGGCCTGCGCCGAAGACCTCGACTGCACCGGGGACCGGGTCTGCGCCGACGGGCTGTGCGCCTCGCCGTGCGCCGGGCCCGACGACTGCGCGGCGGGCTTCGCGTGCGACGGGGGACGCTGCCTGCCGGCGGTGCAGCCCGACTGCCTCGGCGACGAGGACTGCGCCGGCGACCGGATCTGCCGCGAGGGGCTGTGCGTGGCGCCCGAAGGCCGGGCGTGTGAGGCCGACGGCGACTGCCCGGGCAATCAGATCTGCGACGGCGACCTGTGCATCGAGTCGGGCGGGTGCGGCGAAGACATCGACTGCCTCGCGGGCCGCGTCTGCGACGGCGGGGTCTGCATCCCCGCGTGCGGCGACGACGCCGAGTGCCCCGCCGATCAGGTCTGCCGCGAGGGCCGCTGCGAGGTGCCCGTCATGCAAGGCGACGAGTGCATCGGCGACGCCGACTGCCCGGGGGCCCAGTTCTGCGCCAACGGCCTGTGCACCGAGCCGGCGCTGTGCTTCGCCGACGACGACTGCCGCGACGCGCGCTACTGCGAGCTGGGCCAATGCGTCGATCCCTGCGCCGCCAACGCCGCCTGCGGACCGGGGCGTCAGTGCGTCGAGGGCCGCTGCGTCGACCGGGTCGGCTGCCGGGAGGACGTCGACTGCCCGGGCAACCAGCGCTGCGACGAGGCGGCCGGGCAATGCGTCGAGCCGGACGTCTGCCAGGGGGACGCCGACTGCCTCGGCCTGCGCTACTGCGACATCGAGCGCAATACCTGCGCGGCGCCCTGCGCCGATGACGCGGCGTGCGGCGACGGTCGCCGCTGCGTCGCCGAGCGCTGCGTCGCCGAGGCGGCGTGCGAGGCCGACGCCGACTGCCCGGGCAATCAATCGTGCGGCGGCGGGGCCTGCGTCGAGCCGCCGCTGTGCGCCGACGACATCGACTGCATCGGCGCGCGCTACTGCGACGCCGGCCTCTGCGCCGACGGCTGCGCGGCGGACGACGAGTGCCCCGGCGACGACGTCTGCCAGGAGGGCCGCTGCCAGCCCCGTGACGTGCAGCGCGACTGCGAGGCCGACGCCGACTGCCCGGGCAACCAGTTCTGCGGGGGCGACGGCCGCTGCGCCGAGCCGCCCTTCTGCAATGACGACCAGGACTGCCTCGCCGATCGGGTCTGCGACATCGCCACGCTGGCCTGCGGCGCGCCCGAGGGCCCCTGCGTGGACGACGGCGACTGCCCCGACGCGCAGGTCTGCCGCGACGGCATCTGCGTCGACGAGGGCCCGGTCGGCTGCGCCCAGGACATCGACTGCCCCGGCGCCCAGACCTGCGCCGAGGGCCTCTGCGTCGAGCCCGACGCCTGCCTCGCCGATCTCGACTGCCTCGGCGAGCGCTACTGCGACGAGCTGCAGTCCATCTGCCGCGAGCCCTGCGTCGACGATGGCGCCTGCGACCCGGGTCAGGTCTGCAACGACGGCCGCTGCGCGCCGGGCGGCGGTCCGGTGGGTCCGGTCTGCGAGGGCGACGCCGACTGCGCCGGCGAGCAGGCGTGCATCGACGGCCGCTGCGCCGAGCCCGCCTTCTGCGCGGGGGACGTCGACTGCTTCGCCGGCCGCGTCTGCGACTTCGGGCTGTGCATCGACGGCTGCGCCGCCGACGACGAGTGCGGCGCCGACCAGATCTGCGACGGGGGGCGCTGTCGGGGCGACGACGGGCAGTGCGCGGTCGACGCCGACTGCCCCGGCGCCCAGACCTGCGCCGGCGGTGAGTGCCTCGAGCCCGCCGCCTGCGGAGACGACGGCGACTGCTTCGAAGGCCGCATCTGCGAGAACGGCGTCTGCGGCGAGCCGGTGTGCCGGGTCGACGTCGACTGCGGCTTCGGGCTGGCCTGCGTCGACGGCCGCTGCATCTTCCCGCCCGCCGACTGCGTCGAAGACGCCGAGTGCGACCCGGGCGAGATCTGCGACGGCGGGCGCTGCATCGACCCCGACGGCCCGTGCGCGCAGGACGGCGACTGCCCGTTCGGCCAGGCGTGCGATCTCGCCTCTGCCCGCTGCGTCGAGCAAGGCTGCGCCAACCTCACCGAGCTGCGGCCCGGCGTGCCGGTGGACGGCGCGCTCGAAGAGTTCGGCGACGGCTTCTTCTTGATGTGCGCCCCGGCCAACGAGCTGCCCGCGCCCGATCGGGCGTTCCGCTTCAGCCTGGGCGCCGCCGCGGCGGTGGGCGTCGACGTCGACGGCTTCGACGGCTTCGTCTACCTCACCGATACCTGCGGGTTCGCCGCCCAGCCGGTGGCCTGCGGGCCGGCGGGCGACGTGGACGCTGTCGATCTCGACGCCGGCGACTACTATGTGATCGTCGAACGCGCCGGCGGCGGCGTCGGACCGTTCACCATCACCTTGCAGGTGCAGCCATGACCTCGACCCCCCTCTGGTTCAAGCTCAGCATGGCGACGCTCGTCGCGGTGAGCCTGCTCGTCGCGGTCGTGATGATGCCGATGGTGGCCAACGAGCGCGACAACCGGGCGGTGCGCAATACCATGGTCGACCTCGCCGCCCGCTACGCCGCGACCGGCCACGACGCCCGCGAGGTGGGCGACCTGGCCATGGCCGGGCGGGCCTACGCCGCGGCGCTCGAGCTGCGCCCGGCCGACGACGACCTGCGCCAGAAGCTCGCCACGGTGCACATCGACCAGATCCTCGACAACAGCGCGGTGCTCGACGACGCGACGGTGCAGCCGCTGCAGCTCGAGCTGAGCGACCGCATGCTGGCGGGGCACCGCGACGCGCGCACGCTGACCGCCTACGCCAAGGTGCTGCTCTATCGCGGCTTCCACGAGCCGGCCCGCGAGCGGCTGCGCGAGGCGGTGGCCCTCGACGGCGAGCTGCTGCCGGCCCACGTCTTCCTCGCCGACGCGCTGCTGCGGGCCGAGGAGTGGACCGGCGCTGCGGCCTCGGCCGAGCGGGCGTTGTCCATCGCGCCCGACGACGGGCTGGCCCACTACGCCATGGGGCGGGCCAAGGCCGGCCAGGAGGATTGGAAGGCCGCCGCGCAGCACTTCGAGAAGGCCGCCGAGGCGGTCGGCGGCTTCGGGGCGTGGCGCGCGCTGGCGAAGGCGCGCCACGCGCTCGAGCAGTGGCCGGCGGCCGAGGCGGCTTATCAGAAGGCGCTCGCCGCGCGGCCCGACGCGGCCGACCTCTACGCCGGCTACGCCCGGGCCCTGGCGTTCAACGACAAGCTCGGCCCCGCCGCGCGCTACTTCCAGATGGCCTGGGAGCGCCGGGCCGACGTCGACGCCTACGCCTCGCTGGGGGACGTGGCGCTCAAGGGCCAGGACTTCGAGCGGGCGGCGCGCATCTTCTCGGAGATGATCCGCCTGCGCGGCGCCGACCCGGAGATGATGTGCCGGCTGGGCTACGCGCAGGAGGGCCGCGGCCAGAAGGAGCAGGCCCGCCGCGCCTTCGCCCGCTGCCAGCAACAGGCCACCGGCGTCGAAGGCAAGGAGCGGCTGGCGGCCGCCGCCCAGGCGAAGCTGCGCGAGCTGGGGCCGGCCGAGCCCGCCGCCGAGCCCTGAGCCCCGAGCCCCGCCCCGAGCCCGCCGCGCCTCAGAACGGGCGGCCGGCGCTCACCGCGTCCATCGCCTGACGGATCGCCGGATGCCCCGGCAGCTGCGCCTGCCCCTTGAGCAGCACATCCAGCGCGCCCTGCCGATCGCCGAGCTGCTGAACCGCCCGGGCCAGATCGACCCAGGCGTTGGGGTTCTTCGGATCGAGCGCGGTGAAGCGCTCCAGGTCGCTGCGGGCGCCGGCGAAGTCGCCCTCGGCCAACCGCATGCGCCCGCGGATCCACCACGCCATGGGAAAGTCCGGGTCGAGGGCGATGGCCTTGACCAGCCACTGGTAGGCCGCCGGTCGATTCTCCCGGCGCAGCTCGAGGGTGGCCATGCTGAACGGCCCCATCGGATCGCGCCCGTCGCGCTTCAACGCCTCGGCGAACCACTTGCCCGCCCGGTCGAGGTCGCCCATCGAGACCGCGTTGTGCCCGCGGTTGGCGGCGGTCACCGCGGCGTGCGGCGCGAGGGCCTCGGCCCTGGCATAGGCCGCCTCGGCCTCCTCGAAGCGCCCGGTGCGCTGCAGCAGGTTGGCCAGGTTGCCCCAGGCCTTGCGGTAGTCGGGCCGCTTCGCGATCGCCGCCCGCAGCGCCGCCTCGGCCTTGGGCATGTCGCCCATCCGCTCGTAGAGCGTCGACTGCTCGAGGCGATAGAGCACCGCGTCGGGATCGCGCTCCTCGATCTCGGCGAAGGCCGCCAGCGCGGCGGGCACGTCGCCGAGGGCCGTGAGGACGTGGCCCAGCTCCTCCCAGCCGTCGACCCGATGCGGCTGCTCGGGCAGCGCCTGCGCCAGCAGCCGCGCGGCGACCGGCGCGTGCTGATTCTTGCCGTTGAAGCGGAAGACGTGGGCGTGGGCGATGCCCAGCCGCAGCCGCGCCGCCGCCGGCTCGTCGCTCTTGCGGGTCTCGGCGAGCGCGTCGACGAGCTCGGTGGTCACCGGCCGCGGCGGCGTGGCCTCGTCGGAGATGTCCTTGCGGATGAAGTGGTCGGTGAACTCGACGTGCGGGATGTCGCTGGTATCGCCCCGCCGCATATGACAGTCGGCGCAGGCGGCGTCGGGCTTGCTGCCGTGCCCCGGCCCGCAGTCGGTGGGCTGATGGCAGCCGAGGCAGGCCGCCCGATGGCTGCGCGGGTCGCTCTTGGCGTGCGGGTCGTGGCACTTGGTGCAGCTGAGCGTGCCGCTGCTCTCGGTGAAGCACCGGCTCAACGACAGCCGATGCCCGTGGCTGGCGATGCCGAAGTCGGCCCCGCCGTCCTCGGCGTAGACGTAGATCGACATGTGGTCCGACAGCGGCGTGCGCGGGTCGTAGGTGTCCCAGCGCTGACCGTCGAGCAGCACCCGGGCCTCGCCGGTGAGGTGGCACTGCTGGCAGATGCGCAGCTGCTGGCGGTTGTCGAGCCGGGCCGGGTTGAGGATCGTCGCGTCGGGCTGCCCCGCCGGCGGGCCTTTGCCCGCGTTGCGCGCGGCGACGTGCGCGGTGCCGTCGCCGTGGCAGCGGGTGCAGCTGATGCCCTCGATGAGCAGGCCTTCGTAGCCGGCGAGCCGGTCGTCGCGGCTCGCGGTGAGGTCGTTGTGGCAGAAGAGGCACTGCGGCTTGACCGGCCGATCGAAGCGGAAGTGATCGACGACCTCGTAGCCCGGGCTCATGTCCCAGATCGCCCGCCGCGAGTACCAGGTCAGCGGCATCTGCACCAGCTCGCCCTCGACGAGCCCGAGGTACGAGCGGGTGTGGTTGCCCGAGCCGACGACCCACTTCACCTCGACCGCCCGCCGATAGTCGGTGCCGGGCATCGTCTCTTCCTGCCACCACGTGCCTTGCGGGTCGACGTAGGCCCGATACACCAGGCCGCTGTGCGGCTGCTTCACCGTGGCCTTGGCCGGGGTGAAGTCCTCGATGGGCGGCTTCGACGCCGGGGGATAGAGGCTGCGGCCCATGCCGGTCGACAAGAAGCCATCGGTCTTGTCGGGGTGACAGTCGAAGCAGGCGTCGGGGCGCGGCGCGCCGGCCATGCCCCGGGCCGCAGGCGCCGGCGCAGGGGCCGCCTGACCCGCCGCGGCGCCCGCGCCCTTCGCCGCGGTGTGATCGGGCGTCTGCGGGGCATCCGCTGCGCTCTGGGCGGCCTTCTCGGGGGCCTGTTCAGGGGCATTCGGCGCATTTGCCGCCGACGACGCCGGCACCGCCGCCTCCTGCGGCGCCTTCGGGGCCTCGCTGCGACACCCGGCGAGCGCCACGATGAGCCCCAGCACGGCGGGCGACGGGCGGAGACCGGAAATGACGGGCATGGCGTCCTCCAACGACGGCCCGACAGTCTACCGACCCGGCGACCCGGGATCATCCTCGGCGCCATGGGCGCTCTCACCCAGCCCCCGCCGCGGCTCTGGAGCCGATCGGCGCGAATGGCTATCGTGCCCCATGACCGACACCGCGCCCGACCCGCACCCCTTCGACCACCTGCGCCGCCGGGTCGCCGACTTCGTCGACGCCCGCGACTGGCAGCAGTTCCACAGCCCCAAGAACCTGGCGATGTGCCTCAGCGTCGAGGCCGGCGAGCTTCTCGAGCTGTACCTGTGGAGCCGCGAGGGCCCCGGCCCGCACCCGCCCGGCGCCGGTCAGCCGGCCCGGGCCCGCATCGCCGAAGAGGCCGCCGACGTGCTCATCAGCCTGCTCAACTTCGCCGCCGCCACCGACCTCGACCTGCCGGCGGTGGCCCTCGCCAAGCTCGAGGCGCTCGAGCGCAAGTATCCCGTCGAGCAGGCCCGGGGCAGCGCGGTCAAAGGCAGCGCGCTCGGGCAGACGGGCGGGGCCCACGCCCGGGCCCACGCCGAGGCCCGAGCGACCCGGCTGCCCGGTGACGCGGCCCGCGGCGACCGAGGAATCGACGACGCGTAGAAGATCGACCGCCCTGCGCCGTCGGCGCCCGGCGACCGCACTCAGACACGAGACGAGGACGACCATGCAGGCCCGCACCCCCAAGACCATCGCCGCCCTGACCCTGATCGCCACCATGGGCGCCGGCTGCCCGCTGCTGACCGGCGACGGCAGCGGCAACGGCGGCGAGACGGTCATCCCCATCCTGCCCGCCGCCGAGCTGCAATCCGTCGACCTCACCGAGCGGCCGACCTACAGCGCCCTGGGCGCCTACTACTGCAACGACTTCGCCGACGGCAACGTGCTCGGCGAGATCGCCTGCGAGGGCTTCTTCGGCGCCGCCCCGCGCCGGGACAGCCTCACCTTCGGCTTCACCACCACCTTCGGGCTGTCCAACGACAACGACTTCCCCATCCCGCTGCTCGAGATGCTGCTGGCCCTCGACGTCTTCGAAGGCACCGGTCAGGCCGCGCTGGGCACCGTCTGCGTCTCGTTCTGCGAAGACCCGGGCAGCGCCGAGTGCGCCCAGCCCGACGAGCCCTGCCTGGCGCCGGACAACGAGGTCAACGGCATCGAGGACTTCGTGCCCGACATCGACGACCTCATCAACATCGCCATCGGCGCGATCAACGGCGAAGACCCGATCGGCGACTTCGACAACAACCTCGGCCTGCGCTTCATCCCGGCCCGGGGCTACACCGAGACCGCCGTGCGCTTCGAACTCGACCTCGACGCCATGCTCGGCCTCGTCGGCGAGCTCTTGAACCAGTCGTCGGGCGAGCTGTTGTCGGGCAATACCCCCAGCTTCGACATCCCCTTCTCGGCGCAGGGATCGCTCTTCTTCGAGCTGCCGATCCTCGGCCGCAACGCCCTGGGCTACGGGCCGCTGGACGGCAGCTGGTCGCTGGACTAAGGTCCGCCGGCCCGAGCCGCAGGGCAGACCACCGCTCCCGGATTCCGCTTGCCGCGACCCATCGACCGATCGCTGATCGAGGGCAGCCCGGCCCGCGCGCTGCTGCGGCTGGCGCTGCCGTTCATGATCGGCAACGTGCTCAGCCTGGTGGTGCTCATCGCCGACCGCCTGTGGATCGGCGAGGTCGGCACCGAAGCCCTCGCCGCGCTGGGGGTGGCCCACGTCTCGCTGATGGTCATGCACACCGTCGTGATGGGCATGGGCATCGGCACCCTGGCCGGCGTCGCGCGCAACGTGGGCATCGGCGACGGCGCGCAGGCCGGCCGGTTCTACGGGCGCGGCATGGTCATGGCGCTGGCGCTCGCCGCGCTGCTCATCGGGCTGTCGTTCGTGCTGCCCGAGCCCCTGATGGCCTTCATGGAGGTCGAGCCGGCGGTCGCCGAGCCGGCGGTGGACTACCTGCGCATCAGCATGTGGGCCTATCTCTTCCAGGCGCCGATGTTCGTGCAGAACTTCGCCCTGCAGGGCGCCGGAGAGGCGCGCGCGGCGCTGGCGGTCTCGACGGTCAGCCCGCTGCTCAACGCCGCGCTCGATCCGCTGTTCATCTTCGGCCTCGAGATGGGCCTGCCCGGCGCGGCGTGGGCCAGCCTGATCAGCTACGTCGCCGGGCTCGCCACCGGCGCCTGGCTCATCGCCCGCGGCCGGCTGCGGCTGCAGGCGAACCGCGAGAGCTTCGCCGGCGGCGGCGGCATCGCCCGGCAGGTGGTCAAGGTCGGGGTGCCGGGCACGCTCGAACACCTCGTGCGCACCCTGGCCTCGTTCTTCCTCGTCACCATCATCGCTCCCTTCGGCGCGACGGTGCTCTCGGCCTACTCCGCGGCGCTGGTGCTCGTGATGTCGCTGGTCATCCCCGGGCTGGCGATCGGCCAGGCCGCCGCGGCGCTGATGGGCCAGAACCTGGGAGCCGGCCAGCCGCGGCGCGCGTGGAAGACCGCCTGGATCGGCGTCGGGCTCTACACCGCGATGATGGTCAGCGCCGGCGCGGTGGTCTACCTGTTCGCCGAGCCGCTCATCGCCACCTTCGACGACAACCCGGCGGTGGTCGCCGAGGGGGCGCTGCTGCTGCGCGTCCAGGTGGTGGCCTACCCGGGCATCGCGGTGGCCCTGGCGCTCTCGAAGGCCTTCGGCGGGGCCGGCACGACCCTGCCGGCGATGGTCAGCGCCGCGGTGGGCCACATCGTCTGGCAGATCCCGGCGGCGTGGTACCTCAGCGAGCAGTACGGGCCGGTGGGCGCCTACTGGGCGGTGGCCACGGCGTTCCTGGTGCACGCCGTCGTGCAGGTGATCTTGTTCGTGCAGCGCTTCCGACCCGGCGGCGCGCTGGCGCAGGCGGCGGAGGCCGGCGAGCTGGATACGGTGCGCACCCGCTGACCGCCGGTCAGAGCCGGCGCAAGGCCGCGCCGGCGGCGTTCCAACCGCACATGCCGTGAACCCCGGCCCCCGGATGGGCATAGCTCGACGCCAGAAAGACTCCGCGCACCGGCGTCGCGTAGCGAAAATAGGGAAACACCGGCCGGAAGATCAGCTGATTCGACCAGTGATTCGAGCCGCCGCCCAGGTCGCCGCCGACCAGGTTCGGATCGAACGCCTCCAGATCGGGCGGCGCGACGATGCGCCGGGCGACGATGCGCTGGCGGAAGCCGGGCGCGAGCCCCTCGATGCGGGCGTCGATGGTATCGGCGAAGGCCTCGCGCCGCGTCGCCCAGCCGCCCTCGACCTGCGGCGGCACCCGGGAGTAGGCCCACAGCGTCTGCAGCCCGTCCGGCGCGCGGGTCGGATCGGCGAGGCTCTGCTGCCCGATGACCAGATAAGGATTGCTCGGGATCGCGCCGCCGCGGGCCTCGGCGGTGAAGCGGGCCAGATCGTCGATGTCGTCGCCGGCGTGCACCACCGCCGCCCGCCGCGCCTCGCCGCTCTTCCACGGCACCGGGCCGTCGAGCACCCAGTCCACCTTGAAAGCGCCCCAGCCGCGGGTGAACCGGGTCATCGCCCGCCGCACGCGGCCGGGCACCGCGTCTGCGGGCAGCAGCCGGTTGAACAGCGCCGGCGCCCCCGTATCGGCCAGGATCGTGCGCGCGGCGATCTCGGTGCCGTCGGCCAGCACCACCGCCCGCGCCTGTTTGCCCTCGACCGCAATACGGGCCACCGACGCGCCGAGGCGCACCGCACCGCCTTTGCTCTCGAGCCGGCGGGCCATCGCCGCGGTGATCGCGCCGGCCCCGCCCACCGGGATCGCGTTGCCGCCGGTCGCCGCCGTCGTCGCCAGGAAGTACCCCAGCGCCGCGCCGAAGAGGTCGTCGGGGCCGATGTCCACGTGCAGCCCCAGGCCGGGCACGATGCGCCGGGCGGCCTCGCTGCGGAACAGCCGCCGCGAGAAGCCGCCCGAGGTCGACAGCGCGATGCGCGCGAAGCGGAAGAGGTCGATGGGCAACAGCTTCAGCTTCGAGGCGATGCCCGGCAGCGGCGAGAGCAGCGCGTCGATGAGCTTGGGCTCGGCCAGCCGATGCCACGCGATCAGCCGGCGCCACGCGTCGCCGTCCCGCCCGCCGAGGCTCTGCGCGGTGGCGTCGTCATCGCGGCTGATCGCCGCCGACGAGCCATCGGGCGCCGGATGGCAGCTCTCGACCTCGGCCCAGGCGAACTCGAGCCCCCACTTCTGGAGCTCGAGCGCATTGAACGCCGGGCTGGCCTTGTTGAACGGGAAGAACGCCGCCCCGACGTCGTGCTTGCAGCCGGCTCGCGTACCGGCCTCGGCGCCGTCTTCGGTGGCGCAGGCCCCGCCGATGCGCGTGGGGTGCTGCTCGCAGACGAGCACCGTGAGCCCGGCGTCCGCCAGCCGATTGGCCGCCGCGAGCCCGTTGGGCCCGGCGCCGATGACGATCGCGTCGGGGTCGGTCATGGCTTGTCGATCCGCGCGAGGATGGGATCCAGGTCGACGTTCCCCCGCTTGACCGTCTTGACGTGCACCTCGATGCCATTGCGGCGCAGCTTGCCGGTCAACCGCTGGAGCAGCGGCTTGTCGAGGCGACCGCGAAATACGATGACCGCCGACGGCTTCACATCGCGTCCCCGAGTGCGTCGGCGCACGGCGTCGAGCAGACCCTCGACCTGGGTGAAGGCTCGGCCGAGGCTGCCGCCCTTGAGCTCGATCGCCGTCGAGTGAGTCGCCGCGCGTCGGCGCCAGAACAGGGCATAGTCACAGCACCGCTCGCCGGCGAGGGCCAGCGCATCACGGAACGGGTCGCTGTCGGTGTGAAAGAGCAGATACTGGCCATCACGCCCGCCGAAGCGGAAGCCGATGCCGCTCTCACGGCCGCTGGTCTTGCCGTCGAGCAGACAGGCGCGCGGCACGACTTCGAAGACCCAGTCGAGGTCACTCATCCAGCTGTGCGCCCAGCAGCTCGCTGTAGAGGTTGGCGATGTCATCGGCGTCGTCGCCCAGGATCGACCAGTCGATGACTCTGTCATCTCGATCGAAGACATCGGAGACCATGCCATCGCGGCCGAAGTGATAGGCCGCGACCTTATCCGCCGCGATGAAGGCGTCGGCGGTCTTCAGCTTGAAGCGTTCGGCGAAGCGCGCCTGTGCGTCGGGTTGCAGGCGCTCGGCTTCGATGAGGTTGTGCAGGTGGTCGATGATATAGGGGCTGTGCGTGGTGGCGACGACCCGCAGCCCGGCGTTGACCATGAGCGCCATGAGCTCGGCGATGGCCACCTGGGTCTCGGGGTGCGCGTTCATCTCCGGCTCGTCGATGAAGACGAAGTCGCCGACTCTCGCGGAGTCTCGCAGGTACAGTCCGACGCCACCCAATGACCGGGCGAGAGAGTGACTGCTGTGGACAGGCAGGTCGATATCTCCGACCCTGAACCTCAGGTGTGGTGACCGGCCAACGCCTGTTTGTGTCTTCTCGAAATCCAGCCGACCTCCGAGTATCCCCTCAAGAGTTTCTGCGAGACCTTCTACCGGGCTCGACAGGAAGTCTGGATTGAGGTGCCACAGGTTATCGATGTAGCGCACGAAATTCATTGAAGGTTGCGGCAGCGATGCCTCCAGCGCATGAGCAGCCGTCCGGAGTCGTTCGTCCACCAAGGAGGTGCCGAGATGTGCTGCATCGGCAGCGACAGCACTTGGGGATAGCCGACCGAAGACGCTGAGAGTCGAGAGCTGCTGATGAAGCGTGAGTAGTGCTTTGCGTTCGGCAGGGAACGCGATCGTAGACCCCCCGACCCGGAGCATGTCACCAAGAATGACTGACAAGAGATGTCGGGAGGATCTGAGATCCGGGCTTGTTGTCACCCGGCATATCTTGGCCTCACGGTCGAACTCATACGACCATTGCCCAGTAGTCTTGGCATCCAGCTCGATATCGACTGGAACGGACTCCGGGATGGAGGGTGATAGTGGAGTGTCGAGCGTTGCTCCTGCGCTGTCGAGGACGCCGGACTTGAGCGCCAGGACCCCGGCGATCTCAGGCCCAGACAGCCGGGATAGTGATGGTGGACGAGGCAAGACCAAGGACGTACGATGGAACGCATCTGGACGCAATTCGAACTGTCGTATGAGGTGAGCAAGTGCTTCGTCACCTTCTGCGACCAACGCCGGGTCGATGTCCTCGGTCCAGGCGAAGCCGCTTCGAAACCGCCGCAACAACCCATACAGCGCGTACGCCGCCCAGGTCTTGTTCGTGCCATTCGGCCCGAAGAACAGCGTCAGCGGCCGGATGGTCATCTCGGCGCGCTCGATCGCGCCCAGGTTCTCCACGGTCAGCCGCGCGCGAAAGGGGTCGTTGCTCTTCATCGCCCGGAGCATAGGCCGCCGCCCGATCGACCCGCAATCTTCGTCACCCCTTGCCGCCCCGCCCCTGCCCGTGCGACACGGCGGCCATGGCCCACCTCGACCGCGCCTTCAAGGCCCTGCGCCAGTTCAACACCCCTGAGGCCGCCGCGCTGGTCTGCCGCAAGGACCGCATGGCGCCCTTCTGGGACCACCACTTCCCCGGCGACGCGCACATCCACCGCCTCGCCCGGGCGCTGTCCAAGCGCTTCGCCATCGACATCAAGGAGTTCTGCGAGGCCGTCGAGTTCTTCGCCCGCACCCGCCGGGCCGTGCGCGCGCCCGTCGTCGCCGACCTCTTCTGCGGCCACGGCTTCGTCGGCCTGCTCTACGGCCTCTTCGAGCGGCGCGTCGAGCGGGTCATCCTCGTCGACAAGATGCGCCCGCCGGCCCATGACCTCATCCTCGACGCCGTCGCCGAGGTGGGCCCCTGGGTGCCGGCCAAGGTCGAGTTCCGCAAGCAAGGCATCCGGCACCACGTCGACCTGCCCGATGACGCCGCGGTGGTCGCGGTGCACGCCTGCGGCCCGCGCACCGACCGGGCGATCAAGTCGGCGATCAACTGCGGCGGCCCCGTGGCGGTCATGCCCTGCTGCCATCACACCTCGAGCTATCACCACCGGCCGACCGCCTTCGACGAGCTGATGGGCCCCGACGTGGCCATCGACATCGACCGCACCTACCGCCTCGAAGGCGCCGGCTACGCGGTCGAGTGGAGCGCCATCCCCCGCGCCGTGACCCCCAAGAACCGGATCATCATCGGCCGCCCGGGCGGCCCGCGCCGCGACCTGGATTACGACCCGCGCATCTGACGCCTCGATCCCCCGGCCGCCAATGTCGCTCGACGACCGGGTTGCGCACCGCGCACCGAGCGGCGAAGGTCGGCCCGTGAAACGCCTGCTGAGATTCTGGAACGAGTACGCCGCCCGCTATCGCGGCTGGTATCTGCTGGGCATCCTCTGCCTGGTCGCCACCAACGTGCTCACCGTGGCCATCCCCACCTTCGTGCAATACGCCATCGACGCCCTCGACGAGGGCCTCGGCTTCGACGGCGCGCTGAAGTGGGCGCTCATCATCCTGGTCGCCGGGCTGGGCATCATCGTGGTGCGCACCCTCAGCCGCACCCTCTTCTTCAACCCGGGCCGCACCGTCGAGTTCCGGGTCAAGTCGAGCCTCTTCGACCACCTGCTCGAGCTGCCGCAGCGCTTCTTCGACAAGACCCGGCCGGGCGACATCATCAGCCGCGGCACCAACGACGCCAACGCGATGCGCGCGCTCATCGGCTTCGCGTCGCTGCAGCTCTTCAACAGCGTCTTCACCCTCGCGCTGACCCTGGGGCGCATGTTCTCGATGGACGTCGTGCTCACCCTGTGGGTCGCCGCGCCGCTCATCGCCTCGGGCTTCATCCTGCGCTACGGCATCGTGAAGATGTTCGCGCTCTTCGGGGCCAACCTGGCGCAGACCGCGAAGCTGTCGGACAAGATCCTCGAGAGCTACAGCGGCGTGGCGGTGATGCAGGCCTACAACGCGCTGCCCGGGGTGCACGGCCGCTTCGACACCGAGAACGAAGAGCTGCTCGACATCGGCGAGCGGCTGCTGAAGATCCGCCAGTGGATCCTGCCGGTGGTGCCCACCGTCGGCAAGCTGTGCGTGGTGCTGGTGCTCTACATCGGCGGGCGCATGGTCATCGAAGACCGGCTGACCATCGGCGAGCTCACCGCGTTCGTGGCCTACGTCAACATCATGGTCGCCGGGCTGTTCAGCTTCGGCTTCCTCATCGGCGCCACCCAGCGGGGCTATATCGCGCTCGGCCGGATCTACGAGCTGATCGACGCGCCGATCGACCGGCCCGAGGCGAAGACGACCCTGCCGCCGCCGACGGCGCAGGGCCACGGCCTGCGGGTGCGCGACCTGAGCTTCACCCACCACGGCGCCGACCGCCCGGCGCTGTCGGGGCTCGACTTCGAGGTTCACCCGGGCGAGACCCTGGGCATCTTCGGGCTGACCGGCAGCGGCAAGAGCACCTTGCTCGGGCTGCTGGCGCGCATCCACGAGCCGCCGGCGGGCTCGGTGACGCTCGACGGGGTCGACATCCGCGACGTGCCGGTGCGCGACTACTGGCGGCGGGTGGCCTGCGTCGGCCAGGAGGCCTTCCTCTTCAGCCGCTCGATCAAGGAGAACATCGCCCTGGCCGATCCCGAGGGTCAGGTCGACGAGGCCCGATTGCAGCAGGCGGTGGCCGACGCGGCGCTCGACGTCGACGTGGGCGCCTTCCCCGACGGGCTCGAGACCACCGTCGGCGAGCGCGGCATCACCCTCAGCGGCGGGCAGCGGCAGCGCACGGCCCTCGCGCGGGCGTTCTACCGCGACTTCGAGGTGCTGCTGCTCGACGACGTGATGAGCGCCGTCGACCACGCCACCGAGAAGCGGCTCATCGAGGCGCTGTATCGGCGGGCGGCGCACAAGACGACGCTGGTGGTCAGCCACCGCATCAGCGTGCTGACCAAGGCCGACCGCATATTGGTGCTCGACGACGGGCGCCTCGTGGCGCAGGGGCAGCACGCCGAGCTGCTCGAGACCGCCGAGCCCTACGCCAGGGCGTGGGCGCTGCAGCAGGCCGCCGAGCGGGCCGAGGCGCTCGACGCCGCCGAGGCCGCCGGCCCGGGGGAGGCGGACGATGAGTGACGCCCGGACCCCGCAGAAGAAGGGCCCCGAGAAGACGCCCGCCGACGACCGCGCCGAGGACGGCCCGCGGGACGAGGCCAAAGGCACCGACTGGCAGCTCGTCGCCCGCATCTGGCCCTACGTCAAGCAGCACATGGGCTGGTTCTGGCTCGTCGTGATCATGACCCCCATCGGGGTGCTGACCGATCTGGCCCAGCCGCTGCTGCTCAAGGAGGGCATCGACGGCTACATCGACAACGGCGACCTGCGCGGCCTGCTCGACGTGGCCCTGATCTTCGCCGGCGTGGTCTTCGTGGGCTTCCTGACCCGCAACCTGGGCCTCTACGCCCTGCAGGTGATCGGCCTGCGCGCGCTGGCGAAGCTGCGGCAGGATCTCTTCCGCCACGTCATGGGCCAGGGGGCGCGCTTCTTCGACCAGCGCACCACCGGCTCGCTGATGACCCGCACCACCAACGACGTCGAGGCGATCTACGAGAGCCTGTCGTTCGGCGCGGTGGGGCTGGTGACCGACGCCTTCTTCATCCTGGGCACGGTCATCTCGATGCTGGTGCTCGACTGGAAGCTGACCCTGGTGGCCTTCGCCATCAGCCCGGTGATCATCGGGGTGGTCAACCTGTTCAGAAAGAAGCTGCGGGTGCTCTTCGCCGACATCCGCCGCAGCCTGAGCAAGCTCAACGGCTACTTCGCCGAGCAGATCCACGGCATGCAGGTCGTGCAGCTCTACGGGGCCGAGAAGCGCACCCGCGACGCGTTCCGTTCGCAGGCGTATCACTACCTCGACGTCTACAAGCAGGCCAACTGGTGGGACGCGGGGCTCTACGCGATCATGGACGGCATCAGCGCCCTGGCCATCGGGCTGATGCTGGCCTTCGGCGCGTGGCAGTTCGAGATGGGCGCCGAGGGGGTCACCCTGGGCCTGCTGGTGGCCTTCGTCGACTACCTGACCAAGGTGTTTCAGCCCATCCGCGAGTTCAGCGGCCGCTTCGCGACCATCCAGCGGGCCATCGCCGCGCTCGAGCGGGTCTTCGGGCTGCTCGACGCCCGCGAAGAGATCCAGCCGGGGCAGGTGCCCATCGACGAGGCCCGGGGGCACATCGTCTTCGACGGCGTCGGCTTCCAGTACGGCCCCGAGCGGCCCAAGGTGCTGCACGACATCCGCTTCGAGGTGAAGCCGGGCGAGGTGGTGGCCATCGTCGGCGCGACCGGATCGGGCAAGACGACCCTCGGCAAGCTCTTGCAGCGCATGTACGACGGCTATACGGGCAGCATCCGCTTCGACGGCCACGAGCTGCGCGACGTGCAGCTCGAAGACGTGCGGCGCAACATCACCGTGGTGCACCAGGACCCGTATCTCTTCGACGGCAGCGTCGAAGACAACATCACCCTGCTCGCCGAAGAGATCGACCACGAGCAGGTGGTGCACGCGGCGCAGCTGGCCCGGGCCGACACCTTCATCGAGCAGTGGGACGACGGCTACGCACACCACTGCAACGAGCGCGGCGGCAACCTCAGCGTCGGCCAGAAGCAGCTGTTGTCCATCGCCCGCGCCATGGCCCGCACCGCGCCGGTGGTCATCCTCGACGAGGCCACCGCCAGCGTCGACTCGATCACCGAGGGGCTCATCGACGAGGCCATCGCCGAGCTGCTCGCCCGGCGCACGGTGCTGGTCATCGCCCACCGGCTGTCGACCATCACCAAGGCCGACCGCATTTTGGTGCTGCACCAGGGCCGGCTGATCGAGCAGGGCACGCACGACGAGCTGATGCAGCTCGGCGGGCGCTACAAGCTGCTGGTGGAGACCGGCTTCTCGATCTGAGCGGGCCGGCGGCCTACGCGTAGGCCGCCATGCGCGCCTGGATCTCGGCCGGCGTGAGCCGCTCGACCTCCTTCCAGACGAGCCACAGGTGCCCGAACGGGTCGCGGATGCGCCCATCCCGGTGGCCATAGGGCTGATCGGCGAGCGGGAAGATCACCGTCGACCCGTGAGCCACCGCCTTCTCGACGAGCGCGTCGGGGTCGTCGACCTCGAGCGAGAGCAGGACCGGGCTGCCGCCGAGCGCCTGCGGGTCGTGGTTGTGCCACTTGGGCGCGGCCTCGGCGAAGGCCACCTGCGCGCCGTGCAGCTCGATGGCCGCGTGGGCGATGGCGCCGTCGGGCAGGGTATAACGCTCGATCTCCTTGGCGCCGAAAGCGGCGATGTACCAGTCGATGGCCGCGGCGACGTCGCGCACGACCAGGCGCGGGGTGAGCGGGTGGGGCATGTCGGACTCCTCGAATGCGGTGGGCTCTGCACCGGTGGACGCTGTCTCGAGCCGGCCGCAGCATGCCATCGATGACCGGCGCTGCATTGCACGAATCGGACATGCCCGATCGGACATGCCCGATCGGACACCGGTCGGCGCGCACAAACGAACCGATCGACAGCGTTGGTCACCCCGGCCACCTTGCACGGGGCTCTACCGGGGCAACCGGGCCACCCATCACATTCGACCGCTCGCGGAGCGCATTGCACAGGACCACGCCATGTCGCGCATGGCCTCCCGCCGGGCGCGGGCCGCCCGCCGCGTCCACCCGTCCACCAGTCCGCCAACACTGCTGTCCGATACCACCGGATGGGGCAGGGCGCGCGGGCCGGTCAGTTCGCGGTGTCGGCCCGCAGCGCGTCGTCGACCGGGTCGCCGGTGAGCGCCTCGATGAAGGCGATCAGGTCGGCCTTCTGCGCGGCGTCGAGCTCGAGCGGCATGAGCGCCGGGTCGAGCGTGCCCATCGGCGCGGGGCCGCCGCCGGCGATGTAGAGGTCGATCAGCCCGTCGAGGTCGGCGATCTGGCCGGCGTGCATATAGGGCGCGCTGATGGCGGCGTTGCGCACGGTGGGCACCCGGAAGCGGCCGATCAGGTCGTCGCTCTGGGCCTCGACGGCGTCGATGAAGCCCTGGCCCGCCGCCGGGTCGTCGCTGTAGGCGCCGATGCCATTGAAGGGATCGCCGCCGATGGCCCCGACGACGTCGAAACGCCCGGCGTCCATCGGCGGGGCGTCGCCGGTCTGTTCGAGGCCGAGGTTGCGGTATGACTGGTCGGTGAAGAAGGGTCCGCTGTGGCACAGCACGCAGCCCGCCTCGCCGACGAAGAGCCCGAAGCCGCGCTGGGCGCTCTCGTCGAGCTCGCCCTCGCCGGCGACGAAGCGGTCGAAGTCCGAGGTGGTCATGCGCAGGGTGCGCTGGTAGGCCTCGAGCGCCTTGCCGACGTTGGCCACGATGCGGTTGACGGCCTCCTGGTCGGCGGGGTCCATGGCATCCCAGGCGGCGTCGCCCGGCTTGCCTTCGGCGGGGAAGCGATCGAGGTCGTCGAGCGGCGGCAGCGGGTACTCGGCGAAGACATCGCCGTATGCCTCTGCGTATTGCTCGAAGACGACGTGGGCCACCCGCAGGCGGCTGCTGTTGTAGATGGCGCCGGCCTCGAAGACCGCCCGCGGCAGGGCCCACATGACGTCGAAGCGGCCGCGCCAGGTGAAGCCGGCCTCGGCGTACCAGGCGGCGTTGACCGATCCCGGCGCGTGGCGCGGGTGGAAGCGCGAGCCGATGCCCACCGGGTCGGCGGAGCCGAAGGTCTGGTCGTCATGGCACACGAAGCACGAGACCTGGCCCGTATCGCCCTCGCTGCCCAGGCGGCTGTCCATCTGCAGCGGGCCGGCCCAGTCGGCCTCGAAGTAGAACTGCTGACCCAGGGCCGCCGCGGCGGGGTCGTCGGCGTAGTCATTGGTCGGCGAGCCGGGGATGGGTGGCATGGGTGACATCTCACGCGCCATGCGGGTCTGCTCGGCGGTCAGGATGCCCAGCGTCTCTTCGCCGGGGCCCATGTCGGGGTCGGGGTCGGGGCCCATGTCGGGGTCGGGGTCGGGGCCCATGTCGGGGTCGGGGTCGGGGCTCATATCGGGCCCGATATCGGCGCCGGGATCGGTATCGGTCACGTCGTCGGCGTCGCCGTCGTCGCAGCCGGCGAGCCCGATCGCGGCGAGCGCCACGGCGCACAGCGTCGACCGCCATCGGCGGTGGGATGGGTACATGTCTCCTCCTCCTGGTGCTGCCACCGGCGTGGTGGCGCAGCCATTACGGCGGAGGGGTGTCCCGGTTGCGGTTATCGCTCAGCTTTTTGGGGTATGGGTCACTGCCCGGGGCCGGCGATGCGGTTGGCGGTCCAGACGATCTCCTGGCCCAGCCCGCGGATGATGCCTTCGCCGGTGTCGCCGTAGCCGTCGCCGTCTTCGTCGACGATGTCCATATAGGCCTCTTCGATGTTGAACTCGCCGAATTGCGTGGCGAGCAGGAAGGGCTCGAAGACGACGCGGGTGCCGCTGACCATGCCTTCGACGTGGGACAGCTCGATGAACTCGTCGAGGCCGTCGATGACGCCGGTGACGTCGCCGCCGGCGCTCTGCAGGGCCGCGACCTCGACCCGCGGGCGGCCGAAGCCGAGCTCGGAGAGGTCGAGCCGGGCCCGATAGCGGCCGGAGACGTCGACCTCGGGCTCGCCGCCGGTGGTGAAGTCGACCCGGATCGGCGCGCGCATCTGCTGGCCGAGCGCGCCCGTGAGCGGGGCCTCGACGGCGATGTGATAGGCGCTCTCGAGGGCCAGCGGGGCCGCGGGCACGAAGCGGGCGACGCGGCCGCGCACGCTCCAGGCGCCGGCGACCGGCTCGTCTTCGCCCCGGCGGATGGTGAAAGCGTCGGTCTGATCGGGCGCGAGGCGGTGGCTGAAGGTGAGCTCGATGGGTGTCTCGCGCCAGACGTGGTTGGCGCCCGACAGCGGCCGGGTGCCGTTGAGCCACAGCGCGTCGGCGGGGATCTGGCGCAGGTAGGCCATCAGGTCGGCGCGGTCGTCGGCGCTCATGTCGCCGGCTTCGGTGTATTCGAGCGCGCGGTCGAGCATGGCTTCGAGGGTGACCCACTGCGCCTGCCGGCCATAGGGCGCGGTGTCATAGACCCCGATGAGACCGGGCACGTCGGTCTGGGTGCCTTCGGTCTTGCCGGGCACGATGATACCGGCGGTGAAGAGCGCGCCGCTGTGGCATGCGGCGCAGGCGCCGCCGCCGTCGGCCGCCTGGGCTTCGAAGAGGGCCTTGCCGCGCAGCGCCGCGTCGGTGAGCCGGCCGCCGGGGCGGGTGAAGGGGTTGGGCGGCGCGGTGATCGACTGCATGTAGAGGGTCAGCTGCTCCATCTGCTCGCCGGTGGCGTCGCCGCCGACGAGCCGCAGCACCTCGCGGGAGAAGTCGAAGAGCGTCGGCAGCTGACCGCCCCAGAGGAAGGGGTCGGTGCCGGCCACGTTGCGGAACGCCAGCGTATTGACCTCGCCGTCGACGAGCAGGTCCCAGACGAGGCCGTCGGTGAGCCCGTCGATGTGGCAGTTATTGCACGAGAAGAGCCCGTTCTTGCTGAACGCGGCGTCGTTGAAGATGCGCTGGCCGGCCTTGATGTCGGGCGGGGTCGGGTCGTCGCCGACGGGCACGCGGATCGGCTCGGCGTCGTCGGCGGGTGGATAGGGCAGCCCCTCGACCCGGTTGTCGAGCCAGGCCGTCGTCCAGACGCGGCCGTGGGCGAACACGAGCCCGCGCGGGTCGTGGCCGGTGGGCATGCGGGCCACCTCGGCGAGGGTCGCGGCGTCGAGCACCAGCACCGCCTGGCTGGCCGAGAGGGTCAGCAGCAGGTGCTCGCCGTCGGGCGCGGGGCGCAGGGTGAAGGGGCTCGCGGCGGGCGCGCCCTCGAAGGCGACCTGTTCGACGGCGGGCGGGTCGACGCTGAGGTCGACGCGGGCGAGCCCGTGGGTATGCGGCTCGGTATCGGCGTCGACCTCGGGGCGGTCGTTATGGCTGTGGCTGACCGCCGCGATCAGGTGCTCGCCGTCGATGGCGTGCAGCCCGCGGATGATGGTGCCCACCTCGGGCACGAAGCCGCGCACGGTGAAGTCGGCGGTGTCGATGATGGCGATGTCGCGCTGCAGCGCGGGCTCGGTGGGCGCGCCGCTGGGGCCCGAGCGGTGTTCGTTATAGCTGATGACCGAGGCCACGAAGAGCGTGCCGCCGTCGGGGGAGAGCGCCATCGCGCGCGGGTCGCGGCCGACCTGCACGGCGTCGATCACCCGCCGCGCGCTCAGGTCGACGCGGGCGACGCGGTCTTCGCCGCTGAGGGTGACGTAGGCGATGTCGCCCTGCACCCGGACGCCGGCGGGCTCGTCGCCGACGCGGATGGCGTCGACCACGCGGCCGGCTTCGAGGTCGAGGAAGCCCAGGCTGTCACGGCCGGTCTGGGCCACGATCGCGTAGCCGCTGTCGGGCCAGAGCGCGACGCTGGTGGGCCAGGCGCCGGTGGGGATGAGATCGCGGGCCTCGGCGCCGTCGGGGCCGATGGCGACGCGATGCACCGCGTTGGAAGGCGGCGAGACGACGAGCAGGGTGTCGCCGTCGATCAGCGCCACCGCGTCGACCGGGGTGTAGTTGTAGTTCTGGAAGGTGTCGCCGTCGAGGAAGTCGGCCTGCACGTCGACGGTGATGCGCTCGGCGGCGCGCTCGAGGATCCAGGGGCCGGCGACGTCGGGGGTGAGCCGGCCGTCGATGGCGGTCGCGACGCCGCCGGCGGGCGGGGTCACCGTCACCGGGCAGTCCTGGCCGTCGTCGAAGCTCACCAGGTAGTCATCGTCGGCGAAGAACAGCGTCTCGCCCAGCGGCAGGATCACCGCGCGCTCGGTGATGGGATCGGCCGCCGCGCAGGCCTGGCCCGGGTCGCCGCCGCCTTCGCCGCCGGCCCCGCCTTCGCCGCCCTGCCCGCCGACGCCGCCTGCGCCGCCCTGCCCGCCAGCGCCGCCTTCGCCGCCGGCCCCGCCTTCGCCGCCCTGCCCGCCGACGCCGCCTTCACCGCCGACCCCGCCTTCGCCGCCCTGTCCACCGGGCGCCATGTCCGGCGCGGTCGCGTCGGTCGCGCCGTCGATCGTCGCGGGATTGCCGCCGTCGTCACAGGCGAGGGCCAGACAGGCCACGGCCGCCATCCACCAGCGTTCTACGCTCACGTGTACCTCCGCCGGGCGCATGGACCGCGCCCGGGTCGCAGGGTAGCAAAAGGCCCGAGCCGGGCGCGCCCATGATGACCGCGACGCCCTTCGGGGCGCGCCGATCCCTGTGCTATCGTTCGGCCCCCGGGGAGGATGCCGACGGCGTTGTGCGTACAGTGCGAGCGCACTTTCGAGGGGGCCGCCGAAGGGACCGTCTGCCCCGACGATGGCGCCTACCTCGTCGATCCGGCGGTCCGGGCGCGCCACAGCCGCGATACGCTGCTCGGGCGTCTGATCGGCGATGAGTTCGCCGTCGTCGACGTGCTGGGCATCGGCGGCTTCGGCACGGTCTATCGCGCGCTGCAGATCCCGGTGATGCGGCCGGTGGCGGTCAAGGTGCTGCACGGGCAGTTTTTGCGCAGCGAGTCGGTGCGCGCGCGCTTCTTTCAAGAGGCCAGGGCGCTGGGCATGCTCTCGGGCTCGTCGGTCGTCGAGCTCATCCGCTATGGCGAGCAGGCCCCGGGCACGCCGCTGCCCGGCTCGCCGGGCTGTCTGTACATCGCGCAGGAGTTCGTCACCGGGCGCACGCTCAAGGCGATCATCGAGCAGGAGGCGCCGCTCGATCCGGCGCGCACCGTGCGGATCGCGACGGGTATCCTCGAGGCGCTCGCCGAGGCCCACGGCCGCGGCGTCGTGCACCGCGATCTCAAGCCGGCCAACGTGATGGTGAGCCGCACCGCCCTGGGCGACGAGCGGGTCAAGGTGCTCGACTTCGGCATCGCCAAGCTGCTGAGCGATCCCGACGACAGCAGCCCGCAGACCGCGACCGACGCCTCGCTGGGTACGCCGGCCTACATGGCGCCGGAGCTGCTGCAGAGCAAGTACGCCGGCACGACCGCCGACCTGTACGCGCTGGGGGTCATCCTCTTCGAGATGCTCGTCGGCGAGCGCCCCTTCCCCGGCACGAGCCCGGTGGTGCTCGTCACCGCGCATCTGCAGCAGCCGGTGCCGCCCCTGCCCGGCGAGACGGCCCGCGACCGCGCGCTCGAGGGGGTGATCCACCGGGCGATGGCCAAGGACATCGCCGCCCGCTACCCCGACGCCGAGCAGATGCTGCAGGCGCTGCGCGCGGCGCTGGAGACCCCGGCGCTGCCCGCGCCGCCGCCGGCGAAGAGCCGCCGGACTCATATCGCGCTCGCGGCGGTGATCGCCGCGCTGGGGCTGGCCGCCGCGTTCGTGCTGGGGCAGGAGACGCCGCCCCAGCAGCCGGCCGCGAAGGCGCTGTCGACCCCTCCGGCGATCGACGCCGCGGCGCCCGACGTAACGCCCGACGTGGTGCCCATCGACGCCGCTCTCGACAGCGCCATCGACGCCGAGGTCGACGCCGCGCGGCGCTCGCCGCCGACCCGGCCGAAGCACCGCGTCCGGCGCGGCAGCGGCGGGCCGACGACAAGGTCGCCCGGCTGGCCCGCCGGGTCTACGGGCAGCTCGCCGTGCGCTGCGGCGGGCCCGAGGTGAAGGTGCGAGTCGGCGACGACGAGCGGCCATGTCCGGCGGTCTTCGAGCGGGTCGAGCCGGGCATGGTCGTCGTCGAGGCCCACGTCGGCGATCGGTCGCTGCGGTGATGCAGCCGGTCGTGGCCGGGCAGACCTCCACCGTGGACGTGAAGCTGCCCCCGGCGGCGCCGGTGGCCCTGACCCCGGCCCCTGCAACCCGCCGCCGGCCGCCGAACCCGAGCCTGCGCCGGCCGAAGACGAGGCGGGCATGCCCTGGTGGCCGTGGGCGGTCGGCGGCGTCGCCCTGGTCGGCGGGGTGACCGCGGCGGTGCTGCTGCTCGGCGAGAGCGAGACGCCGCCCGCCGAGCTGCGCTTCGCAGTTCATCGAATGAGCCGGCGTCTCACGCTCCGGCGCCCGGCCCGGCTGCTCGGGCTGTCCGCGCTGCTCGTCGGTCTGACCGGCCTGGTCGGCTGCCAGCAGGAGCCCGCGCAGGTGACCGTCTACCTGCAGTTGGCGCCTTGCCTCGGCTCGAGCTTCGCCGGCTCGGTCTGCCGCGACGCGCTCGACGCCGCGGTGGGCCCCGGCCCCGAGAACGGCTGCCTGGTGGTGCGTACGGCCGACGGCGCGACGCGCCGGCTGGCGGTGCGCTGGTCCGACGGCAACGTGGCCGAGCTGGCCGACGGCGCGGTCGACGTCACCCCCGGCGCCTCGGTCGACGCGGCGTTCTTCCTGCTCGCGGCCGGCACCGGCTGCGCCGGGCTCGACGTGCAGACCGACTGCACCGCCGCGGCGGGCTGCGTCCTCAAGATGCTCGAGCCCGATCTCATCGCCGAGGACGAGCTGCTCTTCGACTTCACCGACCTGGAGGGCACCTGCCGGGTCGAGCCGGGCCCGCCGCTCGTCGACGCCGAGCGCTGCAACGGCGAAGACGACGACTGCGACGGCGTGGCCGACGAGGGCTTCGCCATCGGCGACGCCTGCAGCGCGGGCCTGGGCGCGTGCGCCGCGACGGGCGAGACGGTCTGCGCCGACGACGGCGCCTCGGTCGCCTGCGACGCCCAGGCCGGCGCGCCCGGCGAAGAGATCTGCGGCGGCGCGCTCGACGAAGACTGCGGACAACGGCGACTGCCCCGGCGAGGTCGCCCTGTGCGTCGGCCGGACCTGCCAGACCTGCAACCCGGATGACAACGCCGGCTGCGCCGCCGACGGAGACGCCCCGGTCTGCGACGACGCGTCGTTCACCTGCCGCGGCTGCGCCGCCGATACCGAGTGTGATGGCACCGACGGCCCGCTGAGCCCCGCGGGTGTATTCTGCACCGCCACAGGCGCCTGCGCCGCCTGTGAACCGGGGCCCGGCGAGACGCAGCACGTCGGCTGCGGCGCCGCCGCGCTGTGCTGCGTGCGCGATGGCATCCCCACCTGCGAAGACTTCGAGCCCGGCGGGCAGTGCACGGCGTGCGATGAGGCCTGTGATCCGCTGCGGGCCAACCTCTGCGCCGGGCGCGCCTGCCGCTGCGGCGAGGGCGCGGCCTGTGATCCCGGCGGCGACGCCCCGTTCTGCGCGGGCGATCGCTGCGTCGAGTGCGGAGAGGACGGGCACTGCGGCGGGGACGGGGTGTGCGTCGACCACATGTGCGTGCAATGCCGGGGCGTCACGCCCCACGTCGCGACGGTGCTGCCGCCGGGCGGAGATGCGTCGCTGATCTATGTCGCGCGCGTCGATCCCGACGCCGAGCCACGCGTGATCGAGCTCACCCGGCGCTCGGCGGCCAATGACATCCTGATCCCCCACCCGCCGATGGATGGCACCCAGCTCGAACCTCACGGCCTGGCGCTTCACCCCGACTCCCCGGTCGCGGCGGTCATCCAAGGCCGCCAGATCCACCTCGCGCCGCTGGACGGCGGGCCGCATACGAGCATCGACGAGCGGCCCGACGTCTCTCTCCTCTTTCGGGTCTGGTTCGCGCCGGACGCCGACGACGACGGCCAGCCCGACTTGATCGCGCGCGCCAACCGGGTCGGCGGTGGGCAGACGCTGCATCACATCCCGTTGCCTTTCGACCCGGACGACGTGTGGCATACGCTGACCGACGACGCCATCGAGCCATTGGCGCGATCCTTCCTGGGGGGCGAGGTCGCGATCGGAGAGTTCCTGCCCGGCCGCACGCTGCTCGTGACCAGCACGACCGGAGACATGCAGCCCGATCTGGTCATCGCCGACTACCCCAGCCTGAACGTGCTGCAGATCATCGAGCGCCCGCGGCCCGAATCGGTCTATGGCTCGACGCTGTCGGTCGTGCCCGGGCTCGGCGGCGACCGGGACGGCCTGCTCGTCGGCGTACGCCTCGAGGGCGAGGACCCCGCGGACGCCGAGCTGCTCGTCTTCGCCGAGGACGGGCCGTCCATTGTCGTCGACGAGGCCACACCGCTGCCCGACGCCGAGGCCATCTGCGCCGCCGTGCACCCCCGACGCGCCGACGGCACGTACCGCGTGCTGACGAGCGAAGCGCAGCTCAAGAGCGTCAAGCTCTTCTCCATCCGCTGAGCGCCCGCCGTCACCCGAACGTCACACGTTGACCGCGCGGGACACGAATGGCTACGGTGCCGGCACTTCCACCAACGCCCGGGGAGGGGCGGCATCGTGAAGCAATCCATCCGGCCCGCGCGGCCGCTCTTCGGCGCCGCCTGCGCGCTGGCCCTCGGCCTGGGGATCGCGCCCCCGGCGCCGGCGGCCGATCTCTACGACACCATGCAGGCCGAAGACGGCGAGCTGAAGCTCGGCGTCTCGCTGCGCGGCGTGCTCTCGGGCACCGCCGAGCAGGTGGGCGACATCCGCCTCGACCTGCCGGGCACCGTGCTCGAGGGCCGCACCGGCGCCGACGCCCAGGGCCGCCTCGGGGCGCGGGTCGACATGCTGCTCGACGTGCCGCTCTTCCTGCGGCTCGACGGCGAGATCGACTATCTGACCGGCCAGCTGCTCGACCACCCGATCGGCGAGAACCCCGACCTGGGCCTCGACCTGCCCGGCGACAGTAGCGACGCCTTCGACATCCGCTCGGCGCACGTCGTCATCGGCCTTGGCCAATACCTGACCGTCGGCGCCGGCTACCTGCCCAGCGACTGGGGCATGGGGCTGGTGGCCCACGGCGGCAGCACCGAGTGGAGCGTGCAGTCGTCGATGTTCAACGACGCCCGCGGCGGCGACATCGTGCGCCGGGTCTTCGCCAGCAGCGGCCCGTGGAGCGACCTCAACCTGTCGGTCTTCGGCTTCGTCGGTCAGGTGGTGCGCGACGCGCAGCTCGTCGAGGGCGACACCGCCGACGACGCCGGCGGCGGGCTGCGCTTCGAGACGAAGCCGCTGGAAGGCGGGGTCTACATCGTGCGCCGCTGGGCCGAGGCCGCGGACGGCGCGCAGACCACCGCCAACGTCTTCGACGTGCACCTCAAATTCCAGACCCGGCTCATCGACACCTTCGACCTGACCGTCGAGACCGAGGCGGCGCTGATCACCGGCACCACCGAGCTGGCCCCCAGCGCCGAGTTCCGCGAGCGCGACCTCTTGCAGCTCGGCTGGTCGGGCCGGGCCACCCTGGCCGCCTCGGCCTTCGGCGGCGTCTTCGAGTGGCTCTATGCCACCGGCGACCAGAACTTCGACGACGGCCAGCAGAACGCCTTCCGCCCCGACCCCAACTACGAGATGGGGCTCTTCCTCTTCCGCCACGTGCTCGCCGCGCAGACCGGCCGCGCGCCGATCACCGCCGGCGACCCCGAGCTGGTCGGCGTGCCCGCCGAAGACCTCGAGCGCCTGCCGACCCGCGGATCGGTCACCGGCACCTGGGCGCTGTTTCCCAAAGGCTACTGGCAGCCGGTCGACGGGCTGACGCTCTACGTGGGCGTGCTGCTGGCCATGGCCGACGCCGGCCCGACCGACCCGCGCAATACCCGGCTGGCCGGCGGCGACCCGCGCAACGCGCTCGGCGGCGACCCCAGCCCGCTGCTCGGCACCGAGTTCGACGCCGGCGCCCGCTTCGAGATCGACCTGTGGGAGCTCTCGCTCGCCGCGGGTATCGAGGTGGGCTACCTGATCCCGGGCGGCGCCTTCGCCGACGCCGAGGGCGACTACATGGACGGGGTCGCCGGCGGGCGCCTGATGACCCGGATCGCGTTCTGACATGCGGCGCAAGGAGCCAGACATGAACCATCGACTTCTCGCCGCCGGTCTCTTGGGCCTCTTCGGCCTCGGCGGCTGCCTCTCGCAGGCCCCCGAAGGCCTGCACCCGGCCCAGCCGGCCGCGACCACTGTCGTGATGGACTTCGAGCACCGCCCGCTGCCCGAGATCCCGCTGCCCAACGACATCGCGACCCGCTTCGACGCCACCTCGGCCACCGGGCGCCGGATCAACGCCTCGATGATCGCGCCCACCGCGCTCGAGAGCGACATCCGCATGCGGCTCGACCAGCTCGACGGCTGGGGGCTCATCCAGCCGATCAGCATCCCCTTCAGCGGGCCGCTGAACATCCAGTCGATCCTCAACGGCCATCGGGACGCCGACTACGACCCCGGCAACGACGTCATCTATCTCATCGACATCGACCGCGACTCCCCCGACTTCGGGCAGATCCAGCACCTGGACGTCGGCAACGGCAACTACCCGTCGCTCACCGAGAGCGCCGACGAGTATTGGGCCAACGACCCGCGCAGCGAGCTGCTGACCATCCTCTGGGAAGAGTACGACGAAGACACCAATAACAACGGGCTGCTCGACCCGGGCGAAGACACCGACGCCGACGGCGTGCTCGACACCCCCAACTACCTGCCCGGCGCCGACCCGGCGTGGGATGACATCACCGCCCGCGCCGACGCGCTGATGACCTTCTACGAGCGCCAGACCAATACGCTCATCGTGCAGCCGGTCGTGCCGCTGCGCCAGCGCACCACCTACGCGATCGTGGTCACCCGCCGGCTGCTCGACGAGGGCGGCGACCCGGTGGGATCGCCCTATCCGTTCGTCAACCACGAGGGCCAGACCGAGGCGCTGCAGCCGCTGCTCGAGGTGCTGCCCGACGGCCTCGCCGCCGACGACATCGCCTTCACCTTCAGCTTCACCACCCAGACCACCACCGCCGAGTTCATCGCGATCCGGGACGGCCTGTACGGGCATGGCATCCAGAAGATGCTCGGCGAGCAGTTCCCGCCCGACATCGACCGCCTCGAGCAGGCCCGCGACCCCGAGCGGCTGCCCGGCGACAACCTGTACATCGTCACCGGCGAAGAGTTCGCCGCGGCGCTCGGCGTGCTCAACGCCACCTTCCGCAGCTCGGAAGAGGGCGATCTGGCCTACGACCAGCTCATCGAGGCCAACCGCTACGTCGACTTCTACGCCATCGGCAGCTACCAGTCGCCGCAGCTCTACGACCGCGTCGACGAAGACGGCGAGCGGGTGCCGATGAACGCGCAGTCGTGGCCCAACGACCTCGACCGGGTCCCGCTATCGAAGGCGCGCCCCGAGACGGTCTACTTCAGCCTCGTCGTGCCGCGAAAAGAGGCCTCGGTGCGCGGCGACGGCGAGCCGGCGCCGGTGGTCGTCCTCGGCCACGGTCACACCGGCAACCGCTTCGACGCGATCAACCTCGGCCCCTACTTCGCCCGCCACGGGCTGGCGACCATCGCCATCGACAACCCGGGCCACGGCCTGAGCCTGAGCGAGTCCGACAAGATGCTGGCCGGTGTGCTCTTGGGCCAGTTCGGCATCCAGCCCTTCGTCGAGGCCGTCTTCAAAGACCGCGCGCTCGACCAGAACTTCGACGGGGTCACCGATACCGGCGCCGACTACTGGGACTTCTACCTCTTCCACACCCGGGACAACGTGCGGCAGACGGCGCTGGACTACATGCAGCTCATCCGCATCATGCGCAACTTCGACGGCACCCGGACGTGGAACGCCGACGTCGACGGCGACGGCAGCGACGACATCGCTGGCGACTTCGACGGCGACGGCCTCGTCGACATCGGCGGCGACGGCATGATCACCATGAGCGGCGGCAGCCTCGGCGGCATCATGGCCATGCTCATGGGCAGCATCGAGCCCGAGATCACCGCCATCGCGCCGGTCGTCGGCGGCGGCGGCCTGGGCACCATCGCCCGCCGCTCGATCAACAGCTCGGTGCGCCGGGCGGTGCTGCTGCGCTCGTTCGGCCCGATGATCCTCGGCACGCGCGACGCCGACGGCGAGACCCGCATCGAGATGCTGGTGCCCAACATCAACGAGCGCGGCGTCGCGCTGCACGTCGACACCGTGACCAACGTCATGCCCGGCGATACGCTGCGGGTGGTCAACCACCGCAACGGCGAGGCCGACTGCGGCCGGGTCAACAACGACGGCGGGGTGCGCGCGCCTTTCGCCAGCGACATCGGCGACCCGCTGACCGTCGAGCTCTACCGCGGCGACGTGCAGGACGGCGAGCACTGCCACATCCGCGGCGGCGCCGAGCCGTATGCCACCGTCGACACCTTCCAGGACGCGGTCACCTTCCAGAACCTCAGCGCCGAGGCCGGCGACCCGCTGACCGCGTTCGCCGAGGGCCTCGGCCTGCGCCGGGCCACCCCCGACCTGCGCCGCTTCGTCGGCCTGGGTCAGATCGTGATGGACCGCGCCGACCCGGCCAACTACGGCCGCCACCTGCAGCGCGAGCCGCTGACCTACCCCGGCACCGGCCAGACCACCGGCACCCACGCGCTGATCGTCACCAGCATCGGCGACCTCAACGTGCCGGTGGACGCCGGCCAGCTCTTCTCGCGCTCGGCGGGCCTGCTCGAATACCTCGAGCCGCACCCCGACTGGGGCGTGCCCGAGAACCAGGTGCTCATCGATCACTTCGTGCTCGAAGGCGTCGACGCGCTCAAGCGCTTCACCAACCCCGACGGCGAGGGCGTGCTCATCGACGTCAACGACTTCAGCGGCGACACCGACGAATGGGCCGGGCGCACCGTGCGCCTCGACCCGCCGCTGCGCACCGGCATCGACACCGCCGACGCGCTCGGCGGGCGCTCGGCCAACGTCTTCGCCTATGGCGACGACCGGGGCACCCACGGGTTCGACGGCCCCGGCGAGATGGTCGACAAGGCCCGCCGCGACTGCCGCAATACCTGCGAAGGTGATGACTGCGACTGCGACGACCTGTGGATCTTCGACGTCGGCAACTTCACCTACAACCAGCTCGCCGCCTACCTCGTCAGCGGCGGACAGCACATCAGCGTCGATCACTGCCTCAGCCGCAACGACTGCAGCGACATCCCGCCGGTGCCCGAAGAGCGCTGATCGCGGCCTTCGGGGCAGTGATGCCCGCATTCGATACAGGTATGTAATCAGCAGCCGCGACCAACCTGTGATAGCCTCCTTGGATGTCAGCATCCCACGAGGCGCACATGACTCCCCCACTGCCACCCGAGGCATACCGCAGAAGCCCTCGCAGGCCCGGCCCGCTGCACGCCGTCGGCCTGCTCGGCGTACTCGTCGGCTGCGCCACGACCCCCGAGCCGCCCCCCGAGTTCGACCCCGGCCGCTGCCGGGCCGGCGCCGCCCGGATGACGCTCGGCGCGCCGATCCAGGGCCGGCTCGACGTCGCCGCCGGCGATCGGGGCGGCTGCTGGCGGATCGACATCCCCGCCGGCACCTTCGAGGTCGTGGTCAACCTCGACCAGCCCAAGAAGGTCGAAGGCCCCGTGCTGCGGCTCACCGATCCGATCGGCCAGCCGCTGCAGCGTTCGCCGGTGGGCGTGCTCGGCAGCGCGACGACGGTGAGCCATCGCTTCGCTGCGCCGACGACGGTCATCGTCGAGCTGCGCGCCGACCGGGGCGCGTCGAGCTTCGGCATGCGGGCCACGCACGCCGCCCCGTCCGCGCCGCCGCCCCCGCCGCCCTCTGTAGACCGACCGGACGGCGCATCCGCCGACGACCCGACGCCGCCGCCCCCTGCCCCGCCATCTCCGCCGCCGCCGCCGCCATCTCCGCCGCGGCCGCCGCCACCTCCGCCGCGGCCGCCGCCACCTCCGCCGCCGCCGCCGCCTCCCGCAGGCGACGATACGGCGGTGAAGGCGACCTGCACCCGCATCCGACCGCTCAAGACCTCGCCCGGCGGCGTCGAGCTCACCGGCCGCTTCGCCGACGGCGACGCCGCGCGCGCCGACTGGTCGGGCCCGATCGCGGTGATGGACGGCGCGACCAAGATCGGCGACGCGCGGCTCGAATCCCATGGTAAGAACCACGCGGTGGTCAAGGTCCGCGGGCTGAGCCAGCACCGAGCGAAGGGCTGCACCCTGCACTTCACTCGACGCGAGCCGTGACAGCAGGTGCCTCTTTCGCTGCCATTACACGCATACGGACAACCGAAAACAGCTCTTTACCCCGCCCGATGAGCCATCTACGGTTGTGACCGCATGGTATGAGAGGGCGAGCATGAATTCGGCAGACAGCTCCCAGATTCGGATTCGCGCGCGTGATCTCATCGCACGGTACGGACCACGCGCCCGCCGGATGCGGAGTACGCTGTGAACGCCCACGCATACGCCGACGATCGTGAAGCCGACGCCGCCGGCGCAGACCCGGGCGCGCAGGTCGACGAGGTCGCCCAGGCCCGCGCGTCGCGGCGCAGCCAGCAGGGTCAGGCCGATGACATTCGCAGCGAGCGAGCGAACGGCGCCGCGTCGGCGCCACCCGACGGCGCGTCGGCGCCGGAACGTGCCGACGCCGGGCCGGGCGCCGGGAACAACCCAGGGGACGCGCAGGCCGCCGCGCCGAGCGGACCGGAGGCGACGCCCGGCGGAGGCGAGACCGAACCCGGTGGAGGCGAGGCCGCGCCCGGCGGAGGCGAGGCTGGCCCTGCCGCCGGTGGCGCCGAAGCCGCGCCCGCTGCGGGCGAAGCGGCGACCGAGGGCGCGGGCGAGGCCGGCGGCGAGGGTGCCCCCGGCGCACAGACCCCGGGCGCCGGGGCATCCGAAGCGACGGCCGGCGCGCAGCCTGCGGGCGGCGCAGCGGGCGGAGGCGGCGGCGCGGCGGGCGGCGGCGGAGGCGGCGCGGGCGGCGGCGGCGCGGGCGGCGACGTCGAGCTGCAGATGCCCGAGGCCCCCGAGAGCCTCGACGGCGACGAGCAGGCCCGCCTCGAAGCGGCCAACGCCGACATGGGCAGCGCCGGGGGAGAAGCGGGCACGCTGCCGGCCGGCGAGCAGAGCGCGGCCGACGCCCGGGGCGCCGTCACCGAGCCCGAGGACGAGACCGCCGGCCGGGCCGAGGTCGCGCTGACCCAGGCGCTCGACGACAAGCCGTCGCCCAGCGCCGAGATCCTCGAGCTGTGCGATCGCATCCGCAAGGCGATCCGCGACAAGCGGCCGCCCGACGAAGACAGCCTCGTCGACGCCGATCCCGAAGCGATGGCCAAGGCGGCCGGCGATACCCTGCAGGCCGACGTGAAGGGCGACGCCGAGCGGGTCCAGGGCGAGTACGCCGGCATGGACGAGGCGCCCGCCGGCCAGCCGGCGCAGACCCCGACCGCGTACGAGACCGCCGATCCGGCGGTGACCGCCGACGGCGGGGACGCCACCCAGGCGGCCCCCGATCCGATCCCCGAGGAGGACTTCAGCCTCGACGCCGACGTGCAGGAACAAGCCCAGGCGATGGAAGAGGCGGGCATGGAGACCGAGCCCGCCCAGCTCGTCGAAGACGGGCCGATCGGAGCGGCCCGCGATGCTCAGGGCGAACTCGAAGAGGAGGCCGTCGAGACCCCCGCCGAGCTGAACGCCCGTCAGGCCGAGGCCATCGCCACCGCCCAGACCGACATGGCCGCGCTGCAGACCCAGGCGCTGGCGGCCCTGCAGGCGTCGCGGGCGCAGACCGTGGGCTCGACCGGCGGCCGGCAAGGGCAGATGGTCGGCTCCGAGGAGCAGATGCGGGCCCAGGCCGGGCAGCGCATGCGGCAGATCTTCACCGACGCCAAGAGCCAGGTCACGACCCTGCTCGAGCCGCTGTCGACCAACGCGATGGCCAAGTGGGACGCCGGCGTCGCCCAGTACGCGACCGACTTCAAGACGTCGCTCGCCGAAGTCGACCGCATCATCGAGGAGCGGCACGACGGTATCCTCGGCGGGCTGGTGTCCTTGAAGGACAGCGTGTTCGGCCTGCCGGACGAGATCGTCGCGCTCTACGACAAGGCCGAGAAGAAGTTCGGCGACGACGTCTGCGCGCTGATCACGAAGATCTCCGAAGAGGTCAACGGCGTCATCGCCGCCTGCGAGGCGATCATCGCCAACGCCCGCACGCAGATCGACGCCGTCGTCGACAGCCTGCCCGACGAGTTGAAAGAGTGGGCCACCGGCGAAGCCGCGACCCTCAACGAAGAGCTGGATACGCTCCAGAGCGACGTGCAGAAGACCCAGCAGGACTTCACCCAGGACCTCTGCGAGCGGGCAGCCGGTGCGGTGCAGGAGGTGCGCGAGGAGGTCCATTCGCGGCGCGAGGCGGCCAAGGGCATCATCGGCCGCATCGCCGACGCCATCGCCGAGTTCCTCGAGGATCCGTTCCGGGCGATCGTCAACGGCCTGTTGAGCCTGGCCGGCATCGATCCGGGCGCGTTCTGGGCGATGGTCGATAAGCTCGGCGACGTGGTGCAGGCCATCGCCGACGACCCGATCGGCTTCGCCAAGACCTTCATGGGCGCGGTCGGCGACGGCTTCAAGCAGTTCTTCGACAACATCGTCACCCACCTGGGCAACGGCTTCTTCGAGTGGATCACCGGCGGCCTGGCGAGCGTCGGGGTGCAGATCCCGCCCGACTTCTCGCTGGGCAGCATCGTGACGCTCTGCCTGCAGGTCATGGGGCTGACCTGGGACCGCATCAAGCAGGTGCTCGGCAAGCACATCGGCGAAGACAACGTCGAGCTGCTCGACAAGGCCATCGAGTTCATCGGCACCTTCATGCAGCAGGGCCCGGCGGGCCTCTTCGAGATGCTCAAGGATCACTTCGATCCCTCGCAGCTCGTCGGCATGGTCAAAGACGCCGCGATGCAGTGGCTCATCGAGAAGGTGGTCCAGAAGGCGGTCGTCAAGCTGCTGTCGATGCTCAACCCGGCCGGCGCGATCGTGCAGGCCGTCCTGGCGATCTACGACGCGGTCACCTGGCTGTTCGAGAACGCGGCGAAGATCTTCAAGGTGGTCGAGGCCATCGTGAACGGGGCCGCGGATCTGATCGCGGGCAATACCGCGGCGCTCGCGGGCAAGGTCGAGCTGGCGCTGGCCGGGATGATCGCCCCGGCGATCGACTTCGTCGCCGAGCTGATCGGGCTGGGTGATCTGCCGGACAAGATCGCCGGCATCATCCGCGACCTGCAGGACTGGGTGCTGGGGGTTGTCGATACGGCGATCGGGTGGATCGCGAAGCACGTGCGGGGGCTGCTGAAGAAGCTGGGTGTCGGTGGGGATGAGGAGGAGGAAGAAGGGGGCGACGAAGGGGACGGTGAGATCGGCAAGACGGTGCGGTTCTCAGCGGATGCAGAGTCGCATCGCCTCTGGGTCGATACCAGCAACTCGCAGCCGGAGCTGATGGTTGCCAGTACACCGATGCCCGTCTCTGAGCGACTCGCTCATTGGGAGTCGGACCTGACCGAAAAGGAGAAAGACGACTCCGCCGATATGAAGGCGAAGTTGACCAAGTACAAGCCGCGCTCAACCATCAGCGCTGCCAAGAGCCATCTTGACGGCACCAAGACGTTGGCCAAGAAAACCAGCGACTCCGAGGCTGCCGGTGACGACAAGACGGCCAACGAGAACGACAAGAAGACCGAGGACAGCCAGAGTGAACTCGTCAAGCTACTCAAGCCGCTCTTCGAGTTCTTCGGTCAAGAGTTCGACCTCGCCGATCACCCGGTCTATGACCATCTCGGGCAGAGGTTCATCGACCGAACCAAGACGCCGACGCAGGTGCTGATCAACCCGGCAGAGACCGGTTCGGACGGCAACCGCCGACTCCCAGACTACGGCCTGCGGACACCGAGCCAAGCCAGTCCGTATATCTATCGCTACGGCAAGACAGAGGGACTGCCAACGGTGAGCCTCGACGATGAGGGCAAACTCGTCGAGGGCGAATCGAGCGCTGATCCAATGGCGCACCTGGACAAAGACGCGATCTGCCGGGGACTGACCCGCGTATATGGCGGAGTTCAGCCCAACGATCTCGAGTCTCTCAGCAAGGCAGAGGACAAGACGGACAACCCGTGGGTGGCCGTCTTCGCGACCGGTGGTCGCAAGCTGGTTACGACAGACAACGTAGACCTCACCCTGGACGTGATCTTCCAGGAAACAGGCACCGAGGAGGGCTTCCGCAGTGAAATGCTCGCAGCGGTTCAGCAGAACCTCATGAGCATCCAACAACGGAAGCCTGATCTGTTGAAGAAAGGTCAGACGGTGGAAAGCCTCGCAGAAGGCATCGTCAGCAACGTTCTCGGGTCGATCCGGCATCATAAGTTGGCCTATGTCGACCACACCAAGATCCCGCGAACCGTCCCGCAATCGTCAGACTACGTCAAGACACGTGAAGGGGCCAAGATCAGTCCTGCGCTATACGGTGCTATAGCCAGCGAAGCCGAGAACGAGGCCAGCCACAAGCTCGGTGAGGAGGTTCACCATGTACTCCCGCTGTATCTCGGGGGCAGCCATGTGGAAGGGAACCTGTTGTCGGTCATCGGCAAGGCGAGCCAAGACGTCGCCCAGAGCGCTCACGCAGCGCTTCATCGACTCATTGATGGTGTCAGCATCACGGGCCTGATGGAAGACAACGTCGAGACGCTCAGCTACCGTGACCTCTCGCGTGCGTTCGCGAAGGAGCCTGAATCGATATTGATCGGAACGCTCCACCTGCTCGGTGACATCACTTATCAGACCTTGCGCAAGAAAGCCAAGTCATCGGAAGGGAGCTAGGCCATTGATGACGTCCGTAGTTTCGGCTCACGTACCGGGTCTTGTCCAAGCGCTCGCAGACGACGACTCATCGCTCTACTGCAAGCTCAGAGATTCAGTCCTCGCCATAGACAGGACCGATGGTCACCATCTGTGGTCTGCCCCGGCAACGTCCGGCCGCGGCCTGCACTTCATCGCCACCACGACTGCAGCGCTCACCGTCCTGGTCGAAACGACTGAGCACAAACCTGCCCTGGTCGTGCTGTCGCCGGCGACCGGGCATGTGCTCGACACCGTGATCCTCCCCGACTGGCCCTTGCATAGGGGGATCTGCCTCCACGCTGGACGGGTCTGGTACATCGAGCGCCATGGTGGCCACTCTACCCGTGTGAGCGCTCTCGATCCGGTGGCCGGCAGACGGACTTCGATTGTCATCCCGAATGGCTTTGAGACACTGCGCTCGGTGAACGGGCGACTCTGGATTGTCGGCCGACGGGGTGCGGGTACGGTCGGACCCGAGTCCGGCCTGCAAGAGGTCTGGGACAAGAGCCGAGTGGAGAGCGTCTTCCCAAGCGGGGCATCGACGGTCTTCTGGGGCCGAGAGCCAAGAAGCCGTCGACCATGGGTAGCGCGATTTGAGAATGATACCGGACGGACATCGCTCCTGAGCACGCCGGCAGATTGGACGAGCCGCACCCAACCCCTCACGACCGGGCAGGATGCGCTGTTCGTGACCGATGCATGTGGCAAGCGGGCAGCTCACGGACTCGACGACCTAGCAGAACTCTGGGTCTCTGTGCCCGAAGGCGAATTCAGCATTGGGTTCGCCGATATCTTTGATGAAACGCTCGTCGTGCATGAACGCAATCGCGCGGACGACTCGACCCGGCTCGTGCGTCATGATCTGAGGGATGGCTCACTACTCGATGGAATGCCTGTCCCAGATTGGAAGGTGTTCAAGACACTCATGTCGAATGGAACTCTCTATCTACTCGGATTCGAGCAAGTCGAGGGATGGCAGCCGGGCTAGAGAATCGGACAATCAGACATGCGCGCGGACTTCGGGTCCACGCTTGGCGGCACGCTTGCCGTTCCCTACACCTTCGCGCCCGCCTTGATGGCATCCACCACGCCCGGATCGGCCAGCGTCGATACATCCCCCAGCTGATCGCCTCGACCCTCGGCGATCTTGCGCAGGATGCGCCGCATCACCTTGCCGCTCCGCGTCTTGGGCAGCCCCGGCACGAACTGGAAGACATCCACCCGGGCCACCACGCCGATGGCTTCGCGCACGATGCCATTCAGCGCTTTCTCCAAGGCACCATCGTGGCTCTCCCCCGGCTGCAGCACGATATAGGCGTAGACCCCCTGCCCCTTGATGGCATGGGGGTATCCCACCACGGCCGCCTCGGCGACCGCGTCGTGGGCGATCAGCGCCGACTCGAACTCGGCGGTGCCCATGCGATGCCCGGAGACATTGATCACATCGTCGATACGCCCGGTGATCCAATAGTCGCCGTCGGCGTCGCGCCGGCAGCCGTCGCCGGTGAAGTACATGCCTTTGTGGGTCGAAAAATACGTCGCCACATAGCGCGGGTGGTCGCCATAGACCGTGCGCGCCTGACCGGGCCACGGGTGGGTGATCACCAGATGCCCCTGCGCCGGGCCGCGCAGGATGCGGCTGCTCTCGCCGTCGACGAGCGCCGGCATGATACCCGGCAGCGGCTGGGTCGCCGAGCCGGGCTTGGTGGGCGTCGCCGGGGCGATGGGCGTGATCATGTGCCCGCCGGTCTCGGTCTGCCACCACGTATCGACGATGGCGCAGCGACCCTCGCCGACGACGTCGTAATACCACTGCCACGCATCGGGGTTGATCGGCTCGCCGACGGTGCCCAGCACCCGCAGTGACGTCCGGTCGTGGCGCTTCACGAAGGCATCGCCCTGGGCGGCCAGCGCGCGGATGGCGGTCGGCGCGGTGTAGAAGACCGTGATGCCATGCCGCTCGACCATATCCCAGTAGCGACCGGCGTCGGGGTACATCGGCGTCGACTCGAACATCAGCGAGGTCGCGCCGTTGGCCAGCGGACCGTAGACGATGTAGCTGTGGCCGGTGATCCAGCCCACGTCGGCCACGCAAGCGTAGACGTCGTCTTCGCGCAGGTCGAACGTCGTCGCGTGGGTATGGGCGGTGTAGGTGATGTAGCCGCCGCAGGTGTGCACCAGCCCCTTGGGGCGGCCGGTGCTGCCCGAGGTGTAGAGGATGAACAGCGGGTGCTCGGCGGGCACGACGGTCGCCTCGCGCTCGGCCGCGGCGCCGTCGACCGCGTCGTGCCACCAGACGTCGCGGCCGGCGGTCCAGCCGACGTCGCCGCCGGTGCGGCGCACCACGAGGGTGTGGCGCACGCCCTTCTCGCCTTCGAGGGCCTGGTCGACGACGGCCTTGAGCGGCACCGACTTGCCGCCGCGGCGCCCTTCGTCCTGAGTGATCACCAGCTCGGCGCCGCAGTCGCGCACCCGATCGCGCAGGGCCTCGGCGGAGAAGCCGCCGAAGACCACCGAGTGCACCGCGCCGATGCGGGCGCAGGCCAGCATCGCGATGGCCGCCTCGGGCACCATGCCCATGTAGATGATCACCCGGTCGCCGGTCTGGATGCCCAGGGCGGCGATGGCGTTGGCCGCCCGGCAGACCGCGGCGTGCAGCGCGCGATAGCTGATGCGGCGCACGTCGCCCGGCTCGTCGCCTTCCCACAGAATCGCCGTCTTGTCGCCGCGCGCGGCGAGTTGGGCGTCGAGGCAGCTCTCGGTGACGTTGAGCGTGCCGTCGGCGAACCACGAGAACGGGCTGTCGGCGACGCTGTGATAGCCGCCGTCGAGCCCCACCGTCGGCGCGGTGCGCCACGCCACCCGCGCACGGGCGATCGCCAGCCAGTAGCCGTCGGGGTCGGCCTCGGCCCGGTGGCGGGCGTCGAGGTAGGCCGGGAAGTCGTCGATCGGCTGCTCGCTGCCCGCACGCACCCGCTCGGGCACGGCGTGGGTCACGATGGGATGCTCGCTGTCTTTCATGGCGCCTCCGGGATGGCTCGGGATCGCGCGTCGTCGACGCGTATCGCGCGGCTACTTCAGCTGGGTGATGCGCAGGCAGGTGTGGTCGTAGCGCGGCTTGTCGTCGAGGCCGAGCACCTTCATGTGATGCAGCAGCCGCAGCTCGCCCGGCTCGAAGGGCGGCATGAACGAGGCGGCGACGGTCTCTTTGTCGAGGATGTTGCTCTCGGTGATGAGCGCGCCCGCGGCGTCGTAGTGCTCGACCTGCATCACCAGCCCGGTGATGGCGTTGCCGCCGGTATTGCGCACCGTGGCGTCGAGGGTCAGGGTGCCCATGCTCCACGAGATGCCCCGCTGCGTGACCTCGAAGGCCAGATGATCGGGCTGGTCGATGCCCCACTTCACGCAGATGGGCTTGCCGCCGGGCGGCTGGGTGGCCGAGCGGCGATCGAGCCCGTCGAGGATGAGCCGGGCCCGCACCGTCACGCGCTCGGTCGGCACGCTGCGGCCGTAGGCGTGCTGCTCGCCGGGGTAGAGCATCGAGTGCGCCGAGTTGAGCAGCTCGATGGCCTTCTGCGAGACCACCTGCCCCGCGTCGTCGAGGAACTCGACCCGCCCGGCGAGCCCGTCGAGCCCCTGGTCGGGCGCGGTATTGCGCACCCGGAACCGCAGCCAGGCCGAGGTGTAGCCGCTGCGGTTGATGGTGCTGCCCGACGTATCGATCTCGATGCCGGCGAACTTGTCCCACGAGACGACCTCGACGGGCAGCGGGTGCTTGCCATCCGGCGGCAGCGCGGCCCCGTCGTCCGTCGGCGTCGGGGTCGGCGCGGGGGTCGGGGTCGGCGCGGGCGGCGGCGCAGGCGTCGGCTCGACCGGCGGCGCGGTGCTGACCGGCGGCTCGGGCGGCGCCGGGGCGTCCGCCGGAGTCATCAGGGTGGCCATCAAGCCCGAGATGAGCAGCATCACACCGACGCCGGCCGCCGAGACGAGCAACATCCGCCGGCGCGCCGCCGCGGGTGTCGCGGGCGCGCTCGACGCCTGGGCGGGCACCTCGCGATCGAGCCGGTTGAGCAGCGTATACGACGGCTGATGATCGGGCTCACGCTCGAGCCGGGCGCGGATGAGCCCCTCGGCCGCGGCGCGGTCGGTCGCGTCGCCGCCGTCGTGGAACCGAACGACGTACGCTTCGGCCAGCGCGTGGCCCACGTCGGCCCGCCACGGGGCCAGCGCGCGGGCCTCGGTCAGCTCGTCGACCGCGTCGGCCGGGCGGCCGTGGCTCAGGTAGTTGCGCCCGCGGGCGACGTGGTCGTCCACCGCCGCCTCGACCCGGGCCAGATCGGCCTCGGTCAGCCCCAGCTCGAGCGCGACGGCCTTGTAGCCGCGCTCGTCGGGTCCGTCGGCCTCGTCCGCCATGCGGCCCACCTGCTCCAGCCAGCGGGCGAGCAGGGCGTCGTCGTCGTCGTGCGCCATGCCGGCAGCATGCGCGCTCGGTGCGAACGCGTCAACGGGCGCCGCAGCCGGCTCAGTCGCGGCCGTCGGCGGCGCCGGCGTGCGACAGCGCGCCCTGCCCCGCGTCGGTCACCGACAAGCCGCCGCGGCGCAGGCCGCCCTGACGGCGGGCGATGGCTTCGACCGCCGCCCGCGCGGCGTCTTTGAGCGCCCGGCGCCCGAAGAACGCGCCGGCGATCGCCGCCAGGGCCGAGACCGATCGCTCGCTGCCCACCGCGGCCAGCCGGCGGATGGCGTCGGCCTGCAGCGCGCTCGGCCCGGATTCGAGCAGCGCCCGCGCGGCGTCCTCGCCCAGGCGGTGCAGCGCCGGTGGGTCGTGGGCCAGCGCCCGGCCCAGCGCGCGGCCGAGGCGGGCCGTATCGGGCGGCGACTTGCCCTGCGCCACCCGATCGAGCGCGGCGACCGCGCCCGCCGCGGTGCACGCCCCCAGCCCGTCGAGCGCGCGCCCCCGCAGCCCGTCGTCCAGGTCACGATCGGACGCCAGCCGGCTCAGCGTCTCGACGTCGTGCAGCATGTCGGCCACCGTCAGCCGCAGCTCGGCGTCGGCGTCGCGCAGCAGCGCCCGCCGCTCGGCGGCGGTGAACGCGTGCCCGGCGAGCAGCACCTGCTCCATCGCCCGCCGCCGATGCCCCGGGTCGTCGTCGTGCAGCATGTTGCGCCGCAGCCGATCGAGCGGCGGCACGTCGGCGCTGAAGATGCGTACGGCGGTCATCATCTCGCCGAGGATGTCGACCAGACCCGGCGGGCGCGGGCCCGTCGCCGGGGCCGACCAGCGCAGGACCCCGTCGGCCAGGCGGGCCTGGGGCAGCAGCCGACGCAGGCGCTTGCGGTTGTGCTGGCCCATGCACGCCAGCAGCGCCCGCGTTTCGCCGACGAGGTGCACCGCGTCGTCGAAGTCGGTGTCGCCGGTGAGCACGTCCTGCCCGGCCACCAGCTTGCGCACCCGGGTCACCGCGCTCTCGGCCTCGATGACCCAGCCCGGATCGAGCTTCCGGTGGCCCACGGCGAGGGTCCACGTCCAGCGGTCGGGGCCATGCCGCTCGCCGTTGCCCGTCACCTGCAGCGCATGCCCCGGATCGGCGGTGAGGGTCATGCTGCGCAGCCGCTGCTCGACGCGCACGCCCAGCGCCCGCATACGCGGGGTCCAGCCCAGCGGCGTCGAGCCGGTGCTCGCCCCTCCGCGGGGCTTCTTGCGCTTTCGACGGCGACTCATCACATCGACGCTACCGCCAATCGACGGCGGCGGCCACCGCCGCTTCGGGTTCTGCTATCCTCCCGCAGATGCGCATCGCGACCCCGCTGCTCCCCCGGCTTTCACTGCTCGCCCTGCCTTGCCTGTGGGCGTCGCTCGGCTGCGACGGCGACGGCGCGGCGCCCCCGCCCGACGCGGCCCCGCCGCCGCTCGTCGCCGCCCTCGAATCGGGCCTGCAGCCGGTCGACGGGCTCGAGCCGGCGCTGCTCGGGGTCTGGGGCGCGGCGGACGACGCGGTGTACTTCGCCGGCGGCACCGCCGAGCCCGAGGGCGGGGCGCTCTTTCGCTTCGACGGCGCCGCGATCACCCGCGAGCCCACGCCGCCCGGCCCGCTGCTGTGGTGGGTCTGGGGCGCCGACGCCGAGCACGTCTGGGCCTGCGGCGAGGCGGGGCGCATCCTGCGCCGCACCGCCGACGGCTGGGTCGAAGAAGAGACCGGCCTCGACGAGAAGGCGGTGCTCTGGGGCCTGTGGGGCAGCGGCCCCGACGACCTGTGGGCCGTGGGCGGCTCGGTGCGCCGCGGCGGGCCCAAAGGCGTGCTGCTGCGCTCCGGCGGCGACGGCACCTGGCGCGCCGTCGACGACCCCGCGCTGCCCGAGCTCAACCTGTACAAGGCCTGGGGCAGCGGCCCGAGCGACGTCTGGCTGGTGGGCGAAGGCACGACGACGGTGCGCTTCGACGGCGCGACCTTCACCCGCACCGATCTGGGCGAGCGCGATCTGCTGTTCACCGTGCACGGCCGCCCCGGCGGGCCGCTCGTCGCCGTCGGCGGCATTGGCAGCGGGCTGATCTACGCCCACGGCGCCGATGGCTGGGTCGCCGAAGACGCCGGCGGGGTCATCGGGCTCAACGGGGTCGCGGTGCGCCCCGACGGCCTCGCCCTCGCCAGCGGCGCCCGCGGCGCGCTGACCGTTCGCGACCCCGACGGCCGCTGGTTCAGGGTCCGCCCCGCGGCGGCCGAGGTCGTCGGCGCCCGCACCCTGCACGCCGTATGGCACGCGCCGGGCGGGGCCACCTGGACCGTCGGCGGTGATCTCACCGCCGCCCGCGATGGCATCATCCTCACCGACCGCGCGCCTCTGCCGGAGTTGATCGACCCATGAGCGAACGCGCCCCCGAAGAGCCGCTCGACCGGCCGGCCGACGAGACCGTCGGCGATCAGGCCACGGCCGGCGCCACCCCGGATGCCTCCGATAACACCCCGGAGGCCGCCCATGGCATGCCGAATGCCTCCGATGGCACCCCGGACGCCTCCGATGGCACCCCGGATGCCTCCGATGGCACATCTAATGGCACACCGAATGCCTGCGATGGCATCCCAGATGCCTCCGATGGCACCCCGGATGCCTCCGATGGCATCCCGGCCGCCGCCAGCGCCGCCGATCACCCGCCCGCTTCGCGCCCGCTGGCCCTGCCTGCCCGGGCGTCCGACGCGCCGCCGCGCCGCTCGGCCATGCTCGACGAGAGCCGCGGGCTCTTCCGCTTCCTGAGCCGACGGGTCTTCGGCAAGGACAAGACCCTCGACGACGGGCAGGCCGAGCGCCTGCGCATCCTCGGCGAGCAGGGCGCGGTGGTCTACGTGATGCGGACCCGCAGCCTGCTCGACTACATGCTCTTCAACCACCTCTTCCTCGCCGCGCAGGCCCCGCTCGCCCGCTTCGCCAACGGCGTCGACACCACCGTCTTCCGCGGCGTCGGCCGCTGGCTGCGCGGTCGAATCGGCCGCCTCTTCGGCCGCGCTGCGGGTCCGCCGCCGGTGGCGCAGCTCGAGCAGGCGGTGGCCGAAGAGGGCGCGGCGGCGCTGTTCATGAAGGTGCGGGCGCTCACCGCCGAGAAGCAGGAGCGCCCGGCCGATCCGGCGTTCATCGAGCGCCTCGTCGAGCTGCAGGCGAGCCACCCCGAGCCGATCTATCTGGTGCCGCAGTACATCAGCTGGCCGCGCAAGCCGCCGTCCAAGCGGCGCACGCTGCTCGACATCCTCTTCGGCGACCAGGCCTCGGCCAGCCGCCTGCGCAAGCTGATCTACGCGCTCTTGCACGGGCGCAAGGCCTCGGTGCAGGTGGACGAGCCCATCGACCTGCGGGCGGTGGTCGCCGAGCATGGCGACTGGCCGCCCGAGCGCATCGCGCGCAAGGTGCGCCGGGTCTTGTTCATCCACCTCGGCCGGGCGCAGATGGCGCTGACCGGGCCGCGCATCGAGCAGGCGAGCAAGCTGCGCGCGCGCCTGCTGCAGCGCCCCTCCAACCGGCGGGCGCTGCTCGAGGTGGCCGATCGAGAGGGGCTGTCGCAGACCAAGGCGCTCAAGATGGCCGAGCGCGACGTGCGCGAGATCGAGGCCAACGTCAACTACACCGTGCTCGGGCTGGTCGCCCGCCTGCTCGACTTCGTACTCAACCGGGTCTTCGAAGGGGTCGAGGTCGACGCCGACGGCCTGCGCCGCATCAAGGACGCCGCCCGCCACAGCCGCAGCGCGCCGGTGGTGCTCATCCCGTGCCACAAGAGCCACTTCGATTACATGGTCATCTCGTGGGTCATGTGGCGCAACGAGTTCATCCCGCCGCACGTCGCCGCCGGCGCCAACCTGTCGTTCTTCCCGCTCGGCTGGCTCTTCCGCCGCTCGGGCGCGTTCTTCCTGCGGCGCAGCTTCGCCGGCCAGCCGATCTACAAAGAGGTCTTCCGCCAGTACCTGTGGGCGCTCATCCGTCAGGGCTATCCCACCGAGTTCTTCATCGAAGGCGGCCGCAGCCGCACCGGCAAGCTGCTGCCCCCCAAGATGGGCATGCTGTCGATGCTGCTCGAGGGCGTGCGGCGGGGCGAATACAAAGACCTGCAGTTCGTGCCGATCCACCTCTCGTACGAGAAGGTGGTCGAGACGGCCAGCTATCGCCGCGAGCTGACCGGCGGGCAGAAGGAGGCCGAGAGCGTCACCGGCGTGGTCAAGGCGGGCAAGGTCCTGCGGGCGCGCTACGGGCGGGTCTACGTCAGCTTCGAAGAGCCGGTGCGGCTCAGCGACTGGCTGCTCGACCGCGATCGGGTCATCGCGCTGCCCGTCAGCGACGATCCGGGCGCCGTCGAGGCCTCCGACGATCACTTCCGCGATACGACCGGCCGGCTGGCCTACCACCTCATGCGCCGCATCCAGGAGGCCACTGTCGTCGCGCCGTCGTCGCTGGTGGGCGCGGTGCTGCTCAGCCACCACCGCCGCGGCCTGAGCAACAACCGCCTGCGCGAGTTGGTGGGCTTCCTCGTCGCGATGCTGCAGGCCCGCGGGGCGCGGCTCTCGCGCTCGATCGAGCACACGCTGAAGCGCAACCAGGGCCGCATCGCCGCGGCCGCCGCCCGCAGCGCCAAGGCCGGCTCCCGCACCCGGGGCGAGGCCCTGCGCGACCTGATCACCGAGGCGCTCAAGCTGCTGTCGGGCTTCATCGAACAGAACCAGCGGGCCAACGAGATGGTCTTCGTCGTGCCCGACAAGAGCCGCATCGAGCTGGATTACTATCGCAACTCGATCCTGGGCATCCTGGCCCCCGACTGCCTGGTGGCCACCGCGCTGCTCGGCGCCGAGCGGGCCATCCCGCTCAACCGGCTCGCGGCCGATACCCGCAAGCTCAGCCGAATCTTCAAGCACGAGTTCATCTATCGCACCGACATGAGCTACGAGCAGGCGTTCGCCGAGACGGTCGGCCGCATGATCGACGAGGGGCTCATCGCCACCCTCGACGACGGCCTGTGCCTGCCCGCCGCGCCGCTGACCCTCGACTTCCTGCGCGGCATGCTGCTGCACCTCGTCGAGGGCTATTGGATCGCCGCCGACGCGATGCGGGCCCTCGTCGACGCGCCGATGGAGAAGAAGGAGTGGCTCGATTACGCCCGCGAGCACGGCGAGATGGAGTTCCTGCAGGGGGACATCCGCCGGGCCGAGGCCGCCTCGACCGCGGTGATCGGCAACGCGCTGCAGCTCTTCGTCGACGAGGGGCTCATCGAGCGCCAGGTGAAGGTCGGCCGCGGCAAGAAGACCGAGCGCTTCGCGCTGGCGGGCGATCGCACGCTCGAAGACCTGGCGCTGCGCCGGGACGACATCGGGGTCTACCTGCTGCGGGCCCACGACGAGCCGCTGCGGCGCACGGCCACCGACGAAGACCCGTCGGCGATCAGCCCCACCGACCCGCACCGTGCGATCCACGAGTACGCCGAGGACCCGCTGGACGACGAGCTGGTCGCCGGCCTGATGCGCCGCAGCCGCGGCCCGGCGCCCATCGCCGCCGAGACGCTGCCCGGCCTGCTGCCCGAGGACGCCGCCGGGCTCGACGGGCCCGACGAGCGGGAGACCGAACCGGCAGACGAAGGCGACGGGCCGGAGAGAGCCTGAGGGTCGATCGGCGTCACGCCTCGCCGTCGTCCGACCGCCGCCGCTTCTCGGCCACCGCCACTGTCAGATCGGGCCGCTGCGCCGCCCGCAGCATGCAACCCGGCACCCGCCTCAAGTCGGTGGCTGCGGCCTGCTCGCGCATACGCAGCGCGCTGGGGCTCTCGCCGGTGATGTCGCGGAACGTGCGACTGAAGCTGCCCAGGCTGCTCCACCCCACTCGAAACGCGATGTCGGTGATCGACAGCTCGGTCTCGCGCAGCAGCGCGGTGGCCCGCTCGATGCGCCGGGTCAGCAGATAGCGGTGGGGCGGCACGCCGAAGGCGCGCTTGAAGGCGCGGGAGAAGTGGGCTTGGGAGACCCCGCTGACCCGCGCCAACCGACCGACGGGCCACGCCTCGTGCGAGGCGCCGTCCATGCGATCGCGGGCCCGCAGCAGCCGCCGAAGCAGATCGGGATCCTGAGCAGTGCGTCGACCCACGCCGCCTCCCGTGATGGAGCGGCGGCCAGACTGCCCGAACAGTGGGGTCTGCGTCATCCGTCAGCGGGCGATGGCCTCGGATCAGACGCCGTTCTGGGTCATCTTCCACGCGTTGCCCGACGGGTCGCGGAAGTCGGCGTCGATCGCGCCATAGCGCTCGACCGGCGGTTGCGTGAACTCGACGCCCGCAGCCTCGAGCCGGGCATAGGCCGCGCGGCAGTCATCCACCGCCATGATGTGCGACGGCATGGCGCCCTTGGCCACCAGCGCGCGCAACGCCGCGGCGGTCTCGGTATCGTGCAGCGGCGGGCCGGGCACGAAGAGGCCGAGCTGCAGCGGCCGCTCGGGGTGGCGCACCGTCAGCCAGCGGAAGTCGCCGTTCTGCACATCGGTGTGCACCACGAAGCCCAGCTTGCCGACGTAGAATGCCAGCGCCTCCTCGTGATCGCGCACATAGATACCGGCCATCTCGACGCCCTGACTCATGAGTTCCTCCTGGGTGGTGGCGCCGTTCTATCAGCGGGCCTGCGGGCGCGCTTCTCCGAAACTGCGCTTCTGGCTTGCCCGAGCCCGCCTGCTGCAAGATCCCGGCAGGCGCCGTGTCGATGGTGGCATCGCAGGTGCGGCGCACCATGAGAGAGGCCGCATGCCGAGGAGCACGATGCAACACCCCGCGCTGAAGCACATCCGCAGCACCCTGATCGCCGCCCTGGGCCTCGCCGGCTGTATCGAACAGACGCCGCCGGCGCTCGACCCGGCGCTGGACGCGATGCTCGACGGGCCGCCGCTCGCGGTGGATGCCGCGCCCGACGGCGCCGACCCCGACAGCGCGCCCGACCGTGACCCCGACGCCGCACCGCCCGACACCGCACCGCCCGACGCAGCCCCGCCCGACGCCGCCTCGCCCGACGCCCGGCCCGTCAACGTGGCGCCCGCCCCGCCGTGCGACGGCGAGCCCATCCCCGGCGCCGACGGCCAGCCGAGCGGGTACGTGCGCTGCGCGGACGGCAGCATCGACCGGGTCGGCCCGGCGCGCTGTGTAGCGATGCAGCCGGCGGGACGCTGCCCCGGCGACCTGCCCGGTGGCGAGTGTCAGGTCGACAGCGACTGCGTCGCCGGCGCGTTCGGGCGGTGTGACTTCCCGCCATTCCCGGGGCCGGACGGCTGCATGTGCAGCTATGGCTGCGCTACGGACGACGACTGCGCCCCGGGTCGGATCTGCGCGTGCGAGACGAGCGGCGCGACGGCCGGGCTCGGCGTCTGCGTCGTCGATGTCTGCGCGAGCGCCGAAGACTGCCCCGGCGAGCGCTGCGGGCTGGCGCGCTTCTACGACGGCTGCTTCACCATCCCGGTGCTCGGCTGCCGCTCGGCGGTCGACGAATGCACCGAGAATGACGCCTGCCAGCCCTGCGACGATGGCGCGTGCTTCGCCGAGTGCTGGCCGGCAGGCTTCGCCGGCGACAGCCGCGGAGATCCGACGCGCTGGCGCTGCGACGAGCCGGGTTCGGTCTGCGGGCGCCCGCTGCGTATCGGTCAGCAGCCCCGCGTCGCGCCGAGCGTGCCCGGCGGCGGCTGGTCGTGCCCCGGTGAAGCGGCGGTCGTATCTCATGTCGCTCGGCGGCGGCTCGCACAGCATTGGACCGCCATCGCCGCCCTCGAGCACGCGTCGGTGGGCAGCTTCGCCCGCTTCTCGCTGCAGCTGCTCGCCCTCGGCGCGCCCGCCGATCTGGTGGCCGACGGCCAGCGCGCCGCCGCCGACGAGGTCGAGCACGCGCGCATGGCATATGGCATCGCTTCGGCCTTCGCCGGCGAAGCCTTCGGCCCCGGACCGTTGAGCCTCGATGGCATCACGCTGGACGCGGATCCAGCGGCAGTGCTGCGCGAGGTCATCGTCGAGGGCTGCATCGGTGAGACCATCGGCGCCGCCGAGGCCGGCGCGGCCGCGCGGCGGGTGGTCGATCGGCACATCGCCACGGTCTGCGCCCGCATCGCCGAGGACGAGCTGCGCCACGCGGCCCTGGGCTGGCGCACCGCCCGCTGGTTGCTGCAGCGATACCCATCGCTGGCACCGGCGGCGCGGCGAGCCTTCTCCGATGGCATCCGGCATCACATCGTCGCGGGCGCCGATGATGGCATCATCACACAGTATGGCATCCCCGCGCAGCCGGCGCTGAGGCAGGCCACGCTGCGCGCGGTGATCGCGCCGCTCGCGGCCCGGCTCGTCTGATCCCGCTGGCCGCTCGGCCGCGCCGGCGCGGCCCCGCTCGGCGCCTTCGACCCCCACCGAACGGGCCCATCGACGATTTCGAACGAGGGTCGCCGCCAACAAAACGCTGCGAAACCGTACAGATGCAAGATTCGCCGATCAGCCGGGGCGGGCGGCCACATCATCGACTCCGTCCGGTCGCTCGACGGCACAACGTTGAACAACGATAAATGAAACCCTGTACATCCCGGGTTCATCATCTCGTCCGAACCGGGCAGACACCGGTTCAGGTTCATAAGATTTGCCGGCTCCGTTCCGGGGGGCCGATGACAGGAGACGTGCATGCGATCGACAATGATGACGTTGGTCTGGCTCTTCGCCGCCGCATTCGCCTTCGGGTGCGATGATGGCACCACCGATACCGAGCCGCCGCCGGAGGAGGCGCGGGGCGACCTGGTCGAGGTGGCCACCGAGGCCGGTGACTTCACGACGCTGCTCGAAGCGGCCGAAGCGGCCGGGCTGGTCGATACGCTGGCCAACGGCGGGCCGTTCACGCTGTTCGCGCCCACCGACGACGCCTTCGCCGCGCTGCCCGAGGGCGCGCTCGAAGACCTGCTCGCCGATACCGACGCCCTCACCCGGGTGCTGCAATATCACCTCGTCGCCGGCGAGCTGACCGCCGGCGAGGTGGTCGTGCGCGCCAGCCTGGACACCGTCGCCGGTGAAGCGTTGGTGGTCGACGCCGAGTCCGATCCGGTGCGCATCGGCACCGCCTCGATCGTCAGCGCCGACATCCTGGCCGACAACGGCGTCATCCACGTCATCGACAGCGTGCTGATGCCGCCGATGGACGAGGAGCCGCCGGCCCCCGAGATGGACATCGTCGACACCGCGGTCGACGCGGGCACGTTCGGCACGCTCGTCGCCGCGGTGCAGGCCGCCGGCCTCGAAGATACCCTGCGCGGCGAGGGCCCGTTCACCGTCTTCGCGCCCACCGACGACGCCTTCGCCGCGCTGCCCGAAGGCACCGTCGAGACCCTGCTGATGGAAGAGAACCGCGACATGCTGCGCGACATCCTGCTCTACCACGTCGTGCCCGGCGCGGTGAACGCCGCCGCGGTGACCATGGCGCAGCAGCTCGAGACGGCGCTCGGCGTCGACGTCGAGGTGGCCATCGACGGTGAGACGGTGACCATCGGCGGCGCGGCCATCGTCGCCACCGACATCATCGCGACCAACGGCATCATCCACGTCATCGACGCGGTGATCCTGCCGCCCGAGGAGGAGCCCGAGCCCGACATCGTCGACACCGCCATCGCCGCCGGCACCTTCGAGACCCTCGTCGCCGCCGTGCAGGCCGCCGGCCTCGAAGAGACCCTGCGCGGCGAGGGGCCCTTCACCGTCTTCGCGCCCACCGACGACGCCTTCGACGCCTTGCCCGAGGGCACCGTCGCGACCCTGCTGATGGAAGAGAACCGCGACATGCTGCGCGACATCCTGCTCTTCCACGTCGTGCCGGGGCTCTTCGACGCCGAGGCCGTGCTCGCCGCGGCGGCGCTCGAGACCGCGCTGGGTATCGAGGTCACCGTGGACGCCGGCACCGTCACGATTGGCGGCGCGGGCATCGTGACCACCGACATCATGGCCAGCAACGGCATCATCCACGTCATCGACGCGGTCATCCTGCCGCCCGACGACGAGCCCGAGGCCGACATCGTCGACACCGCCATCGCCGCCGGCACCTTCGAGACCCTCGTCGCCGCCGTGCAGGCCGCCGATCTGGTCGATACCCTGCGCGGCGAGGGGACCTTCACCGTCTTCGCGCCGAATGACGACGCCTTCGACGCCCTGCCCGCGGGCACCGTCGACATGCTGCTGATGCCCGAGAACATCGGCATGCTCACCGACATCCTGCTCTATCACGTCGTGCCGGGCGCCTTCGACGCGGCCGCCGTCACCGCGAGCGCGCAGCTCGAGACCGCCCTGGGCGTAACCGCGCCGATCGACGGGGCGAGCATCGACGGGGCGAACATCATCGCCACCGACATCATGGCCAGCAACGGCATCATCCACGTCATCGACGCGGTCATCATGCCGCCGGGCGACATCGTCGACGTGGCCATCGAGGCGGGCACCTTCGAGACCCTCGTCGCCGCGGTGCAGGCCGCCGATCTGGTCGAGACCCTGCGCGGCGAGGGGCCCTTCACCGTCTTCGCGCCCACCGACGAGGCGTTCGCCGCGCTGCCCGAGGGCACCGTCGAGCGCCTGCTGCAGCCGGAGAACATCGACGAGCTGCGAGGCATCCTGCTGCTGCACGTGGTGCCGGGCACCTACTTCGCCGCCGACGTGGTCGAGGCCGGCGCGCTCGAGACCGCCGCCGGCGCGATGATCGACGTGCAGGTGGGTGAGACCGTGGCCGTGGGCGGCTCGACGGTGATGGGCACCGACATCCGCGCCCGCAACGGCGTCATCCACGTGATCGACACCGTCATCCTGCCCGGCGACTGACGCGCCCGGACCGCGGTCATCGCCGCGGCCCCTCCCGCCTTCCGCCCCGCCTTCCGCCCCTGCTCTCGGCCGGCGCGCCCGGCCGCGACCCCGACCGCTCAGCGCTCGAAGTGACCCGCGCAGTCGTCGGCCTTCTGCCCGTCGGGGCAGGTGGCGCCGCGCCACGAGCGGGCCTTGCCCCGCGGCTCGCCCCGGGCGCCCTTCGCGTCGGCCCGCTCGAAGTCGGCGCCGTCGATCTCCATGCTGTCGATGCGCGCGTCCCGCAGCTCGATCTGGGGCGCGCGGACCCCGCGCAGGTTCGCCCGCTCCAACCGCACGCCGCGGGCTTCGACCCGCTCCATGCGCGCGTCGCGCAGCTCGGCGCGATTGAGTCGAGCGTCGCGCAAGTTGGCCCGCTCGAGCCGAGCGTCGCGCAAGTTGGCCTGTTCGGCGTGGGCGTTGCGGAAGTTCGCCTGTCCCAGCTTCGCCCCACGGAACTCGGCCTTCTCGGCGCGCACGTCCTGCAGATCGGCCCGCTCCATGCGCGCGTCGCGGAAGCTGGCCTGGGCCAGCCGCGCGCCGCGCAGGTTGGCCTGGTTCAGGTTGGCCCGCTGGAAGTCGGCCCGCTCGGCCCGCGCGTCGCGCAGGTCGGCCCGCTCGAGGTCGGCCTCGCGCAGCTCGGCCTTCTCGAGCTGCGCCCGCCGCAGGTTGGCCCGCTCGAGTGAAGCGCCGCGCAGCTTGGTATCGCGCAGGTCGGCGTTCTCGAGGTTCGCCCGATCGAACTTCGCCCCCTCGAGCCGCGCCCCGCGCAGGTTCGCCCCGCGCAGGTTCGCCCCGGAGAGGTCGTCGCCGCGGGACAGCTTCAGGTCGCGCAGGTCTTTACCCTGCAAGTCGCAGCTGCCGCCGCTGAGCTTCTCGGCGAAGTCGCCGCAGCCGGCGTGGGCGGTGGTGGCGAAGCCCATGACGAGCACGGCGAAGGCGGCGAGGGTGATCGAACAGCGCATGGTGAGCTCCCGGTCTTGGTGCTCGCGCACCGTACGCCGACAGCGGCCGCCCGTCACCCCCGAAAGCCCGCCGCGTCGGGCCCGCACACCCGGCAGAGGATCGAATGCATCGGCGGGGTGTCTGCGGAGCGAAAAAATGCCATGATTCACGAATCGCTTCAGCGCAACGAATCGTCCCATGGATGCATGCTACGATGAGTGCCGGCCGCCGCTGGCGGAATGCTTACAGACGGACACATAGAGTCAACGGAGATGCGAAAGCCTGATACGGCAGGTCTTCGCGGTCTCGTATCCGGCACACAGCGTACTGCCTGCCCCGGGCAGCGATGTCAGAGGGAGACATTGGGGGGCATGGCAGCGAACATGCGTCTTGTCACAACAACTTCCGGTATGGGAGAGAATCATATGAGTATGTCGACCCTTCGACTCGCGCTGACACTCGGCCTGGCGGCGGCCCTCTCGGGCTGCATCGACCGATCGGTCAGTCATCCTTCGACCCCCGACACCCAGCTCGCGGGCTTCGATCAACTCAGCGCAGGCGGCGGCATCGCCGGCTTCGACTTCTACATCAGCGGCCGCCGGGTGGGCGCGCTGCTCGTCACCAACGGGCTGCAAGACGCCGCCGACGGCTACTACGACGAGAAGGAGTACTGGCGCTGGGACGGCGCCGCGCTGCGCCAGCTCGAGGCGGGGGACGTGCGCACGTTCCACGTCGACTTCGTCGGCACCGCCGACAAGTGGGACAGCAGCCTGGTGCGCAACTTCGAGCGCCACACCGGCGCGTGGACGGCGTGGGTCGTCAACCGGCTCTTCGACGTCGATCAGGACGCCGAGGTCGTCTGGAACGACGCCGACGACGGGCGCCCGCTCTACCACATGCGCACGAGCCTGTGGGGCGAGCTGACCGGCGACATCGACTACTACCTGCGCATGGACTTCCAGGGGCCGGAGGCCTACCCCGAGATGATCTGGTACATCGATTATCGGCACTTCCTCGACTGGTGGGCCGCCGAGAAGAGCGACGACGACGACAACGGGATCTACGAGGTGCGCCTGCAGGAGGCGACGAGCTTCCGCATGACGTCGATGGCGGTCGGCCATGAGCTCAAGACGCTGAAGTAGCCACCAGGGTGACCATGAGGTCGCTCAACGGAGCCAAGACGTGCCAGGCCGCGTCGCCGCGGTGGTCGCGGGATGGCGGCCGGCCTGCGTCCATCACACCAGACACTGTATGACACAGTGACACCCACCCGCGATACCGTGACCCGCACGGAGACCCTGCAAGAGACGTCCGGTCATATTCTGCAGCTCGCGTTGGTCCGATTGACGACCGTAACCCGGCACGGCCCCTGTCCGTAACGGATGACTCATGTCATGTGCGATCTCATGCACCGGGCATGGCATATGTCACCGGTCGATCACACTTCCCCGGCCGTTCGTCGGATCCGCTCGGCGAGCTCGATACCCGGGGCCCACATCGCCACGGTCTGGCGGTTCATCACCGATTGCGGCGTCAACCGCAGCAGCAGGTTGCGCAGGGCGACGGCCACCGGGTGGGTCCAGTGGGCCATGCGCCCGAGGCGCCACGCCATGCGGCTGATGTAGGCCACCCGCGCCCGCCGGCGCTCGTCGAGCGCTTCGGCGAGGGCGGCGACGTCGCCGCCCCGTTCGGTCATCAGCACGGCGAGCTCGCCGGCGTCTTCGATGGCGGTGCCCGCGCCCTGGCCCATGTTGGGGGTCATCGCGTGCGCCGCGTCGCCGATGAGCACCACCCGCCCCCGGCCGAAGTGGATCGCCTCGGCCTCGCCCAGATCGCCGTGGTGGATCGGCACGCCGGGGTCGAGGCGGTCGAGGATGGCGTCGACGAGCGGGTGCGCGCCGCGAAAGTGCGCGCGCAGCACCTCGGGCCGGTCGGTGCCGGGGCCCGGCGTGCCCGGCGGCGCGCTCTCGACGAGGTAGACGTAGATCCGGCCGCGGGCGAGCGGCATGACGCCGGCCCGCTTGCCGGGGGTCCACTGTTCGATGGACAGGTCGGGCACGAGGTCGGGGGCTTCGAGCGCAAAGCGCCAGCAGGTCTGGCCGGCGTAGCGCAGCCGCGCGCCGTCGTCGCCGAGCAGCGCCCGGCGCACGGCGGAGTGGGCCCCGTCGGCGCCGATGACCAGATCCCAGCGGCCGCGGCTGCCGTCGTCGAAGCGCACCTCCACCCCGTCGGCTTCGACGGTGAGTCCGCTGACCGCGCGGCCGGCGGCGAGCGGGATGCCCTCGGCGGCGTCGAGCAGCGCCCGGTGCAGGTCGGCGCGGTGCACGTTCATCGACGGCGGGTCGGCCTGCATCTCCCGCGGGTCGCCGCCCATCAGCCGGCGGCCTTTGGGGTCGACCATGTGAAACTCGCCGATGGGCACCACGTCGTCGGCGGGCAGCGGGATGTCGAGCGCGCGCAGCACCGCCATCGCGTTGGCCTGGATGCCGATGCCGGCGCCCACCGCGCCAAAGGCCGGCGCCTGCTCGACCACGTCGACGGCGAAGCCGCGTCGGTGCAGCGCGATGGCGGCGGTGAGGCCGGCGATGCCGCCGCCGGCGACGAGTATTCGAGGGGTCATGGGTGCGCCTCCACAGGTGAATCGAGCCACGCCAGCGGTCCACCGAAGCCGACGAGGTGGCCGGCGAGCAGGGCCCGCAACGCGCCGGCCCAGCGATCGGCGGCGCCGGTTTGCTCCGCGGGTCCGTAGGCCCCGGCGAGGCCGCCGATCAGCGCGGTCAGGTAGGCCGAGAAGAACAGATGCGCGCCGCGGCGGCCGTCTCCGGGCAGGCGGGCGAGCTCGCCCCGCGCAGCGGCGGCGCGGTAGAGGCCGGCGACCTCCTCGATGAAGGGTTCGAAGAGGCCGTCATCCGCCGGCTGGCCCTCGCGGGGGAACAGGCTGGCGGTGAACATCACCCGCGAGAGCGCCGGGTGGCGGGCGTAGGCGGCATAGAGCACCCGCCCGAGGTGGGTCAGCTGCTCGATGAGCGGCGCGTCGGCGTCGAGCGACGCGAAGCCGAGGGCCACGGCGTCGGCGATCTGGTCGTGAAAGCAGGCGAAGAGCAGCGCGGTCTTGTCGGCGAAGTGCGCGTGTACCGTGCCGACGGCCACCCCGGCGGCGTCGGCGACGTCGCGCACGGTGGTCGCCGCATAGCCTTTGGCGACGAAGCGATCGCGGGCGGCGCCGACGATCGCGGCCCGGGTTCGGGCCTTGCGGCGGGCGCGGGCGGACTCGGCGGCCATCTTCACCTCGGCATGCGTGGGCGTCGCGCGCTCGATCGGGCTCGTTGAACACGTTCAGTGAATGCGTTCAATGAACACGTTCAGTGAACACGTTCAATGAGCGGGGCGCAAGTCGTTCGAGGCGGCTCGACGGTCGAGCGCGCCAGTGCGGCGTTGCGCGCGGGCGATGTGCTGGATGAACGCAGGCGAAGGGCTGCCCGCGGCGGGCTACCAGCCCCGGGCGAGCTGCCGCTGGTAGAACGGCGGGCCTTCGCCGCCGGTGAGCAGCTCGATGCCGCTCTCGGTGACCAGGATGGTGTGCTCGAACTGGGCGCTGCGCTTGCCGTCGACGGTGAGCGCGGTCCAGTTGTCGGGCCACATCACGCAGCGGTGGCTGCCAACGTTGATCATGGGCTCGACGGTGAAGGTCATGCCCGGCACGACGCGCGTGCGGTTGCGCGGATCGCGGTAGTGCACGATCTGCGGGTCCATGTGGAACTGCGAGCCGATGCCGTGGCCGGCGAAGTCGCGCACCACCGAGAAGCCGGCCTTGTGCGCGATGGCGGTGATGGCCTTGCCGATCTCGTTGAGCCGGGCGCCGACCTTCACCGCGCCGATGCCGGCCATCATGCAGGCGTAGGTGGTGTCGACGAGCTTCTTGCTCTGCGGGTCGGGCTTGCCCACGAAGACCGTCTCGGAGCAGTCGCCGTGCATGCCGTCGAAGTAGACGGTGACGTCGCAGTTGACGATGTCGCCGTCCTGCAGCACCCGGTCATCGGGGATGCCGTGGCAGATGACCTCGTTGACCGAGGTGCAGATCGACCGCGGGAAGCCATGGTAGTTCAGCGGGCTGGGGTAGGCCCCCAGCGAGATGCACTTCGCGTGGGCGAGCTCGTCGAGCTCGGTCGTGGTGATGCCCGGGCGCACCGCGGCCAGGGTGTGTTCGAGCACCTGCCGGGCGATACGGCCGGCGGCCCGCATCCGGCGGATTTGATCGTCCGTGGTCTTCACGCAGCTCGTCGCCCGGCGCTCGGTGGGTTCACCGGTGGCGGCGTACGACGGGCGCGGGATCTCGGCAGGCACCGCGGGGGCCGGGCTGACCTTGCCTTTGCGGATGCCCTGCGCGTCGCGACCGACGGGCCGGGTGCCGGCGACGACCGCCTCTTCGAGCCCAGCGGCGATCTCGGCCGGGATGGCCTGGCCGATGTGGCACTTCTTGTACTTCTTGCCGCTGCCGCACCAGCACGGGTCATTGCGTCCGGGGGTCTTCATCGCGCGGGCCTCGTCGGGAGAGTTCGGTTCACGGCCGCCAGTATAGCGGAGACCGAATCAAGGCGGGGGATTGGGGAGTGCGGCCGCGCCGGCGGGAGCCGGCGCGGGTCGTCACTCGCAGGCGCCGATGCCGTCGGGGTTGATGTTGCCGCAGACGGCGCCGATATCATCGCACTCGATGAAGCCGGGCAAGCACGGCCCGCCGATCTGCCCCTGCTGGCAGGCGTTGTTGCTGCAGCCGATGATGCCCGCTTCGCCTCCGGCGATGTCGAGGCAGTTGGTTCCGATGGGCTGGCCGGTCCGCCCGTCGTCGTCCCAGTCGGCGCACTGATCGACGAGGATTTCATCGTCGGCACAGAACGGCGTGAAGCCGACCGGGTTGCAAGCGCGCCGCCCACGGACGCAGGTGCCGCCGAAGCACCCCATCGTATTGTCGATGCCGTCGGCGTCGCCGCAGGGGAAGATGTTATTGACGTTCGGGTCGTCGGGGCTGGGCGCGACGCAGGTGTTATTGGCCGAGATGACGCAGAAGGCGCCGTTGGTGATCACCCCTTCGACGCAGGTCCCGCGCACGCCGGCGCCGTTGATGTTGTTGCAGTTGAGGCTGCCGCCGCCGAGGTCCTGACAGCTGCGCACCGCGTTGCCGTCGCAGATGAACGGCTCGGTCGGGTCGACCTCTTCTTCACAGCGACACGCCAGATCGTCGCCGCACTCGGCGACGCACTCACCTTCGACGGCAGGCACGCCCTGGCCGCCGACGTCGCACAGGAACAGCACGGTCACGTCGGCGCTTGCGCTGTTGCCGCGCTCGTCACGGAACTCGGCGACGAAGCGCCGCTCTTCACCGTCGGCGTCGAAGTCGAAGACGTCGTTGGCGTTGATCTCGTTCCAGCTGAGGGTGACGCTGTACTCGCCGCCGCCCCGGCTGTTGAAGTCATCGACCACCATGCCGCGGTACGTCAACACGCCGCCGGCGAGGTCGCCGTCCGCGTCGCTGACCTGGGCGGTGAAGGTCACCCGCTCGTTCTGGGTGACCTCGTCGCGGTCGGTGCGGAAGCTCTCGATGGTCGGCGGGGTCTCGCCCTCGCCTTCGCCTTCACCCTCGCCCTCGCCCTCGCCCTCGCCCTCTCCTTCACCCTCGCCCTCGCCCTCGCCCTCGCCCTCCCCTTCACCTTCGCCCTCGCCTTCGCCCTCCCCTTCACCTTCGCCCTCGCCACCGGCGCAGGCGGCGTCACATCCGCCGGTCTGCAGATCTTCGCAGCTGCTGCCGTTCACGCAGGAGACACAGCCCCGGGGCAGCTCGGGGCAGATCTCGGCGCACAGTTCGCCGAAGCCGCCGCCGCACTTCTCGTCCTGGGCGCAGAAACGCTCGCAGCCCTCGCCTTCGCCCTCACCTTCACCCTCACCTTCACCTTCACCTTCACCCTCGCCTTCCCCTTCACCTTCGCCTTCGCCTTCCCCTTCGCCCTCGCCTTCCCCTTCACCCTCGCCACCCGCGCACTGGCACGCGCCGAAGTTGCCCTCGTCGTCGCAGAACTTGCTGCTGGTCGTGCCGTCGGGGCATACGCAGGCCTGGATATCGTCCTGCTCGCAGTCGCTGCGACTGCCGCCGCCGCCGCCCGGCACGCACCCGGCGAAGATGAGCGCGAATACGGCGCTCGCCACGAAGTGAATCCAATGCTGCATGGGCTCCTACTCCTCGGCCTCCCCCGGCCGGCTGCGAATCCGGCGCACGCTAGCAGAAACCGACGGATGGCGACAATGTGCGGCGCGCCTATCGCGGAGCGGCGTCGCGCAGGTGCCCGCTGATGCGCTCGGCGAGGCGCAGCATGGCGACGACGGCCTCGTCGTCGACGTAGGCCGCATCCGGGTCTCCGGCGATGCGACCGAGCGCGCGCTCGAAGTCCTGGCCGAAGAGATCGCCGGGTTCGTCGCGCGCAGCGGGCGCGAACGGCCGGCCGTCGGCGAGTTGGCCGGTCATGCGGCTGCCGCGTTTCAACTCGGGGCCCCGGCGCTCGTCGAGCACGATACGCGCCCCGCCGACGCCGGTGAATCGGGCGACGAGCCGATAGCGCTCGCCATCGCGCACGCACTCGACGTCGTCGAGCGTCAGCGGGCCGAGCAGGTCGTGCAGCGCGTGCAGCCGGCCGATGGCGAGCTGGCCGATGCGCCCGGCGGCGATCTCGTCGGCGACCCAGCGGTAGCTGCCGCCGGTGAAGTGCACGCTCAGCCCGGCGACGGGCGCCGTGCGGCACAGGTCGCGCGCGGCCCGATGGCGCGCGGTGAGCAGCCCGATCAGCTCGGTGTGCAGGATCCGGCCGCGCGCGCGCGCCAGGGCGAAGAGCTCGGCGGCCTCGTCGGCGCCGCCGGCCAAGGGGAACTCGACGATCGCGTGCTTGCCGGCTTCGAGCACCCGACGGGCGGCCGGAGCGTGGTGGGCGTTCTCGCTGCAGATGACCACGCCGTCGACGGCGGGGTCGGCGCAGAGCGCGTCGAGGGTGGTGGTGCCGCGCTCGGGTCGGCGGCCGACGGTGCCGGCGAGGCTGAGATGGGGCCGGGCGTCGATGGCTTTGATCCGCGCCTGTCCGGCCCGGCCGAGCCCGACGACACCCCAATGACTGTGCTTCATGCGTCCTCCGCGGGTCTGCCCTATCGACACCCGAGCGGCCCGGTCGGTGGCGACATGCGTGCGTCGCGGACCGCGGCGGGCGATACTGCGGGGGTTGTCGCCAATCTGATTCGAGGAGGCGCGGTGCTCGTCCGGCTCGAGGTCGACGGTTTCAAGAATCTGCTGGGCTTCGCGGCCGAGTTCGGCCCGTTCACCTGCGTGGCCGGACCCAACGGCACCGGCAAGTCGAACGTCTTCGACGCGATCCGCTTCCTGTCTCTGCTGGCCGATCATCCGCTCGAAGCGGCAGCGCGGGCGGTGCGCGGGCCGAGCGGCGGCCAGACGGGGCCCGAGGAGCTCTTCTGGACCGACGGGCGCGGCCGGGCCGACTCGATGCGCTTCGCCGCCGAGATGCTGGTGCCCGGCGAGGTCGAGGACGACTTCGGGCGGCCAGTGCGGCCGAGCGCGACGCTGTTGCGCTATACCCTCGAGCTGGGGCTGGCGCCGCCGGCGGGTCCGGGCGATCCGGGGCGGCTGGTGCTGCTGCACGAGGCGCTGGCCCACGTCAACAAGGGCGAGGCCCATCGGCATTTGCGGTTTCCCCACAGCGCCGGGCGCTTCCGCGAGGCGACGGTGCGCAACAACCGCAGCGGCGAGGCCTTCATCTCGACCGAGCCGGGTGCGGCCGGTCCGGCGGTGCGGGTGCACGGCGACGGGGGTCATCCGGGGCTCTTGAGCCCGTCGCCGGTCCAGCGGGCGCCGGCGACGGTGGTCAGCGTCACCACGACCTCGGATCGGCCGACGATCCTGGCGGCGCGGCGCGAGATGCAGAGCTGGCGCCGGCTGTCCTTCGAGCCGGGCGCCATGCGCGAAGACGCCGGCTTCTCGGCGCCGCGGGCGCTGGCGGAGAACGGCGCCCGCTTGCCGGCGGCGCTCTTCCGGCTGGCGATGCACGATCCCGACGGGCCCGAGGCGGCCTATGACCGGCTGATGCAGCGGGTGACGCCGCTGGCGCCGGTCGAGGCGGTGCGGGTCGAGCGCGACGATTATCGCCGGCTGCTGCGGCTCGAGGCGCGGGTGGCCGACGGCGCGTGGCTGCCGGCGCGGGCGCTGTCCGACGGCACCTTGCGGGCGCTGGGTCTGGGCGTGGCGGCGGCCGAGGGCGGCGCCGGGCTCTTGTGCATCGAGGAGCCGGAGAACGGGATCCATCCGTCGCGGCTGGCGGCGCTGTGCGATGTGCTGCAGAGCATGGCGGTCGACCCCCACGACCCGCCGGGGCCCGAGAATCCGCTGCGGCAGATCATCGTCAATACCCACTCGCCGGCGCTGGTCGAGATGCTGCCGGTGAGCGGCGTCGTGCTGGCGGAGTCGGTCGAGGTGCAGGGCCCGGGTGGGCGGGCGGCGCATACGGTGCGGCTGGCGGTGCCCGATGGCAGCTGGCGGGCAGGGCCGGCGGCGCCGCCGCTGGCGACGGCGATGTCGGCGCTGCGCACCCCGCCGGGCGCGAACCTCCAGCTGGCGTTGCGGTTGGACTGACCCGCGTCGGGTCGGGCGGTGTAGCCCAAGGGCCGGGTCAGAGCCGGGTGAGTACGAGGCTGGCGCCGACCCAGGCGCCGATGGCCGAGCCGAGCGTGGCGGCGACGGCGACGATCAGCACCCGGCTGAACGGGTTCTTGTACATGCCCTTGAAGGTGAGCATGTCGTCTTTGAGCCGTTCGCAGTCTTCGACGGTGGGTTTGCGCAGCCAGGCTTCGAGCAGCCCGACGACCATGCCCGCGCCGATGGTCGGGTTGAGCGACGTGATCGGGCTGGCGACGACGGCGGTGATCACCGACAGCAGCTTGCCGCCGGCCACCAGCGTCAGCAGGCCGGCGAAGATGCTGTTGGGCAGCAGCCAGGCCATGACCAGCTCGTAGAGCCCGGTGCTGGCGTGCTTCTGATAGCCGAAGTAGAACGCGCAGAGCATCAGCGCCGGGATGACCCACTTGAGCAGGCCGACCCAGCGCTTGGGCGGCGGGATGATCGAGAGCGCGTCGCGATCGGCCCGCTCGCCGCGGCGCTGCAGCATGCCGGCGACGTGCCCGGCGCCGACCACCGCGACGATGGTCTCGCCGGGCGCGTCTTCGATGGCCGACATCAAGAACTGATCGCGCTCGTCGATGAGCGGCACCTTGACCTCGGGCAGCACCCGGGCGAACTCGCCCATCATGTCGCTGAGGTGGTCCCGCTCCTTGAGCTTCTCGAGGTCTTCGGCGGTGAGCTCTTCGCCGTCACCGAAGAACGACGCCGTCAGCAGGTTGAGCACCTTGAGCTTGCTGAAGAAGCCCAGGTTGGCCCAGGTGCGCTTGAGGGTGGCCTGGATGTCGCGGTCGGCGAGCACCAGCTCGGCGCCGATCTCGTCGGCCACCTCGACCGCTTCTTTGAGCTCGGCGCCCGGCTCGACCCCCAGCTGGTCACCCAGCCGCTTCTGATAGGCCGACAGCGCCAGGTTCGACAGCAGGAAGAGCACCTTGCGCTGCCGGATGACCCCGAAGACGTCGAGCTTGCGCCAGCGGCTGTCGTCGGCCATCGCCTCGTAGCGGGTCGAGCACAGCTCGACGCACACCGTATCGGGGCGCACCTTCTCGATGGTGTCGCGCACCTCTTCGACGCTGCGCTGCGAGACGTGGGCCGTGCCGACGACGTAGACGGTGCGGCCGTCTTCCTCGATGACGGTGACGTTGGGGCCGAGTTCCATAAGACGGGCACCCTACCGCTCGCGGCGGGTGGCGTCTACCGATAAAGGGGAGGGACGGGGGCGCCGTGGGGCGCGAGGGGCGGGGCGGCGCGCCGGCCGGGCTGGCCGACGCGCCGGCGCATCACTCGGCGGGCAGCTCGGGCGGCACCCAGCGGTTCATGTCGACCGCGCCTTCCGGCTGACCCTCGCCGTCCTCACCCGCCTGCTCGCAGAAGTTCGGGTAGAGCACGTTGGGGGTCTCGTCGGTCGGCGAGTTCTGCACGCCGTCGGGGCCGTTGATGTTCGGCGCGAGGCACTGGTTGAGGATCTCGATCATGAAGCACTGGCGGGCGTTGTCGATGTAGTACTCCAACGCCGCCGCGTTCTGACCGGCCTCGACCAGGTTCAGACCGATCTGCTGCACCTGACGGGCACGCACGGTGCTCGCCCGGTCGAACTGACCGCACACGCTCTGCACGCGCAGGATCGACAGCTCGATGCGGAACTTGATGGCCAGCACCAGGCAGCTCTGCCAGTTGCGGCTCCAGGCCCCGATGCTCTGCGCGGCCAGCAGCGCGTCGGCCAGCTCCATCGCGATGATCTCCATGCGCAGCGCCTCGATGTCGCTGACGCAGCGCTCGCCGGGCGGGCAGGGGTTCTGCACGCTGAAGCCGGCGAGCCCCAGGATGTCGTCCATCGCGTCGACCGCGTCGAGCACCTCGTCCCGCGCAGGCCCGGTATCACCGGCGCCGGCACCGGCGTCGGCGTAGGCCTGCATGTCGGCCCGCAGCGCGCGCAGCGCCTGGACGAGCTGCAGGTTGGTCGCCACCGCGTTGCGCGAGATCTCCTCGGGCGAGCGGCCGGTCAGCGGGAAGCCACCGTAGTCGTTGCACGGGTCGATGGCGTCCGACAGCCAGTAGTAGGCCTCGGTGGCGTCGGCGACGAGGTCGGAGACCAGGAACGGCCGCTGGCCGACGATGTCGGCCTCGAACTCGTCCGAGGGCTCGTCGAGGGTGCCGTAGGCGCCTTCGATGTCGTCGATGTAGTCCGACGCCTCCTCGATCGAGGTCGGCTTGGTCAGCGCGTCCTCGTTGTCGAGCAGCGTCGCCCGCATGCGGCTCATCTCGCGCAGCATCTGCCGCGACATCGCCCACAGCTCGAGGCCGAAGTCGATGCCCGCCTCCTGCAGGGTCACCATGCCCGAGACGATCTTGTCGACCGCGATCAGGGTGTTGCCCCGGCGGCTGTGGCGCTCGCCCCAGCGGCCGTCGTCCACCGCAGCGTCGATGGCTTGAGCGGCCTGCAGCAGCTGCTGGTTGCGCACGATGGTCTGGACTTCCTGGTCGCTGAGGCGGTCGAGCCGGTCGCCGATCCACTCGATGAGCTGGTCGAGGGTGATCTCGGCCACTTCCACGGTCAGGACCTCGACGCTCTCCGAGTCGCCGTCGAAGACGGTCACCACCACGTTGTACTCGCCCGCATCGCGGAAGCGGTGCTGGATGGTGTCCACGTCGGCCCCGGCGTATTCGGCCACGCCGTCGCCGTCGATGTCCCACTCGTAGCGGGTGATCGGGTCGGCGGGCGAGCCGGCCTGCGCGTCGACGGTGAAGGTCATCGGCCGGATCTCGAACAGCGGGTCGGGCGGGTTGACGGCGCCGATCTCCGGGTCGACGTCGCGCACCTCCACCCGCACCTCGGAGGTCGAGCAGTTGTCCTCGTCGCACACCGTGAGGGTGACGACGTAGGCCCCGTTGCGGGCGTAGGTGTGGCGGACCTGATCCAGGTCCTCCCCACGCACCTCGTCGCTGCCGTCGCCGAAGTCCCAGCGGTACTCCCGAATGAGGTCATCCGGGCTGCCCGGGCGGCTGTTGCTGCCGTCGAGCAGCAGCTCGGCCCCCTGCGGCGTCGCGTACGGGCCACCGGCGTCGGCCACCGGGCTGACGTCGGCGATGACCACGGTGAAGGCGGTCTCGTCGGTCGCGCCGAGCGAGTCGACGGCGACCAGCCGCCCCTGGAACCGGCCGTTCCGATCGGTCGGATAGGCGGCCACGGCGCCGTTGGCGTCGACGATATCGTCGTTGTCGAAGTACCAGCGGTACTCGACGATGCGGTCGTCTTCCTCGGGGGGCAGCGACTCGGAGCCGTCGACCTGCAGGCCGCTGCCCTCGTCGGCGAAGTAGGTCAGCGGCTCGTCGGCGTCGACCCGCGCGGCCGGGATGGGCACCGCCTCGGGCGGCGCGTTGACCACGAAGTTGCGGATCTGCTGGCGCGCGACGCCCTGGCAGTTGGCCACGGTCACCGTCAACGCGTAGGCCCCCGGCTGGTTGATCAGCTGGTTCTCCGGGTAGGGCTGGGCCGCCGCGTTGTTGCGCGAGTAGCGGGCGCTGATGTCGCCGGCGCAGGCGTCGGGGCCGACGACGTCCCAGCTCATCCGGGCGTCGGTGACCAGCTCGCCCTCGTCGGCGCCGTCGATCTCCACCTCGACCGGCACGCCGAGGCGATAGGTCCGGTCGGCGGAGCCCTCGTTGCCGCAGGCGTCCACCGCGGTCACCCGCAGCGTGCGCTGGCAGCCGTCCTCGAGCACCTGCTCGTTGAGCTCGGGCGCGTTGTCGAGCTCGTCCTCGACGGTGACCTGCGGGTTGGGCACCTGGTTGGGGTTGTAGCAGACGTTCTGGCCGAGCTGGTTGCCGATGACGACCTCGGGCTCGGTGCGGTCGAAGGTGATCCGCCCGCCGCTGTCGGCCCGGGCCTCGGCGCCGTTGTCGTCGATGAAGATGGCTTCGATGACGTGGCGGCCCTCGGGCACGTTGTCCGGGTCGATGTTGAGGGTCGCCTGGACCGGGTCGCCGTTGTTGGGGGTGTCGATCCGCCGGGTCGCGACCTGCTGGCCGGCGATGACGATGTTGACGGTGACGAAGTCGCCCTCGGGATCGGCGACGGAGACGACCACGTCGAAGTTGGCCTCGCCGACGCAGACGTCGGGATCATCGGCCCGCGGGCCGACGATGGTACCGGCGGGCGGCGCCTCGTCGAGCACGGTGATGTCGGCCTCGGCCGGGTCGGAGCAGGCCCCGTCGACGTCGCAGACGATCAGGCGCACGACGTCGATGACGTTCACCCGCCAGCGGTTGTTGATGTAGCCATCGACCACCGCGCCTTCGTAGTCGTCGGGGTTGTCGTCGGCGCCGTAGCGGCCGTCGCCGTCGGTGTCCCACTTGTAGACCGCGATCTGGTCGCAGGGCTCGTTGGGGTCGCTCGACGCGCGGCCGTCCAGCCGGACGGGCGCCCACGAGTTGCCCAGCGGGCCGGTCACGTAGGGGCCGCCGGCGTCGGCGACCGGGCGCAGGTTCTGCACGTCGATCTGCACGTTGACCGTGGTGGTGTCGGTGCGGCCGCTGGCGTCGGTGATGCGCAGGCCGGCGCTGACCCGGATGATGCCGTCGTCGCCGGGCAGGCCGACGGCGGCGCGGGTCACGCGGGCGCCCTGGGCGTCGTCGTACTGGCCGTCGCCGTCGAGGTCCCACTCGTAGCGGACGATGCGGAAGCCCTGAGCCTCCGGGCCGTCGGTGGTGCTGCGCTCGGCGCTGAAGACGACCTGGTTGCCGCAGCCGGTGCGGTCCGGGTTGGCGGTGGCGACGGCGTTGGGCCCGTTGACCACGCGCAGGGTGACGACGTTCTCGGCGGTGACGCCGAAGCGGTCGATGACCCGCAGCCGCACGTCGTAGTCGCCGGCGCGGTCGATGCCCACAGCGTTGAGCTGGGCCCAGGTGAGGCCCGGCTCTTCGCCCTCGGCGTCGGCCTCCACATCACCGTTGAGGAACCACTCGTAGCGCTCGATGCGGTCGCCACAGGCGGCGTCGGGGTCGTTGGACCCGGCGGCGCTGAGGTCGAGGTCGTCACCCACCGCGATGGCGTAGGGGCCGACGACGCGGCCGTCGCCGTCACGGAAGCCGCCGGCCACCGCGATCGGCGCCCGGTTGCCCTGGTCGACCCGCACGGGCACCACCGCCGAGGCGGTATTGCCGTTGGAGTCGGTCACCTGCAGGCCGGCCTCGATGGGCGCGCCGAAGGTGAACTGGGCGTAGCGGTGGGTCGCCGTCTCGCCCTGCGCGTCGTCGAACGCCCCGTCCCCGTCGAAGTCCCAGGCGTAGCCCTGGATCTCCACCTGCGGGTGGGGGTGGTTCGAGCGGCTGCCGTCGAAGGTCACCCGGGCCCCACACGCGGCGGGGTTGGGGTTGACCACCGCGACCGCGTTCGGGTTGAGCGGGTGCACCGTCAGGGTGCTGTCGTCGGTATTGCTCTGGCGGAAGTTGTCCTCCACCTGCAGCCGGATGCGATACACGCCGACCGCGTCGATGCCGTAGGCGGCGAGCTGCTCGGCGGTCAGCTCGGTGCGCGCCTCTTCGCGGTCCTCGTTCTCGTCCTCACGCTCGAAGTCGGCGTCGAAGCCGTCGTCTTCGTCGTAGGTCATGTCCCAGCGGTAGAAGCGCACGTAGTCGTCGTCATCGGGGTCGAACGACTGCGAGCCGTCGACGATGACCCCGTCGCCGAGCAGGATGTGATAGGCCTGCTCCGGCGGATCGGTGGGGTCGGCGTCGGCCGTGGGCGGCGTCGGCGGCACGGTGAGGTTGATGCAGTACTCGGTGGGCAGGCTGACCCGCCCGGTGCTGTCGGTCACCCGCAGCGAGACGCAGTACTCGGGCAGCTGGCCCGGCACCCGCTGGTTCTCGGGCACGACCCGGCTGAACTCGGCGATCGGGCGGTCGAGGGTCTCGAACTCACCGTCGCCGTCCAGATCCCAGTCGTACTGGCGGATGGTCACGCCGGGCACCGGCGAGCGGCTCTCCCGGCCGTCGAGCGAGAGCTGGACGAGGCCGTTGCGCCGACGCACCAGCGCCGGGTCGGGCGACTGCACCACGATGGCCTCGGGGCGCGCCTCGAGCAGCGTCACCCGCACCTCGGCGGTGCTGGTCGCGCCGAACTCGTCGGTGACCTGCAGCCGGATGATGTACACCGGCAGGCCGGTCTCCCGGTCGGCGGGGCGCAGGCCGGCGGCGATCAGGGCGTCCCAGGGCACCACCGGCTGGGCGCCGGCCACGTCGACCGCGTCGTCGAAGTCGCCGTCGGCGTTGATGTCCCAGCGGTAGCTGACGATCGAGTCGCCGCAGTTCTCGTTGGGGTCGCTCGACGTGCGGCCGTCGAGCCGCAGCGGGTCGCCCTCGAGCACCGTGATCTCGTTCTGGGCCACCCGGGCCACCGCGGGGTTGTTGCCCTGGTTGACCTCGACCTGGAACTGCGTGGTGTTCGTGCGACCGAGGTCGTCGGTGACCCGCAGGGTGACGTCGTAGGTGCCGTACTGGTCGTAGGCGTAGCGGAAGATCGCGCCCGAGCCCTCGAAGCCGCCCCGCCCGTCGACGTTCCAGTCGTACTGGGCGATGGTGCGCCGGGGGTTGGGGTGGAAGCTGGCGTTGCCGTCGAAGGTCACGTCGACCCGGCAGGCCGACGGGTTGGGGTTCGCCCGGCCGCGGGCCACCGGCTCGCGGGGGTAGATGGTCAGCGTCGTCTCGGCGACGGCGGTCTCGCCCGCCTGGTCACGCACCTGGATGCGGATGCGGTTGGGCTGGCCGACGGCGAGGTCGTCCAGATCGCGCCACGGGATCGTCGGGCCGGCGCCGTTGCCGTCGTCGAACTGCCCGTCGTTGTCGATGTCCCAGTTGATCGTCAGCCGGTCGCCACAGCCCGCGTTGCCGTCGGTGCCGTTGCCCTCGAGCTCGAGCGCCTGCCCGACCTCGATGACGTAGGGGCCACCGTGGGCCGCCGCCGGCGGCACGTTGTTGGCCCGGTTGACCCGCACGTTGACCGTGGTCTCCTTGAACTGGCCGACGTTGTCCACCACCCGCAGCGTCGCGGTGTAGTTGCCCTGACGGGGGTAGGTGAACTCGAAGGTGCCGGTCTGCGCGTCGCCGGTCTGGAAGTCGGGGTCGGCGCCGGTGTCCCACCAGAGGCGATCGGACGCGTCGACGTCCCACTGCCAGGCGACGATGCGGCTGTCCTGGTTGGGATGGAACGACTCGCTGTGGTCGAAGGTGACCTGCCCGTTGTTGCCGCCGGCGCAGCCCTCGGTGACCTCGGGGGGCCGGACCGACGCGAGCGGGATCGGCTTCGGGTTGAAGATGGTCGGGGTCAGCACCAGGCCGCCCATGGCCGCGGCGAGGTTGCCGCTGCCGTAGCTGCAGGTCACCGAGTGGCTGTCGCAGTACTCGTCGATGATGCGGCCCTGCACGCTGTAGCCGTACAGCGGGTCGTTGGCGCTGTGGTGCCGGTCCTGGGCCCGCAGGTAGTAGGTATTGAACTCGCGCACCCAGTCGTGGTTGCCGACCCGGGTCAGCTCGGGCTGGCCGGTGCGGAAGCCCTTCTGCAGCGAGTACATCGCGTAGGTGCTGCCGCAGCGCAGGCCGGTGGTGTCGACCACATTGCGCTCGTCGCCGAACGAGCCGTAGGCGTTGGGGTTGCCGTTGTAGACCGCGTTGCGGTTGCCGCAGAGGTAGTCGCCGCGCTGCCAGATGCTGTCCTGCCAGTGGCCGCCGATGCTGAGGTTCTCGGTCCAGACCCGGGCGAGGTAGGCCAGGTAGGTGTCGTAGGCCTGGCGCAGCCGGCCTTCCGTGAACTCACCGTACTGCCGGTGGATGTCGGTGCCGCTGTTGCGGTTCATCGTGTGGATGCCCAGCCAGCGCGCGCCGACCATCGAGCCGCCGGTGAGCTTGGTATCGCCGCGGCCGCTGGTGCTGCGGTAGCCCGCGCCGCCGTCGCCGCGCTGGTTGCGCACCAGGTTGTTGCCGATGCGGTACTTGTGGCGGTTGTTGACGAAGACGCCGTAGGGGCCGCCGGCGATCTCCGAGCTCTCCAGCGCGATATAGGCCCACTGGGTCGACGAGGCGTCGGAGGTGCCGCAGGAGCCGTTGCCGTTGAAGTCGCCGTACAGCCAGCCGCCGTGGCCGCAGCCGCCGTCGATCTGCTGGTAGCCGACCTTGTCGACGAGCTGCTGGGCGTACCACTCCCAGGTCTGGCCGCGCACGCCGCCAGCGTCGGCGGCGATCTGGGTGCCGGCGAGGGCCGGCAGCACGGTCGGCACCGCGCCGCCGACGAGGCCGTTGGCGTAGACCCCGGCGTTGCTGAGCCCGTAGGCGCCGCGGTTGTCGTTGGTGCCGCCGATGCGGTTGCAGTTGCGCTCGTTGCCGTTGCGGTCGAGGCCGCAGGTATTCTGCTCCTCACCGGCGACGATGCCCTGCACGCTGCCGTTGCGGGCGATGAAGTTGGCGTAGCGCAGCACCGTTTCGGCGTAGGGGTCGGCGTTCCACCGGCGGCGGTTGTCGGCGATCCAGCCGTCGGGCTTGTTGCCGCCGGGCACCGAGGCCGGCGGGTAGGCCGGCAGGTGCCCGTTGATGGTGAACATCCACATCGCGAGCGCGGTGGTGTAGTGGTAACGCGCCCGGCCGTACATGCCGCTGTCGCTGCGCCCGAAGGTGCCCATGCCGCGGTGCAGGTACCACATGGCCTCCTGCACGGCCATCAGCGACATGATCTCGATCTGCTCGTCGGGCCAGTTGCGCGGATCGTTCGAGGGGGTGAAGTCGTAGACGAACAGCCGATACGAGGCGAACTTCTCTTCGCCGTTGCAGCGGTTGGTCACCCGCACGTTGATCGTGACGCGGCTATCGCGATCGACGCTGGGCACCAGGAAGTTGCGGCCGATGTCGCGCACGCTCTGCGTCGTGGGCTCGCGGGTCACTCGGCGGGAGTAGTCATCCCACTCGCCGTTGAGGTTGGTGTCCCACATCACGTCGTAACCGCTCTGGCAGTTCGCGTTGCGGATGATGCCCTTGAGCGTGATCCGCGCCTGCTCGTGTGCCGGATGCGGCAGCGATGTATTCCGCTGCGAGTACGGCACGAGCATGATGCGATTCAGCTCGTTCTCCACCTGCGACCAGGCGGTCTGCGGCAGGATCATCGCGGCGAGCGTGCCTGCGACCAGCAGTGCTCCCCATTTGCGATTCATGGTCACCCCCCGTTCGGCCGCACGGCGCGGTCGAAGCGTCAGTTTTCATCGGGCCGGGACGGCTCGCGCAGCGCGCACACGTCCCCCGATATTCAATTACACGCAAATACTGTAACGAAACGCCTGAATGATCGCGAACCGTTTTTTAGACTCTTGTGAGGTTCGACGGATCAGTCCGGGCGTTTCGCCCCATCGGTACAAGCCCCCCTTGTATCGTCGATCTGTCTAACATAAGCGGCGCATTGGGGGGAACTTACGAGACGCAACGATACGTGGGGTCGCAGATTGTCGTGCCCCGACAGGAGTCGTAACCTCGATGTCACGCAAGACGCCATCCCCCGCCCGCCGCGAGCCGCGCGTCGTCGGGCCCGGTTTCCACAAACGGGTATTCGCGGTGGTGCGCGCGGTGCCGCCGGGCGCGGTGACCACCTATGGCGACGTGGCCACGGTGCTCGGATCGCCGAGGGTCGCACGGCACGTGGGCTTCGCGCTCGCGGCGCTCGACGACCCGTCGGTGCCCTGGCACCGGGTGATCAACAGCCGGGGGCGCATCAGCTTCAAGGGCGACGTCGCCCGGGGCCGCGTGCAGCGGGCGCTGCTCGAGCAGGAGGGGGTGGTCTTCGACGCGTCCGATCGGGTGGATCTGCGGCGCCTGCGCCATGTCTACGACCTCGACGCGCTGCCGGCGGCGGTGCGCGACGCTCAGCCCGGCGGGGGCGCAGATGCCGACGCAGACGAGGCGCCGTAGGCGGTCTATCGCGGTGAAGCGGCGCTTTCGAGCCGGGCCACCACGTCGATCAGCGCGGCGTCGAGCGCCCGGGCGGCGTCGGGATATTTCTCGCGCCATGCGCCGCGGGTGAAGAGCACCGCGTCGACCGTCTGGGTCTGCAGGTCGCCGTCGAGCAAGCCGGGCCAAGTGCGGGCGGTCATCGTCGACGGGGTGTAGATCTGGCGCCGCTCGGGGCCGGCGGGCCGATGCAGCGTGCGGTCGACGACGGGCAGCAGCCGCAGCGCGTCGCCATATGTACCGTTGGCGCTCTTGAGGGTTCGCCCGCCGAGGCCGCTGACGTGGAACAAGCAGGCCGGCGCGATCTCGCGGGCCAGGCGCGGCACGATGGTGGTCAGGTCGACCTCGATGGCCTTCAGCCGGGCGTAGCGCGCTTCGAGGGTGGCGAAGAGACGCCACGAGAGGAACGAACCCGAGCCATAGCGGTGCAGATAGATCCGGGTATCGGGGCCGAGATCGGCCAGCCCGCGGGCGGTGACCGCCCGGTTGCACAAGAGGTGCACATGCTCGGGGTAGAGCGCGGCGGTGCGGTGCAGCGCCGTCTCGGACGCGGGCCGACCGGCCTTGCGGGCGTCGCGCGCCTGCTCGAAGCGGCGCACGACGTAGGCGTCCTCCTGGGCGATCGCCGCGTCGCAGGTGCCCGCGTCGAGCCGTTCGAGGTTTTCCCAAGACCCTTTCGTCGTGGCCACATCGATCCGGATCACGCCTTCGAGGGCTGCGGCGATCTGCTGTCCGACCCGGTGGTAGCGATTGCCCGGCGTGCCGGTGCACAAGGTCATCGGCGGGGCGAAGAGCGGCCGGGACGCGCTCTTCTCGTCAGCGCGGGCCTCACCGGCCGCCGAGCCGACGAGCCAGACCGCGCTGACGGCCAGCAGCAGCCGGGGCCACGGGGACGATGATCGTTGGCTCATCGGCCCTGCCCTTCCGCGGCCATGGCGTCGATCAGCCCGGGTACCGTGTAGCGCTCGGCCACCACCGCGATGCGCAGGCCGTGCCGGCGGGCGGTCTCGGCGGTGATCGGCCCGATACAGGCGGCGCCGATGTGCTGGCGGATGGCGTCGAACTCGGCGTCGTCGAACAGCGCGCGGAAGTGGTCGACGGTGGACGACGAGGTGAAGGTCACCCGATCGATCTCGCCGCCGAGGATGCGCGCGCGGGCATCGGGATCGACCGCGGGCAGCACCGTGCGGTAGACCGGCAGCACCTCGACCTCGGCGCCCTGCGCGCGCAGCGTCTCGGGCAGCACCTCGCGGGCGACCTCGGCCCGCGGGATGAGGATGCGTTGGCCGGCGACGCCCTCGGCGCTCAGGGCGTCGATGAGCCCTTCGGCGACGAAGCGCTCGGGCACCGTATCGGCGACGAGGCCGCGCTCGCGCAGCCGACGGGCGGTGGCCGGGCCGATGCAGGCGAGGCGGGCCCGTCCGAAGGCCCGCGGGTCCCGGCCGGCGGCGTAGAGCGCGTCGAGGAAGAAGTCGACCCCGTTGGCGCTGGTGAAGATGACCCGATCGTAGCTCGACAGGCGCTCGATGGCCGCGCGGACCGGCGCGGCGGGGGTCGCTTCGAAGGCGATGGTGGGCAGCAGCACCACCTCGGCGCCGAGCTCTTCGAGGCGATCGGTCAAAGGGCCGTGCTGCGCCTTGCTGCGGGTCACCGCCACCCGCCGCCCCCACAGCGGCCGCTGCTCGTACCAGCCGATGCGGCTGCGCAGCTCGACCACCTCGCCGACGAGCACGGTCATCGGCGGCTCGAGGCCCGCCCCGCGGCAGGCGTCGACGCAGTCGGTCAGCGTGGTGACCAGCGTCTTCTGGTCGGGCCGGCTCGCCCAGCGGATCAGCGCGACGGGGGTCTCGGGCGCGCGCCCTGCGTCGAGCAGCGCCTGCCGGATCGCGTCGAGCCGGCGCACGCTCATGTAGAGCGCGATGGTGCTCATCCGGGCCAGCGCGGCCCAGTCGAGGTCGTCGTTGGCGAAGACCGCCCGGTGGCCGGTGACCAGCGCCAGGCTCGAGCCATAGCCTCGGTGGGTCACCGGGATGCCGGCGTAGGCGGCGCCGGCGATGGCGGCGGTCACCCCGGGCACGACCTCGAACGGGATGCCCGCCCGCGCGAGCACCTCGGCTTCTTCGCCGCCGCGCCCGAAGACGAAGGGGTCGCCGCCCTTGAGCCGCACCACGACCCGGCCGGCCTGGGCGTGCTCGACGAGCAGATCGTTGATGCGATCCTGGTCGAGCCGATCGGGCTTGCGGCCCACGGGGATGCGCAGCGCCGCCTCGGGCAGGTGCTCGAGGTGCTTGGGGTTGACCAGGTAGTCGTAGACCACGGCGTCGCAGCGGGCGAGCAGCGCCTGCCCCCGCAAGGTGAGCAGGCCGGGATCCCACGGGCCGGCGCCGACGAGGTAGACGAAGCCGGTCGTCCGCGGGCGCCCCTCACCTGACGCACCGGGCCTCAAGAGCTTGCCCACGAGCTATGGTCGAGCACAGCGCCGGGCCGGACGGCGAGTTCAAGGAACGAAGGCGCAGGCATACTCGAAGTATGCCGAGCCTGAGGGACGCCGAAATTCGCCGTTCGGGACGGTGCTGGGCGAAGCGCCAGAGTTTGGGGGAAAGCTCTCAATGAAGCCTCAGCCGGGCGAGGATATCGCCGCCGCCGGCGTCGAGCAGGGCCTGGGCCACCTCCGCCCCGAGCGCCTCGGGGTCGGCGCCGAAGGCGGTGTGCACCACCCGCTTGGAGCCATCGGGCGCGCCGACGAAGGCCCGCAGGCGCAGGTTGCCGCGGTCGTGGGTCGCATAGCCGCCCACCGGGACCCGACAGTCCCCCTCGACCCCGCGCAGAAACGCCCGCTCGGCGGTGACGCAGGCGGCGGTCTCGGGGTGGTGGATCGCCTGCAGAGCGTCGATGATCGCGCTGTCGCCTTCGCGGCACTCGATGGCCAGCGCGCCCTGGCTCACCGCGGGGATCCAGTTCTCCGGGTTGAGCGGCAGGAACGCGACGTTCGGGTGCGTCTCGGGGAACTTCATGCGCAGCACGCCGGCCATGGCGAGGATGACGACGTCCATCCGCCGATCGCCCACCTCGTGCAGCCGGCCCATACGGGTCTGCACGTTGCCCCGAATCGGCTCGACGTGGGCCTCGGGCCAGCGCTCGAAGGCGAGGCACTGTCGGCGCAGGCTGGCGGTGCCCACCCGCTTCGGCGCGTCGATCGGCTCGCCGGGCCGGGTCAGCAGGCAGTCGCGCACGTCGGCCCGCACCGGGATCGCGCCGAGCACCATGCCCGGCGGCAGCACGGTCGGCATGTCCTTGAGGCTGTGCACCGCGATGTCGATGGCGCCCTCGGCGAGGCCCACTTCGAGCTCTTTGGTGAAGAGCCCCTTGCCGCCGATCTCGGAGAGCGGCCGGTCGAGGATGTTGTCGCCGGTGGTCTTGTAGATGATGCGCTCGGTCTCGAGCCCATCACCGTGGGCCGCCCGCAGCCGGTCGGCCACGTAGTCGGCCTGCCACAACGCCAGCGCCGAGCCGCGGGTCCCGATCCGGATCTTCATGCGTCCTCCTCGTAGTCGGTCAGGCCGTAGAGCGACTGCACGGTGTCGAGCACGTGCTCGACGTCTTCGCGGTCGGCGGCCCGCTTGAGGCCCATCATGACGTCGTGCAGCATCTTGTTGACGATGCCGTCGGCCAGGATCTCGACCGATTTTCGCTGCTTGGGGCTGAGTTCACCGAGGCGGCGCATCGCCCGCTCGAGCTCGGCCTGCTTGATGCCCTGCGCCTTCTTGCGCAGCGACTTGATCGTCGGCTTGACCCGCAGCCCGGCCAGCTCGCGCAGGAACTTGCGCGCCTCGTCGGCGACGAGCGCCTCGGCGACCTCGGCCTCGCGCCGGCGGGCGGCGAGGTTCTCGTCGGCGATGCCGGTGAGGTCGTCGACGTCGTAGACGTAGACGTTCTCCAGCCCGTTGAGCTTAGGGTCGACATTGCGCGGCACGGCGATGTCGATGAAGAAGATCGGGCGGTACTTCCGGGCCCGCAGCGCCTTCTTCATCATCCTGCGGTCGACCAGATAGCCCCGGGCGCCGGTCGAGGTGATGACGATATCGGCCTCGACGAGCAGCCGCGGCAGCTCGTCGAGATCGCGGGGGTGGCCGCCGAGTTCGCGGGCCAGCCGCTGCGCCCGCTCGAGGGTGCGGTTGGCCACCAGCAGCTCGCGCACGCCGGCCTGACGCAGGTGGCGCGCGGCCAGCTCGCCCATCTTGCCGGCGCCGATGAGCACCGCGACGTTGTTGTCGAGGTTGGCGAAGATCTGACGGGCCAGGTCGATGGCCACGCTGCTGATCGAGACGACGTGGCGCGCGATGCCGGTCTCGGTGCGCACCTTCTTGGCCACCGCGAAGGCCCGCTCGACGGCCCGGTTGAGCGCCGGACCGGTGAGCCCGGCGGTGCGGCACGTCTCGAACGCCGCCTTGAGCTGACCCAGGATCTGCGGCTCGCCGACCACCATGCTGTCGAGGCTCGCCGCCACCCGGAAGAGGTGGGCCACCGCCGCCTCGTTCTGGTGGGTGTACAGATGGCGCTGCAGGACGCGCGGGCGGGCGTTGCCCACCCGGGCCAGCATGTCGGTCAGCGCCTCGGTCGGGTCGCGCTCGCCGTCGAACGCCGCGTACAGCTCGACCCGGTTACACGTCGAGACCACGAACGACTCGGTGGCCCCCGCCGCCCGGGCCGCCTCGGCGGTGCGGGGCAGCGCCTCTTCGGGGATCGCGAAGTGCTCGCGAATGGCGACGGGCGCGGTCTTGTGGCTGAGGCCGAGGACGAGCAGCTGCATCATCCGACCCCGCGCGGGGGGCAGGTCATCACGAGCCCCCGGTGGTATAGAGCCCGACGACGGTCAACGCCGCGATCAGGCCCATGATGGTCAGATATGCCGCCCGCCGCCCGCGCCAGCCGGCGGTCAATCGGGCCTGCAGCACGCCGCCGTAGATCAGCCACGACGCCACGGCGAGGATGTACGCCAGCTTGATCGTGCCCGATCCCTGGCGCACCGCCTGGGCGCTGCCGAGCAGCAGCGCGATCGTATAGAACGGGAAGCCGGCGATGATGCTGCGCAGCGACAGCCGGTCGAGCACGTCGAGCGGCGGCAGCCGGCGGCGCAGGCCGCTCTTGTGCTTCTGCTTCAGCGCGCGGGCCTGCATCAGGTAGACGATCGAGACCGCGGTGGCGAAGGCGAAGGCGGTGATGCCGATGAAGGCCAACCCGATGTGGATCCGCAGGATCCAGGTGGCCAGCTCGCTGCCGATCAGCTCGTCCTGCGCCTGGGCCATGAACAGCGCGAAGGCCGCCAGCACGGTGGCCAGGGCGACCACGAAGCTGCCGAGGGCCGCGATGGGATAACGCCGGGCGAGGAAGAGATACAGCGCGCCGAGGCTGAAGGCGGAGAGCCCGAGCCACAGCCGGGTGCCGCCCGCCGCGCCGGCGTCGACCGCCCACCAGCCGAGCAGCGCCGCCCAGAAGAGCAGGGTGCCGCGCAGCATCCAGGTGGCGGCGTCGCCGATGCCGGGACGGGCGGTCCACAGCTCGGCCAGATAGGCCAGCGTGGTGGCCGCGAAGGCGCTGGCGCCGATGGCGAAGAGGGCGTTCACCCCGGGATGTCCTCGTCTGCGATGCGAGAGCGGTCAGGATGGGCCCTGCGGGCCCGTCGCACGATACTACATACTACATACACGACGGGACGCGGGGTGCGCTGTGCCGGGCCCGGTGGCGCGGCGGAGCCCGGGCGGGCTCAGACGTAGGCCGAGACGAGCTTCTCGAGGGCGGCGTAGGCGTTGGGCGGCATGCCGGTCATCTCGTTGACCACCTTGCCCTTGTGGAAGACCTTGAGCGCCGGGATGCCGCGTACGCCGAGCTGCCCGGCCATGCGCTGGTTCTTGTCGACGTTGACCTTGGCCACGACGATCTTGCCGGCGTAGTTCGACGCGAGCTTGTCGAGGTGGGGGGCGATCGCGCGGCAGGGCCCGCACCACGGGGCCCAGAAGTCGACGATCACCGGCAGGTCGTTCTCGACCACCTTCGCCTTGAAGTCGGCATCGGTCACGTCGATGTGGTTGGCCATTGTGTCCTCCTCGGGTGTTCTGTACCCGGGTCCAGAGTGGTCTGAGCGTGCGAGTTGATGCGCTCAGAACACGGTACGTCGCAGGTTGATGTTCAGCAACAGCCCCATCGCGGCCATCACCGTCAAGACCGACGTGCCGCCATAGCTCAGCAGGGGCAGCGTGACGCCGGTCACCGGCAGCAGGTTGAGCACCATGCCGATGTTCATCAGCACATGCCAGAAGACCAGCGCGCCGACGCCGACGGCGACGTGGCCGCCGAACTTGTCGCGGGCCATCGCGGCGCTGCGCAGCGCGGCGAGCACCAGCAGCAGATAGAGGAAGAGCACCGCCCCCGCGCCGACGAAGCCGTGCTCTTCGGCGAGGTGGGCGAAGACGAAGTCGGTGTGGTTCTCGGGCAGAAAGCCGCCGGCGACCTGGGTGCCGTCCTGCAGCCCCTTGCCCAACAGCCCGCCGCTGCCCACCGCGACCCGGGCCTGGCGCGCGTGCCAGCCCGAGCCGAGCGAGTCGGCCTGCCCGTCGACCAGGGTCAGGATGCGGTCCTTCTGGTAGTCGCGCAGCACGAACTTCCACGCCAACGGCGCGGCAACCACCGCCACCACGACCACCGTGATCATCGCCCGCCGCTCGAAGCGCTCGTAGGCCAGCATCGAGCCGCCGATGAACATCAGCATGAGGGTGTGGCCCAGGTCCGGCTCCTGCAGGATCAGGAACATCGGCACCCCGAGCAGCAGGCCCATCGGGATGAGATCCTTGAGGGTGTAGCCCCCGGGCCGCGGCACCCGCTGGAACCAGTTGGCCAGATTGAGGATCACCGCGATCTTGGCCAGCTCCGACGGCTGGAAGCCGACGAAGCCCAGGTCGATCCAGCGCTTGGAGCCGTTGACCTCCTTGCCGACGACGAGCACCGCCATCAGCAGCACGACCACGACCCCGTAGAAGACCGGCGCCAGCCGCTGCAGGTCGCGATAGTCGATCGCGGCGACGATGCCCATCACCCCGCCGCCGAGCAGCAGCCAGTAGAGGTGGCGCATATAGATACCGCTGCCGGTGGCGGTGGAGGTCGAGTAGAGGTTGACCACGCTGACGGTGCCGAGGGCGAGCACGAGCCCGAGCACGGCCCAGTCGATGCGCCCGGCCGCCGCGGCGACCGTGCGGCTCACCGGCGTCGCTCCGATCGGGCCCGGTCGACGGCTGCGGTGGTCTCGAAGATCGGCTCGATGCGCTGGTGATAGGCCTCGACGATGGCCCGGGCCACCGGCGCGGCGTCCTTGCCGCCGCTGCCCCCGTGTTCGAGGAAGACGACGACGACCAGCCGCGGGTTCTCGTAGGGCGCGAAGGCGGCGAACCAGGCGTGGTCGCGATCGCGGAAGCGCTTGACGTTCTGCCGCATGCGCCCGCGCTCGATCTTGCGCACCTGCGCGGTGCCGGTCTTGCCCGCGACCCGCCCGCCGGGCACCGCCGCCAGGTGGCCGGTGGCCAGCTTGGGGTCGTTGACCGCCCGCTCGAGCGAGCGGTTGACCGACGCGACGTGGGTCTCGTCGGCGTCGAGCCGGGTCAGCACCTCGGGCCCATAGCGGCTGACCGCCTTGCCCCCGTGGTGGGTGATGCGGTCGACCACCCGCGCCTTGTAGACCTGCCCGCCGTTGGCCAGCGCGGCGAAGGCCGAGGCCACCTGCACCGGCGAGGTCCGCACCGCGCCCTGACCGATGGCGGTCGACAGCGCCAGACCGTGCTGGAAGCCGCCGCGGGTATGCTTCTCGTGGAACTCGCGGCTGGGCACCACCCCGGCGGACTCGCCGTTGATGCCGAGACCGGGCTTGAGCCCGAAGCCGAACCGGCGGGCGTAGACCCCGAGGGTGTCGATGCCCATCGTCTCGCCGAGCTTGTAGAAGTAGACGTCCGCCGAGGCCGACATCGCCGCGTAGAGGTCGATCGCCCCGTGCCCCGAGAGCTTGTGGCAGTGGAAGATGCGGTTGCCGTACTCGTACATACCCGGGCTGTCGATCAGTTCGTCGGGGTCGAGCACCCCCTCTTCGAGGCCGGCGAGCGCGGTGACCACCTTGTAGACCGAGCCGGGGTAGTAGGCGTGCACCGCCTTGTCGAGCATCGGGTTGTAGGGGTTCTCGTCGATGGCCCGCTTCGCGTCGCGGGTGAGCCGGCCGGACCAGATGTTGGGGTCGAACGAGGGCTTGGAGATGATGCCGAGCAGGCTGCCGTCGTTGGGATCCATCACCACCGCGGCGCCCGACTCGTACTCGCGCAGCGCCTCGACGAGGATCTTCTGCACCTCGATGTCGACGGTGAGCCGCAGGTCGTGGCCCCGGCGCGGCGGGCGGCGGGTATCGACCCCGGCCAGGGCCACCTCGGCCCAGCCGCCCTCCTGGCGCTCGCCGCGGGCGTCGACCGCGTAGCGCTCGAAGCCGTTGAAGCCGGCGAGCACGTCTTCGAATCGCCGCTCGAGCCCGAAGCGGCCGCGCATGGTGTCGACCGTGTAGCGGCCTTCGGTATCGGCCTCGAGCTCCTTGGCGGTCGGCTTGCCCAGGTAGCCCACCAGGTGGGCGCCGATCAGGCCTTCGGGGTACTCGCGCTGGTAGTGCACCTCGATGGAGATGCCGTCGATCCGCGCGCGCAGACCCTCGGCGAGGGCCACCCGCTTGCGGTCGATGTCACGGGCGACACGCACCGGGCGGTGGCGCCACATGCCGCGGGGTTCTTCGATCTTCTCGCGCAGCCGGGTAGCGTCGAGCTCGTCGATCTCGATGACGGTGCGCAGGCCGGCGATCAGGGCGGCGATGTCTTCGACCTGCGCCGGCGTGACGTAGAGGTCGAACGACGGGCGGTTGATCGCCAGCGGCCGGCCCTGGCGATCGTAGATCGTGCCGCGGTCGGCGGGCAGGACCACCGTACGGATGTAGTTGCGACTCGACGCTTCCTCGAGGCGGTCGCCCTCGACGAGCTGCAGGTGGCCCAGGCGACCGATCAGCACGAGGAAGATGCACGTCGCGCCCACCATCAGCCGTCGGGCGCGCTGGCGGTAGCCGACGATGCTCGAATCGAGGTAGACGTCCGACATCCAGACCTGATCCCGCCTTCGCCGCGGCGCAGCCTGCGGCGTCGGGCGGTCGAAAAAACGCCCTGCAAACTAGCAGAACGCACCGCCGAGGCCAACCCGGATCGGCGCGCGCCGCAGGGCCGCTGCCGGGCTTCGCGCAGCGCCGCTCGCCGTCAGAGCAGGTCGGTCTCGGCCCGCCGCGAGAACAAGCCGTCGAGCTTGTCGAGCACCGGGAAGAGCGCCGGCGTGGCCATGGTCACCACCGCCACCCGGGGCACCAGCAGGTCGCCGATGCGCGCGGCGAGCCCGGTATCGCCCAGGATCACCCGGCTGATCAGCGCGAGCAGGAACAGCCCGACGAAGCCGCCGCCGAGCCCCATGAGCACGTGGCCGGCGACCCCTTGCAGCCGGACCTGGTCGGCCAGGATCGCCGACGCGTAGAACAACAGCAGCGCGTGCAGCATGTGCACGCCGAGCGGGCTGCCGGCGAACCCGTCGGCCAGCAGCCCGAGCAGCGCCGCGATGATCGCGCCCGAGACGAGGCTGCGCTGCACCCCGAGCCAGATGATCACCACCGTGAGCAGATCGGGGGCCCAGGCGTCGGCGGCGAAGGCCTCGCGAAAGAAGACCTCGGCGCACAGCGCGCCGAGCCCGAAGAGCAGCGGCAATACCAGATTCATCGGTCGCGGCCTTCGAATCGGGTGCCGTCGGGGCTCAAGCCGGTCGGGCCGAGCACGACGAAGACCTCTTCGAGGGCGCCGAGATCGACCATCGGCCGCACCCGCGCGCTCTGGAAGGGGCCGGTCTCTTCGCCCGGCCCGGCGGCGATGACGGAGCCCAACACCAGCCCGGCCGGGTAGCGGCCGTCGTCACCGGTGGTGAGGACCCGCTCGCCGTCGACCGCCTCGACCGCCCGCTCGAGGTACTCCAGCCGGGCCTCGTAGCGGTCTTCTTCCCCGGTGCCCACCGCGACGCCGCGGGCGCGGCTCTTCTCGAGCACGACGTCGATCGCGCTGCGCGGGTCGGTGACGAGCAGCACCTCGGCCCGGGCGCCGACGAGGGTCCGGATCTGGCCGACGACGCCGCCCGGCGCGATGATCGGCATACCCTCTTCGATGTGGGTCGCGTCGCCGACGTCGAGCTCGATGCGCATCACCCGGAAGTAGGGGCTGTTGCTGCGGCCGGCCACCCGGGCCGCGCGCAGCCGCAGGTCCTTGCGCCGGTCGGCCAGCTCGAGCAGGCCCCGCAGGCGCTCGTTCTCCGCGAGCAGGTCGGCGGTGCGCGCCGCTTGCTCCTGCAGCGACCGCACCCGATCGCGCAGCTCGGCGTTCTCTTCGCGTACGCCGCGCAGGGCCAGGTAGTCGCCCCACAGCCCGTGCACCGAGCGCCCCGCGCCGGTCAGCCCGGCATGGATCGGCGCGGCCACGGCGATCACCCCCTGCCCCAGCGGGCCCGGGTGAACGCCGTTGCGATCGAAGAAGAGGAGCACGAGCGACAGACTCACCAGCCCCAGGCCGGTCAATATCGCTTTGCGGGGGGATGCGCCGCGCGCGTTGCGCATGATTCAGCGGGCTCGACGCACGGCCGGGCCGGTCAAGCCTCGACCGCGACGCTCTTGAGCAGGCCCAGCTCGTCGAGGGCCTTGCCGCAGCCGAGCACCACCGACGACAGGGGGTCGTCGGCGATCATGACCGGCAGCCCGGTCTCTTCGCGCAGCAGCATGTCGAGGCCGCGCAGCAGCGCGCCGCCGCCGGCGAGCACGATGCCCTTGTCGACGATGTCGGCGCTCAGCTCGGGCGGCGTGCGCTCGAGGGCGCTGCGCACCGCCTCGACGATGGCGCCGACCGGCTCGGAGAGCGCCTCGCGGATCTCGTCGGAGGTGACCACGATGGTGCGCGGCAGGCCGGCGACCAGATCGCGGCCCTTGACCTCCATCGTCTCGGTGTGGCCGCCGTCGAAGCAGTTGCCGACATGCATCTTGATCTTCTCGGCGGTGGGCGAGCCGACCAGCATGTTGTACTTGCGCTTCATGTGCTGGACGATCGCTTCGTCCATCTTGTCGCCGCCGACCCGCACCGAGCGGGAGTAGACGATACCCGACAGCGAGATGACGGCGACCTCGGTGGTGCCGCCGCCGATGTCGACGATCATGTTGCCGCTCGGCTCGGTGATCGGCAGGCCGGCGCCGATGGCGGCGGCGATGGGCTCTTCGATGAGGTAGACCTCACGGGCCCCGGCGATCTGGGCCGATTCGCGCACCGCCCGCTTCTCGACCTCGGTGATGCCGAAGGGCACCCCGATGATCACCCGCGGCTTGACCAGCGTGCTGCGCTGATGGGCCCGCTGGATGAAGTGGCGGATCATCGCCTCGGTGACGTCGAAGTCGGCGATGACCCCGTCCTTCATCGGGCGGATGGCCGAGATGCTGCCCGGCGTGCGGCCGAGCATCTCCTTGGCTTCGCGGCCGACGGCGAGCACCCGGCGCACCCCGCGGCCGTCCTTCTTGACGGCGACGACCGAGGGCTCGCACGACACGATGCCCTTGCCGCGGGCGTAGAGCAGGGTGTTGGCGGTGCCCAGATCGATGGCCAGATCGTTGGAGAACATCCCGTAGATGTAATCGAACAGCATGCGATCGGCGCCTTCGGTGGCGAGGTTCGGGCAAGTCGGCTCGGTATAGCAAAGCGGTCGCGGGTCGGCAAGGTGGAATGGACGCAACGCGTCGGCAGCCGATCGCCGACGGGGTCCGGACACCCCGAAAGTCGCCGCGGCTGGCGATCGCAGCCCGTCGGCAGGTCCATGCTTCGAGGTTGACCCCCGCCGACCCTTGCCCTAAGGTGTCGCGTTCCGCGGGGCCCCCTTTTTGATGGGGGTCCACTGCGCCCACGACTCGACTGGTATCCGGCATGCTCACCGAACTCCGCGAGAAGTCCCAGAGTTTCGGCATCTACATCCTCTTCGGGATCCTCATCTTCGTCTTCATCTTCTTCTTCGGGCCGCAGTCGGAAGGCTGCCAACCCGGGGGCACGACGATGAACCTCAACGACTGGGCCGCCGAGGTCGGCGGGGAAGAGATCGTGCAGCGCGAGGTCGAGATCTCGGTGATGCGCCAGAGGCTGTACGACCCCGACTTCGACGACAGCGCGGAGGGGCTCGCCCTGATGCGGCGGGCGGCGGCGCTGCAGATCGTCGAGCAGGCGGTCGTCGAGCAGTCGGCCCGCCAGATGGGCATCGCGGTGAGCGACGAGGCCCTGTCGCAGTACATCATCAGCGACGACAACCCCGACTTTCCGCTCTTCAGCGATCAGGCGGGCAACTTCGACCCGCAGCGCTATCGGGCGCAGCTGACCCAGTCGCTCGGGGCCACCGCCGACATCTACCGCCGGGCCAAGCGGCGCGAGATGATCGTGCAGCGCTACCTGCAGTTCCTCGGCAGTCAGGTGCAGGTCAGCGAGGCCGAGGCCCGCGCCGCCTTCGACCGCAGCCGCCGCACATGGAACCTCGAGTACGTCGCCGTCGACCCCGCCGAGCACGCCGGCCCGATCGCCGAGCCGACGGCCGCCGATGGGGCGAAGTACGCCGCCGACAACGCCGATGCGGTGAAGGCCTACTACGAAGAGAACAAGGGCAACTACGATCGCGACCAGGAGATCAAGGTCCGCCGGGTGCTCATCCGCAAGCCCAAGGAGGGCGGCCCCGAGGCGGAGACCGCCGCCAAGGCCAAGGCCGACGCGCTGCGCGAGGCGGCGCTGGCCGAGGGCGCCGACTTCGAGAAGATCGCCAGCGAGTCGTCGGAGGGCTACTACAAGAGCTTCGGCGGCGACATGGGCTGGCAGAGCAAGTCGAACACCGCCGAGCAGGACTACGCGGTCTACGCGGCCCTGGAGAAGGGCGCGATCTCCGAGGTGCAGACCTCGCCCATCGGCTTCTGGTTCGTGAAGGCCGAGGACGTCAAGCCGGCGGTCAAGAAGAGCCTCGACGAGGTCAAGGACGAGATCGGGCTCATCCTCGCCCGGCAGAACGCCCGCATCGCCGCCGCCCGCACGGTCGCCGACGGTATTCTGGCCAAGGTCAAGGGCGGCGCCGCGCTGGCCGACGCCCTGCCGAAGCCGCCGCCGCCGCCCGCGCCCGAGCCGCCCGCGCCGCTCGATCCCGACGACCCGGGCGATCCGGGCATGGAGAACGACAGCGCGGTCGACGAGACCCCCGATGATCCCACCGACGACGCCCCCGAGGTCGCCGTGCCCGAGGTGCAGACCACCGGGCCGTTCAGCGCCGACCGCCCGCAGTGGGCGATGATCCCGGGCATCGGCAAGAGCGAGGAGCTCGCCGGGCTCGTCGAGGGGCTGACCGCCGAGAAGCCCCTGGTCGAGAAGGCCCTCGAGGTCGGTGGCAAGGTCTACGTGGTGAGCCTCAAGGAGCGGGTCGAGCCCGACGACGAGACCTTCGCCAACGAGAAGGAGACCTTCATCCGCCGGCTGCGCGACCAGCGCGCCGCCCGGCTGATGGGCAACTGGCAGGCGGTGCTCTTCGGCCCGGTCCGCCAGCGCGAGATGCTGCGCCGCTTCACCGGCGGTGCGCTGCAGACCCTGGTGGCCAAGGCCGAGTTCAAGCTCAACGGCGACCTCTACCCGGCCCCGCCGGCGCCCGAGCCGGTCGCGCCCGGCGCCGCCCCGGTCATCCCCGCCCCGGCCAACTGAGGCCCGCGGGCCTCGGCCCCGCCTCCTCTCCAATACATCCCAACATCGACGGCAGCCGCGCTCGGTCCCGCGCGGCGGGTCGGTCTCGGGTGCCGCCGGCGCGCGCTCGGGCACCCGCCGGGTTCGACGGCCGCTCGACACGCCGGATCGGTCGCCGCAACGCTGGCCCGGACAACGCCCCGAACGAGGTGCCTCATCAAAGCCGAGACCAAGCGCTGGGTTCGACGCCTGCTCGTCGCGACGGGCGCCCTGATCGCGCTCGCAGGCATCGCCGCCGCGGTGATTCTCCAGACCCCTCTGCTGTTGGTCGATCTGAGCGAGGAGGGGCTCGGTGATGCGGCCGCGGGCGAAGCCATGGCCGCGCGCATGTCGGCCGCCCACGGCGGGCTCGATCGGTGGCGCGAACGCGCGTGGGTCGAGCTCGATGTCGAGGGCGAGGTCGTCGCCGGCACGGCGCGCTTCTTCTTCGGTCTGGGCGAGCGCGTCGCGCTGACCCTGCGGTTCGATCCGTGCGACCAGTCGCCGATGACCGCGACGATACGCGATGCCGAGCGCAGCATCGCCCTGCCGTCGGCCGACTCGACCGAGGGCCACGCCGCGATCACCGCGTCGGTGCGCCACCTGTTCGAGATGCCGTTCGCCATGCGTTCGGCGGACGTGGTGCGGGCGATGGCGCCGCGGGGCGAGGTCGAGCGGGTCTTCATGAGCTGGGGCACCGCCGAGGCGCAGCTGCAGACCGATCAGTACATCATGCACCTCGACGCGCAGGGGGCGACGACCGGCTTTCGCTCGACGGTGCGCCTCGCGTCGCCGTTCATGACCTCGGCGGTGACCTACGCCGATCGGGTCGAGCGCGACGGGCTGTGGGTGCCGCGGCGGGCGACGGTGCGCTCCGGTGCCCCGGACGGCGCCGTGGCCCACGACTGGACACTGACCGACATGCGCCTGGGCCCTGTCCGGCCGGCGGAGACCCGCTGCGGGGGTTGACGCCCGGTCAGCCCAGGCTGGGGTTGGACGCGAGCCGGCGCAGGCGGTTCACGTCGGCCCGGCTCAGCGCCCCGCTGCGCAGGAAGCGCAGGCGCATCTGGCTGACCTGCTCCACCGCGCGTCGCCGTCCGAGGGTGACGAAGTGACGGACGAGGCGGTCGAGCGTGCTCGAGACCCGCCGGGCGTCGCCTTCGGCATAGCAGCGGGCCACCTCTTCGGACCAGGCGGTGACCTCCACCTGCTCGCGGGCGGCGACGACCTCGGCCTCGACCTCGCTGGACTCCGACGGATCGGCGGTGCAGCGCTGCACCGCGCCGCCCGACCACAGCGGGCGCTCGCCGCCTTCACGGGTATAGACCCGGGCGTCGAACAGGCGGTAGCGGCCGATGCGCCGCTTGGGCAGCATCGTCGTGAGCAGGAAGGCGGGGTCGGGCCCGCGGGTATTGACCGGGCCGACCTCGATGGTGAGCTGGCGATTGCCGTCGCCGAGGCGCACATTGCGCAAGAAGATCGGGCTCGGCGCGACCCGGAAGAGCTGCCCCGGCTGCGCGATCGGGCTGAACGTCAGCTCGACCTGCACATCGAGCACCCGCTGGTCGCGCAGATCGTCGACCCGGTCGACGAGGGCCTCGGCCAGCGAGCGGCCGGGCTGGCTGACCCGGGTCTCGCCGCCGCCGAGGTTGGCCAGGCGGGTGAGCAGGCCCAGATCGGCGGCGCTGTGGCCGCAGAAGAGCTCGACGCCGATCGCGTGTTCGCTGAGCACGCCGGCGGCGGTCAACAGCGGCTGCATCGGCTCCTGCACCGCGGTATTGACCAGCACCGCCAGCCGAGTCGCGGTGTGGGCGTCGCGGATACCGGCGAAGCGCTGGGCGCCGGCCTCGAGGGCGGCGGCCAGGGTCGGCACCGGGGCCTCGAACCAGCGCTCGAGGTCGTCGACGGCACCGCTCTGGTTGACGAAGCTGAGCCGATCGCCGGGGCGGATGCCGTCGCGGATGCGGGCGAAGGCCTTGCGCAGCTCGGCGGTGCGCGAGGGGCGCGGCGTGCCCACCTGAGCGACGACGAGGTTGAGCGGCAACGGCGAGCGCTCGGCGAGCGCGCTGCGGTCGAGCACGAGCAGCGTGCCCACGTCGACCGCGCCGTCGGTGACGAGGCTCACCGGCGGGTCGACCCGCCACTTCAGGCTCAAGGGCCCGTTGGCGACGCCGCTCACGAGGCCCCCCGGCGGCCGTCGTCGTGGAACCGCAGCACGATGCACGAGATGTTGTCCCCGCCGCCGCCGCGGTTGGCGAGCACCATCAGCTCGAAGGCGGCCCACGGGGCGCCGGGCGCGCCCTCGACGCACTGTCGCATGCGATCCTCGGCGTCCTCTTCGTCGTAGCCGCCGTAATCGGGGATGCCGTCCGAACACAGCAGCAGGGTATCGCCGGGCAGCACCCGCAGCTCGAGGAACTCCGGCTGCAGCGGGACGGGCACCAGCTGCTGGTCGGCGTCCTTGTCGAACTCACCCACGCAGCGGATGAGCGCGCCGGCCGCCGGGAAGCTGCGCGCCACCGACGGCGGGCGCCCGAGGCGCAGCAGCTGCGTCGCCAGGTCGTGGTCGATGCTCAGCTGGGACATGTGCCCGTCGCGGATGAGGTAGATCCGGCTGTCGCCGATGGACGACAGCGTGACCCGGTTGCCTTCGAGCAGCGCGGTGACCGCGGTGGCGGCCATGATGCCCTCGGGCTGTCCGGGGAAGTGCGGCACCTCCTGCTGCACCAGCTGGCCGATGCGCCGGTTGGCCTGATCGAGCAGCGAGCCGAGGAACTTGCAGCGGCCGTCGAAGTCGAGGGGCAGGGCGGGGGTCGGCTCGCCGAGGCCGGCGAGGGTCTCGTCGTGCACGTCGATGCTGTCGTCGGGGTTGTCGCCGTCGGCGAGGTGCCCGTCGAGGATCAGCCGCCAGCCGTTGAGCGCCTCCTGGCGCACGCAGCTCGACGCGATGTCGCCCGACCCGTACTCGGAGATGCTCACCCCGTCGCTGACCACGAACAGGCCGATGCTGCTGTCGACGTGATAGGCCAGAAACAGGTCGTCCTGATTCTGCGGGGCGTACTGCCCCTTGAGCACGCCGATGTGCAGCTCGTGGCCCACGTCGACCCCGATCGGCCCCTGGCGGGCGCCGCGGCGCTCGTCGACGACGTCGAGGGCGGTCTCGAGGGCGTCGAGCAGCATCCCGGCGTCGGCATAGCGCCGGTCGGGCACCGGCGAGACCGCGCGACGGGCGATGGCGCCGAGCTCGGGCGGCACGTCGGCGTGATAGATGTGCGGCGCGGGCAGGCGCTCGTTGCTGTGCCCGGCCTCGGTCATCGGCGCGACCCGCGCGAGGGCGTAGTACATCACCGCGCCCACGAAGAAGACGTCGGCTCGCGCGCCGACCCCGCCCCCACAGCGGCCGTAGAGCTCGGGCGCGCTGTAGCCCCGGTGCACCCGGCGGCGGCGCGGCGGCACCGGCGTCTGGCTCATGTCGACGAGCTGCGGCGGCCAGCGGAAGCGACACAGCCCCGCGTCGTCGACGAGCACCTCGTGGGGGTCGAAGCCGCCGGCGATGCGGCCGCTGGCGTGCAGGTCGGCCACCGCCCGGGCCAGCGGCATCACCCACCCGTCGACGAGCCCCTGCCCGTCGTTGCGGTCGCGCTCGGCGATGATGCGCCCCTGCGCCTCGCTGAGCGGCGTGCCGGTGCCGAGGGGGATGGCGGCGAAGTGCAGCTCGCCGTAGGTGCCGGTCCACGCCGCGGGCAGCCCGTAGTCGCCGAGGGCCGCGGTGCGCGCCGCCCGCTCGGCGAGCAGGTCGGCCGACTCGGTCATGTAGACTTCGTAGCGGGTCTTGTCGTCGGCCTCCGCCACATAGCGCCGGCCGTCCGAGTGGCACAGCAGGCTGCCGCGCAGATAGAGCGCCCGCTGACCGTCGATCCGGTCGCCCGACTGAGGCCAGCTGTCTTCGACGGCCGATCGACCCTCGAGGGCGAAGCCGCAGTTGTGGCAGAAGGGTCCGGCGGTCACCGTGCCGCATGCCGGGCAATGAATCCCGGTCAGGTCCACGGTCTGGTCGGCGCTCGGCATGCCCCGCTACTCCTGCGGATTCCGGTCGGTGGGTCGAGGGCGGCGGTCGGGCAGCCTCCGCCGCATGCAGCGATGCTAAACCGAGCCTCGCCCGGCTGGCAATGTTCGCGCGTCTTCAGCGCGCGGGGCGCGTCTCGGCGGGCCGCGATCAGTAGCCGACGAACGACGGCCGCTCGCGGATGCTGCGCTCGAACTCGTCGAGCCGATCGGCCCGCAGCACCGTGAAGCTGAACGTCGAGCCCTCGCCGAGCACGCTGTCGACCCAGATGCGCCCCTCGTGCAGCCGGATGAGCTCGCGACAGATGGGCAGCCCGAGGCCGGTCCCGTTCTGCCGCCCCTGGCGCATCTCGTCGACCTGGCGGAACTTCTCGAAGACGTGGGGCAGCTCGTCGGGCGGGATGCCGCTGCCCGAGTCGCGCACGTCGATGCGCACCTCGTTGCCCTCGACCCGCCCGGTGACCTCGATGGTGCCGGTGTCGGTGAACTTGATCGCGTTGCTGAGCAGGTTGACCAGCACCTGGGAGAGCCGGTCGCCATCACCCCAGGCGGCGGGCATGCGGTTCGGCAGGTCGCAGGCCATCGTCAGCCCCTTGTCCCGCCACAGCGCCGAGGTGGCGGCGATGGCGCCGTTGACCAGCGACGCCACGTCCACCTCGCCCATCTGCAGGGTCAGCTTGCCCGCCTCGAGCTTGCTGAGGTCGAGCACGTCGTTGACCAGCCGACCGAGGCGCGCGCCCTCGGTCTCCATCACCTGCATGTCGTCGAGGATCTTCTGAAACGCCACCCGCACCTTGTGCGGCGCCTCGGAGAGCAGCGGCTGCACGTAGCGGGTCAGCCGGCGCAGGTTGAGCTTGTTGAAGCCCATCAACGAGGTCAGCGGCGTACGCAGCTCGTGGCTGACCCCGGCCAGGAAGCCGGCCTTGAGGTCTTCGAGCTGCCGCTCCTTGGTGACGTCGCGCTTGTGGTTGATGATCGCCCGGATCTCGCCGTTCTTGCCCAGCAGCGGATAGGTGCTGATGCGGGTGATGGCGTTGCCGAAGACCCGGTGCTCGACGCTGGTCGAGCGGCGGGTGGCGTAGGTCTCGAGCGCCGGGCAGCCGTCGCAGACGCCGTCGCGCATGCGGAAGGCGCGATAGCACTTCTGCCCGACGAGGTTGCCGCCGAACATCGCCCGCGCCGCCCGGTTGGCCTGCAGGATGTCGCCGTCGGGGGCGAGCACCGTGATCGGATCGTCCATCGCGTCGAACAGGTTCTGGAAGAACCGCTCGGAGTCCGCCAGCCGGCTGTTGGCGTCGCGCAGCTCCTGGTTGAGCTCGTCGATCTCGCGCCGGTCGCGGGCGACGAGCACCACCCACGTGGGCTTGCCGTCGGCGTCGCGCACCAGGGCGCCGCTGGTGACCATCGAGATCGGCTGCCCCTGCTTGGGGGTGAAGCCGATCACCTCGCGGGTGAGCACCCCGCTCTCGAGCAGCGTGCGGTACCACGGCGGCATGCGCACCCCGACCAGCGTGCCCAGCCCCTGCCCCACCGCGCCGATCTCGGCGTCGAGGCCCAGCTGCTCGGAGAAGCGCCGGTTGGCCAGCTCGACCACCCCGTTGGCGTCGAGCACCACCAGCGCGTCGGGCATCGCGTCCATGACGTTCTGCAGGAAGTGGCGGTCGACCCGCGCCTCCCGGGCGACGAGCAGGTAGGCGGTCATCTCGTTGAGGCTCTGCTTGAGCGCGTCGAGCTCGTCCTCGACCTCGGGCACGTCGAAGTGCCCGTCGAGCCGCCCCTGGGCCACGTCTTCGATGCGCCGCACCACCTGCCGGATGGGCCGGGCCACCCGGCGCACGAAGAAGGCGCCGACCGCGCCCGCCGCGCCGGCCATCACCAGGCCCAGCGCGGCGCCCGCCAGCCACGGCGGCGCGCCCGCGGCCACCAGCAGCCACATCGCGATCGCCCCCACGATCGGCGCGGCGATGGCGAAGATCGCCAGCGCGCGATAGACCCGTCCGGCGAGCGCCGGGCCCCGCGCGCCCATGGTTCGAATCGGTGCCGTATGCGGCACGCTCTACTCCGTGCGGTCGCTCCCCCGAGCGACCGGCGACGTATCCGCTCGACCGCGCGCTGCCGCTACAGCTCGAAGTCGAGGTCGATGCCGAGCACCGCCGCGGCCCGAGACACGATCTGATCCGGGTCGAAGGGCTTGGTCATGTACTCGTGCGGGGCAGCGTCGGGCGGGAAGTCCGGCAGCTGCCCTTTTGCGGTCAGGATGATGACGTGGGTCCCGGCCAACATCGGGTCGCGCCGGATGATCTGACAGACGTCGGCCCCGCTCAGGCCGGGCATCATCATGTCGAGGAAGACCAGATCGGGCTTGAGCGCCCGGGCCATGTCCCGGCCCTCGATGCCGTCTTCGGCGAAGTGGATCGAGACCCCCTCGAACTCCAGGTCTTCCAGCGTGCGGTGCAGCAACAACCGGATGTAGTTCTCGTCGTCGACGATCAGGATGCGCTTGCTCATCCAGCCTCCGGCGCGGTCGGGTCCCCCGAAACAGCGAGGGGCAGGTGCACGGTGAACGTGCTGCCCTGCCCCTCCTCGCTCTCCACCTCGATCCGGCCACGATGATAATCGACGATACCGCGCACGAGCGCCAGCCCGAGGCCGGTGCCCTCCTTGGTGTGCACCACGTTCTCGACCCGATAGAAGCGGTCGAAGACCCGCGACAGCAGGTCTTTGCGAATGCCGATGCCGCTGTCGATCACCGCGACGTGCGCCTCGCCGTCGGCCACCCACTGACGCACCAGCACCTCACCCTCGTCGGTGAACTTGATCGCGTTGGCGATGAGGTTGGTCAGCACCTGGGACATGCGGGTGGAGTCCAGGTTGACCGTCGCCGGGTCGCGGATGTCGACGTGCAGGGCCAGCCCCTTGGCGTCGGCCTGGATGCCGAGCAGGGTCACCACCTCGTCGATCACCCGCTGCAGCGGCTGCGGCGTCAGCGTGTAGTTGAGGTTGCCCGAGAGCATCTTCGAGACGTCGAGCAGGTCGTTGATGATCACCACGAGCTTGTCGCTCTCGTCGTTGATGATGCCCACGAAGTCGCGGATGATCTCGATCGGCATCTCGACGTCGTCGATGATCGTCGCCGCGAAGCCCTTGATCGACGCCAGCGGCGTGCGCAGCTCGTGGCTCACGTTGCTGACGAAGTCGTTCTTCATCTGGGCGATCTGGTTGAGCTCGGCGTTGAGCTGCTCGAGCGTGCGGTTCTGCTCGGTGAGCACCGCGATGCGCCGGCTGTTCTCGAGCGCGACCCCCGCCTGACGGGCCACCGCCCGCACCAGCTTCTCGTCGGCGGCGGTGAAGAAGCCGCGCCGCTTGTCATACAGCGTGATCTCGCCGATGTGGCCCTGCAGGGTCTCCACGGCGACGGAGAGCACCGAGTCGGGCTCGGCGATCACCCGGCCCACCGCGAAGCCGTCGTCGAGCACCACCCGCCCGGCGCGGGCGCGCAGCACCTTGCAGGTCTCCTTGATCAAGAGCTGACAGATCTGAGCCCGCTCGAGCCCCGCGTTGAAGACGTCGCCGAGCCGGTAGAGCAGGTTGACCTGACGATAGAGGTCGAGCACCTCCTCGGAGAGCTGCTCGATGTGCTTCTTGCTGGTGAGGAGGTCTACCTCATCGGTGACCCCGGTGTGCGGACTGCGCATGCCGGTCTCTCCGAGGGCGGCGGGCGTAGGCGTTTGGGGGGCGGGCGGCGGGACCGCCGGGCCGCGCGGATCAGGGCGCCGCCTCGACCTGGTTGGACTTCTTCGAGCGGACCTTGCCGCCCTCGTCGATCGCGGTGACGGTGGCGATGGTGCGCTGGCTGTCGAGGGGCATCGCGAAGCGGTCGGCGCCCTCGACGATGTACGAGGCGCTCACGGTGGGGTGGCCGTCGCTGCCGTAGCGCATCGCGTCGACCCGCATGCGCTCGACGCTGTCGTCCACCGTCCACTGCAGCTCGGCGACCCCGTCGACCACGGCGGCGAGGTGCAGCACCGGCGCCGGCACGAAGCCCGTCTCGCGCACGCAGTCGAGGCACGGCGCGTCCTCGATGTCACCGTCGGCCTCGGGGCCCGGTTCGAAGCCCGTCTCGCGGACCTCGTCGGGCGCGCCCTGCTCCGGGTCGGGCTGCTGATACTCGTCGGCCCCCTTGGGCAGCGGCGCCGCCTGGGGGATGAACGCCTTCATGCCGACGCTGTTGCTCTGCACATCGGGGCGCTCGCCTTCGGCTCCGCACGCGACGAGAGCCAGGGCGGCCAGCATCACGAAAAGCCGAGAAAACACCTTCATGGACATCGTCCTCCGACCGGCCCCTGCGCCGGCCCCGCATCTCTTGATGCTCGTCGCCTGCTCGCCTGCTACTCGCTCTCGGGCATGGCGGTCGCCCCGGTGTAGACCGCGAAGACCTCGGCCGTGGGATCGTCGGCCGCCCGGGCCTCCATCTCATTGGTGCGCTCGCGCAGGAACTGGAAGAGCTCCTCGCGAAATGCCTCGATGTCTTCACGACGGGCAGAAAAAGTGAACGTACGGGCCGCCGCGTCCTCCGGCGAGTCGCTGAGGAAACGCCGGCGCACCGTCTCGGTGACCGCCTCGAGGTGCTCGTAGAGCGCGTCGACCCGGGCTTCCCACAGGTCGTCGCTGTACAGGTCGGTGTGCCGGGGCACGATGCGGTAGCGGGTGCGCGCGCCCGGACGGGGCTCCTCGGGCTCGATGCGCCCCTCGCGCACGAGCGCCCGGACCGCGAGGCGGGTCGAGTCGAACTCGTTGCAGTGGGGCAGCCGCTCGGCGAGCTGATCCATGGTCATCGGGCTCTGCCGCAGCAGATCCTCGATGCGCCGCATCAGGTTGGTCTCGTTGAGGTTGAAGAAGCCGCCCTTGTTGAAGCGGGCGGAGAGCGCCTTCACGGTGCGGGTCGACTTGCCGAAGATCAGCGAGATCAGGTTGATCGTCGAGTGCTTGGCCTTCGCCTCGCGCCAGAGCGCGAGGGTCATCATGTCCTTGACGGTGTCGAGCGGGTAGTTGAAGTCCACCGCCATCTTGACCGCCGGGTAGAACGACGCGAAGAGCACCCGCAGGGCATACTCCGGATAGGGGATGGCTTCGGGCGTCGGATCGGGTCGATTCGCCGGCATGCGTCCTCTGCGAGCAGGGCGTTCGGCTGTCACTCTAGCGGCACACGCAGCCCGATGCACATCTTTATCCGGCCGCCGGGAGATCGGATGGCGCCGGGCTGCTGACATCGCCCACCGTCGACCGGGGCCCTCGCCGCCCCGCGCGGGCTGCGGGCGAGCGGCGGGCGAAAGTTCGCGCGATCGGGCCGGCGCGGTTAGCATCGCGGCCATCGACAGCAGACGAGGCATCACGATGGCCAAGCTCGATCCCCACGCGATCGCCCGGCAGCCCATGGCCCGGGCCGGCGTGCGCCGGGCCCGCAACCGCGGCGACGGCGACGACCGCACCTGGACCCTCTACCCCGCCGGCGGCGCGCTCGATCTCGATACGCTGCATCGGCTCGTCGAGAGCGCCGAGGCCATCAGCGAGGGCCGCACCTACCCCGGGCAGCTCTGCCCGACGTGGTTCGGCACCACCGTCCTGACACTCGACCTGCGCCGGCTGCCCCTCGCCGATCCGGCCGACGCGGCGCTCGCGAAGCGGCTGGCGGGCGCCCTGATGGGCGATGCCCGCGCCCGACGGGTCATCGACGACCGGCTGTACCGCGAGCTGGCGCGCATGCTCGGGCCCGATACCCCCGCCGACTTCGACGTGACCTGCGTCGCCGTCGCCGACGGCGCCGGCGTGCGGCTGACCGCCGACATCGAGGCCCCGCTCGACCACCTGACCGTGGACGTCGACAACGGCAAATGACCGCCCGTGACGACGATCCCGATGCCGGCCGCCCGCAGGCCGCCGGCGCGCTGTACGCCCTGCCCGAGCTGGTGCGGCTGACCGGCGCCACCGCCCGCCAGCTGCGGTCGTGGCACAAGAGCGGGCTCCTGCCGGCGCGCAGCGACAACGGCGGCCTGTTCTACGGCTTCCAGGACGTCGCCGCCGCCCGGACCGCGATCGACCTGATCAACAAGGGCGTGACGACCCGTCAGGTGCGCGAGGCGGTCGAGGCGGTGCGGGCCTGGCGACCCGACGTGGCCCACCCCCTCTCGGCGCTGCGGGTGGTCAGCGATCACGGCACCCTGGTGGTGCGGCTCGACGAGACGCTGCTCGAGCCGCGCTCGGGGCAAGCGGTGCTCGACCTGCCGATGGGGCCGCTGTACGAGGCCGCCGGCGAGGTGGTGCGCATGCGCCCCAAGCCGCCCGCGCCCGACCCGGCCGACGAGCCGCAGGACGCCGACGGCTGGCTGCGCGCGGGCCTCGACGCCGAGCGCGGCGACGACCCCGAGACCGCCGAGATGGCCTATCGCCGGGCGCTGTCGATCGAGCCGACCCACCCCGGCGCGCTGCTCAACCTGGGCAACCTGGTCTACGCCCGCGGCAAGCTGCGCCCGGCCTGCGAACTCTACCGGGCGGCCACCCGCGCCGCGCCCGACTACCCCCAGGCCTGGTACAACCTGGCCAACGTGCTCGACGATCTGGGCCACCCCGACGCGGCGGCGCGGGCCTACGAGACCGCGATCGAGCTCGACCCGGCCTACGCCGACGCCCACTTCAACCTCGCGCTGTTGTGGGAGAAGCAAGGCCAGCGGCGGCAGGCCCGCGTGCACTGGGAGGCCTACCTCGGCCTCGACCCCGAGCACCCGTCGGCGTCCATCGCCCGCCGCTTCCTCGAGTCCGACGAAGCCTGAGCCCGCCGGCTCAGCGCGGCGGCCCCTCGCGCCACGCGGGGGTGGTGACCGTCGGCCCGCCCATCGCCTCCAGCCGCTTCAACCGCGCGATGCGCCGCTGCTTGCGCGGGTCGTCCCACTCGGCCGGCGAGAAGGCGTCCGCGCCGTGGGCCGCGGTGGTGATCACGCCCGGATACGGGGGCATCTGAACCGTCGGCGGGGTCGATCCGGGGGCGGCGAGCGCGCCGCGTAGCTGCTCGACGGTGAACGGCCCGTCCAGACCGCGATCGGCGATGACCTTGCCGAAGAAGCGCAGCACCAGCCGCTGCGTGCCCGGCTCGAGGCGCGGCTTGCTGCGGGTCCAGCCCACCGGCTCACCGCCGGCGAAAAGGTTCGCGTCGAAGAGATAGAGCCCCGCCTGCTCGACGTGCACCTCGACGGTCACCTCGAGGCTGCCGTCGACCACCCGATCGCCCAGGACGGCGCCGAAGCGGGCCGGCACCGCGTCGTCGGGGGTGTAGACCGCAAAGAACCGCGCGGTGCGCGGCCCGGCCCCCGCGTCGAAGGCGACCTCGACCTCGACCCGAGCCGCCTCGGTCAGCCCCCAGTCGGCCGGCGTGATGACCCCGGCGTACAGCCCGTCGCGCGGCGCGAGTGTAAACGACGGCGTGCGCCCATCGGGCAGGTGCACCCGGCTGTCGAGCACCTGCACCTGCAGCGGCTCATCGGCCCGGCGCACATCGAGCAGCGGGCTGAGGGTCTGCTCGCCGACGACGTGATAGCGGTCGGCCGTGAAGAGGATCGCCACCTCGGCATCGTCGGGGTCGGCCCGCGGCGACTCGTGGCGTCGGTTCCAGTCGATCAGATCGGATTGGTTGGCGTGCAGCGGTCGGCTCGTCGGCGGGTAGACGGCGTAGCGCCGATAGGCCTCGACCGGGCTGAGGTCGGTGTCCGCAGATTCAGGCGCGGCCTCTGGCTCTGCGGGCGCCGGCGCCCGCGCCGGCGCGACGGCCGCCTTCGCCGGCGCCGCGGGCGGGACCCGCGGGGTGATCGGCTCGCCCGTCGGACTCGGCGTAGATCGGTTGACGACGGGCCCTCGCCCGTCGGCGGGCCACAGCGCGAGCCAGACCAGCAGCAGCGCCGACAGGGCGAGGCCCGCCAGCAGCGCTCGGCGGCCCGGCGTCAACCGCCCAGCTCGTGGATGCCGGCCATGGTCATGCCGTTGTGGTCGACGTCGAGGCCCTCGCAGGTGAAGGCCGCCTGGTGCCCGGCATAGTGATACGACTGCTCGTAGCAGGCCCACGGGGCGTCGTCGCTGACGTGGAAGGTATCGTTGAGCCCGGCCGACGAGTGGAAGGCCACCGCGCCGTCGTTGGCGCTGCCGCCGAAGAAGTCGGGGAAGCCGCCGGTGTACCACCACTCGTCGCGGCCGGCGAGCATGTAGAACAGCGTGCCGCCGGTGTCGTTGTGGTTCCAGCCGGCGCGGTGATCGCTGGGGCCGATCTCGTCGGCGAGGTCGCAGGCGAAGCCCAGCCGGGTCACCGGCGCGGCCAGGAAGTTGTCGCTGATCTCCGAGCCGCCCTCGTTGCTCGCCGTCGAGAAGACCCACAGGATGTTCCAGCGGTCGGCCTCGGTCAGCGCCAGGGCCTGGCTGATGACCGCCCCGCCGTTGCTGTAGACATAGAGCAGGCACTCGTCGCTGCCGGTGCAGTAGGTGTCGAGGTGCCCGATCATCTGCGAGACGGCGATCGACATGCTCTGGCGCTGGTCGATCTCCAGGTCGACGCTCTCGACCCCGCTCCACTGACCCAGGCGGGCGCCGTTCTCACCCTTGGTGCCGATGGTGAAGCTCTGCGAGCAGATGCCGCCCACGTGCAGCATGAAGGTCTGGCCGCCGTCGCTCTTCACCGCGACGGCGTCCCCCGGCTCGAGCGCGCTGCTCTGCTCGTCGACCGGATCGGCACAGGCGGCGAGCGTCAGGGCGAGGGACGCGACGACGAGGGGCAGCGGGCGCATGGGACCTCCGGGGACAGGGGCTCACATTCACCACAATCCATACGCAACCCCCGTGCCATGGCCCGGCAGGCCCCATAGAGCCGCCCCGCGGGGTCGATCCGTCGCGAAGAGCGCTCGATCCGAGACATCCGGCTGGGACATCGCGGTCACAGGGAGACCGGCAGGTCCCGCTCGCCGAGGTGCGCGGCTGCGCCGAGGAGTCCCGGTGGGCGCGTTCGGATCATGAGCCCCGTCGATGACGCGCTCGGTGCCGGGGCAGCGCGCGGTCACCGACTCGGCCATCGCCATCGTTTCGTCGCCCGGCTGCCGCCCATATGGCATGATTCGATGACATCCTGACACCCGAACAGCGCGGCGAGACGCCCAAACCATTGCAAAAGAGGGATGATGAAGCGAGAGCCGACCCCATGCTGACACGCGACATGGCACCAACCCACCATCTGGGGCCGACCCTCGGCCTCATGTTCGTGCTGAGCGGCTGCTCGGTGCTCTTCCCCTTTCGCGAGTGCGAGACCGACGCCGACTGCACCGCGGCGGTCTGCGTCGACGGCGTCTGCCGTCCGCAGGTGGTGGCCGATACGGGCCCCCCGGACGCCGCGCCGACGACCGAGGTCGTGCGCGGCCCGATCAGCACCGATACCGTCTGGAGCGGCGTGATCGTCATGGAGGGCAGCGTCGAGGTGACAGACGGCACCGAGCTGAGGATCGCCCCGGGCACCACCGTGCTCGGCAGGCTGGGCTCGTCCCTCGTCGTGAGACCCGACGGCATCCTGTACGCCGACGGCACGGCCGACGAGCCGATCGTCTTCACCAGCGGAGAGGCGCCGCGCGACGCGGGCGACTGGGGCGGCGTGGCGCTGCTGGGCGACGCGCCGGTCAACGGCGGCACCGGCATCCTCGAAGGGTTTCCGCTGGGCGACATCCAATACGGCGGCGACGACCCGAGGTCGAACTGCGGGGTGCTGCGCTATGTGCGCATCGAGTTCGCCGGCAAGGTGGCCGGACAGGACCAGGAGCTCAACGGCCTCACCCTCGCCGGCTGCGGGACCGATACCATCGTGGATTATGTCCAGGTGCACCGCGGCCTCGACGATGGCGTGGAGATCTTCGGCGGCACGGTCGATCTGGCCCATATCGTCGTCAGCGAGGCGCTCGACGATGGGCTCGACTTCGACCTCGGCTGGCAGGGCAGCCTGCGCCACCTGGCCATCCTTCAGCGGCTGCCGGGAGACGCAATGAGCGCGACCTCGGCCATCGAGGCCAGCGCGCGCCCCGAGTCGGGCGAGCCCGGTGCCCGGGTCTTCAACGTGACCGTGCTCGGCTGCGCCGACTGCACCGGCGGCGTCGACAACGGCCAGAACGTCGCCCTGCGGCTCAAGGAAGGCCTCGGCGCGCGTCTGGAGAACCTGCTCGTCGTCGACCCGCTCGACGCGGTGATCCGCGTCGAAGACAGCAATACCCGGATGACCCTCGACGCGGGCCACCTGCGCTTGGGCCCGAGCCGATTCGAACTGGGCGACGACGACGTGCTGGCCCTCGATCCCAATGGGGCCGACCTGGCCGCGTGGCTCGAATCGCTCGACCCCGACGACGAGACGCCGAGCCTGCCGCCGACGGAGAACGGCCCGCTGATCATCGGCGACATGCCGGCCGATCTCGATATGCCGGGGGCTGCCGACGGTCCCGGGTGGCGGCCGCCGCGCGTCGTGGCCCTCGGGGTCGGCGCCAGCGACGAGGGCGACGCGCGGCTCGGCGAGCCCGCCCCCTACCTCGGCGCCTTCGACCCGGACCGACCGCCGTGGACCGACGGCTGGACGGCTTATCCCCGCGAGTGACCGCGAGCTCTACTCGGGACCCGCCGCCGGCCGCGCGCCGGTCTCGGGCGCGTCGGGAATGCGGGGCGTCTCCAGACGCGCCGGCGGATCGTCCAGGCGCAGCGCGGGCACGCCGCCGCCACCGGGCAAGACCAACGCCCGCACCGGCCCGGTGGCCGCCGCACCGCCGATGCGCGGCGGCACGACCCGCGGACGCGCCGCCGGCGCAGCGGGCGGGCTGACGTCCGCCGGGGCCGCCGAGTCCACCGCCACATCGACCGGCACCGCCGCGTCGACGATGGGCTGCGGCGTGCGGCGCCGCATCCGCCGCGTCGCCCGGACAGATCGAGACGGGGTGCGATGGGCGGCGGCGACCGGCGCCGATGCCGCGTCGACGGGCGCGACCTCCGGCGCGGCGATGTCCCGCGCGCCCGCATCGTCGACCGCGCCGCGCACGTCATCAGCGGCGGCGATCTGCGCCGTCGACAACGGCGCGTCCGGCGCGCTGCGGATGCCGGCATCGAACCAGGTGGACTCACCGCGGGTCATGGGCTGAACCGACGGCCCCGGATGGCGGGTCCACCAGAGGACGCCCAGGAGCACCACCAGAGCGGTGACGGCCGCGAGCAGCCCGCCCCATCGGCCGGTGCGCGTGGCCGTGATGGCGCCCGCGTCGGGGGTCTCGTCCCCCGAGAGCCCGGCCACCCGCCGCCCGGGCTCGGTCAACGTCAGCGCCGGCATCGAGCCCGTGGGCGGACCGATGACCAGCAGGCCCAGCTCGAGCTGCAGGTCGTAGAGCGTCGACCGCATCTGCCGCGCCGAGGCGAAGCGGGCATCGGGCGTCTTGGCCATGGCCCGCAGCACCACGCTCTCGAACAGGGGATGCACATCGCCGCGCACCGCGCGCAGCGGCGCCGGCTCGACGTGCAGGTGGCTGTACAAGAGCTGCGCCAGGTCGCCATTGAACGGCGTGCGGCCGGTCAGGCACTGATAGAGCACCACGCCCAGCGAGTAGAGGTCGGTCCGGCCGTCCACCGGCTGGCGCGCGATCTGCTCGGGCGACATGTAGCGCGGCGTGCCGCAGATCTTGCGCACGGTCGTGACGTCGCCGTCGACCCGATCCGCCAGCCCGCCCGAGGGCTCGTCCTCGTCCTCGAAGAACCGCGCGATGCCGAAGTCGAGCACCTTGAGGGTCGGCGGCTCGTCCTCGTGCTCGACGATGAACAGGTTGCCCGGCTTGATGTCGCGGTGCACGACCCGCTGCCGATGGGCGTGACCCAGCGCCTGCAGCGCCTGATCGGCCAGCCGCAGGGCCGTCTCGGGCAGCAGCCGATCGTGGGCCGCGAGCACCTCGGTCAGCTCGCGACCCTCGAGCAGCTCCATGACCAGAAACAGGCCGCCGTCGTCGGTCGAGCCGTAGTCGTGCACCGTGACGATGTGCGGGTGGTTGAGGTTCGAGGCCAGCTGCGCGCCGCGCTCGAAGCGACGCGCCGACTCGGGCTCCGCTTCGGGCAGGAACTTGATCGCGACGTCGCGCCGGGTCGACTCCTGGCGGGCGCGCCAGACCGCGCTGCCCATGCCGCCGACGCCGAGCAGATCACGCACCACATAGCGCCCGTCGAATCGTCGGCCGCCGAGGTCGGGCACCACCCGCCCCCGATCGAGCGGGCATCGCGGCGGCATCGGCGCCGCGCCCCGATGCCCGCAGCGCCCGCAGAGCCACTCGCCGCTCACCACGTCAGCGTGGCCGCGGGCAGGCCCGTGCCAGCGGAGACCGCGGGGCGCTCGTCGGCCACCGCCCACCAGAACAGGCCGGTGAGCGCCAGCGCCACCCCCGCACCCACCGCGATGTCGGCGCCGAGGCCGAGCGGTCGACCACGATCGGCGAGCCCGCGCTTCTCGTCGTAGAGATCGCTGTCGGCGAATACGCCGTGGTCGGCCGCCGTGAAGAGCCCGATCGCGCCGCCGACCACGGCGATCGTCCCGCCGACGCCCACGAGGACCCATGGCGCGCTCGACGGCGGCGGCGGATCGTCGGCCCGCGGCTCAGCGAGCCCCAGCGGCGGCGTCTGCGGCCCGTTGGCGGGACGCTCGGTCCCGTCCACGACCGGCGGATCGCGCCGGTCCGCCGTCTCCCGCGCCTCGATCAGCCGGCGTGCCTCCGCCTCCGCTTCGCGCTCCAGCTTGCGCACCTCTTGCAGCGCGACCATCGCCTGGGTCGCCGGCCCGAGCAGCGCCGGATCGGCGCCCGGCGCCTTGAGGAAGCGCCCGTAGTAGCTCACCGCCAGATCGACGTCGCCGACGACGCGGTGGTAGGTGAGCGCGATGTTGTACAGCAACGTGGCCTGGCTCGGATCGAGGGCGTAGGCCTGCAGATACAGCTCGACCCCGGCTTTGCCCCGGCCGGCTTCGACCGCCGCGTTGCCCTGCTCGGACAGCGCGGCGATGCGGGCGGCGAGCTCGGCATCCGCCGCGGCGGGCGCCTCGGCGCCGACGGACCGCTCGACAGCCTGAGCCGACGCGGTCGAATATGTCAGCATGAGACATACTGCAAGCGACACACCTGTCAGCAGAACTCGAATCACGCTGGCCCTCCGCATGTATTGCGGGACGAGCGTAGTTCAGATCGAAGACGGCTGGCAAGCGCGGACGCCCCGCTGTCAGGGCGATGAAATGTCAGCATGAAGCACCCTGCAGACACGAACCGTGACAGCAGGAACCCGGCCCGGGACCAGCGATGAAGAGCGCTGGACGACGCACGAACGGCGCGACGGGGCTCGCCGTCGCCGGTCGGCGCCTGACACACGCGCATGGGCGCAGCGCGACGCGCGGCCCCCTTGTCATCCAGATGTCACCGGATCGTCGACGGCCAACCGGCGGAGCCCGCGCCCGTGGGCTTTCGAAGGGCGCAGCGGGGGCGGCGGGCGGCTTCGGTCTACTCGGCGGCCTCGATGCCCGCCCGCGGCAGGCGTCTTCCCGCCGTTCTCGCGGCGATCACTCGAGGTAGTGATCGCGCCCGCGCTCGCGGCGGTCGGAGAAGCTGCGCCGATCGGTGAGCTGGTCGAGCCGCCCGCGGTTGGCGTCGGAGCGGGCGCGCCGACGCTTGAGCAGGCCCTTGGCCTCGAGCTTCTTGCGGTGCCGGCCGAGCTGATCGGCCACCTCTTCGGGCAGCTGATCCATGTTCTGCTCGAACTGCTCGAAGACCGACTCGACCAGATCGCGCCCCAGGGTCGCCAAGGTGCCCGGCGCCCGCTGGCCGAGCAGGCGGGCCTTCTCGTGGGCGAACTCCTCGTCGGTCATCGCGCCCGCCTGCACCAGATCGTGCAGCGCGCGGATCTGCTCGGCGACGCCGAGGGTATCGCCGCGGGACATCTCGGCGAGGGCCGGGTTGTACTCGGCGTCGAAGGCCTCCTGGCTCATCTTCAGCATGCGCCAGCCCTGAAACGCCGAGATGAGGCCGGGCACGATGAACATCGTCATCCAGCCGAGCACGAAGTAGAGGAAGCCCAGCTTCCACTTGCCCAGATACCACTGGTGGGCGCCCACGGACCCGCCGACGAAGGCGAGCAGCGTGGCCAGCGACTTGTCCTTGGCGCCCATCTTGCGCCGCAGCGCGTCGGTGACGACCACCGGCCGCACCGGCACGCCCGCCGCCCGGTTGGGCACGGGCATCGAGGCCGAGTGCTGCGCCGCCCGCCGCGCCGCCCGCTGGGGGTCGGGCTTGTTCAGCCGGATGCCGCCGCCGTCGCTCTCGCCGGCGCGGATGCGGGCGATCTCGGCCCGCACCGACTTCGCCGAGGCGGGCCGCATCTCGGGGCTGGCCGACAGCAGCCGCTCGATGAGCCGCCGCGTCTCGGGGGAGGCGTGCACCGCCTTCTGCCAGTCGAGCTGATGGTCGACGCCGACCAGATCGATCAGCGACCGCCGCGACAACAGCTCGACGGCCATCGCGCCCACCGCGTAGAGGTCACTGCGCGGGCTGGCCTCGCCGCGGAACTGCTCGGGGGCCATGTACCCGTAGGTGCCGGCCACCGTGCTGCCGCCGGTCGTCGGATCCTGCACGACGTCGCGCACCGCGCCGAAGTCGATGAGCACCAGCTTGCCGTCGCGCTCGCGGCGGATGAGGTTCTTCGGCTTGAGGTCGCGGTGGATGACCGGCGGGGCGAGCCCGTGCAGGTACTCGAGCACCTCGAGCACCTCGTCGAGCAGGGCGAGCACCTCGTCTTCGGTGTAGCGCTTGCCGGCCATCTCGGTGGCCAGCGTCGGGCCGGCGACGAAGTCCTGCACCAGATAGAACGCCCGGTGCTTGCCGCTGCCCTCGGCGAAGTGCGCCCGATGGCCCGGGATGCGGTCGTGGCCGATCTCGCCGAGCACCCGCGCCTCGCGCTCGATGCGCTGCACCTGCTCGCGGGGCGTCGTCGGCCGCAGCGGCATCTCCTTGATGGCCACCGTCTGCCGCTTCATCTCGTCCCGGGCGCGGTAGGTGGTGCCCACGGCCCCGTGCCCGACGATCTCGAGCAGGGCGTAGCGCCCCTTCAGCCGCGGATCCTGCCCGCAGGCGTCGCAGGTATTGCCCAACGGACCGTGCGTGCCGCACGCGGCGCAGATGACCTCGGTGGCGCTCAACCGCTCCTCCCTCGTATGGGCTGGCAGTCTACCAGGGTTGGCCGCGGACGCCATCGACAGGCCACGGCGACCGCCCTACCCTTCGCAGATGCCGCGCCGCTCCGCCCCGTTGCCCCTGCCGCCCGACGCCCGGCGCATCTGCGTGCTCGGCCCGTGCGGCGCCGGCAAGTCGACCATGGCCCGCGCGCTGGGCGAGCGGCTCGACCTGCCGGTGGTGCACCTCGACGCCGAGTACTGGCAGCCGGGCTGGCAGGCCCCCGACGCCGCCTGGTTCGACGGGCACATCGCCGCGATCCACGCCCGCGACGCCTGGGTCATCGACGGCAACTTCACCAATCACCTGCCCGCCCGGCTCGCCCGCGCCGACGCCGCGGTGGTCCTCGACTACCCGCGGCGGGTGCACATGGCGCGCATGCTGCGCCGCGTCGCCTCGACCTTCGGCCGGGTCCGGGCCGACATGGCGCCCGGCTGCCCGGAGCAGGTCGACCTCGAGTTCTTCCGCTACACCTGGACCTTCCGCGCCGAGCAGATGCCCCGGGTTCACGCCGCGCTCGACGCCCACCCGCATGTGCTGCGCATCACCCTGCCCGGCCCGCGGATCGCCGACCGCTGGCTGCTGGCAATCGACCGGGCGCGCTGACAGAATCAGGCCGACGAGCCGAGGAGCACCATGACGCCCAAGCGCTTGAGCGCCGCCTGGATCCAAGCCAATACGATCGACGCAGAGCTCTTCGTCGATCGCGATGATGACCGCGAGCAGCTGCGCATCATCCTCGATGATGTGCTCGAGACGGGGCTGCGCGACTGCCGCATCCTCGTCACCGGTGATCGCGGCATCGGCAAGTCGATCTTCACGCGCACCGTCGTCGATCGATTTCGGCGGGAGAACGTCGGGCGGGTCGTCACGCTCTCGATCCCAGGGCGCCAACTGGGCTACAAGAGCGCGCTCCGCGAACTGGCTCTGGCACTGGCAACCGCGGTCGGAGACCAAGCACCAGACGACGCGCAGCGGCTGCGGGTCTGGCTCGACGAGCTGCGCCTGCTCGCCAACTCGGATCGGATCACTCAGGGGCATGTCGACGAGATCCAGCGCAGAGCGGGCATCCAGGGTGATGCCACCGCCGACGGTCTCTTCGTCAAGCTACGGTCACGCTTGAGCTGGCAGAAGAGCTGGAAGACTGGCGAGACCCATCAGTCGGTGGTCGAGGTGTCGACCGACCTCCTGCACTCGGCCATCGTGACCACGCTCGCGAGGCTGGCTGAGGTGACCGAGCGCCTCGTCGTGATCTTCTTCGACGACCTCGATCAGCTCGCGATCGACGACGACCCGCGCAAGGTCATCGAGACCTACAAGCAGTTCCTCGCGCTGCAACCGTGCGTCGCGCTGGTCAACCTGCGCTCGGAGACGGTTGTCGACGACATTCGGCGCGAGCTGAACGAGTTCCTCGAACTCGGCGCAATGAAGCCACGGGACCTCGTCTCGATGCTGGAGAAGCGGGAGTCGGTGGCCCCCGCCACGACCCGCGAGACGTTGCGTAAGCCCGACCTGTGGAGGCCGTTCCAACAACTGGCTCGGGGGACCGGTAACCCCTATGTGTACCTCAAGTGGTGTCACGCACTGCTGAGGCTGTATCCATGGCCACCACCGGTGGATTGGAGCCATGATCAAGGCTTGCTGCGCCTCGTCCGCAAGGCGTCGACGGTCGGATTCGATGACCACATGATCCTGCGGAAGCTCGCCGAGCGCATCGACCAGAGCCTTCTGCGAAACGGACGCTGGCTGAGCCGTGCGGACCTTCAGGTGGAGCCAGACGGCCTGAGCGACGAAGCGTTGGAGGATCTTGTACGCATCGGGCTGCTTATCCCCGAAAATCGCTACCGCGAGTCCACCGAGTACCGGATCGATCCCTTGCTGTGCCTGCTACAGCCGAGTGTTGCCACCAAGGTGCGCACACAGGAATGAGGCTGATCCATCTGTCGGGGCTACTGGACGGGGCGAGCCCAGCCTTCCAGCCCTCTGAACCATTGATGATTCCATCATGGTTTCTGCCCCATGACAGCGAACAGGTGATCGAACTGTATCAACGCGCGACGCTCCGGACCGGGCTACAGCGTATCGATGTACAATGGCCGGGCGATGAACTACGGCCCCACCAGGATCAGATGCTGAGCCGCGCACGGCTAGCCTTTGGCTCGTCGGGCGTATTCCTTGTCGTGCGTCTTCGGTCTCAAGAGCCGTCGTCGATCGCCGCGTTGACCGGCACGGCCATGATCAAAGCGTTCGATCATGTCTGCTTCGTATGCGCCGGACCGACGACGGGCGAGACATGGCGAACGCTCTCCGACCTCAATCACCACATCCAGAGCCTGGCAGAAGAAGCGTTCTTCCGTTTCGCCGAGTTGACCGAAGTCGATGCGAGCCTGGACGTGCTGGACGACATCCTGCCCAACCTCTGGGTACCCGGCGAGCGCGTGCGCCTGATTTGTGACCTCTTGCGCGATCGTACGGAAGGCCGTTTTCCCACGGGAGTGAGCATCAAGAGTGACCTCGTGTGGAAAAAGCTGCGTGAACTCGACAACAGCCAGCGCTACCTCCTCTTCGCCTTGACTGTCGGCAAGAAGGATGATGCGCGACGCAGATTGGGTTCTCGGGGATACTCGGAACGCCTCGGAGAGCTCCGCGGAAGGATGCTGGTCCGAGATGGACGCCCGAGCCGCTGGGCTCGCTGGCTGGAAGACCATCGAGTCCGAACGCAACTCTTCGAAGGCAGCGACTGGTCTGCCATGCGTTCTTTTGTGATGGAGCTGCCCAAGGAGAGGCCTGTCGATGGCGTACGGGCATGACGACAACGACCCGCCCGGCCCCGACGATCGGCAGGTCGAGCAGGCGATCCGCTGGCGCTTGATACTGGGCCAGCACGCCGACGAATCGCTGGGCTTCGACGGCCTGCGCGGCGTCGGCGGCTCGGCGCTCGACGGCATATTGGGCGACGCCGAGCGGCTCGAGACGCCGCTGTCGTACATCTACGATCGTGAACACAGCGAGCGGGCCCATCGCCAGGCGGGGCACGGGGCCGGCAGCGGGCTGTCGGTGCCGATGTGGCTCTCGCGGGTGCGCGACCTCTTCCCGCGCGAGGCGGTGCAGGTCATGGAGCGCGACGCCCTGACCCGCTACGGGCTGCACGAGCTGGTCACCGACGAGGAGGTGCTGCGCAAGGCCGAGCCCAGCGACGACCTGTTGCGGGCGATCCTGCAGTTCAAGCACCTGATGAAGGGGCCGGTGCTCGACGCCGCCCGCGAGATCGTCGCCGAGGTCGTCGGCAGACTGGCCGCGCGGCTCGAGACCGAGTGCCGCCCGGCGCTCTACGGGCCGCTGTCGCCGCGCCACCGCTCGCCGGTGCGCAGCTTCAAGAACACCGACTGGACCCGCACCATCCGCAAGAACCTCAAGCACTTCGACCCCGAGCGGCAGCGGCTGGTGGCCGAGCGGATCCACTTCCGCCATCGGCAGCGGCGGCGCAGCCCGTGGCACATCGTCGTGGCGGTCGACCAGTCGGGCTCGATGACCGACAGCTTGATCCACGCGGCGGTGATGGCGGCGATCTTCACCCGGCTGCCGTCGGTCGAGGTGACGCTGGTGTTGTGGGATCACCGGCTGGTCGACGTCAGCAGCCAGGCCCACGACCCGATCGAGGTGCTGATGGGCTGCCAGCTCGGCGGCGGCACCCGCATGCTGTCGGCCATGCGCTACTGCGCCGACCGCATCGGTGACCCGCGGCGCACGCTCTTCGTGCTGATCAGCGACTGGTTCGTCTGGGGCGATCGGGCCGAGTGTCTGGCCCTGGCCAAAGAGCTGCGCGAGGCGGGCACCCACTGCATCGGCCTGTCGGCGCTGGATGCCGACTGCCGGCCGGTCTTCGACGCGCGCTTCGCCCGCGATCTGGCCAACTGCGGCTGGTTCGTCGCGGCGCTGACCCCGCGCCAGCTCGCCGAGCACGTCGGTGAAGTGATCGCCTGATGTCGCTGCCCCACGACCCGGCGGTGCTCGCCGAGCAGCCCAAGCGTATCGTCGACCAGCTCGGGCGCATGGCCGCCGCCTTCGACGCCATCGACGGGCTACTGCACCGCCTGGGTCTGCAGGGGCTGCAGCGCATGAGCCGGGCCAGCGTCGACGAGCTGGGGGCCCTGGCCCAGACCGCGCACAACGCGGGGCTGATCACCATCGAGCGCGAGCTCAACCGGCTGACGACGCTGGTCGAGCGGGCGCTGGGGCGCGATCCGCTGTTCGACATGCACGACTGGCAGGCCACCGTGAGCCGCATCTGGCTGCTGACCCGGCGCTCGCGGCGGCGCTTCGAGGGCGGCGCGCTGCCCGAGCAGATGCGCGGGCTCATCGGCGTCGCCCGGCGCAGCTACGAACTGCTGGACGAGGCCCTCGAGCTGCAAGCGCTGGGCGCCGACGGCTGGGTGAGCGACACCGGCTTCGTCGGGGTGACGGTGTACTACGTCGCCGAGGACGGCGCGCTGTATCAGGTGGTCTCGGCCCGGCCGACGCTGCACTTCGGCAGCGACCCGACGCGGCTGCTGCGCTGGCCGGCCCACGACGCGCTCGAACAGAGCCTGGGCGAGATGAGCCACGGGGCGTGGCGCTTCGACGGGGCCAAGGTCTCCGCCGACCGGCGGCTGTCGATCCACAAGGACCTGCGCCTGCACCCCGCGCCCTATGTCGGCGGGCGGGCCTATGCCGCGGTGCACGCGCCCGACTGGCGGACGGCGCTCGATCGGCTGCGGCGGACGGCGCCGGGTGAGTCGACCTGGGTCTATATCGAGCCGGCGACGGTGAGCGTCGTCGAGACCGACCATACCCGCGGTCGGGCGCGGGCGGTGGCGACCGACGCCCACGGCGCGCGGCTGCACATCGAGGCGCCGCTGCGGCGGGAGAAGAACCTGCTCGTCGACAACCTCGAGCGCATGTACGGGCCGCATCGGGAGGGCGCAGCGCCGCGCTGCGACGGCCTGTTCGGCCGGTTGGACGTCGGCGACGACGGGCTGCGGCTCAGCCCGATCACCGGGGTGTGGGTGCAGCCGCTGCGGCTGGCTCGACGGGGCCGCCCGGCCCATCACACCGCGCACCTCTCGCTGGAGTCATTGCACGGCGCCCGCCGGGCCGGGTGATGGCATGAGCGATGGCACACATGGCATCCGAGATGACTCACATGGCATCAAGAATGGCACCTTCAATGACTCCGATGACATACCAAAGCAACCCGATGCCATGAGCCGGGCCGCCGACGCCGATGCCATCCGCGCCGCCTTCGGTCCGCCCGACGAGCGCGATCTGGCCGACCTGCTGCCCCACGGCGCGCCGCTGAGGCGCTTCGTCGGCGACCTGGGCGAGCTGCTCGATCAGATCGCCGTCGCCGGTCTGGCCCACCCCGACGCCGACTGGGCGCCCGCCGCCGAGGGCTTGATCGAGCGGGCCCGCCGGCTGGGCCTCGGCGCCGCCGGCGAAGCGCTGGCGGGTCTGGCCGACGCCGTCGACGCGGCGCGGGCCGAGGCGCCGCCCGGGGTGCTCGCGTCGCCGGCGCTGACCACCGCCGCGTGGCACGCCGCGCAGAGGCTGGTGGCCTGGCGGCGCCTGTTCACCCGCGAGCTGGCGTTTCAACGGGTCGAAGGGCAGCTCGCCGCCGACGCCCTGACGGCCCGCGGCGAGCGCCCGCCGCGGGCGACCCTGCCCACCGCCTCGGCCCGGGTCCGGCCGCTGGGGCTGAGCCTGCGCGACGATCGGCTGACCATTCTGGGCGTCGACGTCGACGGGGGCCATACGGTGCGGGTGCGCGACCGCATCAGCGATCACGACCCGGACGATCTGCTGGGCAAGCCGGTCATCAGCCGGCTGTTTCAGGCGCGCATCGGGCTGCGGGCGGTGCTCGACGGGCTGATCGTCTTCGAAGACCACCCGGTGGGCCGCGCGCGGGGCGGGCCGCTGTTCGCCCCGGCCTTTCGGGCGGTGCCGCGGCGGCTCGACGGCGCCTTCGAGGCGCCGCTGCCCGCGCTGCCGCGGGTGAACGACCTGGAGGACATCCGCCGGCCGAGCCGGTGCCGGCTGCGTATCGAGCGCGCGCTGGCGGGGGTCGTATTGCGCGCGGCGGATGGGGATGCCATCGATCCGGATGCCAGCGACCCGGATACCATCGACCCGGATGCCATCGACCCACACACCCTCGAAGGCATGCCCGCGCTGGCGCTGAACCTGCTGGGGGCGCTGCTCGACGGCGATGGCATGCCCCAGCCGAGCGCCGAGCTGGACGTCGTGCTCGGGCCCGGCCCCGGCGCGCCGCGCATCCTCTGCGCGTTCGACCCGCTCGACGGCGCGCGCATCTTCCCCGGCCACGACCCGCGGGCGCTGACCATGAGCCCCGTCGCGCTGTACCGCCGGGCCTGCGCGGTGACCGGCGATCCGGTCGGGGCGCGGTTCCTGCGCACGGTCGCCGGCCTCTTCGGCGGCGCCGCCGACGGCGCGCGGGCCACCGCACGCGAGCAGTGGCGCGGCCCGCTGCCGGGTATCGACCGGCTGTTCCGGGCGGTGCTCGGCGGGCGGCTGGTAGGTACGCTGAGCGATCCCGCCCGCGACGACGCGGTGGAGCGGGCCATCGACGACGCGCTGCTGCTCGGCGCGCTGCCCGCCGACCAGATCCGCCACGACGCCCTCGAGGCGCTGCTCGGCGGACCGGTCGCCCGCGGCGCAGGCGTGCCGGGGCGCGCGATCTGCCGGGCGCTGTGGCTGCTGTTCACGGGCGATCCGGCGGCCGTCGCCGCCCGCCGCGGGCGCATGCTGACCCTCTACGCGGCCCGCTACGCCGAGCCGGGCGACGGCGACGCCCACGACATCGCCGCCCGCGCGCTGCTGCTGGCCGAGCTGAGCCGGCAGGCCGCCGCCGACGAGGTCGCCGACGGCGAGGCCCCGCTCACGACGGACGAGATCCTGACGCCCGCGCGGCAATATCTGGACGCCCATCTGGCCGATCTGCGCCCGGCGCCGGGCCGCGCGCCGGCGCCCCTGCCCGCCTTCGACGGCCTGTGGGCGCTCGGCGAGGCCCACCGGCTGCTGTGGCCCGACGCCTCCCCCCGCGGGCTGCCGGCCCTCGGGCTGCACCGACCGACGCTGGCCGAGGCGGTGATGGGCGCGCTGCTCGACCTCGAGCGCCGCCCGCTGCGGGCCGCCGACGGGCTGCTGTGCGCGGCGGCGGCGGGCATCGAAGACTGGCTCGTGGGGCCGTGGACGGGCGCTTGATGGCGCGGGACTGCCGTGATACCGCGATGGCGGTCGCGCCCCCGTGAACAGACGGGCCGGCCGCTGAACCGCACGATCGGCGGAGCGCACCATGGGCCACATCCCACTGCTCGGAGAGTTGGCGATCATCGCCGTGGTCGGCGTGCTCGTCACCGTGCTGCTCGCCCGACTGCGGCTGCCCACCGTCGCCGGCCTGCTCGCCGCCGGCGCGCTCATCGGCCCCTTCGGCGGCGGCCTGATCACCTCGGTGCACGACATCGAGATGCTCGCCGAGGTGGGCGTCGTGCTCCTGCTGTTCACCATCGGCCTCGAGTTCTCGCTCGCCCGCCTGCGCACGATCTTCCGCCGGGTGGCGCTCGGCGGGGTCTTGCAGGTGGGGCTGACCTTCGGGGTGACGGTCGCCGTCGCCCGCGCGGCGGGCTCGTCGGCGGGGGTCAGCGTCTTCTTCGGCTTCATCGTCGCGTTGTCGAGCACCGCCATCGTCCTGCGCACCCTCGCCGAGCGCAGCGAGCTCGACGCCCCCCACGGGCGCTTCATCGTCGGCACCCTGCTCTTCCAAGACCTCTGCGTGGTGCCGATGATGCTCGTCGTGCCGCTGCTGGCCGCCGACATCGAGGGCGGCGCCTCGGGGCCGATCGTCATCGCGCTCGGCAAGGCGGCGGCGGTGGTCGTCGCGACGGTGGTCATCGCCCGCGTCCTGGTGCCCCGGCTGCTGACATGGGTCGACGCGAGCCGCAGCCGCGAGGTCTTCCTGCTGGCCATCGTCGCCCTGTGTATCGGGACCGCCTACCTCACCGCCCTGGCCGGCCTCTCGCTGGCGCTCGGGGCGTTCCTCGGCGGCATGGTCGTCGCCGACACCGAATACGGGCACCGGGCGATGAGCGACATCCTGCCCTTGCGCGACACCTTCGTCAGCGTCTTCTTCGTCGTGCTCGGCATGCTCTTCGACCCGCGGGTGCTGCTCGCCGAGCCGGCGCTCGTCCTGGCCTTCCTCGCCGCCTTCCTCTTCGGCAAGGGGGCCATCGCCGTCGTCGCGGCGCTGGCGATGCGCTTCCCGCCGCGGGCGGCGTGGCTGGCCGGCGTGGGGCTCGCGCAGTTCGGCGAGTTCGGCTTCGTGCTGACCCGCGTCGCGCAGTCCAACGGCCTGGTCGACGCGGCCGACATCGCCCCGCTGCTCACCGCGGGCATCATCAGCATGTTCCTGACGCCGATGCTGGTGCGGCTCGCGCCGCACATCACCGCCGGGGAGCGCCTGCTCGCGCCGCTGGCCCAGCTCTTCGGGGTGCGCGGTATCGAGGAGGCCGCCGAATCTCGCGCCGCGCTCGACGGGCACGTGGTCATCGTCGGCTTCGGCATCGGCGGGACGTTCGCCGCCCGGGCCCTGCAGGCGTGCGAGACCCCGGTGATCGTGCTCGATCTGAGCATCGAGGCCGTGCGCCGGGGCAAGGCGCTCGGCCTGCCGATCTACTACGGCGACGCGACCAGCGCCGAGACCTTGCAGCACGCCCACCTCGCGGCCGCTCGCGCGCTCGTGGTGCTCGTCGACGACCCGCCGGCCGCCGATCGCATCGTGGCCACGGCGCGGCGCATCGCGCCCGAGACCCCGATACTCATGCGCAGCCGCTCGCTCTCCGACCGGGACCGGCTGTTGAGCATCGGCGCCGACGACGTGGTCGCCACCGAGGTCGAAGGCGCGGTGGAGGTCGTCGCCCGGCTGCTGCGCGCGCTCGACGTGCCGCGCAACGTCATCGACGACCGGATCCACATGCTGCGCAGCGATACCCAGCCGACCGCGCGTCGACCGACGGTGCCGCGCCGACGCCTCGGCGGCCCGAGCGGGCTGGCCGACCTGAGGATCGAGTCGGCGCTGGTCCGTCCCGGCAGCCCGGCGGCGGGCCAGTCGCCGGTCTCGCTGCGCCTGCGATCGCAGACCGGCGCCCTGGTCGTCGGCACCCGCAGGGGCGACGCGCTGCTGCACCCGACCGATCCGAATACGCCCTTCGAGGCGGGAGACATCGTCTATCTGGTGGGCGTGGTCGAGGCGATCGACCGGGCGCTGGCGCTGTTCGATGCGCCCGGAGGCGAGCCCGCGGCCTGATGGCCTCGGCCGGCCAGCGACCGCGGCTGGCCCGCTCGCGCTCGGCCGCCGGCGGGGGTATCCTGCCGGCCATGCGTACCCCTGCCCCGCTCTCCCGCTGCGCGGCCCTCGCCGCGGCCTTCGCGCTGATCGGCTGCCTGCCCGACGAGCCGCCCGAGGGGCTGCGCCCGTCCCCCGGCGGCAGCGGGCCGCAGGTCGTCTTCCAGCTCGATACGCTGCCGCTGCCCGACATCCCCTTCCCCAACGACCTGCTCACCCGCCCCGACCCGGGCTCACCGACCGGGCTGCGGCTCAACCTGTCGCTGCTCGCCCCCTCGGCCGCCGAGCGCCGGCTGCGGCAGGCGGCGCTCGACCTGGACGGCTTCGGCACGTTCGGCGCGATCAGCGTGCGCTTCGAGGCGCCGCTCGATATGCGCCGCCTCAACGGGCAGGGGCGCGACTTCGCCGATGATCCGATCGTCGTCGTCGACGTCAGCGAGGGGTCGACCTTCGGCGAGCGCATCCCGCTCGATCTGGGGCGGGGCTACTTTCCCGTCGACCACGTCGACCCCGAGACGGTGGCGTTCCCGCGCAACCCGCGGCCCGACGCCGAGAACCTGGTCGTCGAGACCGTCGACGAAGACCTCGACGGCGACGGCGTGCTCGACGAGGGCGAAGACACCGACCACGACGGCCTGCTCGACGTGGCCGATACCGACGCCGACGGCCGCCCGATCACCTACTACGAGCAGCAGACCCGGGCGCTGATCCTGCGGCCGGTGGTGCCGCTGCGGCCCGGGCGGCGCTACGCGGTGGTGCTCACCGACCGGGTCGTCGGGCTCGACGGCCAGCCGGTGCGCTCGCCGTTTCCGTTCATCCATCACATCCAGCACGCCGACGCGCTGACCCGGCTGCCCGAGGCGCTCGCGCCCCACGGCGTCGGCCTGGAGAACGTCGCCTTCGCCTGGGTCTTCACGACCCAGAGCGCCAACCGCGACCTCGATACGCTGCGGGCGGGGCTCTACGGCGAGGGGCCCTTCGACTGGCTCGAACAGTGCGTGCCCGCGGGGCTCGTCGAGTCGAGCGACCCCGACGTGCTCGCGCTGCCCGCCGGACGGCTGGCGGGCATTGGCGCCCGGTTGAGCGAGGACACGGCCGAGGCGGCGCGTATCGAGGCCGAGTGGCAGGCGGTGGCCCAGGTGGTCGCCGGCAGCGTCGCGGTGCCCTACCTGCTCGACGATCGCGACCAGGGCGGCCCCACGCGGCTGGCGGCGCTCGGCGCGGTGCGGGTCGACGACGCCGGCTGCCTCGAGCGGCTCGACGAGATCCGCAGCGGCCTGCGCCCGGTGCCGGGGGACGACGACGAGGCGTGGCGGGTCGACGTCGACGAGGGCACGCTCTCGGCGGTGCTGGCCGAGGTGCCCTTCTGGTGCGCCGTGCCCCGCGACCCGCGCACCCGCCCGGCGCCGGTGGTGCTGTGGGCCCACGACCTCAAGGGCTCGCGGCTCGACGCGCTGAAGCAGGCCGGCCGCTTCGCCCGCTGGGGGCTGGCGACCTGCGCCATCGACGCGGTGGGGCACGGCCCGGTGGGCGTCGACGCCTTCGGGGTCGAGCGCTTCGACGCGGTGCTCGCGCGGCATCGGGCGCGTGACCTCGACGGCGACGGCGTGGCCGACCCCGGCGTCGACACCCTCACCGTCGACGCGCTGCATACCCGGGATGTCATCCGCCAGAGCGCGCTCGACTGGCTGCAGCTCGTGCGGGTGCTGCGCAGCTTCGACGGCCGCACCTGGCGCACCCGGCCGGCGGTGCGCAGCAGCGTCGCCGGCGACTTCGACGACGACGGCGAGGTCGACTTCGGCGGACCGGGCGCCGCGCTGCACATGGGCGGCGAGGGCTATGGCGCGCTCTTGACGACCATCGTCGGCGGCCTCGAGCCGAGCCTCGTCTCGCTGGCCCCGATCTCACCGCCCGGCGGGCTGACCGACCTCTTCGTGCGCAGCGCCCACCCCTCGATCACCGAGGGCTTCATCCTGCCGACGCTGGGTCCGCTGGTCATCGGCCTGCCCGAGGTCGGCCCGGGCGGGCAGGATCGGCGGGGCACGCTGGTCTCGGTCTGGACCAACGCGCTCGACCGGGTGGCCCACGCCGACCCCGAGGCGCGGCTGGGCATGCCGGTCTTGCAGCTGCCGCCGCTGCCGGCGGGCCAGCCGGTGGTGCTCACCAACCTGAGCACCGGGCAGCGGGTGAGCACCCGCGCGGCCGACGACGGGGGCTTCCGGCTGTCGATCGGCACCGACGCGCTCACCGGCAACGACCGCCGGCTGTGGCTGGAGGCCGAGCAGCCGACCACCGGCCTCGGCGACCGCTTGCGGCTCGAGCTGCCCGGGCTCGACCCGCCGACGCAGGTCAACTTCGATTACGCCGTCGAGCTGCTCGGCGCGCTGTTCGCGCCGCAGTCGCCGCTGGTGGCGCTGGGCAACGGCTGGGCCGTCGACCGCCAGGGGCCGGCTTTCCGTCGATTCGTGCTCATCCTGCAGACGGTGCTCGAGCCGGCCGACCCCATCAACTACGCCCGGCGGCTCTTCGCCGAGCCGCGGGTCGCGCCCGGCGGCGGTGAGCCGGGGGCCGACGTGCTGCTCATGGCCACCGCCGGTGATCCGCGCTTCCCGACCGCCGGCGCCCTGGCCGTGGGGCGCGCCGCGGGCCTGTGGACCCCCGGCGACGCGGTCGACGCGCTGCTGCTCGACGAGGGCGTCGTCGAGGGCCTGCCGCGCCGCGCGCCGCTGCTCGACGTCGACCAGCTGCCGGGCACGCCGCTCGGCGAGCGGGTCTACGATCCGCCGCTGCGGCAGACGATCGACGCCGGCGAGCGCGGTGAGAGCGCGCTGCGTATCGCCCATAGCGACCCCCAGGGCGCCCACGGCCTTCAGGGCGAGCCGGCGCTGGCGGAGATGGTGGCCCGCTTCTTCGCCACCGGCGAGACCGCCGCCGACCCGTGTCTGGCCACCGCCGATTGCCCCGGCGCGCCGCCCGCGCCGGCGCTTGTAGAGCCCGACCCCGCCGAGCCCGACCCCGCCGACTGAACGCGCGGCGCCCGCGCGGTCAATCCCACCAGAAGTAGAGGTCACGCCCCGCGGCCCGCGCCGCGGCGAACGCCTTCGCGGTGACCTCGCCGAAGACATCGGGGCAGACGCGGCGGCAGAGCGCGTACAGCTCAGCCATGCCTTCGGCGCTCGGCGGCGCGGGCAGGCGGAAGCTGACGCTCGCCGGCCCGGCGCCGTAGACCACCGCGCCGTGCTGGCGGTGCAGCCGCCGGGCGAGCAGCACCAGCGCGGTATTCGAGGGGGTGCTCTCGCCCGCCGCGTAAGTCGCCAGCCACGCCGGCACCTTCCACGGCGCGTCGGTCGGCACCAGCGCGATGTAGACCCGGCGGAAGGCGCCGTCCGGGATCCGGCCGAGGCTGCCCGGCGCGTCGGCCCAGCGGGCGGCGGGCCAGGGCACTGGATGCCGGGGCGTCGCCGGCGGTTCGGTGGTCGGCGGCGCGCTGGGCGGCGCGCCGTGCGCGGTGAGGAACTCTTCCAGGGTGAGACCGGGTCCCGACGACAGGGGGCCGGCCGCGGCGCCCAGGGCCGAGCCGGGGGTGCCGCCATAGTGCCAGCCGGCCGCCAGACCCGAATCCGTGAACTGCGCGCCGTCGGCGGTCATCGTCCACGCCTCGTCGACGGGCCCGAGAAGCACCGGATGCCAGCCGGTCTCGGCGGCGCGCGCCGTAAGCGCCGTCCAGATGGCGTCGGCCTTGGCCCCCGGCACGCCGGCGATGAGCGCCTTCGAGTCGGGCCGCAGCCGCCGCCAACGATCCACCGGCACGCCGGCCTGCGCGGTATGGGCCGGCGCCGACGACGGCCGCGCGCCATCGGCCAACGCCCTGGAGCGGGTCAGCGCCTGAGCGCCATGGGTCGGCGACCCGTCGAAGGCATACAGCGGCGGCCCGCCCGCGCCGATCGCCTGCAGCACGAGCGCGAGCAGGCGATCGTCGTCGATCGGGAAGAGCAGCTCGTCCCCCGGCGCGCACCGCAGCGGTCGACCCCAGATCTGAGCCATCTCGGCCGGTGCCATCCCGCGCGGATCGCCCGCCTGCGCGACGATGGGCACAACCGCCAGCCGCTGCGTCCCGTCGTCGACCGACATCGTCTCGTAGCGCAGCCCGCGGATCGCGGCGCCGAGCACGGTCTGGCGGACGGCCTCGAACGCCCGCTCGAGCCGCGCGCCGCTCAGGCCGCCGGCCGCCGGCAGGCCCGTCGTGCGCAGCAAGCGATGCACCCGCCGGGCGTCGGCGATGGCGATCAAGGCGTCGTCGCCCGCGGCGCCGAGCCACGCGCGGGCCTCCCGCGGCGTCAGATCGGCCGGCGGCATCGGACCGACCATCGCCCGCAGGCCCACCTGGAACGTCCGATCATCGGCGCCGATCAAGAAGGTGGCCCGGGGGTCGTCGGCGCGGGCCGAGGCGCCGAGGGCCAGGCGCAGGCTATCGAGCACCGCGTCAGGCGCGACGGCCCACTCGGCGGCCAGCGGCTGCACCGCGCTGCGGGCCAGGCCTTGGCGAACGTTGTCGGTCATGGCGGTCACGCTGTCGATGGGCGGTACGCCGAAGCCCAGCGCGAGCGCGCCGACGAGGGACGAGAGCAAGGCGATGATGGTCGACCTCCCGCGCGGGGTGTGGGCGGCGGGTATCGCACAGGCCCGCCGCGCGCTCAATCGGGGCCGCGCTCAATGGGGCCGCGCTCGGCTGGCATCGCGCAGCACCACATCGAAGCGGCGCCCCGGCTGTTATGGCGTGTCATGGCCCAGCCTCGTCCACTCAGCGCCAGCTTGTTATGGTCTGCGAAACGGGCGATGGAGCAACGCCGTGCGATACGCGAATCGGTCATCGGGCCTGGGGTATGTCTTCGCGATCGGGTGCGTCGCGTTGGGTTGCGCGCCCATCGGCGGCGGGGGCTCGCCCGACGATACGCCGGGCAACGGCGACTGCCGGCTCGCCGCCTTCGCCTGTGCGCCGGGTTTCGTCTGCGGCCCGTCGGGCGACGATTGGTCGTGCCGGGCCGCGCAAGATGGCGCGCTGCACGCCCTCGACGCGGGCCCCGATTTCGGTGAACTCGAACACGACGCGAGCAGCCCCGAGCCCGAGCCCGCACCCGACGCAGCGCGACCCGACCCCGAAGCCCCGGACGTGGGCGAGCCCGAGCCCGTTCGCAGCGGTCCGGGCGGGCCATGCCAGACCGACGGCGACTGCCGGCTCGGCCGCTGCATCGCCGATCCCGGCGGTCGGTGTGTCATCGGCTGCGCGAGCGATGATGACTGCGGCGAAGACGCCGCGTGCGTCACCGAGGTCGACGGCGAGCCCACCTGCGTCGAGCGCTGTGAAGGCGGACCCTGCCGACCGGGCTGGATCTGCGCCGACATCGACGACCGCCTCGTCTGCCTGCCAGACTGCGCGCTCGCCGGCTGCCGGCCGGGCCTCGACTGCCGGATCGACGGGGCCTGCGCGCCGCCGATGTGCGCGCCCGTCGCCGAGCGCTGCGACGGCGCCGACGACGACTGCGACGGCCGAGCCGACGAGGACGCGCCATGCCCCGCGGGCAGTCGCTGCGACGGCGGCCGCTGTCGGGATCTGGCAGGGCCTGCCGAGGCATGCCGCGAAGACAGCGACTGCCAGAATGACACCTGCATGCCCCCCGAAGACATCCCGGGTGGCTTCTGCTTCGAAGACTGCCTCGACGACGCCGACTGCGGGCCGGATGCCATCTGCGCTCTGGAGGCGGGCGGCGCCAGCATCTGTGGCCAGCCATGCGATGCCACCCCCTGCCGACCGGGCTGGGTCTGCGCCGACTGGCAAAGGCCTTTCGTATGTGTACCGGGCTGCGCGTCGGTGGGCTGTGAGGCGGGGCTGGTCTGCGGCGACGATGGCTTCTGTGACTGGCCCCGGGCCACGGTCATCGTCGAGCAGGTCTTCATCTCGCCGGCAAAGCCGAACGGCATGCCCTGGGACGGCCCCAACGGCGCCGTCGGCGCCGGCGCCCTCGACGCGGTGGGCGCGGCGCTCGGCGCCGCCGATCCGATCACCGCGCTGCTGCGTGTCTTCGGTCAGGACATCCTCGACGCCTATGACGCGCCCGATCCCGCCGGCACGGCGACGCTCTTCGTCGACGGCGAACCACTCGACATCGCGCTCGGCGAGTTCCCCGACAGCTTCACGCCGACATGGCCCGACGTGATCTGGCGAGACGTGCCCATGGCCGCCGACGTCGATCTGCGGCTGCGGATCGAGCTGACCGATCGCGACCTCTTCAACGACGACGCCATCGGCGCGGTGAGCGTCAACGGCGCCGATCTGCGCGCCGCGTTGGACGCGCAACAGGTCTGGCCCGTGCGGGTCGACGACCAGGGCCCGCCCATCCTGCTGCTCGCCGTGAGCGTGATCGCGCAGCGATAGGCACCGGATGGTACTCGGCGACGTGCCCGGCGACGCGACGCGTCCGGCACCACGGACCGGCGCCGCCACGGCGAAGATGCTCGGGGGTTGGTACGAACGCCACGGGGCGGTGCGTGAGGTGAAGCGCGACGGCGAGAGGCTGCGACTCGATGTCTTCCGCGCCCTGCGCGACGACGCCTTCGCCCTGACGCTGCGCGCGGCCGATCGCGAGGCGAAGCCGTTCGCGGCGGAGGGGCGCTTCCGCGCCGCGGTCGCCCAGTTCTTCGCGGCGCCGATCCTCGACCGCTGCGACGGCGATCCGGCCTTCGTCGAAAAGGTCGACCGCGCGGTCTTCCGGGCCCTTGGATGGATGGGCGAAGACCTGAGTCACTGGACGGTGCAGCTCGCGCAGGAGAAGGCGCTGGACGCCATGCGGGTGCTCACCGAGGCCGTCGAGGCGCTCGTCCCGGTATCGCGCACCGCCGGCGGCTGCGCGGCCTATCAAGACGCCCTCGAAGCGTGGCTCGCTCGCTACGCCCGCCCGACGTTCGCCGCGGCGGCGCTGGCCGAGCAGCCGGATGAGTTCCCCTGGCAGGACGAGGGCATGATGCCGGTGGGGGTGCATGTCCAGGCCCGAGCGTACGCCGCTCGCTACGACGCCGCCCTGGCCAAGGCCCGCCCCAAGATGCTCGCCCGCACTTGCGACGGCCCGCGGGCCAAGGCCCTCGGTGATCGACTACACCACGGCGCGGGCATGGTCCGTTCGCTGGAGGTCTTCGAATACGCGGGGTGTTCGGCGACGGTTGCGCCGAGGGCTTCGCGACGGGCGGTGCCGCGCGGCGCCCCGTCGGCGCCGCGACGGGGCGGCTCAGTGGTACCAGTCGCCGCTGCCGCCGAAGTCGATCGCGTGACCATAGCGGCGGAACCAGCCGGCCCGGTCATTGCGGATCTTGCCCTCCAGGTCGCGGGGGCCGATCTGGGAGTGCCCGCCGCGGATGATCGGGCGACCCAGGATCTCCTCCGCCGCCTCGGTCAGGCAGAGCCAGACGAAGCTCGAGCAGAACACCGAGTTGTGCCGGTTGCCCACCCCGCGGGTCGGCTTGTGCGGCATGAACGGCGAGCGGGCCGCCCGGGCGAAGTTGTAGCGCCCGTAGTCTTCGTTCTCCTCGTACGCCAGCGCCAGCTCCACCGCGCGCTCGCGAATCTCCTGGCTATGGGCCCCGACGTAGCTGTAGCTGCGGTAGCGCCCCGGCTTGAGCTTCTGGTGCTTGAGGCCGCTGCCCACCGACTCGACCACGTAGCGCCCGCGGCCGGTGGCGATCGCCGCGTGCACCGAGCTGGCCCGTCCGCTGCCAAACGCCGAGCCGAGCCGCTGAGCGGTCGAGATCATGATGTGATTGACCGAGCCCGACGCATCGGCCGTGAAGATGACGTCACCCTTCTTGATACGCACCGGCACCCCCCGAGTCTGTCCTTGTTTCTCCGACGGTCATCCTAGTGCGATGCCCACATTCGGGCAAACGAGACCGCCCGGCGCCGAAACATGTCGTCGGGCGGTGCCGGGCTCGGCGCGTCGATGTCGATTGTGCGCAACATCGTCGGCGGCTGATCGATGACCTCTCCGAGACCTCGACCTCGGAGAGAGAGATGCCCCGCCCGCTGATGTGCTTGGAGAGCCAGCGCTTCGTCGTCGAGCAGCTCTCGGGCATCCCGGCGGGCTGAGCGCCCGACCGCCGCGGGGCTGGTCTCCGCGGTGATCGGGCGGCGTGGGCTCGGTACCGGGTGGGATCAGTGGCAGCCACCGCGGGCGGCGGCGCGGGTGATGGCGCCCTTCTCACGGCCGGTGATCAGGCCGGCGCGCACCGCGTCGTTGCTCGCGTGGGTGACGCAGGTGATGTAGGTGTTGTCGTCGGCGACGCACTCGGCGGCGCAGGTCAGCGCGACGTACTGCAGGCCCGAGCACCCGTCGGCGTCGACGAGCACATCGAGGGGCGTGCCGTCCGAGGTGTCGGGCACCTCGGACGGCAGCACCTGGCACCTCGGACGGCAGCACCTCGGACGGTTTGGCAGCCTGTCTGGCAGTCAGCCGCGACCGACCGGGCGCGCGCCCGCCCGTCAGTCGGCGAAGTGGTCGGGGTGCACGCACACGTCGATGAGCTCATCGTCGAAGCCATAGTCCAGGCCGACGTCGCGCTTGCAGCGCAAGAAGCCCCGGCAGCTGCGGTGATCCGCGCTGTCGCAGTCGCCATCCCCCAGGGCGCAGGGGTGCTCGGCGGTGCAGCGCTGCCAGCCGCCGCGGCGGTCGGCGTTGTAGACGGGCTGGTCGGGCTGGCGCGGCAGGTCGCAGACGTCGGCCCACTCGGGCAAGCCGACGGCGCGCCCGACGTCATGGCGACAGACGAGGTCGCCCCTGCAGCCCAGGTTCGAGTTGCAGTCGCCCTCGTAGAGCCCGCAGCCGTGGGGGGTGGACTCGCAGAATCCGCTCACGGGCTGGCTCTCGTCTTCGCGCTCGAGGCACAGATCGTAGTTGCCGGGCAGGCCGACCATCGCGCCGACGTCGTGCACGCAGACCAGGGTGCCCTTGCAGTCCGCGTCGGTATCGCAGTCGCCTTCGCCGACGTCGCACTGGCAGCCCCGCCGGCAGAAGTTCGCCCGCGGCTCGCCGTTGTCGAACGGCCCGCACGCCAGGGCGTCGAGCACCCACGCCCGGAAGCCGATCGCGTGGCTGATCGCGTCCTGGCGCGGGTACTTGCTGCGCAGGCCTTCGAGGACCAGCGCGTCACCGGCTCGCTGCTGGCGCCAGATCGGGCTGCCCCCAGCGCCCGAGCCGTCGCGGATGTGGGTGCCCATGCGCCACCACCAGTTCTCGCTGCGCCAGGTGACGCTCGCCTCCCACTCGAAGTGCGTATAACCCCCGGTGGGCGCGCTCTCTTGGATGATGTCGTGCTCGCCGACGCCGACGCCGAAGATGATGTCCTCTTCGCCGGCCAGCACCGGCGCGCTGAGTCGGGCGAGCGCGACGTCGACCTTGCCCCGTTCGGGCACCTTGCCCACGGTGAGCGCCCAGTTCGCGAGGGGGTGGGTGTAGATGCGATCGACGGTGTGCCAGCTGCCATCCATCAGTCCGACGCGGTAGTCGGCCGGATCATGCCTGCTGCTGCGGTCGACGCACTCCTGATTGGTCAATACGTACTCGGCGACGCCGTCGACGGGCAGCAGCACCGCGGTGCAGTGTTGGGCGCCGTTGGCGAGCGGTGCGCCGGGGCGCACAACGCTCCAGTTGGCGGCGAGGGTGCTGTACGGGCCGCGCTCGCGCAGCGACTCTGCCTCGCTGCCGATCGCCGGGTCGCCGTCAGCGTCGTCCTGGCCGGTATACTCTACCCCGCAGCCGGTCAGCGTCGGGATGGCGGCCAGCAGAGTGATGCACACACGCACGAATCGATATGCATGCATGGCATGCCTCCTCTCGGTCGATGAGATAGCTCGGGGATGCCGCGCAGCGCGCATCCGATACCACTACGGCGCCAGGGCTCGGGGGTTGCGCAGAAAGTCGATTTTCTTGTCGTCGGCCTGCTCGAGGTCGAGTCGCCGAGGCCCGGGGGGTCACAGGCGGCCCAGGGTGACCTCGAGCATGACATCGGGCGTCGCCCGGCCGGCCTCGTGACCCAGCCACAGCCCCACCGACCAGCAATCACAGCGGCCGCGCCAGTCGAGCGTGCCGATCTGGCCCACCAGCGCGGTCGAGGACTCGGGCGAGAGGTCGAGGCCGGCGGTGTAGCCCAGGGTCAGAGGTCCCAGAGGCAGCGTCGCGCCGGCCGTCACGCCGGCGATGGGTGCCTCGGCGAGCCAGCGCCCGGGGTCGGCGCTCTCGTCGATGGCATGGGCCCATGGCACCTGCCGCGTCGGCAGGACCAATCCCACCGGCGCCAGCCAGGGCAGTTCGGCGCCCATCCGGGCCCAGACGCCGCTGACCGTCACGCGCGGGCCGTCGGCGGGTCCGAGGCGGCCGTCGAGCCACAGCGCCTTGGCATCGAATCCCCCGTCGGCCGCGGCATCGAGCGTCATGCCAACCCACCGACCGTCGATGCGTCCGCGCAGCCATATCGGCGCCGGCCCGGCAGCGATGGCATCCCAGCCGGCGCGCAGTGCCATACGCGCATGCCATGCCTCGCCGGCGAACCCGGTCGACAGCGTCGCGCCCAGGTCGCGGGCGTCGCGAGGGCGGTCGGCGTGGTCCAATACACGATCACCGGGTGAGGCCGCCGCCCAGCGCCCGTCGAGGGTCAGCGCCAGCCGATGCAGGCCCGCGGCGTAGCGCCGCTGCAGCGCGACGGTGGCTTCGAGGCCTGCCATGCCGGCCAGGCTCTGGGCCGCCGCTTCGCTGTCGGTCGCCGGGTGCACGCGGGTCCGCGCCGCGAGCACCGGGCGCAGCGCGATGGGCCCGAGCCACTCGTTCGCCGACGCGCGCAGGGCCACGTCGAAGACCTCGCCGTCGGGGCCGGCGCGCCACGCCTGCGAGGCCGCGCCGTCGAGGGTCAGTCGCGCCGGGCCGAGGCCGGCGCCGACGTGCAGCCACGCCAGCGGGGTCGTCGCGGCCGACTCGGGCGCGTCGGGCGGGATGAACTGCAGGCGGCGCAACCGGATGCCCAGGCCGAGGTCGTCGGCGGTGGAGGCGACGCCCAGGTCGGCGCGCAGGATGCGGCGGTTGCGCTCGATGAATCCGCGGGTATGCCGGCGCCAGCTGTCGCCCGCGTCGGCCCAGCGGCCGTCGGTGGCCAGTCGCAGCGGGCCCACGGGCAGGGTGCCGCCGCCGCGCGCCACCGCCTCGCCGGCCAGCGGCGCGGTGAAGGCTTCGATCTCGCCGCCTTCGTCGGGGGTCGCGGCCCAGCGCAGGCGGCCGTCGACGGTGACGCCGGGGTCGGCGCGCCAGCCGGGGGCGAGCGTCAGGTCGAGGGCGCCGAGCGGGGCCCAGAAGAAGGGCAGCGATCCGTAGAGGCCGTCCTCGCCGTCCCAGCCGAGGCGCGGCAGCAGGAAGCCGGTCTGGCGGCGGGCGAGCGGCACGTAGGCCACCGGCGCGGCCAGGATGGGGACCTCGCCGGCGCGCAGGACGGGCCAGGTGAGCCAGGCGCCGTCGCCGGGGGTCATGCGCGCGGCGCGGGCCGAGACGCGCCACGGCGGGTCGTCGCAGCCGCAGGGCGAGACCCACAGCCGCTCGGCCTCGACCTCGACGGCGGGTCCGCCGAGGCACAGGCGGGCCTCGTCGGCCGCGGCGCGCACGGTCGGCCCGCCGAGGCGCACGTCGGTCAGGCGCAGGCGGCCGTCGATACAGGCGGCGGTCCGGGCGCCGCGGGCGGTGGCGGCGTCGAGGCGGGCGGCGGGCAGCTCGAGGCGCAGGGCGGTGGCGTCGACCCCGTCGGCGGTGATCTCGATGCGCTCGGCGGCGAGCTCGACCGGCGGTGCCGGCGGGGCCGCCAGTACGACGAGCAGCGCGAGGGGTGGGGCAAGCACGGCGGGCAGGTTACCTGAACGGGCGCGGCGACGGGAACGCGCGGTTGAGACTGTCCGGAGCACCGAACTCGGTTTGGGTTCGGAGCGGGCGCTTTCGATATATAGGAGCGGTCATGGCGAGGAGGGAGAGCCGATGAAGCGCTGCGGATGGATGCTCTTGGCGGCACTGATGTTCGGCTGCGTGCCCGCGGGCGGCGGCGGCGGCGGCGGTGGAGACGGCGGCGGCGGCGGTGAGGCGGACGGCGGCGCAGGCGAGGGCGGCGCGGGCGGTCAGGGCGGCGCCGGCGGTCAGGGTGGAGCCGGTGGAGCGGGCGGCGCGGGCGGTCAAGGCGGCGCGGGCGGCCAGGGTGGAGCCGGTGGAGCCGGTGGAGCCGGTGGAGCCGGTGGAGCGGGCGGCCAGGGTGGCGCAGGCGGCCAGGGTGGCGCTGGCGGCCAGGGCGGCGCGGGCGGCGGGCCGGTGGGTCCGCCGGGCGACCGGGACGACGACGGCATCGGCGACGCGGTCGACAACTGCCCCGACGCGCCCAATAACGGGCAGACCGACGGCGACGACGACGGCGCGGGCGACGCGTGCGACGTGTGCCCCGGCGTGCCCGATCCGGCGCAGACCGACAGCAACGCCGATGGCGTGGGCGACGCGTGCTCCGATCTGGACGACGACGGCCTGCTCGACCCGCTCGACAACTGCCCTGAAGACAGCAACCGCGACCAGGCCGATCGGGACGACGACGGCGTGGGCGACGCCTGCGACAACTGCGCCGACGACGCCAACTTCAGCCAGCGGGACGCCGACGGCGACGGCATCGGCGACGCCTGCGATACCGACGACATCGACGGCGATGGCATCACCGACCGCGACGACAACTGCCCCGAGGCGGCCAACCGCGACCAGTCCGACCGCGACCGCGATGGCCTGGGGGACGTGTGCGACAACTGCCCCGAGGTGGGCAATCCGCAGCAGCGGGACGACGACGGCGATACGGTGGGCACCGCCTGCGACAACTGCCCGGCGCGGCCGAACCCGCAGCAGGCGGACGCCGATCGCGACGGGCGCGGCGACGGCTGCGACAACTGCGCGCGCGACGCCAACGCCAACCAGCTCGACGAGGACGGCGACCGGGTCGGCGACGCCTGTGACAACTGCCCGACCCGGCCCAACGCCGATCAGGCGGACGCCAACGGCGACGGGCGGGGCGATATCTGCGAACCGCAGCGGGTCTGCGAGCCGTGCGGCGCGGGCGACGCGTGCCCCGACGGCGAGCGCTGCCTGCGCAATCGGGTCGACGAGGCGTTCTGCGCGCCGGCGTGCGCGGGGCCGGCGGATTGCGGCGAGGGCCTGGAGTGTGTGGCGATCGACGACGGCACCACCTATTGCGTGCCCGAGAGCGGCACCTGTGAGGATCGCTGCGCCGAGGTGCAATGCGACGGGCGCGACGTCTGTGAACCGCTGACCGGCGACTGCCTGCCGGGCGGCGTGGCCACCTGCGGGCCGTGCCAGGTCTCGCAGCAGTGCAACGGGCCCGACAGCCTGTGCCTGTTCTTCCCCGAGGAGGACGTGGGCTTCTGCAGCCCGCCGTGCCGCGCCGGCTGCCCCGACGGCTACGACTGCCAGGACGTCGGCGGGGTCGACGAGCCGTATTGCATCCCGCCGGGCAATACCTGCGACGATCTGTGCGACGGGGTGCGCTGTCCGGCGGGCCAGCTGTGTGATCCGACGACGGGTATGTGTCAGGTGCCGCCGGAGTGCGCGGTGCAGGCCGATTGCCCGGCCGACGAGTATTGCGATCGGGCGGGCGCCTGCCGGCCGACGGGCAGCGGCGAGACCGACATCAACGAGCCGTGCAACCTCGACCAGGAGTGTCGTCCGGGGCTGGTCTGCGGCAGCAGCTTCTTCTTCCCCGGCTTCGGCTCGGCGTGTGTGCCGGCGTGCGACAACAGCGCGCAGTGCCGCGAGGCGGGGGTCGAGGGCGGCTTCGGCTGCGGGCAGGACCAGCTCGACCAGAACCGCGACGTCTGCCTGCCGCCGCTGCAGTAGCGGGGCGCCGGCCGTGGTAGAACGCCGGGACAGGATCGGACGTGGTGCTGCGGAGGTCGAGATGCGGATCGGGTTGGCTCTGGTGGCGGCGCTGCTCTTCGGGTGCGTGCCGGGCGGCGATGGTGACGGCGACGGATCGGGCGGCGGCGGCGCGGGCGACATGGGGCCGGGCGGTCCGGGGGATGCGGTCGAAGCGGCGGAGTGGCAGGCGGCGCTGGCCGGGTTCTACTGCGACTTCATCCGCACCTGCCGGGTGACGAGCGACGACCTCAACGTCCTGCGGCTGTTCATCGAGGCCGGCGGCGACTGCGAGATGTGGCTCGGTCGGCAGTTCAGCGAGCTGTCGCTGGCGGTGGCCACCGGCGAAGCGACGATCGACGCGGCGGCGTTCGAGACGTGCAGCACCCGCGCGCTGGCGCTGTGCGCCGACATCGACGATCTGCCCGAGTGCCGGGCGGTGATCAGCGGCACCCGCGAGGCCGGCGCGCCGTGCGCGGGCAACGACTACTGCGCGCCGGGGCATTACTGCAGCTATGGCGCGGTGAACCCGGACGACGGCGATGAGTGCACCGATGTCTGCGCGCCGCGGCTGGCGCCGGGCGAGCCGTGCGATTACGACCGGCAATGCGCCGACGAGGGCGATCGCGGCGGCTACTGCCGCTACCTCGATCCGGGGGCCGCCGAGGGCACCTGCGTCACGGTGCGCTTCCGCGGCGGGGCCAGCCTGGGCGAGCAGTGCGGCTTCATCGACGACGAGGGCGGCCCGTCGTTCGTGGGCTGCGGCGCCGATCTCTACTGCACCGCCGACGGCGGAGAAGACGCCGGCGCCTGCCAGCGGGTGCACGCGCTCGGCGAGGCGTGCGCCGACGAAGAAACCCCCTGCGATGGCGGCTTCTGCATCGGCGGCACCTGCACCGCGCTGGACATCGGCAGCAGCCCCGGCGACGCCTGCGGGCAGCGCATGCTGCGGTTCTGCAACCCGTTCGCCGGGCTGGTGTGCATCGACGGCGTCTGCACCGCGACCGACGGCAGCCAGGGCGCGCCGTGCAGCGACGGCGAAGGCGGCGTGCCGTGCAACAACGGGCTGTACTGCACCGCCGACGATGTCTGCAGCCCGCAGCTGGCCGACGGCGAGCCGTGCGATCCGTCCGGCGCGTACGACGCCTGCGCGAGCCGGTACTGCGCGTCGACGCCCGACGGCGAGGGCGGCACCTGCGCCGCCGATCCGTTCGAGGGGCAGTGCCTGTAGCGGCCGCGCGCCGTTGACATGCCCCGCCGGGCTCCGACACCGTGAAGCGCGCGAGGTGGCCATCGAGCGGAGGTGTGTATGAAGCCCAGGCGGCGGGTGTTCGTGGTCGGCGGCGGTCAGAGCGACTACCTGGGCCGAGCCCGCAGCGACTTCGTGACCCGGCGCCATCCGGACTTCGGCGAGCGGCACAACCCGGGCCTCGAAGAGCACCTGAAAGACGCGCTCGATGACGCGTTCGCCGCCAGCGGGGTCGATCCGTCGGCGGTGCAGAAGGCATATCTGGCCAACTTCGTCGGCGAGCGCTTCGTGAATCAGGCCCATATGGGCGCGCTGCTGCCGCGGGTCGAGCCGCGGCTGGACGGCATCCCCATCGCCCGGGTCGAGGCGGCCTGCGCGTCGGGTGGGGTGGCCATCGGCGCCTGCATCGACGCGCTGCAGGCGGGGGTCGACGTGGCGCTGGCGGCGGGGGTCGAGATCGAGACGACGTGCCGCGGCGCCGAGGGCGTCGGGCACGTGGCGCTCGCCGCCCACTACGCGACCCAGCGCGGCCTCGATCGGTTCACGTTTCCCCACCTGTTCGCCCGGCGGGCCAGGGCCTACAAAGAGACCTTCGGCGCCAGCGACGACGACCTCGCGCGGGTGGCGGTCAAGGCCTACGCCAACGCCCGACGCAACCCGCGGGCGCTCAACCGCGAGGTCGAGCTGAGCTTCGCGCACGCGTCGACGATCAGCCGCACGAACAAGGCCTTCCTCGACGACGCCGATCTGCGCCCTCACATCCGGCTGACCGACTGCACCGCCTTCACCGACGGGGCGAGCGCGGTGGTGCTGGCCACCGAGGACGGGCTGGCGCAGCTGGGCATCCCGCCGGCGCAGTGCAGCGAGATCGTCGGCTTCGGGCATACGGTCGCGGCGCTGGGGGCCGAGACCGATCCGACCCGCATGGCCAACGTGGCCCGCGCCGCCGCCGAGGCCTACGCGTCGGCTGGCCTCGCCCCGGAGGACGTGCAGCTCGCCGAGGTGCACGACTGCTTCACCATCAGCGAGCTGCAGATGTACGAGGCGCTGGGGCTGTGCGGGCCCGGTGAGGCGCCGGCGCTGCTCGCCGAGGGGCATACCGCCCGCGACGGGCGCGTGCCGGTCAACCCGGGCGGCGGCTTGCTGGGCGCGGGGCACCCGATCGGGGCCACCGGCATTCGGCAGGTGGTCGAGATCTGGCGCCAGATGAAGGGGCGCTGCGGCGACTATCAGGTGCCGACGCCGCCGACGATCGGGCTGACGGCCAACCTGGGCGGCGACGATCGCACCGGGGTGGTGATGCTGCACCGCGCCGTGCGTTGAGCCGGCGCCGAGGGCGAACCGCATAAAACCTTGCGGAGTCCGGCCCCTTTGGGGGACACCATGGGCCCTTGCAGCCCGTCATCGGACGGCGGTCACCCCACAACGACCGCCAGGAGGACCCCCATGCCGCTCAAGACCATCCTCGACGCCGTCGGCAATACCCCGGTGGTCCGCCTCAATCACGTCGGCGCCGAGCTGCGCTGCAACCTGTTCGCCAAGTGCGAGTTCTTCAACCCGGGCGGCTCGATCAAGGACCGCATCGGCATCAACATGGTGCTCGAGGCCGAGAAGTCGGGGCGCATCAAGCCCGGCGATACGCTCATCGAGCCCACCTCGGGCAATACCGGCATCGGTATGGCGCTGGCCGCAGCGGTGCGCGGCTATCGCATGATCATCACGATGCCCGAGAAGATGAGCCGCGAGAAGCAGGTGGTGCTCGAGGCCCTCGGCGCCGAGATCATCCGCACGCCGACCGAGGCCGCCTTCGACGCGCCCGAGAGCCACATCGGCGTCGCCGCGAAGCTGCAGCGCGAGCTGCCCGACGCGCACATCCTCGACCAGTACGCCAACCCGGCCAACCCCGGCGCGCACTATCAGTTCACCGCCGGCGAGATCATCGACGAGTTCGGCACCGACCTGCACATGGTGGTGATGGGCGTGGGCACCGGCGGCACGATCACCGGCGTCGCGAAGCGGCTCAAGGAAGAGATCCCGGGCATCCGCATCGTCGGGGCCGACCCCGACGGCTCGATCCTCGCCGGCGGCGGGCCGGAGGACGTGCACAGCTATCACGTCGAAGGCATCGGCTACGACTTCATCCCCGACGTGCTCGACAACGGCCTGATCGACCAGTACGTCAAGACCAACGACAAGGAGTCGTTCCGCCTCGCCCGGCGCCTGATCCGCGAAGAGGGGCTGCTCATCGGCGGCTCGTCGGGCTCGGCGCTCAGCGCGGCGCTGACGGCGGCGAAGGACCTCGAAGAGGGGCAGAATTGCCTGGTGGTGCTGCCCGACTCGGTGCGCAACTACATGACCAAGTTCGTCGACGATACCTGGATGAAGGCCCACGACTTCCTCGACTGAGGCGTCGGGCCGGGCACCTGCCCTGCGAGAGATCCCATGCACAGCGTCCTGACCCTCGTCGCCGCCCCCGGTGGGCTCGGCGCATCTTCGATCGAGGCCGTCTCCCGCGCGCTGGCATCCGCCGGCCTGAAGCGCGGACCGGTCGATTGGCTCGCGGACGGCCGCGCCGCCGAGCTGGCGGTCGCGGGCGATCCGGCGAAGGTCGAAGACATCGCCAGCCGAGCGCTGGACGGGGCGCCGATCGACCGCTGCGCGCTGCCGAAGGCCGGGCGGCGCAAGCGGCTGCTCTTCGCCGACATGGACTCGACCATCCTCACCAACGAGACCTTGGACGAGGTCGCCGCCGGGGCCGGCATCGGCGAGAAGGTGGCCGAGATCACCGCCCGCGGCATGCGCGGCGAGATCGGCTTCGAGGAGAGCCTGACCGCCCGGGTGGGCCTGTTGACGGGGCGCCCGGCGTCGATCATCCAGCCGGTGCTCGACGCCATCAGCTACTCGGACGGCGCCCACGCCCTGGTGGCGACGATGCGGGCCCACGGCGCGGTCTGCGCGCTCATCTCGGGCGGCTTCACCCTCTTCACCGACACGGTGCAGGCCGAGCTGGGCTTTCACGCGGCGAAGGCCAACGTCTTCGAGATCGTCGACGGGCGGCTGACGGGGCGCCTGGGCGGGCCGATCGTCGGCCGCGAGTCGAAGCAGGACTGGCTGATCGAGCTGGCCGCCGCGCACGGCATCCAGCATGGCGACGCGCTGGCCATCGGCGACGGGGCCAACGATCTGGCGATGATCGAGACCGCCGGCCTGGGCATCGCCTATCACGGCAAGCCCATCCTGCGCGCGGCGGCGCGGGCCCGCATCGACCACACCGACCTGCGCAGCGCGCTGTACTTCCAGGGCTATCGCGACGGGGAGATCGTCGAGAAGGCGCGCTGATCTCGCCGCGGCGCTACTTGCCGGGCCGCTTGATGTACATCGACTGATTCGACAGCACCCGGGTCGGGAAGCCGATCGCCGCGAGCCGGTCGACGAGCGCGTCGCGATCGGCGGCGCTGCGGGTCTCGACGAGCACGTCGATCTCGGCGTTGCGCACCGGGATGTCCTGAAAATGCCGCTGGTGGTGCACCTCGATGATGTTGCCGCCCGACTCGCCGATGACCTGGGCGATGGTGCCGAGCACGCCCGGGCGGTCGGTGATCTGGATGCGCAGGCTGGCCATGCGCCCGTCGCGCACGAGGCCCCGGGTGAGCACGCCGGCGAGGATGCGGTTGTCGAGGTTGCCGCCGCAGACGACCACGCCGACCTGCCGCCCACGGAAGCGCGCGGCGTGGGCCAGCAGGGCCGCGACGCCGGCGGCTCCCGCCCCTTCGGCCACGAGCTTCTGCTTCTCGGCCAGGGCGGCGATGGCGCTCTCGATGGCGCCCTCGTCGACGAGCACGATGTCGTCGACGCACGCCTCGATGACCGGGCGGGTCAACCGGCCGGGGTTCTTCACCGCGATGCCGTCGGCCAGCGTATGCCCGCCGCAGCCCGGGTCGAGGCCTTTGACCGCGTTGTGCATCGACGGATAGAAGGCCGCCTCGACGCCGACGATCTCGATGGTCGGCTTGAGCGCCTTGGCGGCGAGCGCGATGCCCGAGATCAAGCCGCCGCCGCCGATGGGCACCACCAGCACCTCGAGCCCCGGCCGCTGGTTCATCAGCTCGAGCCCGATGGTGCCCTGCCCGGCGATGACGTGCTCGTCGTCGTAGGGGTGCACCAGCGTCAGCCCCTCGGCCTCGGCGATCTCGGCGGCCGCGTGGGCCGACGCGTCGAGGGTATCGCCCTCGAGCACGACCCGGGCGCCGAAGGCCTCGGTGCGCTCGATCTTGGTCAGCGGCGCGAAGTCGGGCATCACCACCGTCGAGGGGATGCCCATGCGGGTGGCGTGGTAGGCGACGGCCTGGGCGTGATTGCCCGCCGACATCGCGATGACGCCCGCCCGGCGCTGCTCGGCGGTGAGGCTCGACAGCTTGTTGATGGCGCCGCGCTCCTTGAACGAGCCGGTGGCCTGCATGTTCTCGAGCTTGAGGAACAGGTCGAGGCCCAGGTCGTCGCTCAGCCGCGCGGCGCGGATGGCCGGCGTCTGCACCACGTGCCCCTCGATGGTGCGGGCGGCGGCCCAGATGTCGGCGATGGTCACGCTCATGCCGCTCCCCTCCTGGCGTGCGCCGGCGGCGCGCCGGCCCGCCACTCTACCGCGGGCCTCGCCGCGGAGCACGCGTCTGTGACAGCGCCGCGCCGGCGGTCCGTTCGGCGATACCCGACGCGCCCGGCGGCGTCGATCGGCTATGGTGCTGCCCATGGAACCCGACGTCCCGGCCATACCCACCGACAGCGAAGCCGCCTCCGACCGCATCATCCGCGAGCACGTGCAGGCGTCGCTCGTCGCCGCCGCCGTGCCGGTGCCGCTGCTCGACCTGGCCGGGCTGACGCTCATCCGCATGCGTATGGTCCGCCACCTGGCGCGGTGCTACGGCCAGCCGATGATCACGCTCGATCGGGGGGTGCGCGGGCTGACGCCGGTCTTCGTGGCGCTCGCCGACGACGCGCTGGCCATCGCGGTGAGCTTCACCGGCGCCTCGGGCATCGGCCGCAGCATCGCCGCCTCGGTGGCCAAGGCCATCCCCGTGGTCGGCCCGGCGGTCGGGCTGGCGGTCAACCCGGCGATCTCGGGCAGCGTCACCTACGCCATGGGGCGGGTCATCCAGCATTACCTGAGCAAAGGCGGCGACCTGCGCGACTTCGACGCCAAGGCCGCCCGCGCCGACCTCGAGGCGGCGGTCGCCGAGGGCCAGCGCTACGTCGCCGAGCAGGCGCAATCAGCGGGCGAAGCGACGGAGGCGCCCGGCTGATCCGGGTCGGCGGCTCACGAGCTTTCCCACAAACTATGGTCGAGCACAGCGCCGGGCCGGGCGGCGAGTTCAAGGAACGAGGCCGCAGGAATACTCGAAGTATTCCGAGGCTGAGAGACGCCGAAATTCGCCGTCCGGGACGGTGCTGGGCGAAGCGCCAGAGTTTGTGGGGAAGCTCTCAAGGCCCCTTGGGTCGCAGCCGCCCCTCGCAGGTCTCGGCCGCTTTCGAGCCGTCGGGGCAGGTCGCGCCACGCCAGCGGACCGCGCGGCGCGCGCTGCCGTCGAGGCGCGCGCCGGTCAGATCGGCCCCGGAGAGGTCGGCGTCGGTCAGGTCGCTGTCGCTCAGATCGGCGCCGACGAGCAGGGCGCCGCTGATGTCGGCGCCGGTCAACGCCGCTCGGCGCAGCGTCGCGCCGGTCAGATCGGTCGGACGCGCCGCGGGCCCCTCACCCACCGACGACAGATCGGCCCCGCGCAGCAAGGCCCGGTCGAGCCGCGCCCCGGCCAGATTCGCGCCGCGCAGCCCGCCGTCGGCCATGCGCACGCCGGTCAGGTCGGCCCGGCGCGCGTCGACCCGGTTCAGGTCAGCGCCGGTGAGCGTCGCCCGGCTCAGATCGGCCCGTCGCAGGTCGCTGCCGGTCAGGATCACCTGGCTCAGATCGGCGTGGGAGAGGTCGACCCCGCAGGCGGTCCAGCGGGGCAGGACGGCCTCCATCGACGGGCCGTCCTCGCCGCGGCCGGCGACCGGCGCCAGATCGAGGTGGCGCAGGTCGAGCCGCGGGTGCGCCGCCGCGCCGGTCGCGCACAGCTCGCCGGCGGTGGTGCCCACCAGCTCCGCGCGCCGGGCCAGCTCGATCTCGGTGAACGCCCGCGCGGCGTCGGCCCGCGCCCGCAGGCTCGAGCGGTGGGCGCAGGGCGGCGCGGTGCACGCCGCGCGATCGTAGAGCGCCGCGAGCAACCCGGTCCGCCGGGCCTGATAGCTCTGCTCGCGCTCGAGGCGCAGCTGGCTCTGGATGTTCTGGTTCTGCTCGCGCAGGTAGGCGTTCTGCTCTTCGATGAGCCGATTCTGGCGCAGCAGCAGCACCTCGCCCACGAGCAGGACGAAGATCGACGCCGCGCCGACCAGGGTCGCCACCATCCAGGTGCGCAGGCGGGTCCAGGCCATCCACGCCGCGAGGCTGGCGAAGCCCTCCGACAGCCGCTCGACCGCCGAGGTGCGATCGGCACCCCAGACGTCCATGCCCCGGCGCAGCTTGAGCACCACGTCGCTGAGGGTGCCCGGCGTCGGCAGGCTGAGCAGGGCGAAGAGCCGATGGCGGGTCGCATAGACCAGCAGCAGCAGCACGCCCGCCGCCAGGACCGCCGCGGCCACGGCGATGGTGATCGTGCGCACCTCGTCGGCCACCGACTCGAGCACGTCGCCGACGACGACCACGCTCACCGCGAGCGCGGTGACGAAGCCGACGAACAGCGCCAGCCATTGCGATTGACGCCCGGCGCGACGGTCGAGCGCCCGGCCGTGATCGGCGCCGCGCCGCTCGCGATCGGGCGCGCCCGATGCCGGCCGATCGGCGGGTGCCGTGGGCGGCGGATCGGAGGGTTCTGCGGAGCGGCTCATCGCGTCCTCATACCTATATATAGATCGCGCGCGCGCGGGAGGCCGGTACGCGGCCTGGCCAGCCCGGGCGATCGATCCCGACCGGACCGCCCGCCAGGGGCGGCCGACGCCTGCTGACAAGACCCGCCACGGGCTGCTGACAGAATCGCCCGACGGATGCTGACACGCGCCGGACAGCGCCCCTGACAGGCCCGCGCAGGCGGGGTGCAGGCGTCGCGTGATACGCGCGCATTTTCATTTGATATCATATACTTGAACGGAATGTCAGGAGGGTTGGGACGCGATGAACGACCACAGCCACGCCGCGCCGCAGCCGATCGCGAAGACCCACAGCATCGGCTCCCAACCCAGCGCGCGTTCGAGGCGCGCGCGCCACGCGCGATCGTCGGCCGCGTCGGGCACATCGGCGGGCATGCCGTCGGCCGCGGCTCGATAGTCGCCGCGGATGAAGGCCTCCACCGCGGCGGCCAGCGCCGGATCGGCCGGCGGCGCGAGGGTCGGCGCCCCCTTGCGGCGGGGCGTCTCGGCGGGCGTATCGGGCGTCTTTTCGGTGTCTTTGGCCATGTTCGGGGTGTAGCACGAGCGCCCGGCCGAGGCCACGGGATCAGTTACGGACGGCGGGCCGGATCGGGCGGTGGACGGCCCGGATCGGGCGGTGGACGGCCCGGATCGGGCGGTGGACGGCCCGGATCGGGCGGTGGACGAGCCGGATCCGCCGGTGGACGAGCCGGATCCGACGCTGGGCAGGGCCCCCGATCCGATGGCATGGGCCGCCGCCGCCGAGACACTGTACGCCGTCGAACGGCCGCGGAGGGCGCCAGTCATCGAGCCGGTCATCGAGCTGACGGCCCGGGGCTCACAAACCCCCTTCGAATATCGACTTTTCGGATGATCCCCGCCGATCACACCCGGATCCACCGCTGAGCGCCATTCACGCCCGATATGAGCCCGAGCCGGCGGATCGACAACCGGATACAGTCTCCGGATCCGGTCGTTGCCGTGACGATCGCATCCTTCGGCCACCGCCGACGGATCTGCGGATCGGGGCGTGGATCCGCGCGGATCCGCGCCCGCGATCCGCCGGATCCGGCGCGCGGATCGGGCGCTCCAGGCGGCCGCGGATCGGGTCGGCATACTGAACGCGCGTTCAAATCACCGAATCCGCAGGGGATTTCACACCCGATCCCACCATCGACCACCGGTACGAGCAGCGCTGGCCCTATGCACCGACCCCATATATTGGGTGGAGATATACCCATGACCCCAAGATGTAGGTCCTCAACCGCCACTCGCCGGGAATCGATTTTTGCGCCGAATTCGCCGTTGACTCATGGCCGCGGTGGACTAGGATGACCCTGGTGGGAATCAGTGGATCCCGCTCCCATGGAGGACCATGAGCCGCCCGACCCCGAGCGACGCCGAACCCGGCTACGTCGAGGGCCAGCACGAGCACACCGTGGATGGCAAGGGTCGGCTCAGCATCCCCTCGGAGTTCCGCGCCGAGCTCGGTCTCGACGACGGCAGCGAGGTGATGGTCACCCGGCACCTCAAGGAGCGCTGTCTGCTGGTCTACTGGCCCGACGCCTGGGAGGCCTTCAAGGCAAAGCTCGACGACGCGCCGGCGCGCGTCCAGAGCGCCCTGCGCCGGGTCGTGTGTGGCACCGCTCGCCGGGTCAAGGTCGACCGCCTCGGTCGGATCCAGATCCCGCTGGTGCTGCGCAAGTACGCAGATCTGGACGGAAAATGCTTCGTCAACGGCCAGGGCGCCTACATGGAGGTCTGGTCGATGGCCATGTGGGATCTGACCCATGGCCCCGAAGCCTACGCCGACGTCGATCTGAGCGAGTTCAACCTGTGACCCGGCCGGCCTGAGGGCCGGTCGGCGCCATCGCCCTCCCCCGCTTCGGGCGGAGTCCGTCGATGCAGGGCGCTTCGCCCATGCGTCGAGGGCCGCGGTCCGTCGCGGCGGCGACCAAACACTTGCCGATCTCCGGTCGATCCGGGGGTCGGGGGACGAAGGAGAGGCCCATCAACCGGCCGATGCACCATCGCCCGGTCCTCGCCCGAGCCGTGTCGCGTCTGGCCGCGGTGCGCCCGGGTGAGCTGTGGGTCGACTGCACCACGGGCTTCGCCGGTCACTCCACCGGTCTGCTCGAGCAGGGGGCGCGGCTGGTCGGTCTCGACCAGGACCCCGACGCCCTCGGTCACGCCCGGGAGACCCTCGCCCGCTTCGGTGATCGTGTCAATTTCGTGCACGGCAACTTCCGCGACGTCGAGCAGCTGCTGGCCGAGGTCGGCCCGGTGCACGGGCTGCTGGCCGATCTGGGGGTGAGCTCGTATCAGCTCGACCGCCCCGAGCGCGGCTTCTCGTTCCAGGCGGCGGGTCCGGTCGACATGCGCATGGATCCGACCCGGGGCGAGCCGGCCGAGGCGCTGATCCGCCGGCTGAGCGTGCCCGAGCTGGCCGGCGTCATCCGGCGCTACGGGGAGGAGCCCTTCGCCGGTCCGGTGGCCCGGGCGCTGGCGGCGTGGGCGGCGGGCCCGGGGCCGTTCGATACGGCGACCCTGGCCCGCGCCGTGGTCGATGGGCTGCCCAAGAAGGCGGCGGCCAAGCGGCGGCATCACCCGGCGACGAAGACCTTTCAGGCCCTGCGCATCGCGGTCAACGACGAGCTGGGCGCGCTCGAGGCGCTGCTCGACGCGATCCCGCGGCTGCTGGCGCCGGGCGGGCGGGCGCTGATCATCAGCTTCCACTCCCTCGAAGACCGGCTGGTCAAGCGGCGCTTCGCCGATCTGAGCGGGCGCAATCGGCCCCAGGCTCCGCGGCGCGGGCTGCCGCCGCCGCCGGCCCCGCCCGCCGAGTTCGAGCTCTTGACCCGCAAGCCGGCGGTGGCCGATCCCGACGAGCTGGACGACAACCCGCGGGCCCGCAGCGCAAAGCTGCGCGCGGTGCGCCGGTTCACCGCCGACGAGATGGGGGTGGCGGCGTGAGGTTCTTCGTGATGGCCCTGTGCGCGGTGGCGGCGCTGACGGCGGCGACGGTGCGGCTGGTGACCGAGCGCAACCGCTCGGTGCAGCTGGGCTACGAGCTGGCGGCGGCGGCGGGCGAGCAGCGGGCGCTCGAGGAGGAGCTGCGCCAGCTGCGCATCGACCGGGCGGCGCTGCTCGATCCCGAGCGCCTGGCGCCGCTGGCCAATCGACACGGGCTGCGCACCCCGACCCCCGACGAGATCGTGGTGGTCGAGCCGGGCGAGCGGCACGCCGAGGCCCCGCGGCGCGAGACGGAGGGCGACGATGGCCCGTAACGTCTTCCGCCGGCGCACCCCGGTCGAGCCGGGCCCGCGCAAGGGCCGCATGCTGCTGGTCTCGACCATCTTCGCCCTGGGCCTGTGCGCGCTGATGCTGCGGGCGTGGGATCTGCAGGTGCGCAAGCACGATCACTACGTGGCCCGCTCGGAGGGGCAGCACCGCAGCCTGGTGACCCTGCGGGCGAGCCGCGGCGCGATCCACGATCGCAACGGCCGCGAGCTGGCGCTGTCGGCGATGGTGCCGTCGGTCTTCGCGGTGCCGTCGAAGGTGCAGGGGGCCGACATCGCCCGGCTCAGCGACGCGGTGTCGCGCATCCTCGAGATGGATCGGGCGACGGTGCACCGGCGGCTGTCGACCAACAAGCAGTTCGTCTGGCTCAAGCGGCACGTGCCGCCGCAGCTCGCCGAGCAGATCGCGGCGCTCGAGCACGAGGGCTTGCAGCTGCGGGACGAGCCGCGGCGCTTCTACCCGAACCGGGCGCTGGCCGGCGCGCTCATCGGCTTCGCCGGGGTCGACGGCAAGGGGCTCGAGGGCATCGAGCGCGACTTCGATCGCTACCTGCAGGGGCGCACCTATACCTTCGACGCGGTGCGCGACGCCTCGGGGCGGCGGGCGATGCCCGAAGGCGTGCTGCCGGTCGAGCAGCTCTCGGGTTATGCGCTGGGGCTGACCATCGACACCCGCATCCAGCAGATCGCCGAGGCGGCGCTGCTGGCCCAGGTCGACGAGATGAAGGCCAAGGGCGGGGTGGTGGTGGTGCTCGAGCCGTCCTCCGGCGACGTGCTGGCCCTGGCCCAGACCCCGGCGTTCGACCCGAACCACTTCCGCGAGGCCGAGCCCGGCGACTGGCGGATGCGGGCGATCACCGACGTGCTCGAGCCGGGCTCGACCATCAAACCGCTCTTGATCGGCGCGGCCATCGACGCCGGCAAGACGACGCCCGACGCGGTGTGGAACGGGTACTACGGGCGGCTCAAGATCGGGCGCAAGACGATCACCGACGTGCACGGCGAGAAGACGCTGACCACGCTGGAGATCATCCAGAAGTCGAGCAACGTCGGCGCGGCGCAGATCGGCCAGCGGCTGGGCAAGGAGGCCTGGTACTCGTACCTGCGCGCCTTCGGCTTCGGCGAGACGACCGGCATCGGCCTGCGCGGCGAGCAGCGCGGCACGCTGACCTCGCCCAAGCGCTGGGGCATCATCCACCTGGCGACCCTGAGCTATGGCTACGGGCTGACGGTGACCCCGCTGCAGATGGCGCGGGCCACGGCGGCCATCGCCAACGACGGCGTGCTGATGCGCACCCGGCTGGTGCGCGAGGTGACCGGCGCCCGGGGCGAGACCATCGAGGCCTTCCCCCCGCGGCCGCTGCGGCGGGTGCTGTCGGTCGAGGCGGCCCGGGCGGCGAAGCGCGGCATGGCGATGGTCACCGCCGACGGCGGCACCGGCCGGCGGGCGCGGGTGCCGGGCTATACCGTCGCCGGCAAGACGGGCACCGCGCACAAGGTCGACCCGGTGCTCGGCGGCTACAACAAGAGCAAGTACCGGGCGTCGTTCACCGGCTTCGTGCCCGCCGAAGACCCGCGGCTGGTGATCTACGTGATGGTCGACGAGCCCACCGAGGCCCGCTACGGCGGCGTGGTGGCGGCGCCGATCTTCAGCCGCATCGCCCGCGAGGCGCTGCCCTACATGGGCGTCGAGGCCACCGTGGCCTTCACCGGCGACGTGCACGAGGACGACGACTGGGAAGAGGTCGCCGAGGGCATCGACCCGCAGGCGCGGCCGTGGTGGTTCGAAGAGGCGGTGCTCAGCGGCGCGCCGAGCCACATGGTCGTGCCCGATCTCAAGGGGCAGGCCCTGGCCGAGGTGCTGGCCCGCGCGGCCGAGTCGAAGCTGCAGATCCGGGTCGACGGCTCGGGGCTGGTCGTCTCGCAGACGCCGCAGGCAGGCTCGCTGCTGCCGCCGGACGGCGCGATCAGCGTGGCGCTGGCGATGCCCGGCACGCCACCGCCGGCCCGGCCGGACGAGGAGGATCGCCCATGACCTCTTCGATGACCCTCGATCGACTGGTCGACGGGCTGGCGGGCGCCCGGCTGGAGGGCACGGCGGTGGCGATCACCGGCATCACCCACGACAGCCGCGATGTGATCCCCGGCGCGCTCTTCGTCGCGCTGCCCGGCCGGCAGGCGGACGGGCGCCGCTTCGTGCCCCAGGCGGTGAAGGCGGGCGCGGTGGCGGTGGCCCTGCCGAGCGACGCGCCGGTGCCCGCGGCGGCCGAGGGCCTGCCCATCGTGCGCCTCGACGCGCCGCGCCCGCTGCTGGCGACGCTCTGCGCCCGGCTGCACGGCATGCCCGGCGAGAACCCGGCGCTGCGGCTCGTGGGGCTGACCGGCACCAACGGCAAGAGCACCGTGGCCACTCTGATGGCGGCCATGATCCGGGCCGCGGGCCAGCCGGAGGGCGTCATCGGCACCCTGGGCAACCAGGTGGCCGGCACCGTGCACCCGACCCGCTTCACGACCCCCGAGGCCCCCGCGCTGCAGCGGCTGCTGGCCCAGATGATCGACGCGGGCGTCACGACCGCGGTGATGGAGGTCACCTCGGTGGGGCTGGCGGAGCATCGGGTCGACGGGGTGCGCTTCGCGGCGGCCGGGTTCCTCAACCTCAGCGTCGACCACCTGGACTACCACGGCGACATGGCGACCTACGGCGCGGCCAAGAAGGCGCTCTTCTTCGAGCACCTGCGCCCCGACGGGCTCGCAGTGATCGACGTCGACGACGCGTTCGGCGCGGCCCTCGCCGACGAGCTGAGCGCGGCGCTGGGCCCGGCCCGGGTGCAGCGGCTGAGCCTCACCGACCCGGCCGACGTGTACTTCACCGAGGTGACCATCGACGGGCGCGGGGTGCGCGGCGCGCTGAAGACCCCGACGGCGACCCTCGATCTGGCCAGCCCGCTGGTGGGCCGCTTCAACGCGCGCAACGTGGCGATGGCCGCCGCGCTCGCCGCCGCCGTCGAGCTGCCCGCCGCCGCCATCGTCGAGGGCCTGGCCGGCACCGAGGTGCGCGGACGGCTCGAGCCGGTGGCCAACCACCGCGGTCTGACGGTGATCGTCGACTACGCCCACACCCCCGACGCCCTGCAGCGGGTGATCGAGGCGCTGCGGCCGCTGACCGTCGGCGACCTGTGGTGCGTCTTCGGCTGCGCCGGCGATCGCGACCGCAGCAAGCGGGCCCCGATGGGTACCGCCGGGGCCCTGGCCGACGGCGTCGTGATCACCAGCGACAACCCACGCAGCGAAGAGCCGGCCGCCATCGCCGAAGAGGTCGCCGTCGGCGCGCTCGGCGCCGGTCGACCGCGCAGCGACGGGCCGAAGCCGGGCCACGTCTGGGTCGAGCCCGATCGGGCCCGGGCCATCGCCGATACCCTGGCCGCCGCGCGCTCGGGCGACACCGTGCTCATCGCCGGCAAGGGGCACGAGACCTACCAGGAGGTGCACGGCGTGCGGCATCCGTTCGACGACGTCGCCGTGGCCCGCGCGGCCCTCGATACCCGGCGGGGGGCGTGATGCAGCTCGATACCCATCTGCTGTGCCGCGCCGCCAGCGGTCGCCTCGTCAGCGGCGAACACCGCCCGCTGGGGCCGATCTCGATCGACAGCCGCACCAGCGCGCCGGAGGCGACGTTCTTCTGCATCCGCGGCCCGCGCTTCGACGGCCACCGCTTCGCCGGCATGGCGCTCGACCGCGGCGCCAAGGTGATCGTCGCCGACCGACGGGGCGTCACCGCGCTGCCCGAGGTGGTGCTCGAAGGCGACGCGGCGGTGATCGTGGTCTCGGATACGGTGCGCGCCCTCGGGCGGCTGGCGGCGGCGGCGCGGACCCAGTTCGCCGGCACCGTCGTCGGGCTCACCGGCTCGAGCGGCAAGACGACCACCAAGGAGATGCTCGCCGCGGTGCTCGGCACCGCCGGGCCGACCCTGGCGACCGAAGGCAACCTCAACAACCACCTCGGCGTGCCGCTGACGCTGCTGCGGCTGGCCGATCCCGACGGGCCCGAGCATCGCTTCGCGGTGATCGAGATGGGCATGAACGCGCCGGGCGAGATCGGCTACCTCGCGAGCCTCGCCGCCCCGCGCATCGGGGTGATCACCAGCGTCGGCGCGGCCCACCTGGCCGGGCTGGGCTCGATCGAGGCCATCGCCCGGGCCAAGGGCGAGCTGTTCGGCGCCCTGCCCCGCGACGGGCTGGCGCTGATGCCGAGCCGGGTGCCCTACCCCTGGCGCGTCACCGAGGGCCTGCGGGCGGCGCTGGTGTGCGTCGGCGAGCGCGAGGTCGATCCGATCCGCCTCTCGGCGGCGCGACCGACGGCCGACGGCATCGTCGGCACGGTGCACGTGGGCGATACGCCGTATCGGCTCGCGCTGAAGCTCGACGGGCGGCACAACCTGCAGAACGCGCTGCTCGCCATCGCCGTCGGCCGCCACCTGGGCGTGCCGGTCGAGGCGGCCATCGCGGCCCTCGGCGCCGTCGAGCCGCCGTCGCTGCGCGGCGAGGTCCGCCGGCTGGGCGACGGCACGCCGGTCGTGCTCGATTGCTACAACGCCAACCCGCAGTCGATGGCGGTGGCCATCCGCACCTTCGCCGATCGGGCCCCCGACGGTCTGCTGGTGCTCGGCGACATGCTCGAGCTCGGCCCGGACGAGGTCGAGGCCCATCGCGCGCTGGGCGAGGCGGTGGCGAAGCTGCCCGGCGACCCGACGCTGGTGGCGGTGGGCCCGCTGTCGGAAGCCATGATCGACGGCGCCCGCGACGGCGGTATGGATCCGGCGCGCGCGGTGCACGCGGTGCACGCCGACGACGCCGTGGGCCGGGTCGCCGCGCTGCGCCGGCCGGGCCAGCCGATCCTGCTCAAGGGCTCGCGGGGCATGCGCCTGGAGCGCGTGTTCGAGGGACTCGGCGAAGGACTCGGCGAGGGGCTCTCTGAAGGTCCGCGGGGCGAGGAGGGCGCTGCCCGATGATGGTCTGGCTCATGAACGAGCTGCGGGAGTACTTCCCGCCGCTGCGCGTCTTCCGGTACGTCTCGTTCCGGGTGATCGCGGCGATGCTCACCGCCCTGGTCATCAGCTTCGTGCTGCACCCGTGGTTCATCCGCCGGCTGCAGTCGCGGCAGATCGGCCAAGTCATCCGCGACGACGGCCCCGAGGGCCACTTCAGCAAGGCCGGCACCCCGACCATGGGCGGCTCGCTGGTGGTCTTCTCGCTCGTCGTGCCGACCATCCTCTGGGCCGAGCCGACCAACCTCTACGTCTGGGCCGCGCTGACGGTGACGGTGGCCTACGCCGTCGTGGGCTTCGTCGACGACTACCTCAAGCTGCGCTACAAGAACTCCAAGGGCCTGTCGGGCAAGGGCAAACTCATCGCGCAGTTCACCATCGCCGCGGTGGTGGTCTTCGCGCTCTTCCGCGAAGAGGCCGGCTTCGACCGCACCCTCTATCTGCCCTTCGTCAGCGCCGAGAAGTTCAGCCTCGAGCTGCCGCTGTGGCTCTTCATCCCGTTCACCCTGGTGGCCATCGTCGGCTACTCCAACGCGGTCAACCTCACCGACGGCCTCGACGGGCTGGCCATCGGCCCGGTCATGGTCGCCGCGCTGACGTTCCTGATCCTGGCCTACAGCGCCGGCACCGTGCTGCAGCTGCCCACCGTGCTGCCCGACGGCAGCACCGGCTACCACGCGTTCAACATCGCCGCCTACCTGCGGCTGCCCTTCGTGCCGGGCGCGCAGGAGCTGGCGGTCTTCGCCGCGGCCATCATCGGAGCCGGCATCGGCTTCCTCTGGTTCAATACGTTCCCCGCTCAGGTGTTCATGGGCGACGTGGGCAGCCTGGCCCTCGGCGGCGCGATCGGCATGCTGGCGGTGCTCACCAAGAACGAGCTGCTCTCGCTCATCATCTGCGGGCTGTTCGTCGTCGAGGCGCTGTCGGTGATCATCCAGCGCTACAGCTACAAGCTGCGCGGCAAGCGGGTCTTCAAGATGGCCCCGATCCACCACCACTTCGAGAAGCTCGGCTGGCAGGAGCCCAAGATCGTCGTCCGCTTCTGGGTCGTCTCGGTGATGCTCGCGCTCATCGCGCTGGCCAGCCTGAAGGTGCGCTGATGCTCGACTGGATCCGCCAGCGCTTCGCCTCCGAGACGGAGGCCGACTCCACCCGGGTGGTGCAGTTCCGGTACGACCGGCTGCTGCTCGGCGTGGTGTTCGTGCTGATGGGCATCGGCGTGGTGATGGTCTACTCGGCCAGCATCGTCAGCGCCGAGACCCGCACCGGCGACGGCGGGTTCTATCTCAAGCGGCAGGTGGCCTACGTCGGCGTCGGGCTGCTGGCGCTGGTGGCGTGCCTCAACATCCACCACGACCTGTGGCGCCGCATCAGCAAGGTGCTGTTCATCGTGGCGCTGGGCCTGCTGGTGGTCGTGCTGATCCCGGGCATGTCGGCCTCGGCCAAGGGCGCCGCCCGCTGGATCGGCTTCGGGCCGGTGCGCTTCCAGCCCAGCGAGGCGATCAAGCTGACCTGGATCGTGGTGCTCGCGTGGTATCTCAGCGCGCGGCAGGCCGAGCTGGACGACTTCAAGACCGCCTGGATCCGCCCGATCGTGGCGCTGGGCTGCATCGCCGGCCTGCTGATGCTGCAGCCCGACTTCGGCAGCACGCTGATCTGCGGCGGCATCATGGTGCTGATGGTCTGGGCCGCCGGCGGCCGCTGGCTGCACGTCGGCGGGCTGGTGGGCATCGGCGCGGCGCTCATCCCGCTGGCGATCATCGCCGAGCCCTATCGGGTCAAGCGGCTGCTGGCCTTCCTCGACCCGGAGCACGACCCGCAGGGCGTCTCGTATCACATCAACCAGGCGCTCATCAGCTTCGGCTCGGGCGACTGGACCGGTATGGGCCTGGGCAACAGCCGCCAGAAGCTGCTCTACCTGCCCGAGGCCCACACCGACTTCATCTTCAGCATCTACGGCGAAGAGCTGGGCTGGGTCGGCGTGGCCTTCGTCATCGCGCTGTTCGCGGTCTTCGTCTGGCGCGGCTTCTCCATCGCGCGCAACGCGCCCACCGCCTTCGGCGCGCTGCTGGCCTTCGGCATCACCGCGCAGATCGGCTTCCAGGCGGCGACCAACATGGCCGTGGCCACCGCGCTGCTGCCCACCAAGGGGCTGACCCTGCCGCTGGTGAGCTACGGCGGCTCGTCGATGCTGCTGACGTGTATCGGCATCGGCATCCTGCTCAACATCAGCCGCCAGGAGCCGCCGCCCGCGTGGCTGCACCGGCTGCTGCCCGACGCCGACGTCAAGCAGAAGGCGGGCAAGAGCACGCGCAGCCCGAGCAAGGGCCGCAGCCCGAGCAAGAGCCGCGCGCGCAAGCCGGCGAAGGGGGCCGCATGATCCTGCGCGGCGACAAGCGACCGCAGCCGAACACCCCGCCGCGGCTGATGGTCGTCGGCGGCGGCACCGGCGGGCATGTCTTCCCCGGCGTCGCGGTGGGTCAGGCCTGGCTCGAGCGGGTCGTCGGCGGCGAGGTGGTCTTCGTCGGCAGCCCTAAGGGCATGGAGGCCCGGGTCATCCCCGGCCTGGGGCATCCGTTCGTCGCGGTCGAGGCGCGGCGGCTGAAGAACGCCGGCCTCAAGGAGCGCCTGCGCAGCCTGATCTCGATGCCGCTGGCCATCTGGCGCGGCTTCAAGGTCGTGCGCGCACAGGATCCGACCGCGGTGCTGGGCGTCGGCGGCTATATCTCGGGCCCGGTCGTGCTCGCCGCGGCCCTGGCCGGGCGGCCGTGCGCCATCGCCGAGCAGAACGCGCGCCCCGGGCTGACCAACCGCATCCTGGGCAAGTTCGTGCAGCGGGTCTTCACCGCCTTCCCCGAGGCGGCCGACGGCTTCCCCCAGAAGAAGGTGCGCATGCTGGGCAACCCGGTGCGGGCCGACTTCATCGCCGCCGTCGACGGCGCGCCGCTGCCCGGCGGATCGCGCAACGTGCTCATCCTGGGCGGCAGCCAGGGCGCGCGGGCGCTCAACCAGAAGCTGCCGCCGGCGCTCCTGCAGCTCAAGCAGCGCATGCCCGACCTCGTCGTGCGCCACCAGACCGGCCGCGACAAAGACTTGCCGGTGCGCGAGGCCTATGGCGACGCGCCCGACGTCACCGTCGAGCCGTTCATCGACGACATGGTGCAGGCGATGCTCTGGGCCGATCTGATCATCGCCCGGGCCGGCGCGACGACCGTCGCCGAGCTGGCCTGCATCGGCCGCCCGGCGGTCTTCGTGCCCTTCCCCGCCGCCGCCGACGACCACCAGACCGCCAACGCGAAGTCCCTCGCCGATCACGGCGCGGCGATCCTCGCGCCGGAGCATACGCTGACCACCGAGGGGCTCATCGAGCAGATCGGCGGCCTGCTCGAAGACACCGCGACCCTGACCGCGATGGCCGAGAAGGCCAAGCTGCGCGGGCGCCCCGAAGCGGGCGCGGCCATCGTCGACGCGCTGTGCGATCTGGCCCCCGGCTCCCCCGAGCGCGCGCCCGCCGCGGCGGCGGCCGAAAGGCAGGTGGCGTGATGGCCGAGCATCTGTGGAAGAACGCCACCGTCGGCGTGCTCTTCGGCGGCCTCAGCCGCGAGCGCGACGTCAGCCTGACCACCGGCGCCGCCATCGCGAAGGCGCTCGCAGGCGAGGGCTATCGCGTCGTATCGATCGACGCCCGCCGCGACCTGCCGGCGCAGCTCGTCGCGCAGAAGGTCGACGTGGTCTACAACGCGCTGCACGGGGTCTGGGCCGAGGACGGCCGGCTGCAGGGCCTGCTCGACTGGATGGGCATCCCCTATACCGGCGAGGGGCTGGCGGCGAGCCTCTTCGCGTTCGACAAGCACCTCGCCAAAGAGCGCTTCCGCGCCGCCGGGCTGCGGGTGGCCGACGACGTGCTGTGGGAAGACGCCGCGCTCGCCGGCAAGACCGCCGCCGATCTGCCCTTCGACCTGCCGGTGGCCATCAAGCCGGTCGCCGACGGCAGCAGCGTCGGGGTGACCCTGGTGCACGACCCGGCCCAGGTGCCCGCCGCGCTCGCCGCCGCCGCCCCGCGGGCGCTCATCGAGCAGTTCGTGCGCGGCCCCGAGCTGTCGGTGGCGGTGATGGGCGACACCGTGCTCGGCAGCGTCGAGATCGAGCCGGCCCGCGACTTCTACGACTACGAGGCCAAGTACGGGCAGAGCGGCACCCGCTACCACCTGCCGCCGCGCCTCGACGCCGCCGATCGGGCCGCCGCCGAGGCCGCCGCGCTCGCCGCCCATCGATGCCTCGGCTGCCGCGGCGCGACCCGCACCGACGTGATCTTCGCCGCCGAGGGCCCGGTGGTCATCGAGGTCAATACGCTGCCCGGCATGACCCCGACCAGCCTGCTGCCCAAGATCGCCGCCCACGCCGGCATCCCCTTCGGCGAGCTGTGCGCGCGTATTCTCGACACCGCCCGCTGCACCCCCGCCGACGGGGCGATGCACGCCGATCTGGTGCCCACCGAGGGCCTGGAGGTGCGCCGTGGCCGGTAATCGCTTCCGCGGCCAGCGGCTGGCCGGCATCAAGCGGTTCTTCCGCACGCTGGCCGACGTCTGCGGGCTCTTGTGGCACGGCGCGCGCCCCGTCGTGCGCTTCGCGATCATCGTCGGCTTCATCGCCGGCTTCGCGCTCGCCGCATGGCGGGCGGTGCATCAATCGGCCTACTTCATCGTGCGCGACATCGACGTCGAGGCCACCGCGCACCTCGACCGGGCGGCGATCATCGAGACCGCCGGCCTCGGCACGGCCCAGAACATCTTCGAGTTCGACGCCGACGCCGCCCGCGAGGCGCTCTTGACCCACCCCTGGGTCGCCACCGCGCGGGTCACCAAGGTATTGCCCGAGCGCATCGTGATCCGCCTCGAGGAGCGGCGCGCCTCGGGCGCCGTCGTGCTCGACGTGCCCTACCTCGTCGACGCCACCGGCCACCCCTTCGCCCAGGCCACGCCGGGCGAGCTGCAGGGGCTGGCGCTGGTGACCGGGCTGACCCGGCACGACTTCGACCTCGACCCCGAGGGGGCCTGCGAGCGGGTGCAGACCGCGCTGGCGGTGGCTCGGCGCTACGCCTTGAGCCCGCTGGCCCCGCAGCGCCCGCTGGGCAGCGTGCACCTCGCCGCCGCCGGCCGGCTCGAGCTGATGCTCGGCCGCACCCGCGTCGCGCTGGGGCAGGGGCAGTTCCGCGACAAGATCCGCCGCCTGGAAGACATCTTCGCCCGGCTCGAGCAGCGCCGGGTCGACGCCGGCTACATCCTGCTCAGCGAGGATCAGCAGCGGGCCATCGTCAACGAGATCCCACGACAGCGCGCGCTCGGTGAAGAGCTCGGGCTCGGCAATGAAGCGAACAGAGGGGGCTGAAGCATGAGCAAGCAGATGATCGTGGCCGGGCTCGACCTGGGGACCAACGCGGTGAAGTGCGTCATCGGCGTGCGCCACGAAGACGGTCAGATCGACATCATCGGCACCGGCACCCACCCCGCCGCGGGGCTCAAGGCGGGCACCGTCTGCGACAACGAGCAGGCGGTGGCCAGCATCCGCGCGGCGGTCGAAGAGGCCGAGCTGATGGCCGGCTGCGAGATCAAGGAGATCTACGTCTCGGTCAGCGGCCGCCACCTCGAGAGCTTCAACAGCCACGGCATGGTGCGCATCCGCAGCGGCACCGTCGACACCGACGACGTGCGGGCCTGCATCGACATGGCCCGGGCGGTCAAGCTGCCGCCGGACAAAGCGATCCTGCACGCGGTGCCGCAGTCGTTCATCATCGACGGCCAGGCGGGCATCACCCGCCCGGTGGGCGTCGAGGGCGTGCGGCTCGAAGTGCAGGCGCACCTGATCATCGGCGACGTGCCGGCCATCAAGGTGCTGGAGCAGTGCATCAAGCAGGCGAAGCTGCGGGTCATCGACATGATCCTGGCGCCGCTGGCCCAGGCCGAGGCGCTGCTGAGCCCGCAGGGCCGCGATCTGGGGGTGGTGCTCGTCGACATCGGCGGCGATACCACCGACATCGCGGTCTTCGACGGCGGCCAGATCGTGCACTCGACGGTGCTGCCCATCGGCGGACAGCACGTCACCAGCGACATCAAGGACTGCCTCAACACCCCCACCGTCGAGGCCGAGCACCTCAAGCAGGCCCACGGCTGCGCCGTCGCCGATCTGATCGACGCCGACGCGACCGTCTCGGTGCCGGGCGTCGGCGGGCGCAAGCCGCGGGACATCGAGCGTACGCTGCTGTGCCAGATCATCGAGGCCCGGGTCGAAGAGATCCTGCGGCTGGTGACCGAAGAGCTGCACCAGCTCGGCTATGGCGACGGCCTGCCCGGCGGGGTGGTGCTCACCGGCGGCACCGCCAACCTCGAGGGCATCGTGCAGCTCACCGAGCAGGTGATGGGCATGCCCGCCGCCAAGGCCGAGCCCAAGGGGCTGCACGGCCTGGTCGACGTGGTGCGCAACCCGCGCTACGCGACGGGCACCGGCCTCGTGCTCTGCGGGGTCAACCGGCGCGACGTGCAGTGGTTCTCGACCCGCCAGCACCGCCCCCGCCGGGGCAGCTGGGGCCGTATCTTCGGTCGTGGCCGGCGGGTTTGAGAAAAGTTGACAGAAACAGGGTTTAACCCATTGCGACCGGATCGGGAGAGTCATACCATGCCGCATCTCGGAACAATCCGTCAGCAATCCGGCAGGAACCGAACATAATCGGGATATACCCGTGCCTCGATCGGGGTGGATCAGGGCGCGATAAGGGTGGAACAGTCACGTGGACAGTATTTTCGAATATGTAGGCAACTCGGGGGCCCGGCTGAAGGTCATCGGCGTCGGCGGTGGGGGCAGCAACGCCGTCAATACGATGGTCCAGAGCGGGTTGAAGGGCGTCGATTTCATCGTCGCCAATACCGACGCTCAGGCCCTCGAACACGCTGGAGCCAGCGTGCGGCTTCAGATCGGGGCCACGCTGACCCAGGGCCTCGGCGCCGGCGCCAACCCCGAGATCGGGCGCAACGCCGCGCTCGAAGACCAGCGGCTGATCACCGACGCGCTGACCGGCTCCGACATGGTCTTCGTCACCGCCGGCATGGGCGGCGGCACCGGCACGGGCGCCGCGCCGGTCATCGCCCGCGCCGCCCGCGAGGCCGGCGCGCTGACCGTCGGTGTCGTGACCCGTCCGTTCAACTTCGAAGGCCGGGCCCGCCGCCGACGGGCCGAGGCGGGCCTCGAAGCGCTCGCGGCCGAGGTCGATACGCTCATCGTGATCCCCAACCAGCGGCTGCTGGCGATCAGCGACGAGCACACAACCATGGTCGACGCCTTCAAGATGGCCGACCAGGTGCTCTACAACGCGGTGCAGGGCATCAGCGACCTGATCACCGAGCACGGCATGATCAACGTCGACTTCGCCGACGTGCGCACCATCATGTCGAACAAGGGCCTCGCGCTGATGGGCAGCGGGCGGGCGAGCGGCGATCGCCGGGCGCTCGTCGCGGCCCAGGCGGCGATCAGCTCACCGCTGCTCGACGACATCAGCATCGAGGGGGCCACCGGCATCCTCATCAACTTCACCGGCGGCACCGACCTCAAGATCACCGAGATCGAAGAGGCGGCCAGCCTCGTCGAGGACGCCGCCCACGAAGACGTCAACCTGATCTTCGGCGCGGTGATCGACGAGTCGATGGGCGACGAGATCAAGATCACCGTCATCGCCACCGGCTTCCAGCAGGCCGACAGCCAGCGGCCCGACCGCCGGGCCGAGCGCTCGCTCAACGTGCCCGGCATGCGGCATACCGACCCCCGGCTGACCACCGGCTCGATGCCCCGGTGGACCGGCGGCGAGGCGACGCGCACCCTGCCCGAGATGCCCGCGGCTCAGCCGCCGGCTCCGGCCCCGGCGCAGCAGCCCCAGCCGGCGGCCGCGCATCACACGTCGGCGCAGCACCAGGGGCCGGCCCAGCACATCCCGGGTCAGATGGCGCCGGTGCAGCAGGGCCCGGTTCACCCCGCCCAGGCCCCGCGTCAGGCGCGCACGCAGGGGGCCCAGACCCAGATGTCGCTGCAGGAGCAGGTGCGGCTCGTCTCGCCGCCGCCGCTGCCCGAGCACGCCCGGCGCGGGGCGCAGCGCACCCCGAGCCCGCGGCCGCCGGCCCGGGCCCAGACCCGGCGGCCGATCACCGGCCCGATCTCGGTCACCCGGCCGGTGAGCATGCCGCCCCGGCGGCGCACCCTCGACCAGGATGAGCTCAAGGCCCCCGCCTTCACCCGCAAGACCGGCGACCGCAAGGTCGGCGAAGACAAGCTGGGCGCCGGCTTCTTCGACCTCGACGAAGAGAGCGGCGAGGTCGAGGTGAGCGCGGTGCCCGACTGGCTTCAGATCCGGCGCAAGTGAGCCGCTGAGACGTGGGCCGCTGAGCCGCTGAGCCTGAGGGTCGAGCCGGCCGGCGCCCCCGCACGATTCCCCCCTGGGGGCGCCGTGGGTCCACCCCCCCGCGGCGTCCCCTCCTTTCGCTCGCCTCCCCCAGCCCGCCTCGATCCGGTTGAATAACCACCCCCGACCGCGGTCTGCGCCCGCCGGATGGCCCGGTTGGCCGGCCCGGATGCGGGCTTTCGTCGGCCGCGCTCGATCACCTATACTCCGCCGCCGAAACGGCCCGATTCTTCGACCGCACCCGACTCAGGAGATCCCATGCACCGCTTCGCCCGAGGCTTCGCCGTCGCCGCCCTCGCCCTCGCGCTGCCGGCCGTGGCCCACGCGCAGAAGGCCGACGGGGCGGCCGCGCTCGCCGACGTCAACGTGACCTTCGAGAACGCATGCGACGCGCCGCTGAAGGTGAAGCTCGGCCCGCTCGCCGTCGACGTCGCCGCCGGCGCGACCACGCCGGCGCAGGTGCTCGCCGGCGTCGAGAAGCAAGCCTACGAGCTGAAGTTCGCCGGCCCCGAGCCCACCGATCTCGGCCTGCTCGGCATGGCCCCCGGCGGCACCTACCACGTGCGGTTCGAGAAGTGCCGCAAGGGCGCCGCCGACATCATCACCCAGGACAAGAGCCCGCGCCCCGAGTCGGTCTCGCCCCAGGCGGCGGCCAAGGTGCGCTTCCGGGCCCTCAACCGCGGCCGGGCCGTCGAGTACCGCGCCGGCAAGAAGGGCCGCTTCAAGAAGCTCGCGGTGGGCTACACCAGCTACGAGGACGCGGCGGCCGGCGACTTCGACTTCACCATCCGGCTGCGGGCCAAGCTGCGCGGGCCGGTCATGGGCATGTCGAAGCAGCAGGTCGTGCTCGAGCCGGGCCACAAGTACCTGGTCGAGACGAACATCGTCGGCCGCGAGATCCTCTACAAGTTCGAGGACGAGGGCTGGGATACCCCGGCCGATAAGTAGCGCGATCGGCAACGACCACCCGCCGCATCCTTCCCGCCTCGCGCCTCTCACCGCACGGCCTCGAATGTAGCTCAACGTGTCTCTGGTTGTCCTTGAAGGCGGCCATCGGGCTGTGAAACGCTTCGTGCGCTCGCTGCGCTCACTGCGCACCGGGCCGCACGAACCATTCCGTCGATCTCGACCCGCAAAACAGAGGGCAATTCCATGAGCGATCAAGACCAGATGATGCCGCCTGCACCCGTCGTACCCAGCAACGTCCTCGAGGTGGGTATGCCCGAACGCAGCGACAGCGTGACCGTCGAGGGCGCGCTGATCGACTACATCCCGCTGGCCATGTACTGCGGCCAAGCCAACGGCTGCAGCGGCAAGGTCACGACCATCGACTATCCCATCACCGGCATCATGGCGCCCGATGGCACAGTGCATCAGCCCAAGTGGTCCTACGACGGCGACAGCGGCGAACTGCTCTACATCTACATGGCCGACCCGAATTCGGACCTGGGGGTCGGCACGACGGTCGAGCAGGTGCTCTACTGGCAGCTCATCTCCCAGGCGTGGGTCGCGGCAAACGAGCCGCATTCGAAATCGATCGCGGTCACCTCGGGCATCAGTGAGAGCGAGACACAGAGCATGAGCTTCAGCGTGGGCGCCAACATCGGCTTCGGCGCGTCGACGAGTAAGATGAATGGCGACCTCTCGGCCTCCCTGACCAAGAGCTTCTCCACGACGGTGACCATCTCGGAGTCGACCACCGTCACCGAGAATTTCTCGTTCGCCGCGGCAGCAACCCAACAGGTATGTGCCGTCTACCAGCTCATGCAGGCTTTCCAGATCAGCCCCGGGCCGAACCTGCTGCAGGCCGTCGCCAGCGTACGCACCACTCAGGCGTTGTTCTGCAGCGGCAAGCTGATCGGGCCGTGCCACACCCTCGAGGTGGTCATGCCGGTCACCTGCCCCGAGGCGGGCTACATGCAGCTCAGTGGAACCGACACCAGCCCACAAGCCAAGACCGTCAACATCATGTCGCCCGACGAGTTGAAGCGGCTGACCGAAATGCTCACCGCGCCCTGTTGAGCCGCTCGCCGGCCACTCGGGGCTTCAGCGCCCGACCTCGTCGACCCCCGCCGGGCGGCCCATCTTCGACGGGTCGCTCGCCCCCTCCTGCCACTCTGCGCCGCGCTCGATGACCTGCACCGCGTTGTAGCGCCCCACCGGCTTGATGCCGTGCCCCCGCCGCTTCAGGCCCTCGTGGACATCCCGCGGCAGATCGCGGCTGACGAAGAGCAGCTCGGGCACCCACTGATGATGGATGCGCGGCGCCTCGACCGCCTCGCGCACGTCCATGCCGAAGACCATCACGTTGAGCAGCACCTGCAGCGTGCCGGTGATGATCGTCGGCCCGCCCGACCCGCCGACCACCAGCTTCACCGCGCCCTTCTCGTCGAGCACGATGGTCGGGCTCATGCTCGACAGCGGGCGCTTGCCGGGCTGGATCGCGTTGGCCTCGCGGCCGATGAGCCCGAAGCTGTTGGGCACCCCGGGCTTGGCCACGAAGTCGTCCATCTCGTTGTTGAGCAGCACCCCCGTATCGCCGGCGATCCAGGCGCAGCCGAAGCTGGTGTTGATGGTGCTCGTCAGCGCCACCGCGTTGCCCCGGGCGTCCACCACCGAGAAGTGGGTCGTGCCCCCGTCTTCGGGCACGCCGTACGATCCGCCGTAGGCCCCGCGCGGCAGGGTCGTATCGGGGCGAAAGGCGCCCTTGATGCGGGCCGCGTTCGTCGGCGCCAGCATCTCCTCGAGCGGCACCGGGGTGAAGTCGGGGTCGCCCATCACCCGCGCCCGATCGGCGAAGCCGTGCTTGAGGGCCTCCGCCAGCCGGTGCAGATAGGCGGAGCTGTTATGCCCCAGCGCCTTCAGCTCGACCCCTTCGAGGGCCTGCAGCACCTGCACGATCACCGCGCCGCCGCTGCTCGGCGGCGGCATCGACAGCACCTCGAAGCCCATCACCTTCGCCCGGACCAGCGGGCGCTCCTTGGGGGCGTAGGCCTTCAGATCGGCCAGCGTCACCAGCCCGCCGTCGGCCTGCATCGCCGCCGCGATGCGCCGGGCCACGTCGCCCTCGTAGAACGCCTTGGGCCCCTCGCGGCCCACCGCGTCGAGGGTGCGCGCCAGATCGGGTCGCTGCATGACATGGCCCACCGGCAGCGGCTCGCCGTCGGCGGTCAAGAAGACCCGCGCCAGCGCCGGACGCGCCGCGATCAAATCTTTGCGCTGCTTGATGCGCTTGTGCAGCAGCCGACCCACCGGGAAGCCCTCGCGCGCGGCGGTCAGGGCCGGCGCGACGACCTCGGCCCACGGGCGGGTGCCGAAGCGTTGATGCAGCGCGTACAGGCCAGCCAGTTCGCCGGGCACGCCCGCCGCCTTGGGCCCGCGGGTGCTGGCCTCGGGGATCACGTCGCCCTTCTCGTCGAGGTACATGTCGGCCGAGGCCGCCGCCGGCGCCATCTCGCGAAAGTCGAGGGCCAGCGCGCTGCCGTCGGCCCGCTGCACCACCGCGAAACCGCCGCCGCCGATGCCCGACGCGAAGGGCTGCACCACCCCCAGCATGAGCGCGGTGGCCACCGCGGCGTCCACCGCGTCTCCGCCGGCGGCCAGCAGGGCGGCGCCGGCCGCCGACGCCGCGGCGTTGTCGGCGGCCACCATGCCGCCGGTGGCGCGCACCGGGGGCTGGCTGGCGGCGAATACGCTCGGCGCGGAGAGCGCGGCGAGTACAGAGACGAGCGCGATGCAGTGGCGGGCGATGCAGTGGCGGGCGATGCAGTGGCGGGCGATGCAGTGGCGGGCGATGCGGTAGCGGGCGAAGCGAGGCGGCATGACGACTCCGAGGGCGGGTCCCTCTGTCATAGCCCCGGCGGCCGGTGAGCGCCAGCCCTGGCACCGCCCGCCCGCGATGGGCAAGATGCGCCGATGACATCGCCGCTGCCCCCGCTCGAAGCCCTGCCGATCGGCGCCCTGCCGCCGCCGCTGGCCGCGCTCGCCGACCCCGAGATCCCGCTCGCCCGCTCCGAGCGCTTCGTGCCCGGCGAACGCATCCCGGTGGGCGGCGCCTTCGTCGCGCTGCTGGTGGGCGGCGCGTTCGGCTTCGGCCTCTTCGGGGCGGCGCTCTTCGCCTGGGGCACCGCCGACGACGATCCCGCCGGGCGCTATCTCGCCCCGATCCTCGCGGCGGTGGCCTGGGCTCGGGCCGCCGCCGGCTGGCTCACGCTGCGGCGGGCGCGCGCCCAACGGGACGCCATCGATCGCGGCCGCTGGCGACGGGGTCTCTTCGTCGAAGACGACGGCCTGCTGCTGGTCGAGTCGGGCGCCGAAGGCCCCACCGGGCGCTGGATCCCCAAGCGCATGGTGCAGGGATCGCGGGCGCACCCGACCCGGCCGCAGCTCACCGAACTGCAGCTCACCGAAGGCGATCCGATCGCGGTGCCGGGGGCCGCGGGCGCGCTCACCCGACGGCTGAAACAATGGCAGGAGACGGGCGCCTTCGCCTGGGACGAGCAGCTGTGAGCCCGCCGGGGGTCAGTCGCCCAGGGCCGCGTTGCAGTTCCAGCAGGTGGAGAAGTTGGCCGGGTTGCTCTCGCCGCAGCTCGGGCAGGCCACCGTCTCGTCGGCCTTCTGGGCCATCTCGGCCAGCACCCGCTTGCCGCGGGCGAGGTCGCGGGGCTTGATCCACAGCTCGACCTGATTGGGCGGCTCGGGGAAGTCGGTCGCCGGCAGCGTCTCGTGGCGCAGCCGGGTCGCGACCCCCGACTCGGCCAGGGCGTCATGGGCGATGTGCGCCTCGATCATGCTCATGCGGCCGACGAGCTTCACCGCGTCGTCGAAGGCGCCGCGCTCGTGCAGCTCGTGCAGCCGGGTCTCGATCACGTCGGCCAGCGCCTGACCGGTCTCGGTCCCGATCTCGGGGAACCAGCGGTCGAGCGTCTTCTGCACCGCCTCGACGCTCGCCTCGTCGGCCCCGGCGAGCGCCAGCCCGCGCAATACGCCGAAGACGAGCACTTCGAGGTGGTGGTTCAGCTCGCGGGCATCGGCCAGGGTCTGCTCGTAATCCATCTCTTCTCATACTCCTCGAGACTGCGGGATCGACCCGACGCCGAACGGTCGCACTCCACCACCCGACGCGCAAGCGTGACGGGCGGGGCCTCCGGCGACTCCCCCTCCCGTCGGCGGCCGCGATGGGACATGATGCCTCGCGCGGCAACGCCTCGACTCGTGGAGACCCCGTGACGCCCGAACTCGCCCCCATCGCCCAGCGCATCGAGACCCTCTACCGCGACGCCGTCGACCCGGTCGGCGAGCGCTTCGCCTTCCCCCGGGCGCCGCACGCCGGCGAGATCGGCGGGCCGCCCATGGTGCTGGTCATCGGCAACCACTCGTCGGGCAAGTCGAGCTTCATCAACCACCTGCTCGGCGAGACCATCCAGACCACCGGGCTGGCGCCCACCGACGACGCCTTCACCGTGCTGGCCTACGGCGAGCCGGGCGAGCGGGATGGCCGCGCGGTGGCCAGCGACCCCGACCTGCCCCTCGAAGGCCTGAGCCACTTCGGGCCGACCTTCCTCTCGCACCTGCGCCGCCGCACCCGCCCGATCCCGCTGCTGCGCACGGTCAACCTGGTCGACACCCCGGGCATGATCGACAGCGCCCGGGGCGACGACTCGGGGCGGGGCTACGACTTCACCGCCGCGGTGCGCTGGTTCGCCGAGCGCGCCGAGCTGGTGCTGATGTTCTTCGACCCCGACAAGCCGGGCACCACCGGCGAGACCCTCGAGGTGTTCAATACCGCGCTCGGCGACCTGAGCCACAAGCTGCGGGTCGTGATGAACAAGGTCGACATGTTCCGCAGCATGGAGGACTTCGCCCGGGCCTACGGCGCGCTCTGCTGGAACCTGGCCAAGGTGATGGCGCGCAAGGATCTGCCGCTGATCTACACCACCTACACCCCCATCGACGACGCCGCCCGGGGCACCCTGCCGCTCGACGACTTCGACAAGGCCCGGCGGCAGCTCGTCGACGAGATCAGCGAGACGCCGCAGCGGCGGGCCGACACCATGATCACCCGGCTGTCGGAGCACGCCGCCCGGCTCGACCTGCACGCGCGCATCGTCGACGCCGCGGTCTTCGACGTGCGCCGCATCCGCCGCTCGGCTTATGGCTGGGTCGCGCTGGCCGGGCTGGTGGCGTTTGCCGGCGCGGCGCTCACCCTGCTCGCCGATCCGATCGATCCGACCCGGGCCGCCGGCGCTTTTGCCGGCGCTGCCGTGCTGTGCGGGCTCGGCGCGCTGCTGGCCCAGCGCGCCGTTCACAAAGGCAGCGCGCGGGTCATGGGCGATCTGAACGGGCTGTTCGAACGGCTCTACGGCCGCGACCTGCTCGTGCGCGAGCACGCCGAAGACCTGCGCCAGCTCTGGGCCGAGATCCGCGGGCGCACCGCGCGCACCCTGAAGCAGCTCGGCCCGCTGAGCTTCCCCCGGCTGCGGCGCCGCGAGCGCAAGCGCCTGCGCGACGTGATCGACCAGGACGTGCCGGCGCTGCGCCGCACGCTGCGCGGCGGCCCCGAAGAGACCACCACGCCCGAGAAGAGCCGCTGACGCCCGCCGGCAGAGCCCCGGCTCGGCGCATCTTCACCCGACGCCCGATCGCGCGCCGCGCGGCGGCGGGCCGTCACAATCCGAATTGATGCGCTGAGCTTGAAACACTACCCTCTGACTATAATTCAGGGATCTGCGAGGGGTCCCTGCCCGCCGCGAGGTCAGCCCATGAACCGATCCCACCTCCTCCGAGCGCTGGCGCTCTCCATCGCCGGCCTGTTGTTCGCCGCCTGGCCCGCCGGGTCGGCCGACGCCGCGCTGGCCGACCTCTCGTCGGTCACCTGGGAGCGCATGACCCCCATCGAGAGCAACTTCGACGGGGTGCAGGCGATGGCGATCGGCGCCGACGGCACGATCTTCATCCACGACAACATCGGCCGGATCCGGCGCTCGAACGACGAGGGCCGCACCTGGAATACGCTGGTCGAAGGCATCAAGTGCTGCGGCTCGATCACCATCCGCCGGGCGGGCCAGATCTTCGTCGCCGCGCCGTCGGGGCTGCTCTACTCCAACGACAACGGCGCCACCTGGGCCAACTGGGACGAGGAGAGCTCGTACAACGTGGTGGTCGTCGCCCCGAGCACCAATCACATCCTGGCGGCGACGCCGCGGGTGCTGCGGCGCTTCGACCTGCAGGGCAACCTGGTCGACGAGGCCGACATCCCCGCCATCCAGGACATGGAGGTCTGCCAGAACGGCAGACGTACGGCGCTGGTGGTGCGCGACGGGCGGTTGTTCGTCAACGATCAGGCGGCGCTGCCCGCAGACGGCTGGTCGGAGCCGCCCGATCTGGTGGTGCCGCTCAACTCCAGCACCGCCGTCAGCCTCGACTCGAGCTGCAACATCTACCAGGGCTATCGCAACGGCTACCGCATCTACAGCTTCCCCAACGGCCCGATGCGGCCCACCGCCCGCTTCGCGCCCAAGGATCTGATGTACCCCGCCGGCTACCCGACCGGGCCCGGCTCGGTGTACCAGGGCACCGGCGACATCAACGACATCCTCGCCTGGACCGACGGCCCGGCGCTCATCGCCGCGTCGCGCGGGGCCTATTGCGTCGACGACGGGCAAGCGGGCAACGGCTTCGACGCCGAGGGCAACCCGGGCCAGGGCGTGCGCGAGTGCAACCGCGGCACCGACCGCTCGGAGGTCTTCCAGGAGGTCGCCATCCACCCGGTCAACGGCCATGTCTACGCCGCCATCAGCTCGACCGCCATCAGCCGGCGCTACTGCTTCCGCCAGGTCAACGGCACGGTGACGCCCTATACCTGCGGCTACATCTACGACTATGCGGGCGGGCTGTACCGCACCAACGAGCCGGTGCTGCAGAACCGGCTGGTGGGCGACGACTTCGGCGCGCAGTTCCAGCGGCAGAACTTCGACGACGTCGGCTTCGACGAAGAGGCCGGCGGGCTCGTCGTGCGCAGCGACCCCGACGAGTCGAGCTATCTGTGGATCGTCAATACCGACCGCAGCACCGTCAGCAAGTGGCAGCCGGGGGTCCCGCCGCGGGAGCTCTCGGAGTATCGGGTCGGGCTGCCCCAGGGCGAATGCCCCGGCGCCTGCTGCTGGAACAACGGCTGCAACATGGCCAGCCGGGTGGCCCTCGACAGCATCGGCAACGCCTATATCGCCAACCGGGCCTTCGGCATGCAGGGCACGGTCACCAAGATCGCGCGCAACGACGAAGACTGCGTCGACCGCAACGGCAACGGTCAGATCGACACCTCGCGCAACGGCGCGCCGCTCAACTACGGCCAGGACGAGTGCGTCTTGTGGACCGGCAACGCCGGCCCGCACAACGCCGCCCTGCGCGCGCTGACCGTCGACCTCGGCGACGAAGCCAACCCCGACGGCTACGTCTGGGCCGGCGGCTACAATACGAGCCAGTTCTACAAGCTCGACCCGCGCACCGGGCAGCAGATCGCCACCGTCAACGTCGCGGTGCGGCCCTATGGCGCGGTGGTGCTCGCCGACGGCATGCTGTGGATCGGCACGCTCGGCGAGAGCGGCACCGGCTCGATCAATACCCATAACAACCGGGCCGGCCCCAAGGTGGGCTATCCGCTCGGCTGGCGCGGCGGCTGCGGCAACAGCTACGGCATCGCGGCGGATACCGGCGGCCGGGTGTGGTTCGCCGGCTGGGGCTGCCGCGACGTGCTGGGCTACGACCCGCCCACCAACCGCTGGACCCGGGTCGACATCGACCACTGGGGGCGCACCGCCGGCCGCGGCATCACCATCGACCAGAACGGCTTCATGTGGATGGCCATGGAGGGCGGCGGCTCGAGCTACGTGGTGTGGTGGCCGGCCAGCGAGTTCAACCCCAACGGCCAGATCCACGAGCGCTTCGTCGGCCAGAAGCGCATCGGCGGCTGGGGTGGCCCGGCGGCGATCGGCGCCGACAACCAGGGCATCATCTGGATGACCTTCTACAACAGCCGGGCGGCCAACCTGGCCCGGATCAACCCCAGCAACAACGCCGAGGTGCAGATCTTCGGCGGCTACACCGGGCAGGTCTACAGCTACACCGACTTCACCGGCGAGGTGCGCCGGCTGGCCATCGGCCGCGGCAGCTACGAAGAGGTCATGGACGCCGGCTGCGCCCAGCCGGTGTGGAGCAGCCTCACCTGGGACGCCGAGATCCCGGGCGGGGCCAGCATCCGCTGGGACGCGACGAGCGTGGCCAACCTCGCCGACTTCGAGAACGCGCAGTTCCGCGGGCTGGCCACCTCGCCGCCCAACAACGGCCCGGTGCACGTCAGCAACCGGCTGGTGGCCGGCGGCGTCGCGTCGCGGCAGTTCCTCAAGATCAAGGCGACGCTGCAGCTCAACGAAGACGCCGAGTCGCCGCTCTTGCGCAACTTCCAGGTGCGTTGGAGCTGCCCCTGACGGGGCGCGGCCGGGCCGGGCGGCCCGGCCGGCGGTCAGTGACCGTGGCCGTGGCCATCCGATGGCGGCCCATCGACCTTCGTGACCCCCACCAGCTTGGCCGATACGAAGGTCAGGATGGCCGCAGCGAAGGACAGCAGCGCGCCGATCTTGGCCGCGTCTTGTATCGGCCCGGGTTTGAAGGCCACGCTCGAGACGAAGATCGCCACCGTGAAGCCGATGCCGGCGGCGAAGCCCACCACCAGCAGATCCTTCAGGTTCATGCCCTGCGGCAGCTTGAAGCCCAGCGCCTGACCGACGAAGCCCATCAGCACGATGCCGATCGGCTTGCCGACGAGCAGGCCGAGCAGGACCAGCCAGGTGGCGTCGCCCACCGCGGTGAGCATCACGCCCGCGTTGCACAGACCGAAGAGGCCCAGGAACACCTCGACCGGGTTCTTCCACCAATGCTCGAAGTGGCTGAGCGTATCGCCCTCTGCGACCTCCGACCAGTCGAACAGGCCCTTGTCGGAGTGGGCGTGCGGCATGATCGGGATCATCGGCAGCAGGCCCAGGGCCGGGTGCAGGTTGGCCCAGTGGAAGCCGATCCACGACATGGGCCCGCAGATCAGCAGGTAGGGCCAGAAGCTCTTGATCCGCAGCGCCTTGCGCAGCACGAAGTAGCCGATGAGCATCGAGGCGAGGGGCAGCAGCATCCAGTGCAGCTCGATCGGCCCCGACGGATAGAAGATCGCGATGATGATCAGCCCCATCGCGTCGTCGGCGATGGCCAGCAGCAGCAGGAACGGGATCGCCGGGTGCCCGTGGCCGAAGACCAGCCGGGCGACCAGATAGCTGAACGCGATGTCGGTGGCGGTGGGGATCGCCCAGCCGTTGGACAGCATCGCCCACTTGCCCAGGACGATGGCGCCGAGGGCATAGGCGCCGGCCGGACCGGCCATGCCGCCGATGGTCGCGATGAGCGGGGCCGCCGCCTGCTTGGGGTTGTTCAGCGGGCCGCCGGGCAGCGTCGCCTCCCAGACCTCCTTGCCGGCGATGGCGAAGAAGAAGGCCATGAGGATGTCGTTGACCAGGAAGTGCAACGTCAGGTGGCGGTCGACGAGCACCCCGTTCTCGAAGACCGCGTGGCCGATCCAGCTCAGGTGGGCCAAGGGCAGCTCGACGAAGTGGTGATAGGCCTCGTAGTCCACGTTGGCCCAGATCAGCGCGGCGACGGCCCCGAAGATCAGGAACAGCGAGTTCTCGAGCAGGAATCGAATGGCGCCCTTCATGCTCCCCCTCTGCTGACGGTTGGAGTGAAGCACGGATCGGGCGCGGGCGCGCCGTGTCCGCCCTCACGACCCGACGAGCATACGGTCTCGGGCGGCGGGTGCCTAAATTTCTGTGCCCCGAATTCCAATTTCGACGGCATTTTCAGACCCAACTGTATCAAGCAGTTGCAGACCTTCGGCAGGCCGGCGCGCCTTGTGACGCCGCGGGGCACTCTGGTATGGTGCGCCGCTTTTCGACCCCCCCGCCCGGCCGATGGAGTCTCCCGAGATGATCTCAGTCACTGAAGTCAGCATGAACTTCGGGCCCCAGACGCTCTTCGAGAACGTCAACGTGGTGTTCAACGAAGGCGAGCGCTACGGCCTGACCGGGCCCAACGGCAGCGGCAAGTCGACCTTCATGAAGATCCTCACCGGCGAGCTCGAGCCGATGACGGGTCGGGTCAGCCGCCCCAAGAAGATCGGCGTGCTCAAGCAGGACCACTACCTGCACGAGAACGATCGCATCATCGACGTGGTGATGATGGGCAACGGTCCGCTGTGGCAGGCGATGACCGAGAAGGAGGCCATCTTCGCCAAGGGCGACGACATCAGCGACGAGGATGGCATGCGCCTCGGCGAGCTCGAGATGGTCATCGCCGAGGAAGACGGCTACATGGCCGAGCCCGAGGCCGCCGAACTGCTCGAAGGCCTGGGCATCGAAGAGAAGCTGCACACCGAGCCGATGTCGGTGCTCACCGGCGGCGACAAGGTGCGGGTGCTGCTCGCGCAGTCGCTCTTCGGCAAGCCCGACGGGCTGCTGCTCGACGAGCCCACCAACGCGCTGGACATCGCGAGCATCCGTTGGCTCGAGGGCTTCTTGCACGACTACACCGGGGTGCTGGTGGTCATCAGCCACGACCGCCACTTCCTCAACGAGGTCTGCACCAAGATCGCCGACATCGACTACGAGACGATCATCGTCTACCCGGGCAACTACGACGACATGGTCGAGGCCAAGGCCAAGGCCCGCTCGGCGCTCGAGATGGCCAACTCGGCCAAGCAGCAGCGCATCAGCCAGCTGCAGGACTTCGTGCAGCGCTTCCGGGCCGGCTCGCGGGCGAGCCAGGTCAAGAGCCGCGAGAAGCAGCTCGACAAGGAGAAGCGGGCGCTGGCCAACCTCAAGCGCTCGAACATCGCCCGCCCGTTCATCCGCTTCGACATGCGGCGTCCGAGCGGCAAGCAGGTGCTGGCCCTCGACGGGCTGTCGAAGCAATTCGAAGACGCGGTCGTCTGCGACGAGTTCCACTTCAACGCCTTCCGCGGCGAGAAGATCGCGATCGTGGGCAAGAACGGCGCCGGCAAGACCACCCTCGTCAAGATGATCATGGACGAGATGCGGCCCGACGACGGCGCGGTCAACTGGGGCTACGAGGCCAACATCGGCTACATGCCGCAAGACCACCACGAGATGATCGAGAAGAGCGACGAGACCGCCCACCACTGGCTGTGGCGCTGGAACGAGGACGCCAACGAAGAAGACCTGCGGGCGCTCTTCGGGCGGCTGCTCTTCACCAAGGACGAGCCGTTCAAGCCGACCAAGGTGCTGTCGGGTGGCGAGACGGTGCGCCTGCTGCTCGCCCGGCTGATGATCATCAAGCCCAACGTGCTGGTGCTCGACGAGCCGACCAACCACCTCGACCTCGAGGCCATCCGCTCGCTGACCGAGGCGCTCGCCCACTACGAGGGCACCTGCATCTTCGTCACCCACGACCGCAACATGGTCACCCAGGTCGCCGACCGCATCCTCGAGATGGACGACGGCCACATCCGCGAGCTGAGCCCGCAGCAGTTCGCCGGCGGTGAGTTCCTGCAGCAGTCCCGCCAGTACCGCCGCGCCCCGGCGTGGTGAACCGCGGGCGCTGATCCGCCCGACGCCGCCCTCGGCTGGCTTCGCTCGCCCATCCCCTGATAACGTCCATCCATGGCATGGATCGGGCTTCGGGGTGTCCCCATGAGATCTCTGTTGGTGTTCGGGCTCGCGCTCTGTCTACCGGCTCCGGCCGTCGCCCTCGAGCCACCGATCGAGCCGGCGCCGGCCGCCGCGCCTGCGCCTCCGGCGTGGCGCCCTTTCATGGGTTTCGGGCTGGGTGATCTCGTGCGGCTCGGTATCGACATCGACCTGTCGGAGGCCTGGCGGCTGCACGTGGGCGCGGGGGTCAACTTGACCTACATCGTCTCGGCCCGGATCGACGCTCGGGTCAACGCCCACTGGGTCTTCTCACCGGACGATCCGGTGACCCACGAAGGGGCCGACGTCTACCTGCTCTTCGGCCCGGTGCGCACGATCGCCGGCAGCGGGCTCTTCTCTGAGGACAGCTACCCACCGGGCCGCACGCCGGCCGAGGGCTGGGCTGCCGAGCTCGGCGTCGGCTGGCGCTGGGGCGACGATACGAAGGGGCTGCACCTCGAGCTGCTCGGGCGGGTGGATTACTTCGACGCCCACGATCCGAGCAAGGTGCGCATGCTGTGGGGCCGCTGGCTCGCCTCGCCGGCGCTGCGCTTCGGCTTCAACCTCTAGCGCGCCGTAGACCGCCGAATGCCCGGCGTGGCCCCCAGCGGCCCGTCTACGGCCCGTTCGGTGCGCCCCGCTGCATTGGCAGGCACAGCGCCGATCGGGCCGCAGCGGGCGCCCAGATGGCTCTGTGGGCATCGAGCGCCGACTACATGCCCGGGGGGCCCATGTCGGGCTGCGGCTCGGGCTCGGGCTGCGGCTCGGGCTCAGGCTCGGGCGGGCCCATGTCGGCCTCCGGCTCGGGCTCCGGCTGCGGCTCGGGTTCGGGCTGCGGCTCCGGTTCGGGCTGCGGCTCCGGCTCCGGCTCCGGCTCTTCGCCGGGCGCGGGGTAGATGCAGAAGCCCACGTTCCAGGCCTCTTCGGTGTAGCAGGACTGCTCCGGGTCGTCGGGGCACGGGTCCTCGGCCTCGGGGTCGCACATCGCCACGCACACCTGCATCGCCCGGTTGTTTCCGCCGCAGATCGCGGTGCCGGCGCACGGCATCTCCTCGGAGCACGGCTCACCGACCGCCACCTGCCCCGCGGGCTGGCACCGCCCTTCGCGATTGGCTGCGCTGAGGACGCGACACGCCTGACCCTCTTCGGGGCACGCCTCGGGGTCGAGCGCGTCGCAGTCGGTGCGGTAGCAGGCGCCGATGAAATTCTGCTCGTTGAACTGGGTGGCCGGGTCGTCGGGCGTGCTGAAGTCGAGGCAGATCTCGCCCTCGACGCAGGTGTCGTCCGGGCTGCGCGGATCGCACAGGCGGGTGCACTCGCCGGTCTGATTCTCCATGTCGTAGGGGTTGCGCGGGTCGTCGGGGTCGCCGAAGCAGACCGCGCCGGGCACGCAGCGCAGCGCGGCGCTCTCCGGGTTGCGCTCTTCGGCCTGATTGTCGCACGGCGCGCCGACCTCGGCGGTGCCGCCCTCGATGCAGAAGCCGGGCTGGCCCTGCTGGGCCTGACCCACCGTCAGCGGGTAGCAGGTGCCCGGGTTGGGGCCCACCGCGCAGTCTGCGTAGAGCGTGCCGTTGCCCGTACCCCGACCGCAGATCGCGGGGTAGCACAGGTTGCCGAAGGCGACGTTGCACTCCTCGCCGAAGGGGCAGTCGGGGTTGCCGGCGCAGGGGCGGATGCAGGTGCCATTGGCGAACGGATCGGGGTCGAAGTAGCGGCACTCGAAGCCCTCGGCGCAGTCGTTGATGCCGCGGCAGGGCGCGAACTGCGCCGGCTCGCACCGCCCGTCGGCGCCACAGACCTCGCGGTCGGGCCGGCAGTGGTAGTCGGTGTCGCAGCTGCCGTCGTCGCGCACGCAGTAGCCGCCGAGGCACTGCTCGCCGTCCTGGCATTCCCAGGGGCAGGGGATGTCGTTCGGCAGCGGGTCGGGCTCGATACTCATCATGCCGCAGTCGCCGACGAAGAGGTCGGGCAGGCGGTCGGTGCCGAACTCGACGGCCGTCGCGCAGTCGGCGCCGTTGAGCACGCTGGCCACCGTCGGGGTCTCGGCGCACAACACGCCGCAGGCCTCCTCGATGGCCGGGCCGTCGTCGGCGCCGATGGATTCGCAGCTGTCGATCGCGCACAGCGCGAGCCGTTCGCAGGCGGCGGGGCACGGGTCGGCCGGCGCGGCGTCGGGCGCCGGCGCGGCGTCGGGCACCGGCTGGGCGTCGACGACCGCGGCGTCGGCGACGACCTCGCCATCGACGGTCTCGGCGTCGGGGGTCGGCTGCTCGTCGTCGTCGCTGCCCTGCTGCTCACAGCCGACGGCGGCGAGGGCCAGCATCAAGAACGGAACGATCGCGGTCCGGGCGCACGGGGCCCACCACACGAAGCGCATGGGATCTCCTCTCGGGTCGGGTCGAAGCGGGCCGGGTCTCCCCCTGCCGCATACGGCGGTACGGGGCGCTCGACGGCCGATGTAGCGCTACTCGGCGGGGGCGTCGGGCGTCGCGAGCTTGGGCGGCTCGATGGGCGCGGTGGGCGGACGGAAGTCGAGGAAGAGGTAGTTGCCTTCCTGGCGCAGGTCGTAGCCGACGATCTCGCGCAGCTTGATGCGCACCTGCACCTTGTTGCCCTTGAGCCGGGTGGCGTCGACCGAGCGTACGGCGGTGGGGAACCAGCCGGTATCGAGCGGGCGGCCGTCGTTGCTGCTGTGCAGCCGGCTGTTCTGCAGCTCGAGCACCACCTCGTCGGGTTCGCCGGGCACGATGGCGTACTCGGGCGGCTCGGTGCTCTGGATGAACACCCGGCCCCCCTGCCCGGCCATCTGGAAGCCGACCCAGGTCACGAACCGGATGGCGCCCTTGCTCTTGACGTCCCCCTTGCCGGGGGCCATGTCCTTCATGCCGGGCTGGACGCCGAGGTAGGGCCCGTCCCGCTTGTCGGCGACCTTGGTCGGCTCCTGGGCCATGGCGCTGGCGGACAGACAGACGGCGACGAACGCAGCGAGCAGGGTCAGTGGACGCATCGGGTTCTCCATCCTCGATGGCGCGGGGGCACGGCGACCTTTGCCCCCCGACATCGATCTGGTACCACAGGCCCAACAAGAGGTCGAGGTGGAGGCCCCCTTTGCGAGACCCCCTGCTGCTGCGCTCCCCCTGGCCGCAACCGGTGCCCGACGGCTACGGACGGGCCTTCGACTTCCACCTGACCGGCTTCGCCGGCTGGCTCGACCGGGCCGGCGCCAACGCCCGGCTGGGGCTGGTGTTGTGCTCGGGTCGGCGCGCGGCGGCCAGCTTCGTCGAGAGCGTCGGCATCGACAACATCGAGGTGGTGCACACCCCCGCTCGCCTCGATCGACCGGTGCATCCGCGCATCCACGACCACCAGGGCACGCACTTCAACCGCACGCTCTTCGTCGTCGACGGGCTCGACCCGGCGCAGCCGGCGCTCTTCGAAGCCCTCGACGGTCGGGCGGGCCTGATCGACCGCACCGCCACCTGGGTCGCGCTGGTGATCGACAGCCTCGAGGCCCTCGGCGCCCTCTACACCCACGCGCCGGGGCTCGCCGCCCGCATCGGCCGCCGCTGCCTGATCATCGACGGGCACGCCGCCGAGTCGAAGGCCGCGCCGCTCGACCCGGCGTTGCTCGCCCGCTGGCGCGGCGCCGAGCACACCGCCGAGCGCATCTATCACCACGCGATGACCCCGGGCCATATGCCGAGCCTGCTCGACGTCGACCGGCTGGCGCGCAGCGGCTACGCCCCCTCGCTCGTGGGCCGGGTGATGCACCCCGAGCGCCAGCGGCTCTACAGCCTGTGGCGGGCGGGCGCGGCGCCGAGGGCGCTGCCGTTCACCGCCGATCAGGCCGGGCCGGTCGCCGCGACCGCGGCGCTGCGCGAGGGCGCGGCGACCCTCGACGAGCAGACCCGGACCCGGCTGATCGCGCGGCTGGCCGACGATGAGTCCCGGCTGGCGGTCGACGCGCCGCTGCCGCCGGGGCTGCTCGCCGATCTGCGGCAGGTCTTGCGGGGCGAGGCCGACGCGAAGGTCGGGCAACGCTTGCAGGCCGAGGTGCACCGCCTCGAGCCGTGGCTGGTGGCCCACGCCCAAGAGGGGCTGGCGGCGATGGCGGCGGTCGACGGCGACCTCGAAGGCTGCGTCACCGGGCTGGCCCGCGTCGTCGCCGCCGCGAGCGTCGGCGGGCTGCCCGAGCTGGTCTTCGACGCGCTCGAGAAGCAGGTGCAGATCGCCGTCTACCGCGACCGCCGCAGCGAAGCCAAACTGCGCCTGCAGGCGCTGGAGGCGCTGGCCCCGCGGCTGCACGCGCCGTTCTATGCGGCCCGGGCCCGCCTCGCCCGCGGCGAGTTCACCGCGCCGCTCGATCCGGCCACCGCGACCCTCGAGTTCCAGTCGGCGGAGCGACTGTTCCGGGCCCACGGGTATCCCACCTGGGCTGACAGCGCCGCGGAGGCCATGCCCTGACTGCCCCCATGCCGAGACCCGCACCGCCATCGCCCACGACCCGGCCCCCGGCCGCCCGACTGCTGGCTGTCGCGCTGGCCACGACGCTCTGGGCCTGCAGCGAGCCGCCGCCGCCGCCCACCACCGAACCGGAGACCGCGCAGATCGTGCGCTTGCGGGTCGCCGACGCGACGCCCGAGCAGGCCCGGCCGGTGACGCTGCATGGCCCGGCGCTGGCCGCCGCGCTCGGCGAGGCCCTGGTCACCGCCGGCCTCGACGTGCAGCGCCCGGGGCCGGCGGGCATCTGGGATGCATGGCGCACCGCCCGCGATCGGGCCGGCCTGCCCCGCGGTCATTGGACGGTGGAGGTCGACGGGCGAGTGGTCTACGGCCGGGTCGGCGAGGCGGGCATCGCCGCCGACATCGGCCCCGGCGATATCAAGGCGGTGTGGACCGTCGAGCTCGCGCTGCGCCCGCCCGACCGCTCGCCGAATATGTACGCGTTCGCCGAGGGCGAGCACACCGCGCCGTTCACCGGCGACGCCGCCGCGTTCACCGCCGCCCTCGAGGCCGGCGTCGACGCCGCCGCAGCCGACGCCGCCCGCCAGGTGGCGGTGCAGGTCGAGACCCTCGGCCGCGACGAGGCGGCCCTGATCGCGGCGCTCGGGCACGATGATCCGCTCGTCCGCCGGGCCGCCGCCGAGCGGCTGGGCATGCTGCGCGCCCCCGCGGCGGTGCCGGTGCTCGCCGAGCAGGTGCAGAAGGAGCCCGACCGCAACGCCCAGCTGCGCATGATCGGCGCGCTGGCCGAGATCGGCGATGACCGCGCCGCCGAGGCGCTGATCGCGCTGGCCAACCCCCGCGATCGGGAGCTCTTGCGGGCGGTCGTCGACGCCTTGAGCGTGGTCGGCGGGGCGCGGGTGGGCGACTTCTTCGCGATCCTGGCCCATCACGACGACGCCGACGTCCGGCTGCTCGTCGAGCAGGCCCGGTTGCGCCTGGAGCATCACCGATGACCGACGGGGTCCGGATCGAGCGACGGGGCGCGCTGGCGCTGCTGATCGTCGACCGACCGAAGGCGCTCAACGCGATCGCGCGCCATACGATGGTCGAGCTCGAGCAGGCCATCGCGCAGCTGGCCGCTGATCGCGAGCTGCGCGGCGTCGTGCTCGCCGGCGGCCGCGGGCGGTTCATCGCCGGCGGCGACCTGCGCGATCTCGATCACGCCCGCACCGCCGAAGACGGCATCGCGATGGCCAGCCGCATGCAGGGTGTGCTGGCCCGGCTGGAAGACCTGCCGGTGCCGGTCATCGCCGCGGTGGAGCGCTTCGCCTTCGGCGGCGGAGCCGAGGTGGCGCTGGCCTGCGATCTGCGGGTCATGGGCGCCGACGCGGTGATCGCCCTGCGCCACAACCGCTTCGGCGTGACGACCGCCTGGGGCGGCGCCCGCCGCCTCACCCGGCTGGTGGGGCACGGGCGCGCGCTGTCGCTGCTGTGGACCGGCCGCGATGTCGGCGCCGAGGAAGCCCTGAGCATCGGGCTGGCCAACGCCATCGCGCCCCCGGGGGCCTCGGTCGTCGAGCACGCCGTCTCGCTCGCCGAGCGCATCGCCGCCGGCGCGCCGGGCGCGGTGGCCACCACCAAGGCGCTGGTCGCCGCGGCGGGGCTCGATCGGGACGCGCACGGCCGCATGGAGGCCGAGCGCCTCGGCCCGGTCTGGGCCCATCGCGATCACTGGGATCGGGTCGACGCCTTCTGGGCCAGCCAGGCCCGGCGCAAGGCCCGCGGCGAGACCGGCTCGCTGCCCGACTGAACCGCGGCGCTTCGAAAGACCGAAGGCGCCCCGCGGGGCGCCTTCGTCGTCTGCAGCCGGAGACCGGCGCGTGCCTCGTGTGCCTTTACGGCGCGGGCTCGGGCGGCGGCGGGGCCTTGGTCTTGGCCCCGGCCGGCGCGGGCGCCTTGGTCTTGGCCCCGGCCGGCGCAGGGGCAGCGGCCCCCTCGGCGGGCGCGGCGCCGTCCGCCGGCGCAGCGCCTTCGACGCCCTCGGCACCCTCGACCGGCGCCGCGGGGGCCGGCGGAGGCGGAGGCGGGGCCGGCTCGTTGCGCATGTAGCCGCCGGCGGGCACCGGCACCGGGCCCGGGGTCAGCCGCACCGAGAACGACTTGGGGTCGATGCGGCGGAAGGGCGCGTCCGACAGGATCACCGACGCGCAGGTGCGCCCGGCGTCCTCGACGACCTCGCCTTCCTTCTTGTCGATGGCCTCGTCGACGGTGAAGTTGTCGGCGAGCTTGACGCTGACCTCGATCTCGTCGCTGGTGCCGCGGCACTCGAAGAGCTCGCTGGCGCGATCCTTGATCAGCTCTTCGTGGGTCAAGAGCGCGATCCGGCCGAGCAGGTTCTGGAAGTCGGCGAGCTTCGCGTCGAAGTCGGCGACGGTATTGGTGTAGGTGGCGATGAGCGCCGTCTTGCGGTGCATGTCGCCGAGCTTGGTGGTGAAGCCGGGCAGCGAGAGCACGACCTGGGCCCGGGTGGCGCCGTCGCCGTCGAGGCCGGCCTCGTCGGCCGCGTAGTCGAAGGTGATCTCGTAGGCCTCGGCCCCGTCGAGGGTCGCCGACATCGCCGAGACCTCGCGCATGACCCAGGCGGTGCCGCCGTGGGCGAAGGGCTTGCCCATCGCCGCGGGCAGGGTGCCGCTCTTGGTGGCGATCTCGACGTAGGCCCGGGCGAGGGCCTCGACGGCCAGCTCGGCCTTGTCCTTGGCCACCGGCTCGGTGCGCACCCACATCTTCGCCGGGCCCTCGCGGCTGACGAGCAGCACGTCGTAGAGCGGCTGGCGCATCTCGGTGTCGTAGCTGCCGTCACCGGTGGTGTCGAACCGCTGCCAGACGGCGTACTCGGGGGTGTCCTTGCGGGCCCCGACCTGTCCGCCGACGTTCTCGTAGTTCGTCAGCGACCACTTCGTCGGCGAGAGCAGCGCGCCGCTGCCGTCCACCGAGATGATCTGATAGGCCCGATCGGCGTCGTGATAGCCGTCGCCCTTGAAGACGGGGCGCGAGGGGCCGCAGCCGATGGCGACCGCGCCGACGGCGAGCGCAGCCGCCGAGAGGAAGAGCTTCGATGTGTTCATGACCACATCCCGTGCTGGTGTCTGGGTCCGGTTCGGCGCACACCATGCCGTCATGCGCCGTCGTCATCAATATCGCTGCGCGGTTTCTGCGATCCGAAGCGCCGCTTGAGCGCTATGAGAGTTATCCGGCCGGCCCCAGAGGGTTTTCCGGTGCGTAGATCCCCCATGTGCCTCGCCACCCGGCCGCCGGCGCGGGCGCGGGGCGGCGCATGCTCGACGGCGTCCGGCCGATCGCCGTATGGTGCACCGGTCGCCACCGCCGAGGGCCGAGACATGCACCTGCCCGTTTCGCTGCGTACCCGTATCCTGCCCGCGCTGGCCGTCGCGGCGCTCGCCGTGCCGCTGACGCTGGCCGCCAGCGCGCCGCCGGCCGCCGCCCAGAAGAAGAAGACCGAGGCGATCCTGCTCGAGGGCGAGCTGGAGCGGGCGGTGGTCGAGCGCGTACTCGCCGGCGGTCCGCAGAAGTTCATCGCGTCGCTGCGCCTCGCGCCGCACATGAACGGCAAGCGCTTCGTGGGCTTCCGCATCGACGGCTTCGCCGCCGACTCGCCGCTGGTCAACGGCGGCGCGGTGCAGCCGGGCGACGTGGTGCTGCGGGTCAACCGCGAGCCGGTCGAGCGCCCCGATCAGTTCATGCGCGCCTGGGAGGTGGTCGGCGGCGCCGATCGGCTCGAGGTCGAGCTGCTGCGGGGCACGCAGCGCTACCTGTACCGCTGGACGCTCATCTGACCGTCGATGAAGGCTGATCCGATGGCGGCCGCCGAGGCCCCCGCCATGACGCTGCGCCAGCCGAGCCGGATGACGGTGATCGGCGCGGCGGTGGCGGCTCAGATCGCGCTGGTCGTGGCGCCGACGGCGATGCACGGCGACGGCTCGATCTGGCTGCTGGTCTCGGGTGCGTTCGGCGCCTTCGCCGCCATCCTCGGCATCTTGCGGGCGAGCGCGCCGCTCCTGCTGGTGGGCGCGCCGCTGGGCTGGACGATCCCCGGCTACTGGCTGCCGGTGGGCGCCTTCGAGGCGGCCCTGGTGCCCCTGGGCGTCATCGCGGTCTACCTGGTCGTCGCGCTGTGGTGGCTGCGGGCCGTGCGCCGGGCGGAGGCCGAGCGGGCGACGCTGCCATGGGCGGCGCTCGAGACCGCCGACCACAGCCGCACGACCCGCGATCCGCTGCCGTGGGTGGCGGCCCTGCTGGTCGCTGCACCGGCCCTGGGGGTCGCGATCTGGCCGCCCCTGGCCCGATCCCTCGACGGCGGCTTTCCGGGCCGCACGGGGCAGGCAGGGGCCTTCCTGGCGCTCCTGGGCACGCTCATCGGGCTGGCGATGGCCACCGATCTGGCGCGGGGGCGGGTGCCGGCCCCCGGCTCGAAGGAGCGGGCCATCCTGCTGGGGCTGGTCTTCGCGCTCTTGATGTTGCTCTACTGGGCCCTGCGGGGCTGACCGCCCCATCGCTGGAGATGACCCGACCGTGACGCCGACCCCATGGATCTGACGCTGCGCACCCTCGGACTCGGCGCCCTGGTGAGCACCGCGCCGCTCTTGTGGTTCGCCCTGCGCGCCCTCGGCGAGCGGGACTACGTGGGCGGCGCCCTGCTGGTCTTCGCCGCGGCGGCCATCGGTCACCTGGGCCTCGAGCTGGTGGCGCTCGCCGGTCGCTCGGGCGAGGAGGACGCCGGTTGAGCAGCGCGCTGCACGGGCTGCTCGGCGCGCTGCTGGCGCTGGCGCTGGGGTCGCTGCCGGCCATGGCCGCCGAGCCGGTGGCCACGGTGCGCGGGCCCCACGGGGTTTTCACCATCGAGGCCGACCGGCTGCAGGCCTACCTCGAGCGGCACCCCGAGCGCACGCCGCGGCAGGCGCTGCACGATCTGATCGACTTCGAGCTGCTGGCCGCCGAGGCCCGCGCCGCGGGGCTCGAGGCGCACCCCGAGGTGGCGGCGGCGGGCGATCGGGCGGCGGCGGCGGCGTGGTTGCGCGGCACCTTCGAGCCGACCTGGACCGCCGAGCAGCTGCCCGAGGCGATGGTGCGTGAGTCCTACGAGAAGAACCGGGCCTTCTTCGACCATCCGCAGCTGCGGCGCGGCGCGCACATCCTGGTGACGGGGCCCGGCGATCGGCGGCCCGAGGGCGCCCTCGACGACGCCGCGCAGGCGCTGGCCGAGCAGATCCGGGCGGCGCTGCTGGCCGACCCGCCGCAGTCGGCCGACGCCTTCCGGGTGGCCGGGGCGGCGTTCACCGCGCAGGCCGAGGCGCAGGGGCTGGCGATCAAGGCCCAGAGCCTGGGCACGTTCTCCCGCCGGGGCCGCTACGCCGACGAGTTCGAGGACGCGGCGTTCGCCATCGAAGGGGTGGGCGTGCCGTCGGCGCCGTTCCCGAGCCGCTTCGGCTGGCACATCGTGCGGCTCGACGAGATCATCCCCGAGAAGCGCCAGAGCTTCGAAGAGGCCGAGGCCGAGCTGCGCGCCCGCATCGTGCCCGAGGTCCGCCGGCTGCAGTTCCTGCGGCTGGGCGACCGGCTGGCGCAGGGGCTGCCGCCGCTGCGCGAGGCGCCCGGGGTCCGCGGGCTGATCGATCCGATCCCGCTCGACGCGGTGGCGGTGCGCCGCGGGCTGCTGGTGCCGCAGCGCCCGCCGCCCGCCGAGGCGCCGCCCGCCGAGCCCTGAGGTCCGCCCGGCCGGTATGCCGGACCCATCGGTGGCGACGCCCGGCGCGGCCTTGCTACTCTGCCGACGCGGTCTCGCCGCCTTCACCCGGAGTTCGGATGCGCCTGGCTTTCTCGCTGCTCGTCTTCTCGCTGTGTCTGCCCGTGCCCGCGCTGGCGGTCGACGCGGTGACCGCCGCGTCGCGCAAGACCCAGTACGCCGGCACCGAGAACGCGGTGCTGTGGATCGTCGGGCAGGGCTTCGCGCCCGGCGCGCGGGCCGAGATCACCGGCGATGGCATCACCGTACAGGCCGCCGATCTGATCCCCGAGGCCCAGCGCATCGACGGCGGCCAGGGCGACGGCATCGCGCTGTATTTCTCCATCGCCGCCGACGCCACCGCCGGTCCGCGGGACGTCATCGTCATCGAGCCGAGCGGCGCGTCGGCCATCGGGCGCGGCCTCGTCGAGATCCTGCCCGGACGCCAGGGCGAGCCGACCCCAGCCCCCGAGGGGCCGGCGATGTCGGTCGACCGGGTGACCCGCGCCAGCCCGAACTACGCCGAGCAGGGCGAGCAGGTGAACCTGTGGGTGGTCGGCGGGACCTTCGCCCCCGGCGCCCGGGTGACCTTCGACAACCCCGGCATCGCCCCGGCGGTGATCGACGGCCGCACGGCCATCCCCGAGGTGCTGCCCAACGCCGAGAGCGAGAACGGGCAGGCCGATGGCATCCAGTACTTCATGCGGATCGCGGGCGACGCGCCCACCGGTCTGGTGAGCGTGACGGTCACCAACCCCGACGGCACCTCGGCCACCGGGCGCGAGCTCTTCGAGGTCCTGCCGCCGGGCAGCGTGCCCGCCCCGCGCGCGGGGGCCGGAGACGTCGACTCGATCACCGGCGCGTCGCCGCCGGGCGCCTTCGTGGGCCGCGACGTGGCGCTGTGGGTCTGGGGCACCGGCTTCGTCAGCGGCGCGACGGTCGAGTTCGACAACCCGGGCATCCAGGCCTACGCCCCGGCGGAGGTGGTCGAGAACAGCCGCAGCCACCCGGGCTACAGCGGCATCCGCAACTTCCTCAGCGTGACCCCCGACGCGCGCCCCGGGCCGGTGACGGTCACGGTGATCAACCCCAACGGCACCCGGGCCAGCGCCGGCGGCCTGCTCGAGATCGTCGACGGCACCGGCGAGCCGGGTCGGGGCGGCGCGGTGGCCGACCTGGGCAACTGCCCCGACAACTACACCAGCGTGGCGGGCATCGATCGGGTGGTGCCGCAGGAGGTCGTGCGCGGGGGCCCGGTGACCGTCGCGATCCAGGGTCAGGCCTTCGCTTGCGGCGCGGGCATCCTGATCCCCGGCGGTGGGTTGCGCCCGTTGAGCCAGCCGCGGCTGGTCCGCGACTCGGGCAACCCGTTCTACACCACGCTCTTCTGGGAGCTCGAGGTGGCGGCCGACGCCGCGCTGGGCGAGCGCTCGGTGGCGGTGATCAACCCCAATAACAGCTCGAAGACGCTGCCAGTGGGCTTCCGGGTGGTGGAGCCGCCGACGGTGAGCAATGACGACGACCTGAACTGTCGGGCGGCGCCGGGCAGCGCCGACTCGCTCTGGCCGCTGGCCCTGCTGGCGCTGATCGGGTGGCGGCGCCGCCGATGACCCGCACGCCCGGCCCGACGCCCCCGCCGACCGCCGCCCGATGACCCGTCCCCTCGCCCTGCGGCCGCCCCGTACCGCGCTGCCCCGTACCGCGCTGCTCTGGACCGCGCTGCTCGGGCTCTGCGCCTGCGCCGGCCGCCCGCCGGCCTCCCAGGCGACGCCGCCGATCGGCGCGCCGGCCGCGCTGGTGGCCTGGCTCGAGATCCGGCCGGCGCTGCTCGATACCCAACTGGACGCCTTCGATCGGCGGGTGGGCGACCAGACCGCGCTGGGGCCGCTGGGCGTGGCGCTGCGCCGGGCCCGCGCCGGGCTGGAAGATCGGCTGACCGATCTGGCGCCGGGCGGGGTCGCCGCGGATGGCTGGGCCGGCTGGGGCATCAACCGGGAGGCGCCGCTGCGCATCGCCCTGGCCGCGCCCGATGGCCCCGATCTGGGCCGGGCGCTGCTCGACGCCCTCGATGGCCAGCCGACAGCCACCGACGGCCGGGCGGTCTGGCGGCTGCGTATCGTCGCCGGGGTCGACGACGCGGGGCGGCTGCGCGCCGGGCTCGACCGGCTGGCGAGCCGCATGGGCGCCACGGTCGAGCAGTCCCCGGGCCGAGGCTGGCGGGCCCGCGACGCGAGCGGCTTGCGGCTGGCCCTGACGCTGCGCGAGACGACCGAGGGGCTCCAGGCCGCGCTCGACGTGGCGCTGCCGGCGGGTCCGCAGGCGGAGGTCGACCCGTTGCGCGGCGGGGAGATCCGCTGGCCGGCCAACCTGGACGGGCCGCTGGCCGGCGGGCTGGTGCCGGGCATGCTGGCGTCGCTCGAATCGGGCCTGCAGGCGGCCTCGGCGCTCGCGAGGACCCACGGCGCCGGCGAGAAAGGGCGCCCGGTCCTGCTCGCGTCAGTCGGGCTGCTGACCCGCTGCGTCGAGCGCTGGCAGCAGGCGGGCCACTACACCACCGCCGTCGTGGGCGCGCTCGGCGCGCCCGACGGTCGCCCGCGCATCGAGGCTCGGGTGGGTCTGACCGAGGCCGGGCGCCGGGCGTGGACGGCCGCGGTCGGCCCCCTGCCCCTCGCGACGCTCGACGGGCTGCCGGCGGCGATGCAGCTGGCCCTCGATCCGGCGCCGTTCGGCGGGCTCGCCGCCGACTGGGCCTCGGTGATCGGCTGCGCCGCGGGGCATGCCCTCAGCGTCGGGCCGACCGCGCTGGCGCTGGCGCCGGCCCTCGCGCGCCCCGAGCGCTTGCCGGTGCCCGGTCCGATCGGCGGCTGGCCCGCGCGCAGCCGAGCCCTGGCCGCGGCGCTGGTGGACGCGGTGAGCGTCGGAGGTCAGGCGGTGCCGACGCTGGCCGGGCTGGTCCGGGTCGGCGCCGATCACCCGGTCGATCCGGCGCCGCTGGGCCCCGACGCGACCCGACCCACGCCGGAGGTGCACGCCCGCCCCGGGCCGATGCCGGTGACCTATGGTGATCACCGCAACGGCGACGGCCGAGCGCTGATCTTCGGCCTCGGCCCGGGGGCCCACGGCGCGCTGATCGATCGGCTGGCGGTCGAGCCGGCGCCGGGGGTCGCGGTGCAGGGCCGGGTGGACTTCATCGCGCTGGCGCAGGTGCTCGGCGCCGCGGGCGAAGACAGCGCCGGGGTGACGGCGCTGCGGGCCATCGGCGAGCGCTTCGGGCGGTTGACGGTGCGCGGCGCGCAGGTCGACGGCGCCGTGCATTGGCGGCTGGCGCTCGACCCGATGACCGCGGGCGGGCCGCCGGGCCGTGAACTTGATCGAGCACCCCCGCCGCAGTAGCTTTCGATCGGCGCGATCGACCGGTGTCCTGCCCGAAGATCGGCCCGGCGCACGACGACTCAGGAGCACCGATGGCAGCCGAGGTGACCACCCCCGCCCGCGTCGTGGACGACGCCCGCCTGCTGATGCGCACCGTGCGCGACGAGGCCGAGGCCGGTCGACGGCCGTACGCCAGCGACATCCGCCGGCTGATCGAGCGGGCCCTCGCGCTCAAGTTCCAGGCGTATGTGCAGTTTCTCGAGCGCTACGGCTATATCGACCTCGACCGCCGGGCCGACCTGCTCACCCTGACCAAAGCCGGCGAGGCGGCGGTCGCCGGGCGCGAGACCCAGCTCGAAGGCATGGCCGAGGACGCGAAGCATCACTTCGGCGACCAGCTCGTCGACCGCCCGGCCGCCGCGCGGCCCTCGGCGGGCGTGCGGCTCGATACCCGCTATCTGCGCCTGGAGAGCATCGGCCGCGGCGGCCTGGGCAAGGTGTGGCGCGGGCGCCTGCTGAGCGTCGATCGGCCGGTGGCCATCAAGATGCTCGACACGCTCGACGAGGTCTTCCGGCCCGATCAGCGCCAGGCGGTCGTGCGCCGCTTCGAGCGGGCGGTGCGCGAGCACGCGCGGCTCGTCAGCCCGTACATCGTGCAGATCCTCGACCAGAACCCGGATCACGCCCCGCCCTACTTCGTCATGGAGCTGGCCCCCGGCGGCAACCTCAAGGGCTTGCTCGACGGCGGCCCGCTCGAGCCGTCGGTGGCGATGCGCTACTTCATCCAGATAGCGCTGGGGCTCAAGTCGGCCCACGCCGAGGGGGTGGTGCACCGCGACCTCAAGCCGGAGAACGTGCTGCTCGACGCCACCGGCAACGTGAAGCTGAGCGACTTCGGCCTGACCCGCATCGCCGAGCGCGACGGGGCCACCATGCGCCGGGCGTACGTCGGCTACGGCTCGCTGGGCTACATGGCGCCCGAGCTCTTCCGCGGCGGCGAGGGGGCGACCCCGGCGGCGGACGTCTACGCGCTGGGCATCCTGCTCTACGAGATGCTGGTCGGCGACCTGCCCGGGCGCCGCTCGCCCCTGCCGAGCGCGGTGATCGAGGGGCTGCCCGACGCGGTGGACGACATCTTCGACCGCATGGCGCGCGACGACCTCGAAGGGCGCATGGAGACCATCGACGAGGCGCTCGAGGCGGTCTTCGGCTCGCAGGCCATCTGCGAACTGCTCGATGTGAAGGGCGCACCCGGCTTCATCGCGCCGCCGCGCCCGCTGCCGGGGCTGCCCGAGGGCGAGATGCCCGAAGAGGCGACCCCGGCCCACCCGGCGCCGCTCGATCCGACCGCCGGCCGGCCGCCGCGCACGATGGCGCCGAGCGGCGACGATCCGAGCGGTGCCAGCGCGTCGGGCTACCGGGCCGACAGCCGCGCGCCGGCCGAGCGCCGCCCGCGCCCGTCGGCGCCGATCCCGCGAGACGAGGAGCCTTCCCCTGCCCCGGTCGCGCAGCCGCCGGTACCCGAGCCAGCCCACGCTGCCGAGCCGACGCCGGCGCCCGCGCCCGTCGAACCTGGGGGCGAACGGACGGTCGCCTTCGAACCGGACGTCGCCGATGAACCGGCGCAGCCCGAGCCCGCAGCCGGCGCCTTGCCGAGCGACGGGCCAGCGGACGCCGAACCGGTGGATGCCGAGCCGGCGGACGCTGCGCCGGCGGACGACGCGTTGGCAGACGCCGTGCCGCTCGACGCCGTCGCGGCGGATGACAGCCTCGATGGCGCCACTGAGGCGTTCGACGACGAACCGACCGGCGCGCTGAAGCTGAGCGACCTCGGGCTCGAAGCGCCCGCCGCCGAGGGGCCCATCACCGCGCCGCCGGCCTCGATCCCGCCGGCGGAGGCCGATATGCCGGCGTCGAGCCCGCCCGCCGACGCCGCGATGGGCGAGGATACCGGAGAACCCGAGGCGGCGCCGCCCGCCGCGGCCTCGCCGCCCACCGCCGAGACCCCCGCGCCGACGACCGATGCGCCGATGGCCGAAGCGCCGACGACCGACGCGCCGACGACCGACGCGCCGGAGCAGGCGGTCGAGCCCACCCCGCGACCGCGCCAGTTTCCCGCGCCGCGGGCGTCGATCTCGGTGACGCCGCGGGCCCATGCGCCGCGCCCGCGAGCCAGCATCACCCGCGGCAGCACCGGGCCCTATCCATCGGCGATCCGCGACCGCGCGTCGCAGGCGCGGCTCGACGCGACCCCGCTCAAGGCCGAGCCCACCCCGCCCGTGCGCGCCGCAGATCCCGATCGGACCGCGGCGCTGAGCCCGATCACCGACGACCAGCTCGCCGAGCTGCCGCCGTCGGGGCGCACCGTCGCTCGGCCGGCGCCGGCGATCGACGACGAGCCGACGCTCGGCGCCGATGAGCTGATGATGGAGATCCCGCTGCCCGATCCGGACAGCATCGACGAGCCGCTCGACGACCTGCTCGACGCCGCGCCCGAGATCATCGAGGAGGCCGAGATCCTGCAGAGCGGCGACTTCGAGCCGCTCGACGTGCCGGCGGCGGCCTACGACGCGCTGCCTTCGGCCGAGCCGCGCCCGGTGGCCCGGGTGGTCTCCGCGTCCAGCCCGATGGCCGAAGAAGACCCCACCTACAAGGTCTCGATGAAGACCAACGCGCTGCGCCTCGACGAGCTGGAGATCCTCGAAGATCTCGACGACGCCACCGGCGAGCGGCCTTCGCCCCGCCGCACGGCCAGCCAGAGCGAGCAGGACCTCGGCGCGGGCGTCGAGGCGCGCCTCAAGCGGCTGCGCGACAACAAGTAGTGGGTCTGGTCGCCTGCGCGCCGCCCGCCTCGGGGTGACTCGGCTGCGCGGCAGGAGGTGGGTCGGCCATCGGATCGGCGGCGGCCGGCGGTCTCAGCCGCCCTTCTTGATGCTGGCGATGGCCTTCTTGGCCTCGGCGGCCAGGCCCTTGTCGGCCTCTTTGCCGGCGTAGGCTTCGAGCACCTTCACCGCCTCTTTCTTCTTGAGCTGCGCCAGGGCGTCGATGGCCACCCGGCGCACCGCCGCGTCGTCGTCTTCGAGCGCGCCGGCGATGGCGTCGACCGCCGAGACGTGGCCCGTATCGGCCATCGCCATCAGGGTCGCCTTCTTCACCTCGGGCACCGGATCCTGGATGAGTGCGGCCATCGCGGTGACCGTGCGCGGATCCTTCACCAGCCGCAGGCCCTCGACCGCCTTGAGCCGCACGTGGCCGTCGCTGTCGAACAGCCGCTCGGAGAAGAACGACAAGAGCGGCATGCGCTTCTCGAGGGTGCCGCCGATCTGGACCAGCGCGCCCGTCGCCGCCCGCCGCACGCGCACGTCGTCGTGGTTGAGCTTCTCGATGACCGGGTTGAGGGCCTCGCGCTCCTTGAGCACACCCAGCGACTCGGCGGCGTTGGCCAGCACCTCGGGGTCCTGCCGGCCCATGTAGTCGAGCAGGAACTTGACGGTGTCCGGGCCGGGGAACGCGCGCAGGGTCCGGGCCACCGCCCGCTGCACCTCGACCGCCTTGTCGGTGGCCAGCTTCATCACGTCGGGCCGCACGTCGTCGCCGGCCATGTCTTCGAAGCTGCGCGCCGACGCGGCCCGGATGAGCGGATCCTTGGCCTCGCTGAGCGGGCGCAGGGTGCTGATGATGGTCTTGCGCTTCTTCTTGCCGGCCTTGCTGTTGACCATGGTGCCCAGGGTGGCCACCGCCTCGCGCTTGAGCACCGCGTTCTTGTTCTTGGTGCCCTTGAGCACGAAGTCGAGGGACTGGTCGGCGTAGATCGCCCGGATGGCGTCGCGCACGGCCACGCCGCTCTCGGCGTCGGCCACGTCGGCCGAGGCGAGCGGCTCGAGGCCGGCGGGCTCGCCGAGCTTCGCGAGGGCCTCGGCGGCGGCGATGCGGGTGCCGGCCTCGCCGTGCTTGAGGGACTTGCCCAGCGCGGCGTAGGTGCCCTTCTCGTCGTAGCCGGCGAGCGCCGCGGCGGCGTCGGCCGAGTCGCCGCCGGTGCCGCTGACCGCGAGGTACAACAGCGCCTCGTGCACCGCGTTCTTGTCCTTGACCGCGAGCAGCGCCCGGGCCACCTCGATGCGCCGCCCGGCGTCGACCTTGTCGTCGCCGAGGCGCGCGACCAGCGGCTTCTCGTCGCCCCGCTCGAGCAGCGCGGCGATCGCCGCCGCCCGCACGTCGCCCGCTTCGTGGTCGAGCACGCCGACGAGCTGCGCGGTGGCCTCTTTCTCCTTGCTCTTGCCCAGCGCGGTGGCCGCCTCGGTCACCAGCTTGGGGTCGCTGCTGCGCAGCTTGTGGTACAGCGCGGCGGTCGAGAAGGTGCTGTCCTTCGACTCGGCGAGCATCTTGGCCGCCAGGTCGCGCAGGCCGGCGTCGGGGTCGCCGTCCATCAGCTTGCGCACGGCGGTGTTGACCTTCTTGGTATCGGTGCCCGCCAGCCCGTCGAGCGCCGCCCGGCGGATGTTGGCATCCCCCGAGTCGAGCACGTCGACCAGCTTGTCTTCGAGCTTGGGCAGCTTGACCAGCGGCGCGGCCTTCACCGCGGCCAGCGCCGGCGCGCCGCCCTGCTTCACGTAGCCCCACATCGCGTCGAGCAGGCCTTCGTCGCCCTTCTGCATCAGCTCGACGGCCTTGTCGCTGGCCATCAGCGAGCCGTCGGGCAGCTGCGCGAGCGCGCCCGCGAGGCCGCCGGGCGGCAGGGTCTGCCACAGGGGCACGGTGAGCACGTAGGCCGAGAAGGGCACGTCGGCGCGGGTCCAGCCGCCGGCCGCCTTCTTGGGGAAGATGACCTTCGTCGCCCCGTTCTCGGTGAACGTATAGGTGGTCTCGGCCATGACGATCGGGTGGTACTGCGCCTTGCTCATGTCGAGCCAGACGTAGACGTGGCCGGTCTTGACGTAGTCGTCCTGGAAGGCCAGCCGCGCGTCGCCGTAGCTGCCCCGCTTGTCGCCGACGAGCGTCTTGAACAGTGATCGGGTGCGATCGGCCAGATCGCCGTCCTTGATCTTGGTGGGCGCCGGCACGAGCAGATAGCGGGCCGGCTCGGCCCGGGACCATTTCTCGTAGCTGTAGCGCACCGTCTCGATCGGCGGCTTCTCTTCGGCCTTCTTCTTCTGGGCCGCGGCGGGCCCGGCGAGGCCGGCGAGCAGCAGGCCGCACAGGGCGATGGCGCTCCGGGCGGAGAGCCGGACGGGGCGGGTCGAGCGGAGCATGGGCGTCCTCCAGGAAGGGCGGGAATCGACGGCCGCAGTCTACGGAGTTTCGGAAAGTGCGCAGTCTAGGGCAGCGACCCGGATTTTTCGAAGTGCAACCGATTTCACCCCCGCTACATGCCGCCTCGCTCTCCGGCGACTCGTTCCTGCTCGTGTTCCGGGTCATGTGCCCCCCTTGCGTGCGGCGTCGATCGAGACCGCCTGCACGTCGAGATTGCCCGCCACGTCGACCTTGGCCAGCGCCGCTGAACCCGCTGCAGGGGCCGGCCGCTGGCGCCGCGCAGGCGGCATGTCGCCGAAGATCGGTTGCGCCGCCCTGCGCCCCTGCCTACCCTGACGCCATGTCGCACTATGCCGACCTGGGCGGCGAAGCGCCGTTGAGGGCCATCCTCGAGGACTTCTACCGCCGGGTCTTCGCCGATCCGATGATCGGCTACCTCTTCGTCGGTCAGGATCCCGCCCGCCTCGTGGAGCTGGAGTTCCAGCTCACCGCGAAGATGTTCGGCGCGCCGGTGGCCTATACCGGCCGCCCGCTGCGCGCGGCCCACGCGGCCCATGCCATCCGGCGGGGGCACTTCCACCGCCGCAACCAGATCCTGCTGGAGACGCTGCGCGATCACGACGCGCCGCCGACGGTGGTCGAGGCCTGGATGGGCCACGCCCGCGCCCTCGAACGGGCCATCCTCGCCCCCCGCGATCGGGCCGATCGGGCCTGTGACGCCGACGTGCCCGCCCGCCCGGACGGGGTCAGGGAGTATCGATGAAGGACTTCGCGTTCCCCGGCCGCCTGCGCCGCACCGCCCGCACCCTGGTGGCGGCGATGGTGCCCCGCTGGGATGACTTCGACAAAGACATCACCGAAGAGGTGCTCGACGAGGTCGAGGGGCTCATCCGGCAGATGCCGCTGTTCAATCAGGTGGGGCTGAGCCTGATGCTCACCGGTCTGGAGTTCGCCGGCGGCCCGCTGACGATGGACGGCGTGCGGCCGCTGTCGTCGCTCGATCACGATCGGGCGGTGGAGCGCATCGAGCGGCTGGCGGATCATCCCATCCCGCAGGTGCGCATGCTGCCGATGCTGCTGGGTACGCTGATCTCGTTCAGCGCCTACAGCCGGGAGGACGTCGAGGCGCACATGGGCCTGCCGCGGCGGGCCTGGCGCCGCGATCGGCGGCGGCTGCGCGATACGCTGGTGCAGCTCGACGCCGGCAAGCGGGCGGCGGGTCAGCCGGCGCCGCCGACGCCGACGCCATTGGGCGGCGAGCCGCACACCACCCCCGAGACCTATCTGTTGTTCGAAGGCGAGCGGGCCGCGACGGCCGGCGCCGATACCCGAGCGGAGGCCGGCTGATGCGGGCGCGCACGATCATCGAGCCCCATCACTCCCGGGGCGACCTCTTCCTGACCTGCGACGTGGTGGTCGTCGGCAGCGGCGCGGGCGGGGCCACCGTCGCCGCGACGCTCGCCGAGGCGGGGCACGACGTGATCGTGCTCGAAGAGGGCGGCCACTACACCACCGAGGAGTACACCGCCAACATCCCCGAGATGTTCGGCAAGATCCTGCGCGACGGCGGCGCGACCGTGACCTTCGGGCGCAGCCCGGTGCCCTACCTCGAGGCGAAGTGCGTCGGCGGCACCACCGTGGTCAACGGCGGCATGTGCTGGCGCACCCCGGAGAAGGTGCTCGACGAGTGGGGCGAGCGCGGCCTCGACGGGTTGGCCGCCAAGCGGCTCGATCGGCACTTCAGCGAGGTCGAAGAGACCATCAACGCCCGCCACCAGGACCCGGGCAGCCACGGCGGGGTCAACGACCGCTTCTACGAGGGCGCCACCAAGCTCGGCTGGCAGCTCAGCCGCAACCGGCGCAATCAGGTGCACTGCGTCGGCAGCAACGACTGCGTGACCGGCTGCCCGTCGGGGGCCAAGCAGAGCACGCTCTACAGCTGGCTGCCGCGCTTCTGGGCCGCCGGCGGGCGGCTGCACACCCACATGCGGGTGCAGAAGATCCTCACCCGCGGCGGCCGGGCCACCGGCGTTTCGGGCACGCTGCTCGACCCGTACAAGAAGCGGCGCTTCACGGTGCGGGCGCGGGCGGTGGTGGTCTCGTGCGGCGCGGTGCAGACCCCGCTGTTGCTGCAGCGCAACAAGATCGGCCGCGACTGCGGCCACGTGGGCCAGCACTTCACCATCCACCCCAACGTCAAGGTGGCGGCGCTCTTCGACGAGCCGGTCGACAGCCTGCGCGGCACCCACCAGGCGTTCCAGTGCACCGAGTTCATCGACGAGGGCATCCTGCTGGCGCCCGGCGCGATCCCGCTGGCGTTCATGACCGCGCTGTTTCCCATCTTCGGGCAGCAGCTCGCCGAGAAGCTGCGCCGGGATCATCGCTACATCGCCACCGGCGGCGTGCTCGTCGACGACTTCGCCGAGGGCTACATCAAGACCCTGCCCTTCGGCATCCCGCTGGTGCGCTACGACGTCACCGATGTCGACCAGGGCAAGTTCATCCGGGCGGCGGCCCGGCTGGCCGAGCTGTACTTCGCCGCGGGCGCCCGGGAGGTCTACACCGCCTTCCACCACCACGCGGTCATCGAGTCGCCCGACGACATCAAGAAGCTCTACGCCCACCCACCGCGGGTCGAAGACACCGAGTACTTCACCGCCCACCTGATGGGCACCTGCCGCATGTCGGCCGACCCCAAGGCCGGCGTGGTCGACCCCGACGGCCAGCTGTGGGACCTGCCGGGGCTCTACCTCGCCGACGCCAGCATCATGCCCGGCACCATCGGGGTGAACCCCCAGGTGACCATCATGGCGCTGGCCCACCTCGTCGCCGAGCGGCTCAGCGACCGCCTCGGCGCGGGCATCGGCGCCCATCGGGTCGCCATGGGCCGGACCCGCCCCGCCTCGAGCGCCTCCGCCGCCTGAGCGCCGCCGTCGACCTGCCGTCGACCCCGCCGGATCTCCCCCAGAATGTTTCGCACAGAAAAGTTTCTTTTCTAAGCGTTTGCAAAAACCGAACGAAATCGATACCATACAAGACGTGTGCCGCCCCGGTCCTCGCTTGGAGGATCTGCGTCTGCAGGCCCGCATCTGCACGCCCGGACACCGCTCGCAGGCACCGCCTCGCTCGAGCGATCGGCAGACAGATGTGCTGGTCGGCGGCCACATCAACGCCTCTGCTGCACGCAGAGCCTCAGCCCTGGAGCCTCGATGGATCAAGACGAGCTGCCGACCCTGTACGCCCACAGCAAGCGCCCCCAGTGGGGGCTGGCCATCCTGGCGAAGCGCACGCCCAAGAAGGGGCGCTATCTCTTTCAGGACGGGCGGATGCGCGCGTTCGCAGCCCGCTTCGACCATCTGCTCGAGCCGGTGGACAAACCGCTCGACATCGCCGCCCGCGTGGCCGGCGAGCTCTCGGCTCAGCTCGACGACGGCAAGACGATCAAGCCGGTCAAGCGCGCCGATCGCATCAGCTTCGCAGAGCAGATCGCCGTCTTCGAGCACCTCTACCCCGAGGGCTTCGACGACCCGAAGTACATCGCCACCATCCGCCGCGATACGCGGCGCCGCAAGCGTCAGCGCGAGCCGCTGATCGCCGACGCGCAGCAGGCGCTCGGTCGCGAAGCGCTCGCGCTCGCCATCGAGAGCGGCAACGGCATCGGCGTGCGGGACGCGGTGCTCGAGCTGCTCGGCAAGTGCACCGTGGTGCGCAAGCGCGATCGCCGGCCGCTCGTCGAGATGCCCGACGCGCTGTGTGACGACTTCGCCCGCGCTCTCTACGGGCTGCTGTACGGCGAGGCCGAGGACTTCGACCGCTTCACTCGCTACGTGGCGATCCTCGACTACAACCCCGAGGACCGCGCCACCTGGCCGCTGGTCACCGCGGTGCCGGCGATGGTCGTGCCCGAGGATCACATCGCCGTCAAGCGCTCGGTCTTCCGCAAGCAGGCGGCGTGGATGGCGCCGCGGCTGGTGGTCGGCAAGGTGCCCAACGCCGGCAAGTACCAGCGGGTGCTCAACATGGCCAAGGCGATCCGCAAGCGGCTCGTCGAGGCGGGGCACCACCCGCGCGACATGTGGGACATCTACGATTTCGTGTGGATGACCCTGCGCCCGAAGAACCTCAAGCTGCTCGAGACCGAGATCGATACGTCGGCGCTCGAGAACCGCAAGGCCTCCTGACGCTCGAGGGCGGGCCCGCCCGCGCAGAACGGCGAACGGCCGCGACCCCTCGGGGGCCGCGGCCGTTGCTCTTTCGAAGACGCGGCGCGCGGCATCAATCGACGAAGCCGAAGCAGGCCGGCGCGGTATCGAAGACCAAGCAGGCGTAGAAGTCGCCGCAGCTCTGCTCGACGCAGCTGTTGAGGGTGTCGATGGCCTCGCTGCGGTATTCGGCGTCGCAGACGTCGTCCAGATCGTCGATGCACGCGTCGGTGCACGCGCGGTCCTCCTCGGCGGTCGGGGTCTCGTCGGCGCAGTCGAACTTGCGATCGCAGTAGTCGTCGCAGGCCTCCCACGAGCGGACGTCTTCGACGGCGTCTTCGGCGGCGCCGCAGCCGGTCAGGGCGGTGGCGAGAGCGGCGGCGGACAGGGCGGCGAGCGCGGGGTACAGCATGGGACGCATGGTGATTTCTCCAGTGGGTGGCTGTATGCGCCCCGGGTCTTATTCACGGTCCGTGCCAGCCCCGGACAGCGGCGTTCGACGCGGCGACGGCTCCACATCTCGCCCCGTCGCGCCCCGCTCGATCCGCCGACGGGCGGCCGATCGGGGCGGCATGCCTCGCCTCGGCGCCCCGGCGTTCCGACAGACTTGCGCCCGCGGCCCGCTCGGGCGAGGGTGCCGTCACGGACGGAGGGAGACCATGCGCATGATCCGATTGAGTCTGGCCGCGGCCGGCATGCTCGCGCTCGCGGCCTGTGGCGGCAAGCAGTCGGGGGCGGTGGCCGGTCAGGCCGATCTGCTCGCCGAAGACGACGTGGTGGAGACGCCGGCCCAGACCGGCGGGCTGCCCCCCGCGCCCGGCGCGCCGAAGCCAGCGGCGTCGGTGACGGCCGGCGAGCTGACCGAGACCCGCTGCCTGGGCTTCATGCCCGACGGCGGGGCGGTCTTCGTCAACCTCGAAGAGCGGGAAGCCGGCGAGAAGGGGCCGACCCGGGTCGTGCGCACGATGACCGTCGGGCCCGCCGCCGACCACGGGCTGCCGATCGAGGAGATCGGCCGCATGGCGCCCGACGAAGAGGCTGAGGACGAGATGTTCGGCGACGGCCTCGAGCTGGAGATCGGCGAGCACCTCGAGGCGATCAACGGCGCGATCGCCGCGAAGCAGCTGCTCGCCTGCCAGTCGGGCGCCGACCTCGAGATGGGGGCCGGCGGCTTTCGGCGCAAGGTGCGCGAGGTGATCGCCTTCCCGGCGGGCAAGCCGTTCAAGGTCACCTTCCGCGACGGCGCGGTCTTCGCCGGCCCGGCCAATGGCGCGGCCAAGCAGTTCGCCGAGGCGCCGAGCTACGAGGGCGCGCAGTTCAAGCTGACCGACGTCTGGTTCACCACGAAGACCCCGGGTCTGGTCGCGGTGATCTCCGACGCGTCGAGCGAGCAGGCGAAGCGGGTGGTGGTGCACATCCCGACGCCCTGAGGCCTCGGCCAGCGGACAGCAGCCCGCTCAGCGGGCCCGTCGCCGTCGCCGCAGATCGCGGATGGCCGTCTCGGAGAGCCCGGTCTCGACCAGCGACAGCCGGATGTGGGTGCCGATGCCGGCCAGCACCTCGACCGCGCCCGCCCCCAGCGGCGTGCGCACCACCTCGACATCGGACAGCCGCGGCAGTCGGGCCAGCGCCGCCAGCTCGGCGTCGTGCACCGCGCAGCCGAAGAAGACCACCCGCCGCAGCGTGGGCAGCGTCGGCAGGTCGGAGAGCGCGCCGGGCGGCACCACGCAGCCGTCGAAGGTCAGCCGCTCGAGGGCCGAGCCACCCCAGCCGGCGAGGCCGGCCCGGGGCACGGTCAGCTCGCACAGCCGCAAGATCCGCAGCCGCTCCAGCGCCGGCAGCGCGCGCCACGCGGCCGAAGGCAGCGGACCCGAGAGCGAGAGCTCCTTGAGTCGCGGCGCCGGCCCCAGCGCCGCCAGCCCGCCGCCGAGCATCTCCATGCGGACGATCGACAGCTGCGCCAGGCGCGGCAGCCGGGCCAGCGGGCGCAGCGCCGACTGACCGAAGCCGGGATCGATCAGGGTCAGCTGGCGCAGGAACTTGGCCTCGGCCAGCGGCGCGAGCGGGTCGGGGCTCTCGAGATGCTCCAGGCCGATCAGGCGCAGCACGCGCAGGCGCTTGAGCCCGGCCAGCGGGGTGAGCCGGGCGATGCGCGGGCGATCGAGCTCGAGCTCTTCCAGCCGGATGCAGGCGGCGCACAGCGTCTCGAGCACCGCGTCGCACAGCTCGGGCCCCAGCCGCAGCCGGGTGATGTGCGCCCCCATCTGAGCCAGATCGCCGTCGGCGCCGGTGACCACGTCGCGCACGATCTCGTCGGCCAGCTCGTCGGGCGGCCGCTCGCCGAAGTCGACGGCGGCGCGCTCCGGCGGCAGCTCGGCCAGCGCCGGCAGCTCGGCGATGCGGTCGCGAAACTCGCGCCATTCGGTCTCGGCGTCGAACGGCGCCGGCAATACGTGGCGGTCGCCCTTGCGCCAGAAGCGGCGGTTGCGGGCCAGCGCCGCCAGCGCCGCCGCCTGGGCGACGTCGACCGCGTCGGCGGCGGGCACGCGGCGGTCGGGCCAGAAGACCCGCACGATGGGTCCCAGGCGGGTGCCCTCCTTCTCGGTGGCCAGCAGGTCGATGAGCCGATCGAGCACCCGTTCGGCCAGCGGGCGGCCGGCGGCGGCGACCGCCTCGAGCACCTCGACCGGCGCAGCCAGATCGGGCGCGTCCTCTTCGTCTTCCGGGGGATCGATCCAGCGCTCGACCCGCTCGAGGTCGGCCAGCGCTTCGTGCACCGCGTCCCACGCCCGCGCCCGCAGATCGTCGTCGGGATCCTTGAGCAGCGGCAGCGCGGCGAAAGCGCGCACCTTCAGCTCGGGATCGTCCAGCGCGGCGCGCAGCCGCTGCCGCTCGCCGTCGGCGGACAGCGCGCGCACCGCCAGCAGGCGCATGGTCGGGGCCGGGTCGACCCGGGCCCGGTCGAGCACCGTATCGAGCGCCCGGGCCGAGCCGGGGGCCACCCGCCGCACCGCCAGGGCCAGCCGCAGCGCCGCGGCCCGGCGCAGGTTGCCCTTCGCGCCGCGGACCCAGGCGGCGATGCGCTCGGCGCCCGCGCCCAGCATCATCGCGCAGCGGCGGCTCCAGGCGGCCTCTTCGTCGGGCACGTCGTCGAGGGGCAGCCCGGCGAGCTCGGCGATGTCGGTCAGCAGCTGCAGCACGTCGACGGCGTCGGTCCGCTCGCCGGCGCTGATGAGGAACGGGATCGCCGGCGCGGTGGCCTGCGACAGGCTCACCGCCTGATGGCACAAGCCGAGGTACAGCCGGTAGACCGCGTCGGCCCGCTCGGCGGGATCGGCAGCGGTCAGCAGCGTCTCGAGGTGGTCGCGGGTGACCGTCGCCGACCCGTAGGCGTCCTGCAGCCGGGACCAGTCGACGCCGTCGAGCGGGGTATGGATCGGGGTCGCCCGGAAGGCGTCGGCGTCGGGCAGGCGCTCGATGGCCATCACCCCATCCGGGCCAACCCGCATCGGCAGACCGTCACCGGCCGCGCCGGTATTGACCGCCCAGATGAAGCCCACGTCGTCGCGGTCGCCGAGCAGCGCGGCGGTGTGCAGCATCAGCTTGCGCGGCTCGTCGACGCCCTCGGCCCACCACACCAGCACCGCAGGCCGGCCGTCGACGAGCGCGACGCAATGCGGCTCTTCGATCTCGGGCAGGCAGCCGAAGCCGCGGTAGCCGTACAGGTCGGTCAATGTATGCTGCGCCCGGCGCAGCGCGAGCGGTCTGGGCGGCATGTGCGCGGTCATCCTCCGTCGGCCCCCAGCTTAGGGGCGCCCATGCGACCGGTCCAACTTCGGGCCGATCGGCTCGCGGCCTGCGCCGCCCCCCGCCGCCGGCCGCCGCTGCTTGTGCGCCGCCCGAGCGCCGCCTATCGTGGTCGTCGGAGACCGGCCACCGGCCAGGGAGACGACCGATGAATCGACGGCTGATGTGCGCCCTCGCGGGCACGGTGCTGCTGACGACGGGCGCGCTGGCCGCGCCGGGCTTCGAGGTGCGGGAGATCGCCGGCGCCCGTCTGGCGATCCCCAGCGGCTGGAGCGTGCAGCAGGCGGCGCAGCCGATGCCGACGATCCAGATCGAGGAGCGCGCCGGCGCCGCCGACAGCCCCTCGGTGACGCTGTTCACCGTGCCGCTTCAGGGCAATGCGCAGACGGTGAACATCTTCGCGGGGCAGCTGCTGCAGACCGCGATGCCGACCCGCCAGCAGACGGGTCAACAGCAGGCGGCGGACGGCTCGTTGATGACCGAGTGGACCGGCCCGATCCAGGGCATCCCGGCGAAGATGACGCTGATTCAGCGGGCCGATGTGGCCTCGGGCGTGGGGGTGGTGGCGGTCTTCGCGGCGCCCACCGCGCGCTACGCCGAGCTGGGCGGGCCGCAGCTGTTGCTCAAGGTCCTCTCCGGGCAGGCGGACGCGCCCCAAGCGCCCGTCGGCCAGGCGGGCAAGGCGCCCGCCGGCCCCGCGCCTGCGGGCAAGGCGTCCGGCCGGCTGCAGATCCCGGCGGCCTACGCCCGCTCGAACAAGCCCACCCTGGACTATCTCGTCGATACCCTCGAGAAGCGCACGCCGGCCGAGGTGGCGCTCGGCCTGCGCCAGCTCAACCCGACCGAGGTGCAGCTGCTCGGCATCTACGGCGCCTTCGCCAACCTGCTGCACCTCATCGGCTGCCGGGCCGACGGCACGCTGGTGCTGCCCACCGGGGCCAACTGCGGGCAGACGACGGCCGGCTGGCAGCAGACGCTGCAATTTCTCAATAACGACTGGGACATGGCCACGGTTCAGGCCCGTCAGGAGCGCATGCGGCTGCAGATCGCGACCCGCTGCGCCGACGGTCGCCACGACGCGGCCAGCTGCGCGACCTACACCAAGACGGTCGGCGAGATGAATCAGGCCAACCACGAGACCATGATGCAGATCATCCGCAACATGGACCCCTACAGCTGCACGCTGGGCGAGCCGGGCTGCGTCCCGCGCTGAGACCGAGCGGCATCACCCCGGCCGCTGTCGGGTATGCTGCACGCCATGTCGCTCCTCGCTCTGTGGCTCGCGGGCACGCTCTTCACGCTGCCGCTCGGCGCCCGACCGATCTCGCTGGAGGTGACGTGCGGCCTCGCGCGCTGCCCCGCCGCGGCGGCGCTGCAGGCGCGCCTGGAGGCCGTGCTGGGCTACGACGCCGTCGCGGCCGACGCGGCGCGGCGGATCACCGTGCGGTTCGCGGCCCACGGCGCCGGGGTCGCGACGGGGCTGGAGCTGCGCGAGGGCGGCGCGGTGGTGGGCGCGCGCCGCTTCGAAAGCCCGGTGGCCGACTGGGACGCGATCGCAGCGGCGACGGTGATGAACATCGCGCTGATCGTAGAGCCGGGGCGGCTGGATCTGCTGCTGCCCCCGGCTCCAGCGCCTACCCGGCCCGACGAACCGACCCCGGCGCCCACCCGGCCCGACGAGCCGCCCCCCGAGCCGGCCCAGCCACCGCCCGCAGAGCCGCCCGCAGCGCCGCCGCCGCCCGCAGCGCCGCCGCCGCCCGCAGAGCCACCTGTAGAGCCGCCGCCCACGCCCGAGGCGCCGATCGAGCGTATCGAGTCGGGCGTCGGGCTGATCCTCGCCGGCGGCGGCTCTTTCGGCGCGACGCCGGGCATCGCCGGCCAGCTGCACGCGGGTCTCGTGGGCCGCGCGGGCCCGTGGGGCGGCGAGCTGGCGCTGCGGGTCACGCTGCCCTCGAGCGCCGACTTCTCCGCGGGGGTCGCCGACGAGGCGGTGGCCGGCGCGGTCGTCGCCGATCTGATCGCCGTCGAGGGGGCCGGCTGCCTGCACATGGGCCGCGACGGACGCTACGCCGGCTGCGTGACGGCCCTCGTCGGCGCCCAGCAGGTGGGCTCGTCGGGCCTGCCGGGGGGCCGGGAGGCGACCCTGGCCGTGGCGGCGCTGGGGGTGCGCGGTCGCGTCGAGTGGCCGCTGCCGCCGCTGCCCGCGCTGAGGTTGGCGGCGGGCCTCGATCTGCGGGCGCCGCTGTGGCGCACGACGCTGCGGGTCGACGAGCGGGTGGCCTGGCAGAGCGCGCCGCTGGCGCTCGACGGGCTGCTCGGCGCCGTCTGGATCTTCTGAGGCCGATTTTTTCATGACGGATTGCCGCCACCGCGAGCAATAAACCCGATGCACGCTGCCGCCGCCGCTCCGCCCACGTTCGACGAGGTCTACGCCCGGGGCTACGCCCATGTCTGGCGCACGCTGCGCCGGCTGGGGGTCGCCGAGCAGGACATCGAGGATCAAGCCCACGACGTCTTCCTGGTGGTGCATCGCCGGCTGGCGGATTACGACGCCGACCGGCCGCTGGAGCCGTGGTTGAGCGGCATCGCTTTTCGGGTCATGTGCGCCGCGCGGCGGCGGGCCCATGTTCGACGGGAGCGGACGGGCAAGGACGCCTGGCTCGACCGTCAGCAGAGCCCCGCGCCGGGCCCGGAGCGGCTGGTCGCGCTTCACGAGCGGCAGCAGCTGGTGCTCGACGCGCTGAGCCGGCTCGATCTGGACCGGCGGCTGGTCTTCGTGATGCACGAGCTCGACGGCATGCCGTGCCCCGAGATCGCCCGGGCGCTGGGTACGCCGCTCAATACGGTGTACTCCCGGCTGCGGGTGGCCCGAACCCGATTCGCCGCGGCGGTGCGTCGCCTGAGGAGGTCGGCATGAGCCGAGACGATGACTGGGACGCACAGGGCGAGCTGGCCGAGCTGCTCGCGGCCGAGCGGGCGGTCCATCCGCCGGCGGACTCGGCCGAGCGCGTGCGGGCGCGGGTGGCGACCAGCGTCGCGGTCGGCGCGCCGGCGCCCGATCTGATGGGGCTGGTCGAGCCCGGCGCGGGGCTCGGCGCGGCCGCCGGCGCGTCGTCCGGCGGCGCCGGCGCCCTCGGAGCGGCGGCGGCGGGCGCGTCGGCGAGCGTATCGGTCGGCGCGGCGGGCGGCGGGCTGGTGGCGGCGGTGCTCGGCGCGGCGGGCGCGACGGCGTTGGGCGCCTGGTTGATCCTGGCGCCCACCGAGTCGCCCCAGGACGAGGTCTCCGCGCGGGCGGCGGCGCCGATCGCGCCCCCGGCCCTTCAGCCGCCATCAGCGGTTGGGCCGAGCCCAGCCGACACAACCAGACCCACGACCGGACTCGACCCGATCGAGCCCGGCCCGGCCGAACCGAGCCCGATCGAGCCCCCTGCGATCGATACGGCCGACAAGCCGCCCCCGGCTGCAGAGGCCGCCGCAGCTACGCCGCCAGCGCCACGGCCGGCGCCGGCCGGCCCGGCGACCCGCCGCGCGCCGCCGCGCTCGACGCCCGCCGCGCGCGCGCCCCGCCACGCACCGGCGCGAGATACGCAAAGCCCGCAGCCGGTCGAGCCCGCGCCGCCGGCGGTGGACGACGCGCTGCGCCAGGAGCTGGAGCTGTTGGCCGAGGCCCGCGCGGCCCTGGCCGCCGACGCGCCGCACAAAGCCCTGGCCGCCCTCGAGCGCCACGCCCGGCGCCACGCCAAGGGCCGCTTCGGCCAGGAGCGCGCGCTGCTGATGGTCCGGGCGCTGCTGAGCGCGGGCCAGCTCGACGCGGCGCAGCGTGAGGCCGACCGCTTCCGGGTTCTCTACCCGCGCAGCCTGCATCGCCCCGCGGTCGATCAGCTGGTGCCGCCCGCGACCGCGGGCGATTCCACCACGACCCCGTAACGGGGCGCGGCCCGCCAGCGAACCTCGGGATACACCGACGATGCCATGAGGATCCCGATGTCCGACCCGCTCGACAGCCCGTTCACCCTCGGCGCGACCCCCCTGAAGAACCGGGTGGTCATGGCGCCCATGACCCGCAGCCGGGCCATCGACAACGTGCCCAATACCCTGATGGCCGACTATTACGGGGCCCGGGCCGGGGCGGGGCTGATCATCACCGAGGGCACCGCGCCGAGCCGCAACGGGTTGGGCTATCCCCGCATCCCCGGGGCCTACAGCGACGCCCAGCGCGAGGGCTGGCGCGGGGTGACCGACGCGGTGCACGCCCGCGGCGGTCGCATCGCCCTGCAGCTGATGCACGTCGGCCGCATCGGCCACCCGCTCAACGTGCCCGACGGCGGTGAGCTGGTGGCGCCCAGCGCGGTGGCCGCAGCGGGGCAGATGTATACCGACGCCGAGGGGCCCAAGGATCACCCGACGCCGCGGGCGATGACCGCCGACGACCTCGCGTCGACCCGCGCGGAGTACGTGCACGCCGCCAAGCTCGGCGTCGACGCCGGCTTCGACCTCATCGAGCTGCACGCGGCCAATGGCTACCTGCTCGACCAGTTCCTGCACCCGCAGTCGAATCAGCGCACCGACGACTACGGCGGCAGCCCGGACAACCGCAACCGCTTCGTGCTCGAGGTGGCCCGCGCGGTGGGCGAGGCCATCGGCTTCGACCGCGTCGGCATCCGCGTCTCGCCCTATGGGGTCTTCAATGATCTGGCGCCCTTCGACGGCATCGACGGGCAGTTCGTCGCGCTGACCAAGGCCCTCGGCGCGCTGGGGCTGGCCTATCTGCATATCGTCGACCACTCGGCGATGGGCGCGCCGCCGGTGCCTCAGCAGATCAAGGACGACATGCGCGCGGCCTTCGGCGGCGCGGTGATCCTCAGCGGCGGCTACGATCGGGCGCGGGCCGAGGCCGATCTGAAGGCGGGGCGCGGCGAGCTGGTGGCGTTCGGGCGGCCCTTCATCGCCAACCCCGATCTCGTGACCCGCATGCGCAAGGGCGCGCCGCTGGCCACGCCGGATCACGGCACGTTCTACACCCCCGGCCCGGCGGGCTATACCGACTACCCGACCCTGGACGGCTGATCGACCGCCCGCCTCAGCGCCAGTCGTAGCGGTAGTGCACCGCGAGCCCGGCCAGCCAGTTCACATCGCCGGTGCCTTCGAGCGAGAAGTACGCGTCGTCGCCGGATCCCACCTCGGCGACCACGGGCACCAGCAGCCGTCCGTCGAGACCCAGCCCGAACCAGCCGCCGCCGAGGCCTTCACCGCTGACCCGATAGCGGATCTCCGCCTCGGGGCCGACGCTGATCGCCCGGTAGAACCCACCGCCGGCCGGCGATGACGCGCCCATGAGCAGGTAGCCCCCGCCCAGGCCGGCGGCCAGCTCGACGTCGGGCGTCAGCCGGAAGAGCCGGCGCACCGAGCCGTACAGCCAGGCCGTCGAGGTGCCGCCGATGGGCTCGGGCTCGCTGTCGAAGTAGCGCTCTTCGATGCCCGAGAGGTTCAGCCCGCCGAAGTTGACCGCCGCCTCGCCCATCAGCTCCCAGGCGTCGACGATCACGCCCAGCGTGATGGCGAGCCCCAGCGAGAACGGCCCGGCGTCGTTGGCCTCGCCGTAGTCGGTCGAGCCGGCGAGGCCCGCCAGATCGATGGCGCCGACGCTGTTGAAGCGCAGGCCCGTGCCCAGGCTCAAGCCGACCACGGTCTCGGGCGCCGGCGGCTCGGGCTCGACATGCGGCGCGGGCTCCGGGGCTGACTGCGGCGCGGGCTCGGCATGCGGCGCGGGCTCTGGGGCCGACTGCGGCGCGGGCTCTGGGACGGACTGCGGCGCGGGCTCGACGTCCGGCGCGGGCTGGGCCGAGGCGATCGGCGATGCGAAGACGATGGCGAGGCAGGCGAGCGCGCGGGCGACGTGCATGGACACCGACGACCTCCATGATGAGCGACGCCGCATCATAGCGGCGGCGAGCGACGAGATCGACGGCCCGCGCGGCGCCGCGGGCCGGATCCCGGCCGATATTCACCAAAATCGGAGAAAAGCGGCCCGCGCGGGAACCCTCGCGGCCGGCCTCTGTCGCAGAGCCATCCGCAAGTCATCGACTTCACTTGCTTTTCGGAGGGAATGCCATGTCTCGTCCACGCCCGTCGACGTGCGTCCGCGCCGCGGCCCGCGCCGTGCTCTGGCTCGGCCTCGCCGCCCTGTTCGCCGCGCCCGCCGCCGCCAAGCCGTCCGCTGCAGACGCCCGCCGGCTGCTCGGTGAGCCGGCGGCCCCCGTCGGCGAGGCGCCGGTCGAGCTGAGCGCAGACGCCCTCGCCGGGGTCCGGGCGGTGCGCACCGCGCCGGGGCGCATCCCGCAGCTGATGGTGGCGGTGGACGGCGAGGCGGGCGCGCTGCCGCTGCCGCTCGAGCACACCGCCGTCTTCGCCGAGCTGACCGGATACATCGGCCGGGTCGACGTCGTGCAGACCTATCGCAACCCGTTCGCCGAGCCGATCGAGGCGGTCTATACCTTCCCCCTACCCGAGAACAGCGCGGTCGACGACTTCTCGATGCGCATCGCCGATCGGGTCATCCGCGGCGAGATCCAGAAGCGGGCCGACGCGAAGAAGATCTACGACGCGGCCAAGGCCCAGGGGCACACCGCGGCGCTGCTCGAGCAGGAGCGGCCCAACATCTTCACCCAGTCGGTGGCCAACATCGCGCCCGGCGAGTCGATCGAGGTGACGATCCGCTATGTGCAGCACCTCACCTTCGACGCGGGCACCTACGAGTTCGTCTTCCCGATGGTCGTCGGCCCGCGCTTCATGCCCGGCGCGCCCACCGGGCACGGCGGCACCGGCTGGTCGCCGGACACCGACCAGGTCTCCGACGCCTCGCGCATCAGCCCGCCGGTGATCGGGGCCGGGCTGCGCTCGGGGCACGACATCGACGTCGAGGTGCTCGTCGACGCCGGGCTGCCGGTGCTCGATCTCGCGACGCCGACTCACCGGGTCGACGCCCACACCGACGCCGACGGCACGCTGTCGGTGCGCCTCGCCGAGGGCGATCGGGTGCCCAACCGCGACTTCGTGCTGCGCTACCGGGTCGGCGGGGATGTGCCGCAGGCCGCCGCGTTCGCCGCGCCGGGCCCCGAGGGCGAAGGCGGCGTGGTCTCGCTGATGGTGCAGCCGCCGCAGCTCGACGTCGACCGGCTCGTCGGTCAGCGGGAGGTCATCTTCGTCGTCGACATCTCGGGCTCGATGTCGGGCGTGCCGCTGGCCCAGGCCAAGGCCGCCATGCGCCGGGCGCTGCGGCGGCTGGCCCCGGACGATACCTTCAACGTGCATACCTTCGCCGGCCATCAGGCCCAGGCCTTCGCCGCGCCGCGGCCGGCGAACGCGACGAACCTGCAGAGCGCGCTGGCCTTCATCGAGAAGGCCCAGGCCGGCGGCGGCACCTATCTGGCCGACGCGGTGCAGAAGGCGCTGAGCGACGTCGGCGAGGGGCGTCACCGCTACGTGGTCTTTCTCACCGACGGCTACGTGGGCAACGAGCGGCAGATCTTCGGGCAGGCGGAAGGCCTCGTCGCCGAGCGAGCGCGGGCCGGGCGCAAGGCGCGGGTCTTCGGCATGGGCATCGGCAGCAGCGTCAACCGGCACCTGATCGACGGGCTGGCCAAGGCCGGCGCGGGCACGGCGATGTACGTCGGCGTCGACGAGAGCCCCGACCGCACCATCGACCGCTTCTACCGCACCATCGACCACCCGGTGCTCACCGACGTGCGCATCGACTGGGGCGATCTGGCGGTGCAGGCGGTCGAGCCGGCCATCCTGCCCGACCTGCTGGCGACGGCGCCGCTGGTCGTCACCGCGCAGTACACCCAGCCCGGCGCGGGCGTGATCACGGTGCGCGGCAAGCTCGACGGCAAGGATCTGGCGCTGCCGGTCGAGGTCGAGCTGCCCTCGCAGCCGGGCAAGGTCGGCCAGTGGGCCCGGGCGGTCGACCCGCGCAAGGCCTCGGCGCTGCCCTCGCTGTGGGCCCGTGAGCGGGTCGAGACGCTGAGCCGCCGGCTCTGGCGCGGGCACGACGCGCAGGCGATCGAGCAGATCACCGAGATCGGGCTGAAGTACCGGCTGGTGACCGCCTACACCAGCTTCGTGGCGGTCGATCGCAGCCGGGTGGTCGGCGACGGCGCGCCGAAGACGGTGGTGCAGCCGGTGGAGGTCCCGGCGGGCGTGAACCCGGCGATGGCGATCCCGGCCCATGGCGTCATGGCCGACAAGAGCAGCGGCGGAGGCTACGGCCGCGGCGGCATGGTGCTGCGCGGGCGGGGCATGGGCGGCGGCGGCACGGGCAAAGGCTTCGGCGCGCTGTCGCTGGGCACCGTGGGCCGCGGCGGCGGGGGCTATGGCATGGGCACCGTCGGCGGCAAGGTCAGCGGCAAGAAGCGGGCCGCGCCTCGGGTCGTGCCCGGCAAGCCGATCGTCATGGGCAGCATCGACCGCGACATCATCCGCCGGGTGGTGCGCCAGCGTCGCCGTGGGGTCCGCTACTGCTACGAGAAGCAGCTGCAGAAGAACCCGAAGCTGCAGGGCAAGCTGAAGTTGAAGTGGACCATCGCGCCGGACGGCAAGGTGCTCGCCGTCGAGGTGGTCGATTCGACGCTGGGCGACGCGACGGTCGAGCAGTGCATCACCCGTCAGGTGAAGCGCTGGCGTTTCCCGGCGGTCAAGGGCGCGGGCACGGTGGTCGTGACCTACCCCTTCGCCTTCAAGCCGGAGTGATCCTGCTGCGCCGCTGACCCATCGGCCGCGCGCTGCCGGGCGAGCGCGAGCCGGCCCCCGTCGGCCTCGCCAGTCAACGCCAGCCCCCCCTGCCCTTCGGCCGATGCGGCCAGCGCCAGCCCGCCCGCCGCCTCGGCCGCGCCGGCCAGCAGCTTGAGCTGGCGATGGGCGGCCTTCGCCGACCGGTTGAGCGGCCCGGGCACCCGACTCCAGATCGCCAGCCGCCGCAGATCCCGACGCTCGCCGCCCCGGCTCAGGCGCTCGAGGGCCGCCCCGATGGCCCGCAGCATCTCGGCGCGGGCCCGATCCTTGTCGGCGGCGATGGTCTGCAGATCCGGGCGATCGAGCAGCGCCCGCGCCGCGGGCAGCGCCGCGTCGGACAGCTCGAGGGCGGTCTCGCACGCCACGCAGGCCAGGCCCGGCGGCAACCCTTCGACCAGCGCGACCCAGTGTTCGACCCCGGCCCCCTTCAGCGGCAGCCGCGCCAGCACCGCCGCCAGCGCCGGCTGCGCGCGCCAGCGGACCAGCGCATCGTCGTCGGCGCCCCACCGCCAGCGGGCCTCGATCAGCGCGACGAGGGTCCCATAGGGCTCGTCGGCGCCCGCCTCGGCCAGCAGGCGGTCGATCGACGGCCCGTCGACCCGGGCCAGGGCGCCGGCGGTGCGCGCCGCCCGCGGGCCGTGCTCGACCAGCCAGTCCAGCACCCGCTCGCGGGTCTCGGCCCACTCCGCCCGGCGGGCGAGCAGGGTCAGCGCCTTCTCGGCGCGGCGCCAGCGGGTCTCCTCGGTGCAGGCGATCGCCGCCAGCCACGCGGCCCGCGGGTGGGTCCGCCGTTCGAGGAAGCCGACCACCGCCCGCCACAGGTCGACCCGGTCGGTCAGCCCGCGGCGCAGACCGACGAGCGTATCGAGGTTGATCCGCAGCGGCGGCAGCTCGCCGGCGCCGAGGGCCATGCCGTCGCGCACGCGGCACGTCCGGATGTGGCGCGCCAGCGCCAGGTGGGTCGGATCGGTCGGGTCGAAGGGCGTCCGCTCGGCCGCCGGCTTCGGCTGCAGCTCCAGCAGCGTGCCCCGGCCGGGATCGACGGCGATGTCGTGCTCGACGGGCGGATCGGCCTGCAGCGCCCGCCGCACCCGCGCGCCCCGCCGCATCAGCCCCCACCAGATGATCGGGGAGAGCATCGCCGCGATCAGCAGCGCGGCGATCGGCGGCGAACCCAGGACCCCCGCGAGGCTGATGCCCTGGTAGAGCGCGAGGGCGTAGAGCACGCCGCCGACGCCCTTGAGCGATGCGGCGTCGGCGTTGGCCTGCACCGGCAGCGAGTCGCTGGGGTGGTCGTCGGGCACGTTCTCGAACGGCAGCGCGGGGGTCGACATGGCCTCACCGTAGCGGACGGCGCGACCGGACGCGATGCGGCGCGACGCACGGCCGGCGTGACCGGGCGCCGCGGTGCTGTATGCTGCGCCGATGATCGAGCTGGAGCAGGTCGAGAGCGAGGCGCGGCGGGTCGGCTTCGAGCTGATCGGCGTCGCCCCCGTCGAGCCGGTGGGCGGCGGCTGGTTCGCGCCGCACGCCGCCCGGCTGCAGGCCTGGATCGCCGCCGGCATGCACGGCGAGATGAAGTGGCTCGCCGACCGCGCCGCCGAGCGGGTCGCGCCCGAGCTGGTCTTGCCCGGGGTGCGCTCGGCCATCGCCCTCTGGATGCCCCATCGCTGCCCGTCGTTCGAGCGCCCGCCGGGTCCGCGGGGTCGGGTGGCGGCCTATGCCTGGGGCCGCGACTACCACAACGTGGCCCGCAAGGCGCTGCGCAAGCTGCGCAAGGCGCTGCATCACATGGACCCCGAGGCGGGGGTCTACGCGACGGTCGATACCGGCCCGGTGCTCGAGCGCGCCTTCGCCGAGCGGGCCTCGCTGGGCTGGATCGGCAAGTCGACGATGCTCATCCATCCGCGCCACGGCACCTTCGGCTCGCTGGCGGTGGTCTTCACCGATCGCGCGCTGCCCTACGCCCCCGAGAAGCACCCCTTCCGCTGCGGCACCTGCACCGCCTGCCTCGACCGCTGCCCGACCGGCGCGCTGTCGGCGGCGGGGCTCGACGCCCGCAAGTGCATCAGCTACTGGACCATCGAGCACCGCGGGCTCATCCCCCGCGAGATGCGGCCGCAGATCGGGGAGTGGGTCTTCGGCTGCGACGTCTGCCAGGACGTCTGCCCGTGGAACAAAGACGTGCGGCTGGCCGATCCGGCGCGCTGGCGCCCGGACGTCGAGCGGGCCTGGCCCGATCTCGAGCGGTGGCTGGCGCTGCCGAGCGCTGCGCTGCTCGCGAGCCTGGAGGGCAGCCCGCTCAAGCGGGCGCTGGGCGCGGGGCTGCGGCGCAACGCGCTGATCGTGCTGGCCAACCGCGGCGATCGGGCGTCGCTGCCGGCGGTGGAGGGCGCGCTCGACGACCCCGATCCGGTCATCCGGGCGACGGCGGTCTGGGCCGCGCTGCAGCTCGGCAGCGCAATCGCCCGCGCGCGCGGGCTCGCCGATCCCGACCCGCGGGTGCGCGCCGAGGCGGAAGGCGTTGCGCACGGGGGGGTCGCGGGTTAGACCGGGACCGCAGATTCTGGGAGACGGCATGCAACTCGACCTGAGCCTCGTCGGCAAATCCCGCCCGGCGGAGATGTTCACCTACGACTGGCGCGACTGCGCCACCTACGCCCTCGGCGTGGGCGCAGGGGCCGACGATCTGCACCTCTTGTGGGAGAAGCACCCCGCCTTCGCGGCGTTGCCGACCTTCGCGGTGGCGCCGACCACCGACCTGGTCTTCGGTACGTTGCGCGCGGTGGGCGCCGACCTCCGCCGGCTGGTGCACGGGTCGCAGCGCATCCGCCTGCACCGCCCGCTGCCCACCGCGGGTACGCTGCACACCGACGGCGGCGTCGCGGCGATCCACGACAAGGGCAAAGGCGCGGTGGTGCTCATCGATACGGTCACCGAGGACGCCGACGGCCCGATCTTCGAGACCCGCTGGTCGATCTTCTGCCGCGGCCAGGGCGGCTTCGGCGGCGAGCGGGGCAGCACGCCGCCGCTGCCCGAAGCGGGCGGGTCGGTCTTCGAGGCCACCCTGCAGACCCGCCCCGAGCAGGCGCTGATCTACCGGCTGTCGGGGGATGAGAACCCGCTGCACGTCGACCCGGCGCTGGCGGTCGAGGCGGGCTTCGAGCGGCCGATCCTGCATGGCCTGTGCACCTATGGCTTCGCGGTGCGCAGCCTGATCGACGGCCTGTGCGACGGCGACCCGAGCCGGGTCGGGCTGATCGACGCCCGCTTCAGCGGGGTCGTGCTGCCGGGCGATACGCTGCGGGTGGCGGCGAGCGCCACCGACGCGCCGGGCACATACCGCTTCGAGGCCCACGTCGGCGAGCGGCAGGTGCTCTCCCACGGGCTGCTGGAGGTCTCGTCGTGAGCGCCGAGCCGCAGGTCTTTCGCTACGCCACCGGGCGGCTGATGCGCAACATGGTGGGGCTCATCCCGCTGGTGGGCTTCCCCCTGGTGCTGCACGAGCTGGGGCGCACCGATCCGCTGCTCATCGCGCTGTTCGGCGTGCTGGCGGCGGTGCTGGTGATCGGGGTGCTCGGCTCGGCGGCGCGCTTCAAGCTGACCATCGGCGAGGCGGCGCTGACGGTGCGCGGGCGCCTGCGCAAGCGGCGGGTGGCCTACGCCGACATCGCGGCGATGACCGTGCGCCGGGGGCGGGGCAAGCCGAGCCGCTTCATGGGTCCGCCGCCGTTTCGCGAGCTGGTGCTCGAGGCCGCCGGCAAGCGGCTGGTGATCTCGAGCCTGCCGCTGGGCGAGGAGGCCTTCGAGCAGGTGGTCGCCGCGCTCGAAGAGCGGGTCCCGGCCAACCGCTGAGCCCGTAGACCGCGGCGCGGGGTGGATCCGCCGGCGGCGGGCGGTCCGTGAAAATCTCGTCACGGGCGATCTTTGTACGTCGTCGCGTCGACACGGCATGCCGCGAACGGGTACCCTCGGGCTGTATCATTCCCACCAGATTGTGAAGATTCCGGTTGCTCCCGGGGGGATCGGGGCGGCCCGGCAGGAGGATGGATTGCTGGGGATCAACGCCATTCGGCGCGTCGTGATGCTCGTGGTGGCGCTGGGCTTCGTCGCGGCCGGGTCGAGCGCCGGGCTCGCGCTGCCCTTGCCGGTCGGCGCGCCGCTGCAGGTCGGCGCCTGTGAGGATGATCAGGATCGGGACGGGGACGGCGTCGGCGACGCGTGCGACAACTGCCCCGACGCGGTCAACGCCGACCAGCGCGACGGCGACGGCGACGGCGTCGGCGATCCCTGTGATCCGTACTTCTGCGTCGTCGAGGGCGACGAGGCCTGCAACGGGCAGGACGACGACTGCGACGGCACCGTCGACGAGGGCGCGCCGGGATCGGGCGAGGCCTGCGAGACCGACGAAGACGGCGTCTGCCGGGCGGGCACGACCGAGTGTCTGCGCGGCGAGCTGATCTGCATCCGCGACGGCGCGCCGAGCTTCGAGCTGTGCAACGGCGTCGACGACGACTGCGACGGCGCCACCGACGAGGCCCCGCTCGATACCTTCGACCCGTGCGAGACCGAGCTGCCCGGGGTGTGCACCGACGGGCTGACCCGCTGCGTCGAGGGCGAGGTCGTGTGTCGGCCGCGCCGCTCGCCGCGCGAAGAGCTGTGCGACGGCACCGACGACGACTGCGACGGCAACATCGACGAGGGTGATCCGGAGGGCAATCGCCCGTGCGATACCGGCGAGCCGGGGATCTGCTCGGGCGGCACCACGGTGTGCCAGGGCGGCGCGCTGTTCTGCGTGCGCGATACCGAGCCGGGCATCGAGCTGTGCGACAACGCCGACAACGACTGCGACGATCGGGTCGACGAGGGCAACCCCGGCGAAGGCGCGGAGTGTCCGGTGCCCGGCGAGCAGGGGCTGTGCGGTGTCGGCCGCACCCGCTGCTCGGAGGGCGGCTTGAGCTGCCTGTCGCTGGTCGAGCCGGGCGAGCGCAGCGAGACCTGCGACGGCGTCGACGAGGACTGCGACGGCCGCACCGACGAGGACGTGCAGAGCCCCGATCCGGCGGTCATCCCCGAGGTGGGGTCGATCTGCCGCACCGCCTGCGGCGAGGGGGTCATCGTCTGCGCGCTCGGCGAGCTGCGCTGCGACGGGCCCGAGAACGGCATCGACGAGTTCTGCGACGGCGAGGACAACGACTGCGACGGCCTGACCGACGAGGACGTGCCGGGCATCGACCAGCCGTGCCTCACCGGCGCCGACGGCATCTGCGCCGATGGCCTCTCGGCCTGCGTCGGCGGGCAGATCATCTGCGAGGGCACCTTCGAGCCGGTCGATCAGGCCGATGTGGCCGAGCGCTGCAACAACCAAGACGACGACTGCGACGGCAACGTCGACGAGGACAACCCGGGCGGCGGCTTCGGCTGCGTCACCGATCAGTCCGGGGTCTGCGCCCGGGGCACGACGGTGTGTCGCCGGGGCGAGGTCTTCTGCCGGCCCGACGCCGAGCCGATCGACGAGCTGTGCGACGGCCTCGACAACAACTGCAACGGCCAGGTCGACGAGCAGAACCCCGAGGGCGGGGTGCCCTGCGAGACCGGCGAGCCGGGCGTCTGCGGGCCGGGCACGCTCAACTGCCGCGAGGGCGCGCTGGTCTGCGAGGGCCGGGCGCAGGCGGGCGCCGATCTGTGCGACGGCGAAGACAACGACTGCGACGGCAGCGTCGACGAGGGCAACCCCGGCGGCGGCCTGCCCTGCGATACCGGGGGGCGGGGCGAGTGCGCCGGCGGCACGCTCGAGTGCCTGGAGGGCGCGCTGACCTGCGTGCCCGATACCGAGCCGGTCGAAGAGGTCTGCGACGGGGCGGACAACGACTGCGACGGCTTCACCGACGAGAGCGACGCGCGGGTCGACCAGCCGTGCCAGACCAACGAGCCCGGCCGCTGCGCCGAGGGCACCTTCATCTGCCAGGGCGGGGTCTTCGGCTGCCGGGCGAACAACGTGCCCGAGGCCGAGGTGTGCAACCTGCAGGACGACGACTGCGACGGGCGCAACGACGAGGGCAACCCGGGCGCGGGCGAGGCCTGCGAGGTCGCCGGCGCCGTCGGGGCCTGCGCGGTGGGCCGCACCGCGTGCGTCATCGGCGAGGTGGTCTGCGGCGGCGGCGCCCTGCCCGAAGACGAGCTGTGCAACGGCATCGACGACGACTGCGACGGCGCCACCGACGAGGGCGATCCCGAGGGCGGCGAGCCCTGCGATACCGGCCTGTCGGGCATCTGCCAGCCGGGCACGCTGATGTGCGAGGACGGCGGGCTGAGCTGCCGGCAGAACGTCGAGCTGGCCGAAGAGGTCTGCGACGGCATCGACAACGACTGCGACGGCATGGCGGACGAGGGCGAGAACCTGGCCGGCGAGGGCACCTGCGCGACGGGGCAGCCCGGCCGCTGCGCCGCGGGCCGCCCGGTCTGCCTCGACGGGGGCTTCGACTGCGTGCCGCTCGAAGAGCCCACCGACGAGGCCTGCGATCTCATCGACGACGACTGCGACGGCGTCATCGACGAGGGCACCCGCAACGCGTGCGGCTACTGCACGCCGCTGCCCGAGGAAGTCTGCGACGGTGTCGATGACGACTGCGACGGCACCGTCGACGAGGGCGAGCTGTGCCCCGAAGGCCAGGCGTGCGTGCGCGGCGGCTGCTTCGAGCGCTGCCAGGGCAACGAGTGCCCCGGCAACGAGGGCCGGCTGTGCGTGCAGGGCGGCTGCCTGCTGGCCTGCGAGGCCCTCGACTGCCCCGCGCGCTGGGCCTGCCGCGACGGCATGTGCCTCGACCCGTGCGCCGGGGTCGAATGCCCGGGTGATCGGGTCTGCCACCTCGGCGAGTGCGTCGCCGACTCGTGCGTCGTGACCGGCTGCGAAGACGACCTGATCTGCCTGCGCGGCCAGTGCGCCGAAGACCCCTGCGCGAGTGTCGACTGCGGCGAGGACGCCTTCTGCCGGATCGAGGGCGATCCGCCCACCGGGGTCTGCGTCGACAGCTGCGGCCCGGTGGCCTGCCCGCTCGGCGAGCGCTGCCTCGACGGCGAGTGTCTGGCGGATGAATGCGCCGCGATCGAGTGCCCCGACGACGCCACCTGCATCAATGGGGTCTGCGACCGGCAGTGCGCGGGCATCGCCTGCGACGAGGGCGCGGTCTGCGTGGCGGGGCAGTGCATCGAAAACCCCTGCCAGCATGTCACTTGCACCTATGGCGAGGTATGTGAGATTCGTGATGGCGTCGCGGTGTGTATCGCCGACTGGATCGAGCCGCCTCCGCCAGCCGAACCCGAGCCGCCCGTCCTGCCGCCCGATGCCGGCGGACCGGCGCCGGACATGGCGGTCGAGCCCGAGCCCGATATGGCGGTCGAGCCCGACATGCAGCCGATGGAGATGCCCGACGTGGGCCCGATCGAGCTGGACGCCGACCTCGGGCCCGCGCCCGACGGCGAGGCGCCCGGCGGTGAGGGCGGCGACGGCGGCGGCTGCGCGTGTGATGCGAATGAAGGTCCGGGGGGACCGAGCCCGTGGTGGCTCATGATTCTGCTGGCCGGACGCCTGCGGCGTTCGCGGAGAGTGTCGAGGTGAAGCGATGAGGGGGGTGAATCCCATGTCCCGAGCGAACCGGGCCCGGGTGGGCTCGAAGTGGGCCCGGGCAGCGCTGGTACCAGCGCTGTTCGCCGCCGCCTGTCTGCTCGTTCCCCAGTCGGCCGAGGCGTTCGTCACGCCCTTCGGTCAGCGGGTCAACGACGCGATCGAGCGCGGGCTGCAATATCTGCGCAACCAGGAGGCCAACGGCAGCGTAGGCGGTCAGACGACCCCGCTGGCGATGCTGGCCTTCCTCGAGAAGCGGGCCAGCGCCGACTGGAACGCGGCGACGGTGGGCTATCGCAACTCGACGCCCGACGATCAGGCCCGGCTGCAGCGCATGGCGCGCTACATCGTCGACAACATCAACGGCATCCGCAACGTCAGCCCCGACTCGTATCGCACGGGCAGCGCGCTGATGGCGCTGTCGCTGTATCTGTCGACCGGCGGGCCGAACAACGTCGGCGGCGGGCGCACGGTCCTGCAGGGCATCCAGAACGGGGTCACCGCCCTGCGCGGCAGCCGGGGCCGGTCGGGCTGCAACATCGGCGGCTACAACTACGGCGGCCCGAGCAGCGACGGCGACCTGTCGACGAGCCAGTACGCCTACGCCGGGCTGTCGGCGGCCTCGACCCACTTCGCCAACGCCGACGAGTTCTTCCCCAGCGCGATCACCTACCTGCGCAACAGCCAGGAGGCCCACGGCAACTTCACCTACCGCGGCTGCCGCAACTACGCCGACTCGAGCGCGATGACCGCCGCGGGCGTCTGGTCGCTGCGGCTGATCGGGCACGGGGTCGACGAGCCGGAGACCCAGCTCTCGCTGCGCTGGCTGCGGGACAACTTCCGCTATAACGACCACTTCGTGAGCCACTGGACCCAGAGCTTCTACTATTACCTCTGGGGCTCGTCGAAGGCGTTCGAGGTCAGCCACGACAGCGGCGGCAACGGCGTCTACGAGAACGACATCGGCGGCGTGCGCAACCCGGTGGCCGACGGCTACCCCGAGGAGCCGCGCAACTGGTACTACGACTACGCCTACCAGCTGGTGACGACCCAGAACGGCGGCGGCAACTGGCCCTGCGGCGGGCGGCGCAACTGCTGGCGCAACCTGGCGGCGACCCCCTACGCCATCCTGGTGCTGGCCCGCTCGCTGGGCGGCGTCTGCGTCGACAACGACGGCGACGGCCTCTGCGCGGGCGACGACAACTGCCCCGACGTCGCGAACCCGGACCAGAGCGACGCGGACGACGACGGCGTGGGCGACGCCTGCGACAACTGCCCCAACAACCCCAACCCGGGCCAGGAAGACAGCGACGGCGACGGCGACGGCGACGTCTGCGACGACTACAACTGCGCGCCGAGCGGCGACGACGTCTGCGATGGCGACGACAACGACTGCGACCGCGCGGTCGACGAGGGCAACCCCGGCGGCGGTGAGGGCTGTGATACCGGCGAGCCGGGCATCTGCAGCGACGGCACCACCCTCTGCCAGGGCGGGCGGATCATCTGCGAGCGCAATAACAACCCGAGCGCCGAGGTCTGCGACGGCATCGACAACAACTGCGACGGCGCCGTCGACAACGGCAACCCGGGCGGCAACGTGCCGTGCGATACCGGCGAGCTGGGCGTCTGCCGCGACGGGCGCACCATCTGCCGCGCCGGCGAGGTCCAGTGCGACCGGCTGCAGGCGCCGAGCGCCGAGATCTGCGACGCGCTGGACAACAACTGCGACGGCACCACCGACGAGGGCAACCCCGGCGGCGACGAGGCCTGCGACACCGGCGGCATCGGCGCCTGCGGGGCCGGCACGACCCTGTGCAGCAACGGCCAGCTGCGCTGCCTGCCCGACGTCGACCCCGGCATCGAGCTGTGCGACGGCCTCGACAACGACTGCGACGGCAACCTCGACGAGGGCAACCCCGGCGGCGGGCAGGACTGCCCCACCGGCCAGGGCGAGGGCCGCTGCGGCATCGGCGTGACGATCTGCCGCGCCGGCGCGGTGGCCTGCGACGCGGTCAACCAGCCCGAGGCGGAGGTCTGCGACGGCGGGGACAACGACTGCGACGGCCAGACCGACGAGGACATCCCGGGGGTCGGCAACGACTGCCAGACCGGCAACGACGGGGCCTGCGGCGCCGGCGTGCTGCGCTGCCGCCTGGGCGAGCTGGTCTGCGTCGGTGACCAGCAGGGCGTCGCCGAGTCGTGCAACGGCTTCGACGACGACTGCGACGGCACCATCGACGAGGAGACCCCGGGCGTGGGCGCCGACTGCCCGACCGGCCAGCCGGGCGTCTGCTCGAGCGGCAGCCTGGCCTGCCTCGACGGCACCCCGACCTGCGTGCCCGACGAGCAGCCGTCCGACGAGACCTGCGACGGCCTCGACAACGACTGCGACAACGACATCGACGAGGAGAACCCCGGCGGCGGTCGCTTCTGCGACACCGGTGATCCGGGCGCCTGCGCCGAGGGCGAGACCGCCTGCCGCGCCGGCCGGGTCATCTGCATCGGCCAGAACGAGGCCGGCGACGAGGTGTGCGACGGCGTCGACAACGACTGCGACGGCAACGCCGACGAGGGCGACCTCGCCGGCGGCGACTGCGACACCGGCGGTCAGGGCCAGTGCGGGCTCGGGGCCCAGGTCTGCGCCGACGGCGAGATCGGCTGCGTGGCGTTGTTCGAACCGGGGGCCGAGGTCTGCGACGGCCTCGACAACGACTGCGACGGCAACGTCGACGAGGGCAACCCCGGCGGCGACGTGCGGTGCGACACCGGCGGCGTCGGCCAGTGCGGGGTGGGCACCTTCCAGTGCTCGGGCGGCGTGCTCTTGTGCGTCGGCGAGAACGACCTGCAGCCCGAAGCCTGCGACGGCCTCGACAACGACTGCGATGGCACCGTCGACGAGGGCCTCAACCAGCGGCAGGAGCAGTGCGACACCGGCGAGCTCGGCGAGTGCGCCGCCGGCGTGCAGGTCTGCATCGACGGCGCCCCCGACTGCGTCTCGCTGGCCGAGGCCGGGGCCGAGGCCTGCGACGGCCTCGACAACGACTGCGACGGCAACATCGACGAGGGCGACCCGGGCGGCGGCAACGCCTGCCAGGTCGCCGGGCGCCGCGGCCAGTGCGGCTTCGGCATCAGCGCCTGCGAAGACGGGGTGATCGTCTGCAACGGCGACAACGACCCGCAGCCGGAGAACTGCGACGGTCTCGACAACGACTGCGACGGCGACATCGACGAGGGCGAGCTGCCCGGCGAAGGCGATGAGTGCGACACCGGCTTCTTCGGCGTCTGCGGACCGGGCACCCAGATCTGCGAAGGCGGCGGGCTGGCCTGCATCCAGAACGTCGAGCCGGTTGAGGAGATCTGCGACAACCTCGACAACGACTGCGACAACGCCACCGACGAGGACGTCGTCGGCGACCCGCCGCCGAGCTGCCCGACCGGCCTGCCGGGGGCCTGCGCCCTGGGGGTCTTCTCGTGCACCCTGGGCGCCGAGGCCTGCAACCAGGTCGAGCAGGCCGGACTCGAGGTGTGCGACGCCATCGACAACGACTGCGACGGCCTCGTCGACGAAGGCCTGCGCAACGCCTGCGGCATCTGCTCGCCGGTCGATCCGGCCGAGACCTGCGACGGCACCGACGACGACTGCGACGGCAACATCGACGAGGGCAACGACCTGTGCCCCGGCGAGCAGCTGTGCGTCGAGGGCGTCTGCGCCGGCCGCTGCGACGTGGCCGGCGAGTGCCCCGACGGCAACGACGTCTGCCTCGACGGCGCCTGCCTCGACCCGTGCGACGCCATCGACTGCCCGGCGGGCTGGGGCTGCCGCGACGGCTCGTGCGTCGACCCCTGCGTGAACGTCGAGTGTGGTCCGGGTCAGATCTGCAGCCGCGGTGAGTGCGTCGCCGACACCTGCTACGAGACCGGCTGCGACGACGGCTTCCTCTGCCGCAACAACGTCTGCACCCCCGACCCCTGCGCCGAGGTGGACTGCCCCCAGGCCCAGTTCTGCCGCGAAGGCGTCTGCGTCGGCAGCTGCGCCGCCATCTCGTGCCCGCTCGATCAGCGCTGCATCGACGGCGAGTGCGTCGGCGACCCGTGCTACGGCGTCGAGTGCGGCCCGGGCCAGCTCTGCCGCGAGGGCCAGTGCACCCCGGACCTCTGCGCCGGCGTGCAGTGCGGCACCGGCCAGATCTGCCGTGACGGGCAGTGCGTGGACCAGCCGTGCGACGGCATCGAGTGCCCCGACGGCGAGAGCTGCGTGGTGCAGGAAGACGGCACCGCCCAGTGCGAGGCCGACTGGGTGCCGCCGCAGAACCCCAACGACGACATGGGCCCGCCGCGGCCCGACATGGGCCTGCGGGCGGACATGAACCTGCCCGACGTGGGCCTGCCCGACGCCGCGCCGATCCCCGACGTCGGCACGTCGGACCTGGGTGTGATCCCCAGCTTCGACATGGAGCCGGCCGATACCGGCACCGGCGCCGAGCCGATCAGCGGCTGCAGCTGTGACGCCGCCGAGCAGGGCAGCGACACCTGGCTGTGGCTGCTGCTGGTGCCGGTGCTCGGCCTGCGCCGCCGCCGCCGCTGAGCCCCCCCGGCGCCGGCCGGTCCACCGGTCGGCGCCGACCCGCCCCCCCCCTCCCGAGATCCTGCTCGGCCGCCGCCCGCGCGGCTCCGTTGACTCCACCGCCTCCCCGACCGCACTCTCGGAGAGTCTGTTTCGCGGAGCTGTTCATGTCTCGTCTGTCAGTCGTCTGTCTGTTGGCCGCCTTCGGGCTGCCGTTCACCGCCGCCGCCCAGCAACCGGTCAACGGCACTCACCCCTTCGCCACCGGCAATCAATGCGACGCCGAGCTGGGCGACGTATCGATGAACCTCGACGTGCTCGGCGCCTTCGGCAGCGCAACGAGCGGCACCGACGCCAACTTCGACCCGGCCAACGACAACCCCGATCGGGGCGCGGCGGGCACGGTCTACGAGAGCAAGCCCTTCTTGTGTCGCACCGTCGGCGGCCAATCGAGCGGCAGCTGGCTGTCGGTGAGCGACAGCGGCGAGTTCGGCGCCGCGGCGGTGGGCGAGAACAACCGCATGACCAGCGGCTACACGGTCGACGGGGTGCGGGTCGACATGGTCGCCGACCTCGACTGCACCACCCTGACCCAGTGCTTCACCTTCACCAACAACACCGGCGCCGACCTCGACGAGCTGGCGCTCATCCACTACGTCGACGGCGACCTCTTCTTCGAAGGCAACTTCAACAACGACTTCGCCGCGACCTCCGCGGGCATCCCCAAGGTGGTCTACGAGTTCGACGCCGGCGACGACCCCAACGAGCCGACCACCCAGCTCGCGCTCTACGGCGGCGACCCGGACGACAGCTACATGACCGGCTGGGAGACGGGCGAGTTCAGCGAGAGCCGCATCCGCATCGCCGAGACCGGCAACGGCTGCGAGCCGCTACGCAACAGCCTGGCCCGCTCGGCGGGCGGCAACGCCGACGGCGACGGCGACTTGGTGACCGACGTGGGCTTCGACGTGACCCTGTCGCTGCGCTTCGACACCGGCCCGCTGGCCAACGGCGCCATGAGCCCGCCGATCTGCTTCGACATGCGCTGGGGCTACGCGCTCGCCTGCTCCGACGAAGACGAGGACGGCATCTGCGTGCCCGAAGACAACTGCCCCGCGGTGGCCAACCCCGATCAGGCCGACAGCGACGGCGACGGCAACGGCGACGCCTGCGACCTGTGCCCCGGCCCCGACGGCGACCAGGGTGACCGCGACCGCGACGGCCGCGGCGACGAGTGCGACAACTGCCCCGACGTCGAGAACCCCGATCAGAGCGACGCCGACGGCGACGGCATCGGCGACGCCTGCGACGACGTCTGCCTCGACGCCGAGCTGTGCAACGGTGTCGACGACGACTGCGACGGCAATACCGACGAGGGCAACCCCGAGAGCGGGCAGGCCTGCGAGACCGGCGACCCCGGCGTCTGCGCCCGCGGCCGCACCGCGTGCGTGGGCGGCGGGCTGCAATGCCAGCCCAACAACCAGGCCGGGGCCGAGGCGTGCAACGGCCTCGACGACGACTGCGACGGCGCCATCGACGAAGACGCGCCCGGCGCCGGCAACGCCTGCGATACCGGCCGCCCCGGGGTCTGCGCCGACGGGCGCAACGTCTGCCGCAACGGCGACCTCGCCTGCGACGCCGAACAGGCCGCCGCCGCCGAGCGCTGCGACGGGCTGGACAACGACTGCGACGGCGACGTCGACGAAGGCAACCCCGGCGGCGGTCAGGCCTGCGACACCGGCGAGCCCGGCGCCTGCAGCCGCGGCCGCACCGCGTGCCGCGGCGGCGCCCAGATGTGCGACCCGCTCGCGGCGCCGATGGACGATACCTGCGACGGCGAAGACAACGACTGCGACGGCAATACCGACGAAGGCAACCCGGGCGGCGGCATGGCGTGCATGACCGGCCAGCCGGGCATCTGCCGCGACGGCGCGACCGCCTGCCGCGACGGGGCCATCGCCTGTGACCCGCTGGGCATGCCCAGCGAAGAGATCTGCGACGCGGTGGACAACGACTGCGACGGCAACATCGACGAGGGCACCCAGGGCGGCGACCCGTGCGAGACCGGCGAGCCGGGCATCTGCGCGGCGGGCGTAACCGCGTGCCAGGGCGACGAGCTGGTCTGCGTGCCCAGCCAGGAGTCCAGCGCCGAGCTGTGCGACGGCCAGGACAACGACTGCGACGGCGCGACCGACGAAGACGTCGAAGGCGTCGGCGACGTCTGCCCGACCGGCCAGCCGGGGGTCTGCGCCCGCGGCACGCGCACCTGTATCGCCGGCGCCGAAGGCTGCCAGCCGGAGGTCGAGGCGACCGACGAGGCCTGCGACCGCCTCGACAACGACTGCGACGGCATCATCGACGAGGGCACCCGCAACGCCTGCGGCCAGTGCGGCCCGGCCCCCGACGAGATCTGCAACGGCGAGGACGACGACTGCGACGGCCTCATCGACGAGATGGCGCCCTGCGAGAACGGCGAGTGCCGCGGCGGGGTCTGCGTCGGCCCGTGCCAGAACAACGAGTGCGTCGACCCGCCGGGCTATGTCTGCGTCGACGACCTCTGCGTCGACCCGTGCTCGCTGCTCGACTGCCCGCCGGGCCAGTTCTGCGACGGCACCAAGTGCGTCGATCCCTGTGAAGACGTCGCCTGCGCCGACGGCGAGCTGTGCATCGACGGTCAGTGCGTCGCCGACGACTGCGTCAATACCGGCTGCCCCGAAGGCCAGCGCTGCGTCGAGTTCGCCTGCGAGCCCGACCCGTGCTTCGGCACCGACTGCCCCCAGGGCCAGTTCTGCCGTGAAGGCGAGTGCGTCGGCAGCTGCGCCGACGTGAGCTGCCCGCTCGGCGAGAGCTGCTTCGACGGCCGCTGCGTGCCCGACGACTGCGCCGACCTCGGCTGCGCCGAAGATCAGGTCTGCATCGACGGCCGCTGTGTCGACGACCCCTGCCTCGGCTCCGAGTGCCCGCCCGGCCAGTACTGCGAGAACGGCTTCTGCGTGGGCGACCCGTGCAACAACGTGCAGTGCCCGCCGGCCCAGGACTGCGAGGTGATCAACGGCACCGCCCAGTGCGTCTTCGTCGGCGGCGAAGGTGGCGCCGGCGGCGCAGGCGGCGTCGGCGGTGAAGGCGGCGCGGGCGGCGAAGGCGGCGCGGGCGGCGCGGGCGGCAACGCCGGCGACATGGACGTCGGCGTGGGCGGTACGGGCGGCAACGGCGGCGGCGTCATCCCGCCCGGCGCGGCCGAAGGCGACGGCGGCGACGGCGACGGCCCCGACCCCGTGGGCTGCGCCTGCGACGCGGGCGACGGCGCGCCGGGGCCGTTCACCGCGCTGCTCGTCGCGCTCGGCCTCATCGGGCTGCGCCGCCGGCGCTGACGGCGACCCCGACCACCTCCGGGCCGCCCCCCCGAAAAAAGGGCTGGCCTCCCCCCAGCGAACTCGCTAGCGTTGCGTACAGGCTGCTGACAGCCTACCCGACAACCGGAGCCCCACCCGTGAAGCGGATGATGATCCTCACCCTCACCTCGAACTGCACCGTCTGCCCGGTGCAGCAGGTGCCGGTGCGGTAGTCCTCCGCGGTTCGAGGCTCGATGAGAGGCCGGTCCGCATGGCGGATCGGCCTCTTCGCGTTTCGGACCCCCGATCCTGCCGAGCGCCCGAGCCGCCGCCGACCGGCGAGGAGGTGCGTGATGTCCATCCGCTCCAGACGCCGCGGCGATCGCCAGGAGGTCGCCCGGCTGGCGTGGCCGCTGTCCATCGGCATGCTGTCCTTCAGCCTGATGGGGCTGGTCGATACGCTGCTGATGGGCCGCGTCGGCACCGTGGCCCAGGCGGGCGTCGGCCTCGGCGCCACCGTCTGCTTCGCCCTGGCCGGCTTCTTCCGCGGCTTCGCCAGCGGCCCGCAGTCGCTCGTCGCCGCGGGGGACGGCGCCGGCGACCGGGCCCGCGTCCGCCGCGCCGGCACCGCGGGGCTGATCTTCGGCCTGATCGGCGGCCTGCTGCTGATGGTGCTGACCTGGTGGGTCGGGGCCTACGCGCTCGGGCCGATGGCCGACGACCCGTCGGTGGTCGCCGAGGCCGGCCCCTACGTGCGCATCCGGGCGCTGGCGATGCCCATCGGCATCCTGGCCTGGGGCCTGATGTGCGGCCTGCAGGGCCTCGGCGATACCCGGACCCGCATGTGGGCCAGCCTGGCGGGCAACGCGGTCAACATCGGCCTCGACCTGATCCTGATCTTCGGCCTGGGCCCGATCCCCGCGCTGGGCGCGGTGGGCGCCGCCTGGGCCACCAACGCCGGCATCGCCGCCAGCGGCCTCGTCCTGGCCGTCGTCTGGCTCAAGCGCTTCGGTCGGCCGGTGCGCCCCGGCCGCGAGGTCCTGGCCAGCGGCGCGCGCATCGGCTTGCCGGCGGGGCTGCAGTGGGCCCAGGGCGGCTTCGCCTTCGGCGCGATGACGATGATCCTGGCGCGGGTCGGCCCGGTGCACCTGGCGGCCAACCAGATCGTGCTCAACATCGTCAGCCTCTCGTTCTTGCCGGGCTATGCGCTCAGCGAGGCGGCGGGCGTGCTGGTCGGGCGCTATCTGGGCGCCGGTCGCCGGGCCGGTGCGGCGCGCAGCGTGCGCTCGGCGCGGCAGATCGCGTGGGTCGTGATGGGGCTCTGCGGTCTGGTCTTCGTGGCATTCGGCGAACCCATCGCCGGCCTGTTCACCGCCGACGAGGCGGTACGCGCCCTGTCCGCCGAGCTGCTGGTCTTCGCCGCCATGCTGCAGCTCTTCGACGCCGCGGCGATGGTGCACCTCGGCTCCCTGCGCGGGGCCGGCGATACCCGGTTCACCCTGCTGGTGGGCCTGGGCGGCAGCTGGGGCCTGCTGGTGCCGCTGTCGGTGGCCCTGGGCTACGCCGCCGGCTGGGGCGCCGTGGGCGCCTGGACCGCCCTGTGCGTCGAGGTGGCCTTTTTGGCGCTGGTCACCGCGCCTCGAGTCGCCGGCCTCGGCCAGGGGCGCGTCGGCCGCATGGATCTGCTGCTGGGCGCCTGACCGACCGGGCCTGACGGCGCGAGCCGCCGTCGGGCTACTCGACCACCACCGTGCCGATGCTCGTCGAGCGCGGCGGCCGGTCGGGCAGCTCGGCGGCGCCGATCAAGACCCCATAGCCGCCCACCGCGAAGACCCGGCTGCCGCTGACGATGATGCGCCGGGTCCGATCACCCACCGTCCAGCGCTCGACCCGCTGCGGCTCACCGATCACCCGCCAGCGCTCGATGGCTGGCCCGAGCCCCAGCAGCACCTCGGCGCCGCCCAGCGGGGTGAACGCGTCGACCCGCGCGCCGAGCGCGACCGTTTGCCCGTCGACGACCATCGCTTCACCGCCCAGCTCGACCGAGACCCGCCGACCGCCGACGAGCGCCATACGCTCGGGACCGGTCAACCGCACCGGGCCCGGCCGCCGCACGAGCCGGGCCATGCCATCCTTCAGATCGAGCGCGTAGCCGATGCGGCTGTCGTCGACGACCCACAAGAAAGGCCCGTCGCGCCAGACCCGCATCAGCGCCCGCGGCGCGTTGTCGGGCAGCGGCACGAAGGTCATGCGGGGGTCTTCGAGGCGCCAGCGCCAGAGGCCCGTTGGCCCGACGACCCACAGCGTGCCGCTCATGCCGTCCCACGTCGCGTCGGCGAAGTCGCCCGCGGTCCGGCGCCCGGCGACCGCGACCCCTTGACGGACCAGCGCCCAGCCGCGCCGATCGAGCCGCACCGCCCGGCCGTTGATCGGCCCCGACCACTCGGCGGCAGGCTCGCCGGCCAGGGGCGGGTTGTCGACCCGGACCCAGCCAGCGTCGTCCGGGCTGACCGCCGCGCCGTCGCTCAGGTGCACGATCAGGGGCGCGTCGCCGCCCGGCGGGCAGCCCAGCGTCCGCGCGGGGCTGCCCGCGGCCGGCCAGGGCAACGCGAGCGACGGGCCGCGCTTCGGCGGACCCTGCGCGGGCACGGTCCACACGTCCAAGCCGCCCGCGCGCAGGCCGTAGAACCCATCTCCGAGCACACACGTCGCCACCCAGGCGCCGCCGTACACCGCCGTCCAGCGCAGACCGCCGGCGACCGGCTCGGGCGCCGGCGCCGGCCGCCCGCCACAACCGACGAGCAGCGCCAGCAGCGCCGGCAGCGTCAGTGCGGGCTTCATCCGTCCTCCCCGTGCGCCAGCATCCGCTTGGTATACCGCCGCACGATGGCGATGGTCAGCGCGACCCAGCCCGCCGTCAGCCCCAGCGCCACGCCCGTCGCCGCCATCGCCGGCGCGCCGATCGCGTTGAGCCCCAGCACCAGGAACGACGTGCCGCCCTTGGCCACCCGGTAGGTCAGGATGTCGACCACCGCCTTGCCCTGGGTCCGCTCGCCGTAGGTCAGCGGCAGGTACAGCATCTCCTTCGCGGCGCGGAAGATGCTGTAATCCATCGCCTTGCTGGCCACCTTGGCCACCGCCATCGTCAAGAACTGCGGCACGAACAAGAACGCCGTCACCGCCGCGCCGAGCAGCAGCGGCACCGCCAGCAACGTGCCGGTCACCCCGAGGAAACGCACCACCAGCCCGGTGCCCACCTGCAGCGTGAAGCTGACCACCTCGATGTAGAAGTAGACGTCGCCCACCACGCCCGTGCGCACGTCTTTGTCGGGATAAGCCGCCTCGACCAGCACGTTGAACTGGTAGTCGATGAGCGTGACCACCACCTGCACCGTCGCGATGACCGCCAGCAGCAGCCCCAGATAGCGGCTCGCCCGGATGACCCGCAGCCCGGCGAGCAGATCGGTCGGCGGCTTCTCTCTGCCCTGCTTGCGGGTCGCGGGCATCAGCTGCGTCGCCACGAAGCAGACGCCGAGCAGCGGAAAGACCAGCAGCGGCGCCTTCTCGGTGCCGATGGCCGCCGCGACGTCCCCCACCAGCGCGTTGGCCAGCATGCCGCCGACCGCTCCGCAAGCGCAGAAGAAGCCGTAGAGCCACTTCGCCTCTTTGAGCCGGAAGTGGCTGTTGGCCACCGTCCAGAACATCTCGACGAGCACGACGATGTAGACGTCCTTCCACAGATAGAGCAGATACGCCGCGCCGGGCACCTCGAGGTGCACCGCCGCCAGCAGCAGCCCCAACAGCGTCAGGATGACCCCGATCACCGCCCCGAAGAGCCGGGTCAGCTCCATGCGCCCGGCGAAGCGCCCGTAGATCGCCGTCGCGACGGTCGCCGCAACCGCCACCCCGATCCAGGCGTAGGGCAGCCCCTCGCTGGTATAGGCGTCGATGAAGAGCGACTCCACCGACGGGCGGGCGAAGCCGTAGCTCGTCAGCAGCGCGAAGCAGAAGACGCACAGCACGCCGATGGTGAAGGCCTCGGAGCGCTCTTCACCGCCGGAGCCGCCGGGTGCGCCCTCCGCCGGGCTCACTGCAAGCCCTCGTCATCGAAGCGGAAAAGCCGATTGCCCCACGGCACCGGCTCGGCCCGATCGAGCCAGGCCATCGCCAGCGCCTCGGTGGCCGCCCGGCTCGAGTCGAGCGAGTCGGCGATGGCCTCCAGGGTCTCCCCCTCGACCGCCGGCGCGCTCGGGTGGCTGTGCTTGTGCCCCACGACCACCGCCGCCAGCGGGACGCCCAGCTCGGCGAGCAGCACCGCCTCGGGGCCCAGGGTCATCGAGTTCACCTGCGCGCCCAGCCGGGCCAGCAGCCGGTTCTCGGCGGCGGTCTTCGTGCGCGGCCCGCCGACGTACGTGAACTCGACGGATCCGGCGATGGGATGCCCCACCGCGTCGGACAGCGCCCGGACCTGCTGCGCCAGCCGCGGCGAGAACAGCCCCTCTTCGAGCACCAGATGCCCCTGACCGGGCCACGGCTCGGTGTAGACGGTGCACGCCGAGCCGTCGGGCAGCCGGTTCTCGAGCATGATCAGGTCGTCGACGAGCAGCGGCGAGAAGAGCGGCACGTCCAGATCCATCACGCCCACCGACGAGGTCAGCAGCGCCGCCTGCACCCCCACCTCGGCCAGCGCGCAGGCGTGGGCCCGATACGGGATCTGGTTGGGCAGATAGCGATGCGGCGCCCCGTGACGGAAGAGCACCCACGCGGTGCGGTCGCGCTTGTAGCGGTGCAGCACCACCGGCCCGAAGCGGGTATCCACCTCGAAGGGGATCAGCGCCTCACCGCCCAGAACCGGCGCCTGCCACGCGCTGCCGAGGATCACCGCCACGCTCATTCGCCGCTCCATGTCGTCGGATCGCCGGAGGCTACGGCACCGAAACGCCGGGAGCAAGAGCGGTGACCGACCGGTGACACCCGGGGGCGGGATTCGCCTCAGCCGGTCTCGAGCCGGAACTGCATGCGCACCGGCCCGAACATGACGTGGTCGCCGTCGCGCAGATAGTAGGCGCTGATGCGCGCGCCGTCGACGTGGGTGCCGTTGAGGCTGCCGTAGTCGACCAGCTTGAAGCGGCCGTTGTGCTCGTGGATGCCGGCGTGGCGGTGGGAGACGCCGGGCACGTCGAGGACGAGGCCATTGTTGGCGGAGCGGCCGACGGTGGTGCTGTCGCGGCGCACGAAGTAGATCTGGCCGACGAGCTTCGACTCGCCCTCGACCACGACGAGCCGGGCGGGGTGGCCTGTGAGCGCGCAGTGGCGACATGGATTCCACGCGCGAGGGATCCAACGGTGACACTGACCGCACTTGCGCTCGATTCGAGGCGACCTCATTGCCCAGAGCACCACAATCACAATGAGAACCAGCGAGACGGATACGGCCAACACGACTAGAACATCCCAGTCAGCCTCGCGATAGGGAGGGGCGTACCAAGTATTCACGGTGTAGTAGTCGTCACCGATACGGACCTGAATCTCCAGGTATGAGTTATGCTCTAGCGTCGAGTGATCAAACTCAACGAGGTAGTGTTTGGCCTGCTGCTCGTAGAACCCCCGCATGAGTTCCCCGAGATCAGAGGGGGTGGCTGCAACTGAGATGTGGAGACCCATGCCCGGCACAATATCTCCAACCCGTTCGCGGGCACGCTCACCGCTCAACGGATCCGCGGTATTCAGCACGATCACCGAGTCGCCCAGGCGGCTCCGCCTGACTGTGGCGAGGTGAGACAGATTTGCGCCCAGCTCGGCGTCAATCACTACGAGCAATGCCCTTGATCGAGGCGGGTACTGAGACGAGTCCAGCAGCATGAGGCTGTTGCTGAAGGTGTCCGACAAGAGTCTACGGCCCATGGCGAACGCACGAGTCCCATCCCGCCTGGCATCTGCGTCATCGAAGTGGAAATGAAACGACATTCCCTGCTCGCCCACTGAAGCAGGTAGCGACTCTATGGCGTCAGCCATCTCTTCCCGAAAGCCCGCACCTGGAAGGTCTTGCGGCGACACAACGATAGCGGCCATGCCATCACGCGAAAGATCTCGCTGTGAAACGTCGGGGATACCGGTAGCCCGCCATCTACCGTAGACACGCCACTTGGCGCTCTCGGGAACGTCCACCGGGCGGCCGTGGCGGTCCAACGCACTGACCACAGCAACAACTCTACCTCCGTCGGAGACTTCACTCGTATCGATACCGATCAGGCGCAGTTCACTGACATCGTGCGACACAGCGTATTCGGCCTGTGCAGGACCAAGCCCCAAGAAGCAGAGAACGAGACTGCTGAGCATCACCATTTCTTCGCAACCCGAAGACACGGGTAGCCGACAACAGGCAGCTCGCCTGATAGACTGGTCGCGTCTTCAACACCGATGGTTGAGAGGCCGCACCGAGCACGATGGGAACTTCCCGACACATCCTTCGCGGCCAGGACGGCCGGGTCTACGAGTTCGTCGAGCAGCTCGGCGCCGGCGGTTTCGCGGAGGTCCACCTCGTCCGCGCACCCGACAGACGGGTCTACGCCTGCAAGCTCTTCCGGGAGCCCGAAGGCCCCGAGCGGGATGTCCGCCCATCCGCAACCGACGCCATGGAGAACGAGTGGCAGGCGCTCGACAAGCTGCGCGGCAGCGCGCTCTTCCCCACGCCGCACGACCGCGGCGTTCACGAAGGGCAGCCCTTCCTCATCGAAGACTATGTGCCCGGCCTCCTGCTGCGCGACGTGCTCGACCGCTTCGGCCCGCTCGACCCGGGCGCGGTGCTCGACATGGTCGACAGCCTCGCCCGCGGCCTGAGCCACGCCCACCGGAGGGGGGTCGTGCACCGCGACCTCGCCAGCCACAACATCATGCTCACCATCGACGAGGGCGGCAGCCGGCGTCGGGTGCGCGCCCACATCCTCGACCCGGGACTCGCCCGGGTGCACCTGCGCGGCGACCACCGCGCCCTGTCGATGATGTACTCCCCCGGCTATACCGCCCCCGAGCGGCTGCGACCGTCCGACGGGCCGCACCCGCCGCACGCCGCCGAGGACTACTTCTCGTTGGGGGCGGTGGCCTTCGAATCGCTCTGCGGCAAGCTGCCGTTCGGCCGGTTCGGTCCGCGCCAGCTGCCGCCGCCGAACGCCCGCCCCGGCTGGCCGACGCGTGTCCCCCCACCGGTCCGCGCGGTGATCAATACCCTGCTGGCGATCGACCCCGACGAGCGGCCGGCGAGCTTCGACGCGCTGGCCGACGCGCTCGTGCGCGCTCGGCAAGCCGAGCCGACGCCGGAGAAGCGCACGCTCGACTGGATCGCGACGGCGACGCGCAGCCGAACCCACGCCGCGCCGGAGCCCCCGGCTCCCGATGAGGACGCGCTGCCCACGACGGGCCCCCTGGCGTCTTTGACCGGCCGAGCCGGCTGGCTGGACGCGCTGCCGGCGCCCGCCGCGTTGGCGCTCGGCCTGCTCGTCGGCGGGCTGACCATGGGCGGCTTCGCCCTGGTCGATCCGTACGATCGCCTGCTGGCCGGCAGCGGCGTGCTGTCGATCGTCGCGGGGATCGCGTGGCGGGCCCGCTGGGTGGCGGTCCCAGACGACGCCGCTCGGGGCCAGGGCGATCCAGCGCGAGCGGATGAGGCGGCCGATGTCGGCAACGAACCGAAGAGAGGCCCACGGCCGACCGCGCAGCCGGCGACCCGCCCCATGACCATCGGCTGGTCGACCGGCGTCGATCGGTACCCCACCACCGGGCGGTCTACGGACGGGCCGCGGGTCACGGTGCCGCTGCTCGATGAGCCGGCCGCTGCGCTCGCCTTGCCATCCGAGCCGCAGAATACGAGACCCATCGGCGAGGGCGATCAGCCAGAGCCCGTCGCTGCCCTCGCGCTGGAGCCTCCGACCGACGACGAGGCGTGAAGTCACCATCGGAGTCATCTGCTACTCCTCATCCCAGGCACAGCGGAAGCCGATGACATGGCTCGACTGCTGCTCCGGGTGCCAGTCACGGCTCGCCGTGCGCCGACGCCAGGGAGACAGCTCCGACGAGCCCCCGCGGACCGCCCGCCGCTGACGGCCGCTGGGATCCACCGGGTTGGGTATGTGCACGTCGGCCCGGCTGTATGCCTGCGGATCGTAAGCGTCCTGCACCCACTCGCGCACCCCGCCGTTCATGCCTTCGAAGCCCCATGGATGCGGCGCCTTGGGCCTCTCCTCGAAGTGAACGCCGGTCCACCACGGCGTGGTCGTACCTCCGCGGGCGGCGATCTCCCACTCGGCCTCGCTGGGCAGCCGCCCACCGGTTGCTCGACAGAACTCACCCGCCTCGGCCCAGGTGACCCGCGTCATCGGCTCACCTGTGGCTGGGTCGGGTGACAGCTGGCGAGTCTCGGTCTGCGCCAGCCAGAAGCCACCCACCGTGACCGTATGCACTGGCTTCTCTTCCGGTTCGCCGTCCGTCGATCCGATCGTATAGGTGCCGGCGGGCACGCACCGGGCCAGGATGCCTTCGAAGAGGCGACGATCACCCGCAGCACAGCCCTCGATCGGGACCCGGGCCCGACCGGTCGACCGCGCAAACGGCCACGCCTCCTCGATAGGCGTCCACCCACGCCCGCCCAGTTCGCGCACAAGCCGACCCCACCGGCGCGCGCCGACCACGGCGGCCCCCTCGACCTCGCGCACCTCCGACGCCCGGGTGACCACCACCACCTGAGCGTCATCCAGCCGCGCCTCGGCGACCAGCGCGCGCACCCGACCGGCCCCCGAGCCCACGAACGGGTCGGGCACGAACCACACCTGATCGGCCGCCCCCGTGGTCAACAGTCGCAGGCCGAGGCGCTTTGCGTCCTTGACCGTCGGCTCACCGTCGAGCACGAAGACACTGCGCGCGGGCGCATCAACAGCCCGCGGGGGGTTGGCGTTGAAGCCGCACAGCCAGACCCGATAGCCGCGCACGACCTGACTGCATGGCTCCTGCCGGGGCTTGCGCCAGTCGAAGCGCCCGACCCAGCCGGCGGCCAGCCGGATGGGCCGACCCGAAACGGTCCGTCGCGCGGGGTCGGTGGCGTACCACAGCCGCCGTCGACCGCTCCGACCATGCCCCGACAGCACATCCAGCGGCTGTGGACCGACAACCTCCAGCTCGGATGGGCGGTGCTCGGGCCGAGGCGGCTGGGGCAATACGAGGCTGACGATCGCCACCGCCGCGGTGGCCAGACCCGCGCCCAGGGCAGCCCACGTGCGCCCGGGCCGCTTGAGGCGCTCCGGCGGGTGCGGCTCGAGGCCACCCAGTCGAAGATCGCGCAGAATGCTGCGGGTCATCGGCTGCAGCTCGGCGAAGGCCCACGGCAAGCGGGCCTTGTCGGCCACCTCGCCGTCCTTCGGCGCCCACCGCTGCACCTGCTCCAATACCGGGGCCGCGCTGTCGCGATAGCAGTAGAGCTCTTCCGCGGCGGCGTCGATCGCCGCCGGCCGCGCGTCCCACAGACGCACCAACGCCGCGCAGGCCATCATCTTGTGCCACTGCGGGGTCTGCGGCGCCTCGGGCAGCTCGCCGCGCCGTCGCTCGGGGCCCGGCGCGCCCAGCTCGCGGCCGGCGGCCCGCTCGAAGTGCCGAACCCAGAACCCGCGCACCGCGGCGAGCGTCTCGACGCCCTGCACGTCGGCCAGCCACGACATCAGGCGCTCCCGGCGCGGCGAACGCCACCACAGGCGCTCGCCCCGACCGGCCTCGGCCGCGAGCGCGCCGATCTCCCAGGCCGGCACGTCCAGCTCGAGATGACGCCTCAACGCCAGCGCCGAGTCGAGGTCGGTGGGCACCGGCGCCAGCGCGCACGCCGCGGCCCACAGGGTCAGCTCGTTGGCCACGCCGCTCGCTTCGGGGGCCGCGACGCCGCCCAACCAGGGCACGAGGGCCGGCGGCGGGCGCACGTCGATCTCGAAGGGCGCCATCGCCTCCCGCAGCCGATGGCGGCCCGTGCCGAACTCGAAGACGCTCAGCGCCGGCCAGCGCGCCAGCATGCGCAGGTTCGCGCCGACGGCGACCCGGGTGCGCCCATGGTTCAACCGGCCGACGAGCAGCGCCCCGTCGGTCAGGATGGCGACCCGAGCCGTATCCCGTCGCTCGTCGAGCTCGACGGGGCTGAGCCGGCGGCCGTCTTCGTCGACGAGGTGCGAGGGGTCGCCGTGGAACCGCGCCAGCGCGACGGGCAGGTTCGCGCGGCGCAGCGCGTCGCGGATGGCGACCGCGGCCCGGCCCAGCTCGGGGTGCTCGGCCCGCGCGCTCTCGTCGATCCAGATCCAGACCGCCCGGCTGCGTCGAGCGCGCTGGAAGACGAGGTGCGGTCGGCCGGCGCTCGCCGCGGTCGCCCGTACGCTGGCCGCCACGTCCAGCGTGGTCGTCGACTCGTCGGTGACATAGTGATCGATGCTCCATACCAGCAGCGCTTCGGCCGACGGATCGATCAGGTGGCCGATGGCCCGCGGGGTGCGCGGCGCAGGCCCGGCTGGCGGGCCGACCCCCACCGGCCACGCCTCGCGCTCGGCGGTCAACCGGCTCTTCCACCACGCCACGGCGCCGATCGTGGCCAGCGCCAGCACGAGCAGCAAGACATCGGGCCAGGTGGGCGCCGGCCGAGGCGTTTGCGGGTGCCGGGTGACCGTGGGCATCAAGAACGTGGCGCGGGGCAGCGCGATACCGCTGTCCTGCCCGGTCTCGGCGCCCGCTGTGCCCATGTCGGCCCGGGCTTTCTCCGAGTCGCCGGATTGATCGGCCACCCCCATGTCCAGCGGGTCTACCGCGGCATCGATGAGCGCGTCGCCGCCGAGGGTCGCATCGAGCGCCGCGTCGGGCGTCTCGGGCGTCTCGGGCGGTGGCCTCGGCTCATCACCGCACGAGCGCCAGAGGACACCGACAACAGCCGCGAGCAAGAGCGCAACGCCTGCTCGGCTCAGCCATGGTTTGCCCGCGGGTGGCTCCACATCGACCGGCTCTGCACCCTGGCCGGGCCAGGCCGACGTCGTCGTCAGCAGCGGCGGCGGCGCGGGCCCCGGCGCGATGTCGCCCTTCGGCTTGGGCGCGACGTGTTTGACCAGACGCGGCAGGGCGCTGGCCCAGCGCTCGGCGACGGGCCTCGCCACGGCGACGTCGCCCGCGCGACGCGCCACGACCGGCGCCACGAGCCGCGCCAGCCGGGCGGCCGACGCCCCTTCGAGTCGACCCAGCACGTCGTGCAGGCGAATCGCGGCGTCGACCGGCACGTCGAGCCCTTCGGCGCTCAGCCAGTCGATCAGCCGATCGATGTCGCGCCGACTGGGCCTGATCCGGGCGTCGACCGCACCCAAGATCAGAGCTGAGCCATGTCGTCGGCGTCCTTGACCAGGACCGACAGCGCCGGCAGCTCACGGGCCTCGGCCCGGCGGATCTGCTCCGGATCGACCCCCTGCCCTGCGCCGGCCATCGCGTCCAAGACCGACAACCACAAGATGATCTCCGCGGTCGACGGCGGCTTGCGCAAGCGCCGCTCGCGCAGCTCCATGCTGCGATCGATCACGGCGTTGGCCACGTCCTGCTCGAGATGGGCCCAGCCGTCGAGGTGGGCGTGCACCGCCTTGCGCAGCAGCTCGCGGGTGAAGTGGATGTGATGGAAGACACAGCGCCGCAGGAAGGGGTCGGGCAGGCGCCGCTCGCTGTTGCTGGTGATAATGATGATCGGCGGGGGCCGATCGGCCCGACGCTCGATCCAGAACGGCTGCTGACCGCCCGACTCTTCGCGATCATACTCGGGGATGCGGAACCGATGCTGGTCGAGCACGAAGAGCAGGTCGTTGGGAAAATCCCGCGGCGCCTTGTCGATCTCGTCGATCAGCACGATCGACTGCTTCTCCGAGTCATAGGCCTTCCACAGCGGGCCGCGCTCGACGAAGTCCTTGCGCGAGACGGGCCCGGCCGTGGCCGTCTGCGCAGCGTGGAAGTAGCGGACCTCGTCGACGCTGTAGGTCAGCTCGCTCGCCCGTGACGTGCTGCGGATGGCGTGCACGTGGAAGTGATCGTCATCGAGGCCCAGATACCACTTGAGATAGAACGCCACCTGGGTCTTGCCGGTCCCCGGTTGCCCGGTCAACAGCAGCGGCGCGCCGACCTCGACCGCGACGTTGATCGCGTCGACCAGCTCGGGGCTGGGGCGATAGTACGCCGCCGACCGGCGCAGGTCCCGTCGCCGGGTACGCTCGATGCGTTCGCCCGTCAGCCGTGGCGGTGTCTCCGGTCGTTGCTCGGGCTTGACCGGGTCGATGATGCCGAACGTCACCTCACCCCTCCCATCAGTACTTCATTGTCTTCTTCTGTCGGGCGGGTCGCAGATACGATCGCCAGCCCGTTTTCTCCGCCCGTGCGATGGCCGTGATCAGACGGTCGTAGTCCCCGCGGCTCTCGTCGAGCAGGGTCTCGGTGATGGTCTGCAGGTGCTCTCGCGGCGCGGCGACGTTGGGATCGTCCCGCAAGAACTCGAGCAGCTCGTGGCGCTCGACCCGATGCAGGGGCGGCAACATATGCGCCCCGATGTGTGAATGGCCGGCGTTGGAGAAGCCGATGATGTCATTCTCGATATAGGGCAGCACCGCGGCCGGCTTCTCCAAGCCGATGAACGACACCACGTTGATCCGCTTCTCCTTGCGCAACAGTTCGGCGAGATGGCGGTGAGACTGCAGCCACAGGGCCAACATGTCACTCGAGCAGTCATCGCGCAGGCCGAGCCGCTCGTCAGAGGCGAGCGATGCACGATCGCCGTAGGCCCCCCAGTCGAGCCAGAGCAGTGGCGTCTTGCCGGGCAACGCGTCGGATACGGCATAGGCAACCGCATCCAGCAATGGGATCCGATCGCCAGCCGCCAACGCGTCGACGAGCAGCCCGTCCATGCGCGTGACGGCCAGTCCCATCTCGCGCGGGCTCCAATCCTCCCCCGACGGTTCGAAGCCGCTGCGTTCGGGCGGAAAGGCAACCGGCTGTCGGATCATCTGCCAGTCGGGCTCGCTCATCGCCAGGTCGTGGTGCAGGTGGCTCGACAACTCTTCGATGGCGTTGCCCGGCGAGCCGACGGCGACCAGGAGCTGCAGCCGCCGCTCGGGCGCCTGAAACAGCAGCTCTTTGACCTTTCGCGCCGCGTGCGCCCGCTGATTGAAGCGGTCGAGGCGGACGGCGACGTCGGGCCTGAGCAGGCCCAATGGCCGGGAGACCCACTCGGCATAGGCAGTGTGTGCCATGGGCAGCGACCACGCGCCCTCGATCGCTGTCTCGGTCGGATGAGCAGCATAGAGGGCGTCGACTGGCGAGCGACCGCCGATGACATGGTGATCGAACCAGCTCTCGCAGATCGGCTCGAGCGCCCGCGGATCGGCCGGGCCACAGGGCGCGATGACGGCGTCGGCCACCTGCCCGAGCTGCCGGAGGGGTGTGATCGGCAGCGCGGCGGCGCCCCCGGCGCCATTGACCAGGACGACCGCGGGAGCGAGAGGGGTGAGCATCCGCGCGAGATCGCCGAGGGCCACGCTGTCGGCGCCACCGAGCACGAGGCGCGGCGTCGGGTCGACCAGGACGGGCGCCAACAGGTAGACGATGCCGACCTCACGGCTGCCGCGGGCGATCTTCTCGAGCTCCGACAGCCGACCGACGACCAGGAAGTGGTCCCGCTCGGCCTGCCCGTAGTTGCGGTGCTGGCGGGCGAGCGCACCCCTGATTCGCGCGAGGTGCCCCTCCACCCGGCAAGAACCACCCGCGGGCGCGAACACCAGGATCCGCGGGACGGTCTGGTGACCGCTGTCTCGGGCCTTGGGGCGCACCCCGTCGGTCACCTCGAAGGTCCACCCGTTGTCGACATGGGTGAGCCGCTGGTAGCGACAGGTGGTCAGTGACCACGGCAACCCCGCCCAGCGCGCGTCGTCGGTCACGATGCGTATGCGGAATGCGTAGTGGGCGAGCGATTTCCGGCTGTCGAGGCGCAAGGCAGCCAACACATCACCGCCGCGCGCCGCGTCGGGGAACAACAGGTCGAACAGCGCGCGGCCGACCTCGACCTGCATCCGGCCGGTCAGCCAATGGTGCAAGCGCTCGGCCTCTCCACGCACCAGTTCGACCGAGAGTTCGTCGATGATCGTGGGCACCGGGCGGTGGACCGCGGCCACGCTCAACGTTCGGCCAGCGTGAAAGTACTTCGCCCAGACTTGATCCGGCCCGTTGTTCTGTTCGACGCGGGTCAACTCGATGGTCAACTCGACTCGATTTCGCCGCACACGTCGTCCTTTCATGAGGATATGCCTATTCTGGGCCTCAGCCACCTCGCTGCCAAGAGTCTTGACCAACACCTTGACGCTGTCACTGATAGCGGCTGGCACGCAGAGGTCGTCTGCTCACTGTTCCTGCGGACGTAGAACACTGTCGGCCGAGGAGTCCATGCACATGCTCTACAGGTTCGTTCACTGCCCCCAGGTTCGACTGCCTGTCCTGGGCTTCGCGCTGCTCGCCGCGTGCAGCGGCGCCGACGGGCCCGAGCCCTCGCCGCAGCAGATCATCGACGCGATCCCGTCCGAACCCTGCGCCGACGCCAGCCGCGACGCGAGCCCCGACGACGCCCGCCTGCCCGACGCCGGGCCCGCAGGCCCCGCCGCGATCGCCGAGGCCGCCGACCCCGCCGCCATCGCGGCCGGGCTCGACGCCCACTGCGCCGAGGCCGTCGGGCCGCCGCGCATCGAGCGGCTGACCGATGACCTCGCGGTGGCGGTGGGCTACGATCTGGCCAATACCATCGCGCTCGCGACCCCCGCCGGGCGGGTGATCGTCGACGTGAGCATGAGCCCGGCCCGGGCCGAAGTCGTGCGCGCCGCGCTCGACGCCGAGCTGCCCGGCCCGGTCGCGGCGGTGGTCTATACCCACAGCCACATCGACCACATCGGCGGGGCCTCGGTCTGGGTCGAAGACGACACCGCCGTCTGGTCGACCGACGCGGTGCTCGACGGGGTGATCGAGCAGTACGGCGCGTTCCGGCCGAGCGAGCTGCGCCGCGGCACCCGCCAGTTCGGCCAGTCGGTGGATGACGGGCTGCTGCCGTGCAGCGCGCTCGGCCGCCGGGCCGACGTCGAGGCCGCGTTGAGCCCGGGCATCCGGCTGCCGACCGAGACCTTCGAAGAGCGCGCCGTGCTCGACTTCGACGGGGTCAGCGTCGAGCTGCACCGGGCGCCCGGCGAGACCGCCGACCAGCTCTTCGTCTGGATCCCGCACCTCGGCGCGCTGCTGCCCGGCGACAACTGGTACGCCGCCTTCCCCAACCTGTACACCATCCGCGGCACGGCCCCGCGGGACGTCGACGCCTGGATCGCCAGCCTCGACGCCATGCGCCGCCTCGACCCCGAGCTGCTGGTGCCGAGCCATACCCGGCCCATCGTCGGCCGGGCCGCGGTGCGGGCCGCGCTGATCGCCCACCGCGACGCGATTCAATGGGTGCGCGATCAGGTCGTGCGCGGGGCCAACGCGGGGCACGACCTCGACCGCATCGCCGAGTCGGCCCGGCTGCCGGCGCACCTCGCCGATGAGCCTACCCTCTACGAGCGCTACGGCCAGACCGACTGGTCGGCCCGCGCGATCTACGGCAACCGGGTCGGCTGGTTCGACGGCCGGACGACAACGCTCTACCCGCCGCTCGACGCCGTCGCCCGCGAGGTGGCGCTGATGGGCGGCCCCCAAGCGGTGATGGGCGCCGCCCGGGCCGCGCTCGACGGCGACGACCCGCGCTTCGCGCTGCATCTGCTCGACAAGCTGCGCCGGGCCGATCTGCTGCCCGAAGGCGGCGACGCGCTGGGCGTGGCCGCCCGCGAGGCGCTGGCGGTGTACGTGGGCAATACCAATGGGCGGGGGTGGCTGCTCGAAGAGGCCCGCGAGCTGAGCGACGATCCGCCGCCGCCGCCGGGCCAGGCCCGGCTCGACGACGCGCTGCTCGACGCGGTGCCGGTGGACGCGGTGCTCGCGGTGATGCCAACCCGACTGCGGGCGGCGCAGGCCCTCGACCGGCACCTGGCGCTGGCCTTGGTGCTGGACGGGCGGCGGTTCACGCTGACGGTGCGCCGCGGCATCGCCGAGGTGGTCGAGGGCGAGCCGCTGCCCGATACGCCCGCGCCGACGGCCACGGTGACGGCGTCCGGCGGCACGTTCGTACGCATCGCGTTGGGGGTCCTGCCGGCGGGTGAGGCGCTGGCGCAGGGGCTGCTCGAGGTCGACGACCTCGGCGCGGCGCTGGCGGTGCTGGCGCTGTTCGACGGGGCGTGAGCCGAAGGGGCGGGAGATGGCCTACATCGAGACCGAGGCGGCCAGGGCGTGGCTCAGGCAGGCGCCGCGCAGGACGGCGTCGCCGCGGGCCGGCGTGGTCTCGAAGGCCCGGCCGCAGACATAGCCCGCCGGGTCGTCGGCGGTGGCTTCGAGCCAGCCGCCGCGCAGGGCGAACTCGCCGATGCTGGCCGAGCCCCAATTCCAGAAGGCGAAGCCGTCGTTGACCGCCGACATGCGCACCACGACCGCGCCGCCGGACGGCGGCACCGTCGGGAACTCGACGAGCACGTCGGCCTCGATCCGCGGCCGGACCCACGCCCGGTAGGCGTTGGGCGAGGCGGCGGTGCAGGTGTTGATGCGGGTCCACTCGCCGCCCTGCAGCTGGTTGTCGCCGTTGAGGTCGGTCCACGGCCCGGCGCAGGTGCTCTGCACCCCCAGGATCTCGCCGTTGAGGAAGCAGGTGCTGCCCGAGTCCCCCGGCGCGCCGATCTGGTTGCCGCGGTTGCGGCTGAGGGTCAGCGTATTGCCGCCCGTATCGCTGATGGTCAGCCAGGCGCTGCGCAGGGTGCCGCCGCCACCGCCCCAGACGTTGCCGTTGGCCTCCGTGTTATTGCCGTAGCCGGCGCAGAAGACCCGCTGGCCCTCCAGGTCGCTGTCCCGCCCGCCGTAGATCGGGTTGTAGAAGCCGTCGGTGCTGCCGTCGACCTCCAGCGGCGCATTCAGCTCGATGAGCGCGTAGTCGCCGGCGTTGACGCCGTTGGTATTCGGCTCGAGAACCCGCGCCGCCTGGATGACCTGGTCATCCGCCGCCGTGGCCCCTTCGAGGGTCACCTGCACGTTGGCCGCCGCCGCGCCCCAGGCCCCGTTGGCCCAGGTGCGCACGCAGTGCCGCGCGGTGAGCACGAAGCGGTTGGACAACATGGTGCCGGTGCAGCCGAAGTTGACCCGCACGATGCCCAGCCGGGCCAGCGAGCCGCGGGCGACGGCGTTGCCGTTGATCATGCCCTGCTCGGTCTCGCCGATCGGGGCGGTCTCTTCGATGTCGGAGGCCGCAGGCGTCTCGAGGCCGGCCTCGGCGAGCTGCTCGGGCGTACACCCGCTCAGCCCGGCCAGCCCCAGCGCGCACAGGGCCGCAAAGGTGGATGTCTTCATGTTCATGGCCCCGCTCAACCCTCGACCCAGATGTACTGCAGCGCGCAGGTATCGTGGCGGGTCTGCACCTTGAGGGTCTTGCCGGCGAGGAAGGCGGCGATGAGCACCGCGCGCATGCTCTCGAAGCCCGGCGAGTTGTTGGCGTAGAGCCGGGCCTTGGTCTCGTTGGCGTTCCAGCAGACGTCGCGGTTGAACTCGACGAGGATGTCGCCATCGCCGTTGTTATTGTGCACGTCGACCTGGGTGATGCGCACGTTGCTGTAGATGTAGCCGATGGCCATGGCCTGGCTGGAGACGAGGACCGAAGCGGTGAGGGCGAGGGCGGCGAGGGCGCGGCGAACGAACATGGGGTTCTCCCGAAAGTGAGTGTGCAGCAGGTATTTGAAGCTGCGTGATTCGCGGTTCGTGTCTGGGGGTAGCCCCGGCCCCCGCCGGCCCTTTTTTCCGGCGCCCACTTTTTTCGATCTTTTCTCGCTGCGCCTTTCGCGCTGCCGCGACCCGCGGGCGGCGTGCCCGCTGACGACATCGTCTACAAGGAAGGGAAGAAAGGAAGGAAGGAGCCGGCGCTCAGAGGCGGGCGCCGCGCCGGCTCAGCGGCACTCGGTGACCCAGCCGCAGCGGCCGTCGGCCTGCGGCATGCACGCCTGCGCGGGCGGGCTGCCGTCGTCGCAAGGCAGGGGCCGCGGCGCGGGGCCGCAGGCGTCGGCCGGGCACTCGGCGGGCGGCGCCGGGCACTCGGTGGTCCAGCCGCACTGACCCGCCTCGTCCATCACGCACTCCTGGATCGGCGCGCTGCCGTCGTCGCAGGGCCGCGGACGGGGGGCCGGCCCGCAGGCGTCGGCGCCGCACGCCTGCATCTCGGGGCACTCGCGCATGTTCCAGCCGCAGACGCCGTCGTCCGCCCGCTCGCAGACCGGACCGCCCACCGACCCGTCTTCGCAGATGAAGTTCGGCGCGCCGGGCGCCGGCCCGCACTCCTCGGGCCGGCACTCGCCGCCCCCGCCGCCGCAGGCCTCCTCGCACGCTTCGGCCGACTGGAAGTTATTGGCGTTGCCCTGGCAGCCCCCGTAGATGAACATCTCGCAGGCCCCCGTCTCGGCGTTGTGATACCAGCGGCGCATGGCCGCCTCGCACGGCCCCGGCTCGGGCGGCAGCGCGCAGGCGTCGACCCGGCACTCGCCCGGGTAGGCCACCTCGACCCCGGCGCAGTCCGCCTCGCAGGCGTTGCCGTAGGTCTGGCCGTCGGCCCCGCACACCGGATCCCACACCTGCAGGCAGGCGCAGTCGAAGTCGCACTGCCCGATCTCCCAGCCGCAGCGGCCGTCGGCCATGGGCACGCACTCCACCGTCGGGCCGTTGCCGTCGGGGCACGGCGCCACCGGCGGCGGCGGACCGCAGCTGTCGGCCGCGCAGACGGGCTCGGGGCACTCGCCGATCTCCCAGCGGCACATGCCGTCGGGGCCGGCCACGCACTCCTGGGGCGGGACGCTGCCGTCGGGGCACGGCGCCACCAGGAAGGGCGCCCGGCCGCAGTCGTCTTCGCGGCACTCGCCGCCGCACTCACCGTCGTGCGCCACCTCGACCCCGCGGCAGCGGGCGTGGCATTCGTTGTCGTAGGTATTGCCGTCGGCCCCGCACACCGGCGCCCAGATCTCCGGGCAGTCGCAGATGCCGGGGCACTCGCCGACGACCCAGCCGCAGGCGCCGTCGTCGGCCGGCTCGCACGACATCGGCGGCAGCTGGCCGTCGGGGCACAGCGGCAGCCGGGCCGGCCGCTCGCCGCAGGCGTCCTCGGGGCACAGCTGACCGCCGCACTCGCCCTCGTGGGCCACCGGCACGCCGGCACAGCGCGCCTCGCACGCGTTGCCGTAGGTATCGCCGTCGACCCCGCACACCGGATCCCAGACGTCGGGGCAATCACAGATCGGGGCGCACTCGCCGATCTGCCAGCCGCAGACCCCGTCGGGGCCCGGCGCGCACTCCTGGGGCGGCGGGTTGCCGTCGGGGCACGGCGCGACCAAAAACGGCGGCGGCCCGCAGTCGTCTTCGGCGCACTGACCCCCACGGCACTCGCCCTCGTAAGCCACCGGCACGCCGGCGCAGCGCGCCTCGCACGCGTTGCCGTAGGTATTGCCGTCGGCGCCGCACACCGGCGCCCAGATCTCGGCGCAGGCGCAGCCGCCGCACTCGCCGTCGGCGACGACCGGCACGCCGGCGCAGCGCGCCTCGCACGCGTTGCCATAGGTATTCCCGTCAGCGCCGCACACCGGCGCCCAGACATCGGGGCAGGCGCAGATGTCGTCACACGGGCCGACCTCCCAGCCGCAGCGGCCGTCCGCCGTCGCCACGCACTCCACCGCCGGGCCGTTGCCGTCGGGGCAGGCCGCCACCGGCGGCGGCGGGCCGCAGGCGTCGGGCGCGCACTCGACCGGCGGGCACTCGCCGATCTGCCAGCGGCAGGCCCCGTCGTCGGCCGGCCTGCACTCCTGGGGCGGCGGGCTGCCGTCGGGGCACAGCGCGACGAAGAACGGCGGCGGCCCGCAGGCGTCCTCGGCGCACTCGCCGACCTCGCCGCACTCGCCCTCGTGCACCACCCGCACGCCGGCGCAGCGCGCCTCGCACCCGTTGCCGTAGGTATTGCCGTCGGACCCGCACACCGGCGCCCAGACATCGGGGCAGACGCAGACATCGGGGCACTCGCGGAACTGCCACCCGCACATGCCGGCGTCGTCCCGTTCACACACCGGCCCGCCGATGCTGCCGTCCTCGCACTGCACGTTGGGCGCGCCGGGCGCCGGCCCGCACTCGCGGGCGTCGCACGGCCGCGGCTCGTCGGCGCACTCACCGACGAACCAGGTGCAGATGTTCGCCGCGTCGCGCCGGCACTCCTGGGGCCGGGCGGTGCCGTCGGGGCAGGGCTCGACCCGCGGGCCGGGGCCGCACTCGGCGGGGCGACACTCGGCGGGCGCGTCTTCGCAGGCGCCCTCGCCGACCACCTCGACGGCGGCGCAGCGGGCTTCACACGCGTTGCCATAGGTCTCGCCGTCGGCGCCGCAGACCGGCGCGTCGACCGCGGGGCAGACGCACTCGCCGACGCAGGCGCCGTCGATACACGACGCGCCCTCCGGACAGTCGTAGTTGGCTTCGCAGCCTTCTGCGGGCAGGTCGCCGACGTCTTCGTCGTAGACACAGCCGCCGGCGACGAGCAGCGTCGACAGCAAGAGCCCGCCCAACGCTGCGGGCCGGGCAAACAGAGATCGGGTCTGGTTCATGTTCTCCTCCGGGGGCGCATCTGCCGCGCCGTGCACGGGTCATTGCCCGCAGCGGGGAGAATCCGTCAGACTTTTTTCGGGCGGGCGGTCCAGTCAGGTCCAGTCAGGTCTAATCACGCACATCGATGACCGTGCGGAAGGACTTGGTCTCGAACCCGCCCAGCCGGAACGCCCGCCGGTCGGGGCTGTAGACCGGCACGCAGCCTTCCAGGGTGACATCGAACACCGGACCGTTGGTGCCGAAGAGCTGCCTCGGCTGCCGCCAAAGTGGTCAGCGGCGCGCGCGTCGGGATACTGCGCGATCAGAGCCGCGATCGCTTCGGCGCGGGACTCGGATGGCGAGGTGTGCCACGTATGGCGAGGTGTGCCCATCCGCGCCTATGTGCGCAGGATGCTGGCCATCTTCTTGCCCCGGGCGAGCTCGTCGACCAGCTTGTCCATGTAGCGGATCTTCTGCATCAGCGGGTCTTCGACGTTCTCGACCCGCACGCCGCAGACCACGCCCTTGATCAAGGCCGTGTTGGGGTTCATCTGCGGGGCCTGGGCGAAGAAGGTCTCGAAGTCGATCCCCGACTCGACGGCCTCGGCGAGCTGCTCGCGGCTGTAGCCCGTCAGCCAGGTGATGACCGCGTCGACGTCGTCCTTGCTGCGCCCCTTCTTCTCGACCTTCTGCACGTACAGCGGGTAGACCCGCCCGAAGGCCATGCCGAAGATCCGATGCTTGCCGCTCATGGGTGCTCCTCTCGTTCGGGCCGCAACGTAGCAGGGCCGGAGCCGGCCGCGCGACCGGCGACGGGCGAGGGGCCCGTCAGTCCGAGCCCGACGTCGGGCCCGACAGCAGATCCTCGTCGTCTTCGGCCCGCTCGGCGTCCACCTTGTCCTCGATGGTCCGGTCGACGCTGATGTCGTCGGCCATGGCCAGCGCCGCCCGATCGGGCGCCGGCCGGGCCTCGGGCGCGGCGGGGGCCTCGGGCTCGGCGGCCGCCGGTTCGCCCACCATCTCGAGCCGATACGTCGGCGACGGCATGGCCACCCCCGCCTCGTCGAAGGCCTCCTTGGTGCGCCGGATCGCGACGCTCTTCGTCTTGACGAAGTCGGCGTCGGTCTGATCGACCCAGCCGTAGAAGCGCAGGTTGACCGTGCTGTCGCCCAACTCCTCGATCACCGCCCGCGGCGGGGGGGCGTCGAGCACGCCGGGCATCGCCGCGAGCACCTCCAGCCCCAGGGCCTGCGCGGCGACCAGATCGTCCTCGGTGCCCACGCCCACCGCGAAGTCGAAGCGCCGCTGCGGGTTGCGCGCGAAGTTGACGATCACCTCGCCGAACACCTTGGCGTTGGGGATGCGCAGGTGGTTGCCGTCGAGGGTCATCAGCAGCGTCTCGCGGGTCGTCAGCCGGATGATGATGCCCTCGTGCTCGCCGATGCGTACGAAGTCCCGCGGCCCGAACGGCTGGCGCAGGCTCAGCATCACACCCGAGATGTAGTTCTGCACGATATCCTGAAGAGCGAAGCCCAGCGCGAGCCCCAGCACACCCGCGGTGCCGAGCACCGCGCCGACCATCGCGGTCGCCCCGGCGATCTCCAGGGCGAGCAGCAACCCGACGACGAGCACGCCGGCGAAGACCGCCTGGCGCAGAATGCCCCGGGCGAGCCCGTTGCTGGTGATCAGCTCGTAGGGGCGCGACCAGCCGCGCAGCAGCCGGGCGATGAAGTAGAACGCCAAGAACAGGGCGAGGGCGAGGCCCAGGATGGGCAGCATCTCCACCGCGCGCCGGCCCTGCTCGCGCAGCTTGGTCATCACCGGCCCGACCCGATCGCCCACGTCGACCACCGTGATGGTCACCGCCTCGGAGACGTGCACCACCCCGTCGAGCTTGCCGGCGACCGCCGTGGCCGACTCCACCGCCTTCTCGCTCGGCGCCTCGCCGGCGAGGCGCACGACCCCGCGCACCACCCGCACGGTGATCTGCGACAGCTCGGGCGCGCTCTCGAAGACCGTGCGCAGCTGCCCCGCGATGCGCTCGTCGACGCCCGTGCGCGCCTGCCCGTCTACGTCTGCCCGGCCCGGCTCGAGCGCCTCGAGCTCGACGAGGTCCTGGACGTAGAGCACCCCCTCGATACGCTCGGCGATCGAGCGCGCCGTATCCCGCGCGGCCGCGGAGGGCACGCGCCCGCGCAGGGTGACGACCCCGCCGGTCACCGCCGTCGAGACCGCCGAGAGGGCCTGCACCGCGCCGAAGGCGGCGTCGAGCCGGGCGGAGATCCGGGCGTCGAGCTCGGGCGTGGGGCTCGCGGGCGGCGCCACGTCGGCGGCCCCTGCGTCGGCCGCGACCGGGGCCTCCGCGTCGACCCCCGCGTCGCCGTCGGCCTGGGCCCACGCGGGGCCGGCGAAGACGACGAGCGCGACGAGGGCAATGATCCGAGCGAGGGGGCGGGGGACGGCGGACACGGGCGCTCCTCTCCGGCCCTGCGCGGCCGGGCTGCGACACCCCTACGAGCAGGACCGGCCGCCGCCCGTTACCCGGCGTGGCGCTCACGCCAGCGCCGGACCTCCGAGCAGGCGGGTCAGGATCGGCACGCTCGCGGTCGCGGTGCGCCCGAACGCCCGCTTGAGCACCCAGCCCACCGGCCGCCCCAAGACGCCGCGCGGCCGGCCGAGGCGCACCGTCACCCGGGTATCGCCGCCCGGGGCCGGCTCGAAGGCGTACGTCAGCCGGATCTCGGGCCGAAGCCCCTCGGCGGGGTTGAGCAGCGTCATGCTCTCGTAGGGCCGCCAGCCGGTGATGCGCAGCGTCGCGGTGTCGGCGCCGTGCGCGCAGTGCACCACCGCCCCCGCGCCCGTGCGGCCGGCGCGATCGGGCTGCAGCGTCCAGCGATCGGCCGCGCCGTCCCACTGCGCCCGCTTGTCGCCGTCGATGTGACAATCCCAAGCGACCTCGATCGGCGCCGGCACGGTGTAGCACATCTCCCACAGCAGCTCGTCGGGGCCGACCGCCGCCCGATCTTCGCGCTGCATCTCGGCGTAGCGCGCCGCCAGATCGCGCACGCCGAGCTCGACCCGGCCCAGATGCTCATACGTCTCGTGGTGCGGGGTGAAGCCCAGGGTCGGCAGGCGGGCCATCGCCGGCGCGGTGGCCAGCAGGTAGGCCTCGACGCCGGTCGCCTCGACGACCCGGTTCTTGAGCAGGCGGTGCACCAGCACCACGTCGCGCCCGGTCAGGTCGGTGGTGCCCGCGGGGCGTACCCGCTGATGTCAGCGATGACGAGCCAGCCCTGCGCGATGCGTTCGGCCACGATCCCCTCCGAGTCGGCGCACGCCACCCCCAACGGGGTTCGTCCGCGCCGGCGATCTCGTTTCACCTCGCCGACCACGAACCGTCGGCGGGCTTCGGTTGTGCCCGACGGCGCCGGCTGGTAGGTTCCGCGGCCCCCGCCCCTGCCTTGGAGCCCAGATGCCGGCCGATCCCACCGACCCCGCGACCGCCGCCGACGACGACGCCAGCGCGACGACCGACGCCCCCGCGAGCGCCGACACCCCCGAGACGACCGACGCCCCCGAGACGCCCGACGCCGACGAGGCCCCGGCCGTGGCGCCCTTCGCCGCGCTCGGCGCGTCCGACGCGCTGGTGGAGATCCTCGCCGGCCAGGGCATCGTCGAGCCCACCGAGATCCAGCGGCTGGCCATCCCGCCGCTCATCGCCGGCCGCGACATCATCGGCCAGGCGCGCACCGGCACCGGCAAGACCGCCGCGTTCACCGTGCCGCTCGTCGAGCGCCTCGATCCGGGGCTCAAGGCGGTGCAGGCGCTGGTGCTCGCCCCGACCCGCGAGCTGGCGGTGCAGGTGGCGCGGGTCTTCAAGAGCCTGACCCGCGCCCGCCGCGGCCTGCGCTCGGTGGCCATCTACGGCGGCGCAGGCTACGGCCCACAGCTGCGGGCGCTCGATCGCGGCGCGCAGGTGGTCGTCGGCACGCCCGGGCGGGTCATCGACCTCATCGACCGCGGCGCGCTGCGCTTCGACGACCTCTCGGCGGTGGTGATCGACGAGGCCGACGAGATGCTGCAGATGGGGTTCATCGACGACATCGAGCGCATCCTCGACGCCATCCCCGCCGACCGGCCGCGGCAGACCGCGCTGTTCTCGGCCACCATGCCCCGGCCCATCCGCCGCATCGCCGAGCGCCACCTGCGCGACCCGGTCGACGCGAAGACCTCGGGGGCCGGCGAGGCGGTGCCCGACATCGAGCAGCAGGTCATCTTCGCCCAGCGGGACGACGTGGTCCCGGTGCTCGACCGCCTGCTGCGGGTCGACCCGCCCGAGCAGGCGCTGGTCTTCGTCGCCACCCGCGAGGGCTCGGCCGACATGGCCGACGCGCTGAGCGGGCTGGGGCACCACGCCGCCGCCATCAGCGGCGCGATGAGTCAGGCCCAGCGCACCGAGGTGCTGCACCGCTTCCGCAGCGGCGCGCTGCCCATCCTGGTGGGCACCGACGTCGCCGCCCGCGGCATCGACGTGACCGGCATCTCGCACGTCTTCAACATCGGCCCGCCGCACGATCTCGACAGCTACGTGCACCGCATCGGCCGCACCGGGCGCGCCGGGCGGGCGGGGGTCGCGATCACCTTCTGCAGCCCCCGCGGCCGACCGCGCATCGGGCGCATCGAGCAGCACACCGGCGTGGTCATGACCCGCCGCCGCTGGCCCTCGGCCGAAGAGGCCCGCGCCCGGCGCACCGCCGAGCTGTGCACCCGCATCGCCGAGATGTGCGCCGACGAGCGCGCGCTGGGGCCCTACCTGACGGCGGTCGACAGCCTCGTCGCCCAGGGGCTCGACGCCCGGCTGGTGGCCGCCGCGGCGGCCCGGCTCATCGACGGCGACCGGCCGATGCGCGACCTCGATCAGTCCGACCGCGAGGCGGTGCCGTTCAAGCTCGGCGGCGGCTCGCGCCATCGGGTGCGCCCGGGGGACGTGGTCGGCACGCTGTGCAACGAGCTGGGCGTCGACCGCCGGGACATCGGCTATGTGGACGTCGACCGCTTCGAGACCGTCGTCTGGGTCAGCCCGGCGGCGTCGGAGGTGCTCGACGCGGCCGATGTGGTGCACCTGCGCGGGCACCCGGTGGCCGTCTGGCTCGACGGCACGCCGACCCCGCCGCGCCCCGAGCGCAAGGCGCACGTCCCGCCCGATCGCGGGCCCCGGCGCAACGACCGGCGCAACGACCGACGCGATGACCGACGGGACGACCGAAGACGGCCCGCCGACGGCCCCCAGCGGCCGCGGGGCGGCCGTTCGAGCGGCGGTGAATCATCCAAGGGCGATACCCGGCGAAGTGGCCCCTGGCGCCGCCCCAGCGGCCCCAAAGGCAAGCGGCGCACGCCCTCCGAGAGCAGCGGCGACCAGCCGTTCAGCGGCTGGAAGGGCCGCCAGGGGCGCCGCGGCCGCTCCACCCGCCATCGCCACGACGACGACTGACGGACGGCGCAGGGTCATGGCTGACCGCGCAGCCGCCGGCGATGGTCGGCGGCCACCCGACGGGCGAAGGCCGCCCGCTCGGCATGGCCCGCCGCTTCGGCGTGCAGCGCGGCGATGTCGGCGGCCCAGGGCACATCGGGTGAGAGCGGCGCGTCCTCCAGCAGATCGAGCAGGTGCAGCCCGATCGCGTCCCACATCGCCCAGTCGCCGCGGCCGCCGGCGCAGGCCAGCCGACAGGCCGCCAGCACCGCCCGCTGGGTGCTGATGTCGTCGGCGCCCGCCAGTGCCAGCTTCTCGAGCGCCGTCTCGTAGAGCCCGCGCGCGAGGTCGAGCAGCGCCCCGTTGAGCGCCACGTACGCGCGCGCCGCCGGCCCCCCGGCGCTCACCTGCGCGTTGAAGTCGGCATAGCAGCGCGCGGCCCGATCGAGCTGGCCCGCGCGGCGCTCCAGATCGCCCTCGACCGACCACGTCACCGCCTCGAGGTGGCGCGAGGCGACGGTGCGAAACGCCGCCCGCGCCGCCCGGCACCGGGCGATGCCCGCCTCGTGGTTCTCGCGATACGACTCGAGCCCGGCCAGATAGTACTGCACCGTGCCCCGGCGCCGGGGCGCGGGCCGGTCGCCGAGGTTCTGCCACGCCTCGCCCAGCGCGGCCTCGGCCTCGTCGAGGCGCCCGATGAAGGTCAGCGTCGAGGCGATGTCGATGAGGTGCCCCGCCAGCAGCGCCCGATCGCCGAGCTGGCGGGCGACCGCGAGGCCCACCCGGTGCACCTCGATACACGGCCGCGGCCCCTGCAGGTAGTACAGCGAATCGCCCTCGATGAAGAGCGCCCGCGACAGGCTGTGCAGGTCGCCGTCGCGGCGGGCGATGCGCTGCACCCGCCGGGTATGGCGCAGGGCCCGCTGATACTGGCCACGCAGCTTGGCGAGGCGGGCGACGTGCAGCCGGATCTTCTGCCAGCGCGCGTCGTGCCGCCCCGCGCCGATCCGCCGCAGCAGGGCGATGCGCCGGGTGACGATGCGCGCGAGCGGGCCGGGCTCGGCGTCGAGCAGGATCTGGGTGGTCGCCCGATCGAGCGGCTCGAGCGCGGCGGCGTGCTCGCCCGCGGCGATCCAATGCTCGGCGAGGCGCAGCGGCTCGACGTCGCCGGTGGCGAGCGCCTCGGCGCAGGCCCGATTGAGCCCGGGCCAGCGCCCGGCTTCGCGGCTGGCGGCGATCAAGGTCTCGCGCAGCATCGCGTGGCACAGCGCCCAGCGGCCCTCGCCCGCCGGGCGGGCCAGGCCGGCGTCGAGCAGGCGCTCGATGGCCGCGTCGACGATGGGCACGCCGGCCCGCGCGCAGACCGCCCGCCAGAGGGCGTCATCGATGTCGAGCCCGAGCGCGGCGGCGACCTCGAGGGACGGCCACGCCTGCTCGACGAAGCCGCCCAGCGCCTCGGCGAGCCGGACCTGCCACACCACCTGCAGCTGCGCGGGCAAGGCCCGGCCGGACGCCTGCGAGAGGCGATAGCCGTCGGCGTCCTCGACGAGCAGGTCGGCGGCGATGAAGTAGCGCAAGAGCTCGACGGCGAAGAGCGGGCTGCCGGCGGCGCGCTCGGCCAGCGCCTCGACCAGGGAGTCGTGCACCGGCAACATCGCCCGGATGACCTGCCGGTGGGCCTCGGGGGCGAGCGGCCCGATGGAGAGCCGCTCGACCGCCGGGTGCCGGGCGAGCGCGGCCAGCCGCTCGCCAGCGGCCCGCTCGAGGGCGTCGGTGCGCAGCGTCATGATCACCAGCACCGGCAGCGCCGCGGCCTCGAAGACCGGCGCGATCGCGCGCAGGGTCGACAGCCCCCACTGCACGTCGTCGAGGATGACCACCAGCGGCCGCTCGGCGGCGAGCGCGGCGAGGGCCTCGGGGAAGAGCGCGATGCGGCCGGCGCGGTCGAGCCGCACCTCGACGTCGCCGTCGCGGCAGACGCCGTCGGCGCTGGCCAGGGCGGCGATCTCGATGGCGCGCTGCGGCTGATCGGCGGGCACCCGCGCCCGGATGGCCGGCAGCGCGCGCTGCACGTCGGCCCGCGGCGCGCCGATGAAGCGGGCCAGCATCGGCCCCAGGCCACCCGACGGGCCGCCGTCCGGGCCCTGGTCGGCGTGGCTCGCCCGCATGACCCGGGCCACGCCCGCCCGGTGGGCCCGCTCGGCCAGCCAGTCGGCGAGGTGGGTCTTGCCGAAGCCGCTGGGGCCTTCGAGCACGACCCCCCGGGGCTCGCCGCTGCGCAGCATCTGGCCCAGCGCCGCCCACAGCCGGTCGCGGCACGCCTCGCGGCCCACCGGCGGCCAGATCCGGTGGCCGAACAGCGCCCGGCCGACGCCGATCAGATCGGCCATGCGCACCGGCGTCTCCCCGGTCTGCCACGCCGCGGGCAAGCGCACCGTCGCCGCTCCGCCGCCGAGGCCACGCAGCGCCGTCAGGGCCTCGGCGGCGAAGGCGAAGCGGGCCTCGGGGGTCGGCGCGAGCATGCGCCGGAGCCAGCCCTCGACGCCGTCGGGCACGTCGACGCGGGGCACGAACGGCGGCAGCGGCTGGTTGACGTGGGCCATCGCCACGGCCAGCGGCGGGCGCCCCGGCCCACCGTGCGGGGGCTCACCGCACAGCGCCTGCCACGCGATGCAGCCGACGGCGTAGAGGTCGGTGGGCGGCCCGAAGCGCAGCCAGTCGCCGCGGATCTGCTCCGGCGCCATATAGCCCGGGGTGCCGGCGCCGGCCGCGTCGGCGGTGGCCCGCCCGGGGCGCCACGCCAGCCCGAAGTCGGTGATGACCGGGCCCGCCGGGCCGAGCAGGATGTTGTCGGGCTTGAGGTCGCGGTGCACCACGTCGCGGGCGTGAGCGTGGGCCAGGGCCTCGAGCACGGTCTCGAGCATCGCGCGCACCGCGGGCCAGGGGCGCGCGGTCGAGCCGAGCAGCGGGCCGCCGTCGAGCCGCTGCATGACCAGATAGGGCGCGCCCGTCGGCAATTCGAGGGCGTCGGCCGCGCTCGCCTGCAGCGCGCCGTGGTCGAAGACGCGCACGATGGCCCGATGGTCGAGCCGGGCGACCGCCCGCACTTCGCGGGCGAAGGCGACCCGGTAGCGCGGCTCGCGGGCCAGCGACCCGTGCACGATCTTGATCGCGACCGGCGTGCCGCTGGCCCGATGCCGCCCGCGCCACACCGTGGCCATGCCCCCGCGGCCGATCAGGGCCTCGACAGTGAACGGGCCGACGTCGACGGTCTGCGCGCCGACGCTCGGCGGTGGGTCGGGCGCGGTCGAGCCGGCGAGGTCGACGGTCTGGGCGTGGGCCGAAGGCTGCCCTTCGAGCGGCGGGGTATCGCGATCATCACCGTGCATCGGGCGCACCATATCCGTTCGGCGATACGAACACAGGGCTTCTCTGATCAACAGCGCGCGCGCTCGGGCCGGTCCGGTAGACTGCCGGCGCAACCATCGAGGATGACCCATGCGCAGACCGACGCTCACCCTGCTCGCCACGCTCGTCGCCCTGCTCGTCGCCTGCGACGACGGCCCCGGCACCGGCGAGCTGCCCGCAGATACGGGCCCGGCCGACGCAATGGCCGGGCCGGACGCCGAGCCCGACGCCGGACCCGCCGAGCCCGACGCGGCGCCCGACGGCCAGGTCGCGCCCGCCGAGTGCGTCTTCCCCGACATCGAGCGCGGCAGCGGCGTCGTCGAGACCACCCGCGGGGTCGTGCGCGGGCGCGAAGACGACGGGGTCTGGGTCTGGCAGGGCATCCCCTACGCCGCGCCGCCGGTGGGTGAGCTGCGCTTCCGGGCCCCCGAGCCGGCCGCCTGCTGGAGCGACGTGCTCGACGCCGACGGCTTCGGCCCCGCCTGCGTGCAGATCGACTTCGAAGGCGGCGGGCTCGCCACCACCGGCGAGGAGGACTGCCTGACCCTCAACGTCTGGAGCCCGGTCGGCGCCGCCGACGGCACCGCGCGCCCGGTGCTCGTCTTCATCCACGGCGGGGCCAACATCATCGGCTCGGCCCGGGAGGAGGTCGCGCCGGGCGCGCCGCTCTACGACGGGCAGGCGCTCGCCGCCCGGGGCGACGCGGTGGTGGTGACCCTGCAGTACCGGCTGGGCCCGCTGGGCTTCTTGAGCCTGCCCGAGCTCGACGCCGAGGATGCCAACGGCACCTCGGGCAACCAGGCGCTGCTCGACCAGCTCGCCGCGCTGCGCTGGGTGCAGGACAACATCGCCGCGTTCGGCGGCGACCCCGCGCGGGTGATGGTCTTCGGCGAATCCGCCGGCGCGATCAACACCTGCATGATGGTCGCCACGCCGCTCTCCGAGGGCCTGCTGCACGCCGCGCTGATGCAGTCGGGCGGCTGCGGCGCGGCGCCCAAGGCGGCGGCTCAGGCCGGCTCGGCGACCGCCGCCGAGCGCCTGAGCTGCGCCGGCGACGATCGGCTCGCCTGCCTGCGCGGGCTCGACGCCGCGCAGATCATGCAGCGGGCGTCGGGCTCGGTGGGCATCGGCGTCGAGAGCGACCTGAGCTGGGGCCCGTCGGTGGACGGCTACGTGCTGCCCACGGCACCGCTCGACCGCTTCGCCGCCGGCGAGCACGTGCCGGTGCCGGTGGTGGTGGGCAGCAACCGCGACGAGATGGCGTCCCGCGCGCTCAATCAGGTCACCGTCGAGAGCCCCGAGGACTACACCGCCGCGGTGGAGATGGTGTTCGGGGTCCTGGGCGACGCGGCGGTGCAGCGCATCTTCGCCGCCTATCCGGTCGACGCCTTCGAGAGCCCCGACGACGCGTTCATCCAGGTGCTGACCGACTCGATCTTCACCTGCGCCACCCGCCGGGTCGCCCGGGTGCTCGCCGCGGGGCAGGACGCGCCGGTCTACCGCTACTTCTTCGCCCGGCGCTTCGTCACCGCCATGGGCGAAGGCCGCGCGGCCCACGGCATCGAGCTCCTGTATGTCTTCCGCACGCTGGAGGACATCCCGTTCTACGTGCCGGCGCCCGGCGAGCGCGCGGTGGCCGACCAGATGATGGACGCCTGGCTCAACCTGGCCGCGACGGGCGATCCGAGCGGCGGCGCGGCCGGCGAGTGGCCGCCCTACGCCGAGGACGAGCTGTCGCTGATCTTCGACGACCCGGTGCGCACCGAGGCCGGCGTGCGCGGCGAGCTGTGCGACATGTGGGAGGAGCTGGTCGGCGATCTGCTCTGACCGCCCGCCATCGCCGACATCGCCCGCCCGCCGGGCCGTACGCTCGGAGGCCACCGCCCCGAGGAGACCGATGCTCCTGCTGCTGACCCTGACCGCCGTATTGCTCGGCGCGCCCGCCGCGGCCGCCCCCGAGCGCGCGCCGCAGCCCCATCGGATCGCCGCCGTGCCCGGCTTCGACAGCCTCGGCCTCGGCGAGGTCGAGCGGCGGCAGCGGGCAGAGTTCGCCGCGCTCGTCGAGCGCAACGGGCTGCGCATCGTCGCCGAGCCGGTGCCCGAGCGCCGCGGTCGGGCGATGGGCCCGGGGCACTACATCGCCGCCTACCTGCTCGAGGCCCGCGGGGCGCCCCTCGAGCCGGCGGGTGACGCGCGGCTCGCGGCGCTGCTCGACCACCCGCTCGTCACGCGGCTGTTGCCCCTGTGGAGCCGGGATCACGCGCTGACGCCCCGCCTCGCCCTCCACTGGGCCGAGGGGTGCGCCGACGGCCTGGTGGCGCGTGGCAAGGCGCAGCTGCGCGCGGCCGGCTTCGAGATCGATCCCCGTACCCCGCCCGGCTGCACCGTCAACGCCCGCTGGCCCGATCCCACCGCGGCCGAGGCGCTGCCCCGCGCGCTGCACGGGCTGGGACACATCGAAGGATCTCGGCTCGATTGGACCCTGCTGCGGCTGCTCACCGATCCGCCGACCGATGGGCCCGCGCTGGCCGAGCCCGCCCCCGCCCGCATGCGCGCGTTTGACGAGCGCGCGGCCCGGGGCTTCGATCGCCTGCGCCGCCGCGCGGTGCACTGTCCGCCTCCACTGAGCGGGCCGCGCGTGACCGCGCTGGTGCACTTCGACCCCGACGGCCCGCCGCGCATCGAGCGCCTCCAGCCCGAGAAGCTCGACGGGTCGCTCTTCGCTGCCTGCTTGCAGCGACTCGTCGCCGCCGAGCCCTGGCCCCGGCCCCGGCATCCGCGCGTCCGCGCGCTGCACCTCGACCTGAAGCGGCCCGCCCCCTGACCGCCGGCGGCTCAGCCGCCCTCGGCCTCCATCTCGCGCAGCGCCCCGAGCACCGCGTCGACCTCCGCCTGCAGCCGGCGGGCGGCCGCCTCGGCGGCCTTGCGGAACGCCGGCGAACCCTGCTTCTCGGCGTCGGTCAGGATCGGCGCCCGGACCACCTCTTCGGCCAGCGCCCGGCGCAGCACCAGCGCCGCGTCGAGCTGTGGCCCGGCCTCGTCTTCGTCGGCCAGGGTCTCGAGCACCGCGTCGGCCTCGTCGAGCCGGTTGGCCTCGATGGCGCACGCGATGTACAGGTGCGGGTCGTAGGCCCGATCGGCTTCGCTCAGGTCGCTCATCGTCTGCCACGCCGGACCGCGGGCGCCGGCCCAGCGCAGGCAGCGGGCGCCGAAGACCCGCACCGGCAGCTCGCCCACGCTGAACGGGTCGCCCGACGCCTCGCGGGCCTGGCGCAGCGCCATCACCGCCGCCATGTGGCTGCCGAGCGCCGCCGCGGCCCGGCCCAGTTCGAAGCGGCAGACCGGATTGTCTTCGGGGGTGTCGACCAGCAGGCTCACCGCCGCCTCCGGCCGCCGATGGGCCAGGGCGACCACCGCCTGGATCAGCCCGTCGCCGCCGGCGTCGATGTGCCCGTGCAGCCGCTCGGGCCACGCCGCCTTCAGCGCCGCGCGCACCTTGCCGACGTCGGCGCCTTTGGGCGGATCGGCCGCCTCGGGCACCCACGGCGGCACGAACTCCTCCGCCCGCGGCTCGAGCTCGATGCCCGGCAGCCCGAACGGCTCGTCGCCGCCGAAGTAGAGCCGCACCGCGCCCGCGCCGTTGAGCGCGCTGCGGGCGAAGTCGCCGGGGTCGTCGCCCAGCCGCCGCCGCCGATCGGCGGCGGTCAGCAGGTCGCCCCAGATCTCGTCCCGCGCGCTCTCGGCCTGCAGCGCGGTGATGCGGCCCGCGGCCTGCTCGAAGAGGTCGTCCTGCCCCGGCTTGCGAAAGCGCTCGGCGACCTCGATGTGCCCCTGCGCCGCCTCGAGGTCGCCGGCCCGCGCCCGCTGCACCGCCTTCTCGAGGTTGAGCTCGACGAGGCCGGCCTCGGCCTCGGTCACCAGCGCCCGCGCCTCGTCGCCGTCGAGATCGGCCACCAGGCCGCGGGCCTCGGCGTAGCGCTGCTGCGCCATCAGCTTACGCGCCTTCTCCAGCTTGGCGGCGGGCTTGTTGAACAGGCGGCCGAACAGGCCCATGGGTCACCTCCGGTGCGTCGCTGCGGGCCGCTGTATAGCGCACTCCGGGCGATTTTTCCCGCCGGACCGTTCGTCAACGCACCGGCGTCAGCCGCACCGCGCGCACCGCGTCGCTGCCGTTCTCGCGGGTCGAGTCGATGATCACCTCGACCCGCCCCGAGAGCCGATGGCGGCCGTGCAGGTCCCAGACGTAGCCCGCGTCGTCGTTCTGCGGGATGCGCCGCTCGACGCCGTCGACGATCGTCAGCATGCCCGCCGGGTTGCGGTTCTCGGTGTGGCGGCCCTCGACGTAGACGTCGTACAGGTCGTCGATCACCCCGTCGAAGGTGAAGATCGCCCGCCCGGCGGTGCTGCCGTCGGGGGTGTAGCGGGCGTCGCAGGCCTCGTGCTCGTCGCCGCGGGCCGAGTAGGCGTAGTCCCGGCAGTCGAGCACCCAGTTGCGCCGCTGCTCGTAGGTCGCGTCGCGATAGCCCATGCTGCGCTCGACGCCGTTGCCGGTGCCGACGGGGCCCGGCTCGGGCTCGGGGTCGGGCGCGACGGGCCCCGCCGACAAGCCGGCGGCGAGCCAGCCGAGCACGTCCGCCGGCGGGTGGAAGAACGCCAGCCGCCGGGCACCATCCGCCGGGATCGGGTAGCCCTGGCTCGGGTCGTACCACAGGTGGAAGAAGAGCCCGGTCTCGCTGGCTTTGCGGCCCATGGCGGTCACCGCGGCGGCGTCGAGGGTGCGGCCGGTGGCGTCGGGCACGGTGAAGCCCCAGCCGTCGTTGCTGAAGCTGTCGGCCCCCTGCAGCCGGTCGGGCAGCGCGTCGATGGCGGCCATGCCGTGGGGGTGGTCCTCGACGAAGTCGCCCATGCGGCGCCGGTCGCCGCGCCCGCAGCCGCACGGGTTGCGGCCGATCGGATCGATCCAGCCGGCGGCGAGCGCCAGGTCGCGGATGGCACGCGCCTGGGGCCGGGTGAAGTCGTCTTCGAGGGCCACCGCCAGCCTGAACCGGACCCGGTCGCGATAGGGCGCGACGGCGGCGGTGAGCTGCTGCAGGTAGCCCTGCAACTCGGCCCGGATGGCGCCATCGTTCACCAGCGCGTCGCCCAGGGCCTCGGGGCCGAGCGGGTAGGCCCGGGCGTAGCCGTCGCGGCGGATGCCGGGGCCGTTGAGCACATAGAGCTGCAGGTGGCGCTCGGCGGCGCGCGGCGTGGCGTCGACATAGGCCTGCACGAAGCCGGCGAGCGCGGCGAAGTGCGCCGGGTTGGGCCGACGGGCGCCGACCTCGCCGGGCAGGAACATCTGCACCGCCGCGCGGGCGTAGACCGGGTCGAAGTCGAGCAGCACCGTGGTGAAGGGCCGCTGCAGCCCGCCGAGCACCGCCAGCGTATCGGCCCGGGGGAAGTCGGGGGCCAGCGCGGCGAAGGCGGAGATGCCGGCGGGGGCCGGGTGCCGCACGAGCGCGCCGGGCTGCGGGGCGGGCGCGCCGCAGGGCAGGCCTTCGCCGGTGACCGCGAGCGTCAGGTTCGAGATGCGGTAGTAGGCGCCGTCGGGGCCCTCGTGGGCCACGAAGTCGATCCGGTTGTCCCCCGGCGTGGTGCGTCCGGAGACGTCGACGGCGAAGTCGCGGTCCAGGTTGTCGAGCGCGGCGTCGGCGGGCAGCTCGATGCGCGGGTGGCCGTTGATCTCGATCCAGCCTTCGCTGCCCGGGTGGTCGGCGTCGTGGGCGGTGTAGCGCAGCTCGGCGCGCTCGATGCCCGCGGGCAGGCCGCGCACGGTGAAGGTCACCCGGGGCACGTTGGCCGAGTGGGTATTGACCTCCTGATAGGGTCCGCTGGGGTCGGCGGCGAAGCTGCAGGTGACCGGGCCCTGGGGCGCGGGGTCGCCCTCACAGGCGAGCAGCGGCAGCGTCAGGGCGAGCAGGGCGAGCGGCAGTGATCGGGCGGGCGGCAGTGATCGGGCGGGCGGGGGCATGGGTCGGCTCCAGGCGGTCGTCGGCGAACCGATCATGGACGCGGCGCCGCCGCCGGCGCAATCCGCCGGTTCGCCGCGGTCATGAGAGGAAAGTGCGGACTTCGGCCGGGCAGCGCGCGAACCGATCGAAGACCTTCACCGGAGTCCGTGCCATGCCTGTGTTCGAACGTCTCGTCCTCGGCGCCTCGGCTGTCTGCATCACCGTCACCTCGATCTGGCTGATCGCGGGGCGGCTGTCATGAGCGCCTGAGCGATCCCGTCAGCGATCGAGCCAGCGAAACGCCCGCTCGATGTGGGCGTGGGCGTCGTCGGTCAGGCAGGCGCCGTGGCTGAGCACGACCCGCTCGAAGGGCCAGGCCAGCATGCGGTCACGGGCGGCGCGGGCCGTATCGCGATCACGCACCGTCAGCCGCCAGTCCCGCGGGCAGCCGCCGTCGGGGGCCAGGATGCCGTTGAGCTTCTTGCCCAGGCGCCAGAAGCGGCTGTTCTTCTCGGGGCGATGGTTCTGTACGATGTCGGTGACGATCAGGCTCGCCGACGGCCGGTGGAAGAAGACCGACTCGGGCAGGATCGTCGTGCCGCCGAACACCAGCTGGTCGATCTCGGCGGCCCAGTCGGCGGGTGGGCTGTCGCCCAGCTCGTGGGTCCAGGGCAGGTGGGTGACGCGCTCGGCGAGGCCCGGTCCGGCCCACGCGCGGGCGCCGGGGAAGCGGTCGAGCCAGGGGCCGACGAAGAGGTGGTGGAACTTGTTGGGCGCCACGACGTGCGCCACCGGGCCGAGCGCCTCGACCGATGCGATGCGCTCGGGGCTGGCGGCCACCGGCGAGTGCAGCCAGAGCCCGCCGCTCGCGAGGCGGACCACCGTCATGCGGGTCTCGAAGGGGATGCCGAGCATCCGCACGGGATCACCATCGACCAGCCAGATGTCTTCGCCGAAGGGTTCGAGCACGGGCGACCTCCGTTCGAGCATGCCCGGGCAGTCTACAGCAGGTGGCGTCGGCGATCGGCCCGGTGCATCATGCCGGCCTCAGCCGAGGTGACTCATGCCGACCGTCCCGCTGTTTCAGATCGACGCCTTCACCGACCGCCCCTTCGCCGGCAACCCGGCGGCGGTCTGCCCGGTCGAGGCTTTTCCGGCCGACGACGTCATGCTGGCGATCGCCCGGGAGAACAACCTGTCGGAGACCGCCTTCGTCAAAGCGCGCGCCGACGGCGCCTTCGACCTGCGCTGGTTCACCCCGGCCCACGAGGTGGATCTCTGCGGCCACGCGACGCTGGCCTCGGGGCATGTGGTGCTCGGTCGGCTGCGCCCCGACAGCGTCGAGGCCCGCTTTCATACCCGCAGCGGTGAACTGACCGTGCGCCGGGGCGAGGCCGGCGCGCTGGTCATGGATCTGCCCGCCGCCGCGCCGACCCCCTGCCCGGCTCCCGCTGGCTTGGCGGCGGCGCTGGGGGTGAAGCCCGAGGCCACGCTCGCCGGGCGCTATCTGCTGGCGGTGCTGCCCGACGCCGAGGCGGTGCGCGCGGTGAAGCCCGACTTCGCGGCGGTCGCCCGGGTCGACGCGTACGCGGTGTGCGTCACCGCGCCGGGCACCGGCGCCGACGCCGACGTGCACTTCGTCAGCCGGCTCTTCGCGCCGCGAGCGGGCATCGACGAAGATCCGGTCACCGGCTCGGCGCACTGCCTGCTGACCCCCTACTGGGGCGCGCGGCTGGGCGAGAAGACCCTGCGCGCCCGCCAGGTCAGCCGTCGGGTCGGCGAGCTGACCTGCACCTGGCGCGGTGACCGGGTCGAGCTGGTGGGGCACGCGGTCGAGGTGATCGAGGGCCGGCTGTCGTGGTGATCGCCAGAGCGTCAGCCGCGTGACGGTCTTTTCAAGAGCGCGACCTTCCGCGCTCGAATTCGGCCAAAAACCGTCAGCCGCATGGCGATCTACCAATGCGCGCCGACGAGCGGCGGCTGCGCAGAGGCCGCTCAGGCCAGGCGCAGACCCGCCGGCAGCGCGTCGCCGAGCAGGCGCTTGGCGTCGCCCGCGCTCAGGGCCGTCGGCCGGGTGAGCATGTCGATCCACACGCTGGAGGCCCGGGCCGCCGTCAATCGCTGAAGCACCTGGTCGCGCAGGGCCTTGTCCACGTCGCGGCCCGCATCGCCGGTGAACCGGGCGAGCAGCACCGCGGCGAAGTCGGCGCCGTCGGCGGTCTTCCAGTCGAGCTCGAGCAGCGTGCGCAGCCAGCCCTCGGCGACGTCCCGCGGCACCACATCGCCGCGGTCGCCGTGGAACAGCTCCCGGGCGCCGAGGCGCCCCAGCGGCCACCAGCTGTTGATCTTCTTGAACCACGCCTCGAACCACTGGCCGGCGGCGACCTTCTGCTCGGGGGAGAGCCGCTCGAGCGCGCCGAGCAGGCGGATCATCTCCGGGTGGCCGTGCGCCCGCGGGCCCTGGGGCTGCTTGACCCCCGGCGCCAGCCAGGGCTTCACGTCTTCGAACAGCGCCTGCTGCTGCGCCCGCTCGAGCCCCGGCGCGGCCCGACGCCACAGGATCCACCACTCGCCCCAGTTGGCCTTGGCCTTGGGGTGCTTCAGGCCGGCGTCGTGCAGCGCCCACAGCTTCTCGACCCGCGCCGCGTCGCCGATGAGCCCGAAGCCAGGGCGGATGGCCCAGCTCAGCAGCCGCAGCCAGTTCATCTCGTGCAGCGCCGAGACCCCGCGATAGGGCTCGCGCTCGAGCAGCACGTCGAACAGCGCCCGGCACAGGCTCAGCGACCACTGCCCGCGCCCGCCGACGAGGTCTTCGATCGCCCGCCGCACGCCCTTGGCCTGCTTGGGGTCGGCGGAGACCCGCCCCGGCCCGAACGCGCGGGCGATGGCCCGCTGGGCCTCCTTGAACTTGGGCGGCAGCGGCTCGGGCTTCGCCGGCTCGGGGCGGCTGCGGGCCTCGGCCTCTGCGCCCGGCACCTCTGCGCCCGGCACCTCTGCGCCGGGCGACTCTTCGGCGGCGCTGCCGTCGGGCTCGAGCGAGAACTGCAAGCGCCAGCGGCGGGGCGGCAGTTCGAGGGTCAGCAGGTACAGCTCGAGCGCGCCGTCTTCGGTGAGCGTGCTCGACAGCCGCACCGGCACCCGGCCGGTCTGCGGGTCGACCCACATGTCGCCCTGGCGCTTGAGCCGGGTCTGGATCGCCGGCAACGTGTCGAGCTCGCCGTCGACGTCGATCACCGCGCCGGCCGGGTCGTTGCGATCGCCGGTATAGGCGTAGAGCGGGAAGTTCACCGGGCGGTCGACGATGAGGTCGAAGCGCTGCTCGAGGGTGTCGATCTGGCTGCCGTCGTCCATGCCCTTGGGCGCCACGCAGAAGGCGCGCTTGCGGCCTTCGGCGCCCTCGACGCCGACGTAGTAGGCCCGGGCGGTGCCGCCGCCGATGAGCTGGCCCAGCCCGCGTCGCCCGAGCGCGAAGCGCGCCGCGCCGCGGGCCACGGCGGTGTCGAGGCTGGTATGGGGCAGCAGGTCGACCGGGGCCTCGCCGAACCAGCCGCCGAAGACGGCCCGCAGCCGCTCGACGAGCGCCGGCGCGTTGAAGACGCCGCCGTTGAGCAGGATGCGGTCGGGCCGCGGCAGGCCGTCGACGACCTGCGCCCCCGCCTCGGCCGCGGCGCGGGCGTGACGGCGCAAGAACGCGCAGACGTGGCGCGGGATGGCCGCGTCGGTGGTGTAGGGCAGCCCCAGCGTCGTCAGGCCGGCGCGGCCCTTGCGGTCGGCGACCTCGTCGGGGCCGGTGTGCGGCGCGAAGCCGTCGAGCAGCAGGTCGCGCACCGCGTCGCGCTCGAGCTCGACGGTCTTGGTGCCGCCGAGCAGGCGCCGCCCGCGGCGCTGGATCGAGACCCGGGTCGACGGGGGGGCGTCGGCGGCGAGCAGCTGCTCCTTGGCCCGGCGCGCCTGCTGCACCAGCGCGGCCCACTCGGTGGGGTCGAGCCGGCGGGTGATGCCCGCCTCGGCCAGGACGTGATGGGCCAGCGCGGCGTCCATGTTGTCGCCGCCGAGCATCAGGTGCCCGCCGACGGCGATGCGCTCCAGCTCGGGCGTGCCTTTGCCGGGGTGCACCCGCACCAGCGTCAGGTCGGTGGTGCCGCCGCCGACGTCGACCACGAGCACCAGCCGGGCGTCGCCGAGGGCCGCGCGCAGGTCGTCGGCGTGGGCCCCGATGAAGTCGTACAGCGCCGCCTGCGGCTCTTCGATCAGCCGGATGTCGGGCAGCCCGGCGGCGCGGGCGGCGTCGGCGGTCAGCTCGCGGGCCACCTCGTCGAACGAGGCGGGCACCGTGATGACGACCTCCTGCTCGGCCAAGGGCGCCTGCGGGTGGGCCGCGTCCCAGGCGGTGCGCAGGTGTTCGAGGTAGCGCACCGAGGCGGTATAGGGCGAGATCTGCGGCGTGCCCTCGGGCGCGCTCCAGGGCAGGATGGGCGCCCGCCGGTTGACCCCGCCGTGGCAGATCCAGCTCTTGGCGGAGGCCACCAGCCGCCCGGGCACCTTGGCCCCGCGCTGCCGGGCCAGCTCGCCGACCGGGTCGGATCCCTCTTCGCCCTCGGGGGTCCACGGCAGCTTCAGGTCGCCCGGCGCGAACTCGCCCTCGGTGGGCAGGTAGAGAAAAGACGGCAGCAGCGGCCGGGCTTCGAGCGCGCCGGGCGCGGTGAGCTGGGGGATGTCGAAGAGCCGCACGTCGACGCGGCCGACCGGGCTGTGGGCCACCGCGCAGTGGGTGGTGCCCAGGTCGATGCCGACGACGTGGCGGGCGCGGGTGGCGTCGGTCATCTACTCGACCCGCACGTCGAAGCTGAGCTTCCACCGCTGGCCGCTCTCTTCTTCGACCGCCGCCAGCTCGAGGGTGCCGATCTCGGTCACCCGGGCGTGCAGCTTCACCGGCACCACCCCGCCGGCCTCACCGTCGAGGGTGGTCTCGATGGGCGCCAGCTCCTCGAGGGCGTCGGGGTCGACCACCGCGCCGACGCCGTCTTCCCGGCGCTCGGACGAGCAGAAGAAGCGGAAGGCCGCCGGCTCGCCGACGAAGAGCCCCAGCGGCTCGGGCAGCTCGGCCTCGGAGCCCTCTTCCATGCCGAACGGCGCGATGCACAGCGCGTCGACCTGCGGCGGGATGCCGGGCACCGCCAGCTCGGCCCGCTCGAAGCCGACGTAGTACGCGCGGGCGGTGCCGCCCTTGATGCGCACGCCGCCGGCCCGCCGGACGTGGGCGTAGTAGGCCGCGCCGCGGCTGACCGCCTGGGACGGGTTGATGCCTTCGAGCACGGTGACCGGCTGGCCGCCGTCGTCGGCGAGCCAGCCGCCGAGGATGGCGAGGATGCGGTCGCGGATCACCGTCGAGCGGGTCACGCCGCCGTTGAACAGGATCGCGCTGGGGTGCACGAAGCCGTGGGCCGGGTCGCGCCGCTCGAGACTCGCCCGCCCGAGGAAGGCGGCGAGGTGGCGGGTGATGCCGGCGTCCTGGGCGTAGGGCAGCCCCAGCGTGGTCAGGCCCATGCGCCGCCGCCGGGCGGGGCGGGCGTCGCTGCCGACCTTGGGGAAGAAGCCGTCGAGCAGCACCGCGTCCATCTCGGCGCGGGTCAGCTCGGTGCGAATCGTGCCGCCGATGAGCTTGCGCCCGCGGCTGGCGATGGCGATGGGGAAGCTCTCGCGCTCGGGGTCGGAGAGCAGGGCCTCTTTGGCCTGACGGCAGGCGTGGGTCAGCCCGCGGAACTGCCAGTCGTCCAGCGCCCGGCCTTCGTCCTTCTGCAGGCGGGTCTTGACCGTATAGGCCAGCGCGAGGTCCATGTTGTCGCCGCCGAGCAGGATGTGGTCGCCCACGGCGATGCGCTCGAGCGTCAGGGTGCCGCCGTCTTCGCGCACGGCGATGAGCGAGAAGTCGGTGGTGCCGCCGCCGATGTCGCAGACCAGGATGACATCGCCGACGCCGACCTCCTTGCGCCACGCGGGGCCGCGATCGGCCAGCCACGCGTAGAGCGCCGCCTGGGGCTCTTCGAGCAGCCGCAGGTTGGGCGGCAGGCCGGCGTGCATCGCCGCCTCGACGGTCAGCTCGCGGGCCACCGCGTCGAACGAGGCGGGCACCGTCAAGACGACCTCCTGCTCTTCGAGCGGGTGGTCGGGGTGCGCCTCGTCCCAGGCGGCGCGCACGTGATCGAGATAGCGCGCCGAGGCGTCGAGCGGCGAGACCTTGGGCACGTCGTCGGGCGCGCCCCAGGGCAGGATGTCGCCCCGCCGATCGACCCGGGCGTGGCTCAGCCAGCTCTTCGCCGAGCCGATCAGCCGCGCGGGGGTCGAGGCGCCGCGCTCGCGGGCGAAGACGCCGACCGCCGAGCGACCGATCGGGTCCCACGGCAGCGCCAGCGCGCCCTCGGGCAGCTCGCCGCTGGCGGGCAGATAGAGGAACGAGGGCAGCAGCGGCTCGGCGCGCACCTCGTTGGGGGCGACGACCTGCGGCACCATGAAGGCGTCGGGCGCCGGATGCTCCGCGCTCAGCGGCGAGGCGGCCAGGGCGCAGTTGGTGGTGCCCAGGTCGATGCCGATGGCGTGGGCCGGGGCGTCGCCTTCGGGCCCGTCGTCGAGGGCGGCGAGATCGTCGAGCAGGCCTTCGAATTCGTCACTCATGGCAGACCCCCAAACCTCAGAGTTCGATCTCGGCCGGCGCCAGGATCGAGGCGTCGTGGCCGGCGGTGGTGGTGGGCAGGTTCAGCGCGGTCGCCCGCCAGCCGGGGTGCACCAGCTCGCCGTTGAACGGCGGCTCGCCGACCACGTTGCCGGTGACGGTATTGCGCGCGGCGTCGAAGCCCGGCTCGAGGGTGACCCGGCTGCCTTCGGCTTCGCTGCGCACCGGCTCGATGCTCAGGTAGCGCTCGAGCGCGCGCTTGCAGCCCTCGTGCACCACCCGGGCCGCGGCGCCCACGTCGGCGTCCCCCGCCCCGCTGACGTCTTCCTGCAGGAAGTCGATGAAGCGCCCCTCCCGCTGCAGGATGGCCAGGATCTGCAGCGCGGGCGTCGGATCGGGGCCTTCGTCGGCGGCCTCGGCCTCGGTCGTCTCGACCTCGACCTCGGGCTCGGGCTCGGGCTCGGGCTGCGGCTCGGGCTCGGGCAGCGCCTGTCCGTCGGCGGCGAGCGCCACCCGGGCGGCCAGCCCCCCGTCGAAGATGAGCTTCCACGGCAGGATGAAGCCCATCCACAGTCGCGCGAAGAATCCCAGGCTTTCCGGCGCCATGCGTCCTCCCGTCGGTCGATGCAGGTTGATGCCACGGCTGAGCCCGCGTCGCAACGATCCAGCCACGTCTGCCCGCCGCCGATGGGCCCGGCACAGCGCGCGACACGGCGCGCGGCATTTTTCCGGTGGGCCCGTGTCAGATCGCCGCGGGCGTCGGCGAACACCCCAACGACGCCGGATGAGCCGGCCGACGACACCGAGAAGCCGCGATACCGAGCGGCGCCTATACCGAAAAGGAGCATCCCATGTCCGCCATGCGCACCCTGTTCGCCTTCGCCGCCCTCTTCACCGCCACCGCCGCCCACGCGGCGCCGCCGATCCAGGGGCTCACCGAGGTGCCGATGCTGTCCGTCGCCGGCGAGACCGCCTATGTGCTCAAGATCAACCGCAACGGCCAGCGGAGCGCCGTGCCCGACCTGCCGGCGCATTCGACGGTGGTCATGCTCGGCAGCCGCATCGGCACCGTGCCCAGCGACAACCTGGCCTTCGCCCTCGCCGACGGCAGCGTGCGGCTGATGGGCACCGTCGACCTGATGGTCGTCGACGAGCCGGCGTCGAGTGATCTGATCGAGCGGGCGGCGAGCAAGCTGCACGCCGACGAGCTGAGCGCGCTGCTCGCGACCCCGCTGGGGCTGGCCGAGGCGTCGAGCGCCGACGAGGGCGAGTACGATCACCTGCTGCAAGAGGTGCTCCGCAGCTTCCGCGAGCTGATGGCGCGCTTCCACGGGCCGCTGAAGTTCCTGGCCGCCGACGGCACCGAGTTCGACTGCTACGGCGAGTACGTCGACTATCAGTGGGGCGGCGTGGGGCTGCCCTGCCCCTGAAGTCCTGAAGTCCTGAAGTCCTGAAGTCCACCCCATCGCCCGCGGGCCAGCGAGCCGCTATCCTGCGCCGATGCACGACGCGCCGTTCGATCTGGGCTCCATCCGGCTGCTGCGCCGCAGCGGCCAGGGGTCGACCGCCGATGTCTGGCGGGGTGTGCACCGCCCGTCGGGCGCGGCGGTCGCGGTGAAGATCCTCCGCACCGACGCGGCGCCGCGCCTGGCCGACTTCGCCCGCGAGGTGCGGGCGGTGGCCGGGCTGGATCACCCGGCGATCATCCGGGTGCACGACTACGGCACGCTGCCCGCCGAACCGCTGCCCGCCGAACCGCTGCCCGCCGAACCGCTGCCCGCCGAGCCGCTGCCCGCCGACGCGCCATACCTCGTGATGGACTGGCACGCTGGCGGCACCCTGCACGACCACCTGGGTACGCTCGACTTCCCCAGCCTGCGCACCCACCTGCTCACGGTGCTCGACGCCCTGGCCCACGCCCACGCCCGCGGGGTCGTGCATCGTGATCTCAAGCCGGCCAACGTGCTGCTCGGCGACAACGGCGCGGTGCTGACCGACTTCGGGGTCGTCTTCTCGATGCACGATCCCGGCGACCTCAGCCGCGCGCCGGGGACGCCGAACTACATGGCCCCCGAGCAGGTGACCAACGACTGGCGCGCCTTCGGGCCCGCGACCGACCTCTACGCGCTGGGCTGCGTGGCCTGGGCGCTGAGCACCGGCAAGGCGCCCTATACCGGCGCGGGCGCCCGCCAGGCCATGCGCGGCCACCTCAGCGGCCAGCCGCCCCCGTTCGTGCCCCGAGTCGACGTGCCGGAGGGTTTCGAGGGCTGGCTGCGCCGGCTCTTGCGCCGCGACCCGACCCGACGCCATCGATTCGCCGCCGACGCCCACGCGGCGCTGTTGGCGCTCACCGGTCTCGAGCAACGGGCGGCGGTCGTCGCGCCGGAGCCGACCGCGCTGGCGCCCGAAGACATGACCCTCGGCTCGACCGGCGCCGATCGCACCGCGCCGAACCATCCCACGGTGCCCGCGCCGTCGGCGGCCGAGCCCCATGAGCCAGCGCCCTGGCCCGGCCCGCGATTCTCGCCCGACGGCTGGCGGACGGACGTACCCGCCGACGCGCTGCGCCTGTCGGACTGCGGCCGGATCCTCGCCGAGCTGCGGACCCCCCCGCTGCGCGGCCGGTCGAGCGCGCAGGGTTTCCTCTGGCGGCGACTGGGCGAGGTGCGCGGGGGTGGCGGCGCCCGGGCGGTGGTGCTCGACGGGCCGGGCGGCGCGGGCAAGAGCGCGCTCTCCCGCTGGCTGGCGGTGCGCGCCCACGAGACCGGGCACGGGGCGGCGCTGGCGGTGAACCATCGGCCCGGCACGCACGACGGCGGGCAACTCGAGACCGCGCTGCTGCGCCGCCTGCGGCTGGACGGCCTCGATCCGGACAGCGCTTTCCAGCGGGGCCGCGAGCGCGTGGGCCTCGAGCCGTGGACCGCCGCGGCCCTGGTCGCGATGACCCGCCCCGACCGCACGGCGTCGTTCGACGGGCTCTACGTCGGCCTGCCCACCGAGCAGGCGGTCTTCGCCGCGTTGGCCGACGGGCTGACGACCCTGGCCGGCGAGCGCGCGGTGGTCGTACTGCTCGACGACGTGCACTGGAGCGCCCGGGCGCTGCGCTTCACCCGCTTCGTGCTGCGGCGCCGCCCGACGGTGCCGGCGCTGTTCGTGATCGCCATGCGCGGGGATCTGACCGACGACGGCGTCGCCCGCCAGCTCGACGCGCTGAAAGACCTGCCGACGGTCGATCGACGCCCGCTGGCGCCGCTCGGCGACGACGCGCTCGATCAGGCCCTCGACGACCGCCTGGCGCTGGCCCCCGAGACCCGGCGGCGGCTGCTGCGCACCGTGCGCGGCGATCTGCGCTTCGCCGCCGAGCTGATCCGCCATTGGGTGCGCGCCGACGCGCTGGTGGCCGATACCGACGGGCACCGCCTGCGGGACGATCGCCCCGCCCTCTGGCCGCCGAGCCCGGCCGATCTGGGGCGCATGCAGCTCGATCAGCTGGCCTTCGCCCGGACAGATGTCGACGACCCGCTGCCGGCCCTCGAGCTGGCGGCGGTGCTGGGGCGCGAAGTCGACGAGCGCGAGTGGGCGTCCGCCCGCGGCTTCGCGCCGCTGGCCCGACCCGACGCCACCGTCGAGCACATGCTGGACGACGGCATGCTGCGCGTATCGGGCCCGGGTCGGCTCGTCTTCGCCCGCGGCAGCGTGCGCACGGCTCTGCTGCAGCGCGCCCGGGACGCCGGCCGCCTCGCCCGCTGGCATCGGATCTGTGTGCGGGCCCTCGACGCGCTGGGGCCCGACGGCCGCGCGGGCGATCCGGTCCGCTGCGCGGGCCACCTGGACGCCGCGGGCCGCCCGGCGGAGGCCTTCACCCGCTGGCAGGCGGCGATCGCGCTGGCCCGCGAGCGCGGCGCCGAGATGACGCTGGCGCTGACCCCGACGCTGCTCGGCGCCGCCCGCGCCGCGCGCCGCATGCGCCTGTCCCGGCGCGATCCGCGCTGGCTGGGCCTGCTGATCTCGTGGTCGGCCCGCTGCAACTTCGCCGCCCGCGGGTCGGGCCTGCGCCACGCCCGCCGCGCCCTCGCCGGCGCGCTGCAGACCGATGACCTCGGCCTGCGCGCCCGCGCCGAGCGGCACGTGGGCCGCACGTTGATTCAGCAGGGCCGCTACGACGAAGCGCGGTCGATGCTGGCCCAGGCGATGGCCACCGACCGCCGCGCGGGCGCCCGATCGGGCGAAGCGCTGACCTACCAGCTCTACTACCTGATCGCGATGCAGCGCGGTGACCTCGACGAGGCGGCGCGGATGGCGCGGGCCGCGCTGATCAATACCGAGGCCCACAACGCCCGGCAGCTGCCCAACCTGTTCAACGCGCTCGGCGAGATCGCCCGCAACCGCGGCGCGCTGGACGAGGCGGCCGAGCACTACCGGCAGGCCCTCGACGCCCTCGGCGAGCGGGACGTCGCGTTCCGCGCGGTGCCCGAGCTGAACCTGGCGCTGATCGATCTGGCGCGCGGCGACCTCGACGACGCCGACGAGCGGGCCGAGCGGGCCGCGCGCAGCGGCGACCGCTTCGGCGACCGCGTCGTGCGGATCTACTCGGAGACCATCCGCCTGGTGGTCGCCGCCGAGCGCGGCGCGGCCGGGCCGTGGGATCGGGCCTGGGCCGCGCTGTCGGCGGCGCTCATCGGCGGGCTGCGCGATCGGGAGCACGCCGGATTGCTGGTGCGCGCGTATCGCGGAGCGCAGACCCACCTGCCGACCCGGGCCGACGCGGCGCGCGCGCTGGCCGTGGCCCGGCTGCGGGATCTGGGCGCGGAGGACGAAGCCGCCCGGATCGAGTCCGAAGCCGCAGCGGAGACCGGCTGAGGCCGTCAGCCGTCGAGCGCGAGCGGCTCGGGCGGCTCCTCGCGATGCAGCAGGGTGTAGACCACCGGCACCACCAGCAGCGTGATGGCCGTCGAGGCGAACAGCCCGCCGATGACCGCCCGGGCCAGCGGCGCCTGGGCGTCGGCCCCTTCACCGATGCCCAACGCCAGCGGCAGCAGCCCCAGGAGCGTCGTCGCGGTGGTCATCAGGATCGGCCGCAGCCGCCGGCGCCCGGCCTCGGCGATGGCCGCGGTCGTCGGCATGCGCTCGACCCGCCGCAGCCGCCCGGCCTGATCGACGAGCAGGATCGCGTTGTTGACCACGATCCCGCCGAGCATGATGCAGCCGATATAGCTCTGCACGTTGAAGGTGGTGTGGGTCATGAAGAGGGTCACCAGCACGCCGATGGCGGCCAGCGGCACCGCGACCATCACCACCACCGGGTCACGCAGGCTCTCGTACTGGCAGGCGAGCACCATGTAGACCAGCAGCAGGGCCATCAAGAGCGAGACGATCAGCTCGGCGAAGGCCTCCTGCTGCTGTTCGAAGGCGCCGGCGATGGTGAACCCGTAGCCCGTCGGGCGCGGGATGGCGTCGAGCGCGTCGCGCACATCGGCCGCCACCGATCCCAGGTCACGGCCGGCGATGTTGGCCTGCACCGTCGCCAGCCGCTGCTGGTCTTTGCGGTCGATGAGCAGCGGCCCGCGGCCGTCGACGATGTCGACCACGCTGCGCAGAGCCACCTGGGCCCCGCTGCCCGACTCGAGGGTCAGGTCGAGGACCTCGTCGATGCTCAAGGTCTCGGCGTCGGCCAGCTGCACCAGGATGCGATAGCTGTTGCCCGCCGTGCGGAAGTCGCCCGCCTCGCGCCCGCCGACGGCGGCGCCCAGCGTATCGGCGATGCGGTCGATGCTCAGGCCCAGGCTCGCCGCCTTGTCGCGGTCGATGCGCAGCTCGGCCTGCGGCACGCCCGCCTTGCGGGTCAGCTCGACGTCGGTCACCCCGGGCACGTCGGCCACCGCGTCGGCCACCGCGTCGGCCAACGCGTCGAGGATGGGCAACTCGAAGCCGCGGACCTCGATGGACAGCCCGTCTTCGGTCGCCAGGATGCGCTCGAGCACGAACTGCCCCTGCGGCGCCCGGGTGCGGATGATCATGCCCGGCACCTTGCCCTCCAGGCGCCTGCGCAGGTCGGCGGCGATCGCGCTGTTCGAGCGGCTGCGCTCGGCGGCCGACGACAAGGTCAGCCGGATCTCGCTGCGGGTGGCCTGATCCGGCCGCCGCCCCGACGCGCCGACGCTGGCCACCCAGGCCTCGGCCTCGGGCACCGCGGGCACGACGATGGCCTCCATGATCTTCGACTGCTGGTCGATGAGCCCCAGCCGGCTGCCGATCTCCATCTCGCCGGTGACCCGCACCTCGCCCTCGTCGCTCGGCGGCAGGAACTCGGTGCCGATGAGCGGCGCGAGCAGCAGGCTGCCGCCGAGCAGCGCGCCGACCGCGATCAAGACCGCCGCCCGCCGCCCCAGCGTGCGGCGCAGCAGGTCGCGATAGCGCTCTTCGAACCGGGCGAAGGCGCGCTCGGCGGCCTCGGCGAAGCGCGCGAGCGGCCCGCCGCCCGGCTCGGCGCGCATCAGGCGCGAGGCGAGCATCGGCACGACGGTCAGGGCCACCGCGAGCGAGGCGGCCAGCGAGAAGACGATGACGTAGGCCAGCTCTTGAAACAGGATGCCCGAGACCCCGCGCACGAAGACCAGCGGCAGGAAGATCACCAGGGTCGTGATGGTCGACGCGACGATCGCCCCGGCCACCTCGCTGGCCCCGTCCACCGCGGCGGCGGCGGGGCTCGAGCCGTCTTCGCTGCGCCGACGGTAGATGTTCTCGAGCACGACGATGGCGTTGTCGACCATCAGCCCCACCCCGAGCGCCAGCCCGCCGAGCGTCATCAGGTTGAGGGTGAAGCCGCCCGCGTAGAGCAGCGCGAAGGTGGCCACGATCGAGATCGGGATGGCCAGCGCGATGACGATGGTGCTGCGCACGCTGCGCAGGAAGAAGAACAGCACCAGCACCGCCAGCAGGCCGCCGTAGAGCACCGAGCGGGCGACGTTGGCGATGCTGCGCTCGATGAAGTCGCCCTGGTCGACCACCGCGGCGACGTGCACCTGGGGGAAGTCGGCGTTGACCGCGGCGATCTCGGCCCGGATGGCCTCGGTGACCTCGACGGTATTGGCGTCGGCCTGCTTGCGTACGCCGATGCGCAGGCCCGGGTCGCCATCGACCCGCACGATGCGGGTCAGCTTGCGATAGGTGTCCCGCACCGCCGCGATCTGCGCCAGCCGGATCGGCGCGCCGTCCCGCACGGCCACCACGGTCTGGCGGATCTGTTCGAGGTCGCCGAACTCGGCGGGCGCGCGCAGCGTGATGTCGAAGCGCCCGCGCTCGATCTGTCCGGTGGGCCGGTCGACATTGGCCGCCTCGATCGCCCCGATGACCTCGCCGAGCGGCAGGTCGAGCGCCTTGACCGCGTCGGGCTGCACCTCGATCCGGATCTCCCGCTCGAAGCCGCCGAAGAGGTCGGCCTGGGCCACGCCGGGCACCCGGGCGAATCGATAGCGGATCTGACGGTCGACCAGGTCGGTCAGCTCCACCGGGTCGAGCGTGCTCGAGATGCCCAGGATGACCACCGGGAAGCTGGCGATGTCGAACTTGCGGATCTGCGGCCGCTCGACGTCTTCGGGCAGCTCGCTGATCTCGTCTTCGAGGCGGCTGCGCACGTCGGCCACCGCCGCGTCGAGGTCGGTGCCCCAGGCGAAGCGCACCTGGATGTTGCTCTGGCCTTCGCTCGAGACCGAGGTCATCTCTTCGATCCCGGGTACCGTGGCCAGGATCTCTTCGACGATCTGGGTCACCAGCCGCTCGACGACCTCGGGGCTGGCGTTCTCGTAGGCGGTGGCGACGGTGATCGTCGGCAGCTCGACGGTGGGCAGCAGGTCGATGCGCAGCCGGCTCAAGGAGAACAGGCCGAGCACCAGCACGATCAAGACGCCCATGCTGACGAAGATCGGCCGCAGCGTGCTGAACCGAGGCAGGTTCATCGGTCGCCGGCCCCTTCGGGCACCACGACCGGCGAGCCGTCGTCGACCAGCTGCTGGCCGAGCGTCACCACCCGCCCGGTGAGCCCCGCGCCCTCGATCTGCACCCGATCGCCTTCACGCACGCCGATGCGGACCGGCCGCCAGCGGGCGGTGAGCGGCTCGCCCTCGACGATGAAGACCCCGTCGCTCTCGTCCCGCCGGGTCAGCGCCGCGTCGGGCACCACCCGGGCGTCGTCGATCCGGCGCAGCGTGATCGCGACCCGGGCGAACATGCCCGGCCGCAGGGCGCGGTCGCCATTGGGCACCTCGATCTCGACCCGCGCCTGGCGGGCGCTCTCGGCGAAGGCCGGCGCGATACGCTTCACCCGGCCCTCGAAGCGGCGGTCGGGCCAGGCGTCGGCGCTCAGGCTCACCGGCTGGCCGACCTTCAGGTTCGGATAGTCCCGCTCGGTGACCGAGATGACCGCCACGAGCGGGTCGAGGTCGACGATCGACAAGAGCGGCGTACCGGCGCTGACGGTCTCGCCGGCGTCAACGAGCCGGCGGGCGACCATGCGCACGTCGGCTTCGGCGCCTTCTGCATCGGCCTCTTCTGCCTCGCGGCTGTCTGCGGCCGGGTCGGCGCCCGCGGGCGGCGCCCGATCGGGCCAGCGGGCGACCACCCGGGTATAGCCCGAGCGGATGCGGGCCGATTCGAGGGCCGCCCGGCTGCGCTGCACCTGAGCCCGCGCCACCTCGACGGCGGCCGCGGCGGCGAGCTGCTCGGCGGTGGCTTCGTCGAATTGCGTCTCCGAGGTCACCCCCCGCTTGCGCAGGGTCGTGGCCCGTTCGAGGGTCCTTCCGGCGATCTTCGCCGCGCTGCGCGCCTCGCTCAACCGCGCTTCGGCGACCGCCAGCTCGGCCCGCGCGGCGATCACCGCCTGCTCGAACTCGGCGTCGTCGAGCACCGCCAGGATCTGGCCCGGCGCGACCCGATCGCCCAGGTCGACCGCCAGCCGATCGATGCGACCGGCGACCTTGGGCGAGACGACGAAGCGCGCCCCCGCCTCCAGGCTGCCGCTGTAGACCCGCCGCTCGGCGATGGACGCGCGCTCGATGGGCGCCACCGAGACCGCCGCCGGCCCGCGCTGGGCGCGGCGTTTCTCCGGCGCGTCGAGCCGATCGATCACCGACCAGCCGATCGCGGCGGCGGCACCGAGGACGATGAAGGCGACGATCCAGCGCATGCGCTCTCCGGCGGGCTCCCGCTCCACCCGCAGCGGATGGATCAGGAGTGAGAGTCGCGAGACAGGTGTAGAGTTGCCCGTAGATCTGCGGAGTGGGCGCGTTGGCGGTCAGCGGTCAGCGGTCAGTGCGAAGCAAAGCTCTCCATCACAGCCCCCCGTCGAACACGAACGGGAACCGCACCCGGCACATGCCGCCCTCGGGCTTGGGGAAGCTCCAGCGCGCGATCGACCGCTTTACGCAGCCTTCGAGGCTCTTATTGCCCAGGCTCTGCTCGACGAGCACCTTGCCCACCTTGCCGTCGAGCATGATGCGCCACGACATCGTCAGCGTGCCGGTCAGCTCCGGATTGCGGGCCAGCTCGCGCTCGTAGCAATAGGTGATGCCCTTCTGCCGCGCCCGCACGACCCGCAGGATGTCGGCCTCCTTGCAGAAGCCGGCCACATCCGCCGGCCCGCGGCGCACGCGCACCTTCTTGGGCTGCTGGCGTTTGCCGGTCAGCGTCGCCTTCGCTCGCCGACCGCCGCCGGTGTCGATGCGGCTCATGCCGTGGATGCGGCCGAAGCCCTGACCACCGCCGCCACGCCCCGTGCCGCGCAGCCCCATGCCTTGCGTGCCCCGACCAACCACCAGCTCACCGTCTCCGCCCGCGGCGGCGGCGCCCAGCTTCTCGGAGAAGCCCTGGGTATCGCCGAAGACGCTCTTCAGCGGTCCCCGCCCCAGCAGATCGCTGCCCAGCGCCTCGTGCACCCCGATCTCGGTGACCCGCTCGACGAGCTCGGCGTCCCGCTCGGGCACCTTGGTCTCGGCCACCTCGTCGGGCTCGCCGAACACCCCCTCGTCGTCGGCGGCGCGCTTGCCGGTGTCTTCGGCGACAGGCTCTTCGCTGGTCTCGTCGTCGGGGGTCTCTTCTTCGGGGCCTTCGCTGGTGAAGTGCGTGATCCGGACGACCTCTTCGAGCGTCGCGAAGGCGGGCGCGGCGTCCCAGAAGAAGAACGCGGCGACGAGCAGCCCCAGATGCAGCACCACCGCCCCGAGCAGCGCCGACAGCATCGACGACTCGAGCGTGCCCCACATCGGCCGCCGGGGCACCCGCTCGGGCGGCGCGACGCACTGGAAGAACACCGCCAGATCGTCGCTGAGGTCGACGATGCCCCAATCGCGCCCGCCCACCTGAACGGCGTTGCCCCGCAGCTGACGGATGGCATCCAGCGTCTGCTCGTCGCCGCCGGCCAGGGTCAGCCGACCGGCCATGGCGTGGGTCGGCAGCAGGCAGAAGCCGCCCGGGTCGGGCAGGAAGAGCCGATGGCGCTCGCCGACCCCGGCGAGGTCGGGCACCACCAGCGTATTGCCGCGGGCGGCGCCGATGGTGACGGGCGCTTTCGAATCGACCAGGGTCTCTTCGAGCAACGTATCGCGCCACAATACGGCGATGCGCATCCAGTGTCGGTCGTGATGGGTCATGGCTCGGTCTCTCGGCGCAGCGGTCCGGTCTTGCCGATGGCATGCCAGATGCCATCGACGACGCAGTGATCGATGTGATGGCGATCCCATCCCCCGGATGGGTCCCCAGCCGGCCGCCTTGGCCGGACGGTCACTGCGACAGGGCCACTCGCCGAGAGTTCCGTCTTTGTTGCCCGAAAGCCCTCAGTGGCGCTCGGGATCAACCGCGGACGAGACCAGGCAGGTGCCGAAGAGGCCCAGAGTGAAGCCGCCCCACTGCGTGCCGCGCCCGCCGGAGAAGTTCCCGCATTGGTCGTAGCGCGGCGAGTAGCCGCGACACTCGTCGACCCCGCTGCAGCGCAGCACGCAGATCCGGGTGGTCTTCAGGTCGTGCTTCACCTTCATGCCGTCGAGCCGCAGGCAACCGTACTTCTGGTGCTGCGGCTTGGACGGGTGGCGCAGCTCGGCGCAGTCACCGATGGAGGGCGCGTTGCAGTCCATGCTGCAGAAGCCGCCGCCGTTGAACGCCTCGTCGTAGCAGAAGCCGGTGACGCACTCGCAGTGCGTGCTGCACGGGGCCATGATCGGCTTGTCGCCCGGCTCGCCGACGCATTGCCCGACGGTCGGCATGGCGTCGGCCGGCGCGGCGTCGACCGGCGCCGTGGCCGGCGCGGCTGTCGCCGACGTGGCGTCGACCGGCGCTGCATCCACCGGCGCCGCGGGCTGCGCAGCCCGCTCCGCAGATCGAGCGGACGATGCCTTCGGCTTGCGGTCGGTGCACGCGAGGGCGAGCAGCGCCAGTCCGGCGATCCATATCGTGCGCACCGTGACCTCCACATCAGCCGGCCCGAGCATACCCCACCGAGCAGCCGCCGGTCGTCGATTCGATGGACCGGCGTCGAGCACGTGTGGCATCTCGACGGCGAGACCGAGGAGCCCGGCCGAGGAGCCAGGCCGAGGAGCCAGGCGGAGGAGCGCAGCGACATGCGCCGAGAGTTCCATTCACGGTTGCGGCGGGTGCTCGTGGGCCTGGCGATCGCGACCACGCTGATCGCCTGGGCGCTCGACCTGCGCGGGTGGCTGACCGCGACATCGACCGGCGAGGCCTCACGCGTGCTGCGGGTGCTGCGCACCGTGCTTTGCGCCGCGCTGCCCTGGATCTGGCTGCCCGACGCCGACCGGCTCGATCGCCGCCGGCTGGGCGCCGGTCTGGGTCTGTGCGCGCTGGCCGACGGCGCCCTGGTCGGGCTCGCGGCCTTCGTACCGGGGGTCCTCGCCTTCCTCGTCGCGCAGCTGGTGCTGCTGCATCGCGCGGCGGACGGCGTCTGGGCGGCGCGGACCGAGCGCGCGGCGATCGCGCGCACGCTGGCGGCTGCGGCGCTCGTCTGGCTCGCCTTGCTGGCGCTGCTCGGGCCACCGCTCGCCGAGCGGGGGCTGCTGCCGGTGGTCGCGCTCTACGGGCTGGTCCTGCTGGGCACGGTGGCCGCGGCGTCGCTGGGCCATCGCATCGGCCGCCATCCGGGCCGGGCCGGGCACCGCATGGTCTGGGGCATGGTGTGCTTCGCGCTGTGTGATGTGCTCGTCGGCCTCGGCGCCGGGCTGCCGGCGCATCCGCTGGCCCAGCTCGCCCGCCTGCACACCGGCTTCTTCTATACGCCGGCGTTGCTGCTGCTCGCGTCGAGCGTGCGTCGGTCGGCCGCGCGCTGAAGCCCGGGCATCACTCCCCCGCCCCGCGCACGACGATGCGTCCCCGGCGGCGCGACGCCCGCCCCCCGCTGTCGCCCACGCCCTGGCACCGCGGACAGTAGTAGGTGCTGCGCCCCAGATCGCCCTGGCGGGTCATGCGAATGGGTTCGCCGCAATGCCCGCAAGGGTCGCCGCTCTTGTCGTAGACCCATGTGCGCTTGCCCCGGCTGTCCCAGCGCGTGCGCCGCCGACCCGGCCCCAGGTTGCGCCGCATCCAGGTGCGCGCGGTCTCGATGAGCCGCCGCAGGGTGTCATCGTCGAGCGCGCGCACGGGCGCGAAGGGATCGATCCGTTCGATGAACAAGAGTTCACTCTTGTAGACATTGCCGATGCCGGCCACCAATCGCTGGTCCATGATGGCATCGCCGATGGCACGGTGTCCGTCGATCCGCAGCCGAGCGATGATGTCATCGACATGCAATGAGTCGGCGAGCATATCGGGGCCCAGCGTCGACAACACCGGATGCTGCCGCACCGCGAACGCCGAGAGCCACTCGACCACCGGCGCGCTGAAGCAGACCGCATGCCATCGAGTGCCATCCCCGAGGCAGACATCGAGCCGGACGCGCATGCGGTGGGACGGCTTCTTCCACTCGGCCCCGGGGCGATAGAGATGCCAGCTGCCGGTCATGCGCAGGTGGGTATAGATGGCATGGCTGGCGTCTTCACCCGCCGCCGCCAGCCAGATGAGCAGGTTCTTGCCGCGGGCCTCGGTGGCAGACACCCGCATGCCCGGCGCGCGGTCGACCGCGTCTTCCAGCCCGGGCAGGGGCGACTCGAGCGCCCGGACCTCGCCGCCCACCAGGCAGCGCAGCATGGCGGCGATCTTGTAGAGGCTGTCACCTTCGGGCATCGGCCCCGCTCCGCCCACCGCGCCGGCCCGGCTCGCCCCGCCGCAGAATCAGCCCGTCGTAGGTCGCCTTGAAGCCCACCTCGGCCAACGCCGGCGCCAACGACGACCCGCCGGCCCGTCCGCCGTCGATCTGCTCGATGAGCAGCGCGCGCATGCCGGGCAGCTCGACCAGCGCGGCGAGGCTGTCGGCCAGCGCCTCGCTCGCCTCGCGCCGAGCCGGCTGCTCGTCGGGCAGGTGGGTGTACAGGGTCTTGGCCGAGCGGCTGAGGAACCCGACGAGGCGCCCCTCGTGCAGGATGACCCGGGCGCCGGCCGCCCGCTCGAAGCGGGCATCGTCCACGGGCGGCCAGGGCAGCGCCGCTCCATACGGATTCGCCGGGTCGGTGGCCGCGAGCACCACCGTCAGCGGCGCCTCGTCGTTGGGCTCGCGGGCGTCGCGCAGCCGATCATCGGCCCCGGGCAGCGCGAACTGCGTCGCGCCCAGCCCCGCGGTGAAGTAACCCCGCCGGACCTTGCCCGCCTCCTCCATGGCCTTGAGCACCGGATAGACCGTGCCGAAGCCGCCCTCGATGCCTTCGGCGGCCACCGCCTCGCGGGTCAGCACGCCATAGCGCTCGAGCAGTTGCCGGGCGAGCGCCGTGCGTCGCTCGGTGAGCGCGTCGCCCTCGGGGCTCGGCAGCAGGCTCCAGCGCCCCTCGCTGCCCGGCGGTCCGCGCCGTCGCGAGCGATAGCCCCGCCCCCGCGCCGCCGCGCGCCGCCCGCGCCGTCGGCCCGACGCCGATACCCGGGTCGCGCCGGCGAGTCGGCTGCGCAGCGCGGTCAGCGTATCGTTGCCGACCTCACCGGCCCACACCAGATCCCAGAGCGCCTCGAGCACGTCGGCGGGGAAGCCGCCCACCGCCTGCACGATGTCGTCGAAGAAAGACGCCCCGCGCTCGACGAGCGCATCGCGGACCTTCCCGGCGAGCTCGCCTTCGGCCAGCACCACCTCCGGGGCGAGCAGCGGCCGGTCGCCGGCCAGATACAGCGCCACGTAGCCATCGGTCTGCCCCAGCGGCCGCACCCCCTGCCAGGTCACCTCGCCGGCGGCGCACAGCAGGTCGAGATCGGCCGGCCGGAAGTCGAGCACCCGCGCCGGCAGGACCTCACTCTCGAGCACCGACGCCGGAATCGGCGCGCCCTGCAGTTGCTCGACCACCGCCAGCACCGCCTCGGGGCCGGTGCCGTCGTCGCCGATGCCCTGCCAGTCGACCACGAAGCGGGCCAGGGCCTCGGGATCGACCGGCTCGACCTCCTCGCGCAGCCGCGCCAGTGACAGTCGCTTGAGCCGGCGCAGCACCTCGGCGTCGCACCACTCGCGGCCCGCGCCCCGCGGCAGGAACTCACCCTCGACCACCTTCTCCCGCGCGGCCAGCCGGCGCAGCGCCTCGAGCACCGGCCCGACGCCGATGCCGAAGCGCCGGGCGACCCACTCGACCCGGAACGGGCCATGGGTCCGGGCGTGGCGGGCGACCAGATCACCCAGCGGGTCGTCGACGCTCTCGAGGAAGGCCACCGGCAGCCCGGGCGGCGAGACCACACCCAGCGCGTCGCGATAGCGGCCGGCGTCCTCGGCGGCGATGAACCGCACCCCGCCGACCATCTTCACCCGCACGACGCGCCGGGTCCGGACCAGCGTATCGAGCATGGCGTCGATCTGGTCGGCGTCGACCCCATCCTTCGCCCGCTCGACGAGGGCTTCCCGCGGCATGTCGCCCATGGTCAACAGCAGGTCGTGGATGTCGTCGGCGTGATTCAGCCGCCGCGCGCGCCGCTGCAGCGCATGCTCGACTTCGTCGATGGCCTCGGCGTCGAGCAGATCGCGCAGCGCGGCCTCGCCGAGCAGCGCCTTGAGCCGCGCGTGGTCGATGGTGAGCGCCTGCGCCCGTCGCTCGGCGAGCGGCGCGTCGCCCTCGTACATGAAGTTGGCGACGTAATCGAAGAGCATCGCCGAGGCGAACGGGCTCGGGCTCTTGCTCTCGATCTCGACCACCTTGACCGCGCGCCGCTCGATGCGGCGCATCAACTCGACGGCGCCGGGCAGGTCGAAGGCGTCCTTGAGGCACTCGCGATAGGTCTCGAGCACCACCGGAAAGTCCCGATAGCGGGTCGCGACGGCGAGCAGCTCGGCCGACTTGCGCCGCAGCGCCCACAGCGGCGTGCGCTGCCCGGGCCGACGCTTGGTGAGCAGCAGCGCCCGGCCGGCGTTCTCGCGGAACTTCGCCGCGAAGAGCGACGTCTCGCCCAGCCGCGAGACCACGGCGTCTTCCAAGCTGTCGGCCGGCGGCAGGAAGAGCGACAGATCCGGCGGCCGCTCGCCTTCGGACAGTCGGAAGACCAGCCCGTCGTCGGACCACACCGCGTCGAGCTCCATGGTGTAGCGCTCGAGCAGCCGCGCCCGCACCGCCATCGCCCACGGCGCGTGCACCGGCGCGCCGTACGGGCTCATGATGCAGACGCGCCAGTCGCCGATCTCATCGAGAAAGCGCTCGACGACCACCGTGCGATCGGTGGGCAGCGCGCCCGCCGCCTTCTGCTCGTGCACGTAGCCCGTCAGCGCCTCGGCCGCGGTCGCATCGAGGCAGTGTTCGCGGCGCAGCACCGTCTGGGCCGCCGCCGGGGCCAGCTCGCCGATACGCCGGGTCAGCGCGCCGATCGCTTCGCCGAACTCCAGCGGCCGCCCCGGGCCGTCGCCCCGCCAGAACGGCATACGCCCCGGCTCGCCGGGGGCCGGCGTGACGAGCACCTTGTCGTGGGTGATCTCCTCGATGCGCCAGGAGGTGGCCCCGAGCAGGAAGACGTCGCCCGGCCGCGACTCGAAGACCATCTCCTCGTCCAGCTCACCCACCCGCCGGCTGCGCCCCGACTCGTCGCCGGCCAGGAAGACGCCGTACAAGCCGCGGTCGGGGATCGTGCCGCCGTTGATGATCGCGACTCTGCCGGCGCTCTTGCGCGGCTCGAGCCGGCCGTTGATGCGGTCGTAGGTCACCCGGGCCCGCAGATCGGCGAAATCTTCGCTCGGATAGCGCCCGCTGAGCATGTCGAGCACGCCTTCGAAGGCCTCGCGGGGCAGCTCGGCGTAGGGCGCCGCCGCGCGCACGGCCCGATACAAGGCGTCGACCTCCCACGGCTGCATCGCGACGGCGGCGACGAGCTGCTGCGCCAGGACGTCGAGCGGATTGCGCGGATAGCGGGTCGACTCGACGATGCCGTCGAGCATCGCCCGGGCGGCGGCGGCGCAGGCCAGCAGGTCGCCCTTGTACTTGGGCAGGATCACACCCCGCGAACGCCCGCCCACATGGTGGCTCGCCCGCCCGATGCGCTGCATGCCCGACGCGATCGACGGCGGCGCCTCGAGCTGCACCACCAGGTCGACCGCGCCCATATCGATGCCGAGCTCGAGCGACGACGTGGCGACGATGGCCGGCAGAACCCCCCGCTTGAGCCGGTCTTCGACGTCCATGCGCTGGTCGCGGGCCAGCGAGCCGTGGTGCGCCAGCGCCAGCTCTTCGCCCGCGAGCTCGTTGAGCGCCGCCGCGAGCCGCTCCGAGAGCCGCCGGCTGTTGGTGAAGATCATCGTCGAGCGGTGCGCCCGGATCAGCTGAACCAACCGCGGATGGATCGCCGGCCACGCCGAGCGCTGAACCCCGGCCACCACCGCCGAGCCCTGCGGCGTCTGCCCCGGATCGTGGCCGCCTTCGAGGACCGCCAACTCTTCGGCCGGGGTCTCGATGCGCAGGTCGATGGCCTTCTTGCGGCCGGCGTCCACGATGGTGACCGCCCGCGGGCGAGCCGGCGCGTCGGGGCCTTCGCCCACGATGCAGCCGCCGAGGAACCGGGCCACCTCCTCCAGCGGGCGCTGCGTCGCCGACAGACCGATCCGCTGCAGCGGCCGAGCCCCACGGCGCAGCCACTCCAGCCGCTCCAGCGAGAGGGCGAGGTGCGTACCCCGCTTGGTGCCGACGACGCTGTGGATCTCGTCGATGATGACCGTCTCGACCCCGGCCAGAATCCGCCGGACCTGACTCGTCAGCATCAGGTACAGCGACTCGGGCGTCGTGATGAGAATATCGGGCGGGTGCCGCTTCATGCGGGCCCGCTCCCGCTGGGGGGTATCGCCGCTGCGGATGCCGACCTGCACCTCGCGCGGGTCGTGCCCCAGCTTGCGCGCCAAAGCGGCGATGCCGGCCAGCGGCGCCCGCAGGTTGCGCTCCACATCGACACCGAGGGCTTTGATCGGCGAGATGTAGAGCACCCGACAGCGCGCCTCGGGTGGCGGCGTCGGCGCGAAGATCAGCCGATTGAGCGCAGAGAGAAACGCGGCGAGGGTCTTACCCGATCCCGTCGGCGCGAGCAGCAGGGTCGACTCACCGGCCTCGATGGGCGGCCAGCCACGCCACTGCGCCTCCGTCGGTCCGTCGAAGCACGCTTCGAACCAGGCGCGCGCCGCCGGATGCAGGAAAGCGGTGGCGCCGTGTGCGGACGGGGGTGGGCTCTCGGGGCCGGGCACGCGTCTCCTCGGCGGTGGCGGATGGACGACGCCGGAGGGCGCAGCGTCCGATCACCCCCACGCCCTACAGACCGATATCGCTGTGATCGATCCCCCACGCCTTGAGCTTGCGCTGAAGGGTCCGGCGGTTGATGCCGAGGATGCGGGCGACCTTGGTGATGTTCTTGTGGTGAGCCAGCAGACGCTCGATATGGCGCCGCTCGACCTCTTCGAGGGTCAGCTCTTCGAGCGGTGACGGACCCGCCGGGGTCGGCGGGCAGGGTTGCGGGCGCTGACCGGGGCTCGCGAACGGATTCGCCGCCAGCATGCGCTGCACGAGCGCACCATCCACCCGTCCGGCGTCGGCGAAGAGCGCGACCCGCCGGGCGAGGTTGACCACCTCGCGCACGTTGCCCGGCCAATCATGGGCGAGCAGGCGCGACTCGGCATCGTCGGTCAGACGCAGGTCGCCGCCGACCTTGGCCAGCCAATGTCGGGCGATCGGCAGAATATCGGCCTTGCGGGCCCGCAGCGGCGGCAGCTCCAGCGGCAGGACCTGCAGGCGATAGAACAGGTCTTCGCGAAAGCGTCCGGCGGCGACCTCGTCGGCCAGACGCCGATGGGTCGCCGCGACGAGGCGCGCTCGAAAAGGACGCTCGCGGGTATCACCGACCGGCCGGAACATCCGCGTCTCGAGCACCCGCAACAGCTTGGCCTGATGCTCGAGCGGCAGCTCGGCGATCTCGTCGAGAAAGAGCGTCCCGGCCTCGGCCTCTTCGAAGAGCCCGGGCTTGCGCCGATCGGCCCCGGTGAACGCGCCCCGCACATGGCCGAAGAGCTCGCTCTCGACCAGGTTGCGCGGCAGGCAGGCCATGTTGACCGGCACGAACGGCTCGGCCGCTCTGCGCGATGCCCTGTGCAGCGCCCGGGCGGCGACCTCCTTGCCGGTGCCGGTCTCACCGGTCAAGAGCACCGGCTCGTCCGCATCGGCCAGGCGCTCGATGAGCCGTCGCAGCTGCTCGGTCGCCGGGCTCTCGCCGACCAGATGGAACTCGCCGGAACCGGGCCGTGCCGCCTGGGTCAGAACCGGCGCGAGGTCGGCCGCGTCCACCGGCTTGGTGAGAAAGGTATAGGCGCCCAGGCGCATGGCCTCGACCGCGTCGGGCACAGTCCCGTGGCCCGTGAGAACCACGACCGGGATCTGCCGACCCGGCGTCCGCCGCAGGACCTCCAGCCCATCGATATCGGGCATTCGAAGGTCGAGCACGGCCGCGCTGGCCGGGTGCTGCTCATCGATGCCGCCCTTGCGCAGCGCGTCGGCCCCTTCGAGCCCGCCCGCGATCGGGTCGACCGCAAAGCCTCGCCGGCGCAACGCCTTGCCCATCGCCGTGCGAAACGGCTGATCGTCATCGATGAGCAGGACCCGCAGCGGCGCTCGCGAAGCATCGTGGCGGAGGGTGTCTGTGGCCATAGTCGACTGGATGCCCCACGACGGCCCAGGGTCGCGCGGCGCCCCACGATCGGGGGCAGCGGGCACCGGCCCACTCGCGATGGCCCATCGCCAGAAGGAGGCCGCCAGATGGAGGGCGGCAAAACAGACAACGCCCGCGACATACGTCACGGGCGTTGACGTCGGGCGCATCAGCCGCCCGAAGGATGCCTGTGAGGGGCCCGAACCGGGCCCGTCGATCAGCTCGCCTTCTCGGCGCCGTAGCCCGGGGGCAACAGCTCGATGATGGCCAGCTCGGCGTTGTCGCCGAGGCGATTGCCAACCCGCACGATACGGGTATAGCCGCCGGGCCGGTCGATGAAGCGCTCGGCCAACTCGCCGAACAGCTTCTGCAGGGCATCACGGTTGCGCACCGTCTTGCCCGCCTGGCGAACCGCCGCGACACGCGCCATCTTCAACCGCTCCTGCTCACCGCCGGAAGCCGCTTCGATGGTGCTCAGGGCATTGTTCTTGCCCTGGGTGATGAGCTTCTCCGCGATCCGCCGCAGCTCCTTGGCCTTGGCGACGGTCGTCTGGATCCGCTCTTCCTCGATGAGCGAGGTCACCATGTTGCGGAACATCGCATCACGGTGGCTCGAGTTGCGGCCGAGCTTACGGCCGGACTTGCGATGACGCATGACTCGTGACTCCTTGGATTCCCGTGACGCCTACTTGCGCCGCGCGTCGGGATTCCAGCCTTCCAGCTTCATACCGAGCTGCAGCCCCATGGTCGCCAGGATCTCCTTGATCTCCCGGAGCGACTTGCGGCCGAAGTTCTTGGTCTTGAGCATATCGGCCTCGGTCTTCTGCACCAGTTCGCCGATCAGCTTGATATTGGCGTTCTGCAGGCAGTTGGCCGAGCGCACCGACAGCTCCAGCTCGTCGACGCTGCGGTACAGGTTCTCGTTCTGCAGGATCTCGTTCTGGGCCGAATCCTCTTCGTACTCGGGCTCCTGCTCCTCATCGAAGTTGATGAAGATCTGAACCTGCTCCTTGAGGATCTTGGCCGCGTAGGCGACCGCGTCAGCCGGCGCCACGCTGCCGTCGGTCCACACCTCGAGCGCCAGCTTGTCGTAGTCGGTCCGCTGACCGACTCGGGCGTTGGTGACGGTGTAGTTGACGCGCCGGACCGGGCTGAACATCGAGTCGATGGGGATGGTCCCCACCGGCATGTTCGCGGTCTTGTTGCGCTCGGCCGGCACGTAGCCATAGCCGGTGCGCACGCTCAACTCCATCGACAGCCGCCCGCCCTCGCTGAGGGTCGCGATCGGCTGATCGGGGTTGAGCACCTCGACCATCGGATCGGCGGTGATGTCGCCGGCGGTGACCACGCCTTCCTTCTCGACGTCGATGCGCACCACCCGCGGCTCGAGCGTGTGCATCTTGAAGCGCACATGCTTGAGGTTGAGGATGATGTCGGTCACGTCCTCGAGAACATCCGGGATGCTCGTGAACTCGTGCAGCACGCCGTCGATACGCACGGCGCTGACGGCAGCCCCCTGCAGCGACGACAGCAGAATGCGCCGCAGCGAGTTGCCGATCGTGATGCCGAAGCCACGCTCGAACGGCTCGGCGACGAACTTACCGTACTTCTCGTTGGCCTCGTCGACGACGATGCCCTTGGGACGGATCAGCTCGCGCCAGTTCTTGGAGATCATCTCCATCGGGTCCATCTGAAGCCTCCAGATAGGAACCAGCCGGGGGAGACCACTCCTGACGGGCTTCCTCTCCACGAGGCCCGCCGGCACCACCTCTCACCCGACCGATGGGTTTTGGGAATTTACTTGCTGTAGAGCTCGACGATGAGCTGCTCGTTGATGGGCAGCGTCAGCTCGTCCCGAACCGGCTCGCCCTTCACGGTGCCGGTCCAGTCCTTCTTGTTCATGTCGAGCCACGACGGCCGCGGACGGCGCTCGGCCGCCTCGAGGGAAGCCACGATGCGACCGACCTTGCGGCTGCGCTCCTTGACCGACACCACATCACCCGGCCGCACGCTGTACGACGGGATGTTGACCTTGCGGCCGTTGACGGTGAAGTGGTTGTGCCGCACGAGCTGCCGGGCCTCGGTCCGGCTCGTCGCCAGCCCGAGTCGGTAGACCACGTTGTCCAACCGCCGCTCGAGCAGCGAGAGCAGGTTCTCACCGGTCACGCCCTTCGCGCGGTCCGCCCGCTGGAAGTACAGCCGGAACTGCTTCTCGAGCACGCCGTAGATCCGCTTGACCTTCTGCTTCTCGCGCAGCTGATCGCGGTAGTCGCTGGGGCGCATACGACCCTGCCCGTGCATGCCGGGCGGGTACGGCCGCCGGTCGAACGAGCACTTCTCGCTGTAGCACCGCTCCCCCTTCAGGAAGAGCTTGGTACCCTCCCGGCGGCAGAGGCGGCAGACGGGACCATTATACCTGGCCATGTTCGACCTCTCCTCAGACCCGCCGCCGCTTGGGCGGCCGGCAACCGTTGTGGGGAATCGGCGTCACGTCACGGATATGCGTGATCTTGAAGCCGGCGGTGTTGAGCGCGCGCAGCGCGGCCTCGCGACCGGCGCCGGGGCCCTTCACGTAGACCCCGATCGAGCGCATGCCGTGCTCCTGGGCTTTGCGGGCAGCGTCTTCCGCAGCGAGCTGCGCCGCGAACGGCGTGCTCTTGCGGCTGCCCTTGAAACCACGCGACCCGGCCGACGACCACGCCACGCAGTTACCCTGCACGTCGGTGATCGTGATGATCGTGTTGTTGAAGGTCGCCTGGATGTGGGCGATCCCCGACTGGATGTTCTTGCGGACCTTCTTCTTGCCGCTCTTCGACGACGCGTACTTGGCCATGCCGATACCCCGTAGCGATCCGCTACTTCTTCTTCTTCTTGGTCACGACGCGCCGCGGGCCCTTGCGGGTCCGAGCGTTGGTCCGGGTACGCTGCCCGCGAACGGGCAACCCACGACGGTGCCGCAGGCCGCGGTAGCACCCGAGATCCATCAGACGCTTGATGTTGAGCTGGACCTCCCGCCGGAGATCACCTTCGACCTTGAACTCGTCGTCGATGACCTGGCGAATGCGCCGCACGTCCTGCTCGGAGAGCATGTCGCTGCGCATGTTGGGGTCGAGCCCGCACTTTTCGACGATCTGAACGGCGCTGGTCCGTCCGATGCCGTGAATGTAGGTCAGGGCGATGACGATCCGCTTGTTCCGCGGAAGGTCGACGCCGGCGATGCGTGCCATCTTCCAGTCTCCCCTGCGGCCTCAGCCCTGCCGCTGCTTGTGCCGCGGGTTCTCACAGATGACCCGCACATGACCGTGCCGGCGAATCACCTTGCACTTGTCGCAAATCCGCTTCACCGAAGCTCGGACCTTCATTGAAAGCTCCCTCTGTGCCGACCCTTGGACGCTGCCTGCGCCTATCGCAGACAGTGTTCGCCGCGTCGCGGCGGTCGGACCTGACGCCGGTCGTCAGCTCGCCCGGCGTTCGCGAATCCGTGGCCCCTTCTGGTCGGAGAAGCCTTCGTAGTCGCGTGTGATCAAATGACTTTCGATCTGTTGCACCGTATCGAGCGCAACGGACACGATGATGAGCAGCGAGGTGCCGCCGAAGTAGAACGACACCTTGAATGCGTCCTGCACGAACATCGGCACCACGCACACCGCAGCCACGTAGAGCGCACCACCGAAAGTGATCCGCGTCAGCACGTGGTCGATGTACTCGGCGGTCTTGGTGCCCGGCCGGATGCCGGGGATGTAGCCGCCGAACTTCTTGAGGTTCTCCGCCACATCCACCGGGTTGAACATCACCGAGGTGTAGAAGAAGCAGAAGAAGATGTTCAGCGCGCTGAAGATGACCATGTAGCGCCAGTCGCTCGGGTTGAGCGCGGCCTGCACCGGCTGCATCCACTCGGCCTCGGTCCAGCTGGCCACCGAGGTGGGGAACATCAGGATCGACGAGGCGAAGATGGGCGGAATCACGCCGGCCATGTTCACCCGCAGAGGCAGGTGGGTCGACTGCGCAGCGCCGACGCGGTTGCCCACCAGACGCTTCGCGTATTGGATCGGGATCCTGCGTTGTCCGCGCTCGATGAAGCAGATGAACGCGATCACACCGAAGCCCATGGCTGCGAGGGCGATGAGCTGGAAGAGCGACATCTGCTCGCCGGCGACCATCTCCTTGATCTGCAGCAGCGCGTCGGGCAACCCCGCCACAATGCCCGCGAAGATGATCAGGCTCATGCCGTTGCCGACACCGCGCTCGGTGATCTGCTCACCGAGCCACATGATGAAGGTGGCGCCGGTCGTCAGGGTCAGCACGGTCATGAAGCGGAACCCGAAGCTGCCGGGCTCGTGCACGATCTGACCGCTGCCGGCCTGCGAGTTCAGGTTCTCGAGGTACAGCGCGATGAAGAACCCCTGGACGATCGAGAGAACGACCGTCGAATAGCGGGTCCACTGGTTGATCTTCTTGCGGCCCTGCTCGCCTTCTTTGTTCAGGCGATCGAGGGTCGGAATCACCACCGTCAGCAGCTGGAAGATGATCGACGCCGAGATGTACGGCATGATGCCCAACGCGAAGACGCTGAGCTGCTCGATGGCACCGCCGCTGAACATGTTGAACAGGCCCAAGAAGGTATTGGACTGGCTCTCCATGAAGCGGATCATCTCACCGCGGTCGACCCCGGGCAGGGTCACGAAGACCCCGATCCGGTAGACCGCGAGCAGCGACAGCGTAAAGATGATCCGCCGCCGCAGCTCGGTGATCTGGAAGATTCGGACGATGGTGTTCACTGACGTCCTCGACTCAGGCTTCGACGAGCTCGACCTGGCCGCCGGCGGCGGTGATCTTGTCGATGGCCGCCTTGCTGAACTTGTGCGCGCGGATGGTCAGGGCGATCTCGCACTCGCCGTGGGCGAGCACCTTGAGCAGGCTCATGCCCTTCTTGACCATGCCCCGGGCTCGAAGCGCGTCGATGTCGACGACCGCGTTGGCCTCGAAATCGCCGAGCTGCCCCAGGTTGACCACCGCGTACTCGACGCGATTGCGGGGGGTGAAGCCTCGCTTCGGCAGACGCCGGGCGAGCGGCATCTGGCCGCCCTCGAAGCCGAGGCGGGGCTTGCTGTTGCCCCGACGGGCCTTCTGGCCCTTGTGACCCTTGCCGGCGGTCTTGCCCCAACCGGAGGACTCACCGCGGCCGATCCGCTTCTTCTTGCGGATGGCACCGGGCGCAGGCTGCAGATTGCTCAGTTCGCTCATGGATCTACTCGTTGACCTCTTGCCACTCCACGAGGTGAGCGACCTTGGCGATCATGCCGCGGACGGCCGGGCTGTCCTCGAGGAGACGCTCGCGCCCCATCCGGGTCAGGCCCAACCCCTTGAGGGTAGCCCGCTGCTTGGGCGAACGGCCGATGCCGCTCTTGGTCTGAATGACCTTCAGCTTCATCGCTGCTCTCCTCAGGGAAGGTGGTGGCTCAGGTCGTCGACGGACTTGCCTCGACGCGCGGCCATCTCCTTCGGGTCGACCAGGTTGCGCAGGGCATCGATGGTCGCGTGGATGACGTTGTGCTGGTTGCTCGTCCCCAGCGACTTGGTCAGCACGTTGCTGATCCCAGCCGCCTCGAGCACGGCGCGCACGGCACCGCCCGCGATGACCCCGGTACCCTGGCTTGCGGGGCGCAGAAGCACCCGACCCGCGCCATGGTGACCGACGATCTCGTGCGGGATCGTGCCGTTGATCACGGGCACCTTGAACATGGCCTTGCGTGCCCGCTCGTTGCCCTTGCGGATCGCTTCGGGCACCTCGTTGGCCTTGCCGAGCGCAGCACCGACGCTGCCGGCACCGTCACCGACGACCACCAGCGCGCTGAAGCTGAACCGGCGGCCACCCTTGACGACCTTCGCGACCCGATTGATGTTGACGACCTTGTCGATCAGGTCGGGATCGTTATCTCTGAGCATCGCCAATTTGATAGCTCCGCTGCGATCGGCCAGGGAACAAGCAGACGCGCCCCTTTCGGAGCGCAGCCTTCTACCCCAACCGCAGATTGCATGTCAACTGCGCGCGCACTTCTATTTCGACCCGGTATGGGGGCCGATGGATCAGAAGCGCAGCCCGCCCTCACGAGCACCGTCGGCCAGAGCCTTGACCCGCCCGTGGTAGATGAAGCCGTTGCGATCGAAGACGACCGCCTCGATGTTCTTCGACAGGCACCGCTCGGCGAGCAGCTTGCCCACCAGCGCGGCGACGTCGCTCTTCTTCTCGCTCTTGTTCGCCTCAAGCAACTCGGCGTTCAGGGTCGACGCGGTGGCCAGCGTATTGCCGGAGACGTCGTCGATGACCTGAGCATAGATATGCCGGTTCGAGCGGAAGACGCTCAGACGCGGCCGCTCGGCCGTTCCCGAGATCCGCTTCCGAATCGAGCGCTTGCGCCGAAGTCGAGCCGCGACCTTCTTGTTGTTCACAGCCATTGCTGCCTACTCCTGGGGCCTCAGCGGCCGCCCGACTTGCCTTCCTTGCGCCGGATCGTCTCGTCGGCGTACTTGACGCCCTTGCCCTTGTAGGGCTCGGGCGGCCGGAAACCACGAATCTCGGCGGCGGCCTTGCCGACCAGCTCCCGGTCGATACCAGCGACCGTCAGCTTGGTGGGCGACTCGAGCTTCGCCTCGACCCCTTGCGGGATCTCGTAGTAGATCGGGTGGCTGTAGCCGAGAGTGAAGACCAGATAGCCCTTCTTGCTCTCGACTCGGTAGCCGACCCCGATGATATCGAGGGTCTTGCTGAAGCCGGCGGTGACGCCCGTGACCATATTCTGGATCAGCGAGCGGGTCAGACCGTGCATCGCACGGGCCGTGCGGCCGTCGTTCTCACGACGCACGACAACGGTGCCGTCTTCCTGCGCGACTGCGACCTGCGGCGGAAGGACTCGCTCCAGGGTACCCTTCGGCCCCTTCACGGTGATCCGTCCGTCGGTCAAGCCGACCTCGACGCCCGCCGGTACGGGCACCGGCTGCTTGCCAATGCGCGACATGATGGGTTCTCCTTCCTACCGGCTACCAGACCGAGCAGAGGTGTTCGCCGCCGATATGCAGCGACCGCGCCTGCTTGTCGGTCATCACGCCCCGCGACGTCGACAGGATGGCGACACCCAGCCCATGACGTACACGAGGCAGGTTCTTGGCCTTGACATAGGCCCGCCGGCCGGGCTTGGAGACTCGCTCGAGATGCGTGATCACCGGCATGTTGTCCGGGGTGTACTTGAGGTACACGCAGATCACGTCCTGCTTGTCGTCCTTGATGACCTTGAAATTGCGCACGAAACCTTCCTCGAAGAGGAGGTTGACGATCCGCAGTTTCAGGTTCGAGGCCGGAATGAGCGCCGTGTCATGCCGCACCGCCGACGCATTGCGGATTCTCGTGAGCAGATCGGCGATCGGGTCGGTCATTCCCATGGGTCTCTATCCTCAGTCCCGCGGTCGCCGTCGCCAGCGACCGATTGAGGCGCAACACACGGCGCCGCTGATGTCGACGACTCGGTCGTCTTACCGAGCCCCGGCCGGCCGGCGGAACGGCATGCCGAGATGGCGCAGCAGCGCGCGGCTCTCCTCGTCGGTCTTGGCTGTCGTCACGATCGTGACGTTCAGCCCCTTGATCTTGTCGGTCTTGTCGTAGTCGATTTCCGGGAAGATGATGTGCTCCCGGATACCGAGCGAGTAGTTCCCGTGGCCATCGAAACCCTTGGGGCTCACACCGCGAAAATCGCGGACGCGAGGCAGGGCCACGTTGAGCAGCCGGTCGAGGAACTCCCACATGCGGTCACGACGCAAGGTCACGGCACAGCCGATGGCCATACCCTGACGCAGCTTGAAGCCTGCAATCGATCGCTTGGCCTTGGTGACCACCGCCCGCTGACCCACCAGTTCGCTCAGCTCGCGCTGTGCGCCTTCGATGATCTTCGGGTTCTGAACCGCCTCGCCGAGGCCCATATTGGCCACGACCTTGACGATTCGAGGCACCTCGTGGGGGTTGCCGTACTTGAACTCCTCTTGGAGCGCCGGCACCACCGTGTCCCTGTACTTGACCTGCAGTCGCGGGTTCATCGGAACACCTCGCCGGTCTTGACGCACATGCGAACCTTCTCGACCCGCTCGGGCGGGGCATCGAAGCTCGCCATGGCGCTGTGCTTGGTGGTGAAGTAGTCGCCACCGGCACCCACGTAGCGATGGCTGGTGCGCACTCCACGTTCGAGCTGCTCCGAATAGAGGAGCACGTTCGAAGCGTGGATCGACGCTTCCTTCTCCTGGATACCGCCCTCGGGGTCTGCGGGTCCCGGCCTCTTGTGCCGCTTGACCACGTTCAGACCCTCGATGACGATCCGGTTGCGCTTCCGGTCGACACGGATAACCGTGCCGGTGCGGCCGCGCTCTTTGCCGGCCATCACCTGGACCACATCACCGGTCTTGATGTGCATCGATTCGTCCCCTGTCCTCGCAGAGCTCTTAAAGAACCTCGGGCGCGAGCGAAACGATCTTGTTGAACCGCTTCGCACGCAGTTCGCGGGCGACGGGTCCGAAGATACGCGTTCCGATCGGCTCGTTGGCGTCGTTGATGAGCACCGCGGAGTTGACGTCGAACTTGATGTAGGAGCCGTCCGACCGTCGGATTTCCTTCTTGGTCCGGACGACCACCGCTCGCCTGACGTCGCCCTTCTTGACCCGCGAATTGGGCAGGGCCTCCTTGACGCTGACGACGATGATGTCCCCGATGGACGCATACTTACGCTTCGAGCCACCAAGAACCTTGATGCACTGCATCCTCTTGGCACCCGAATTGTCCGCGGCCGTCAGGACCGTCTGCATCTGGATCACGTCCGTCCTCCTCGCTCACGCCTGGCGCGAGCGTCACGACTTCTCAGGCCGCGCGATGGGTGATCGCCTTCATCCGCCAGCGCTTGTGGCGGCTGAGCGGCCGACATTCCTCGATGAGGACGGTGTCGCCGACCCGGGCTTCGTTGCGCTCGTCGTGCACCTTGTACTTTACACGGCGGCGCACGTACTTCTTGTAGATCGGGTGCATCACCATGCGGTCGATCTGGACGACGATGGTCTTCTCCATCTTGTCGCTGACCACCACACCGGTGCGGGTCTTGCGGTGACCGCGCTCACCCTGGGTTGCCTCAGTCATCACTTCGCCTCCGCGCTCGACGTCTGGCTGATCTGCCGCTCACGAATGAGGGTCTCGATCCGCGCGATACCCCGACGGGTGCTCCGCAGCGCAGCGGTGTTCACCAGCTGCCCGGTGTAGTGCTTGAAGCGCAGGTCGAACAGCTCCTTGCGCCATTCGTCGCTCAGCGCGCGCAGCTCGTCGATGCTCTTCTCTCGCAGTTCACTGGCCTTCATGATCACTGCCCCCGCTTGAGGAACCGGGTCTTGATCGGCAGCTTGTGCGACGCGAGCCGCAGCGCTTCACGCGCGAGCTCCTCGGGCACCCCCTGCATCTCGTACAGCACACGACCGGGCTTGATGACCGCGACCCAGGCCTCGACGCCGCCCTTACCCTTACCCATCCGAGTCTCGGCGGGCTTCTTGGTGATGGGCTTGTCGGGGAAGATCCGAATCCAGATCTTGCCCTGACGCTTGACGTGGCGGGTCATCGCGATACGTGCGGCCTCGATCTGCCGCGCGGTGAGCCGCCCACTGTCGATGGCCTGAAGGCCGAAGTCACCGAAGTGGATGTCGGATCCACCCTTGGCCATGCCGCGGATGCGCCCTTTGTGGCGCTTGCGGTACTTGGTCTTCTTCGGCGAAAGCATATCTCTCTCCTAACGGCGACGTTCGGCGTTGCGGCCGGCCGTGCGCTGGTCGTCGAGGATCTCGCCCTTGAAGATCCAGCACTTGATGCCGATGATCCCGTAGGTCGTCTTGGCGACGGCGGTGCCGTAGTCGATGTCCGCCCGCAGCGTGTGCAGGGGCACGCGACCATCGTGGTACCGCTCGAAGCGGCCCATCTCGGCGCCGCCGAGTCGACCCGAAGCCGAGATCTTGAAGCCCTTCGCGCCGAACTTCATGCCGGTCTGCATGGCCTTCTTCAGCGCACGCCGGAAGGCGACGCGCCGCTCGAGCTGGGCCGCGACGTTCTCGGCGACGAGGGTCGCATCCAGTTCGGCCTTACGGACCTCCTGGATGTTGAGGTAGACCTCACCGCTCGAGAGCTTCTCGACCTCTCGCTTGAGCTCGTCGACCCCCGCGCCGCGCTTGCCGATGACAATGCCCGGCCGCGCGGTGTACACGCTGACCTTGACCTTGTTCGCCATGCGCTCGATCTCGATCTTCGAGATCCCGGCGTGGTAGAGCTTCTTCTTGATGAAGCGACGGAGCTTGATGTCCTCGTGGAGCCACTCCGCGTAACGCTTCTCCTCGTACCACTTGGAGTTCCACGTCCGGATGATGCCCAGACGGAAACCGATCGGATGCGTCTTCTGACCCACGGTTGACTCCTCAGCCGCGCTCGGCGAGCACGCACGTGACGTGGCTCGTCCGCTTGTTGATTCGGGTCGCCCGTCCCTGCGCTCGAGGGCGGAAGCGCCGGAGCGTCGGCCCCTCGTCGACGAAGATCGTCTCGACGTACAAGGCGTCGATGTTCGCGTCGTCGGCCTCGGCGTTGGCCAGGGCGCTCTCGATCAGCTTGCGGACCGGTTCACTCGCAGAACGCCGGGTGAACGTGAGGATGTTGATGGCTTCCTCGACGCTCTTACCGCGGACAAGGTCGACGACCAGTCGCGTCTTGCGCGGGGCGACCCGCAGGTAGCGAAGCTTCGCACGCATTCTCCTACCTCCGCTTGGCCTTCTTGTCGGCGATATGACCCCGGAACATGCGGGTCGGAGCAAACTCACCGAGCTTGTGACCGACCATGTTCTCGGTGACGAACACCGGGATGAAACTCTTGCCGTTGTGCACGGCGAACGTGTGTCCGACGAACTCGGGCAGGATGGTCGAGCGCCGGGACCAGGTCTTGATGACCCGCTTCTGTCCGGCCTGGTTCATGTTCTCGACCTTGTCCCACAGATGGACGTCGACGAACGGCCCCTTCTTGATAGAACGCGGCATCGTTCAGTCTCCTACTTCCGGCCACGCCGACGGACGATGAAGCGGTCGGTCCGGCGGTTCTTCCGGGTCTTCTTGCCCTTGGTCGGCATACCCCACGGACTCACCGGGTGACGGCCGCCCGAGGTGCGGCCTTCGCCGCCGCCATGCGGGTGGTCGACCGGGTTCATCGCGACGCCGCGGACCTTCGGGCGTCGGCCGAGCCAACGGCTGCGACCGGCCTTGCCGAGCTTGATGTTGCCGTGCTCTTCGTTGCCGACCTGACCGACGGTCGCCCGACAGTTGAGGTGCACGCGGCGAACCTCGCCGGAAGGCAGCCGAATCTGGCTCCAGTCGTCTTCCTTGGCGAGCAGCTGAGCAGAGACACCCGCGGCACGGCAGAGCTTGGCCCCGCCGCCGATCTTCAGCTCGATGGCGTGAATCACGGTACCGACCGGGATGTTGCGCAGCGGCAGGCTGTTGCCGGGCTTGATGTCGGCCTCGCGGCTCGACAGCAGCTCGTCACCCACCGAGACCCCCTTCGGGGCCAGGATGTAGCGCCGCTCGCCGTCGGCATAGACCAGCAGAGCGATACGGGCGCTGCGGTTCGGATCGTACTCAATGTGCTCGATCCGCGCCGGCACGCCGTACTTGTCACGCCGGAAGTCGATGACGCGGTACCGCCGCTTGTGACCGCCGCCCCGACGCCGCACCGTGATGCGGCCGTAGACGTTGCGCCCCGACTTCTTGCGCAGGGCAAGGGTCAGCCCCTTGACCGGGCTGCTCGCGGTGACCCCAGCGAAGTCCGACGAACTCATGTTGCGTCGGCCGGGCGATGTCGGCTTGTACTTCTTGATCCCCATCGGTCATTCCTCCGGGATATCGAGTTCGCCGAGATCGTCCAGCGCCTCGAAGAATTCCACCTCCTCGCCCGGGGCGAGGGTAACGATGGCTTTCTTCCAGTTCGGGCGCTGGCCGAAACGACGGCCCATACGCTTGACCTTGCCGCGCACGATCGCGGTGTTCACCGAGAGGACCTTGACGCCGAGCAAACGCTCGACCGCCTCGCGGATCTGCACCTTGTTCGCGTCGGGCCGCACCCGGAAGACGACCTGGTTGTCGTCTTCCTTCTGCACGGTCGTCTTCTCGGTCACGATGGGGCGACGGAGAATGCTGTGGATGTCGTAGCTCACTTGGTCAGCGTCCCTTCCAACCGGCGGACCATCGGCTCGGAGAGCACGAGGTACCGATGGTTGAGCACGTCGTAGAGGTTGAAGCCTTCGACGTTGAGGTACTTGACCTTCGGCAGGTTGCGCACCGACAGCTTGAGGTTCTCGTTCGGCCCGTCGACCACCAGGGCGTTGCCCTCGGCGAGCAGGTCGAAGATGCCGGCGGCGACCTTGGTCTTCGGCTCGGCGAAGGTCAACTCCTGCACGACGATCAGCCGTTGCTGAGACGCGCGCAGGCTCAGCGCCGAGCGCAACGCGCCTCGACGGACCTTCTTGTTGAGACGATAGGCGTAGCTGCGCGGCTTGGGGCCGTGCACGATACCGCCACCGACATGGTTCGGGGCACGGCGGCTGCCCTGACGGGCGCGACCGGTTCCCTTCTGCCGGTAGGGCTTGCGCCCGCCACCGGCGACCTCGCTGCGGCCCTTGGTCGACGCGGTACCCGCGCGACGCTTGGCCATCTGCCACTTCACCACCTCATAGAAGAGGTGCTGATTGACCTCGGTCGCGAAGATTGCATCGGACACGTCGATCGTGCCGACTTCTTCGCGACTCAGGTTGTAAACCGGGAGGGTAGCCATCTCGACGATGCTCCTCAGGACTTCAGTTCGACGTTGACCCCGGCCGAGAGGTCGAGCTTCATGAGCGCATCGAGGGTCTGGGGCGTCGGCTCGAGAATGTCGAGCAGGCGCTTGTGCGTTCGAATCTCGAACTGCTCCCGACTCTTCTTGTCGATGTGCGGCCCCCGCAACACCGTGTACCGGCTGATGCTGGTCGGCAGCGGAATCGGCCCCGCCACCTTCGCTCCGGTCCGGCGCGCGATGTCGACGATCTCGGTTGCCGACTGATCGAGCAACTTGTGATCGTAGGCCTTGAGCCGGATTCGAATCTTCTGACTGGTCGACATTTCGAACGTCCTGCTCAGTCTACCGTCCGGTGGCCGGGCATCTGCCCCGCCGACCGGACACCATTTTCGTCGTCGCCGTGTGCCATCCGGCGCTGTCTCGATGCGACTGTGAGGCCGCCTACTCTCCGACGATGCTCTTCGCCACGGCCGATGGCACCGGCGCATAGTGGGCGAATTGCATCGTATAGGTGCCCCGTCCCTGGGTCGCAGACCGCAGGTCGGTCGCATAACCGAACATGCTGGCAAGCGGCACCATCGCAGTCACGAACTGGTTCGGACCGCGCACCGCCATCTTCTGGATCTCGCCTCGCCGGCTGTTGACATGGGCGATGACATCCCCCACGTGCTCTTCCGGCGCGACGACCTCGACCTCCATCACCGGCTCGAGGATCACCGGGGATGCCTTCTCGCAGGCGTCCCGGAATGCCATCGTCCCGGCGATGTTGAACGCCACCTCGCTGCTGTCGGCCTCGTGGTACGAGCCACCGACGATGCGAACGTCGACGTCCACCATCGGATAGCCAGCGAGCGGCCCGCTTTCATACCCGCTTCGGGCCCCGGCTTCAACCGCGGACACGAATTCCTTCGGGATCTGCTCTGCGGACACGTCAGCGGTCACCGTGCAGCCCGTGCCACGCTCGCCGGGCGAGACGTGCAGGACCGCATGACCATACTGGCCTTTGCCGCTGGCCTGGCGCACGAAGCGCCCCTCGCCACGCCCATCACCGCTGACGGTCTCCCGATAGGTGACCTGCGGCTTGCCGACGTTGGCGACGACCTTGAACTCTCGCACGAGCCGCTCGACGATCACTTCGAGGTGCAGCTCGCCCATCCCGGCGATGATGGTCTGACCGGTCTCACCGTCGACACCGACCCGAAAAGACGGGTCCTCGGCTTCGAGGCGGTTGAGCGCATCGGTCAACTTGTCCTGGTCGGCCTTGGTCTTGGGCTCGATGGCGATCCGGATGACCGGCTCGGGGAACTCGATCTGTTCGAGCAGCAACTGCTGATGCTCAACACAGAGGGTATCGCCGGTCTTGACGCCTTTGAGCCCGACCGCAGCGACGATGTCACCGGCGTGGCAGACCTGGATGTCTTCCCGCTGGTTGGCATGCATTCGCAGCAGCCGACCGACCCGCTCCCGGCGGCCCTGGGTGGCGTTGTAGACCACCTTGCCGCTCTGGTGCGTGCCGGAGTAGACCCGGAAGTAGGTCAGCTGACCCACGTACGGATCGGTCGCGATCTTGAAAGCCAACGCCGCAAACGGGGCGTCGTCCTCGGGTGCACGCTCCACCGTCTCGTCGGTGGGCTGCTTGTTCTTCACCCGGACCCCGGTGACCGGGGGCACATCGATGGGCGAAGGCAGGTAGTCCACCACCGCGTCGAGCAGGTGGCGCACCCCCTTGTTCTTGAAGGCCGCCCCACAAAGCACCGGCACGGCCGCCGAAGCGAGCGTGGCCTTGCGGATGACCCGCCGGATCTCGCTCTCCTCGACTTCGCCTTCGAGGATGGCCTCGAGGAGTGTATCGTCGTGGGTCGAGAGCGCGTCGAGCAGCGCCTCCCTATGCAGCTCGGCCTCTTCGAGGTGCTGCTCGGCGAGCGGCCCCTGCTCGACTGCGGCGTCAGGGCTGTCGCTCTCCCAGACGCACTGGGTCAGCGTCACGAGGTCGATGAGACCGTTGAACCCGCTCTCTCGACCGATCGGCCGCTGCAGCACCAGGGTCTGAGCCCCCAACCGTGCCTGAACCGCCTCGACGCATGCGTCGAAGTCGGCTCCGACCCGATCGAGCTTGTTGACGAAGACGAGTCGCGGCACGCGGTACTTGTCCGCCTGACGCCAGACCGTCTCGGTCTGAGGCTCGACCCCGGCTACGCCGTCGAGGACGGCGATCGCCCCATCGAGAATCCGAAGGCTGCGCTGGACTTCGATGGTGAAGTCGATGTGCCCCGGGGTATCGATGATGTTGATCTGATGGCTGCTCGCGTCCTCCTGCCCGAGCCAGGACCGCGCGGTCCAGCTGCAGGTGGTCGCCGCCGAGGTGATCGTGATCCCACGCTCCTGCTCCTGCTCCATCCAGTCCATGGTGGCCGTGCCATCGTGGACCTCACCGATGCGGTGGCTCCGCCCGGTGTAGAACAAGATGCGCTCCGTCGTGGTCGTCTTGCCCGCATCGATGTGCGCCATGATCCCGATATTTCGGGTACGGCGGATGGGAATGCTGCGGGACATGACGCGTGGAGTGCCTCTGAGCGGTCAACAGACCGTGATTACCAGCGGTAGTGAGCAAAGGCCCGGTTGGCCTCGGCCATCTTGTGGGTATCGTCCTTCTTCTTGGCCGCATTGCCTCGACCGGCAGCTGCGTCCATGAGCTCGCCGGCGAGCTTCTCGGCCATGGTCTTCTCGTGGCGCTTGCGCGAGTACGAGATGAGCCATCGGATTCCGAGAGCGGTCCGCCGCTCGCCCCGGATCTCGACCGGGACCTGATAGGTCGAACCACCGACACGGCGGCTCTTGACCTCGAGCGAAGGCTTCACGTTCTCCACGGCCTTCTTGAAGATCCGCAGCGGGTCTTCCTTCGTACGGTGTTCGATGATGTCGAACGCGCCGTAGAGGATCTTCTCCGCCACCGACTTCTTGCCACGAAGCATCAGGCAGTTGGTGAACTTGGCCACGAGCCGATCGCCGTATCGGGGATCGGGCTGGACCTTGCGCTTGGGGACGTCACGACGACGCGGCATCGCTCAGGTCTCCTTACTTCTTCGGGCGCTTGGCGCCATACTTGGAGCGCCCCTGCTTGCGAGCGCTGACGCCGGTGGCGTCGAGGGTGCCTCGGATGATGTGATAGCGCACACCGGGCAGGTCCTTGACGCGGCCACCGCGAATGAGCACCACCGAGTGCTCCTGCAGGTTGTGGCCTTCGCCCGGGATGTAGCTGGTCACCTCGATGCCGTTGGTGAGCCGAACGCGAGCGACCTTGCGCAGCGCCGAGTTCGGCTTCTTGGGCGTCGAGGTGTAGACCCGCACGCAGACCCCACGCTTCTGGGGGCACTGCTGAAGGGCCGGAGCGGTCGCCTTCTTCGCCTTGCGCTTTCGGCCCATCCGGACCAGCTGGCTGATCGTCGGCATTCGATTCCCACCTTCGTACGACTGCACCGGCAGTCGTCTTGAACGAAACGGTCTTGCGGAAGATTGGAGGGAGACTGCTCACGCAGCCGTGACATGTGCCAGAGCACGATGTCGTCCCCCCGATGGTTCGGCCGAAACTCCAGGCTTCGGTCGCCTTCCGGGAAGTCGCTGGAGCAGGGCTGGCGCCTCGCTCCTGACACTGTCCGACCGTCGGCGGACAGTGGCGGCATTATAGAGACTCTCAGGACAGGGTCAACCTTGAAGATCTTTTTCTCCAAGGCGACCCCCAGATCGCGCCTCAGCCCAGCTTCGAGAGGGCGTCGAGACCTTCTTCGTCCTCGGGCTCGTCGACCTCCATGCTGAGGTTGCGATACCCCTCGAGGCCGGTACCGGCCGGGATCAGCCGGCCCATGATCACGTTCTCTTTGAGGCCACGCAGGTAGTCCACCTTGCCCGACAACGCGGCCTCGGTGAGCACCTTGGTGGTCTCCTGGAAGGACGACGCCGAGATGAACGACTCGGTCGACAGCGAGGCCTTGGTGATGCCGAGCAGCAGCGGCTCACCGACGGCCGGACGGCCACCCGCGTTGAGCACGCGCTCGTTCTCCTCCTCGAAGATCCACTTCTCGATCTGTTCTTCGATGAGGAAGTTCGTATCGCCCACATCCCGGATCTTCACCCGGCGCAGCATCTGCCGGACGATCACCTCGACGTGCTTGTCGTTGATGCGCACGCCCTGCAGTCGATAGACCTCCTGGATCTCGTCCACGAGGTACTTCGCCAGCTCCTTGTCCCCGAGCACCTTGAGGATGTCGTGGGGGTTGGCAGGGCCGTCCATGAGCGGCTCCCCGGCCTGCACCCGGTCACCCACGCGCACGGCCAGCGCCTTGCCCTTGGGGATCAGGTACTCCTTGGGATCGCCGATGTCCGGGCGCACGATGACCTTGCGCTTGCCCTTGGTGTCCTTGCCGAACTCGACCCAGCCGTCGATCTCCGTGATGACGGCATGGTCCTTGGGCTTGCGCGCCTCGAACAGCTCGGCGACGCGGGGCAGACCACCGGTGATGTCCTTGGTCTTGGACGTCTCCCGCGGGATCTTGGCCAGGATCGAGCCGGGCTCGATCACGTCCCCGTCGTTGACGACGATGTTCGCGCCGACGGGCAGCAGGTAGCGGGCGTCACCGCGGCCGTGCTCCAGCTTGCGGATCGCGTTGGTCTCCGGATCGCGGAGCAGCAGCGCAGGCCGCATCTCGGCGTCCCGGCTCTCGACGACCACCTTCCGCGAAAGGCCGGTGACGTCGTCGAGTTCCTCGGTGATCGTCAGTCCTTCCTTGATGTCCTGGAACCGGATCTTGCCGCCGACCTCGGTGAGGATGGGCACCGAGAAAGGGTCCCACTCGGCCAGGGTCGTACCCGCCTGGATCTTCTGGCCGTCCTCCACGAGGATCTTGGCCCCATAGATGACCTGGTAGCGCTCGCGCTCACGGCCCTGTTCGTCGGTCATCACCAGAACGCCCTGGCGGTTCATGACCACCAGGTGACCCCGCTCTTCGTCGGGGCCGGCCGATCGACCAACGGTCTCGATGTTCTCGAACTTCACGACACCGGGGCCGCGGTTCTCGAGCGTGCTGCGCTGGGCCGACTGGGTCGCCGCACCACCGATGTGGAACGTGCGCATGGTGAGCTGGGTGCCGGGCTCGCCGATCGACTGGGCCGCGATGACCCCGATCGCCTCACCAACGTTGACCATGCGACCGCGGGCGAGGTCACGCCCGTAGCACATCACGCAGACGCCGCGCTTGGTCTGGCAGGTCAAGACCGACCGGATCATGACCCGGTTGATGCCCGAGTCTTCGATGAGGGCCACCTTGTGCTCGTCGAGCTCGATGCCGGCCGGGACGAGCAACTCACCCGTGTGCGGGTGGTAGACATCATCGAGCGCGACGCGACCGAGGATCCGGTCGCCGAGGCGTTCGATGATCTCACCGGCCTCCACCAACGCGGTGACCTCCATGCCGTCGAGCGTGCCGCAGTCGTAGTCGGTCACGATCGCGTCCTGGGCGACGTCGACCAGGCGGCGGGTGAGGTAACCCGAGTTGGCGGTCTTCAGCGCGGTGTCGGCGAGACCCTTACGGGCACCGTGGGTACTGATGAAGTACTCCAGCACCGTCAGGCCCTCGCGGAAGTTCGCGGTGATCGGACGCTCGATGATCTCGCCCGACGGCTTGGCCATGAGGCCACGCATGCCGGCGAGCTGACGGATCTGAGCCGGACCACCACGGGCACCGGAGTCGGCCATGATGTAGATCGAGTTGAAGCTGGGCCCCTCTTCGACTTGGCCGTCCGGCCCCTCGAAGGTGGCCTTGCCGATGGCCTCCATCATGGCCTTGGCGACGTTCTCGGTCGCCTGGGCCCAGATGTCGACCACCTTGTTGTACCGCTCACCGGTCGTGATGAGGCCGTCGAAGTACTGCTGTTCGATCTCGTCGACTTCACCCTTGGCGACACCGAGCAGCTCTTCCTTGAGGCCGGGCACGGTGAGGTCGCCGACGGCGATCGAGATGCCGGCCCGGGTCGCCTCGGCGTAGCCCAGGTTCTTGAGCCGGTCGGCGAGGATCACGGTGTCCTTGGCCTTGCAGCGCCGATAGGCCGAGTCGATCAACCCCGCGAGTTGCTTCTTGCCCATGACCTGATTGACTTCGTCGAAGTCGAGGCCCTCGGGCACGATCTCGTACATCAGGACCCGGCCGACGGTGGTCTCGTAGAGCTTGCCGCCGATCCGGCACTTGATGCCGGCCTGGATGTGTACCTCGCCCGCGTCGTACGCCATGCGCACTTCGTCGGGCCCCGAGAACGCCTTGCCCGTGCCGAGCGCGAAGGGCAGCTCCCGGGTCATGTAGTAGCAGCCGAGCACGATGTCCTGCGAGGGCACGATGATCGGCTTGCCGTGGGCCGGGCTCAGGATGTTGTTGGAGCTCATCATGAGCACCCGGGCCTCGACCTGCGCCTCGATCGACAGCGGCAGGTGCACCGCCATCTGGTCGCCGTCGAAGTCCGCGTTGAAGGCGGCACAGACCAGCGGGTGAAGCTGGATCGCCTTGCCTTCGATGAGCACCGGCTCGAACGCCTGGATGCCCAGACGGTGCAGCGTCGGGGCCCGGTTGAGCAGGACCGGGTGCTCTTTGATCACCTCGTCGAGGATGTCCCAGACCTCGGACTTCTCCTTCTCCACCATCCGCTTGGCGGTCTTGATGGTGGTGACATGCCCCCGTTCTTCGAGCTTGTTGTAGATGAACGGCTTGAAGAGCTCGAGCGCCATCTTCTTGGGCAGCCCGCACTGATGCAGCCGCAGCTCGGGACCAACGACGATGACCGAGCGGCCCGAGTAGTCGACCCGCTTGCCGAGCAGGTTCTGGCGGAAGCGGCCCTGCTTGCCCTTGATCATGTCGCTGAGCGACTTGAGCGGGCGCTTGTTCGGGCCGGTGATCGCCTTGCCGCGACGACCGTTGTCGAAGAGCGCGTCGACGGCCTCCTGCAACATCCGCTTCTCGTTGCGGATGATGATCTCCGGCGCGTTGAGCTCCTGCAGCCGCTTGAGGCGGTTGTTGCGGTTGATCACGCGACGGTAGAGGTCGTTGAGGTCGCTGGTGGCGAAGCGGCCGCCGTCGAGCGGCACCAAGGGCCGCAGGTCGGGCGGAATCACCGGGATGACCTCGAGGATCATCCACTCGGGGTGATTGCCGCTGTCTTTGAGCGCGCCGACCACCTTGAGCCGCTTGGCGATCTTCTTGCGCTTGGCCTCGCTGGTCGCGTTGCGCATCGCTTCGCGCAGTTCCACGGAGAGCGCGGGGATGTCGAGCCGCTCGAGCAGCTTCTTGATCGCCTCGGCGCCCATGCCGGCGTCGAACGCGTCGTCGCCGTACTTGTCGAGGGCCTCGTAGTATTCGTCCTCGCTGAGGATGTCACCCACGTTGAGCGGCGTCGTGCCGTTGTCGGTGACGATGTACGCCACGCAGTAGAGCACGCGCTCGACGTCCTTGAGGGTGACGTCGAGCAGGTTGCCGATCCGGCTGGGCAGGCTCTTGAGGAACCAGATGTGGGCCACCGGGGTCGCCAGGGTGATGTGCCCCAGCCGCTCACGCCGCACCCGGCTCTGGATGACCTCGACGCCGCACTTCTCGCAGACCACGCCCCGGTGCTTCATGCGCTTGTACTTGCCGCACAAGCACTCGTAGTCCTTCACCGGGCCGAAGATCTTGGCACAGAAGAGGCCATCACGCTCTGGCTTGAACGTCCGGTAGTTGATGGTCTCGGGCTTCTTGACCTCGCCGTACGACCAGCTGCTGATCTTTTCCGGACTCGCCAGCGAGATCCGGATGGCGCTGAAGCTCAGGGGGTCCGTCGGCTTCTCGAAGAAGTTGAAGATGTCCTTCATCGCGCGTCCTCTCTCACTGGTGAATCAAAGCTGCTCGGTTTCGATGAGCTCGACGTCGAGCGCGAGGCTCTGGAGCTCCTTGATGAGCACGTTGAACGACTCGGGCAGGCCGCTCTCGAGCACGTTCTCGCCCTTGACGATCGCCTCGTACATCCGGGTGCGACCCAGGACGTCGTCCGACTTGACCGTCAGGAACTCCTGCAGGGCATAGGCGGCGCCATACGCCTCCATGGCCCAGACCTCCATCTCGCCGAGCCGCTGGCCACCGAACTGGGCCTTGCCGCCGAGAGGCTGCTGGGTGACCAGGCTGTAGGGCCCGATCGACCGCGCGTGGATCTTGTCGTCGACGAGGTGGTGCAGCTTGAGCACGTACATCACCCCGACGGTGACCTCGCCGTCGAACGGCTCGCCGGTGCGGCCGTCGAACAGGGTCGACTGCCCGCTGACGTTCATGCCGGCGAGCTCGAGCGCATCACGGATGCTCTGCTCGGGCGCCCCGTCGAAGACCGGGCTGGCCACATGTACGCCGCGCTTGATCTTGTAGATCGCCCGCCGCACGTCTTCGTCGTTCATCTCGTCGACGAGCGCGTGATGCTCGGCAGAGTGATAGTACTTCTTCAGTTCGGCCTTGAGCTTGTCGGTGCCGTAGTGCTCTTCGAGCAGCCGGTTGAGTCGCATGCCGAGGCCACGGGCGGCCCAGCCGAGGTGCGTCTCGAGGATCTGCCCGATGTTCATCCGGCTCGGCACGCCGAGCGGGTTGAGCACCATCTCGACCGGGGTCCCGTCGACGAGGAAGGGCATGTCCTCTTCGGGCAGGATCCGCGAGATGACGCCCTTGTTGCCGTGGCGGCCGGCCATCTTGTCGCCGACCTGCAGCTTGCGCTTGATGGCCACGTAGACCTTGACCATCTTGATGACGCCCGGCGGCAGTTCGTCACCCTTCTTGAGCTTGTTGATCTTGTCCTGGAAGATCGCCCGGATGGCCTGAATCTCTTCGCGCAGGTCGTCGACGACCCGCTCGATGTTCTCGGGCACCCCGCTGTCGCGCTCGACCTCGATCACGTTCCAGTACATCTGGGGGATCGAGTCGATGAACTTCTCGGTCAGCTCCTGGCCGCTCTCGAGCAGCACTTGACCCTGATCGTCCACCAGGCGGTTGGTGACCACCTGACCGATCAACAGCTCCCGAATCTTGCGGTAGGCGCTGTTGCGGATGATCTTGATCTGGTCGTTCTGGTCCTTCTCGAGCTTGGCGATCTCGGCGTCTTCGATGTCCTGCGCCCGCTCGTCCTTGTCGATGCCACGCCGGCTGAAGACCTTGGCGCTGATGACGGTGCCGACCACGCCGGGCGGAACCCGGAGCGAGGTGTCGCGCACGTCGCCGGCCTTCTCACCGAAGATGGCCCGCAGCAGCTTCTCTTCGGGGCTGAGCTGGGTTTCGCCCTTCGGCGTGATCTTGCCCACCAGGATGTCGCCCGACTTGACCTCGGCGCCGATGCGCACGATGCCCGACTCGTCGAGGTTGGCCAGAGCCTCCTCGCCGACGTTGGGGATGTCCTTGGTGATCTCTTCCTTGCCGAGCTTGGTATCGCGGGCGACGCACTCGAACTCCTCGATGTGAATCGAGGTGTAGACGTCCTCCTTGACGACCTTCTCCGAGATCAGGATCGAGTCCTCGAAGTTGTAGCCGCCCCACGGCATGAAGGCGACGACCATGTTCCGGCCCAGAGCCAGCTCGCCGGTATCGGTGCCCGGGCCGTCGGCGATCACGTCGCCCTTGCGGACCCGGTCGCCCTTCTCGACGATCGGCTTCTGGTTGATGCAGGTGTTCTGATTCGAACGCCGGAACTTGAGCAGGTTGTAGATATCGGGCTTGGTCGAGATGTCGTCGCTGTCGACCTTGATCACGATCCGGGTCGCGTCGACCGACTCGACCACGCCGTCGTGACGGGCGACGGAGGTGACCCCCGAGTCCCGGGCCACGACCCGCTCGATACCGGTGCCGACCAGCGGCGCGTCGGTGACCAGCAGGGGCACCGCCTGACGCTGCATGTTCGAGCCCATCAGCGCGCGGTTGGCGTCGTCGTTCTCGAGGAACGGGATGAGCGAAGCGGCGACGGACACCAGCTGGTTCGGGCTGACGTCCATCAGGTCGATCTTGTCGGCCGGCACGGCGACGAAGTCACCCGACTTGCGGGCGCTGACGTTGTCATCGACCAGCTTGAAGCTCTCATCGAGCGGCGCGTTGGCCTGGGCGATCAGGTGACCCTCTTCGTCGAGCGCACTGTAGTAGCGCGGCTCGTCGGTGGCCACGGTGCCCTCGTCGACCTCGCGATACGGGGTCTCGATGAAGCCGTAGTGGTTCACCCGCGCGTACGTCGACAGCGACGCGATCAGACCGATGTTGGGCCCTTCCGGGGTCTCGATCGGGCAGATGCGACCGTAGTGGGTCATGTGCACGTCGCGGACCTCGAAGCCGGCCCGCTCGCGAGTCAGACCACCGGGCCCCAGCGCGGACAGGCGACGCTTGTGGGTCACCTCGCTGAGCGGGTTGGTCTGGTCCATGAACTGCGAGAGCTGGCTCGAGCCGAAGTACTCCTTGACCACCGCCGACACGGGCTTGGCGTTGATCAAGTCATGGGGCATGAGCGTCTCGATCTCCTGAGACATGCTCATGCGCTCCTTGATGGCGCGCTCCATACGAACCAGACCGATGCGGTACTGGTTCTCCATCAACTCGCCGACGGCCCGCACCCGGCGGTTGCCGAGGTGGTCGATGTCGTCGATCTTCACCGAGATCTCGACCTGGCTGCCGTCCTCGCGGGTCAGCATCATGTCGCTGCGCCCGTCGCGCAACGCGATGAGGTAGCGCACCACCTCGATGATGTCGCGCTTGGTCAACACCGTGTTCTCGAGCGGCTCGTCGAGGCGGAACTTGTGGTTCAGCTTCAGCCGGCCGACCTTGCTCAGGTCGTAGCGCTCGGGGTTGAAGAACAGGTTGTTGAAGAGGGTGTAGGCCGTCTCCAGCGTCGGGGGATCGCCCGGGCGCAGCCGCTTGTAGATCTCGAGGACCGCCTCGTCGGGGGTCTCGATCTTGTCCACGAGCAGCGTCTTGCGCAGGAACGGCCCCGAGGTGAGCCCGTCGATGAAGAGCGTCTCGACCTCGTCGACGCCGCGTTCGCGCAGCAGCTCGATCTTGGCCTCGGTGAGCTCTTCGTTGCACTCGACGAGGATCTCGCCGGTCTCCATGTCGACGATGTCGGTGGCGACGACCTTGCCGACGATCTCGTCCAGCATCGCGGGGATGCGGGTGATCTCGGCGGCGGCGAGCTTGCGCAGCGCGCTGTGGGTGAACTTGCGGTTCTTGCGCACCAGCACGTCGCCGGCGTCGTTGGTGACCTCCAGGCTCGCCTTCTGGCTGAGCAGGAGCTTCATGTCCTCCGGCTCGCGGTAGAAGACCTCGCTGCCCTTCTCGCCGAGGTAGACCAGCTCGTGCTGGTAGTACTCTTCGAGCAGTTCTTCGGTCGAGTAGCCGAGGGCCCGCAGGAGCACGGTCGCCGGCAGCTTGCGCCGCCGGTCGATGCGCACGTGCAGCACGTCCTTGGCGTCGAACTCGAAGTCGAGCCACGACCCGCGATAAGGGATCACTCGGGCGCTGAACAGCAGCTTGCCCGAGGAGTGGGTCTTGCCCTTGTCGTGGTCGAAGAATGCGCCCGGCGACCGGTGGAGCTGGGACACCACCACCCGCTCGGTCCCGTTGATGATGAACGTCCCCTCCTCGGTCTGGAGCGGGATCTCACCGAAGTAGACCTCCTGCTCCTTGACGTCGCGGATGGAGGGGATGCCCCCGTCGTCGCTCTTGTCCCAGACGACGAGCCGGATGACCACCTTGAGCGGCGCGGCATAGGTCATGCCACGCTGGTGGCACTCCTGCACGTCGTACTTGGGGCGCTCGAGGTGGTACGAGACGAACTCGAGGGAGCAGGTCTCGTTGAAGTCCTTGATCGGGAAGACGCTCTTGAAGACGCCTTGCAGACCGATGTCGTCCCGCTCGTCGGGTGGAGTATCCATCTGCAGGAACTTCACGTAGCTCTGCTTCTGGATATCAATCAGGTTCGGGATGTCGATGACCTTCTTGATCTGCCCGTAGCTGTTGCGGATACGGAAGTTCTTCTGGACGACGGACGCCATGCAGGGCTCCTGTTCGAGCAGAGGGTGCGGACGCAAAGAATCTGGCGTCGAACATCGGGCGCGGCCAGCCTATTCCCGATGCACAACGTGAAGCGGCGTCATCGCGCAACCCGCGCGATGACGCAACCTGTTTGATCGACGGTGCCGAAGCACCGTCGATCACGGCAGCGAGACCTTACTTGATCTCAGCGCTGCCGCCGGCATCCTCGATCTTGGCCTTGACGGCCTCGGCCTCTTCCTTGGAGACCGCCTCCTTGAGGGTGGTCGGGGCGCCGTCGACGGCGGCCTTGGCCTCCTTGAGGCCCAGGCCGGTCAGCTCGCGCACGGCCTTGATGACCGGGATCTTCTTGGCGCCGGCGCTGGTGAGGATGACGTCGAACTCGGTCTGCTCCTCGGCAGCCGCCTCGGCGCCCGGACCGGCAGGACCGGCCACGGCCACGGCCGCAGCGGCGCTGACGCCCCACTTGTCCTCGAGCTCCTTGGTGATGTCGGCGATCTGGAGCACCGTGAGGTTGCTCAGCCAGTCGATGACCTGATCCTTGGTGATATCGGACATTCTCTCGTCTCCGTAGATGGGTTCGGCTATTCGCGCATCAGCGAATGTTGTGGTTCAGCCTTCGAGCTGCTGGGCGCGGGCCTGAAGCACGCGCACGAACTGAGTGGGTCCTGCGATCAACGTGCGGACGAACTTCGTCGGCACACCGGCGATGACGCTCAACAGCTTGCCCCGCAACTCGTCCTTGCCGGGCAGCTTGGAGAGCTGCTCGACACCGGATGCGTCGAGGATCTTGCCGTCGAGCCAGGCCCCCTTGAGGGCCAGCTTGTCGTTCTTCTTGGCGAACTCGACGAGCAGCTTCGCAGGCGCAGTCGGATCATCGTCGTGATAGGCGATGGCCGAGTTGCCCTTGAAGAGCTCCCCCATGTTCTCCTTGGAAGAGTCCTTGATTGCCTGGCGTGCCAGCGTGTTCTTGACGACCTCGAACTTGACGCCTTCCTTGCGCAATTCGCTCCGGAGTTCGGTGACCGACTCGACAGTCAGCCCCTTGAAGTCCGTCACGATCACGGCAGGGACGTCGGCCAATGCCGTCTTCAACCGCTCGATGACCGCCGATTTCTCGGTGCGGTTCAAATCGATTGACCCCCTTTACTCAATGGCCTTCCGCCGGCCCCCGCCGTGAGACGAGGGTTGCAGCGGGGGTGCTGCCACACGAACAGCCCGACCCCGCCTCGGCAGGCACCCCGGGCCACTCCCGAGGTTTTATGCACATGCACCTGCTGTCTCTGGCCGGTCGGCCCCAAAATATCTCTCTCGAACTCTATTGTCAGAAGCCGGCTTCGGCCTGCAGGCCCGGCACGTCGAGACGGATGCCGGGGCCCATGGTCGAGCTCAAGGTGACCTGCTTCATGTAGACGCCCTTGGCCGTCGACGGCTTGAGCCGCATGAGCGTCTCGATCAGCGCGACGAGGTTGCCCTGCAGCGCAGCGTCTTCGAACGAGCGCTTGCCGATCGGCGCGTGCACGATGCCCGCCTTGTCGACCCGGAACTCCACCCGGCCGGCCTTCATCTCGCGGACCGCGCGGGTCACGTCGAAGGTCACGGTGCCGACCTTGGGGTTCGGCATCAGGCCACGGGGGCCGAGGATGCGGCCGATGCGGCCGACGAGGCCCATCATGTCGGGCGTCGCGACGGCCTTGTCGAAGTCGAGCCAGCCTTCGTCCTTGATCCGGGCGACGAGGTCGTCGCCGCCGACGAAGTCAGCGCCCGCCTCGCGGGCTTCGTTGGCCTTGTCGCCCTTGGCGAATACGACGACCCGCACCGGCTTGCCGAGACCATGGGGGAAGACCACCGCGCCGCGGACCATCTGGTCGGCGTGGCGCGGGTTGACCCCCAGGTTGACGGCGACCTCGATCGTCTCGTCGAACTTGGCGTAGCTGGCCTTCTTGAGCAGGGCGATCCCGATGTCCGCACCATAGTTCTGGGTACGGTCGATCTGGTCGGCCATGCGGCGATAATTCTTTCCACGCCTGGGCATGTCGCTTCCTTTCGCGTGACCCGGTACATGCGCGCCGCCGCCGGCGCTCCCGGGCTTGGATGTATCGGGTGCTCGTCCGGGCCTCAGGCCTGAACGACGAGCCCCATCGAGCGCGCGGTCCCCGCAACGGTGCGGAACGCCGCGTCCTCGTCGTCGGTATTGAGGTCGGGCAGCTTGATTCGGGCGATCTCCCGAACCTTCTCCTCGGAGATGGTGCCGACCTTGGTCTTGTTGGGCTCACCCGACCCCTTCTCGATGCCAGCGGCCTTGAGCAGCAGCACGGCAGCCGGCGGGGTCTTGGTGATGAAGCTGAACGAGCGATCGGCGAAGACCGTGATCACCACCGGGATGATCATCCCGATCTGGTCCGCCGTCCGCGAGTTGAACTCCTTGACGAACTGCATGATGTTCACGCCGTGCTGACCCAACGCCGGCCCCACCGGGGGCGACGGATTGGCCTTGCCAGCCGGAACCTGCAGCTTGATGTAGCCGGTGACCTTCTTGGCCATGGCGGAGACTCCTCAATCGGACGGGTGGTTCAGGCCTTTTCGACCTGACTGAAATCGAGTTCGACCGGCGTTGCCCGGCCAAAGATGCTGACGAGCACCCGCAGCTTGCTCTTGTCGACATTGACCTCGTCGACCGTGCCGTTGAAGTTGGCGAACGGCCCGTCGGTGACGCGCACGGTCTCGCCTTCTTCGAAGCGCTGCTTGGGCGCCGGGCTGGCGGTGCCTTCCTTGATCTGGTTGGTGATCTGCTGCATCTCGGCCTCACGGACCGGCTGCACCGAACCAGGGGTCTTCCCGCCACCGACGAAGCCCGTGACCTTCGGCGTATCGTTGACGATGTGCCAGGTCTTGGTGTTGAGCTCCATCTTGACGAAGATGTAGCCCGGGAAGAACTTTCGGGCGGGACCGCTGCGCCCTTCGCGCGGGGTCTCGCCGTCGTTCTCTCGGGGGATGAGAATCTCGGAGAAGAGATGCTCGGCTTCCTCCCGCCGGATGCGGTCGGCCAGCGCCTGCTCCACCTTGTTCTCGTGGCCGGAAAAGACGTTAACGACGTACCACTTGTGCGTATCGGTCGTCGGATTGTCTGCCATGGTTCCTCTCCTGGGGTCGGTGCCGACCAATCCTCAGCCGCCGAGAATGAGGTTGGTCAGGTTGCCGAAGACCTGGTCGAAGACCCACAGAATCACCGCGACGATCATCGTCACCACGATGGTCATCTTGGAGTTATTCTTGGTCTCCTCCCAGGTCGGCCAGGTCACCTTGGACAGTTCGTCGGCCACCTCGTTGACGACCGGGCGGACCTGCACGCTGCGCCACGACCAGAAGAGCAGCGCGACCGCCGCCCCGGCACCCAGCAGAGTGGTGGTGGTGAAGTCCTTGCCGAGCAGGTGGGCATTGCGCATGCCCAGGACACCGAACAAGAGCCCGAAGGTCTTCGCGAAGATCGCCCACGCGATGAGGGTCGACCCCGCGTAGAACAAGTTGACCATTCGCTTGCTGCGGTCCATGCGTCTCTCTCGTCCGGCGAGGGGCAGCGTCGGGGAAACCCCGGCTACTTGCCCTCTCTATGCTCGGTATGGCGCTGGCACGTCGGGCAGTACTTGTTGAGGACCAACTTGCCGCGCACCGCGTCTTTGCTCTTCGAAAGCGAGTAGTTTCGCGTACCGCACACCGTGCACTCGAGGCCGATTCGAATTCGGGTCCGACGAGGCACGGGGCTTTTTCCTCAGACAGGCCGAAACCCGGGCGGCAGAGCCGTCCGGGTTTCGTGCGGTCGCGCTCACCATGCGGTGAGCGCCTGCGAATTACTCGATGATGTTCGTGACGGCACCGGCACCCACGGTCCGGCCGCCCTCGCGAATCGCGAAGCGCAGGCCCTTGTCCATGGCGATCGAGGTGATCAGCTCGACCTCGAACTCGGTGTTGTCACCGGGCATCACCATCTCGACGCCGTCGGGCAGCTTGATCGAGCCGGTGACGTCGGTGGTCCGGAAGTAGAACTGCGGGCGGTAGTTGTTGAAGAACGGGGTGTGACGACCACCCTCCTCCTTCGACAGGACATAGACCTCGGCCTTGAACCGCTTGTGCGGGTTGATGCTGCCGGGCTTGGCGAGCACCTGACCACGCTCGATGTCGGTCCGCTTGATGCCGCGCAGCAGCACGCCGATGTTGTCGCCGGCCTGACCCTGGTCGAGCAGCTTGCGGAACATCTCGACGCCGGTGACCGTGGTCGACCGGGTCTCGCGGATGCCGCTGATCTCGATGGTCTCGCCGACCTTGACGATACCGGTCTCGACGCGGCCGGTGGCCACGGTGCCGCGACCCTGAATCGAGAAGACGTCCTCGACGGGCATCAGGAACGGCTTGTCGATGGGCCGCTCTGGCGTCGGGATGTAGGTGTCGACGGCCTCCATCAGCTCGAGGACCTGACCGACGCCCTCGGCGTCGCCCTCGAGGGCCTTGAGAGCCGAGCCGGCGATGATCGGGCAGTCCGTCGGGAACTCGTACTTCTCGAGGAGCTCCTGGACCTCCATCTCGACGAGCTCGAGCAGCTCCTCGTCGTCGACCAGATCCTTCTTGTTGAGGAAGACGACGATGGCGGGCACGCCCACCTGACGGGCCAGGAGGATGTGCTCCTTGGTCTGGGGCATCGGGCCGTCAGCGGCCGAGCAGACCAGGATCGCACCGTCCATCTGGGCAGCGCCGGTGATCATGTTCTTGACGTAGTCGGCGTGACCCGGGCAGTCGACGTGGGCGTAGTGACGCGCCTCGGTCTCGTACTCGACGTGCGCGGTCGAGATGGTGATGCCGCGCTCCCGCTCCTCGGGGGCGTTGTCGATCTCGTCGAACGCCTTCACCAGGCCGCCGCCCGCCTTCTCGGCGAGCACCTTGGTGATCGCCGCGGTCAGAGTGGTCTTGCCGTGGTCGACGTGGCCGATGGTGCCCACGTTGACGTGGGGCTTGTTCCGGACGAACTTTTCCTTGGCCATCTGAACGTGCCTCCTGAATGTTCTGGCCCGACTCGCTCCGCGCGGAGAGGGCACCTCGTGGCGTATCGAAAATGTGGAGCCGACGACCGGACTTGAACCGGTGACCCCGTCCTTACCAAGGACGTGCTCTACCGCTGAGCTACGCCGGCGCATGCCTGGAGTGGCCTAAACCCCTTCAGACAAAACAAAATTGAGCGGGAGACGGGGTTCGAACCCGCGACATTCAGCTTGGAAGGCTGACGCTCTGCCAGCTGAGCTACTCCCGCATGGCCCGCAAGCGAGCCAGAAACCAGTTGGTGGAGGGGGCAGGATTCGAACCTGCGAAGCTGAAAGCGGCAGATTTACAGTCTGCTCCCGTTGGCCACTTGGGTACCCCTCCACAGGGTACTTTTCTCGGCGCGTCCGACCGCCCCTCGATGGAGCTGGCGAAGGGACTTGAACCCGCAACCTGCTGATTACAAATCAGCTGCTCTACCAATTGAGCTACGCCAGCCTGAGACGGTCGCGGACCGTATCAGAGCGGACGGGGGCTTTCAAGGACCAAATCGCCCGGGTGCACCCCCGGATCGAAACGCCAAAGTGCGGCGGTTTATAGGGCAGCCTCTGAAAGAGGTCAACTCATTTCTGGACTTTTTTCTGCAAGGGCCGTTCCTGCACGTTGCCGGGCGGCTTCGTAGATGAGGATCGCAGCCGCCGTTGCGGCGTTGAGGCTCTCGGTGAGACCGCCGAGCGGGATCGTGGCGATGGCGTCGCAGCAGCTGCGGGTGAGCCGCCGCAGGCCTTTGCCCTCGGCGCCGATCACGAGCACGGTCGGCCGGGTCAGGTCGAGTTGCGCAGGTGCGCGCCCGTCGAGGTCGGCGCCGATCACCTGGAGCCCGGCGGTCCGGGCCTCTCGCAGGGAGCGGGCGAGGTTGGTCTCCATCGCCACCGGCAGCAACTCGCTGGCGCCGGCCGAGGTGCGGGTGACGGTCGGACCGAGGCGCGCGCAGCGGTTGGACGTGACGAGCGCGCCGGTGGCACCCATCGCCTCGGCGGCGCGCAGCATCGCCCCGAGGTTGCGCGGGTCGGTGACCTGATCGACGGCGAGCAGCAGCGGCTGCGGTCTCTCGATCAGCGTGGCCCAGGGCTGATAGTCGGCGGGCACGACGGTGGCGACGAGGCCCTGGGTGCGCAGGTCGCCGAGCCGTTCGGTCAGCGCCTTCTCGGTCGTTTCGCGCACGTCGATGTCGAGCGCTTCGGCGCGCTCAAGGATCCGGCCTCGCGCGCCGTCTCGCTCTCCGACGAAGCGGATGGCGCGGATGCGCGCGGGGTCGTGGTCGAGCAGGGCTTCGATGGCCCGCACCCCCGGCACGAGCGTCTCTTCTGCCCGCCGAGGGTCCCGGGTGCCCCGACCGGGCCGAGGCCCTCTGGCTGCGCCCGAACCGCGCCTGCTGCGTCCCTGGCGCCCGCCTTTGTCCCCTCCCGCGCCGTCGCGCCCCCCCCTACCCATCGCTGGGCCCCCGGCGACAGGCCGCCCGCAGCGCTTCGAGGGCCCCGTCGAGGTCGGCGGCGGCCGTGATCGCCCGGCCGATGACGAGCCGGGAGGCACCGTCGGCGAGCGCGCGCGCCGGGGTCGTGACCCGCTTCTGGTCGCCGTGTTCGCTGGCGGTCAGCCGGATGCCGGGGGTGACGAGTTCGATGTCAGGACCCAGCGCGCGGCGCAACGATGCGGCTTCCTGCGCGCTGCAGACGAGGCCCGGCACGCCGCGCTCGACGGCCATGCGCGCCCGCTCGGCCACGAGTGGACCGATGTCACGCTCGACGCCCGTCCGGGCCAGCGCGGCCCGGTCGAGGCTGGTGAGCACGGTCACCCCGAGCAGCGCGATGGCGTGCTTGCGCGCGGCTTCGAGCGCGGCATCGAGCATCGCCGGGCCGCCGGATACGTGCACGGTCAGGTCGTCGATACCCCATCGGCCAAGGCTCTTGATCGCGCCGGCGACGGTATTGGGGATGTCGTGCAGCTTGAGGTCGAGGAAGATCCGCGTGGCGCCGGCGGCCCGCACGCGCTTCACGATCGAGGGGCCTTCGGCGCAGAAGAGCTGCAGTCCGATCTTGAATGTGCCGAAGACATGAGCGGTGCGGTGCACCCACCCCTCGGCCTCGTCGGCCCCCGGCACGTCGAGCGCCAGGCAGAGGCGCGGGTCGGTCATTGCAGGCGGCTCCGGATCTCGTCGACGAGCCCGTCGAGCGGGATCTTCTCGACCGCCTCGCCACCGCGCACCTTGAGCTCGACGATGCCGTTCTTGAGCCCCCGGCCGCCGATCGCGATGCGCAGCGGCGTACCGATGAGTTCGGCGTCGGCGAACTTCGCCCCCGCGCGCTCGTTGCGATCGTCGAGCAGGACTTCGAGCCCGGCGTCGACGAGCTGCGCGTAGATCTTCTCGGCGGCGCCCACGACGTCGGCTTTGTTCATCTGCAGCGGCAGGATGGCCACCTGGTAGGGCGCGATGCCGCGGGGCCAGACGATGCCCTTGTCGTCGTGATTCTGCTCGATGGCCGCGGCCATGATCCGGGTGATGCCGATGCCGTAGCAGCCCATCACCATCGGCTTCTCGCGGCCGCTCTCGTCGAGGTAGTTGCAGCGCATCGCCTCGCTGTACCTGGTGCCGAGGAAGAAGACGTGCCCCACCTCGATGCCGCGGTAGCCCTTGAGCCGGCCGCCGCAGCGCGGGCAGGCGTCGCCGTCGACGGCGAGGCGCAGGTCGGCGAACCGGTCGACGGTGAAGTCACGGCCTTCGTCGACGTGCACGTGGTGGGCGTCGGCGGCGTTGGCGCCGACGACCGCGTCGCGCAGGCCGCGCACGGCGTGGTCGGCGATGATCGACTCGACGCCGGTCAGCCCGACGGGTCCCGCGAATCCGACCGGCGCGCCGGTGGCGGCGACGACCTGCGCGTCTTCGGCGAGGTGCACGGTGTCGGCGTCGAGCAGCTTGGCGAGCTTGATCTCGTTGAGCTCGTGGTCCCCGCGGACGAGCACGGCGTGCAGGGTGCCGTCGGCGTCGACGATCAACGTCTTGACGAAGCGGTCGGCGGCGACCTCCAAGAACCCGGAGACCTCGGCGATGGTGCGCTTGTCGGGCGTCGGCACGGTCTCGAGAGGCGGGCCCGCAGCGCCCGCATCGCCGGCGGGGGCATCGAGTTCGGCCTGCTCGACGTTGGCCGCGTAGTGGCACTCCAGGCAGCTGACGATGGCGTCTTCGCCGCTGTCGGCGAGCACCTGGAACTCGTGGGAGCGCGAGCCGCCGATGGCGCCGGTATCGGCTTCCACCGGCCGGAAGTCCAGGCCACAGCGCGCGAAGATGCGCTGGTAGGCGGCGAACATCGCGTCGTAGCTGGCGTTGGCTGCATCCTCGTCGGTGTCGAACGAGTAGGCGTCCTTCATGATGAACTCGCGCCCACGCATCAAGCCGGCGCGGGGGCGGATCTCGTCTCGAAACTTCGTCTGGATCTGGTAGAGGTTCAGCGGCAGCGCCCGCCAGGAGCGCACGTCGCGCCGCACGAGGTCGACGATGACCTCTTCGTGCGTCGGGCCGAGGCAGAAGTCACCGCCCTTGCGGTCCTTCATGCGCAGCAGCTCGGGGCCGTATTTGGCCCAGCGACCGGACTCCTGCCAGATCTCGGCGGGCTGCACGGCGGGCAGCAGCACTTCCTGGGCGCCCGCCCGGTCCATCTCTTCGCGCACGATGCGGTTGATCTTGTGCAGGACGCGCTGGGCGAGTGGCAGGAAGTCGTAGATCCCGGCGGCCAGCTTGCGGATGTAGCCGCCGCGCACCAGGAGCTGGTGGCTGACGACCTCGGCGTCTTTCGGGGTCTCGCGCAGGGTGGGCGCGTGCAGACGGGTCATGCGCATGGGTGCTGGCTCCCGGGGAGGGCGTGGTTGAGCGGTGTATACCGGATGGATCGGGCCGCCACAAGCGGCCGCGGCGCGCTCAGCCGACCGGCCGACCGATACGCCAGACGGTGCGGCCGATCATGACCGCGTCGCCGGTCTCGAGGGCCTGACGGCCGCGAATGCGGACCCAGCAGCCGTTGCGGCTCGACAGGTCGCGCAGGGTGACGGCGCCGTCGCGCGGCATGAGCAGGGCGTGGGTGCCGCTCATGAAGGTGTCTTCGGTGAAGACGATGTCGCCGAGTCGCCGGCCGATGCGGCACCCGCGGGCGGGCAGGTGGTAGACGTCGAGCGGCGCGCCGTCGTCGGCGAGCTGTGCGATGCGGAAGCGGCGGCCGTTGGCGGCGATGCCCAGCCGACGGGTGCCGTCGCTGCGGTCGGCCGCCGTGCGTCCGGGCACCGACTCGATGCGCAGCAGCTGCTGGCCGACGAGGAACTCGTCGCCGTTGTCGAGCGCTGCGTCGACCCGCACCCGCAGCCAGACGCCGTTGAGGCTGTCGAGGTCGTCGACCATGAGCTGCGACTCGTGAACCGAGAAGCGGGCATGGCGCGGCGAGACGAAGTCGTCGTCGGTGACGTGCACGTCGCCGTCGCTGCGGCCGATCACCACCGGCGCATCGGCGATGGGCACCAGCTCGCGATGGCCGTCGCGCTGCGAGAAAGGCCGCAGCACGTAGCGCAGGCTGACCGCGGGCAGCGGCGGCGGCATCGCGCGCATGGCCGGATGGGTCGACCCCGGATCGAGCGGGTCGGGCTCGTCGTCCATCGAGAGGTCGACGGTGTGCAGGTCCGACGTCGAGAGTTCGAGTTCGTCCTCGAACTCGTCGAGGCTCTCCGGAGCGTCGCTCGGCGGCTCTATCCGCACGTCGTCGGCGTCGCGCGCGAAGTCGTCGATGGCGGTGCCGAGCGAGTCTTCGGGCGAGGCGATCTCGATCTCCGCCGAGTCGCCGTCGGGCACCTCGACGTCCTCGACGCTGCTCGGCTGGTCGGGATCGATGAACTCGTCGAAGCCGTCTTCTTCCAACGACTCGGACGGGCCGGGTGGCTCGATGCCGTCGGCGATGACCGGATGGGGCTCGGTGATCGGCTCGTCATCGGTCGTCGGCTGCTCGGCGGTCATGCCGTCGTCCGCCGGCTGCTCGACGGTCGCGCCGTCGAGCGCACCGTCGGCCGCAGCCGCCGGCGTGGGGTCGGCGATGACCTCGTTCGCCGCGTCGCCGTCGTCGTCAGCGGCCGGCGCAGCGTGAGGCTCTTCGTCGGCGGCGGCCGGCGCGGGTGCCTCGGGCGCCTCCTCGGGCGCGGGCGCCGCGGGCTGGAGCTTCTGCGGTTCAGCCGCGGCGGCGTTCACCCGTTCGATGGCTTCGGTCTTGAGCGGCCCGATGTCGACCGAGCTCGCCGCCTCGTCGGGCAGCAACACCGGGCCGGTGGTCCGCCGGGCGATGGCGGCATGCCGCGGTGGCGGTACGAGCGCGGAGCCCGAGCCCGACGGGGCGTCGGCGGCGTCGTCCTCGAGTTCGGGGGCCGGGAAGTCGACGAGGGTCTGCGCGAGCGGGCTGCCGCCTGCGTCTGCCACGCCTTCGGGCGTGGTCGGCTTACCGAGGGTCGATGGCGCCCCGCCGCCGATCTTGGGGGGTGCGCCGAGCTTGCCGGCGCTCGTGGGCCAGGCGGCGTCGACCGAGCTGGGCTCGACCTCTTCGAATTCGCCGCTGAGCCCCAGGGCACGGAACCGAGGGCCGGTGGGCCGGCCTCGTCCGAGGCCCGTGCCGCAATTGGTACAGAACGCTGCGATCTCGGGGTTTTCCCAGCCGCAGTGTCGGCAGACTTGCATGGTCCATCCGCGGGCGTGAGCGCCGGGTGTGAACCCCGACCACCGACGCCGCAGAGCGGCGGGGCAGCCGTACACCCCACATCGTCTCCGGTTTACAGCAGCACATCCCCGCGGTCAAGGTTCGCCCCCGCTTGCGGCCGGGGCAGGGGCCGTGCGACACACTGCGCCCATGAACCGTCCGACCCTGTCTGCCGTCGTCCGACGCCTGTGTCCCGCCGTGCTGCTGTTCGGCCTTTGCCTGACCGCGTGCGGCCCGCGCCCCGCGCCCCGGCTGGCGCCGCCCGAGGATGTCGACCCGGAGCTGTCGCGCCGCTACCAGGAGGCGGTGTCCGCCGTCGACGCCGGGCGCATGGGCGACGCCCGCGGCCGGCTGGAGAAGCTGGCCGCCGAAGCCGAGGGCTCGAAGCTGGCGCCGTACGTCGAGCTTCAGCTGGGCCGCGTCGAGGCGGCGGATGATCCGATCAAGGGCATGCGTCGCCTCGAAGCCCTGGCCCGGGCCGAGTCGGGGACCGCGGTGGCCGAGCAGGCGGCCCGCTTCGGGGGGCTGGCCGCCGCCGCGGGTCGTCAGTGTGTCACCGCGCGCCGCCTGTTGCGGCCGCTCGCCGAGGGCGAGCCGGTCGATGCTCAGGCAGCGCGGGCCCTGTCGGGATGCGAGAAGGGGCTCGCGGCGCTGAAGCTGCTCGATGGGGCCGCCCGGGTCGACGCCGAGAAGGCCGACGATGACCGACGCCGCGCTGCGCAGCTCGCGGCGGCGATGACGTTGGAGCCGGTGGCCGAGGCGGTCGGGCTTATGGGCGAGGGCCCCCTCGCGGTGCCGCTGGCCCGGCGGCTGGCCGAGCTGGCGCGGGCCGCTGACGACCGGCAACGGCTGGTCGTCGCGCTGAGCATCCTGCCCGATGGCGATCCGGATGCCGTCGAGATGCAGGCGGTGGCTCGGCGGGCACCGCTGGGGGTGATCTTGCCGCTGTCCGGGCGCTCCCGGCCGCTGGGTCGGGATCTCCAGGCGCTGCTGGACGGGCTGTATGTCGGCGGTGAAGACCAGCCGGAGGTGCCCGAGCTGCGTATCGTCGACGGCGGCACGGCGGCGGCGGTGAAGGCGGCCATCGCGACCCTGGCCGATGGCGGGGTGTTCGCCGCGGTGGGCATGTTCGACTCGACGACGGCGCCGGCGGCGGCCGAAGCGGCGGCGAAAGCTGGCCTGCCGTTGGTGATGCTGACGTTGAGCGACGCGCCGCTGCGGGTCGATGGGCCGGTCTGGCGGGCTCTGCATACGCCGGCGCTGGTGGTGAATACCGCGGCCGGCGTCGGTCTGGCGGCGGGGGGCCGGGTCGCGGCGGTGGCCCGCGGGTCGGACGCCTTCGGGCAGCGCTACGCGCGCATGTTCGCCGCCGCCTGGGCCGCCGGCGGGGGCACGGTGATCGGCGAGATCGCCTGGAACGCCAAGAAGGCGGACTACGCCGCGGTGGCGAAGCAGCTGGCCGGGGCGTCGTTCGATACCCTCTTCGTGCCGGCCGATCCGACCGAGGCGGCGCAGCTGATGCGTCACCTGGCGGCCAAGGGCATCTGGGCCCGCGGCGCCCAGCGGCGATTCGAGGGCGAGAAGGGCGTGCGCGAGGTCAAGGTGATCGGGACGCCGTCCTGGTATACGGCGGCGCTGCCTCGGTTGGGCGGGCGCTATGTGCACGGGGTGATGGTGCCGGTGCCGTTCGCCACCGAGACCGCCCGCGGCGCGCCCTTCGCTCAGCGGGTCTCCGCCGCGGTCGGTCGCGCGCCGACCGCCTTCGACGCGCTGCTCGTCGACGGGCTCACCGCTTTGGATGCCGCCTGGGCCCGGCATCTCGCGTCGGGTGACTCGGCGCGCGCGTGCATCGAAGCGGTCGGCAAGGTCGACGGGGTGGGCGCGGGGCTCGACTTCGGCGCACGGGATGCCCTGCCGGCGCTGTTCGTCGTCGAGGTGGGCGCCGACGGGTTCCGACTGGCGGAGTGAGCGCGGCTGCGATCGCCGTCAGACGCTGGAGGTCGGCCGCGGCGTGCTTCGGTCGGCGGGCGGATCGGGCAGTTCGTCGCGGGCGCGCTCGCCAAAGCCCCGCAGGGCCAGCGCCAGGACCTCGTCGACGTGACCCACCGGGTGGAACTCGATGGCGTCGCGCACTTCTTCGGGGATCTCGACGAGGTCCTTGGCGTTGTCGCGGGGCAGGATCACGTGCTTGATGCCGGCCCGATAGGCGGCGAGCAGCTTGTCCTTGACCCCGCCCACCGGCAGCACTTTGCCCCGCAGGGTGACCTCGCCGGTCATCGCGACGTCGACCCGCACCGGCAGCTCCGAGAGCAGGCTCGCGAGCGCTGTCGTGACGGTGACGCCCGCCGACGGGCCGTCCTTGGGCACCGCGCCCGCCGGGAAGTGGATGTGCAGGTCGGTCTGGTCGATGTCGCCGAGGTCGAGCCCGAGGTGTTCGGCCCGTGAGCGCACGAAGCTGTAGGCCGCCTGCACCGACTCCTTCATGACCTCGCCGAGCTTGCCGGTGATCACCAGCTTGCCTTTGCCCTGCATGCGCAGCGCTTCGATGACCAGGATCTCGCCGCCGCTCGCCGTCCAGGCCAGCCCGTTGGCCACGCCGATCTCGTCGCGGTCGATGCCTTCGTCGTGCAGGAACCGACGGGGTCCGAGGTAGCGGTCGAGGCCGTCGCGATCGATGCGCGGTGCGCTGTAGGGCTCGCCGTCTCCAGCCTCGGCGGCGGCCTCGGCTTCGACCTGCTCGCGGGCGATCTTGCGGCAGAGCTTCTCGAGGCTGCGCTGCAGGTTGCGCACCCCGGCCTCGCGGGTCCAGTGGCGGATGGTCTCGCGCACGGCGCCGTCGGCGATCTCGGGCGGCGCGGCGCCGAGGCCGTGGTCGTCGACGACCTTGGGCAGCAGGTGCCGCCGGGCGATCTCGAGCTTCTCGTTCTCGGTGTAGCCCTCGATCGAGATCACCTCGAGCCGGTCGAGCAGCGGCTTGGGGATGTCGTGCAGGTAGTTGCCGGTCACCACGAACAGCACGTTCGACAGGTCGAACGGCACGTTGAAGTAGTGGTCGGTGAAGGTGTCGTTCTGCTCGGGATCGAGCACCTCGAGCAGCGCCGCGGCCGGGTCACCGCGATGGTCGCTGCCGATCTTGTCGATCTCGTCGAGCATCAGCAGCGGGTTCATCGTGCCGGCGCGAGTGAGCCCGCTGAGGATCTTGCCGGGCAGCGCGCCGACGTAGGTCCGCCGATGGCCGCGGATCTCGGCTTCGTCGCGCACGCCGCCGACGCTGATGCGGAAGAACTCGCGCCCGATAGCCTCGGCGATGGCCTTGCCCAAGCTGGTCTTGCCCACACCGGGCGGGCCGATGAAGCACAGGATCGGCCCCTTGTGCTTGGGGTTGAGCTTGCGCACGGCGAGGAACTCGAGGATGCGGGCTTTGACCTTGTCGAGCCCGAAGTGCCCCGCGTCGAGCGTGCTCTGCACGGTGCGCAGGTCGATGTGCTCTTCGGTGAACTCACCCCACGGCAGCGCGAAGAAGCGGTCGAGCCAGGTCTTGATGACCTGATACTCGCTGCTCGACGGCTGGATGTGGCGCAGCCGCTCGATCTCACGGGCCGCCTCGCGCACGATCTCTTCGTCGAGGTCGAGCGCGGCGAGCTTGTCGGCGTATTCGTCGGCGTCCCGCCGGCTGAGGTCTTCGTCGCCGAGCTCCTTCTGAATCGTCTTGAGCTGCTGGCGCAGGTAGTACTCGCGCCGGGACTCTTCGATGTCGCCCTTGGCCCGCTTCTCGACCTCCTGGGCGACCTTGACCCGCTCGAGCTCGACCCGCAGCAGGTCGAGCACCCGCTGCAGGCGCTGGTCGATGCCCACCGCCTGCAGGACCCGCTGCTTCTCGGCGTAGTCGACGTTGAGCGAGGCGCAGAGCAGGTCGGCGAAGCGCCCGGGGTTGTCGACGTTCATCTTGAGGATGTGCACCCGCTCCTTGGGGTACGCGCTCGAGGCGCCGACGAGCCGTTCGAAGAGGTTGATCGCCTTCTGCACGAAGACGTTGACCCGGAAGGGGTCGAGCGTGCGCTCCTCGACGTCGGCCACCCGCGCCCGATACCACGCCGCCTGGGCGTCGATCTCGACGATCTCGACCCGCCGCAGGCCCTGGAAGGTCACCTGGTAGCTGTCGCCGGGCAGCTTGAGGCGGTCGATGATGCGCCCGATGACCGCGATGCGCCCCAGGCTCTCGGGGCGGATGTCGCCGTTGGTCTCGAGATCGCAGAAGGCCAGCGCGATCACCGCGTCGGGCTCGGGGTGCGCCTTGAGCAGCTCGATGTTCTGGGCCAGCCCCACCTGCACGGTGGCGACGCCTTGGGGGTAGACCACCGTGCTCTGCAACGGCAGGACGGGCAGGAAACGGGGGTCCGTCTCGGTCTGGTGCACGCGGTCCTCCAGTTCGGGGTGGGGGCGGTCGGACGAGGGCGAGATCGACGGGGCTAGGATGGTCGAGGGGCCGACCGGGATTCAACCGCGGCGACCTCAGCCGTGCATGTGCGCGGTCGGCGGCAGCTCGGCGAGCACCGCGGCCTCGTGGGCGGTCACCGCGTCGAGGCGGCGGCGCACCTCGGCCTTGTCGAAGAGGCGGTCGGCCAGCTCGACGTAGAGCGCGTGGTGGCGGGCTTCGCTGGCGAGCAGGCTGCGGTAGAACGCCGCCAGCGCGGGCTCGGGCTCGGCGAGCGCGTCGGCGAGCAGCAGCATGCGTTCGCAGCTGCGCGCCTCGATCACCGCACAGCACAGCAGCGTATCGAGCAGCCGCGCCGGCTCGCCGCTGCGTACGACCTTGAGCAGCCGCGCGGCGTATCCCCCGGTGCCCAGCTTGCGGAAGCGCTCACCGCGCGCCTCGATGTGGTCGAGCACCTGCTCGAAGTGCTGCATCTCCTCGCGGGCGAGGGCCGAGAGCGGTCGCAGGAGCACGCCGTGCTCGGGGTAGCGGAACATCAGGGTCAGCGCCATCGACGCCGCCTTCTTCTCACAGTGGGCGTGGTCGACGAGCAGCTCGTCGAGCCGGGCGAGGGCCCGCTTGGTCCAACGGGGGTCGGTCTCGGCTTTGAGGCGCAGCATGGCCCGGGGTCATAGCACGACCCGCCGGGCTCGGGGGCACGATCTGCGAGGATTGTCCCACATCGGCGGCCTCTGTTAGACCGGGGGTCGGCACGCAAACCGGGGAGAAGGCTCGATGAAGCACGCGCTGTGGGGAATGCTGGCGGTCGCCGTGATGTGGGGCTGCACGCCCGGCGGTGACGGAGATGGCGGCGAGGGCGGCACGGGCGGCGAGATGCCGCCGGACGGCAGCCTGGCCGACGTGGGCGGAGAAGGCGAGGGCGAGGGAGAAGGCGAGGGCGAAGGCGAAGGCGAAGGAGAGGGCGAAGGCGAGGGAGAGGGTGAAGGCGAGGGCGAGATGATGATGGAGCGCTCGATCGAAGAGCGCTGCCCCGACGCCCAGACCGGCACCTTCCTGCTCGTGGCCTTCCCCGATCGGGTCGACGCCTATCGCGAGCGCGACCTGGGGGTCTCGTATTTCTGCGAGTTCCTCGCGCTGGCCGACAACGGCATCACCAACGCCACCGGCTTCGCCCAGAGCCGCGACGGCAGCATGTTCTACGTGGTCCAGCCGGAAGAGGGGCAGGGCTCGATCTACGCCTTCAACTCGAACGGCGAGTTCGTGCGCAAGGTGGCCAGCAACGTCAACCTCGAGGGCGTCGGCGGCATCTGGAATACCTTCGGCGAGCGCTTCGTGGCGTGGAGCAGCACCAGCCAGAACATGTTCGAGATCGAGAGCGACGGCACGTTTCGCACGCTGTACTCGCCGCCGCAGTGGCAGGGCTCGCGGGTGGACAACATCACCGACATCCTCTTCCTGGACCGCGACGCGATGCTGGCGACCTTCAGCGATCGCCCGGCGCAGCTCTTCAAGGCGCCGTTTGCGCCCGAGTGGCCGGCGGACGAGGTCGGCCCGGGCAACGCGGTGGCCGGCGTCGAGACCGAGGAGGGCACCAAGATCCTGATGACGGCCCAGGTGGGCGGCGCGGGCAACGGCTATGGCGTGATCTTGTACGAGCCGGCCATCAGCGGCCGGGCGCCGCCCGAGATGGACGCGGTGCTGGTGCCGGCTTCGGAGGACGTCGTCGACGGGATCGACATCGTCGGGCTGCCCAATGGCTTCCTGGTGCTCGACAGCAACCTGGCGGGCACCGCCAAGGTCACCGGCTACGACGCGATGGGCATGCTGCTGACGAATACCCCGCTGGAGGGCGGCGGCAACCCCACGTCGATGGTCATGTCGCGGATCTTCCCGGACTTCTGAGCCCCGGGGACGACGCGCCGGCGATCGCTACTCGGCCCGGGCGCTGCGGGCCATCAAGCCCTTCATCGCCGTGGCGGCGTCGACGTGGCCGTCGAAGAGCGCGTCGATGACCGTCAGCATCGGCGCCCGCAGGCGGTGCCGGGCGCAGCGCGCGGCGAGCGCTCGCGCGGCGGCCCGGATCTCCGTCGCCTCGCCCGCCTGCTCGAGATCGCCGGCGGCCAGCGCCCGCCCGGCGAGGGCCGAGCGCGCTTCGGGATCAAACGCCAGCTCGGCGAGCAGCCCCAGGCCGGCCAGCCCATAGGCGGTCTTGGGCGCCCCGCCCAGACCGCAGACGACGCGGTCGATCTCGGCGACGGCCCGGGTCAACGCGGTCGCTTCGGTCGCCGGACCCACGCCCAACGTACGGCCGATGCCCAGCGCGACCCCCAGCACCATGGCCAGGATGCTCGCCAGCTCGGTCCCGATCGGGTCGCGGTTGGTGTAGATGCGCAGCGAAGGGGCGACCAGCGCCGCCTGCAGCTCGTCGGCGAACGCGGGGAAGGCGGTACCGACCACCAGCGCGGCCGGCGTCTTCTTGCGCAGCGCCCGGGCGTCGGCTGCGCCGGCGAGCACCGCCAGCTGGCGCACCGGCGTATGCCGGGCCACGGCTTCGGAGGGCCGCAGGTGGGTGCCCGGGGTCAGCCCGCGGATGCCCGTCGCGATGCGGTGATCGCCCCGCAGATGGGGCGCGGCGTCGACCAGCAGCCCTTCGAGCCGGTCGGCGGGCACCGCGAGGATCACCCGCTCGCCGCGGCCGAGCGCCGGCGCCAGCTCGATGGTGTGCTCGACGTCTTTGGGCACCCGATTGCCGATGCGCCGCTCGCCGACGAGCAGCGCGTCGTGGCCGTTGAGCACGAGCCGGCGGCTGAGCGCGCGGCCCCAGGCGCCGTCTCCGACGATGATCCACTGACTCATCGGGCGCCCCCTGCCCCGCGGGCGATGACCGGCCGCAGCTCGTCTTCCCAGGCCGACAGCCGATTGCCGTAGAAGTACAAGAGCTTGGGGTCGCGCACGACGAGCGCGTCGGCCTCGCGCTCGACGGCCGAGCGCAGGTGATACATGCCGAACGCGCGCACGGCGTCGTCGAGCACCTCGTCGATCGGGCTGCCCTGCAGGCTCGGATCGAGGCACAGCCGCCCCTTGGCGGCCATCGCCACCAGCTTCGCCCGCAAGCGGTCGCCGTCATCACACAGCTCGGTGAGATCGTGACGGTCGCCGCTGGTGGTCCGCAGCAGGGCGAAGAGGTCGAGGTGCGGCGCCGCCCTGCGCTCCCGCTCGAAGAGCAGCCAGCCGACGAACTGCGTGGGCAGGATGACCGTCTCGGAGAGGTAGGCCTCGGCCACCGCCAGGCCGGTCTGGCGGGTATAGGCCGCGTCGCGGGCCGGATCGTCGACCGGCTCGCCGTCGCGCATCAGGTAGCGCGCCGGGTCGATGGGGTGGCCGCCGGGGCCGAGGCTGCGGCCGTCGAGCCCGACGGGGTTGCCGAAGACATCGAGCGGCGTGCCGTAGCGGATGACCATGGTCGTCTGCAGGCCCATGACCTGCACCGCGAACTGGGCGATGCGGCCCAGGCGGCTGAACTCGTCGTCCTCGATGATGTAGCGCGCCTGCCCCTTGGCCTTGAGGTGATCTTCGATCAGCGTCTCGGCCTCGAGCACCAGCGGATAGTTGATGGTGACCGGCACCAGGAAGATCGGCCGGGTATCACCCCGCTGCAGGCGCTCGGAGAACGCCGCCAGCGCGCTGCCCATCAATCCCAGCTTGAGCTTCTGCTCGACGGCGCCGGAGCGGCCGCGGGTACCGCCGGGGAAGAACAGGCTGTGGTAGCCGCGCTCGATGAGCACCTGGGAGTAGCACTTGAGCACGTCCTTGTAGAGCACGTGCCGCAGCCGGCGGTCGACGCGATAGGCGCCCAGGTTGCGCATGAAGTAGCCGACGAGCGGGTTGCCGAAGAGGTTCTTGCCCGCCCCGTAGGTGCACGGCGGCAGGTCGGCGTGCAGCAGCGACCAGCCGAGCACGATGCTGTCGAGGTTGCTCGAGTGGGTCGGCACCACCACCAAGGTGCCCATCCGGGCCAGCTCGCGCAGCTGCTCGAGCGGCCCCTCGACCCGGATCCGGCTGGACAGGTCGCGCATCGAGCTGAGCCCGCGGGCGAGGTCGGTGGTATTGAACAGCGCGCCGAGGCCCACCGGCAGCACGCTCGACGCGAAGCGGTAGACCCGCCGATCGAAGTGGCCGACGACATCGCGCACGTACCACTCGGCCCGGCGGCGCGTCTCGTCGTGCAGCTCATCGGGCGTCATGCGCCCGATGCGACGGGCGAGCCGCTGCCAGTCGGCGAGGCGCTCGGTATTGCCCCGGCTGCGTTCGAGGCGGTCGATCTCGTGGAACGCCGCGTCGTTGAGCACGAACTGGAAGCCGCGGGTCGGGTCGTCGGGGCCGGCGTGGCTGGCGAAGGCGTCGACCACCCGCCCGATCACCTCCCGCTCGATGTCTTCCCGATGGCGGTTGAACTCGAAGATGGGGGCGTGCATGCCCGCGACGGTACACGGTTTGTCGTCGGCTGCACAGATCGGCCGCAGGCGGCCGGGCGGTCTCGGCAGGCTGGTGTCGGGGCTAGTCGTCGACGGTGAACAGCGTATGGCGCACGACGCGCCCGTCGACGCTGACCGTCACCGCCCATTGACCGGTCTCGAAGACGCGCCGGGTCTCCGACCAGACCCACCACGCGCTGCGGGCGAGGCGCTCCTGGGTGCGCACCCGCAGGCCGTCGGGGCCGGCCCAGATCCATGCCGCCTCGAACGGGCCCGGCCCGGGCGCGAGCAACGTCGCGGTGACCGCATCGCCCGCCGAGAACGCCATCGTCGCGGCGTCGGCGCGGCACATCAGCTGCCCGTCGAAGCCGTCGGGGGCCGAATCGCAGCCGTCCGCGCTCGCGGCGTCCATCACCTGTACGGTCGACTCACCCGGCTCGGCGGGCGTCATCGGCGGCCACTCGATCTCGCCGAGCAGCGTGGTCCACGCGCCGCTGCCCAGCGCCCGGGTCAGCGCGTCGACCGCCTCACCTCCCCCGTTGAGCACCACCAGGACGAACGACTCGCCGTCGGCGCCGCGCACCCGACCGGCCCAATGTCGACCATCTTCGGTGGCTCCTTCGAGCGAGCCGGACCAGATGGACGCCGGCAGCCCATCGTCACCGCCGCCGCTGGCCCGGCTGCCGTCGAGCAGCCCTCGCACCCGCGCGTCGACCGCCGGGCTGACCAGATCGCCGGCGTCGAGCAGCGCCAGGACGCGGGCCATCGCCCGGGCGGTCACGGTCCCGGCGAGGCTGTCGGTGCGGGCGTCCGCCGCGGCGGCTCGGGTGGCGTCGTCGAACGTGGGCGGCGTATCGAACGGCATCGGCACCAGCCCCGCCGGGCTGCCGCCATAGAGCCAGAGGCCCAGATCGTCGCACTCGACCGTCGCGAAGCGGGCGTCGAGCGCCTCGGCGTAGAGCCGGTCGCGTCCACAGGGGTCGAGATAGGGCCCGATGCCGTCGATGTCGAAGTCGGCCAGCACCGCGTCGACCGCCTCGACGCCGCCGATCGTGCGCACGAGCAGCTGCTCGGCGGTGCGGTCACCGTCGAGGGCCCGGGCGGCGAGGTCCGACAGGGCGAAGGTCTTGCCCGCGTCGTCGGGGCCCAGCCCGGCGCCGCGGATGTCCGCCGGGCGCAGCTGCACCGTGCGATCGGCGAGCAGGTCACCGGCCTCGACCCGAGCGGCGTAGGTCGCCACGACGAAGAGCGCCGACAGCCCGCCGGCCGGGAAGCGCACCGTGCCCGAGTGGGCCATCGCCTCGGCGGTCTCCAGATCCATGGCGAAGAAGCCGACGTCGCCTTCGAAGGCGTCGATGCTCGCCGCGAGCGCGCCCGGCGGCTCGGGGGCCGGCGCCGGACCCAGATCGGGTCGCCCGGTGATCACCTGGGCGTCGGGCATCATGTCGAGCCGGGGTCCGACGGCGTTGTCGCCGTCACAGGCGGTCAGCGTCATCGCGGCGAGGGCCGCGCCGACCAGCGGATGGGATATGCGCATCTTCGCCCCTCCGGCCCGACGCCGAAGAGGCGCGCGGTTCACCGGATGTTGGCCACCCGGGGCGCGGCGGTCTGCCAGGGGCGGGTGGTCACCATCACCTCGGGCACCGGACCGCGCTTGCCGGCTTTGCTGTTGATGTTTCTGCGGGCGAACACCTGGTCGATGAACAAGCCATGGCGTTCGTACAACTCGAGCGTCTCTTCGGTCCACGAGTTGGAGAGTATGCCGAAAGCACCCTGTTCTTCGAGTGCCGAAAACGCCTCTGCCAACCGCGCCTGCTCCGGCATGCCGAAGGGCAGGCCGTCATAGTTGTTGAACGACGAGGTCTTGCTCACCGGCACATACGGCGGGTCGCAATAGACCACCGCGTCGCGGCCGGCCATCAGCATGATCGACTCGAAGTCGAAGTCGTGGATGGTCACGTCGCGCAGCGCCGCGCTGACCGCGCGGATGTTCTCCGCGTCGGCCAGGTTGACCCGCTTGTACTTGCCGAAAGGCACGTTGAACTTGCCCTTGCGGTTCTTGCGGTACAGCCCGTTGAAGCAGGTGCGGTTGAGCCACAACACCCGCGCCGCGCGGTCGATGGGCGACAGGGCCGCCGGCTCGAGCTCGTCGCGCACGTGGTAGTAGGTCTCGCTGTCGACCGCCCACTGCTGCACCGCCTCGATGAGCGCGTCGGGCTCGCGCTGCACCGTGCGCCAGGTGTGCACCAGCTCCGGGTTGCGATCGTTGAGGATCGCCCGCTTGATGCGCCCCTGGCGGGCGAGATCGAGGAACACCGCCCCGCCCCCGAGGAACGGCTCGACGAACAGCTCGATGGGGCCGTCGGGGATGCGCTGCATGATGTCGTCCATCAGCGCGCGCTTGCCACCGGCCCACTTCAAGAAGGGGCGCGGGGTCGGTCGGGATGAGGTTCGCTTCGCCATGGGGTGACGCTACACCCCGATGTGCGGTCATGCAAGTTTTTGTGCGAGATGTAGGACAATGTGTTCAAGCGGCTGCGCGCTGGTATCGACGGTGAGGTCGGCGCGGGCGTAGAGCGGCCGGCGAGCGCCGAGCAGCGCGCGCAGCTCGGCCATGGCGTGGGGGTGGTCGCGCATCGGCCGCTGGTCCCCCTGCTGGATGACCCGATCCCAGTGGTCTTCGGGGTCGGCCTTGAGCCAGACCGTCGTCGCCGCGTCCCGCAAACGGGCGTAGGCCTCGGGGTGGGTGACGATGCCGCCGCCGGTCGCCAGCACCGCCGGCGGCTCGCCGATGACCGCTTCGAGCGCCTCGAGCTCGAGCCGCCGATAGTAGCCCTCGCCGTGCACCGCGAAGATCTCGCCCAGGCTCAGATCGGCCAGCGCCTCGACCCGGGCATCCAGCTCGATGAACGGCCGCTGCAGCCGATCGGCCAGCCGCCGGCCCACCGCGGACTTGCCCGCCCCGCGCACGCCGAGCAGCGCGATGTGGCCCCGGCCCTTCGCTTCGAATCGCGCGCGCAGCCAGGCGGCGACCTCGGCCAGCTCGCTGCGGCTGCGCCCGGCGAGCAGAGCGTCGATCTCGCCGCGCGCGTCGTCGGACACCAGCCACGCCATCGACAGCCCGAGCGCCACGCAGAGCTGCTCCATCTTGTCGACCGAGAGGTTGGCCCGCCCGTGCTCCGCGCTGATGACATAGCGCGCGCTGAGCCCGCTCGCCTCGGCGAGCGCCTTGACGGTCAGCCCCAGCGCCAGCCGACGGCTGCGCAGGCGCTCTCCCAGGCGGGTCTTGGTCTCGGCTGACATGCATGATAATGCACCACAACTCGGCGCCCATGTGCAATATGTTGCTTGCACCACCCCGGCAGAATCCCTAGACTCGCCCTCGACGACCCGTCAGCAGACATCCCGAGCACCGTCAGAGGCGCCCATGCAGATCGAGTCTTTCGAGACCCATCCCGACCGCTACACCCACTGGAAGCTGTCGATCGACGGCCCCGTCGCCCGGCTGGTGATGGACGTGCAGGAAGACGACGGCACCGGCAAGCCGTACGTGCTCAAGCTCAACAGCTACGACGTCTTCGTCGACATCGAGCTGGCCGACGCGGTCAATCGCCTGCGCTGGGAGCACCCCGAGGTCAAGGTGGTGGTGGTCACCAGCGGGCAGGATCGCATCTTCTGCGCGGGGGCGAACATCCCGATGCTCGCGTCGAGCCCGCACGCCTTCAAGGTCAACTTCTGCAAGTACACCAACGAGACCCGGCTCTCGATCGAAGACGCCAGCGAGACGGCGAACCAGAAGTACATCGCCGCCTGCAACGGCGTCGCGTCGGGCGGCGGCTACGAGCTGGCGCTCGCGTGCGACGAGATCGTGCTCGTCGATGACCGCAGCTCGGCGGTCAGCCTGCCCGAGGTGCCGCTGCTCGGCGTGCTGCCCGGCACCGGCGGCCTGACCCGGGTCACCGACAAGCGCAAGGTCCGCCGCGACCTGGCCGACTACTTCTCGAGCCTCGCCGAGGGCGTGCGCGGCAAGCGGGCGGTGAGCTGGAACCTCATCGACGCCACCTTCAAGCTCAGCAAGTTCGAGAAGGGCGTGCAGAGCCGGGTCGACGCGCTGCTCGGCGGCATACCCGACAAGCCCGGCGCCTCACCGATGTCATGGACGCCGCTGTCAGCCGAGGTCGGTGAGGACGGCTCGCGGCGCTACGGCCACGTCGACCTCGACCTCGACGGCGAGAACCGGCGGGCCACGCTGACCATCCGCGCGCCGAAGGCCGTCGGCCCGACCACCGCCGAGGCGGTGCGCGAGGCGGGCATGGGCTGGTGGCCGCTGCAGGCCTTCCGCGAGCTGGAGGATGCGCTGCTGCACCTGCGCTTCAACCACCTCGACGTCGGCTGCGTCGTGCTGCGCGCCGAGGGCGACGGCGAGGTCGTGCTGGGCGTCGACGGCGTGCTCGAAGACCTGAAGGACGACTGGTTCGTCGGCGAGGTGCGCCACTACATCCGCCGGGTGCTCAAGAAGGTCGATGTGACCAGCCGCACCTTCTTCGCGCTCATCGACGAGGGCACCGCCTTCGCCGGCACGCTGCTCGAGCTGGCCCTCGCCGCCGACCGCACCTTCATGCTCGACCACCCCGACGAGACGGTGTGGGTCGCGTCGAGCGCGCTCAACGGCGGGGCCTACCCCATGGGCAACGGCATCACCCGCCTCGAGTGCCGCTTCCTCGGCGAGCCGGAGAAGGTCTCCGAGATCCTCGAGCGGGCCGGCGAGAAGCTGGTGACGCCCGACGCCGAAGACCTGGGGCTCTTGACCTTCGCCCCCGACGACATCGACTGGGACGACGAGATCCGCGTCGCGCTCGAAGAGCGGGCGAGCCTGTCGCCCGACGCATTGACCGGCATGGAGGCCAACCTGCGCTTCGCCGGTCCCGAGACCATGGAAACCAAGATCTTCGGTCGGCTCAGCGCCTGGCAGAACTGGATCTTCCAGCGGCCGAACGCCGTGGGCCCCAACGGCGCCCTCAAGGCCTTCGGCCAGCCGACCGCCGCCACCTTCAACTGGGAGAGGACCTGACATGGGTACGATCAACTACCAGGAGCGCATCCCCAACAACGTCGACATCGGCAACGATCGGCGCCTGCAGCGGGCCCTCGAAGCGTGGCAGCCGAACTACATCGACTGGTGGATGGAGATGGGGCCCGAGGGCTTCCAGCAGGACGACGTCTACCTGCGCACCGCGGTGAGCGTCGACAAGGACGGCTGGGCCCACTTCGGCCACGTCAAGATGCCCGACTACCGCTGGGGCATCTTCCTCACGCCGTCCGACCCCAACCGCGCGATCCACTTCGGCGACCACATGGGCGAGAAGGCCTGGCAGAAGGTGCCCGGCGAGTACCGCAACATCCTGCGGCGCATCATCGTCACCCAGGGCGATACCGAGCCGGCCAGCGTCGAGCAGCAGCGGCTGCTCGGCCAGACCTGCCCCTCGCTCTACGACCTGCGCAACCTGTTCCAGGTCAACGTCGAAGAGGGCCGCCACCTGTGGGCGATGGTCTACCTGCTGCACCGCTACTTCGGTCGCGACGGCCGCGAGGAGGCCGAGGCCCTGCTCGAGCGCCGCAGCGGCGACATCGACAGCCCGCGCATCCTCGGCGCCTTCAACGAGCCCTGTGAGCACTGGCTGAGCTTCTTCTGCTTCACCACGTTCACCGACCGCGACGGCAAGTATCAGCTGCGGGCGCTGGCCGAGAGCGGCTTCGACCCGCTCGCGCGCACCTGCAACTTCATGCTCACCGAAGAGGCCCACCACATGTTCGTGGGCCACACCGGCGTCGGGCGGGTGCTCAAGAAGACCGCCGAGCGCATGAAGGAAGGCGACCCGCGCACGCTGGGCGCGATCCCCATCGACATGGTCCAGAAGTACATCAACCTCTGGTACTCGCTGTCGCTCGACCTCTTCGGCGGCGAGGACTCGTCGAACGCGGCCACCTTCTTCGGCGCGAGCCTCAAGGGCCGCGACCAGGAGGGCAAGGCCGGCAAGTACGACGAGCACACCGGCCTGGGCCAGACCTACGACCTCGCGCTGTTCGACAAGGACGGCAACCACACCATCGAGAAGCTGCCCCTGCGGCGGGCGATGAACGAGGTGCTGCGCGACGCCTACGTCGAAGACTGCGAGAAGGTCATCCGCAGCTGGAACCGCATCCTCGAGAAGGAGGGCTGCGAGATGCGGGTGAAGCTGCCCCACCGGCGCTTCCACCGGCACCAGGGGGTCTACTCGGGGCTGTGCTTCTCGCCCGAGGGCGAGTTCATGCGCCGCGAGCAGTACGAGGCGCGCAAGCGCGAGTGGCTGCCGACGCCCGAGGACAGCGCCTACGTCAAGAGCCTGATGACCAAGGCCATCACCGCGCCGGGCAAGTTCGCCGACTGGATCGCGCCGCCGCCGCGGGGCATCAACGGCCAGCCGATCGAGTTCGACTACGTCGACTTCGCCCACTGACGAACACACCCGCGCCGTCGGGCCCCGCGCTGCGCCGTCGGGCGCCGTCGTGATAGCGGGTTGACCCCGCCCCGCCCCTCCCCTACCTTCCGGCCCTCTTCGATCACCCGAGCACCGCGGAGGCGCCCATGAAGGCCGGGATCGTCGGTCTGCCCAATGTCGGCAAGTCCACCCTGTTCAACGCCCTGACCGCCGCCGGCGCGGAGAGCGCGAACTACCCCTTCTGCACCATCGAGCCCAACGTGGGCATCGTGCCGGTGCCCGACGGCCGCCTCGACCGGATCCAGGCGCACATCGCGACCCAGAAGGTCATCCCGGCGGTGGTCGAGATCGTCGACATCGCCGGCCTCGTGCGCGGGGCCAGCAAAGGCGAAGGGCTCGGCAACCAGTTCCTGGGCCACATTCGCAACGTCGACGCGGTGCTGCATGTGGTGCGCTGCTTCGTCGACGACGACGTGACCCACGTCGACGACAGCGTCGACCCGCTGCGCGACGTGGACACCATCGAGACCGAGCTGATCCTGGCCGACCTCGACTCGATGGAGCGCCAGATCGACAAGCTGCGCAAGAAGGCCCGGGCCAACGACGCGCCGAGCAAAGAGCGCTTGGCGGTCTACGAGCCGGCCCTCGCCCTGCTCGAAGACGCCAGGCCCATCCGCGCCGGCGAGTGGGACCAGAACCAGGCCAAACACCTCAAGGACGGCGGCTTCATCACCCAGAAGCCGGTGCTCTACGTGTGCAACGTCGACGAAGACGGCGCCGCCGAGGGCAACGAAATGGTCGAGACGGTGCGCGCCTTCGCCGAAGAGCAGGGCGCCGGCTGCATCCACATCTGCGCCCAGATCGAAGCCGAGATCTCCGAGCTCGACGAAGAGGAGCGCGCGGAGTTCCTCTCCGACATCGGCCTCGAAGAGCCCGGCCTGCACAGCCTCGCGCGGGCGGCCTACACCCTGCTCGGCCTGCACACCTACTTCACCGCCGGCGAGAAGGAGGTCCGCGCCTGGACCATCCCCGTCGGCGCCAAGGCCCCCCAGGCCGCGGGCGTGATCCACACCGACTTCGAGAAGGGCTTCATCCGGGCGCAGGTCTACGGCCTCGCCGACCTCGAGCAGTACAAGACCGAGGTCGCCCTCAAGGCCGCGGGCAAGCTGCGGGTCGAGGGCAAGGACTACGTGGTGCAGGACGGCGACATCATGCACTTCCTGTTCAACGTCTGAAGCCGACGCGACGCCCCCGAGTTCGGGGCAGCGAGCCGAGCAACGAGCAGGAGAGGCCTGGCTGGCCTCGCGGCCAGCATGCGAACGCACCGCGGTCGAGAGACGAGCGCTGGCTCAGCCGCCGAGTTCGTCGACGGCGAAAGCCACGGGATGGGCCAGTACATAGCGGATCAACAGCGCCTTCAGCGCCCGTCCCTCGTCGAGCGCATAGAAGCGGGTGTCCAGATCGCCGAAGTCCGGCCTGAGCCGGTCGAGCAGATCCTGCCGCGGCTCACGTTCGAGCGGCGGCGCCCCGCCCATGCGTTCGGCTGACGCGCTGAGGACCTCAGCGAAGCGGGGCAGTTCGAACGCCTCGAAACCATCCCGCGCGTCCCGCCAGACGATGCCCGTCGAGTTGTCGTAGAACTGCCGATGCCCGCCATTGTCGACCTCGCTGGCATACCAGACGACGGCGAAGAGCCAGCACTGACTGCGCGTGAGGGCCTGCTGACTCCTGCGATACGCCTCCGGGCCACGGTACATGTCGACCGTGTCGAGGACACGCTGCACGACACTGTCGAACAGGCGTTGGTCTGCCCGCTGCTGCGGCGTCGTCGAACGGCGGTACCAGGCCGTCCAGCGCTCCCCGCGCGACAAACCGTCAGCGGTCCACATCGCGTCGAGCGATTCGAACTGGACGGGCGCCTCCATCCCCGACCGCCCGTCGATCGGTAGCAGGATCTGGCCAACGGTCGCCCCGTGACGATCGTCCGAATCGCTCATCGGTCCCGTCCGTCTGCCGACGTGTAGCCTTCGATTCGAGCCCTCTGCATGCGCCCTCCTCAGCGAAGAGGCTCTTCGCCGCTGCGGTCGCCGTCAAGCTCCGAATACAGCACACCGTCCCAGGGCGCCGCCCTCGACAGGACCCGAAGCGGGCGTGGCCGAACACCGGCTGAAGACACGATGAAACCCCGGTCCATGGACGAGCATCCCGACGGCCCGAGCGCAGGCCGCGCCACGGGACGATACGCACTACGACATACCGTCGGCCCGCCGACGAGGAGCAGAACATGGCCGATCTCTTCGAAGACAAAGCCGACGATTGGGACGAGCGGCCGGTGCCGACCCAGATCTCGACCGGTGTGGTCGGCGCCCTGCGCCGGACGCTGACCTTCGAGCCCGACTGGACGGTGATGGACTTCGGCGCGGGCACCGGGCTGCTGAGCGGCGCCATCGCCCCCGACGTAGACAAGATCTTCGCCGTGGACATCTCGCAGGCCATGCTGGCCCGTCTCGTCGAGAAGCCGGCGCTCGCCGGCAAGGTCGAGGCCTTCTGCCAGGACATCATGCACACGCCGCTCGACCGGAAGGTCGATCTGGTGGTCAGCGCGATGGCCCTGCACCACGTCGAAGACACCGCTGCGCTCATGAAGACGTTGTTCGAGCACCTCGAACCGGGCGGCCGCATCGCGCTGGCCGACCTCGACCGGGAAGAGGGCGACTTCCATCCGCCGGGCGCCGAGGGCGTCTTCCACCACGGCTTCGACCGCGAGGCTCTGGGCGAGGTCATCGCCCGCGCCGGCTTCGGGGAGACCCGCTTCGTGACGGCGACCGAGGTGCACAAAGAAGACAAGGCCTACCCGGTCTTCCTGGTGACCGCCCGCAAGCCGAGCTGACCCGCCGAGCCCGGCGACGCACTCGACGGCACACCGGATACGGGTCTATATTCAGACCATCTGAGCGACTACTCTACAGGTCATGCAGATGGCACTCGAACCGCCCCGAATCAACGACGACATCCTGCCCATCGGCGAGGCCAAGGCCCAGCTGTCGCGTATCCTGCGCGAGCTGGGTGATCGCGGCCGCCCGGTGGTCATCACCCAGAACGGCCGCCCGGCGGGGGTCATGATCACGCCGGCCGAGTACGACCGGCTGACCTATGCCGACCGCGTGCGGGCCGCCATATACGAAGGGCTCGCGCAGTCGGCCGAAGGCCCGGGCTACAGCACGGATCAGGTATTGGAGATCCTCGAACGGGATCTGGAGGAGCACTCGGGCGAGTGAAAGTCATCTGGGAACGACGGGCACTCTCGGACCTCAGGCGCATTCAGCTCTACATCGCGCGAGACAACGCGACCGCCGCACGCCGCTGGGTCAAACAGCTGATCGATCGGGCACGGACAACCGTGGAGCATCCACTCGCGGGCCGCCGCGTACCCGAACTCGAGCGGGAAGATATCCGGGAGGTCTTCGTGAAGAGCTACCGCATCATCTATCGGGTCACCGACTCTGCGATTCGCGTCTTGACGGTCATCCAGGGCCACCGGCAGATGCCGGACGACGCCGTGTCGGACGACGAAGGCGAGTCATGAGGTGGGCGGCGTCTTCGCCTGCGTCTTCCGCTACTTCTTGAACAGCCGCTCGAGATCGGCCAGCGCCTGAGCGCGGCTGACGTTGCTGTTGCCGGTCGGCCGCGGCCCGCCGAAGCCGCCCGATGACCGGCGCCGCCCGCGGCCCGGGATGTCGTCGAGCGGCACCCCGCTCCGGCCCTCGGCCTCACGCCGCGGGCCGTCCACCCGGTCGCCATAGGCCGACGGCTTCGGCGCGGTCTGGCGGTCGGGCCGCATCGACAGCGAGATGCGCCGACGCCCGCGGTCGACGCCGAGCACCCGCGCCTTGACCTGCTGACCCACCGTCACGACCTCGTTGGGGTCATTGACGAAGTGGTCGGCCAGCTCGCTGACGTGCACCAGGCCCTCGTGGGCCAGGCCGATGTTGATGAAGGCCCCGAACTGGGTGATGTTGGTCACCACCCCGTTGATCTCCATGCCCGGGCGCAGGTCGTCGACGTTCTTGACCAGCGGGTTGAGCGGCCGGTTGGTCGGCCGCATCGCCGTGCGCGGCGCCGAGCTGCTGCGGGCCCGCTCGAGGTCGCCCGGCTTGACGCCCGCCTGGGCCAGCACCCGCATGTCGTCGAGCGCGGCGCGCAGGTCATCCTGGTCGAGCTCGTGCTGATAGTCGGCGAGCCCCAGGCCGGCGGGGTCGATCGCCAGCCAGGTCTTCATCGGCGTCAGCGCCCGTCGGGCGAGCACCAGCGCCTGCTTGATCGGGGTATTGTCGCCGTCGGCGGTCTGGGCGCAAGCCGCCTTCATCGCCCGGCCGTCCACCCGGATGGTCGTGAGGTTGCCAAAACCGCGCGCGAGCTGTTCGAGCAGCTGCCGCCGCGGGCTCTGGCTGGGCAGCACCACCGCCTCGACCGGATGCCGACCGATGATCTGCTCGACCGCGCGCACCGGGTCGCCGCTCACGTCGGCCAGCCCCTGCCCCACCATGCGCCCGTCGCGCAGGGTGATGGCCACGCCGACCGGCCCGCCGGAGGGCACGCCGACGGCGGCCACGATGGGGTGGTCGGCCTTCTCGGCGGTGAGCATGCCGAGCCAGGTATTGCAGGCCTGACGGATGGCGAGGAACTGCGCCTCGTCGTCCTTGAGCGACAGCGCCCACTCTTCGAGGTCGGTGAGCACCAGCGCCTCGAGCAGCACCTCGGCGTCCCGCCCGGCGGCGACCGCCGCGAGCTGCACCGCCCGCGCCTCGACCTGGGCTTCCATGCGGTCGCGGGGCAGGTCGAAGGTCAGCCGCAGCGCGCCGAGCCGCTCGCCGCGGCGGATGGCCAGCCAGCGATGGCCGGCGACCTCGCCGAGCGTGGTGGTGCCGCAGTAGTCGCCATAGGCCTCGACGAGCTCGGCGATGTCGGTGTCGAGCTCGACCTTCAGCGGCGCGGTCTTGCGCACGATGGCCAGGCACGCCTTCCACAGCGCCATCACCGCCTTCATCGCGTCCCGGCGCCGGTGCTCCGAGGCGCGACCCGGCGGCGCGAGGGCCTCGGCGCGCTCGAGCACGGCCACCTCGTGGCGGCTGACGGTCTGCTTGAGCAGGTTCCAGGCGATGGCGTGCTGCCCCTCCCGGCGGCGCAGGTCGGCGACGCGCTGGAGGTAGGCCTGATGCTCGCTGTAGCGCCGATGGGCGCGCCACAGGCCGAGCAGGACGAGCGGAGTGAGCGAAGCGGTGCGCTTGCGCACGATCTTCTCGAAGCCGGCGCCCTGCTCGATGAGCTGACCGATGGCCTCGATGTCGTGTGGCGTGACCGGGAGGTCGCCGAGAGCGCGGGTTCGCTGGATGTAGGTCGACAGCCGCATACCGTCTGCCGTGCCTCCTGTGGCGTGTTATCGACCGCTCGGTCGCCGGCCTGCGGGTCGACCCGCCGACGGGGCGTCGGACTGTCTCAGAGAGTCCTGGAGAGCGAGATTGCCGTGCGGGATTGCGAGCGCGCCCGCGCCGCAGACGCACGACTATTACAGATGTGTATCAGCGGATCGAGCAAAAAAACGGCCCACGGGCCGCGCCGGTGACGGCGAGGTCAGCCTCAGACCCCGTAGAAGCCCCGGATTTCGCGCACCACCGTGGCCAGCGCGTCGGGGCCCAGCTCGGGCTGAATCGGCAGCGCCAGCACCTCTGCGCAGGCCTTCTCGGCCACCGGGAAGTCGCCGCGGGCGTAGCCCAGCTCGGCGAAGCACGGCTGCAGGTGCAGCGGGCCGGGGTAGTAGACCATCGTGCCGACGCCGCGGGCGGCGAGGTGGGCCCGCAGGTCGTCCCGTCGGGCGGCGCGGATGACGTACTGATTCCAGACGTGCTGCCCGTCGACCACCGCCTCCGGCGGCGTGACCAGCCCCCGCTCGACCAGCCCGGCCTCGGCGAACAGCGCGGCGTAGCGCGCCGCGTTCTTCGCCCGGCCGGCGGCCCAACCGTCGAGCAGCGGCAGCTTGACCGCCAGCACCGCCGCCTGAATCGCGTCGAGCCGGAAGTTCCCGCCCACGACGTGATGGTGATACTTCGGCTTGCTGCCGTGCACCCGCAGCATGCGCAGCTTCTCGGCGAACATCGCGTCGGCGGTGACCACCGCGCCCGCGTCCCCGAAGGCCCCCAGGTTCTTCGTCGGGTAGAAGCTGATGCAGGTGCAGACCCCGTGATGCCCGCTCATGCGCCCGCGCAGCGTCGCCCCCAGCGCCTGGGCCGCGTCCTCGACGATGGGCGGGGCTCCGCGCTCGGCGTGCAGCCCGCCGAGGTCGGCCATCTGACCGAACAGGTGCACCGGGATGATGGCGCGCACGTCGTCGGCGAGCGCCGCCCGCACGCCGGCCTCGGTCAGGTTGAAGCTCACCGGGTCGATGTCGACGAAGCGCGGCGTCGCGCCCAGCCGGGCGATGACCCCGGCGGTGGCGAAGAAGCTGAACGGGGTCGTGAGCACCACGTCGCCCGGCCCGATGTCGAGCGCCATCAGCGCCACCAGCAGCGCGTCGGTGCCCGACGAGACCCCCACCCCGTGGTCGAGGGCCATGTAGTGCGCCAGGTCGGCCTCGAAGGCCCTCACCTCGGCCCCCAGGATGAGCGACTGGCTGTCGACCACCCGGGTGATGGCCGCCAGGGCGTCCTCGCGGTACTGCGCCAGCTGGGCCTTGAGGTCGAGAATGGGGATCTGCATCACGGTCTCCTCGGCGTTCGGCAGGCGGGCATCGATCAGCCGCAGGGCGGGCGCCAGCCGTCGAGCACCCGGCGCAGCATCGGGATGCGGTCCTGACCCCACAGCAGCAGCGGCGGCCGCTCGGCGTGGGCCGGGTGATTCACCTCGAAGGTGGGCACCCCGCAGGCGCCGGCCGCGGCGGCGGCGTCGGTATTGGCCCGCAGCGCCGCCTTGACCGCCGGGTCGCCGGTGGCGGCCAGCAGCGGCGCGGGGTCGAAGCCGGCCTCGGCGATGATCGGCCCGAGGCTCGCCGGGTCGTCGATGCGCCGGTCTTCACCCCAGGCGGCCCGATAGAGCGTCGGCGTCAACCGCGGCTCGGCCAGCGCGACCCGCAGCGGCAGGATGCTGCGCATCGGAAAGTGGCTCGGGAAGCGAAACGGCACGCCCCAATGCTTCGCCCAGGCGTGCAGGTCGCGGCCGACATAGGCCCGCTTGGCGGCGTTCATCACGAAGAGCGGCACATCGGGGGTGCCGATGCTGCGAAACAGGCCGCCCAGCAGAATCGGGCGCCACTCGACCGTCGCCCCGTGCTCGGCGGCGACCCGCTCGATCTGCGTCGCGGCGAGATAGCTGAAGGGGCTCGCGAAGTCGTGGAAGAAGCGCACGCGCGCGCCGCTCCTGCCCTTCGGGGCGTAGGGCGGCGGCGCACCGCCCAGCGCGCGCTCGAGCGTGTCCAGGCGATCCTGACCCCAGATCAGGGCGCCGTCCGCGTCGACCCCGTCATGCACCCAGAAGGACGGCACGCCGAAGGCGCCCCGCGCGGCGGCCTCGGCGGTCGCGTCGAACAAGGCCTGCTTCACCGCGGGGCGCGCGACGACGTCCGGGTCGACGCCGTGCTCGGCGGCGATGGCCCCGAGCACCGCCCGGTCGGCGGTGTCACGCCCCTCGACCCAATAGGCCCGGTAGAGCGCGTGGCTCAGCGTCGGCCGGATGGCCTCGTCGGCGGCCAGACACAGCCGCATCGCGTTCACCGAGCGCCGCGGATGGCCCGCGGGCATGGCCAGCGGCACCCCCCAGTGGGCGGCCCAGCGGTGCATGTCGAGCAGGTTCAGCCGGGCCCGCGGCGCGCTCATGGCGTCCATCGGCACCTGATCGCCGCCGACGTGGCGGAACAGGCCGCCGAGCAGGACCGGACGCCAGCGCAGCGTCGCGCCGCAGCGGGCGGTGAGCGCCTCGATCCGGGTCGAGGCCAAGTAGGCGTAGGGGCAGGCGATGTCGTAGTGGAAGTCGACGATCATGGCTCCGCATCATCGTCGACCGCCCGGCCGCCGTCCACCGCCACGGTCACGGCGCCGAAGATGCCCGCCAGGGCCCCTGCGCGGCCGCCTGCGCCCCGAACCCGCGCCGCGCCACTCACCCGGCCGCCCCAACCGAACGGACCACCGGCGGCCGCCTGCGGGCTCTGGGGGCCATGTGCGGCTTGCGTCCCCTGGAGCGCGCGGCGAACATGCCCGCTGGGGAGAATCACCGGGGAGTGAGCATGCGCAGGCGCGAGCCCATCGAGAGCGGACCGACGACAGATACCCGGCTGCGTATCGCCGGACCGGCCCGGACCGCCCTGACCGCCTTCACGGCCCTGGCCGCCTTGACCACCGCGGGCTGCGGCGGCGAGGCCGACGGCGGCGGCGACGACCCGATCGTATTCGGAGACGCGGCGGTCGACATGGCGCCGATGCAGGAGGCCGACCCCCTGCGGGACTACTGTCGGGCCCGGGGCGAGGCGGTCTGCGCGTGGGCCTTCGAATGCCTCGACGGGGCCGGCGCGCTGACCGTCTTCGACCTCAGCGGGCCCACCCTCGAAGACTGCGCCGCCGACCAGCTCGACCGGTGCTACGCCGACCTGAGCGACCGCGACCGGCGCGGCACGCTGAACTTCGACGCCAACGGCGGCGCGACCTGCGTGAACGCGCTGCGCGCCGCCGCCTGCCCCGAGACGCCGCCCGGCGCGTGGGTCGCGCGCTGGCAGGAGTACGTGCGCGGGCAATGCGGCGCCGTCGCCCGGGGCCTCGTCGCGACCGGCGGCGAGTGCGAGATTCGGGCCGATTGCGGCACGCTGGAGGACGCCTGCGTCGACGGCGCGTGCGCGCCGGTGCCCGCCGCCGCGCTGATCCAGACCTGCGCCGGCGGCGGCTCGCTGGGCGTCCCCCAGCCCGACGAGAGCTGCCGCACCGGCGCCTGCGTGCCGGTCCAGACCGGCGCGATCTGCTCGGCCTCGTGCGAGGGCGGTCGCGGCTGCGGCGTCGGCGGGACCTGCATCAAGGCCCAGACCCTCAGCGGCGCCGAGCGCTTCTATTGCGCCGCGACCTGCGCCCGGGAGGACGACCCGGTCTGCGGCGCGCTGAGCTGCGAGCTGCTCAGCGAGGACGGCGACGCCCGCGTCTGCGAGCCCTGACGCGGGCGGCTCGGGCAGGCGCACCCGGTCACTGAGGGCAGTACTCGTACCAGACGAGGTCGTTGTGCGAGCAGGTCTCCTCCTCGACGCCATCGGGTCCATCGCGGCGCTCAGCGGCCCGCCGCTCGTCTTCGGCGGTGGCCTCGGCGGGCGCCTCCGCCTGGCGGGGGGTGTACTCCTCGTACTCGCAGACCGCGCACTCGGCGGCCTGGGTGAGCTCGCCCATGGCCGCCTCGTCGGACCAGCGGGCGGCGTCCTCTGCGCTGGCACAGGCGGAGGTGAGGGCGGCGGCGAGCAGGGCGGCGGTGATGCGGAACAGCATGCTGTCTTCTCCTTTTCGGGGCCGAAGGCCGGTTCGATCAGGTGTTGCACCCTGCGGCGCGCCGTTTTTCCGGCCCCCTGATTTTGTGCCACCGGCGGCGCTCGACCCGACGCGGCGGCATCGGCTTGCATCGGGTGCGGCCGCTGGCTACCGTCCGCCGGATGCAGACCCCGCCCACCACCGCCGGCTTCGACGTCGGCCCGCTGCGGATCGACCCGCCCACCGCGCTCGCGCCGATGGAGGGCATCACCGATCGCCCCTTCCGCACGATGATCCGCAGCCTGGGCGGGTGCGGGCTGACGGTCACCGAGTTCATCCGCAGCGACCACCTCGCCAAGCACGACAAGCGGGCCTGGGCCACCGCCGAGCTCGACCCCACCGAGCACCCGGTCAGCATCCAGATCTACGGCCGCAGCCCCGAGCTGATGGCCCGGGCCGCGGTGCAATGCCAGGAGATCGGGGCCGACATCGTCGACCTCAACCTGGGCTGCCCCAGCAAGCGGGTCACCGGCGGCTGCAGCGGCTCGGCGCTGATGCGCGAGCCCGAGCTGGCCCGGCAGATGTTCGAGGCGGTGGCCGCCGTCGTCGACATCCCGATGACCGTCAAGATGCGGCTCGGCTGGGACGCCGACAGCCTCAACGCGCCGCTCATCGCGCGCATGGCCCAGGACGCCGGCGCGCGCATGGTCGCGGTGCACGGCCGCACCCGCATGCAGATGTACAAAGGCGTCGCCGACTGGCGCCGGGTGCGCGAGACGGTCGAGGCGGTGCAGATCCCGGTGCTGGTCAACGGCGACATCCTCACCGTCGACGACGGCCTGCGCGCGCTCGCCGACAGCGGCGCGGCCGGGGTGATGGTCGGCCGGGGCACCATGCGTGACCCGTGGATACTCCGGCGTATCTCCGATCGGCTGGCCGGCCGTACCCCCTACCGGCCGCCGCTGACCGATCGGGAGGCCGTCTTGCTGCGCTACTTCGAAATGATCCGGCTCGACGCCGAGCAGGTCGCGGCCACCGCGCGCCGCAAGCGGGTCGACCCGGTGCGCCGCGCCGTCGGCCGCATGAAGAAGGTCACCGGCTACTTCACCCGCGGCCTGCCCTATGGCGCCGAGCTGCGCGATACGATCTTCCACAGCTTCGAGATCGCCCCGATCTACGACGCGGTGCGGGCGTGGTTCGCCCGGGTGGCCGCCGAGGGCATCGACGACGGCTTCGCCCGGGTGCACGACGACGGCGAGCAGCGCTACGCGAAGGGCGACGACCGGACCCTGCAGCGCGCGTCGTGAGCGCGCGCGACGCCGAGCCGCCCGGCCAGACCGACGACAGCAGCCGGCTCGCCGAAGCCTGCGCTGCCCTCGGCGCCATGGGCGGCACCGTGCATCGGCGCGAGGGCGACCGGCTCGTGCTCACCGCGGCCCATCGCATGCCGCCGTCGGTCGTCGCCCGCACCGCCACCATCCCCCGGGGCAAAGGCATGGCCGGGCTCGCCTGGCAGCGCGGTGAGCCGGTGAGCACCTGCGACCTGCAGAGCGACCCCACCGACGACGTGCGCCCCGGCGCCCGGGCGGTCGCCGCCGGGCGGGCGGTCGCGCTGCCGGTCTTCTGGCGCGGCGCGGCGGGCGAAGACGAGGTGGCGGTGGTCGGCTTCGCGTTTCGCGATACGGGCGAATTCGACGCCGCGAGCCTGGCCCGGCTGAGCCGGTACGCCCGGATCACGGTCCGGCCGAGCGGGCGGCCCGCAAAAAGCACATAATCCGGTCGGAAAAGGAATCGGCTTTTCGCCGGGGGCATCCTTGCGTTAGGTTCCCGACCCGTCGCGCGCTTCGGCGCGGCGCCGACGCCCGCAGGAGACCCCATGGATCATCTGGAGCGGCTCGAAGCCCAGAGCGTCTATATCCTTCGCGAGGCCTACAAGAGCTTCAAGAACCTCTGCATGCTGTGGTCGATCGGCAAAGACTCCACGGTGATGCTGTGGTTGGCGCGCAAGGCCTTCTTCGGCCACGTGCCCTTCCCGCTGGTGCACATCGACACCAACTACAAGATCCCGTCGATGATCGCCTACCGCGACAAGCTGGCGCTCGAGTGGAGCCTGACGATGGTCTACGGCCAGAACGAGCAGGCCCTCGCCGACGGCATGAACCACACCCGCGGCCGGCTGACCTGCTGCACGGCGCTGAAGACCAAGGCGCTCAAGCAGACCCTCGACGGCACCGGCCCCCGCTATCGGCTCATGCCCGACGGGCGCTACTACCCCGACCCCAACCGCGAGCCCTACACCGGCGTGATCGTCGGCGCCCGCGGCGACGAAGAGGGCAGCCGCTCGAAGGAGCGCTACTTCTCGCCCCGCGGCGTCGACAACGACTGGGACCTCGACGACCAGCCGCCCGAGCTGTGGAATCAGTTCAAGACCGACTTCGCGCCGGGCACGCACATCCGGATCCACCCGCTGCTCGATTGGACCGAGATCAACATCTGGGAGTACATCGAGCGGGAGAACATCCCGATCATCGACCTGTACTTCGACCGGGGTGACGGGCGGCGCTACCGCTCGCTGGGCTGCGAGCCGTGCACCGCCGACGTGCGCTCGAACGCTTGCACGCCGGGGCAGATCATCAGCGAGCTGAAGGTGACCAACATCGCCGAGCGCTCGGGCCGGGCCCAGGACCAGGAAGACCCGCACGCGATGGAGAAGCTGCGTCGCGACGGGTACATGTGAGGCGGCGATGCACGAACCGATGAGCGCACCGGCCCCCGCGGCCCCCGACGGCGCGGCGCTGCAGCCGACCCGCGAGCAGATGAACATCGTGATCGTGGGCCATGTGGACCACGGCAAGTCGACCCTCGTCGGCCGGCTGCTGGCCGATACCGAGTCGATCGACCCGGCCAAGATCGCCCAGATCCGCGAGCTGTGCGACCGGCAGGGCAAGCGCTTCGAGTACGCGTTTCTGCTCGACGCGCTCGAGGCCGAGCGGGACCAGGGCATCACCATCGACGCCGCCCGCTGCTTCTTCCGCAGCGCGCTGCGCGACTACATCCTCATCGACGCGCCGGGGCACATCGAGTTCCTCAAGAACATGATCTCGGGCGCGGCGCGGGCCGAGGCGGCGGTGCTGCTCATCGACGCCGCCGAGGGCGTGCAGGAGAACAGCCGGCGCCACGGCTACATGCTGGGGCTGCTCGGCATCCGCCAGGTGGTCGTCGCGGTCAACAAGCTGGACATGGTGGGCTACGATCAGGCGGTCTTCGACCGCATCGTCGCCGAGTACACCGCCTTCCTCGCCCGCATCGACCTCGAGCCGGCGGCCTTCGTGCCGGTCAGCGCGCTGGCCGGGGACAACCTCATCGGGCCCAGCCAGAATACCCCGTGGTACGCCGGCCCCTCGGTGCTCGCCGCGGTCGACGCCTTCGCCAAGGCCCCGCCGCCCGACGCCAAGCCGCTGCGCATGCCGGTGCAGGACGTCTACCGCTTCAACCGCGAGGGCGATACCCGGCGCATCATCGCCGGGCGGATCACCGCCGGCCGGCTCGCGGTGGGCGACGCGGTGGTCTTCCAGCCGAGCGGCAAGCGCACCCGCATCGCCAGCATCGAGGGCTTCTCGATGCCCGAGCAGACCACCGTCGAGGCCGGCCGCTCGACGGGCATCACCATGACCGAGCAGATCTACGTCGCCCGGGGCGACGTGATGGCCCACGTCGACGCGGCGCCGGCGGTCTCCAACCGCATCCGGGCCAACCTCTTCTGGCTCGGGCGGCAGCCATTGCGGCGGGGGCGCACCTACAAGCTCAAGATGGCCACCTTCAGCGGGCTGTGTGAGGTCGAGAAGCTCATCGAGGTGATGGACGCCTCGGCGCTGACCGACGCCGGCCACCCCGACCGGGTCGAGCGCCACGAGGTGGCCGAGGTCATCCTGCGGCTGCGGCGGCCGATGGCCTGCGACCTCAGCCACCAGTTCACCGATACCGGCCGCTTCGTGCTCGTCGACGGCTACGACGTCGCCGGCGGCGGCATCGTGCGCGGCGTGCTCGACGCCGGCGCCGACGACGACGCCGTGCGCTGGACGACCGAGGTCGGCGCCATCAACCGCCCGCTGCGCGAGGCCAAGCACGGCCACCGCGCGCTGTTGCTGGTGCTGCACGACGACCTCGACAACAACGGCCGCACCCTCGCGGCGGCGCTCGAGGAGTCGCTGTGGACCGGCGGCAAGTCGGTCTACCGCCTCGACCTGACCAAGGGCGACCTGCAGAAGGCCGGCCCGGGCCAGCTCGCCCCGCGCTCGATCACCCTCGGGCTGGTGGCCGGGCTGCTCAACGCCGGGCAGATCGTGATCGCGACGGTGCCGTGGAGCGACGACCACACCCACGACGAGGTGCTGCGCATCCCGGGGCTCGACGTCGTGCCGCAGTGCCAGGTGCGCTTCCGCAGCGGCGGCACCGACGCGGGGCCGGTGGCCGGTGAGTCGTTGGAAGACGATCGGGACTGGGCGCTCGACCCGGGCCTCGAGCCGCGGGCGCTGCACGACGTGATCAAGCGTCGGCTGGAGCGGCTCCTGGGCGGCTGACGGCGCCCGGGCCCGGAGACGAGCGCCGGTGGGCTCAGCCCGCGAGCGCGTCCTGGCGGGCGGCGATGTCGAGCACCACGTACTCCCGCCGACCGCCCGGCGTGTCGACCGTCACATCGTCGTCGACGGCCCTGCCGAGCAGCGCCCGACCCACCGGCGAGCGCCAGCTGATCCAGCCGCCCTTGGCGTCGGTCTCGTCAGCCCCGACGATGCGGAAGTCCCGGGTATCGCCGGAGTCGGCGTCCTCGACCCGCACCCACGACAGGAAGCGCACCTTGTCGGTGGCCTTGGGCGGCTCGACCGCTTCGAGCCGCTCGAGGTGGTCGCGCAGCCACGTCATGCGCTTGTCGATCTGACGCAGCCGCTTCTTGCCGTAGATGTACTCGGCGTTCTCGCTGCGATCGCCCTCGGCGGCCGCCGCGGCGACGGTATTGACCACCTGCGGCCGCTCGACGGTCAACAGGTGATTCAGCTCGTCGGACAGCGTCTTGAAGCCCTCGACGCTGATGTAATGCTTGCGACTCACGGCGCTCCTCGTGGGCGGATGTGCGGGGTCGGGAGGGGTGCCATCCCGCGGCCTCCGCCGTCAAGTCCCGTGTCCGTCTGCGCTCGATCGGCGCTCGATCGGCGAGCGCGGTTGACTCCGGGCGCGCGATCCCTACAATCCCGGGCACCGGTAAGATGGAGGACGTCCCATGCGCCACTTCACCCGCCTGCTGACCATAGGCCTGATCACCGTGTTCGTCGCCGGCTGCTGGAGCGAGCCGATCCAGATCCGCAAGGCCGACGAGACCGACCAGATCCCGTTCGCCTCGAAGTCGAAGGCGAAGCGCGACCTCATGAAGAAGCTGGGCAAGGCGCCGGCCGAGGCCGCCCCCGCCGAGGCCAAGCCCGCCGAAGGCGCCGACGGGAAGTGAGCCCCCGCGGGGCCGTCTGCGCCCCGCGTCGACCGCCCGCCCGTCAATCGTCGTCGAAGCTGCCCCGGCGGTCCAACCGCGCGCGGCGGGCTTCCGCCTTGCTGAACAGCTGCCCGGTCATCGCATCCAGCGTCGAGGTCAGCTCGGCGATGCGCAGCTCCTTCGACATGCGCGTGCCCGCGTCCGCCGGCGGGTTCAAGATCAGATCGAGCTGCAGCCGCCGCCGGGTGAAGTACAGCCGGGTGACCTCCTTGAGCACGCCCTCCTGAAGCACCGCGAGCGAGCCGACGTCGAGCACCTCGGCGTTGAAGACCAGCAGCGGCAGGTTCCACGAGGCGCTGACCTGAAGCTCCTGCACGTTGCCGGTCGCGTCGTCGAAGATGTTCGGCCCGTCCTCGGGGAACTGATTGACCTCGGTATTGCGCGAGCGCACCGCGAGGTCGTTGACCGAGTGCCGGTAGCCCGCCGAGAGGGACGGCATGATGCCCTTCCACGACGCGCGGCTGCGCATGGCCTCGACCGAGCCCGGGTCGACGTTGAAGAAGCGCAGCGCGGCGGTCTGCGCCTGCTGGATCGACGGCTCCTCTTCGAGCGCGTCGATCTGCGCCTGCACCCGCGGCGCGAACCGCTGCTGGGCGGCCGCGGGCGCCGCGAGGGCCAGGACGATCAGGCAGGCGCCGAGCCCGATGAGGGGTCGGCGCGTGGTGGGACGGATCATGGGTCCTCCGGCGTCGTGCGGTCGGGGCCGGCGAAGAGCCCGCCGGTCATCATGTCGAGTTGGGCCGTCAGTTCGTCGATGCGCAGCCCGCGCATCAGGCCCACCCGGGGGTCGGGCCGGCCGTCGGTCATCGACTCGTAGATGAGTCGCCGCCGCTCCTGATAGGCGTTGATCACCGTCGAGCGGATCGACCACTCGGCGTAGCGATTGGTCCGCCCCACGCGGGCGATGGGCGCCTCGGCGCGGGCGAAGAGCAGCCCCGAGAGATCCCACGACGCCCACACCCGCCAGGCGAAGCCGCCGTCGAGGCCCGTGCCGGCGACGTTGAGCTCGGGCACCGGGTTGACCGTCTCGAGGATGCGGTCCTTGCGCACGCCGGTGTCGAGGTCGCGGAACCCGCCGACGAGGTTCACCTTCGGCAGCAGGCTCGACCAGCGGGCCCGGGCGCGGGTGGCGACCAGCGTCGGTCGATAGACGCCGGCCTGCTCGAGCGCGCGGCGCACGGCCTGCCCCTGGGACGGCTCGCTCGCGATGCGCCGCCGATAGCGCTCGAGCAGCACCTCGGGGATCGCCTCGGCGCGGTCCACCGGCCCGAAGCGCAGCACCTCGGCCTCGGTCAGCACCAGGATCGACTCCGGGCGGCCCAGTTCGAACATGCCGTACGAGATCTTCCACTGCACGCGGCCGAAGAGCGCGATCTGCCAGTTCTCGCCGCCGTCGCGGGTCTCCCAGATCTCGGTGTCGGTGACCGCGATCATGTGGCCCGGCGCGGGGCCGGGGGACAGGCACTTGACGTTGGTGCCGACGAACAAGAGCCCGCCGACGCGCTCGAAGCTCGCGCCGTCGTCTTCGCTGAGCAGCAGCCCGTCAGCGGTCGCCAACCAGATGCGGCGCGGGTCGTGGGGGTCGATCTGCACCTGACGCACCAAGCTGAGCCGGGGCCACGAGCTGCGGAACGCCAGCCCAAAGCTGCGCCCGCCGTCCTTGGTGCGCAAGAGCCCCCAGGTGGCGCCCACGTAGAAGACATCGGGGCGGGTGCGGTCGAAGTCGACCCAGCGGATGTCGCTCGCCACGACGAAGGGGTGGCCCGCCGGCTCCCAGCTCTCGCCGCCGTCGCGCGAGATCTGCAAACCGCGGCCGGTGCCGGCGTAGATCACCCGCGGATCGTCGGGCCGACGGGCCAGGTGGTTGATGGCGCGCTCCCGCGGCGTGGGCCCGGTCAGCACGAGCGGCCACGAGTCGCCGCCGTCGCGGCTGCGGCGCAGGCCATCGGCGGTGGCGGCGAGCACGTCGTTCGGGTTCTTCGGGTCGACGTCGAAGAACCACATGCCGGTGGCCGGGGCCGCCTTGAGCGCCAGCGTCTGCTGCAGGTTGATGCCGATGCCCCACTTGCGCTTGCGGCGCACCTGAAAGGCCAGCCGGGGCGCGCCCGACTTGATGCCCACCGCCAGATCGCTGCCCGCGCCGCCGCCGCCGCCGCGGCTCAGCGAGCGCCCGGGCAGGAACATGCCATCGTACATGCGGCGCAGCATGCCGCTCGTGCCCAGCTTGCGCCGCCCGCGCAGGCCCACGCCCAACGCCGCGCGCAGCTGGCCGAACTCGACGGGCCGATAGCCGCCGAGCTCGATGGCGTCGAAGTTGGTGCTGCCCTCGCCGGTATTGCTGTCGGCCCGGGTCGACAGCCCGAGCATGTTGCCCGGCCCGCGGGGCGTCGCGATACCGACCGTCTGCCGGCGGTGCCCCGTATTCTGCTTGCGGATGGCGCCGTAGAAGGCGCCGCGCCGGGTCAGCGCGGTCGACTCCTGCCAGCTCTGCCCGCCGTCGCGGCTGACGTGCACCCGCCCGTGCTGACTGCCGACGTAGATCACCTGCGGGTCGGAGGGCGCCTGGGCGATGGCGGTGAGCTTGATCTCGAAGCGCAGCCCGCGGCTGAGGTTCTCGAGCGCCCGGCGCACCGGCACCTCGGCGGCCGCCGAGGTGGCCGCGAGGGTCAGCAGGATGGCGGGGATCCACCGCATGCACGGCAGGATCGGGGAGCCCGGTCGGGGAATCAACCCCGGCCGCGGGCGATCGGCGCGGCGCGCGGGCCGGCGCTCAGCTCGCGGGGCTGTCGGTCTTGCTGAAGTACCAGTCGGTGACCTCGAAGTCCGACTCGACCCGCTCGCGGGCGGCGTCCATGGTGCCCGGCGGGGGCACGATGCACTTGTCGCCGGGGGTCCAGCCCTCGGGGGTGGCCAGGCCGTGCTGGGTATTGAGCTGCAGCGCCTGCACCAGCCGCTTGACCTCGCCGATGACCCGGCCGGTGGTCAGCGGGTAGTACATCATCGCGCGCATGTTCTGGTGGGGGTCGATCACGAAGACGCAGCGCACCGTCGCGGTGCTGCTCGCCCCCGGATGCAGCATGCCGTACTTGTGGGCGACGTCCATGCTCAGGTCGGCGATGACGGGGAACTTCACCTTCACGCCGAAGTGCTGCTCGATGTTGCGCATCCAGGCGATGTGGGCGTAGACGCTGTCGATCGAGAGCCCGATGAGCTGGGTGTCCATCGCCGCGAAGTCGTCGGTCTGGCGGGCGAACTCGACGAACTCGGTGGTGCAGACCGGGGTGAAGTCGGCCGGGTGGCTGAACAGCACCACCCACTTGCCCGCGTAGTCCGACAGGCTGATCTCGCCGTGGGTCGAGGGGGCGGTGAAGTGCGGCGCCGGCTCGTTGAGCCGGGGCAGGGCGGTCTGGGTCTGCTCGGACATGGATGCTCCTGTCAGCGGTCGTGGGTCGCACGCGCCATGCGCGCGCTTGACCAGATGCCGCTCGCCGGTCGGGGGTCGCCGACGTCGACGGATGCACACCGCCGGAGGCAGCTTTGCGGTTGAGCCCACCCGCGTCGATCGGGTTGACTGTGCCCATGCAGACATACATCGCGCAGAAGACCTTCTCCCGGTGGTTCGCCGGCGCCGTCGCCCTCGGCGCAGCGCTGGCCTTCGCGGCGTGCAGCACGCCGACCACCGACGTCGGCGGCGCCGAGTGCAGCGCCGACGGCCAGTGCGCCGCCGGGCAGGCGTGCAGCGCCGGGCGCTGTGTCAACGTCGCGTGCGGCGACGCCGGCCCCTGCCCCGCCGGCCAGAACTGCGTCGGCGGCATGTGCGTCGCCCCGCAGGACCGCTGCCGCAGCGACGACGACTGCCCCGGCGGCCGCTGCGTCGACGGCGAGTGCTTCGCCAACCAGTGCGCCGACGGCGAGGTGCGCGACTGCGAGAACGAATGCGGCGCGGGCACCGAGCGCTGCGAGGGCGGCGTCTGGCGCGGCTGCTCGGCCCGGGCCCAGAGCGAGCTGTGCGACGGGGCCGACAACGACTGCGACGGCACCGCCGACGAGCTGCTCGACTGCACCGGCTGCGTCGAGGGCGAGACCCGCCCGTGCCAGAACGAGTGCGGCAGCGGCGACGAGCAGTGCCTCGGCGGCGCCTGGCGCGGCTGCGACGCCCCCCGCCCGCGCATCGAGATCTGCGGCAACGACATCGACGAGAACTGCGACGGCGTCGCCGACGAGGGCTGCGACGGCTGCGCCGACGGCGAGACCCGCCCCTGCCAGAACGAGTGCGGCGAGGGCACCGAGACCTGCGTCGACGAGACCTTCACCGGCTGCGACGCGCCGATCCCGGTCGACGAGTTCTGCGACGGGGCCGACAACGACTGCGACGGCGTCATCGACGAGAACCTGACCCGCGCCTGCAACAACGCCTGCGGCCCGGGCACCGAGGCCTGCACCGACGGGGCCTGGGCTGGCTGCAGCGCGCCGGAGAACTGCGCCTGCGAAGACGGCGTCGCCGACGACGGCCAGGTCTGCGGGGCGTGCGGCTTCCGCGAGCGGGCCTGCGAGGGCGGCATGTGGGGCGAATGGGGCGCCTGCGACGAGGGCGCGGTGCAGTGCCGCCCCGGCGAGCAGGAGCTGGGGGCCTGCGGCAACTGCGGCACCCGCCGCCGGCAGTGCACCGCCGAGTGCCGCTGGGGCGACTGGTCGACCTGCGCCAGCGAGCTGGAGTGCGCGCCGGGCACCGAGGAGACCCGGGCCTGCGAGGGCGGCTGCGGCGACCAGAGCCGGGTCTGCGGCAATGAGTGCACCTGGGACGACTGGGGCGCCTGCGACGGCGCCGGCGGCGCGCTGGGCTGCAGCCCGGGCGACAGCCAGATGGAGGCCTGCGGCGACTGCGGCACCCGCACCCGCGACTGCGCCGAGGGCTGCACCTGGGGCGAGTGGAGCGCCTGCGGCGGCGAGGGCGCCTGCGCGCCGGGCGATGAAGAGAACCGGGCCTGCGACGCCCAGACCGCCCAGTCGCGCACCTGCGACGACCAGTGCCAGTGGGGCGACTACGGCGAGTGCTCCGGCGACCAGTGCCGCCCGGGGCAGGAGCAGGAGCAGGCCTGCGGCAACTGCGGCACCCGGACCCGCACCTGCACCCCCGCCGCGATCTGGGGCGACTGGAGCGGCTGCGCCGGCGAAGGCGCCTGCGCGCCGGGCGATATCGGCGAGCGGGCCTGCGGCGAAGACGTCGGCGAGTGCAGCCCGGGCGTCGAGACCCGCACCTGCAACGGCCAGTGCCAGTGGAGCGACTACGGCGCCTGCCGCGACGCCGTCGGCCCCAGCCCCGAGGTCTGCGGCAACCGGCTCGACGAAGACTGCGACGGGCGGGTGATCCGCCGCCCCGACGGCTGGGAGGACAACGACGACTGCGGCGCGTGCTACCTCATCGAAGACGGCGCCGAGGACCCCAACGTCTTCCTGCGGGGCACCATCGACTACTTCGGCGACGTGGACTACTTCTGCTTCAACGGCGTCGACAACCTCGGCTTCGGCAACGAAGAGATCACCATCACCCTCGAAGACATCCCCGCCGGCAACGACTACGACATCTACCTCTACCGCAACGAAGAGGAGTGCCGGGCGCGCAACGAGCTGGCGAGCAGCATCGACTTCGGCAACAACGACGAAGAGATCGTCTGGGGCGAGCAGTTCAACTTCGACGACGACAGCACCTACATCGTCGAGGTGCGCAGCCTCGGCGACGACCACAGCTGCGAGCAGGAGTACCGGCTGACCGTCAACGGCCTGCGCTGATCGACTACATCGGGATTGCTGGCGTTCATGCCGAAGCAGGTCGAGCGCGCAGCGCGAGACGCGAAGGGCGAAGCCCTGAGCACGCGAGCGAGAGCGAGCCGCCGAGCGCAGCGAAGGCATCCGGGCTGGCCCGGACGGGTCGGAGGAAGAGCGCAGCGGTGAGCCGCAGGCGAACCCGAGCATCGACCGGAGATCCCGCCCCGGCGCAGCCGGGCGGCCAAGCCCTCGACCCGACGGGGCGTAGGCCGGGCCCGAAGGGCCGTAGACGAGCAGTCGGGTGGCCCCGGCCGGTCACCCGACCGGGGCTCCCACAGATCCGGACGTGCGGAACTCCCGCATCCGGCTCCTCGGGTCACGGGTTTGCTGCGCTACGCGTAGATCGAGTGAACA
>JAUHXC010000084.1 GCA_030427205.1 bacterium | reverse complement strand
CCGCCGGCTTCGTCTCGACCTTCCTCTCCGGGCTGCTCTTCGTGGTCATCATCCCCTCGACGCTGGCCGCGCGGCGCATCTCCCCGGGGCCGTGGCCGCTGCTGCTGGTCTCGGGCGGCCTGGGCGCAGCGGCGCTGGGGGTGGCGCCGTCTCTACCCGCGCGGGCCGGGCTCGTCGTCTACGCCGGCCTCCTGCTCGTGCCTGCCTTCGCCCGCCGGCTGGCGCCGCATGCGCGCTATGCGTGGCTGCCGGTGACGGCGGGCCTGCTCGCCATGGCGGTCGAACTGCTGCCCAATACCCGGCCGGTCGCGCTCGGGGCGATCCACTTCCTCATCCTGGGCCCGATCCTGGCGACGCTCGCGCCCTTGTGGATGCGCCGGCCGCCTCCACCGCGCATGTGGTGGCTCGGGCACGGGTTGTGGGGGGCGATGTCGGCGGCGCTGGTTCTCCAGGCGTTTATCGCCGACCGCTGGACCTGGACCGCGGCGGCCCTCGGCGGGACGGGCACCGCGCTCTGGTGGCTGTGGGCCGTGATTCGATGGGGGCGCAGCGACAGGCCGTGAAACGACAGGTCAGATGATGTAGGTTCCCTGCCCTGCGACGCTGCGGGGCGGGAGGGCGAGATGACCGATCAGGAGACGGAGGACGGCTCACGGCGCGCCGGGCGCTGGCGCCTCGTCGGCGTCGGGCTGCTGCCGCTGCTGCTCGTGGCCGGCGTCGGCACGCTCGCGGGTCTGGGCTTCTTCACGTTCGGCTACGGCGAGGGCGCGGCCTATCTGTCCAACGATCCAGCCGCCTGCGCCAACTGCCACGTCATGCGGGATCACTTCGACTCGTGGCAGCGCTCGGGGCACGGGCATGTCGCGGTGTGCAATCAATGCCACCTGCCGCCGGATGTCGTCGGCAAGTGGGTGACCAAGGCCGACAACGGCTTCTTCCACTCGCTGGCGTTCACTACCGGGGATTTCCCCGAGCCCATCCGCATCAAGCCGCGCAACCGGCGGGTGACCCAGCGGGCGTGCCTCGGCTGCCACGACGCGATGGTGAATCACATGCGCCCGGCGCACGAAGACGGAGACATGTTGCTGTGCGTCGGCTGCCACGCCGACGTCGGGCACCGCGGTCGGGGCGGCGCCTCGACGGCGACGAATAGAGGAGGGATGTGATGAGCGAAGGCCGATCCGATCGACGGCGCCCGCTGATCTACGCCGGGTTGATGCTGGGCACCGCGGTGGTGACCCTGGTCGTGGTGGCGGTGCTGGTGACCATCTTCGAGCGCAAGCAGGAGGCCCGCGCGCCCTTCGTGCGGGTGGTCGAGGTCGACGAGCTGAGCACCGATCCGGCGCCGTGGGGCCAGAACTGGCCGCATCACTACGACGCCTACCTGAAGACCGCCGAGGGCGCGCACTACGGCGGCTCGAGCGCGATGCCGGCCAGCAAGCTCGACGCGCAGCCGTGGTTGAAGCGGCTGTACGCCGGCTACGCCTTCAGCATCGACTATCGCGAGGCCCGCGGGCACGCCTACATGCTCTACGACCAGACGGTGACCGAGCGGGTGACCAGGCGCAAGCAGGCTGGGGCATGTCTGCATTGCCACGCCTCCAACACGGTGATGTGGCGCACTCTCGGCCGCGAGGCGCTGGGGCGGTCGACCGATCCGGAGACGATGCGCGACGACTTCGACATGCCGGCGGTGATCGCCGGCTTCGAGGCGGTCAGCAAGCGGCCCTACGAAGAGGTCCTGGCGCTGGTGAAGGCGGCCCCCGACGGCACGCCGGACGACGACGGCGAGCTGGGCGGCGCGCACCCGGTGAGCTGCATCGACTGCCACGACCCGAAGACGATGCGCATCCGGGTGACCCGACCGGGCTTCGTACAGGGCATCGCGGCGCTGGCGGCGGGCGACGCGCCGGTGCCGCACCTGCCGAGCGTCGAGCAGTGGCGCGCGGGCGATCGGGAGACGCCGTACGATCCCAACGCGCTGGCCAGCCGCAACGAGATGCGCTCCTTCGTCTGCGGGCAGTGCCATGTCGAGTATTACTGCGCGAACAAGATGACGCTGACCTTCCCCTGGGCCCAGGGGCTGCGCGCCGAGGACGCCGAGGCGGTATGGGACGGCACGCAGTTCCCCGACGGCACGCCGTTCTACGACTACACCCACGGCGAGACGGGCGCGCCGGTGCTCAAGGTGCAGCACCCCGAGTTCGAGCTGTGGAGCCAGGGCATCCACGCGCAGAGCGGGGTGAGCTGCGCCGACTGCCACATGCCCTATACCCGGGTCGGCGCGATGAAGCTCAGCGACCACGACGTCGACAGCCCGCTGGCCAATATCGACCGCGCCTGCCAGACGTGCCATCCGGTGGCCGAGAGCGAGCTGAAAGCGCGGGTCGAGACGATCCAGCAGCGGACCCGGTTGATGACCGAGCGGGCGGCGGCGGCGATGGTCGAGATGCTCGACGCGATCCTCGAGGCCAAGGCGGCCGGCGCCTCCGAGGCGGCGTTGCAGCCGGTCTACGCGCTGCAGCGCAAGGCCATGTGGCGGCTGGACTACATCAGCAGCGAGAACTCGATGGGCTTCCACGCCGATCAGGAGGGGATGCGGATCCTCGCCGAGTCGATCGACTACAGCCGGCAGGCGCAGACCCAGGCGCTGCGGCTGCGCGCGCCGAGCGCGCCGGCGGTCGACGGGCTGCCCCGCCAGCCGGTGCTGGGCGTGACCCCGACCGCAGCGACGCCGACGGGCGCCGACGAGCCGGTCGAGGCACCCGACGCGGGCACCGACGCGGCCGTGCCCTGAGCTCGACCCTCGCCCGCCGATCGGTCGTCGGCGCCGCGCACTGCGGGTCTGGCTTCGGATTGCCTCAGCCAGCGCGTCCATCGGGCCGCGGGGTCGTCAGGATCACGGCATACCGAATCGCGAAGCCGCCGAAGGCCAACGTCCAGGTCACCGCGGACAGCGCCAGCAGGATGAGATAGGGCGTCGGTGTCACCAGCGGCGCGACCACCCGCAACAGCGCGCTCAGTGTCACGGAGACGAAGAGGACCCGCGTCACCGGATCGGCGACGATCTCCCGCCCCGTATGCCCCCGGCTCACCCGCGCCAGCATGCCCAGGATCATGCTGCCCATCGCGCCGGCCGTGAGCGCGTGCAGCGCGAGCGTGGGCGCGACCCCCGCCGGCCAGAGCACCGAGAGCCCGGCCAGCGCGAGCCCGGCGGCCAGCCAGGCATAGCCCGCGAAGAGGATCGCCAGCATGGGCTCGGTCCAGACCGCCCGCGACGACCAGCGGGCGAGGCGCAGGACGTGCAGCAGACCGGCGGCGAGGTAGATCACCCCGAGCGCGAGGGTGTTCGGCAGCAGCCAGGTCGCCGGGATCGCCGCAGCCAGCGTGCCCAGCGAGAGCCACTCGAGCGCCGGCCACGACGGCGGGATGCGGGCAGCGTCGCCGAACCGGCTACGGGCGAAGAACGGCAGCACCCGGCCTCCGACGACGGCCATCAGCAGGACGACCACCAGGGCGCCGCACATGCGGGGCAGCCCGGGGCCCGGTAGGGCGATGCCCTGCGCGGCGAGCTGTTCGACCGCCGCGCAGGCCGCGAGGGCGAGCACGACGAATGGCACGCCGTAGTTGCGCCGTTTGCGGGCGCGGGCGATAGGCATCGCGACGCATGCGGCGAGCGCGAGCAGGAAGCCGCTGACCAACGCCGTCGTCACCCAGCCCGGCCCGAGTAGGGCGGCGACCCGCGCCGCGCACCACAGCACGACCAGGATAGCCAGCTTCGGACCGACCAGCGGGCGCGAGGCTGTCCACTTGGGTACAGCCGTCAACAAGAAGCCAGCGATGATGGCGCCGACGAAGCCGTAGGTCATCTCGCGGGCGTGCCAGCCCATATCGCCGATAGCCCACCACCCAGCCAGAGTGCCCACCCACATGGCGACCACGGCTGCGGCGTGCATAGCGCCGAGCAGGAAGAATGGGCGGAAGGCAAGGGCGGCGCGCCAGAGCGCGGAGGTCGCGCTCGGCATCTTGGGGTCGGTGATCTGAAGCACTTCACTCATCGACGACCTCGCCCAAGTGCTCTGCGTCAAGCCAGTGTGGCGACACCTCGTCTTCGGACCGTGGACTTTGGAGGCTATCCGCCCACTCGACCAGTTGATCGACGTTCGGCAACATCAAGGCGTGATCTCGGTGAACACCATACCGCCATGGCACTGCCCGCAGACCACCGCCGTGCCGTCTCCGAAGACCGGCGCGTCTCGTGGGTGCGATTGCTCGGCCAGGCCGCAGCGGTTCGTCGGGCCATAGCAGAACCAGGTCAACGACGGTGCGTCGGGCACCTGCCACAGCACGGCGTGACCCACGACCTCGTCACCGTCGTACATGACCTTCACCGCCATACTGTCGGGCGGATAGGGCGTTTGGTCCCGGCCGTGGATCAGGATCTCGTTCTGGAAGACCTGCACCCGCGCGTGGGGCGACACCGCCGTGTCCCGGGGCCGCGGCTCGGGCGTCTCGGCCCGCCAGCCGTCGCCGGCATAGACCCGGTCGTCGAGAAAGTCGAGGATCGCCGCCGCCTCGGCCGCCCGCGGAACGGCCGCCGGCTCGATGTCGCCGCCGCCGTCGTCGCACCCGATCACGCCGATGACACCGACGAACGCCACGGTGACCAGACGGCCCATGCGACCAGCGCCACGATGCTTGCGATGCTGCACTTCACTCATGGGGCGCCTCCGGGCGGGGCGAGCTGCGGCCGCCGGGCGGCGGCGCGCGCTCGCCGACGCGTTCGAGCACCTCGGCGGGCAGCAGCCGCTCGCAAGCAGGGAACAACTCGCGCTCCTCGAAGCGCACGTGAGCGGTCAAGCGAGAGGCGAATGCGGCCGCCGACTCCCCATCCCCGTCGGCGGCGCGCTGGCACTGCCCGCGCAGAGCCGCGTGGTCGGCGAGGGTGCGATCGACCAGCTCTCCCGCGCCCGCCGCGAGCAGCGCTGGCAGCAGGATGTCTTCCTCGACAGCGAAATGCGGCGCCAACTCGGCAGCGAATCGCTTGCCGAGAGCCTCGCCAGCCCCTGCGCTCCACTCAAGGGCGCGGCGGCTCACCCAGCGGGCGAGGACCAGCGCGTGGTGGTGTTCGGATGACAGACCGCGCAGGCGGTGGTCGCGCTTCATGAGACCCCTCGGAGGAGGCGAAGGCCCGCGCGCAGCAGGCCGATGAAGGTGAGCGCCCAGGCCGCGATGGCGACCGGCGCGACGAGCATGGCGAGGCGCGCGAGCGACGGCTGCTCGAAGACCGTCGAGACCCGCGCGCTGGCCACGCTGTACATACCCAGCGGGAAGACCAGGCTCCAGTAGCGCGCCTCGTAACGCAGCGGGTGCCGCCGGATGCCATGGCGCCAGACGCCCAGCACCAGCAGCAGCGGCAGCCACCACGTCGCGACCGCCCAGAACAGCAGCGTGCCGCCCAGCAGCGCCGGCCGGATGTCGGCGGGCAGCAAGCCGTCGAGGCCGCACAGCGTGGCACCAGCCAGCGCGGAGATCGCCGCGGCGCCCATGTTGATCCAGTGGTCGGGCACCAGCTCGGGACCGGTGACGTCGCGGAAGACCAGCCGATACATCAAGACCGGCGCGATGAAGGCATAGAGCGCGACACCGAGCAGGTGCACGCAAACCCCAGCGAAGGCCAGCGCCCCGGCGAAGGGGTGCCCTGGCGCGACGAGCGCGGCGAGGATGGCGACCGACTGGGTGGCCACGACGGCCACGAGCCAGGTGCCGTTGATGGCGCGGGCCAGCGGCGGCTTGCCTCGGCGCACGATCATCGCCGCCCAGAAGGCGTAGGTGATGCCGAGCCAGGCGAGCACGCCGAGGGCGAGCAAGCGCCCGGCCCAGGCCGACGCGCCGCCCGCTGCGCAGACCGCGCCGGCGACACAGATCCCCGCCGGCAGCGTGAAGTAGCCCGCCGCCACGCCATGATCGGACAGGTCGGCCCAGGCCCGTCGTCGATGGCAGACGAGCCGGTGCAGCAGGCCGACGCCGAGTGCGCCGAGGCCGAGCAGCGTGACCCACCCGAGCCCCTGGCCGAGGCGATGTGCGCCGATGCCATCGGCGGCGAGCGCCACGATGCCGGTGGCCATCACGAACGCGAACGCGCCGGGCGGCAATCGCGCGCTCGCGGCGTGCATGACTCGGACCGGATCCCGCACGCCGACTCAGGTCGTCGCGGGCGTATCGCCGGGCGGTGCCTCGACCGACCACCCGCCCTTGAGGCCGAGCACGAACCAGCCGAGCGCGACGACGCCCAGCGCGAAGATCGTATCGCCGATCACCCGCAGCCAGCGCAGCGTCTCCATGGTGTCGGTCTGCATGAACTCGGCCGAGCGGGCATACCACATGCCGTGCTCGACGCTGGCCCAGGTCTGCAGGATGCCCACCGGCAGCACCGAGATGAGCACCATCAGCGCCAGCCCGATGTTCATCAGCCAGAAGGCCCAGCGCAGCCAGCGGGTCTTCCAGACCGTGCGTCGTGACAGGCCCTTGAGGCAGAAGAGCGTCAGCCCGATGCCGAGCATGCCGTAGACCCCGAACAAGGCGGTGTGCCCGTGCACCGGCGTCGTATTGAGCCCCTGCATGTAATACAGCGCGATCGGGGGGTTGATGAGGAAGCCGAAGAGGCCGGCGCCGATGAGGTTCCACACCGAGACCGCCACGAAGAAAAAGATCGGCCACTTGTAGGTCTTCACCCATGGCTTCGCCCGACTCAGGCTCAGGTTCTCGTACGCCTCGAAGCCGATCAGCGTCAGCGGCACGACCTCCAGCGCGCTGAACACCGCGCCCAGCGCCAGGACGGCGGTCGGCGTCCCGGTGAAGTAGAGGTGGTGGAAGGTGCCGATGATGCCGCCCGAGAGGAAGATCGACGTCGCGAAGAGCACCGCGGCGGTCGCCATGTGGGTCTTGAGCAGGCCCATGCGGGTGAAGAGGAAGGCGATGACGACGGTGGCGAAGACCTCGAAGAAGCCCTCGACCCACAGGTGCACCACCCACCAGCGCCAGTATTCGACGATGGCCAGGTTGGTCTCGCGGCCCCACATCAGCCCCGCGCCCCAGAAGAGCCAGATCGCGCCGGATGCCATCAAGAAGAGCGCCAGCAGGTGGCCGTTCTCGCCCTTCTTGCGGAAGGCGGGCCAGATGGCGCGCAGCATGAGCACCAACCACAAGAAGAGGCCGACGAAGAGGAAGATCTGCCAGAAGCGGCCGAGGTCGACGTACTCGAGCCCCTGGTGGCCGAACCAGAAGTTCATGTCGTAGCCCATCTTCTGGCGGGTGCCGTACCAGGTGCCGAAGCACGAGCCGACGACGATGGCCAGCAGCGCCACGAAGAGGAAGTTCACCCCCGCCCGCTGAAAGCGCGGCTCGTGCCCCGAGACGGCGGGCGCGATGTAGAGCCCGGTGGCCAGCCACGCGGCGGCGATCCAGAAGATGCCGAGCTGGGTGTGCCACGTGCGGGTGACGCTGTAGGGCAGCCACTCGGCCAGCGGGATGCCATAGAACTGCTCGCCCTCGACGCCATAGTGCGCCGTCACCGCGCCCAGCCCGACTTGTACGACGATCAATGCCACCACCACCCAGAAGAACTTGCGGGTGGCGCGCATCGACGGGGTCGCCTGCTCGGAGAGCAGCGGATCGCTCTCGGGGAAAGCATGCGGCGGCTCATGCCCCTCGCGGTGCTTGAGGACCGCGTAGTACCACGCCAGCGCGCCGATGCCCGCCAGCAGCAGCACGAAGCTGAGCACCGACCAGACGACGATCTCGCCGCTCGGGCGGTTGCCAATGAGGTCTTCGGGCGGCCAGTTGTTGGTGTAGGTGATCGCCGCGGACGGCGGCGCCTCGCCTGCCGCGCCCGCCGCGTCCACCGGATCGATCGGCCGCTCGGTGGCCGTGGCCCAGGTCGCCCACCAGAAGAACGCCGCCAGCATGCGCTTGCGGTGGGGGTCATCGAGGGTATTCGTCGCGAGGGCATAGGCGTCGCGTAGCTCGGGCGGGGTCATGCCGCCGTCGGCGTAGGGGCGCACCGCCTCGGGGAACGCCTGCGCGTCGCCGAAAAGCGCGGCGTAGTAGCCCGACAGCGCGACATACGCGGCGGCACGATCGGCGCTGATGGTGAGCGCGCCTGTCGCCGGGTCGTAGGTGTTCGGCCGCATCTCGCCACGCAGCCGCTCGGTCAGCGCCGCTTGCTGACCGGGATCGAGCCCATCGAAGCGCTGCCCGTGATCGGCCAGAGCCCAGCGGTCGAGCAGGAAGAGCGCCTCGCGGTGCAGCCAGTCGGCGCTCCAATCCGGCGCGACGTAGGCCCCGTGCCCCCAGACCGAGCCCAGCTGCTGCCCGCCGGTCGACTGCCAGACGCTCTGGCCTTCGCGGATGTCGTCGCCGGTCAACACGACCTCGCCGGCAGCGATGACCCGATCGGGAACGGGTGGGGCCTGCCGATAGATCTCGGCGCCATAGTAGATCAGCACGGCGAACGAGCCGGCGACGACCGCGGCGAGCGCGATCCACAATCGGCGATAGCGCATGGGGCTCCTCCGGGATGACCTCGGGCCGACGCCCGGGGCGGTAGTGGCGGAATAACCTGCGCGCAAGATGCGCCTTTCATGGAGGGGCGTCAACCAAAGAAGAGTCTTGGGTGCAGATAATGCGGGTCGACCGTCCATCCCGACCGAAACAGGCAGAACGATGTACGTGCCCAGCGCCGAGATGATAAGCGGTTCTCTATTTGCGCCTTTTATGGTTGACGGCGCTCGCACATAACCTGCATCTTCTGCACACATTTGTTTGACGGTGGCCTGGGCCGCCCGGCTTGTGAGGTGCATGTGAGCGACGAGGCAGGGAAGACGGTCTACGAACAGCTCGGCGGTGAGCCGGCGATGGACGCCGCGGTGAAGCTCTTCTACGAGAAGGTGCTGGCCGATGAGCACATCGCGCGCTTCTTCGATCAGATCGACATGGAGAAGCAGCTCAAGAAGCAGAAGCGATTTCTGACTATGATCACCGGCGGCCCGAACAACTACACCGGCCGCTCGATGCGCGCGGCGCATCGCAAACTGGTCCAGAAACAGGGCCTCGACGACTCGCACTTCGACCACGTCGTCGAGCACCTCGGCGCGACGCTCACCGAGCTGGGCGTGCCGGCCCACCTTGTGAAGGGCGTGGCCGATGCCGCAGAGTCGATGCGCGACGACGTGCTGAATCGATAGTCGCGCCGACCGATCCGCCGAGGTGAGATGCGCCTGACCAAAGCCACCGACTACGCGCTGCGCGTGCTGCTCTACGCGGCGACCCACCCCGAGCGGCGGGTCTCCACCGAAGAGATCGCCCGGTCCTTCGACGTTTCGAAGGACCACCTGGGCAAGGTGGTCAACCAGCTGGCCCACCTCGGCTGGATCGACGCTCGCCGCGGTCGTGGGGGCGGGCTGATGCTGGCGCGCGATCCCGAGCTCATCGGCCTTGGCGAGATCACCCGCGCCATCGAGCCCGACTTCGACCTCTTCGAGTGCTTCGATCGGCGGCGCAATACCTGCCCGATCGCGCCCGCGTGCGGGCTGATCAAGCCCTTCGCCGAGGCGCGGCGCGCGTTCATGGCGGTGCTCGACGGCTATACCCTCGCCGACATCATGCCGGCGGCCGACTCGCCGAAGCGGGAGCAGCTCGTACGCCTGCTCGGCGCGTAGCGGCCGGTCTGGCCGACTCTCAGTCCTCGGAGGTGTCGAACGTATTGCGCCGGGCGTGCACGCCGCGCGAGAGCCAGCGCAGGCCCGATTCGAGCAACTCGATGCCGACCAGTAGCGCCACGGTGAGGATCGCCAGCGCGATCGCGCCGGCGGAGTAGCCGAGCCCGACGACCGCCCCGATGGCAGCGAGGGTCCAGATCACCGCCGCGGTGGTCACGCCGATGACGCTGCCGTCCTTGGAGAACATGACCCCCGCGCCGAGGAAGCCGACGCCGGTCACGAGCTGGCCGAGGACCCGGGTCGGATCGCCGATGCCGACGTTGCTGGCGCCGAGATGAATGAACACGGCCGAGCTGAGGCACACCAGGATGCTCGTACGGATACCGGCTGGCTTGCCCCGGAGCTGCCGCTCGCAGCCGATGATGGCTCCGCACAGGATCGCCGAGCCGACGGTGATCCAGAAGGCGGGGGTGAAGGGGTCGAAGGGGTCCACCGCGCGTCTCCTTCGTCGGCTGGGTGTGCGCCCGGACGGGTCATACCGCGGTGCGCCATTCAATCGCGACGACCGCGTCCTCGGCAAGATCTGTCGCCCGCTGATCTTGCACCACCGAGGCTGGTCTCCGCTGCCCGTTGTGATATGGTCGCCGTTTAGCCGTCGCCCGCTCCGTCCACGAACGGAGCGGGCAGACACAACCACTCGGGCGGGCAGCCCATCCCCGCAAGCCATGAGGAGGCACGCGTGTCGACCACGCCGAACATCGTCATCACCCACTTGGATCAGATCCGTTTGCAGCGCCTGATCGAGCTCGGCGACTCGCCGACCCTCGAGCGGCTCGAAGAGGAGCTGGAACGCGCCGAGATCGTGGCGCCGCAGGATGTACCCGCCGACGTCGTCACGATGAACAGCGACGTGATCTACGAAGATCTGGCCTCCGGTCAGCGACGGACCGTGCAGCTCGTCTACCCCAAGGATGCCGACGCGGGCCTGGGGCGGGTCTCGGTGCTCGCGCCGATCGGCGCGGCGCTGATCGGGCTGCGCACCGGCCAGGAGATCGACTGGCCCACCCCCGGTGGCACCCGCCGGGTCCGCGTCGTCGGCGTCACCTACCAGCCCGAGGCCGAGGGCGATTACACGCGGTGATGGCGATGCACGAACTCCAGTCGAGCCGAGGCGCCAGCCGGATCTGGCGGCTCTTCCACGCCATCGATGACGACGGCGATGGGTGGATCGAGGCGGTCACTCTGGTGGAGGTCCTGGCCCGCGCTGGCTTCGAGACCGACGATCGCCGGCTGGCCGGACTCTTCGGGCGATTGGCCGAGCGGCAAGGCGCCCGGCTGGACTTCACCGCCTTTCTGGCTGTGCTCGGCGCTGACAGCCTGATCTTCGAGCGGGTCGTGCGCGGTGACCTGGCGGTCCCCGACTTCGCCTCGTTCGCGGAGGAAATGGCGCGCATCTTCGCCGAAGCCGCGGCTGCGCGCGGCGGGCGGCAGGCGCGCTACGTGGCGCCACTCGCCGAGGTGAACCCCGAGCGCTTCGGCCTCGCGGCCGTCACGGTCGATGGGCAGATCCTGCGCCTGGGCGACGCCGGGGTCGACTTCTCGATTCAGTCGATCTGCAAACCCTTCAACTATTGCTTCGCCCTCGAAGAGCAGGCCCACGTGGGTCTGCAGCGCGACGCGGTGCATCGCTGGGTCGGCATGGAGCCGTCGGGGCGGCGCTATGACGCCGCCGCTCTGATGGAGGACGGGACCGACCGACCCTACAACCCGATGGTCAACGCCGGGGCGATCGTCACCGCTGCGCTCATCCGGCCGGGCGAGACCGTCGACGAGCGGCTGGACCGTGTCCGGCGCCTGTGGGCACTGCTCACCGGCGGCGACGCGCCCCGACTGGACACGCGCATGCGTGAGGCCGAGGGGCGCGCAGGGCATCGCAACCGGCTGTTGGCCCGCGCGCTGGCCGAGGCGGGCGCGATGCCCGGCGGCCCGTCGGCGACACCCGAGAGCGTCGGGGACGCCCTCGGGCTCTACTTCGGGACCTGCGCGTTGGCCCTCACCGTCACCGAGGTTGCGACCGCTGCGGCGACGCTGGCCAATGGCGGCATTTGTCCACTGACCCGGTCCCGCGCGCTGCGCCGACGCACGGTGCGCGACTGCTTGTCGATGATGCAGATGAGCGGCATGTACGATGGCAGCGGCGAGTTCTGCCTGCGCATCGGCCTTCCGGCCAAGAGCGGGGTCGGCGGCGGGATCTTCCTCGTGGTGCCCGGCTTGATGGGGGTCTGCGTCTGGTCGCCACGGCTCAACGCTCACGGCAACAGCGTGCGCGGGGTGCGCGTCGCCGAGCTGCTCGCCGCCCGCTACCGGCTGCACGCCTTCGACCCGCCTGCCGTGAGCGCCGACCGCCCCGATCCCCGGCTGTCTCTCTCGGCGTGGCGCGCCGCGCAGACCGCCCGCGCGCTGTGGGCCGCTGGCTGTGGAGACGTCCAGACGCTCGACGGGCTGCTCAACCAGCAGGTCGACCTGGGCCGCGGTGACTACGATCGCCGAACGCCCCTACACCTCGCAGCGGCCACCGGACACATGCCAGTCATCCGCCTGCTGCTCGACGCTGGCGTCGACGCCGATCCGATCGATCGCTGGGGTCGAGGCCCGCTGGACGAAGCCGAGAGCGGCGGGCATGCGGCGGTGGTCGCGCTGCTGAAGGCTCACGCTGTACGACGCGACCCTCGCGTAGGCTCTGCCGAGCGCGAGCTGCAGCCGCAACAAGCGCTCGACTTCGGCGATGATCTGGCGGTGGCCGAGCTGCTTTGGGCGGCGGCGGCCGATGACCTCGATGGCCTCCGACGGCTCGTCGCCCGCGGCGTGCCGCTACATGCCGCGGACTACGATGGACGCACCGCGCTGCATCTGGCCGCCAGCGAGGGCGCCGAGCGGGCGCTGGACTATCTCCTGGCCCACGGCCACCCCATCGACGTGCGCGATGTTTGGGGCGCGACCCCCCTCGACGACGCGCGGCGTGAGCACCACGACGGCACGATGGCCCGGCTGATCGCGGTGACCCGATCCCCCACGGACCCGGACTGAGGATCCCATGTTCGACGGCAAGTCTTCCCTGGAGCCCGGTGCGGACGAGATGCGCGCCCTCACCGAGCGCGTATCGGCGTTCCTGATTGACGCGATCGGAGGTTTGGACCAGAGCCCGGCGTCGCTCAACTCACCCGGCCCTGCGCTGCTCGCCGACGCGCTTCGCGCACCGCCCGAAGGGCCCGGCGAGATCGGCCCGCTGCTTGACCTGATCGGGCGCGCCGCCGAGCAGAGCTATCAGACGGCGGGGCCCGGTTATCTGGCCTACATCCCGGGGGGCGGCATCTTCACGTCCGCGCTCGCCGGTTTCCTCGCAGCCGGGCTCAATCGCTTCACCGGTAAGGTGGCCACCGCCCCTGCGCTGGTGGCGCTCGAGCAGAGCGTCCTGCGTTGGCTGTGTGATGTCTTCGACTATCCGGCCGACGCGCAGGCGCTGCTCACGACGGGCGGCTCGATGGCGAACCTGATCGCGTTGACGGTGGCCCGCACCCTGTACGCCGACGGAGCCGTCGACCAGGCGACGGTCTACGTGGGCGAGCACGCACACGGGAGCATCGCCAAGGCCGCGCGCACTGCGGGCCTCGCCCGCGCGCACGTGCGGGTCGTACGCTCGACACCCGACCTGCGAATGGACGTCGGCCACCTCGTCGAGCGGCTGCGGGCCGATCGCGCGGCGGGGCTGCGGCCGGTGTGCGTCTTCGCGGCGGCCGGCACGACCAACACCGGCACCGTCGACCCGCTGACCGAGGTCGCGGACGTCGCCCGCGACTTCGGCGTCTGGTTCCATGTCGACGGCGCCTATGGCGGGCTCTTCCGGCTCACCAAGCGGGGTGCAGAGCGCCTCGAAGGCATCGAGCAAGCCGACTCGATCACGCTCGACCCGCACAAGACCCTCTTCCTGCCCTTCGGGACGGGCGCCATCGTCGTGCGCTCCCGAGACGCGCTGCGCGAGACCTACGCCGAGCGGGCCGACTACATGCAGGACCTCGACGGCGAGACCGAGCTGCCCGACTTCGACGCGCTCTCGCCCGAGCTCACCCGCGAGTTCCGTGGACTTCGCCTCTGGCTGCCCCTGCATCTGCACGGCGTCGACGCCTTCCGGTCCCAACTCGATGAGAAGCTGCATCTGGCCCGGCGGGCCCACGCGACTCTGGCCGCCGACAGCCGGCTCGATGTGCCTTGGGCGCCCGATCTGACGGTCACCGTCTTCCGGCTGAAGGATCGGGACGACGCCGCGCAGCTCGAGTTTCTCGAACGCATCAACCGCACCCAGCGAGT
>JAUHXC010000043.1 GCA_030427205.1 bacterium | reverse complement strand
GCCCACCCTCAGCGCTGCCCACGCGCCCGCCGCCACCACCCAAACCATCACCCCCGCGCCCGTCGCGACCACCCAAACCATCACCCCCGCGCCCGCCGTGCCCACCCTCAGCGCTGCCCACGCGCCCGCCGCGACCACCCAAACCATCACCCCCGCGCCCGCCGTGCCCACCCTCAGCGCTGCCCACGCGCCCGCCGCCACCACCCAAACCATCACCCCCGCGCCCGCCGCGCTCACCCTCAGCGCTACATACGCCCACCGCCTCCACCGCGGGCATCACCCACGCGCCCGCCCCGAACGACAACCCGCGCCATCGACCGACCCGCCGAGTCCTCCTGCGCCGCCGGCCCGGATGGGGTAGGCTCACCGCCGCGCGACGCGCGCAGCGGCCCGCCCACCCTCTCGATCGGACGCCCCATGCCCACGCTCCTCGATGTCGCCGCCTACCGCGGCCCGATCGCCGTGACGGTCGCCTACTTCGGCCTCTGGTATTACCTGCTGCTCGGCCTGCAGCGCGGCACCAAGTACGGCCTGCTCGCCGAGTACGCCGCCCGGGGCGAAGTCTTCGACCGCTACTTCGGCCAGGACGCGCGCATGCTCGCCGTCGACCGCGCCGTCGGCAATACCCACGAGCAGATGGTGCCTTTCCTCGCCGCGCTCTGGCTGCACGCGCTCTTCGTCTCGCCCGCGGTCTCCACCTGGCTCGGCGCGGCATACGTGCTGCTGCGCGCCCTCTACCCGCTGCTGCTCGGCCGCAGCCTGCAACGCACGCAGTCCAAGCGGGTCTTCGCGGCGACCGGCCCGTCGTATCTCATCGTCTTCTACCTGCTGGGCCGCACGGCCTACGCGGCGCTCGCCGCGGGCTGACGGCCCGGCGATCGACCTCGAGGGTCGCAGCCCATCGGACGCGCGCCGCGCCGATCGGCTCTCGAAGCCGCCGCCCGGCGCACGGGCGCCGCGGAGGCGGGGTCGGCGGGTCGCTCACCGGGGCACCTCTCGAACCAGCACAGGCTTTCATATCTACAGCCAGTGATAGCCGCTCCAAATCGAGGGGGATCGAAAGCCGCCTGCCGGACCACTCTTCGAACCAGCGCAGGCTTTCATATCCATAGCCAGTGACAGCCGGTCGAACTCGAGGGGGTTCGAAAGCCACCCGCCAGAGCACATTTCGAACCAGCGCAGGCTTTTATATCCACAGCCAGTGACAGCCGGTCGAATTCGAGGGGGTTCGAAGGCCGCTCGCCGGGTCGCTTTTCGAACCAGCGCAGGCTTTCGCATCTACAGCCAGTGATAGCCGTTCGAGATCGAGAGCGTTCGAAGGCCGCCGCCGGGCCACTCTTCGAACCGGCGCAGGCTCTCATATCCATAGCCAGTGACAGCCCTTCGACTGCGCGGGGTCTCGAAGCCGCCCGGCGAGGGGCGCGCGCTGCGCGCGCAGGGTCCGCCAGTCGACCGGCGACCGTCGGTCGCCCCCAGCGGTGGCTTCGAAGGTCGCCGCCGATCGACCCGCGCCCCCAGCGATGGCTTCGAAGGTCGCCGCCGATCGACCCGCGCCCCCAGCGGTGGCTTCGAAGGTCGCCGCCGATCGACGCACGACCGCTTCGAAGCGCCGAGGCCAGCCCGATGACGGATCGGTCGCATACGCCGAGAGCCAGCCACAGCGCCGGCTGCAGCGCAGCGCCCCCACCCAGAGGTGACCGTTCGCCCATTTTTGTGCTTGCATTTTTCGTCGCGCCGGGTAACTTCACTGTCACGGGCCCTTCGGGGCGAACACGAACAGCAAAGAAAATGAGGTCTTCATGTCGATCCTGCCGATCACCGAATACGTGCGTCTGGTGCAGATGAACACGGCGCGCACCGAGCACGTTCTGCGTCAGATAGGCCCCCTCGCCGACGACTACGGCGACGACTTCCTGGCCGGCCTCGTCGAAGACGGTCTGGTCACCTGCTTCGAGGTCAACGACCTCGCCACCCGCCGCCGCACCCAGAGCGAGGCCCGCAGCGACGACGGCGAGGATGAGTTCGACAAGGTCGCCGACGCCGACATGCGCCGGCTGCTCAAGGGCATCCGCGATACGAACGAGTGGATGCGCCGCACCCGCCACAGCCTGCGCACCCGGGTGGCCCAGCTCGTTCAGCGGCACTGCCCGGTGGGTCCGGGCGATATCATCAGCCAGCGCTACGAAGAGCAGCTGCACCGCACCCGGGCGCTCATCGCCGACCTGCGCGGGCCGTCGGCCGATCTGATCGGCCCGCTCGAGATCGAGCAGAAGCTGCGCGCGGTCGAGGCCAGCGTGGTGCCCTACGAAGAGGCGCTGTCCGCCCGCCGCCACATCAGCGGCGCCGACGTGCGGGCCCGCGCCAGCGTGATGCACGAGAAGACGGCGGTGCTCGTGGCCTACATCATCGGGGCCTACGCCAGCCAGCCGAGCCGCATGCAGGCGCTGCTGCTGCCCGTCGCCGACCAGCAGGCGCGCATCCGCGCCATCCTCAAGGCCCGGCGCACGGGGCAGCAGTCGGGTGATGATCCCAGCCGCGACGACGACGACCTCTTCATCGACGGCGGGCTGGACGACGAGCTGGATGGGCCGCTCGACGCGGCGATGGCCGATGAGATGGGCGGCGCCGACGCGCCCGCTGCCGACGCGCCCGCTGCCGACGCGGGCGCCGGGCTCGATGGTGGCGCCGCCGACGGCGCCGGCATGGGCGCAGATGACATGGACGCGGGCGCGAACGCGGATGGCATCGGCGGCGCCGACATGGACCCGGACGCCATGGCCGACGGCGCGCCGGCCAACGCGCCGCTGCGCCCCAACGCCAACATCAACCTGCCGCCGCTGGTGCCGCGCGGCGACGGCTGACGGCCGGCGCCTGTCGCCGCCGTCCGCCCGGCCCCCACCCCCGAACGCACGCCGCCCCCTGCCCCGCACGCCGGCCCCCCGACCCCAACGCACGGCGCTGCGCGCACCTCCCTCGAGAGCTTTCCCACAAACTCTCAAGGCACCCGAGCACTGCGCCGATGATCTCTCTCGGCCTCTTGCGGCACACTGCGCCATGCGCGGCGCGCCGTGACACAGGGGGAGCCAATGACCGATATCTCTCGACGGGACTTCGCGCGCGCCCTGTTGCGCGCCGGCGCGCTGGCCGCAGGCGGGCCGCTGCTGGCGTGCGGCGGCGCGGCCTCGACCCCCGATCCGGCGCCGGGCGATACGCGGGTGGTGGTCATCGGCGCCGGGCTGGCCGGGCTGGCCGCCGCCCGGGCGCTGCACGACGCCGGGCGCGCGGTGGTGGTCGTCGAAGCCCGCGATCGTATCGGCGGGCGGACCTGGACCACGACCGCCGGTGACGCCACGATCGACGTCGGCGCGGCGTGGATCCACGGCCCGACGCAGAACCCGGCCTCGGCGCTGGCCGACGCCGCCGGGCTGACCCGCACACCCCATGTCTACGAAGTGTGGACCGCCTACGACGCCCGCAGCGCGGCGTGGCTCGACGACGCCGAGATCGAGGCGGCCGGCGCCCACGCCGAGGGGCTCTGGGATGCCATCGAGGCGCTGGGCCTGACCGACGACCGCGCGGCGTCGCTGGGTGACGCCATGGATGCCTGGCTCGACGAGCTCGGGCTGGAGGGCACGGCGCGGTTCCGGGCGGCGTTCGCGATCGAGATGGCGCTGGCCGACGCGGGCGCGGCGCCCGATCGGCAGTCGCTGTATTGGGCCTGGCGCGACGCCGATCCCACGCGCGGCGAGGTCGACATGCTGCCGCACGGTGGCTTCGCCGGCGTGGTCGATCTGCTGGCCCGGGGGCTCGACATCCGCCTCGGGCAGCCGGTGCGGCGCGTCGAATACGGTGAGGCAGGCGTCGCCGTCGAGACCGCCGACGGTGTCATCGAAGGGACCCATGTCATCGTGACGCTGCCGCTCGGCGTGCTCGCCGCCGGCAGCGTCGCCTTCGACCCACCGCTGCCGGCTTTCAAGCAGAGCGCCATCGATCGCCTGGGCGTGGGCACCTACGAGAAGGTGGTTCTGACCTTCGCCGAGCGCTTCTGGGACGCCGAGGCGACGGGCGCGCAGTACCTCGCCGGGCTGGGCGCGGAGCGGGCTTTCCCCTATTGGACCGACATCTCGGCGGCGGCGGGCGCGCCCACCCTGGTGTGCCTCTACGCCGGCCGCTTCGCCGATCGGGTGCAGGACGAGGGCTGGTCCGACGCGGCGATCGTCGAGGGCGCGCGGGCGTCGCTGTCGGCGGCGTACGGCGTCGAGGCGCCGGCGCCGACCGCGGTGGTCATCAGCCGGTGGAAGGCCGACCCGTACGCCCGGGGCGCCTTCAGCTTCATCCCGGTGGGCGCGTCGCCCGATGACATGGACGCGCTCGCCGAGCCGGTGGGCGCCCGGCTGCGCTTCGCCGGCGAGGCCACGGCCCGCGGGCATTACGCGACGGTGCACGGCGCGCTGGTCAGCGGCTTGCGCGAAGCGCAGCGCATCGCCGCCGACGCGGCCCTGCCGGGGTGAGCCGCGAGCACTACGCGCCCCGCCGGGGTCGGCTCAGAAGAACCACACCGTCACGACGGCCAGGCTGATCATGACCGCCGGCAGGAAGGTCAACTTGCCGAGCAGGTTGTCGTTGCGGAAGAACGGCAGCATCGCGCCGCGCCCGCGCCCCGCGGTGAACAGATAGATGTCGATCGAGACGAGCAGAATGGCCACGTAGGTGATCAGATAGAACCACTCCAGGTAGACCACGACCGGGCTGGCGAGGCTCTCGCGCAGCTGCACATGGGCCACCACCACGACGAAGAACAGCGCCGCGCTGGTGCCCAACGCCCCCGAGGTGCTGAAGCCGAAGATGCCGGCCTGCTCTTCGTCGGCGGTCACCGTCATGATCACCGAGAAGAGCAGCACGATGACCACGAACAGCGGCACGAGGTGGATGATGAAGGCGTTGATGAACTGCCGCCCCATCACGACTTCGAAGTAGAGCTCGGGGAAGCCCCGCTGGCCCACATAGTCGGGTATGCCGAAGTCGGTGTCGTAATCGTGCTTCACATAGCGAAAGTAGGTCTCTTTGACGCGCCAGCCGCCAGGCACGAGCTCGGCGTCGAGGCCGAAGCTGCGGGCCGGCTCGGTCTGGTCGTAGGCCCGCAGGTCGGGCACCAGCACGACGTCGCGATCGAAGGCGCGGTGCCACATGCGCAGCCAGACGTGCTGCCGGTCGAGCGGGTAGCGGGCGTAGTCGAACGGCTGGCGCACGACGACGTCGACCGCCCAGCCGATGGTCAGCCGGGTGCCGGTCTTGCGGCGATAGGCCTCGGTCAGCGGGCTGTCGCCGCCGGCGACCTGCTCGGGCAGCACGACGCCGGGCTGGTCTCGGAAGCGCCCCATCGCGTCGAGAAGCGCGGCGTGCTCGACCGTATCGTAGGTCTGCCAGATGTAGCCGGTGACGTGCACATCGCTGGCGTTCTCGAACCGCAGCGACTGCACGAAGACGCCGGTGGGCACCTCGATACGCGGCTGGTCGGCCGGCGACTTGGCCGGGGCGGTGTCGAGGAAGTCGCGCACGGCGGCGGCGTCGGCGAGCTGGCCCTCGGCGGGCGCGTAGCGGTGCACGGCCTGCCACCACGTGACGCCGATGACGGTCAGGCAGATGAGCGCGACGGCCATCCACCAGCGTCCGGTGTTCATGGGTCTCCTGGCGGGGCGCCCCCGTGGACTGCGGCGTCACGCGTCGCCGGCCCCCACGGCATGCGGCGCGCCGGACGGTCTCCATCTTGCCGCAGTCGGCCGCGCCGCGCACCGGGTCGTCTTCGAAACGCTGCCAGACGCTTCGAGGCGGCCGCCGGGCTCAGGCCTCGGCCAGCAAGCCCTCGCTGATGGTCCACAGCTTCTCGGCGGCCCCGTCGTCGGCGGCGTGGGGCTGCACGCCGCTCCAGCCTTCGCTCGACTCGGCGGGCGGGGCGATGTCGCAGTCGGCGCAGTAGACGCCCGCCTTGCCTTCGAGCGCCGGCGCGGTGGCCGCCCACAGGGTCGTCGAGGCCCCCTGGGTCGGCGACTTGAAGCCCTTCTGGGCCATCTCCGACGGCGTGCCATCGGCGTTGATCCAGCCCAAGGCCACCATCTCTTCCTGGGGCAGGTGGCGCTGCAGCGGGGTGAAGATCGCGCCGGGGTGCAGCGAGAAGGCCAGGCCGCCGCTCGCCTTCAGGCGCCGGGAGAGCCCGTTGGCGAAGAGGGCGTTGGCGGTCTTGGCCTGCCCGTAGGCCTGCCACTTGTTGTATTCGCTCTTCGCATACTGGATGTCATCCCACAGGATGCCGCTGATGCGATGGGCCGCCGACGAGACGGCGATGACCCGCGCGCCGTCAGCCTTCTGCAGCAATGGCATCAGCGTATGGGTCAGCGCGAAGTGACCCATGTGGTTGATGCCGAACTGCGACTCCCAGCCCGGGCCGACCCGGGCGAGCGGGCAGGCCATGATGCCAGCGTTGTTGATGAGCAGGTCGAGCCGGTCGAGGCCGTCGAGCATCTCGGCGCCGAAGCGGCGCACCGAGGCCAGGTCGGCGAGGTCGAGGGCGGCGGTGCTGATGTCGCCGTCGAGGTCGGCGAGCGCTTTGCGGGCCTTCTCGGGGGTGCGCACCGGCACCACCACCTTCACCCCGCGGGCGGCGAGGGCCCGGGTCGTCTCGAGGCCGATGCCGCTGTAGCCGCCGGTGATGATGGCGGTCTTGCCGGCGAGGTCGACGCCGGCGAGCACGTCGTCGGGTTCGCTGCGGGGGCCGAAGCCGGACTGGGTGGGGATCTGATCGGCGAGCGCCATGGGTCTCCTGGGGTCGGGGTGCAGAGCGCGGCGGGCACGCTGCGCGCATGGTCGACGATCGGGGCGCAGCGGGCAAGGCGCAGAGGCCGCCGCGACCGCGCTTGACGCTGGCTCGGCGCGCCCGCCAAGCTGAGTCGATGGTGTGCCTCCGCTCGATCTTCGCCGTTTCGTATCTGCGTCGCCTGCGCCCGTGGGCGGCGCAGTGCGCGTTGCTGGTGGCGACGGCCGCCGGGTGTCACGGCGAGTCCCCTGCCCCACCGACGCCCCCGGCGACCGCGGCGCCGGCCGCAGCGCCCGCCGTCGCAGCGCCCGCCGTCGCAGCGCCCGCGCCCCAGCCGGCCCTCGCCGAGGTGCCGTCGGTCGGGACCGAGGCGCGACCCGCCGGCCTGCGGCTGCGTATCGCGGCGGGGCGGCTCGCGCTGGGCGACACGGTGATCTCGCTGGAGGGCTTCGCCGTGCCCGCCGCGGCGGCGCGCGGGATGCTGATCACGCCGCTCTTCGACGCCTTGCTGGCAGAGTACGACAGCCGTCGAGCGGCCGAGGCCCGGGCGGTCGCCGGGGCCGAGCCGGCCGGGCGGCTGGTGCTGTCCATCGCGCCGGATGCGCCCTACGGCCTGGTGACCCGCGCGCTGTACACCGCCGGTCAGGCGCAGTTCGACGACCTGTCGGCGCTGGTCATGACCGCCGACGGCGAGCGGGTGCTGCCGCTGCCATTGCCCCGGATCGGCGTGGCCGATCCCGACGACGACACGTGGAGCTGCGGTGACCTGTGCAGCAGCGCCGAGACGTCGGTGCATGCTGCCGGCGTACAGGTCATCGCCCGCCAGACGCCGAGCGGTGACGGGCTGATGTTGCTGGTGGACCGGGCGATCGAGCCGGTCTTTGCCGATGGGCCCGACGGCGAGGCCGCCGAGCTGCTGAAGGATCTGGGCGCGGGCGTCGGCCTGGGCGCGGGCGGTGTCGGCCTGGGCGCGGGCGAGTCAGCGGCGGGTCGAGATCAGCGCGGACGCGGCCCCGTGCGCCCGTTCAAGGGCCCGGCGACGCCCGCCGCCGACCTGGGGACCCTGTTCGGCGACCAGATGGCGCGATCGATGGCGACGCAGCCGGCGCGGCCCGAGGCGCAGGCCCGCCCAGGCAAACCACCGCCGCCCGCTCGGCCGCCCACGGTCGATTGGCGCGGGGCGCTGATGCTGTCGGGCGATGGCATCTGCCCGTCGGTGCCGCGCAAGGACGGCCGGATCGATCGGGCGGCGCTGACGGCGTTGCTGAAGGCGGTCTATGCGATCGAGCCGGGCTGCACCCGGGCCACGGTGGGCGCCGCGAGCGATGTGCCCTGGCAGGACGTCGCCGACGCGATGCAAGTGCACCGCGCGCTGTCCCACGTGCCGGTCATGATCGCCGCCGACGCCCAGGGCGCGACCGCCGAATGCGTCGGCGGCATGCGTCCCCCGGCGCGCGCGACGCCGCAGGTGCCTTGAGCCGGGTCGGCCGGGTCACCGGCGGCGGCGACCGCGGCCGTGGCTCCACCCGCGGCGCGGGCCGCGGCGCGGCGCCTGGATGCGCGCGGCGAAGAGCAGGCGCACCACCCGGAACGCGTGGCCCTCGAACGGCGCGAGCAGCGCGGCCATGCGGGCGTCGTCCGCCCGTGGCTCGCCGGCGAGCGCCCAGGCGACCATGTTGGGGATGTGATAGTCGCCCACCGGCAGCGGGTCGGGTCGGCCGAAGCGCATGCCCAGGCAGAAGGCGGCGGTCCAGGGGCCGATGCCGCGCACGCTCTGCATCATCGTGATGGCTTCGGCGGTGGGCCGATCGGCGGCGGCCTGCAGCGAGGGCGCGACCCGAGCGAGCGCGACGAGCGTGCGGGCCTGGGCGAAGCCGATGCCCAGCGCCTGCAGCCGCGGCACGCCGGCGCGGAAGATGTCTTTGCGGGTGGGCGACAGGCGCAGCGCTTCGGGGCCGGGCGCCGGCGCGCCATAGGTCTCGCACAGCCGGCGCCACATCATCACCGCCTCTTCCCACAGCACCTTCTGCTGCAGGATGGCCCACGTCAGCGCCTCGAAGACGTCGCGGGTATCGGTCCCGCGCACGCCGGGGTGCGCGCGCAGCAGGCGATCGGTCACCGGATGCGGCGGCAGGGTCCACGGCGGCTCGTGCAGGCCGATCCAGCGGGGCACGTCGTCGAGCGCCGCCGCCGCGCCGGGCCCCCAGGCCGCCGCCCGGATGCGCTCGCCGACCGTGATACGCACGGCGCATGGTCCGTCGGTGGTATGCGCCGTGCGCCAGAGGCCGTCGTCGAGCCGGCGCACCGTCGGATCGCGGGCGCCGGTGCGCAGCATGCGGGTGGTCTCGACAAAATCGTAGGGGGCGGGGCGATCCCAGTCGCGGGTGGCGTCGGGCGGCGCAGGTGCCTCAGTGGAATGCATCACGGGGCTTTGACACACGGCTCCGCCGAAGGTCACGCCGGCGGATGCCCAGCGCCGCCAGCGCCGCCAGCGCCCAGGGCCAGGCCGGCGTATCGGCGCCCCCGCCGACGCGGACCACCGCGCAGCCCGACGCGCTGTCGGCGTCGGCTTCACACGGCGCCGGGCAGTCATCCGCCGCGTCGGGGCGCGCGTCGGGCCCGGCGTCCGCGGGCTCGCCGTCGTCAAGGCCGGCGTCGCCCATCGGCCCGGCGTCGCCGACGCCGGGCGCGCACGCGTCGCCCACGCCGTCGCCGTCGCTGTCTGTCTGATCGGGGTCTTCGACGTCGGGGCAGACGTCGACGTCGTCGAGCACGCCGTCGCCGTCGCTGTCGTCGCAGGCGTCCCCCTGCCCGTCGCCGTCCCGGTCGGCTTGCTCGGGGTCGGCCACGCCGGGGCAGATGTCTCTGGCGTCGGAGACCCCGTCCCCGTCGCTGTCGTCGCATACATCGCCGATGCCGTCACCGTCGCGATCGGCCTGCTCGGGGTTGGGCAAGTCGGGGCAGTTGTCCTCGTCGTAGGGCACATCGTCTCCGTCGGTCGAGATCTCGCAGACATCGCCGACGCCGTCTTCGTCCCAGTCCTGTTGCTGGGGGTTGGCATACTTCGGGCAGTTGTCTTCGAAGTCGCAGACCCCGTCCCCGTCGGTATCGCCGCCGAGGTCGGCGCAGCGGTCCTGCCCGTGGGCCGGGCCCCCGGCGCATGCGAGCAAGGCCAGCATCAACAACGTCTTGCGCATCGTTCCGGGCATCGGCCTGCCTCCAGCTCGTGCGGTGAGCGTGCGCATGATGCCACGGCGACCGCGCCCGGGGCGATCCCTCGCGGCTGACCTGCCCGGCCCGACAGCAGCGGGCCGCGACCGCCGGCAGGTCCATCGCGGCGCGCCGTCAAAATCATGACAAAATGGAGGGCGAGGCGAGCCCGGACGGGTCGACGCAGGCGAGAACCGTCAGCCGCGTGGCGATCTATACGCATCGACGCCGCTGCCCCACAGCGGGCGACACCGCCGCTCAGCCGCGCGCGCTGCACGATGATCACAACCGCCTCGACCACAGCGCGCCCGCCCGTCATGCTGTTCGGCGCCGGTTCGACCCGTATCGACCGGCTGCGGCGATGCATGCCGGGGGGAGGCATCACGGTGATCGAGCTCGACGACGGCACGGACGATCCGCTGGCGCTGGCCCTGGCGGCGTGCCCGCTGATGGCCATCCTGCGCGGCATCACGCCCGCCGAGGCGCTGCCGGTGGGCCAGGTGCTGGTCGACGCCGGCATCCGCGTGATCGAGGTGCCGCTCAACTCGCCGCAGCCCCTGCGCAGCATCGGCGTGCTGGCCGACAACCTGGGCGACGAGGCGCTGATCGGCGGCGGCACGGTGATCTCGGTGCCTCAGGTCGACGCGGTGTCCAGCGCGGGCGGGCGGCTGATCGTCTCGCCGCATACCGACCAGATGATGATCCACCGGGCCCGCTCGCTCGAGATGAGCGTGATCCCCGGCGTCTTCACCCCCAGCGAGGCCTTCTCGGCGCTGGAGGCCGGCGCCGATACGCTCGAGCTCTTCCCCGCGCAGGGCAGCTCGCCGGCGATGCTCAGGGCGCTCTTGACCGTGCTGCCTGCCGGGGTGCGGGTGCTGCCGGTGGGCGGGATCACCCCCGAGGCGATGGGGCTCTGGTGGGCCGCCGGCGCCCGCGGCTTCGGCCTGGGCGGCATGCTCTACGCGCCGGGGCGCAAGCCGGCGGAGGTCGCCCGGCGCGCGCGAGCCTGCGTCGCGGCGATCCGCGGGCCGATCGACGCGGGGTCGCCATGAGGCGAGCCCGCTGACCGCTCGGCTGCGGTCAGGCCTCGGCGGCCGCGTCGCGGGCCTGCACCATGCGGCCGATGACGTCGGTCGCCAGGTCGACGAAGGCGCGCACCTTGGGATCCATGAACTCGGCGGCGGGCCAGATGAGCGTCGCGGCGGTCATCGCGCCGACGGCGTCCTCCAGCACCGGCACCAGCGCGCCCTGCTCGATCAGGCGGCGGGCGCTGCGCTCGGAGACCAACGCCAGGCCCAGGCCCAGGCGCGCGCCCTCCATGCGGCTGGCCATGCTGGTCGAGCGAATGGGGCCGCTGACCGCGACGGTGCCGCCGCCCCACAGCGGCCACGCGGCGACCGGGCGGCCGGCGGGGTCGAAGCCGAGCAGGCAGGGCCACTCGGGCAGCGTCTCGACCGTCGGCGCGCCGCGCCGGGCCAGCAGATCGGGTGAGGCGCAGACGACGGTGCGGAAGCGCAGCAGCTTGCGCCCGATGAGGCTCTCGTCGTCGATGGGCCCGCCGTGCAGCGCCACGTCGAGCCCGCGCCCGAGCATGTCCAAAGCGCCGTGGGTGGCGACGAACTCCAGTTCGACCTCGGGCCAGGCGGCGCGGTAGGCCCGGGCCAGGGCCATCTCGACGCCCGCCTCGGGCGGCACCCCGACCCGCAGAACGCCCCGGGGCACGCCGTCGAGCGCGCTCACCGCCCGGCGGGCGTCTTCGAGCTGCGCCGCGATGCGCCGGGCCCGGCGATACAGCTCGCGGCCGGCCTCGGTGAGCGACTGCCGGTGGGTCTGCCGATGCAGCAGCGTGACCCCGTACGACTCTTCGAGACGCGCCAGCCGGCGGCTGACGGAGGCCCGCGGCACGTTCAGCGCGCGGGCGGCGGCCGAGACGCTGCCGCGCTCGACGACCTCGACGAACTCTTCCAGATACGACTCGATGGCCATGCGGCATGCTCGAAAACCGAGCAACCCATGTCAAGAATCGAGCCTTGTCGCGTTTATGTCAGAGCACTATCGTCACTCATGCCTCGCAGCGACGCCGCATACGGCCTCCGGAGGCGCAGACAACCGACGCATCACATGGAGCGTATGCCATGAGCGAACACCGCGCCGAGATCCGCCCGTCGACCCGCACCTGGCGGGTCTCGTATGCCGGCGAGATCGTGCTCGAGAGCGACGAGGTGCTCGAGCTCGACGAGTTCTATCGAGATCGGGTCTTCCCGACGCGCTACTACTTCTCGCCCGCGGTGAAGCCGCTCGAGACCACGCTGAAGGCGGTGCGGGCCTGCATCGCCGAGACCCGGGGCTTCATCGAGGGGGTCGATCGCGCCGGCTTCGAAGGCGCGGCCGATCGAAAGGTCAGCATCCCGCTGATCGATGGCATGGTGATCCGCGGGCATGACATGGCCCGGGACTTCTCGATGCCCAATGTGTACTTCCACCTGACGACGGCCTACGGGATCCTGCGCAGCCTGGGCGTCGACGTGGGCAAGGCCGACTTCCTCGGCCCCATGGCGCTCGAACCCGCCTGAAGCGCTGGCCCCTCAGGGCGCGCTCATCCGGCCGCACTCCGGCGTATCGGGCGGGCAGGCCTCGATGGTGAAGTCGCAGCCGGCGCAGACATCGCAGCGACTCGGATCGCGGCCGGCGCGGGTCAGCTTCTGCACCACCCACCCGTCGACCTGTCCGCCGTCACATCCGGTATAGGTGCCCGTCGGCGCGCCGGGGCATTGCAGGCCGGTGAACGAGGCGCAGCGATCGGCGCAGACCGCTCGGCCGCGGCAGGTGCCGCCGCCGGCGCAGGTGCCGTAGCCCAAGACCCGGTCGACGGTCTCGACGATCTCGTGGGCGGCGATCTGGGTCTCGCTGCGCAGCATGTCGCCGACGGGCCAGCACTCCACGCCGTTGCGCACGATGCCGAAACCGGCGGCGCGGCCGTCGACGGTGACGGTGCCGTTGCGCCCGCACGCGCCGACCCACAGGTCGGGGTGCCCGCCGAAGACCAGGTACAGCGGCGTCTCGTCGGCCGAGGGCGCGGGCAGGTCGCCGCGGTTGATGGCCGGCAGCAGCCAGGCCTCGGCCAGCGCGTCGTGGTCGAGCTTGCGCGCGGGCGGGGGCAGCGCCCACGAGCCGCGCGGCTCGACCCGCGCCTCGCCGTTGAAGAAGCGGTTGAAGGTCGAGTTGTCGAGCAGGCAGCGCAGGAAGTCGTCGATGCGCGCCCGGTTGGCGTCGTTGGATCCCGCGAACCACACCGCGTGCAGCCCGAAGATCCGGGTGGCCGTCGGGGTCGGCTCGCTCTTGCATCCGACGGCCAACAGCGGCGCGAGCACGGCCGCCAGCAGCGCCCTCCGCAGCGCCTGCGGGCGGGGCAGCCATTCTCTCGTCGGTGCTCTCATGACAACCTCTTCGCCGACGCGTCCGTTCGAAGCACGGCGTGCGCGACCGGGCGGCGTCAATCGCAGCGCGTATACCGCGCGGTCGACGACGCCGCCATCAATACAAGCCCGCCGCGGCCCCGAGCAGGTCGTCGAGCGCCAGTTCGAACGCGTCGAGCGGTCCATCGTCGAGCTCGCCGTTCATCATGAAGAGATAGCCCGCGCCGTCGGTGCGGTAGACGAAGTACGCGCCGACGCCCGCCTCGCTGCCGCTGTGTTCGAAGACGCCGAGCGGGCCGTCCTCGTCGGCCACGATGGCCAACGCTTCGTCGTGAAAGAGGCGCACGGCCGCGGCCGGCAGCACCTGCGCGCCGTCGAGCCGCCCGCCGCCGGCCAGCGCGCCCATCAGCCGGGCGAAGTCGGGCACCGTGCTGCGCAGCAGCCCGCTGGGATAGTCATTGAAGCCATAGATCTCATAGGGCTCGCCGTCGAGGTCATGGGGTATGGCATGCCGCGCGTGCTGCTCGGATGACAGGTCGCCGTAGAACCAGCGGGTATCGCTCATCTGCAAGGGGTCGAAGATGCGCGCCTCGCAGAACCGGCGGAAGTCCATGCCCGCCGCGCGCTCGACGACCAGAGCGGCCAGGGCGATGCCCAGGTTGGAGTAGTCCTCCCGCGCGCCGGGCCGGCCGACCCACGACGCGGGCTCGGCGAGCAGCGGGCGCAGGAAGCCTTCGAGGTCGACGTCGGGATCGGGCTTGGGATAGGTGTCATAGTCATCATCGCTGTCGCTCGTGATGCCGGCGGTGTGACGCAGCAGCATGCGCAGCGTGATGGGCACGCCGGGGTGCTCGGGGTGCGCCAGCGGCGGATCCCACTCGAGCCAGTCGTTGACGTCGCCGTCCAGATCGACCGCGGGCTGCTCGTCGATCAGCAGCGCGGTGGCCAGCCCGACCACCGGCTTGGAGCACGAGGCCAGCCCGTAGATCGTCTCGGGCGTCGCCGGGCGGTCACCCTCGACGTCGGCCAGCCCGCGGGTGACCGTCGAGACCAGCGCGCCATCGCGCAGGATGCCGACGCTGATCGACGGCACGCCGTTCTCTGCGATGAGGCGGTCGAGCTGCTCGGCCAGATCGGCGGGCACCGGCAGCCCGGCATCGGGCGCGGCGTCGGAATCATCGCAGCCCGTGGCCGCCAACGACCCCAGCAGCAGCAGAACGGGCAGGCTCTCGGCGAAGACAGCGCGCATGACGACCCCCAAAGCATCGACTCGCCCCACGATTCTGGCCGATCCGCCGGATCGCCACCATGGCGATCGCTCTACGCGCGGCGCTCTCGTGGACGACGGATACGCGCCGTCAGTCGACCCGGTACGCCGCCGGCGCGCACAGGCCGGTGTCGGCGGGCACGCCGTTGCCGTGCAGCTGCACGCACACCAGATCGGCGCCGCAGTCGGGCGCCGAGGGGCGGCAGTAGCGGCGGCAGACGCGCCCGTCGTCGCCGTACTCGCTCGTACAGCGGGTGCCCGCGACGCAGCGCGCTTCGTCACACGCCTCGCCCTCGGCCACGTCGCCGGCGAGCCCGCAGAAGAAGATGTTGCCGATGCGGGCGAGGTCGGTGTCGTGCACGCAGCCGGTGCCCGGCCCGCAGTCGTCGCCGAAGGGATCACAGCGCGCCACGCAGTTGCTCGCCTCGAGGCCGAGGTCGGGGCAGACCTCGCTCGGGCCGCAGTCGGCGCTCGTCTGACACAGCGGGCGGCAGCGCCGGCCCTGCTCGAGGGTGAACCCGGCGAAGCTGCAGAACAGACCGGCGTCGCAGCTGTCGCCGCCGTCCTCCCGCCGCTCGCACGGCGCGTCGAGCCCGAGCGGATCGGCGGCGGCCGGCTCGCAGGTCAGGCCGCTCGGCGAGAGCAAGGCGCAGCGCTGCCCGTCGTCGCACTCACCGCTCGGCGCATCGCAGCGGAGAGGCGGCGGGCGGATGGGCGCCGGCTCGACCATGCGGCCCTCGGCCGGCGGCCCGTCGGCGGGTTCGGCGGCCCGCGCCAGCGCGCCGACAGCGGCCCGGGTGACCTTGACCGCGAAGTCGACGTCGAGGGTCTCGAACGCGTCGTCGCCCCGCTCGCAGCTCGCGTAGGGGGTGCGCAGATAGCCGGTATCGGTGAACATCGTGCCCGGCAGCCCAGCGGCCCAGAAGGGTCGATGATCGGACTGCTTGAGGGCTTCGGTGAGATCACTCGCCCGCAGGACGCCGTCCAGCTCGAGGCCGATCACCGGCAGATCGACGTCGGCGCCGGCGGCTTCGATGTGCGCGCTCATGCCCGATTCGTCGTCCGAGACATAGAACATGAAGTCCCCCCGGCTCTCGCGGGCTTCGATGGCCCCGGTCACGGCGGGGAAGACCAGGTCCAGCCCGGGCGGCACCGACTGGCTGCCGGGGGTATCGTCGGTGTAGGCGAAGTTCTGCAGGGCCAGCATGCCCCGGACGTCGGCCTGCGCGTCCACCAGCCGCCCGACGAGGTCGTTGGACCCGTGGTCGCCGAAGATCTCGGCGCCGAGGCAGGCGAAGACGATCGTGCGCGCATAGCGGCGTTCGCCGAGCACCCGGGCGGCCTCCAAAAGCCCGGCGGTGCCCGACGCGTTGATATCGGCGCCGGGGCAGTGGTCCTCGGAGTCGAAGTTGGCGGTGACGATGATCTGCTCGGCCGGGCGGTCGGTCCCCGGCAGCACGCCGATGATGCTCTCGCCGCCGTAGGGCAGCGGCTGACGGGTGACCTGCAGGCCGGCCTCGAAGAACGTCGCCGCGCACAGATCGGCGGTGGCCTGATAGTTCTCGCCGTAGGGGAAAGGCCGCGGCGCGCTGGCGATGGCCTGCAGATCGGCCCGATAGCGCGCCGGGTGGACCGCGTCCTGCAAGGCGGTGAAGGCTTCCGCGGGGTCGGGGCCGGCGTCCGGCTCGGCCCCCGTATCGGGATCGGCCGCCATGTCGGGCTCGGGCTCCGGGTCGACGGCGACATCCGGGGTCTCCGCCGCATCGTCGTCGCACCCCCAGGCCAGCAGGCACAGCAGCGTGCTCAATCCGATGATCGCTCTGCGCATGACATCCCCCCTCGGTCGAGTCGTCCATGGACCGGGTCCACGGTCTCGACATCGGCCGGCCGGCGGAATAGCGATATCTCTAAACCCCCGCCGGCATCGGGGGCAGACCGACGAGCGGACAGCGGGTCGCGCTCAAGGCCTCAGCGGGTGCTCTCCAGGCCGCCGTCGGACCCGGCGGACGGGCCATCGCCGCCCTCGCTGAGCGCGTAGGCCGAGGCGGGCACCGTGTAGCCCGACGGCACGACATAGGCCACGATGCTGCCTTGGGAGAACGGCTTGATGTTCACCTCGTTGGACTGATTGCCGCCGAGCAGCAATATCTTGTTGCCCTGCTTGCCGACCACGAAGCCCACATGCCCCTTGCCGCCGCCCCAGCTGATGACCGCGATCGAGCCGTAGGCCGGGGCGTCGAGCTGGGTGCCATAGCGGCTGAAGCTCAGCGCCATCGCGCTGCCCGTGCCCGACTGCCCCGACTGCGCGAGCACCCAGTTGACGAACGACGCGCACCAGGGGGTCTCGTCGTCGGAGAAGCTGGCGGTCGACGTGTGGTACTCGAGCACCCGCGGGTTGTGCTGCGGCCCGACGATCTCCTTGACCCCCATCTCGCCGCGGGCGACCGAGACCCAGGCCGGCTCGACCGGGGCCTGCCCCTCCTGCGGGCCCGGCGCCTCCTGCGGGCCCTGCTGCTCACCGCCCTGCGCGGCCGGCTCGGCCTGGGTCGTGCCCAGGTTCGGATCCATGTCCGGCAGCAGCCATTGAAGCAGGCCGCCTCCACCCTCGGATGTCGTGTCGCCTCCGCCCTCGGATGCCGTATCGCCGCCGGCGCTCGATGGCGCCTCTTCGCGGGCGCCGGCCGCGCCTTCCTGCGCGCCGGACGTCGCGCCGCCGTCCTTCGTCGGCAGGACGAGCGTGCGGCCCACCGCCAGCGTGCGCGGGTCGTCGATGCCATTGAGCGCAGCGATCTCGGGCCACCGCGCCGGATCGCCGAGCAGCCGTCCGGCGATGCCCGACAAGGTATCGCCCGAAACGACGACGTAGCTCTCACCGCTGGCGGCCGACTGCCCCTGCAGCGCCTGCCGGACATCCTCCGATTGCCCGACGCGGGACGCCCGGCTGGCGGCGTCGCCGACGTCGGGCCCCGGGTCCGCCAGCTGGTCGACGATCGAGCGGCTCTCGTCCCAGATCGCTTCGAGGACGTCCATGGCTTTGCCGAGCATATGGCCTCCCGGTGGCGCTGCTGACACCGAGAGTGCCTCAAGCCGCGAGCGGGCGCAACCGGCCACGAACGATTAGCGCATGCCTGTCAAGCACTTAACCGAAATCGGGCATCACAAGGAGAGCCACCAAAGCACGCCTGCTGCCATACCCGGCGAAGCGCCGACAGCAGGCACGGCCCGGGCGCTGGCTCACAGGTTGACGAGGCCGTCGTCGCGCTTGTCGCCCAGGTCGTCGCCGGGGTGGATGATCGACAGCCCGTCGACCCCGACCATGGGCCCGCCGCCGAGGGTCTGCTCGGGGCCGCCGTCGTCGCATTCGGCGGCGGCCTCGGGTACGAAGAACGAGGCCAGCACGGGCGCCGCGAAGAGGTTGAAGGTGCCCAGCGCCACCGCGCCGTCGGGCAGCAGGTGCAGGCTCGAGACGTCGTCGTCGAGCAGGCCGTCGTCAACGGTGTAGGTGACCCGCGGCGCGCAGTCGCCTTCGCCGAGGCACGCGCCGGGGTCGAGCAGCATCAACCCGCCGCCGTTGCCCGCGCAGATATCGAAGGTGCCGACCCACAGCTGGCCGTCGGGGCGTAGGGCGAGGGCGGCCACGTCGTCGTCGGCGAGCCCGTCGTCGAGGCCCAGCCGGCGCCAGGTGTCGTCGGCGGGATCGAGCGGGGTGCCGCCGTGGTCGAGCAGGTAGAGCCCGTTCGAGGTGCCGATGTACACCACGTCGCCGTCGGTCGCGAGCGCCGACGACTCGGCGGGGAAGCCCTCGGGCAGCGCGAGGCGGACCCAGGTGTCGTCGCCCGTATCGGACGGTGTGCCGCCGGGATCGAGCAGAGTGACCGTATTGCCGGCGTTGGCCCCGTCGGTATCGAAGGACGCGATCCAGACCCGGCCGCCCGCGTCGACCGTCAGGCGCATGATGTTCGGATCGTAGCGATCGGTGGCGTCGAAGGCGGTCCAGACGTCATCCCCGGCGTTGAAGAGCGTGCCCCGGTGATCGACGTGGAAGAGCCCTTGCAGCGTGCCGAACCACAGCCCGTGCTCGCCGTCGGGCACGATCGCGGTCACGCAGTTGGCCAGGCCGGCCTCGAAGGTCTCCGGCTCGAGGTTCATGCCCGGGTGGAAGAGCGCGTAGCGGTCGTCTTCGCGATCCCAGGGCGTGCCGTTGTCGTCGAGGTAGGAGACCCCGCGCCAGCCGGCGCCGACGAAGACGCCGCCCTGGGCGTGCACCGCGTCGAACAGCGCCAGACCCGCCGGCTCGCGCTGGTTCGCGTAGCCGCCGCCGCCCTGCCACGGTCGGCCGCGGGGCGGGATGATGTCGACGTCTTCGATCTCTCGCCCGCCGTAGGGCAAGGCGGTGTCGTCGGCGGGGTCGAGCGGGTCTTCGCCGAGGTGATAGGCCAGCAGCCCGACCTCGGCGGTGCCCAGCCACAGCAGGTGCGGGTCGTCGGCGTCGGCGGCGATGGAGGTCACGTTGAAGTACACCCGCACCTGCCCTTCGCCGACGATCTCTTCGCCGGCTTCGGTCAGGGCGACGTAGCGCATGGTGTGCACGCCCTCGGGCCACGAAGCGGTGTCGAGCGTCACGGTCACCGCGGCGTTCTCGCCGGCCTCGCCCTCGACCGCGGCGTCGTACTCCACCGCCTCGCCGCGGCTGACGGTCAGGTGCACCACCCGGTCGTCGGTGGGCGGGCGGATGGTGAGCCACGCTGTATTGACGGCGAACTTGAAGAGGTCGTTCTCGGCTATGCCGTTGAGCGACGTGATCCACGGGCCGGGGCGCAGTGAACTGCGGTACTCGACCACGAGACTGCCGGTCCACGTCTGCCGGCCGGCGTCGGCGGGGTTCATGTCTGCGGCCGGCCGGGTGCCGCTGTCGATGTCGACGGGGCCGCCACCGCCCGGATCGCACGCGGTGGCGGCGATCGCGGTGAGCGCGGCGAGCAGAGCGCGGTCGACGGGTCGGGATCGATTCATCGGTCTTCCTCCTCAAGCAGGGATGGAGAGTCGCTGGTCCTGTTGCTCAGCAATCGCCGTGCCAGCGCCAGACACCGCCGTTGCCCGTCAACCCATCGCCGATACCTCGCCGTGCGTCGTGCGACATGCCGGGCCGCGGCCGATCGGGTATCCTGCCGCCCGAAAACGAGGAGCGCCCCTTGCTGCACATCATCTGGGATTGGAACGGCACATTGCTCGACGACCTGCCGGTGACCGTCGCCGCCGCCAACGCCGCGCTCGCGCCGCTCGGCGCCGATCCGGTGGACGCCGAGGTCTACCGCGACCACTACACCCGCCCGGTGAAGCTGTTCTACGACCGGGTGCTGCGCCGCCCGCTGACCGAGGCCGAGTGGCTGGCCGCCGACGAGATCTGGCGGTCGAGCTACGGTGAGTTCATGCAGGGCGCCGCCCTGGCCGCCGACGCCATCGCGGCCCTGGAGCGGGTGAAGCGCGCGCCCGATGCGAGCCAGTCGATCCTGTCGATGTGGTGGCACGATGAACTGGCCGGGCTGGCCGAACGCTTCGGCGTCGCCGGCTACATGCAGCGCATGGACGGCAACGACGGCGCCTCGGGCATCAAGAAGGCCGGCATGCTCGCCAAGCACATCGCCGCGCTGGGGCACGACCCGGCGTCGATGGTGGTCATCGGCGACAGCGTCGACGACGCGGCGGCGGCGGTGGAGAACGGCGTGCGGGTGGTGCTCTACGACGGCGGCACGCACCACCATCACGAGCTGGTCGCGACCGGGCATCCGGTGGCCAAGACGCTGCTCGGGGCGCTCGAGTGGATGGGTCTGGGCGGCTGAGACGCAGGCCGGCCCGGGGATCAGGCCAGCAGTTGATGGAACGGCGTGCCGCTGCGATCGAGTCGCCGCTGAACCCCGGCCGACAACGCCGCGCGGCCGTCGTTGGCCCGGGCGTAGAGCACGGCGCCGCGCAGCTTGGGCGCGCCGCCGACCGCGGCCCGCAGCGCGTTGGGCATGCGGCTCTCGATGGCTTTGCTCGCCGCCTCGGTCTGCACCGAGAGCCACGCCGCCAGGGCGTCGGGATCCACCGCCAGCATGAGGTCGCTGCGCTGCTCGTCGGGCAGGCGCAGCAGCATCTCGCCGTAGAGCGTATCCTGCATCCAGCTCGGCAGATGGCCCGCGTGGTGGGTCAAGGCCGCCTGCACGATGGCGCCGCGGGTCTCGGGGTTCACATGGGGCAGCATGATCGACAGCGTACCCGCCGCGTCGAAGGCCGCGCCGCGGTCGCTCACCGCGCCGTGCGGCGGCGGCGATGGCATGGCTTCGCCCTTGCGCAGCCGATCGAGCACGTCGAGCAGGTAGGCGTTCTCCGCCGGATCGATGCGGTTGGAGCGCATCAGCTGGTCGGTCAGCGCCGCGAGCACCCGGGCGTCGAGCCGGCGCACCGCCTCGTATTGCATCGCCTGCGGAGCCATGGCGAAGAGCAGCGCGCCGTGGCGCGCGGGCAGCCGGCCGACCGCGTCGACGAGGGCCGCGGGGCCGAAGTCATCGTGCAGCGAGCGGATGAGATCGGTGTCGCTGTGTGATGTCAGCGCGGCCGACATGGCATAGCGATCGAGGGTGTCGAAGAACTGCTCGTCGGTGGGCAGCGCGGCCGGATCGGCGTGCTTGAGGTACTCGGCCAACTCGAACTTGGCCGCCGCGAAGTCGCCGCCCTGGGGGAAGACCCGGGGGAAGGCGTCGGGGAAGAGGATCACCGCCTTGGCCAGCATGCGCCGCTCGCCGGTGCGCAGCAGGTCGGTGGCCAGCACCTTCAGGATGCGATCGGCCTCGACGTCGTCGCTGGCCAGCCGGTCGCGCCACGCCTGCAGACGCTCGGAGATCCGCTCGTCGTCGGCCTCGGCCGCCGGCGCCTCGGGCTCGCCCGGCTCGTCGTCGCTCTCCCCTGCCCCCTCGACCGCCAGCGACGCCAGCAGCGCCTGCTCTTCGGGCGAGATGCGGCCCAGCCGCCGCGCGGCCCAGACCATCAGCAGCGCGGCCAGGGTCACCAGGAAGAGGCCGATCATCCACGGGAAGTGCGGCAGCACGCTGAGCCACAGCTCACGGCCGGCGACCGCGCCGTCCCACGCCTCGGGCACGGGGTCGACGCCGGCGTCGGCCTCGGGCTCGGGGGCCGGCTCGGGCGGCGGCGGCGGCTCCTCGGGCGGATCTTCGGGCGGGTCGCGCAGGAAGTCGGGCAGCGGCTCGAGGCTCTCGTAGGCGATGTCGACGGTGGTCCAGCCGGTGGACAGCTTCTTGCCCAGCCGCTTGGCGAGCGCCCGGGCGTCCTTGGCCTTGACCGACGGCTCGTGGGCGAAGCTGCACTCGATGTTGGTCAGGTAGATCTGCTCTTCGCCGCCGCCGCCGGGGCCCGGGCCGAGGCCGAGGCCGGGCAGCGAGCGGGTCGCGGGGCGATCGACCACCGCGTGGGAGATGTAGTTGCAGCCCTTGGCGAAGCAGCGCTCGGGCGCGCAGTCGCGGGAGAGGGCCTGCTCGAACTGGTGCTCCATCAGCCGCACGCCGGCCAGCACCGGCGGGGGCAGCTGGCGGTCGGGCACCGCGGCGACGCGGGAGCCGCGGCGCTCGGGCGCAGGCGCGGGCCGGGATCCGGTGAACCTGTCGCTGAGCACGCCCATGATCCCGCCGGGCTGGCCGCCCTCGACGCCGATCTCGACGCCGCCCTCGACCTGGGCCCAGGCCGATGGCGTCGCCAGCGCGAGGGCGACCACGATGCCCGCGAAGACGGGCAGGAGAGACAGTGAACGCATCAGTACACCCGCACCACGACCCGCCGATGGCGGGCGAGCCGTTCGTCGTCGTCGAGCCCGGTCAGGTCGTCCTCGGGCAGCGCCTGGGTATCGGCGTAGCCCTCGACGCGCACCCGCTCCGGATCGACCCCCACCCGCTCGAGCCGCACCCGCACCGCGTTGGCTCGGGCCGTCGACAGCTCCCAGTTGGACTTGAAGCGCACGCTGTTGATCGGCCGGCTGTCGGTGTGGCCCTCGACGGCGAACTTGTAGCGATCGGCGTAGGGCACCAGCGTATCGAGCATGCCGGCGAGCACGGTCTCCATCTCGGGCAGGATCTCCGCCTCGGCGGAGTCGAAGACCACCCCCGAGTTGAGCTGCAGCTTGAGCCCGTCGTCGGTCAGATCGGTCTGCACCACCTGCTCGAGGTTCTGCTGCTTGATGCGCTCGTCGATCTCCTCCTGGATCGAGGCGAGGCTCGCCGGGCTCTTCTTGCCCGAGAGCTTCTGGCGCACCGTCTGCATCTTGGTGGTGCTGATCTCGGCCATCGACAGCAGCATCACGAAGAAGATGAGCAGGTTGGTGATGAGATCGGCGTACGAGAGCAGCCAGCTCTCGTTGTCTTCGGGCGTGCGATGCTCCATGGCTCACCCCCGCTCGCCTTCGGCCAGCTCGATGGTCGTCTGCCGGCAGCGGCTGAGCGCGCCGAGGCGGGCGTCGAGCAGGCCGCGCAGGTAGTGGCCGATGGGCCCGGCGACGCCAGCGCCGAAGGCGATGCCGTACAACGTCGCTACCAGAGCCAGCGAGATCGCCGCGCCGATGTTGAGGTTCTCGTCGCCCATGTTCTTGAAGAGCTGGATCATGCCGGTGACGGTGCCGACCATGCCGAAGCTGGGGCCGAGGCGGGCGAGCACCTCCCAGTTGCTCGTCGCCGGCTGATGCCGCTCGAGCTCGGCGTGGCGCAGCTCGAGGAAGACCGTCTCGACGCTCTTCTGCCCCGACCGGGCGAGCACGAGGCGCAGCATCTCCTTGATCGGTTTGAGCCCCGATCCTTCGGCGAAGTCCACCGCCTGGGCCCGTTTGCCGTCCCGCCACAGCTCGGCGAAGCGCTGGCGGGCGCTCTCGATGGCGTCGGTGCCCTTCTGCATGATGCCCGCGCCGGGCACCAGCTCGCGCAGCACGATCAGCGTGCGCAGGCTGTTGAGCGCGGTCGACGAGGTGAGCACCGCGCCGACGCACCCCCCGAGCACCACCACCAGCGCGTGCACGTCGAACGCGCTGACCTGGGTCATCTCGCGCTCGCTGAAGCCGTAGCTGACGACGGCGGCGAGCACCAACAAGCCGATGATCTGCACGGCTCAATTCCCCCCTTGGCGGAGCTTCTCCAGCATCTGGCGGACCTGGGGATCGCTCTCGATCTCCTCGACCGCCTCGTAGACCTCGATCGCTTTGTCCCGCTCGCCCATCAAGTACAGGATCGAGCCCTTGGCCCGCATGAACTCAGGGTGCGACGGGTAGCGGGCGAGCACCATCTCGGCCCACTCGAGCGCGAGCTGCACGTTGCCCGATTCGAGCGCGTCCTGCATCAACGTCCGCGAGCGGGTGATGCTGATGTCGGGCGCGTCGGGGTTCACCCGCAGCCCGCGGGCGCGATAGGCCTCGACCAGCGTCTCGTCGGCGATGGTGGGCTTGGGCGGCACCAGCCGGGTCGACGGGATGGTCTGCACCGTATCGCTGGCCTCGCTGTGCTCGATGATGATGCGCTGCCCGCTGGCGAGCACCGGGATCTGCACCTCGGTGAGCACGCTGCCGTCGTTCCAGGCGACCTTCATCACCGTCGTCGAGCCGAAGCCGAAGGGGCGGGCGACGGTGCCGTCCTCTTCTTCGAGGGCCGGGTTCTTCGCCGGCGGCGGCTCGATGAGGTACTCGGTGTAGTTGCGCTGGGTGCAGGCGCCGAGGGCGAGGCCGGCGAGCAGCAGGCAGCAGAGGAGCGTTGGCGATCGCATCACGTCACTCACGGCAGGAACGGCAGGATGGACGAGTTGAGCAAGCTGATGCCGAGCCCGACGTTGCCGTTGGTCGACACCGAGATCAGGCCGGCGTAGTTCGAGCGCCCGAACGGGATGCGCAGCATGCCCGCCACCGTCAACACCGGGTCGAGGATGTCGATGTCGACGTCGGCGATCCCCTGGACCACCGCGGTGGGCACCGAGAGCAGGACCTGCCCGCCGACGGTCATGTGCAGCCAGGGCAGCACCCGGTGGTACGAGGCGCCGACGCCGAGCACCGGGTCGAAGAACGAGAGCACGAAGCCCGAGAGGTTGCTGTTGGTCTCGCCCCACTGCTCGGCCCACTCGGCGGAGATGTGCTGCCCCGGATAGGCCGCCACGTCGAACATCGCGTGGGTCAGGCCCTCGCCGCGGGCCCGGCGCTCGAGCTCTTCGGCCATGCGGAAGCTGCGCTGGCTGCCGCGGTACTCGCGCAGGTCGGGGTCGATGTTGTGGGCGTAGACCAGCCGCCCCGAGCGCAGGTCGACGAAGCGCACCGCCACGCCGTTGCGGGTCTCTTCGACCCAGACGCCGGTGCGCGCGGGCTCGGCGCTGCCCCGGTAGCGATCGTCGAAGGCGATGATCTCGGCGAGGTCGACCGGCCCGCTCGACTGCACGATGCGGCCCTCGCCGACGGCCGTGCGCAGGCGCATGCAGGCCTCGCAGATACGCACGGCGCCCGGCCCGAAGGCGCGCACGAGCGCGGTCATCGCGCGGACCGGCAGCCAGGCCTCGGACTCTTGATAGCGTGGCTGCGCGCTGACGAGGATGAGCGGCAGGATGTCGCGCGGCACGAGCTTGCCGTCGCTCTGGCGCAGCTCGAGCAGCTCTTCGAAGCGCTCCATGGCCTCACGGGTGGCGTCGCGCTCGGCGGATGCCATCGATGGCATCAGGCATACCATCGCGATGGCATACACGAAGACATGTCTGATGGCATATCTCATCGCGGATGACATCTGGCGGGCCCTCAGAAGCAAAACGAGACCTCGGCGCCGAAGCTGTGGAACTCGATGCCGAACGGGTCGACGAAGTCGCCGATGCGATCCGAGTCGTTGAACGCGGGCATGTTCTCGAGGAAGACCGTCGCGCCCACCCGGTTGGCGACGCGCATCTCGAGGCCGAGGTGCAGCCCGGCGAAGGTGCCGCGGGTGCTCACCGTGCCGTCGTTATTGCTCTGGCCGAGGTCGGCGAGCTGGGCCACGGCGACCCCATCGACGGTCATCAGCGCGGCGCCGAGCACCAGATAGACGTCGGGCCCGGTCAAGGAGCGGGTCTGGCCCAGCAGGCGGGCCATGCGCGACTGGATCATGAAGCCCTGGTAGGCGTCGGGCAGCCACGCGTAGCCCAGCACGATGTCGGCCTTCCAGCGGCGGGCCTGGGTCAGCGCCGCCTCGAAGCCCGTCTGCAGCCAGATCACCGGCGCGGGCGGGAAGCCGAACTCGTCGGCGGCGGCGTAGGTGCGCACCGCGAACTTGACCGGGATGGTGTACGGGCCGCGGTCTTCGAGCGCGTCGAGGTACTCGTCGCGGGCTTCGGCGGCCGACTTGAGGCCCTGGGAGCTGCGCAGGAGCGACGGCGCGCCCACCGGCGAGGCGATCGTCTGGCTGTAGACGATGGGCAGATCGGGGGTCAGCTTCGTGATGCGGGCCCGCAGCACGAGCCAGGCGCCCTCGGCGGCGAGGTCGAGGTAGAGCCCGTGGCGCCCGCCGGGGCCGCCCACCTTGTCGAGCGCCTTCGGGTTGTCGAGCCCGCGGGAGACCACCGTGCCCTCGCGGCCCGAATGCACCAGCATCGCGGTGCACGAGGGGCACGCCGAGAGCTGCACGTTCGACTGCGGGTTGTCGATGAGCAGCTTGGCGAGGTGGTTCTCGACGAGCGCGGCGAGGCCGGTGCCCATGCCCACCGGCACGGTGAGATCGGCGATGATGACCGGCGTCGGCTCGCCGAACGGCGGGCTCTGATTCCAGCGGTAGACCAGCTCGTCCACCAGGTCGTAGGCGGCGAGCTGCACCTCACCGGCGACCACGCGGCGCAGCTCTTCGAGCTCGGCCCGCTGGGCCTGCTCGGCGGTCTGGGCTCGAGCCACGGGCAACGCGAGCAGCATCAGGCACGCCACCGCAGCGACATGGCGTATAACATACGACATGGCACCGCCAATGGCACCATTGATGGCATCGGGCATGACATATGACATCGACCGATGGCTCATCGCAGCCACCGCCAGTCGCCGTCGGCGCAGTAGCCCACGTTGAGAATCGTCGCCCGCCGGTCGCGCAGGGCGACCCCCATCAACGCGTCGCCCGCCCCGAGGGAGTCGGTGGCCACGTAGCGGGTGCAGGCCAGCGGCCACGCCCGCTGCGGGTCGATGCGGCCGAGCACCTCCACGTCGCCGGCGGCCAGCGTCGGCGCGCGGTCGGTGACGCGCACCCCCTGTTCGAGCAGCGCGTTCTTGGTCGCGAACTGCACCTTCGCCGCCACCTGCGGATCGGGGTAGTAGACCTCGACCAGCCACGTGCGCTCGCGCAGCGGATCGGCGAGCCCGGCCACGAGCCCGGCCATCTCTTCGCTGCTGCGCCGCAGGTCACCGAGGATGGCCTCGTCGCGCGCCCGGCGTACGCCTGGCGGCATCAGCCGGGCGCGGCAGACGACCGCCTGGCGATCGAGGAGGTCACCGCGCGGCGGCGGCGCGGTCACCCGCCCCGGGTAGCGCTCGCGGGCGGTGACGTGGCTGATGGCTTCGCAGTCGAGCCCGCGCAGCGCCTCCCCGGCCCCGGCCATCAGGTCGGGCGCGAGCGGGCCGGCGACCGGATCGCGGGCGTACTCCACCAGCGACGGCAGCGAGAAGAGCAGGACGTAGATCCAGAACTCCACCGCTCACCCCGATCCCGGCCGCGCCTGGCCCTCGGCGAGCACCCGGCGGCGGACCTTGGCGTTGAGCGCGAGCTGGCTGAGCTGGCCGTAGAAGTCGGCGGAGAACTGCTCTTCGGCGTCGGAGAAGAAGCCGATCCGGCTGACGAAGCGGAAGACGAAGGTATCGGCGGCGAGCAGGAAGCCGCTCTCGTCGCGGATGGAGATGTCCTGGGCGATGGTGTAGTCGCTGGTGTGCTCCCAGGCCCAGGGGATGATGGTGGTGGTGTCGCGGCGGATCTCGCGGCCGGCGATCTCGATGGACAGCGCGGCCCGCGGAGCTTTGGGGGTCTCCCCTTCGGCGGCGGCCTCTTCGGCGTCGTCGATGGGCGGCGCGCCGTCGCGCAGCACCTCGACCCGCGCCCCCTGGTTCTCGAAGAGCCGGGCCACCCGGCGGCACAGCTCGCCGGCCTGACTGGCGTCCATGGCGGCGCTGGCCCGGCAGCGCACCCGCAGGTCGAGGTCGGCGAAGTTGGTGTAGCCGATGTCGATGGCGATCGGCCGGTGCAGCCCGGTCATCGGCTGATACACGTCGACGCAGCCCCCGAGTATCGCGGAGGTCAGGATCAGCGCGAGCGGTGGGCTGCCGCGGACCATCAGGGGGTGGGCCTCGTCGTTCGTGGTCGGCGGAGACTAACACGAAGGCGAGGGCCGCGCCTTTTCCGGCGCGCGGGGCCTGCGGGGGTGATGTCCGGGCGATGACCGATCCGGCCGGGGCCCCATGCCGCCGGTCAGCCTCGACGTCGACGCGCGCCCGGATCGCGGCCGCTCACGGCACCACCTCGGCCGCGGGCGGCAGGCTGCGGATCAGGCGCTCGACCGCGGCGGGATCGGCGAAGCGATCGCCCGGGTGCTGAGGGCTGTGGTTCAGCACGGCCATGAAGCGCCCCGCCGCTGGGTTGGCCCGGTCGAACATCGGCCGGCCGTCGTAATCCGCGTCGGGCGCGAAGTTGCGGGCGCGATGATCGGCGAGGCCCATGAGAAGCGTCTGGATCGCCGCATCGCTGAGGTCGGCGTCGTCGGGGTGCAGCCGCGGCGCGACGCCGCCGCCCTGGTGGCAGGGCCCGTTGCAGCTGTTGGTGATGCCGGCCCAGTCGTCCCTGAAGAGCCCGACCGCCGCGTCCCACTCGGAGGGCGCGACCATGGCGTCGAGCCCGCCGTCGCCGGGCGGAGGCATCGGCACGTCCATGTCGGGCTCGCAGGCGTCCAGCCGGTTGCACGTGGCGCGCTGGCCCAGCGGCGTCTGCCCGTCGGGCGTGTCGAGGGCGAAGGTGAACCACTCGAAGAGCAAAGCGTAGCGCGGATCGTCGGCGCTCGAATAGACGACGGGGTGCTGCCCGATGCCGAGGCCATAGTTCAGCTGGCCAGGCAGCCAGACGGCGCTGCTGCACAAGATGTCGCCCGAGCCCACCTCGGCGGGCGCGCCGTCGATGATCGGGGGCTCACCGTCGGCGCAGAGCAACGGGGGCTCGACCTTGAACGGGCGCGGGTCGGTATGACAGCAGCCACATTGCCGCACGACGCGGTCGGTGAGGTGACGATCGGGGCCGTCCTCGAAGCCGAGGAACGGATCCCACCCGCCGGACGCCTGCGACGCGGTCTTGGCGGCGTCGAGCTCGGCCTGCTCGCGCGGGGGCAGGGTCATCGTCGGGTCAGGTGACGGCCGCTCGATGCTCGCCCGCGGCCGCTGCAGCTCCCCATGGGCGCGCCGGGCCCAGGCGAGCAGCTCGAGGTATTGGCCGTCCTGGGTCTCCCAGATCAGCGGGTGGCGGAAGCCGCATTGCGCGGCGGCATAGCCCAAGAGGGCCGGCCGCTCGGGTATCGCGCCGGCCGCGACCGACGGATCGTAGAGCCAGTTGCGCAGCTCGGCGAGGCTGCGGGCGAAGCGCTCGGGGTCGTCGCTGTGGTCGTAACGCCACAGCCGCTCGGTCGTCGGGCCGTGGCAGTTGCAGCCGGTCTCGATCAGGGGCGCGATGCGCGCGCGATAGACGTCTTCGAGCGGCCCGTCGGCCGACGGCTCGACGCAGACGGTCGCCCGACAGTATTGGCCAGAGGGGCAATCTGCGTTGCCGATGCACGCGATGGGATCGGCCGAGCAGCCGGCGAAGCCACCGAAGAGCGCGGCGAGCACCAACGCGCTCGGCAGGCGTGGGTTCGACCGCATGTCTCCTCCCCGAATCACCCGTTCGGTCTGGCACTATAGGGCGGGTCATGGCTCGGCGCTGACCAGCAGCCGGGCTACTGGAAACGAACACGGGGCGGTCGGCGTGGCCGGGCACGGGTCAGCGCGGGCCCAGGTCGCTTGCTCCGGGGCGCCCGGTGGTCATAGGGTGACGCGCATGATGCCCATGCGCCTTGCTGCCGCCGCCCCGATCCGCCCGCTGGCCTTCGGACTGGTCGTCGCCTTCGCCGCCGCCGCTTCGGCCCAGGAGACCCCGCCGGCCGAGCCCGCGCCCGACGGCGAGGCGCCCGCGGAGGAGGCCGCAGCCGCGCCGGAGGCCGCCGAGCCGCCCGCCGCGCCCCCGAAAGATCCCGCGCAGCTGGAAGCCGAGGCCAAGGACGCGATGCGGGCCGGAGACTGCGCGACCGCCGCGCCGGCGTTCAGCGCGTTCGCCGACGCGATCGAGGCCGATGCCGCCCGCACCGAAGAGCAGCTGACCGCCCGCTTTCTGGCCGGCGTCTGCTACGAGCGGCTCGACCAGCTGCAGGACGCCGCCGACGCGCTGCGGGCGGTGGTCTACGGCGACGCGCCCCCGGCGCTGATCGAGAAGGCCGAGCCGCTGTTGCTGGGCATCGAGCCCCTGCTGCCGGTGGCGGTGACCTTCGTCTGCGAAGAGGACGACGTCACGATCACCCTGGCGGCCTTCCCCGACGAGGCGCGCGGCTGCGCCGAACCCTGGAGCCTGCCGTCGGGCAACTACCGCGGCGCGGCGAGCGCGAGCGATGGCCGTGAGGTCCCGCTGCTGGTCACGGTCACCCCGGGCGTGCCCGAAGAGGTCGTGGTGCTGCTGCCCGCCGCGAGCGGCGAGACCCGCAATACCATCGTCGAAGAGGCGCCCCCGCCGCCGCCGCCCGACGACGGGCGGACGCTGGAGTGGGTGCTGACCTCGGGCGCGGTGGCGGCCCTCGGCGCCGGCGTCGCCTTCAACGTCGTCGCCCGCTCGGCGGTCGAGCGCGGTGACGAGGCCTATGGCCGCTACGAGCGCGCCCGGGCGGTCTACGACGTGGCCGGCGCGGCGGCGGCGCGGGTCGAGGTGGAGGACGCCCGCGATGACGCCGACTCGGCGGCGATCACCAGCTATGTCTTCCTCGGCACCGGCGCCGCGCTGGCCGGCGTCGCGACCTGGCTGTGGCTCGCCGAGCCGACGGTGTCGACCGAGGGCGAGGCCCGCGCGGTGCGCCTCGTGCCGACGCTCGACGGGATCGGGATCGTCGGGCGGTGGTGAGTCGAGAGCCGGCACGACACATACGATCGACGACCCGGGCCTGCTTCGCCGGCGCGCTGCTGGTGGCCCTGGCCGGCTGCGTCGACGTTCCCGACTGGTCGTTCGAAGACGCGCAGGTGCAGGACGCCGACCGCCGCCCGCCGCCCGACATGGACGATCTGCCGCTCGATGTGACGGTGATGGACGCCGATCCGGCCGACGCCGCCCCCGACTCGGAGACGGTGTGCGTGCGCACCGACGAGCTGTGCAACGGCCGCGATGACGACTGTGATGGCGCCGCCGACGAGGACTTCGACCTCGACGGTGATCCGGACAACTGCGGCGGCTGCGGCCTCGCCTGCCGGCCGGGCAACGCCGAGGGGGCCTGCGCGCTGGGCACCTGCACCGTGGCCCGCTGCGCCGAGGGCTTCGCCGACATCGACGGCGATCCGGTCAACGGCTGCGAGTACGGCTGCCCCGGTCCGGTGGGCGACGAGGTCTGCAACGGCGTCGACGACGACTGCGACGCCCGCACCGACGAGCAGATCGACGCCCGCCTCGGCGAGGGCGAGACGGCCGGGGTCTGCCTCGGCACGCCCATCCCCTGCTTGCCCGGCGGCACGGTCGGCGAGCCGGACTTCGCGGCCATCGCCACATGGCAGCCCGAGGAGGATCGCTGCGACGGGCTGGACAACGACTGCGACGGCGCGGTGGACGAGGCTCAGCCGAACGTCGGCGAGGCGTGCGCGGTGGGCCTGGGGATCTGCGCGCGGGCGGGGACACGGGTCTGCGCCGACGACGGCGTGGGCGATCGCTGCGACGTCGAGCCGGGAGAGCCGGTGCCCGACGTGCTGTGCGACGGGCTCGACGCCGACTGCGACGGGCTGGTGGACGAGGGCATCGCCGGGTGCGTGCAGTGCGACGGGCGCATCCAGCCGCCGTGCAACGGCTGCCCGGACAGCGCCACGGTGCCCGCCGGCTGGGTCTGCGTGCGCGCGGGGCGCTTCGACCGGGGCAGCCCGCCCGACGAGCGCGGCCGGCTCGATCGTGAGGGCCCGCAACATACGGTGCGCATCACCCGCCCGTTCTTGATCCAGAGCACCGAGGTCACCCGGCGCGATTGGCGCGCGGTCTTCGAGGATGATCCGTCGTTCTTCGACTTCGAGCCGCGCCGCCCGGTCGAGCGGGTGAACTGGTTCGAGGCGGTGGCCTACGCCAACGCGCTGTCGGCCGCCGAAGGGCGCGAGCAGTGTTATGTGCTCGAGGGCTGCAACGCGGCAGCGCCCGGCGCCGGCTCGATCTGCGTCTCGGTGGAGTTCGCCGGGGTCGAGTGCGAGGGCTACCGCCTGCCGACGGACGCCGAGTGGGCCTACGCCGCCCGGGCCGGCTCGCAGACCCGCTTCTGGTTCGGTGACGCCGACGCCGGGCTGGCGATGACCGACTTCTACAGCGGCAACGGCGACGGGGTGACCCACGAGGTGGGCCAGCTCTCGCCGAACCCGTGGGGGCTCTACGACGTGCACGGCAACGTCTGGGAGTGGGTGCACGACGGGGCGATGCCCTACGAGGACGTGCTCGAGATCGATCCCACCGGCGACGACGAGGCCGAGGAGCGCATCCGCCGCGGCGGCTCGCTGGTGGCGCTGCCCGACGAGTGCCGCTCGGCGGCGTATGAGTCCGAAGCCCCCAATACCCGCAGCTCGCGGGGCGGCTTCCGCCTGGTGCGCACGCTGCCGTAGTCGTTCAGGACCCGGGGGGAGCGTGCCGAGCTCATTCGTACTGCTGATTCTGGTCGTGGGCGTCGCCATCCTGGTGGGCACGATCTACTCCGTGCGCCGTGACTGGGGCCGCCGCATGGGGCATATCGCCCGGACGCGCGGCTGGCGCATGGAGACGGACGTCTGGCGCGGCGCCCGCGCCGTCGGTGAGGCGTCGGGCTGCCGGGTCGAGGTCTCGATGCCGTGGCGCGCGCCGGACCATCACGATCGGCACCAGGGGCTGGCGGAGACGCTCTCCCGGCGCAACCGCAAGAACCCGTGGCAGTTCACCCGGGTGCGGGTGACGTTCCCCCGGCCGATGGCGCTGAAGTTCGCCCCCGAGGCGGGCAAGCTGAGCCGGCTGCTGCTGGGCGGTGACCTCGAGTTGGGGGATCCGACGTTCGACGCGGCGGTGCGCATCGGCGGTAAGGAGGCGGTGCTGCGGGCGGCCTTCGACGCGCCGACCCGCTGGTCGGTGCGCCTGCTGGTCGAGCGCGGCGGGGCGTGTGATGGGGACGGCATCACCTTGGCGTGGCTGCACGATCGCAGCACGGGCCGCGATACCGATGGCATCGACTGCGTGCTCGACGCGCTGGGCCGACTGCGGGCGGTCGAGGGCACGACGATCGAGCGGCTGGCGCGTATCGCAGGCGGCGATCCCAAGCCGGGCGTTCGCCTGGGCGCGTTGGGCTGGCTGATCGAGCGGCACGGGGGCGCGGCCGAGACCGAGGCCGCCGTGCGTGAGGCGCTGGTCGATGATGATCCGGCGGTGCGCCTGATGGCGGCGCTGCGGGTCGGCGATCGGGCGGTATTGCAGGCCCTGGTGGCCCCCGGGCCGGCGGCGGCGGTGCGGGTGCGCGCGGTCGAGGCGCTGAGCGAGAGCGACGAGGGTCTGGCTTTTCTGCGGCGCGTGGTGAGCCGCCTGGACGGTCCGACCCGCGCAGCGGCGGTGGCGGCGCTCAAAGCGCGCGGCGGGATCGAGGTCGGCGGCCTGGCGCTGGCGGAGACCGAAGGCGGCGGGTTGGCGCTGAGCGAGCCGGCGTCCGATTGAGTGGGCCGCTCGAGATCGCCGACCGGGATGCGGTGCAGCTCAGCCGGGCTGCGGCAAGGCGTAGGTGCCCACGACGAGGGCCACCGGATCGGGGTCGCCGTCGACGAAGATCCGCACTTCGATGACCGCCTGTCGCCGGCCGAAGCGCACGATCTCGGCCCGGGCGATCAGATCGGCGGGCGGCGGGCGGCGCAGGAAGCGGATGCTCAGCTCCGAGGTGACCGCCATGCGGCCGTCTTCCATGCGCGCGAGCACCGCCGCGTACATCACCGCGTCGGCCAGGGTCATCATGACCGGTCCGGAGACGGTGCCGCCGGGGCGCAGGCTGCGGGCGTCGATCCGCCTGCGGGCGATGGCGCCGTCGGCGGTGATCTGCTCGACGGTGAAGTCGGCGTCAGCGGCTTCGGGCAGGCCTTCGCGGATGATGCGCTCGACGCGTCGAGCGGGGCGGTCGGGTCGCGGGGCGAGTCGGTCGGCTGGGGTTCGATTCACGGATCCTCGTGGGCGCTGGGCAACGTGGGCGCTGGGCAACCATTGCGGCGGGGCCGCGAGGGTTGCAGTGTAGCCCAGGCCGGGGTCCGTCGTCGGCCGCAGATCGCGCCGTGCGACCCGGAGCGGCATCGACGCGTCCAATGCCCGGGCTCTGGAGGTGGAGTTGAGCGCTGTTCTATCCGCCGCGGTCATCGCGCTGTGCGTCTGGCTGTTGGCCATCGTCACCGATCGGGTCTTCGTGGTGGCCCTGGACGCCATCTCCGATCGGCTGAACCTGCCGGCCAGCGTCGCCGGCGCGTCGCTGATGGCGATGGGCTCATCGGCGCCGGAGCTGATCATCGCCCTGACGGCGCTCTTCCGCGACGGCGGCGCGCACAGCGACCTGGGCATCGGCACGATCGTGGGCTCGGCGCTGTTCAACATCCTCGTCATCACCGGCGTATCGGCGATGGTGCGGCCGGCCGTCTCGCGGGTGAAGGTCGTGCTGCGCGACGGCCTGATGTACCTCGCCAGCGTCGGCGCGCTCTTGTGGGCGTTCTCCGATGGCTCGATCACCATCCCCGAAGCCGCGGTCTTCGTGGGGCTCTACGGGGTCTATCTGGCGATCCTGTGGTTCTGGCCCCGGGACGAAGACGGGCCGGCGCGGACGGATGGCGATCAGCACAGCGCCGATCAGCGCAGCGCCGATCAGCGCAGCGCCGATCAGCACGGCGCCGAGCGGGTGCCCGCGCCGTTGCAGGCCGCGATCATCGCCGTGATGCAGGTCTTCACCGGCGATCCCGAGCGCAACTTCGTGCGGGCCTTCGTCGTGGCGCTCGCGGCGATCGCCGGCATCTGCTGGGTGCTGGTCGACGCCGCGCTGATCTTCTCGGCGGAGATGGGCATCCCGCCGGTGGTCGTCGCGCTGACCATCCTGGCGGCGGCGACCAGCGTGCCCGATCTGATCGCGTCGGTCATCGTCGCCCGTCAGGGTCGCGGCGAGATGGCGGTGGCCAACGCGGTGGGCTCGAACATCTTCGACGTGCTCGTGGGCCTCGGCGTGCCTTGGCTGGTGGCGCTCCTGGCCCTGGGTGAGACCGTCGTGGTCGGCACCGACGGGCTGTGGTGGTCGACGATCGCGCTGATGTCGACGGCGGTCCTGCTGATGCTCTTCCAGATCACCGGGCGGGTGCTGTCCCGGGTCGAGGGGGCGATCCTGGTGACGATCTACGCGGGCTACGTCATCTGGACCTGGGTCGGCGGGTGAGGCGCCACGCGCGGGTCGACCGCGATAACTTCGGCTTGAACTACGAGATCGCCGGCGCGCCGATGCGCCCGGTGGCCGACGCGTGGTTCCACCTGATGCGCATCGGCTGGAGCCGGCTGGCGCTGCTGGCGGCGGTGGGCTACGCGCTGACCACGGCGGCCTTCTGCGGGCTGTTCCTGCTCGGGGGCCCGGAGACCATCGAGGGAGCCGACGACGCCTGGGACGTCTTGTGGTACTCGGCGCATACCCTCTCGACCCTGGGGTCGGAGGGCATGGCCCCCCGGACCGCTTACGGGCACGGCATCACGGTGCTCGAGAGCCTGACCGGGCTGGCGGCCCTCGCGGTCTACACCGCGGTGCTCATCGCGCGCTTCGCCCGCCCGACCGCCCGGGTCGTCTTCGCCGATGTGGCGGTGATCCAGCCGCGCAACGGGGTGCCCTCGCTGCAGATCCGGCTGGCCAACGAGCGGCCGAGCGCCATCCTCAACGCGCGGCTGACCCTGTCGGTGCTGATGGACGACGTGACCGCCGAGGGCCAGCAGATGCGGCGCATGCGCGATCTGAAGCTCATCCGCCACGAGGTGCCGATGATGGCGCTGACCTGGACCGCCATCCACCTGCTCGACGGCGACAGCCCGCTGCTCGGGTTGACGCCGGAGAACGCCGAGTCGCGGCTGTTCTTCGTCTTCGCTTCGTTCGAGGGCACCGACGAGACCTTCGGTCAGCCGGTGCACGCCCGGTTCCGCTACGCCCCCGACCACGTGCTCTTCGACCGCTGCTATGCCGACATGGTCGAGCACCTCGACGACGGGCTGGTGGTGCATCTCGAGCGGCTGCATCGCACGGTCGAGCTCGCCGACGGCCGGCCCGAGCTCGACGACCCGCTCGACGCGCCGGGCTGAATACCGCCGTCCTTGGCGGTTGGGCGTCAGGTGGTGGATCTTGCCCGGCTGGCTCGGCGATGGTGTACTTCGACGACATTTCGCATCCGGGGATCTCCGCATCGGCGTCGGGGGCCGGATCACATCGGGGGAGTATCGCGTGCGAGGCACGATCGGACCGAGGCTGTGGATTCTGTGCGTGCTGTTCGGCGCGCTCGGCTGCGACGACGCGAAGGACGGCGCGGGCGGCGACACGATGTTGCGCGAATGCGAAGGCAACGAGGAGCAGTCCTGCACCCTCGATCAGGCGAGCGGTTGCCAGGGCATCCAGCTCTGCCTCAACGGCACCTTCGGCGCCTGCCGCGCGCCCGACGAAGTCTGCGACTCGATGGACAACGACTGCGACGGCGAGGTCGACGAGGACTTCCCGGGCGTGGGCATGGCGTGCCAGATGGGCAACGGCGCATGCCGCCGGGAGGGGCGCGTGACGTGCACCTTCGACGGCAACGACGCGATCTGTGATGCCCTGCCCGGTCCGCCGGCCGAGGAGTCGTGCGACGGCGCGGACAACGACTGCGACGGCGAGGTCGACGAGGACGTGCCCAGCGGCGAGATCTGCGACACGGGTGAGCCCGGCGTCTGCAATCGGGGCCGCACGGCGTGCACCGCCGGCGAGGTGCTGTGCACCGGCACCGTCATGCCCGGTGAGGAGACCTGCAACGGCGAGGACGACGACTGCGACGGCGACATCGACGAGGGCGACGTCGACGGTCAGCTCGCCGAGCCGTGCTATGGCGGCCCCGAAGGCAGCGAGGGCGTCGGCGCCTGCGTCGGCGGGCTCTCGCGCTGCGTCGACGGCGAGTTCGGCCCGTGCGAGGGCGCCATCGAGCCCAGCGCGGAGGTCTGCGACGGGCTGGACAACGACTGCAACGGCGAGGTCGACGACCGCGACGTGGACGGCGACGGCGCGAGCGACTGCCGCTGCCCGCCGGGCGAGGTCGACCCGTGCTACCCGCTCGAAGACCAGAGCACCGTGGGCGTAGGCCTGTGCCGGACCGGTCTCGCCCGCTGCCGGGCGGACGGCAGCGGCTACGAGGAGTGCCTGGGCGCCATCGCGCCGACGGTCGAGATCTGCGACGGCGAAGACAACGACTGCGACGGCGAGATCGACGACGCCGAGGGCGTCGGCGACGACTGCCTGGTGGGCATCGGCGCCTGTCAGCGGCCCGGCACCCGGGTCTGCGACCTCGAAGAGCGGGGCGTGGTCTGCGACGGCTTCCCCGGCGGCCCGTCGGTGGAGATCTGCAACGGCATCGACGACGACTGCGACGGCATCGTCGACGACGTCGAGGGCGCCGGCCTGCCCTGCCAGGGCGGCGTGGGCGCCTGCGCGGCGCCGGGCATCCAGGCGTGTGATCTGGCCCGCGGCGAGCTGGTCTGTCAGGCCAACGAGGGCCAGCCGACCATCGAGGTCTGCAATAACATCGACGACGACTGCAACGGCGAGATCGACGACGTCATCGGCGTGGGCGAGGCCTGCGACGTCGGCATCGGCGCCTGCGCCGCCCAGGGCAGTCAGGTGTGCGGTATCGACGGGCTCGAGTGCGACGCCGAGGCCGGCCTGCCCGGCGACGAGGTCTGCAACGGCGTCGACGATGACTGTGACGGCGAGATCGACGACGTCGCCGGCGTCGGCGAGGCCTGCGAGGCCGGCGTGGGCGCCTGCATCGCCCAGGGCGCGCAGGTCTGCAGCCCCGAGGGCGTCGTCTGCGACGCCGAGCCGGCCCCGCCGGGCATCGAAGAGTGCAACGAGATCGACGACGACTGCGACGGGCGCATCGACGAGGCCGGCGTCTGCCCCGAGATCTGCGGCGACGGCGAAGACAATGACGACGACGGCGCCACCGACTGCGAAGACACCGAAGACTGCGAGCGCGACCCGTTCTGCGCCTACGCCAGCTGCCGGGCGGCGCTCGACGCCGGGCAGGCACGCAGCGGGGTCTACCTCATCCGCACCGCCGACGGCGGCGTGGCCGACCTGTACTGCGACATGGCCACCGACGGCGGCGGCTGGACCCTGGTGGCCAGCACCGCCCAGACGCCGCTGGACGACTATGGCGTGCCCTACTATGCCGACCTGACGACCCTGGCGCCCGCCGGGGCCAACCCGGGGGTCTTCAACGGGCTCGACTTCGGCCCGCAGACCGACATCCGCTTCACGTGCCGGGCGGTGCAGGCCCCGGCGAACGCGCCGATGGTCGTCGACCTCTCGTTCTATGGCACGCCCTGGTACGCCGAGTTCGCCGCGGCGAGCAACGACGCCGAGAGCTGCTTCTCGGAGGACAACGGCATCGGCTTCGACGAGCCGCCGCCCCAGCGACGCAACAACCTCACCGGCGAGGTCATCGGGGCCAATACCGCGTGGTCGGCGGGCACGCTCGAGGGTGAGGATCGCTGCGGCGACGCCGACGACTTCTCGATCGACTTCAACGACCGCGGCATGAAGAGCGACATCGACGACGGCACCGACTGGGGCGAGGACGGCCGCCGGCTGAAGTGCGGCGTATCGGGGGTGCGCAACGGGCAGTGGTTCATCTTCGTGCGCGAGATCACCGAGCGCCCGCCGGAGGTCTGCGACGACGGCATCGACGACGACAACGACGGCTCGTTGGACTGCGCCGACTTCGACTGCGTCGGCGATCCCGCCTGCGCGGGCTTGCAGGGCGAGCTGCGGCTCGTCGACGGCTTCGGCGAGGGCACCGGCCGCCTCGAGATGCGCTACAACGGCCGCTGGGGCACGATCTGCGACGACAACTTCGGCCTGCAGGACGCCGACGTGGCGTGCCAGCAGCTGGGCTTCCCGGGGGCCGACGTCGTACTCGACGAGTACGGCGGCGGCATCGGCACCATCTGGATGGACGAAGTCGCCTGCGTCGGCGACGAGGAGCAGCTCGCCGCCTGCCCGGCGTCCCCGCTGGGCAGCGGCGACTGCGATCACGACCAGGACGTGGGCGTCATCTGCCTCATGGACGGCCGGTGCCGCATCGACGGGCACTGCACCGGCGGCGCGGTCTGCGTCGACGGCGAATGCTTCGGCGGCGAGATCTGCGACGACGGCGCCGACAACGACGAGGACGGCATCGTCGACTGCGAGGATCCCGACTGCGCCCCGGCGGACGTCTGCGCCGAGTGCCTCGAAGACCCCGCCTGCTTCGACGGCCAGATCTGCGTGGAGCGGGTCTGCATCGACGGCTGCCGACTCGACGAGGCCTGCGCCGACGGCGAGATCTGCAGCGACACCCTGCTGACCTGCGTGCCCGGCTGCCGCGAAGACCTGCAGTGCGGCGCGGGGCAGATCTGCGAAGACGCGGCGTGTCGCGAGGGCTGCCGCTCGGACGCCGACTGCGGCGAGGGCAGCATCTGCGACGCGGCGGCGCTGGTCTGCGCGGCGGGCTGCCGGGACGACGTCAGCTGCGGACCCGGGCGCATCTGCGAGGCCGACGGCTGCGTCGACGGCTGCCGCGACGACGCCGGCTGCGGGCCGGGCTCGATCTGCGAGGGCGGCGCCTGCGCACCCGGCTGCCGCGAGGACCAGGGCTGCGCGGCGGGTCAGATCTGCGAAGACATGGCCTGCGTCGACGGCTGCCGCAACGACCTGCAGTGCCCGGCGGGCCAGATCTGCGAGCCCGACCAGTGCGCCGACGGCTGCCGCGACGACGCCGGCTGCCCGGTCGACGGCGAGATCTGCCTCGACGGGCAGTGCGGGGTATTGCCGGCGGAGGTCTGCGACAACGGCGTCGACGACGACCGCGACGGCACCACCGACTGCGAGGACCGGGACTGCGCGTTCGGCCCGCAGTGCGCGGCGCCCATCGCCGCTCAGCAGCGCTCGATCAACCTCGACGCGCGGCTCGAAGCCAGCGACGCGACGATCGATACCCCGTCGGCCGACTGCGGCCCGGGCGACGGCGGCGCCCACCCGTACGATACGCTGCACGTCGTCAACGACAGCGACAGCCCGCAGATCCTGCGCATCTCGGGCATCTGGCCCGCCGGTCGCGAGGGCACGCTGCACGTCTACGACAGCCCGTTCGACGCCGCGGCCGGCTGCCGCACGGGCCAGCTCGACGAGGTGCCCATCGCGCCGGGCGAGACGCTGGTCATCGTGGCCGCCAGCGGCGAGCCGGGGGATGCCTTCGGGCCCTACCGGGTCATCGTCGAGACGCTGCTGCTCGACGCGGTCGACTTCTGTCGGCTGCAGTTCCCCGAAGAGCTCTTGACCACCCCCGGCGAGACGTTCGAGGTCTACGGGCGGGTCTACGAGGCGGGCACGACCGACCGCAGCAACGGCAACGACTTCAGCCCCTTCCTGCAGGCGGCGGTGGGCTACGGGCCCGACGGCACCGACCCCACCAGCGCCGGGTGGACCTGGCTCGACGCGGTGCCCAACCCGGGCTATCGCGGCGAAGAGCCCGATAACGACGAGTACTTCGCCCGGATCACCGCGCCCGAGCTGCCCGGCGACCCCTACGCCAACGAGGGCTCGTTCACCGATTACGACCTGGCCTTCCGCTTCAGCGTCGACCAGGGCCGCTCGGTGACCTACTGCGATCTGGACGGCAACGGCTCGACCCTCGCGGGCGACGCGGCGGGCGGCTACAGCCCGGCCCAGGCCGGCGTCTGGCGCAACGACCGCATGGAGGACTGGTGCGAAGAGGCCTGCAGCGACGGCGAGACCTGCGGGCTGATCATCATCGTGTACCCCGAGGGCTATCAGCAGTGCTACGACGACTGCATGCGCGACATCTACGCCGACGACCGCCGCGATCAGGCGCGCTGCATCGCCGAGGGCTTCGACCCGCCCGATGCGTGCGACGCCCAGATCGCCCGCGACTGCGGCCTGCAGCCGCCCGCGCCCTGACGGGCCCGATCCCCGTCTGCTGTCCGCCTCGCCGTCAGCGGGCCCGGGAGAGCTTGATCGCCTTCTCGGGGCAAGCGCTGACGCACAGCCCACACCCATGACAGTCGGCGGCGCGCGGCGTATAGGCCAGGCGCCGCCCGTGCACGATGTTGCGCAGCTTGCCCAACAGGCTCAGCCGGGCGAAGTCGGCGTCGTCGATGCGCCGCACCTCGAAGACATCGTAGGGACAGACCTCGACGCAGTCCTGCTTGGCTTCACAGCGCCGTATATCGACGACGGGTATCAGCTTGCCCGGGGCGTCGTCACAATGGGCGCGATCGTCGGCGGTGCTCATGAACAGGCCTCCCGGAAGGGGTTCGGTCGACAGACGCCATGGGGTATACCCTGCGCGGCCGCGACGGGACAGCCGTCCGACCCCTCGCCTGGAGCAGAGCCTGCCGATGACCTTGCCCCGTGACGCCGAAGACGCCGAGTTCGAGGGCCTGGACCTCGCCGACGAGACCGTCGATGGGCACGCCTACGAGCGCTGTCGCTTCGTCCGCTGTCGCTTCGAGAACGTACGCTTCCGCAAAACCCGCTTCGAGGAGTGCCAGTTCGTCGACTGCGAGCTCGTCGCCTGCCGCTTCGACGACACCGCGCTGCGGGAGGTGCGCTTCGAGGGCGGCCGGCTGATGGGCGTAGACTGGACCGGCGCCCGGCCGTTCGGGCTCGAGTTGGCCTTCGACGGCTGCCGGCTCGATCACAGCGTCTTCTTCGAGTTGAAGCTGCCCGGGGTGTGCTTCGAGCGCTGCCGGATGCACGAGGTCGACTTCGGACACTGCGACCTGCGCAAGGCGCGCTTCGTCGAGTGCGATCTGCGAGGGGCCAACCTGCGGCATACCGACCTGAGCCGAGCCGATCTCTCCACCGCCCGCGGCGTGCGGGTTCAGCCGGCGATCTGCATCCTCGATCAGACCCGGCTCTCCCTCGACGCGGTGGCGCCGCTCGTCGCCGATCTGGGCATCGACTGCCCCGAGCTGACCGCGCTGCTCGGCGGCTGAGCCGATGTCCGTGCCGCCCAGCGACGCCCCGCAGACGCTGACCGACGAGCAGCGCGCGGTCGTCGAGCACGATCCCGAGCGCCACGCGACCGTGCTGGCGGTGGCCGGATCGGGCAAGACCACGGCGATGGTGCACCGGGTGCAGCACCTCATCGAGCGCTGCGCGGTGCCGCCGCGGGCGATTCGCGCGGTGATGTTCAACCGCGCCGCCCGACGGGACTTCGAGCGCAAGCTGGCCGCGCTGGGCGTGCGCGGCGTACGGGTGCAGACGTTCAACGCGCTGGGGCACGCCATCGTCGGCTGGGCTGCACGCCAGGGCCTGCTGGAGCCGCTGAGCCTGCTCGAAGACGGCGCCGAGCTGCGCATGATCGAGCAGGCTCTGCGCCTGCGCCGCCGGCAGACGAACTATCAGGCCCCGCCCATCGACAGCGAAGACGCGCAGGCGGCCATCCGCGCCTGGAAGGGCCTGCTGACGCCGCCCGATCACGCCCGCTGCACCGCCGAGCCGGCGCTGGTCGAGGTGTATCGCGTCTTCGAGCAGCTGCGGCGCAAGGCGCGGGCGATGACCTTCGACGATCAGATCGGCGAAGCGGTGCGCCTCATCGAGGGCTCTCCCCTCGCCCAACGCACGCTCTGCGACCGGCTCGACCACCTGATCATCGACGAGTTTCAGGACGTCAACCACGCCCAGCAGCGCCTGGCGCTGCTCATCGCCGGGCGGCGCGCGCGGGTGATGGTGGTCGGCGACGACGACCAGTGCATCTATGAGTGGCGCGGCGCGCGGTCGGCCTATATCAAGCGCGTCTTTCGCGAGACGTTCACCCATCACCCGCATGATCGCTACCAGCTCACCCGTTCGTTTCGTTTCGGGCCCACCATCGCCCGCAGCGCGGCCAACGCCATCGCCGTCAACAGCGAGCGGGTCGCCAAGCCGCTGGTGGCCGCCGATCCGCTGCGCCACGCGCGCATCCGGCTCGTCTCGGGCACCGACGCCGTGGCCGATGCCATCCGCGGCCTGCCCGATGACAGCCTGGGCGATTCGGTGGTGCTCGTGCGCCTCTTCGCCCAGTCCCACGGGCTGCAGGCCCGGCTCATCGCCCGCGAGATCCCGTTCTTCGTCGTCGGCGAGCGCTCGCTGCTCGGCGCCCTGCCGGTGCGCGCGCTGCGGCGCTATCTGTGGCTCGCCGATCACGTCGACGCGCCCATCGACAGCGCCGCGATCGACGCGCTGGAGTGGATCGTCGACAAGCCCAACCGCTACGTGCTCAAGAAGGGCTTCTCGCGGGTGCTGCACCGCGCGCTGGCCGGCGGGGCCACCATCGGTGATCTGTTGCGCGACGGCGCCCGCCTGATGGCGTCGGGCATCACCCAGCGCGCGGCCGAAGCGCTCGACGATCTGGCCGACGTGCTCGAAGAGGCCCGAGGTGCCGCGCGCGACGCCGAGGGCCGCGCAGCCGAGGCCGCGGCGGTGATCCGGGATGCCATCGACTTCGAGATGTGGCTCGGCGAATGGCAGACCCCCGAGAAGGTGGCCGCCGGCGCGGGCATGATCGACGCGTTTCGCGCCCTGCTTGCCGAGAAGGCGGTGCCGCTCGACGCGGTCGACGCCTTCGCCGACGGCTACGATACCCGCCGCGGCCTGCCCATCGAGCGCTGCTTGCGTATCACGAGCATCTTCCGGGCGAAGGGCCTCGAATGGGATCGGGTGATCCTGCCCGACCTCAGCGAAGGCAGCTGCCCCCACCTGCGCGACGACAGCCCCGAGGTGGAGAACATCCTCGCGCCGGCGCGCGCACTGCCGCGGACCGAGGTCATCGAGGCCGAGCGCCGGCTGTTCTACGTCGCGCTGACCCGCGCGCGCAGCGAGATCATCGCCGAGGTGCCCGCCGCCGAGCACCGCAGCCGCTTCGTCGACGAAGGCGAGCTCGAAGCGGTCGATCGAGCCGTGGCGGTCGTGCAGGGCGTCGCCCAGGCCGGCGCGCTGTCTCCGAGCGCGGCCGACGCGCTGCGCATCGCCGTGGCGTCTCCGGGCGTACATCGAGCGCTGCCGGCCCTGCTCGATCGCATCGGCGAGCGCATACCCGGCGCGATACCCGCGCTCGAGCGCATCCGCACGCTGCTCGACGAGGTCGCGCCGCGGACCGGCCCGCAGACGCCGCGGGCCCGTCGCCCGCTGGCCAAGGGCGCCGGGCTGCCCTTCTGACGGCGCGCGCGGCCGAAGCCCGCGCCCTCAATCCTGCGCGTCGATGAAGCGCGCGATCTGCCGCGCCCGCCGGATGCGTTCGAGCGGCAGCTCGACCGAGTCAGCCGACGCGCTCTCGGCCTGCTGCCGGGCCACGTCGTACAGCACATCCAGCGCGATCTGCCGACCGGGCCACGCCGCCGGCAGCCGGATGCGGGCCGGCGCGGTCTCCGCCGCTCGAATCCGCCGCACCGCCGCGCGGGCGGCTTCGGCGGCGCCCGGCAGATCGCCCGCGGTGAGCAAAGCGCGGGCGACGAGGCCGCGGGCGACCATCGAGATCGCCCCATCCGGGTGACTCCACCAGCGCATGAGCCCCTCGGCCTCGCGGCGGCCGAGCTGCGGGCGCAGGTCGAAGGCGGTGAGCTGACGCACGGTGTCCCAGCCATCGCCGGCCCGCCCGAGCGGCGCGAGGGCGGCGTGCGCGGCGTCGACCTCACCGCGCGCGCCGCGCACCGCCGCACGCCAGACCGCCTCGTGCAGCTCGATATCGGCCGGCAGCGCGAGCCGCCGCAGGGCCTGACGGGCCCGGCCGCGCGGATCGTCCGTCGCCGGGGGCCGCTGGCCGATGGCCGCGCTCAAGCCCTCGAGCAGCGTGCCGGGATCGTCGAGCGCGACGATACGGGCCAGCCAGCGCTGAACCGCGCCGGGATCCTCCGCGAGTCGGGCTTCGGCCAACCGCCGGTCCAGGGCCGCGGCGGGGTCGCGCCGGGCGACGCAGCGATCGAGCACCGCCCGGATACGCCGCGAGAGCCGCGGGTCGGGCACATCGAGCCGCGCGGCGGCCGACAGGGCTTGCAGAGCGTCGTCCAGATCGCCGCGACCCTCGGCGAGCCGACCGGCGACGAGCCCTTCGAGCGCGGCGGCGGTCGAGCGCACGCGCGTAGGGCCCGCCGGCAGCCCGTCGAGCCAGTCCCGTGCCTGCCAGGCCAGTCGGCGGGCGAGCGCGGCGTCGCGGTCGACCGCCCGGACGGCCACGCGCAGCCGGGCGAGCTGCAAGCGCGCGATGGGCGCCGGGTCGAGCTTGGGGTTGTTGGCATCTTCCAGGCGGGCGCGGATCAGCCGATCTGCGGCCGAGAGGCGTCCCACCGCGGCGAGCGCGTCGGCGATCCACGGGATCGCGACCATGCGGCGAGCGGTGTGGCGCCGATCGGCCTTCTCGAACTCGAGGACCAGGGCCCGGTAGCGACCGGCCCGATGCAGACGTCGAAAGCGGGCTGGGTTGCTCATCCGCCGAACATCACCACGGGCCGGAGCTCGGCCGCGCCGCCTTCGCCCACCGCCTTCTCGGCGATGGCTCGGGCGACATCGACGCCGCCGTCGACCAGGGCCACCGCGCGCGGCGCCTCGCCCAGCACGGTGGCCGGCGTCACCGGGTGCCGGCGCACGGCGTCGCCGATGGGCACCCAGGCCCGCACCGCCCGGTCGGCCGGGGCGTCACTCGGCGCGGCGCCCGACGCGGCGCCGTAGAACAACAGCATCGTCTGCTCGGCGGGCTTGTCGCCTTCGCGCGCCAACAAGCGCGCCCCCTCGATCGGCAAGACGAAGACAGGGCAATGCGCGGCGACCGGCATCTTCGCCGCTCGTCGGCGGGCCTCCGCCTCGTCGGGCACGTCGATGAGGTAGTAGCCGCCCAGGTGCTCCTTGGTCTCGACGAAAGGCCCATCGGTGCACATGATCCGACCGCTCTCGCGCCGGACCGTCCGGGCCGTCGTCGGCGGACGCAGTCGGTCGGCGGCGACGAAGACCCCCTCCCCCACCAGCCCCCGGGTCCACGCCTGCTGCGCGGCCCGCAGCTCGGCGGTCTGGCGGGCGGCGAAGGCCACCTCGTCGATCTGGATCAGCATCAGATACTGCACCGCACGCCCTCCAATCCGTGGTTCACGCCGCGCAGACCCGGTCGACGCGGGCCACGAGCCGTCGCACGCCGTCCTCGAAGTCCGCGGGCGGCGTCAGCAGGCTGACCACGAGGTGGCCATCCTGCTCGAAGTCATAGAAGAAGCCCGGCTGAACATACAACCCATCCGACTCGAGCAGGGTCAGCGCCCAGGCCTCGTCGTCGAGCCAGCCGACCGGACCGAGCACCCGCGGCGCGCGCAGCACGGCGTACCAGCCCCCATCGGCGGGCAGGACGGTCGTCGCGCTGCCGCGGCAGGCGGCCTGCACGAAAGCCATGTTGCGCCGCACCCGCCGGCGGATGCCATCGGCGGTGGCCTGCTGCGTGCGCAGCAACGCCGGCAGCGCGTGCTGCACCGGCGCCCCGACCGACAGCCACGTATCGGCGATGATCTCGAGCCGGGCCAGCGCCGCCTCGGCCGGCTTCGGCGGCCCACCGACCGCGATCCAGCCGGCCTTCATCTGCGGCAAGCCGGCGAACTTCGAGAGCCCGCCCAGCGCGAAGACGAGGCCCGGCGCATCCAGCGCGCGGGCCGCGTCGGGCACCGGGCGCAGCCGATACGGCGCGAAGACCTCGTCGGCGATGATCGGCAGCCCCAGCCGCGCGAGGCCCGCCAGCTCGGACGCGCGCAGCACCTGCCCGGTGGGGTTGTTGGGGCTGACGACCAGGATCGCCCGGGTCCGCGGCCCGACGGCGGCGGCCACCGCCGCCAGATCGATGTGCCACGCGCCGTCGTAGCGCAGCGGATACGGCCGCAGGCGCACCCCTTCGAGCGCGGCGAGCTGATCGAAGAGCGGATAGCTCGGCCGCGGCGCCAACACCTCGTCCCCCGGATCACAGAGGAGCTTGAACAGCCAGCCATAGGCTTCGCTGGTGCTCGCCGTGAGCACGCAGCGCGCCGGCGAGCAGCCCATGGTCTCGGCCGCTGCGGCGCGCGCCTCGGGCCGGCCGAAGGGCGTCGGGCGGTAGACCAGCGCGGCCGGATCGGCCAGGGCTTCGCAGATGGCCGCGCCGTCGTAGGGCAGCCCGGCCCGGGTCGGGTTGGAGACCGTCAGATCGAGCAGCGGCGCGCCGGACGCCCGCCGCGCCGCCCGCGCGCGGGTCAGCGGGTTGAGGCGCCGCTCGAAGCCGCTGCGGCGCGAGAAGAGGCCCCGCTCGCTCGCGGGCGGCGCGATCCGCGAGCGGCCATCGCTCACGGGCGCGCCCGCAGCGCGATGCCGGCCTGATCGTCTCCGTTCACGTCGCCGATGAGGTTCAACTTATGGAAGAGTCCATCACCGCCGGTGCCGATGCAGCGCACCTCGCCATTCTGTTGGCTGCGGCTCGGCGGGCAGGTGCTCCACGCCTGGGCCCCGTCGGGCGGCCCGCGGTTCTCGTCGGCCCAGCCGGCGAAGACCTCGACCTGACCCTGCACCGCGGCGGCGAGGCCCGGACGAGCGGGGTCGTCGCGACAGATCCAGGCGAACGACAGATCGTCGTTGTCGTCGACGTCGCCCTGGGTGTTCAGCGCGCGGAAGTTGCCGTCGAAGCCGGTCGACGTGCAGCGCAGGTTGCCGACACGGGTCTCGATCTGCTGCGGGCACCCGGCGAAGACCGCGCCGCCGGCCGGCGCCCGGTTCTCGTCGGCGTAGCCCACGAAGAGCGCGCATTGCCCCTGGACCCAGGCCGACAGCGCCGGGTCGGAGCCGTCGCGACACAGCAACGCCCAGCCGAACTGGTCGTTGTCGTCCACGTCTCCGCGCAGCGACAGCCGGGCGTAGGCCCCGTCGTAGCGGGTGCCCGAGCAGGCGACGTCTTCGCTCGTGAAGCGATCGACCCCCGGGCAGGCGCCCCAGATCGGCGAGGCGCCGGCGGGCCCCAGCCGCTCGTCGGCCCACCCCATGAAGAGCCGGCAGTTCTGCTGCACGTAGAGCCCGCAGACCGAGCCCTCGTCGCTCCGGCCATCGCAGTCGTCGTCGGCGCCGTTGCACACCTCGGCGCCGGCCTCGTCGATCTGCCCGTCGCAGTCGTTGTCGGCGCCGTCGCAGACCTCGGGCCCCGGCACGCAGCATACGTCGCCCTCGTCGATCGCGCCGTCGCAGTCGTTATCGCTGTCGTCACAGACTTCGTCGACCGGATCACAGCAGACCAGGCCCTCGTCCGCCGAGCCGTCGCAGTCGTCGTCGACGCCGTTGCACACCTCGGGGTTCTCGCCACAGCAGACCGCGCCCTCGTCCGCCGAGCCGTCGCAGTCGTCGTCGATGCCGTTGCAGATCTCGGGGTTCTCCCGGCAGCAGACCGCCCCCTCGTCCGACGCGCCATCGCAGTCGTCGTCGCGCCCGTTGCACACCTCGTCGATCGGCGTGATGCAGGGCCCCGGCGCGTCGGGCATGTCGGCCTGCATATCGACCGACATGTCGGTGGAGCCATCGCCGGCCCGCGCATCGTCCGGCGACCCGAACGACATCTCCGGCGCGGGCTCGGCGTCGGCCGGCGGCAGCGCGTGATCGAGCTCACCATCGACGCCGCCGTCACCGGGCAGGGCGACGACGTCCGCGCACCCGGCGAGCGCGAGCAGCGCGATGCCCGCCCACACCCGGCCGAATACCTTCGGAGAATCCCACGGTCGACGCATGCCCGTACCATACCGACAACCGCCCCGGGCACGCCACGCCCGCGGTCAGGCCGCGGGCCTCACCACCCGCCGGGCTGGATCGGCCACGGCCAGGGGCAGATCACATCGCCGCGGGGATCCCGGAACCCTCTTCCGGGATCCCCGCGGTCGTCTTCCCCAGCGGCCCTCACTCCGCTGGGGAATGTCACGCTGCCCGATGGGCGAGCCCCGCGCGGCCGTTCGACGGACATCATGGCTGGCATCTCCCGGCGCACAGACTGTCACGTCATCGGTGACGGTCGAGTTCATCCCAAGATGACATATCGGGTACGAATGACATCTCCGTCACCCTCGAGACCCGGCGACACGAGGGACGGGGCGCGGCCGAGCCGCCAAGCACATACTTCATATATATGTTTTTTTGGATTCGCCGACCGAGGCAGCGGGCGGGCGCCGAGCGTCTGACGGCGGGTGGTGCTCGTCGTTTCGCGCTCGTGAATGACTTCACACTACCGCGGAAGATCCCATGCCCGCAAGCAGTATGAGCCTTTTGAGGTATCCCAATGTAGTCATCCGCGCAGTCATCGCGGGGGCACACACCCGAAGCCATACGATGGCATCCATTGGTATCCCACGGGCTCGAGAACCGCCGCCGCGCGGCGTATGCCGGGACGTGCCTCGGGCCGGCGGGCGGTCGGGATATGCTGCGCGCGCAGTTGCGTCCGACGACGCGCCGGTCGACTATGGGCCCATGCGAAACCGCTCCACGAGCGCCTTGCCCGCAGCGCGGCGCCGTACGGCGCGTCCCCTGCCCCGCGTGGGCCCGCTGGCGCTGCTCGTCCTGCTCTGGGCGACGGCCGGCGCCGCGCGGGCCGCAGACGGCGGATCACCCGACGGCGGGGTCGTGGTGGTCGGCGACGGCGGCGTCGTCGACCGGGGTCCACCGCCGCCCGAGCCGCAGGACGCGGGGCCCGCCCTGCCCGACGCCGAAGCCGCGCCCGCGGTGGCGGCGGCGCCCACCGCCACGCTCGACGAGAAGACGCCGACCGCCGACCTGCGCACCCAGATCGCCGCGCTCACGCCGCTGGCCGAGGGGCAGGCCCCGACCAGCGGCACCGTCGCCGGGCTCTTCGCCGTCGACCTGCGCGACGACGCCGGCGTCACCGCGCGCATCGAAGAGCTGCGCCGCACCGTCGACGTCGCCCGGCTCGCGCTCGATCCGCTCGTCGCCCGACGCACGGCCGCGGAGAGCGGCGCGGCGAGCGCACTGACCGCCGAAGAGGCCGACCGACTCGAGCGCCTGGAGCTGCTCGTCGCCCGCGAGGGGCTGCGGCTGGCGGTGCTGTCGCGACCGGCCGCCGAGCGGCACGCGCTGCTCGACGCCGAGGCCGCGTTTCACAAGGCCGCGTCCGAACAGGCGGCGGCGGCCGCGGCGCGTCAGGCGGCCGAAGAGGTCGCCCGCAACGCCGAGCAGGCCCGCCAGGCCGCCCTGCTCGAGGCGGAGAACGCCCGCAGCGAAGCCGCCCGGCAGCTGGCCCAGGCGCGCGCCGGCGCCGAGGCCGTGCGCGCGGCGGTGGCCGAAGCGCAGGTGCTGCTCGCCCGCAACCGGACCTCGCGGGCCGAGTCGGCCCAGCGCCGGGCCGACGTGGCGCTGCGGGCGCGCAACGCGGTGAGCGATCCGGCGCTGGCCGGGGCGGTGGCCGACGCCCTGCACGGGGTCCTGGTCGACGAGCTGGTGCTGGCCCGCTCCGATCTGAGCCGGGCGCTGGACGCGCTGGGCGAGCCGGTCGGCGCGCCCGAGGTGCCCTCTTCGGTCGACCTCGACGCCGCCGCCTTCCGGGCGCTGCCGCTCGAACGGGACGCTGTCATCCGCACGCTGACCGCCGCCGCCACCGAGCGGGCCAGCCTCGTCTCCGAGGTGCAGGCCGATCGCACCGCGGCCGTGCCGGCGATCGCCGAAGAGGTCCGCACCCTCAACGGCCTGCGCCTCGCGCTGCTGCAGCGTCTCAGCCCCGAGCTGCGCGAGCGGGTCCTGGGTCTGGGCCGCGAGGGCCTGCGCCAGCTGGGGCGCGAGCTGGAGCACATGCGGCTGATGAGCCGTTGGTACACCTACGATCGCCGCGACGTGCTCGGCGAGGGGCCCCACTGGCTGATGGATCAGCTCGGCCGCAGCTCGACCCGCTGGATGATGCTCGAGCTGCTGGCGCTGGGCTTCCTCGCGGTGCCGATCGTGCTGCGTCGCCGCCGGCTGCTCGACTGGATCGACGACAAGGCGCACGAGTGGGCGCTGCACAGCGATACGGGCGACCGCTTCCGCCGGCTGTGGCGCCCGCTGCGGGCGCTGGCGATGCCGCTGCTGTTCTACGCCTTCTCGATGGTCTTCTTCGGCACGCTCGTCGAGCTGCTGCCCGCGCCCGAGATCCAGCTCGCCGACGATGTGGTGCACGTGCTGGCGGTCTACTGGCTGGTCATCGCCATCAGCCACCACGTGCTCGTTCAGCTCGCCTCACGCCCGGGCACGCCGGTGGACGACGACCTCAGCGCCCGCCTCCTGCGCACGGTGCGCATCGCCGGGCGCACCGCGGCGGTCATCGCGGTCTTCCTCATCGTCGCCGAGGCGGTCCTCGGTCGCGGCTACCTGTACACCCTCGTCCGCCAGTTCGCCTGGATCGCCGCCTTCCCGGTGGTCTGGTTCGCCCTGCGCCGCTGGCAGATCGACATCTTCGACGGCTACCTGGCGATGCGGCCCGAAGGCACGCTCGCCGACATCGCCCGCCGCTTCCGTACGCATCTGCTCGGGGCCTTCGTCGCGCTGCCGGTCGCCGCCTGGCTCGCCGCCCGCCGCATCGGTCAGATGTCGGCCCGCTGGGCGCTGCGCCTCGAGCAGGTCCGTCGCGCGCTGTCGTTTCTCTTCCTGCGGCGCCTCGAGAAGCAAGCCACCGTCGCCGAAGTCGGCGACCGGCCGCTCGATCCGGAGGTGCTGCGCATCCTCGACCAGCGTCAGCTCGACGACGCGGTGCGCATCGAGCGCTTCCCGCGGCTGGACGAAGCGCTGGCCGATCTCGCCCGCTGGCGGGAGGGCGCGCCGGGTATCTCGTGGGCCGTCGTCGGCGAGCGCGGCGCGGGCAAGACCGCCTGGATCGCGACCCTCGCCGAGCGGCTGCCCGACACCATCGTGGTGCTGCGGCTCGACCGCCCGGTGCCCACCGCCGAGGCCTTCTGCCGCTGGCTGGCCGACGGGCTGGGGCTCAAGCACTGCGCGTCGAGCGTCGACGGCCTCGTCGGGGCGCTCGAGGCCGGCGACCCGCGGCTGATCCTGCTCGACGATACCCAGCACTGCGCGCAGCGGGCTCCGGGGCGCATGGCCGGCTATGAGGCGCTGCTCGACATCGTGCGCCGCACCCATCGCACCGCCTGGGTCTGCACCTTCTCGCGCTATCTCTGGGCGTGGCTGATGTTCGCCGGCCGGCAGCAGGACATCTTCCGCCACGAGGCGCACCTCGACCGCTGGACCGAGGCCGAGATCGGCGCCTTGATCGACGCCCGCATGGCGGCGGTGGGGCGCACGGTGACCTACGAAGACCTCATGGAGCGGCCCGACCGGGTGTTCGAGCGCGAAGAAGAGCTGGCGCGGACCCGCGAGCGCTACGTGCGGCTGCTGTGGGACTACGCCGAGGGCCTGCCCCGGCTGGTGCTGCACTTCTGGAGCCGCTCGCTCGTCGAGCCTGCGCCCGATGCCGACGGGCCGGACGACGTGCAGCCGCTGCGGGTGCGCCTGTTCGACGTGCCCAAGCCCGACGAGCTCGAAGATCTGCTCGACCCGGCCCGCTTCGCGCTGCACGCGGTGGTGCTGCACGCCGGGCTGCATCTGGCCGACGCCCCGGCGATCCTGCAGATGCCGCCCGAGCGCTGCCTGTCGATGCTCGAACAGCTGCGGGCCCTCGGCTGCGTCGAGCGGCGCGGCGAACGCTATGTGATCCCCATCCACTGGCACAGAGCGGTGGTGCGCTTCCTGCGGCGCAAGCACCTGCTGGCGCTGTGAGGCCATCGGAGACGCCATGAAGGACTCGCTCGAGATCGTGCAGTTCATCCGGGTCGGCGGCATCGTGCCGGCCCTGATCGTGCTGGCGCTGACCTGGATGGCCAGCAGCACGCTGACCCGCTTCACCGACCGCCTCGGCCAGCGCTTCGCCGAGCGGCGCCTGGTCTTGCAACAGGTCACCACCGTCTTGCGGTTCGTGATCTCGTTCACCGGCATCGCCGGCGCGACGGTGCTCGTCTTCCAGCTCAGCGAGCAGATGCTGCTGGCCATCGGCGGCACCCTGGCGGTCGCGGTGGGCATCGCGCTCAAGGACCTCGCCGCGTCGATCGTCGCCGGCTTGATGATCCTCTTCGACCGCCCCTTTCAGGTGGGCGACCGGGTCTCGTTCGGCGGCTTCTACGGCGAGATCCAGCGCATCGGCCTGCGCTCGGTGCGGCTGGTGACCCTCGACGACAACCTGATCACCATCCCCAACAACAAGTTCCTCACCGACATCGTCTCGTCGGGCAACGCCGGCGCGCTCGACATGCTGATCCAGGTCGACTTCTACATCGGCGTCGATCAAGACATCGCCAGCGCCCGGCGCATCATCGAAGAGGCGGTGACCTCGTGCCGCTATGCCTTCATCGAGAAGCCGTGGTCGGTGCTCGCCAGCCAGGTCCTGCAGGAGAACTACTATGCGGTGCGGCTGCGGGCGAAGGTCTATGTGCTCGACGTGCTCTACGAAAAGGCGCTGGAGAGCGACCTGACGGTGCGGGTGCTCGATACCTTCCGCCGGGATGGCATCCGCCCGCCGTCGATGCTGTTGCGGGACGTCGGCGAGACCCCCAAGGCGCCGCTGGTGCGCGCGGCGAGCTGAGCGCCGCCGTCAACGCCTCAGAACGACCCGCCGACCCAGCCTGGACCCAGCGACAGGCTCGACCCCGGCTTGCGCGCGGGCTCGCCGTCGGGATCGACGAGCAGCAAGGTCAGCCCGGTGAGCGCCAGCAGACCGCCAGCCACGTAGACCCCCACCGTCGCCCGCCGCCAGTCGCCGTGGCGCCCGTAGGCCTCTTCGGCCCGCGCATGGCTCGCGTCGTCGACGATGGCGTCGGCGGCGTCCTCGGCGTCGAGGTAGGCGTCGAGCGTCACCGCGTGCAGCCCGCCGCCGGCCACCAGCGTCGCGCCGGCCAGGCCCAGGACCACCGCCGCGGCGGTCTTCCAGCGATCGTCTTCGGGCTCGATCGTCGGCGCGGTCGGCCCCAGGATGACCTCGGCCGGCAGCGGACGGGGCAGGCTCAGGTTGACCCGGGTGGTCTCGACGCCCACCACCCACGCGTCGAGCGTCACCGCCATCGCGTCGGGTCCGGCCCGCAAGCGGTAGCGCCCCGCGGGCAGCTCGAGCGCTTCACCACAGGTATGTTCTGCGCCGCCGATGATGCGATAGCGGGTCATGGGCGCGGTGCAGTCGACCACGAGGCGCCCGGGGCAGGTGCGGCCCAGGGCCTGACGCTGAGCGTTGGCCATGGCATCGGCGAAGCGCGCCGGCGCCTCGGGCACCGCCGGCGACGACGGCACCGCGTCGAGGGCGGTGGCCGCTTCGGCGCAGCGGCCCTGACGGGCGAGCGCCTCGCCCAGGCCGAGGAAGCCCAGGTTGAAGCCGCCCAGCGAGACGGCCGCGCGGAAGTAGCGCGCCGCGGCGGCCCAGTCACCGTCGCGGGCCGCCGCTTCACCGCGGGCGTAGAGCCGGCGCTGCTCGTCGTTCATGGTGGTCGTCGCTGAGGCCTCGATCGGCGCGCCGGGCTCGGCCGGGCTCTGCGAGTCAGCGGCCTGCGAGTCAGCGGCCTGCGAGTCAGCGGCCTGCGAGTCGGCGGGCGCGGTGGTCTCGGGCGCCGGGCCCTCCGGCGCGGCGGGCGCCGACGCCCCCGCCGCCGGGTCGACGGTGGCGCCCGGCCGGGCCAGCGCGGCGGGTGGCCCGATCAAGGCGCAGGCCAACGACGCGATCAGCACGCGGCGGCGGGTCACGGGGCGCATCGGGTCGTCCTCCACAAGGCGCCATCATCGCTCAGGTGATGGGCCGACCGCGAGCATCGCGTCACGAATCCCCGGCCGCGTCGCTCACGGATCCTGCGCGGGCGGCGGCTCGACGGGCAGGCCGGTGCGCCAGCGCAGCAGATCCGAGGCGGTGGGCACGGCGTCGCCGGGCGGCGCGCCCAGCCCCGATCCGGCGGGCGCAGCCGCAGAGGCGGGCGCGGCACCGGCGGGCGGGCGCTCCGGGCGCTCGGCACGTCGCGGTGGCGCCTGGGCGCTGCGCCGGATCCGCTCGTTCCGCGAACCCGCGGCGGCGTCGACGGCGGCATCCGATGTCATGTCGATGGCATTCGTCGAGCCATCTCGGATGCCATCTATGCCATCCATGCCATCGACGATCACATCGACCGCCCCGCCATCAAACGGCGCCGGACCCTGCCCGGTGGGTATCGCCGCCCGGTCGCCGGGCGCCCGCTCGTCCTCGGTCCACTGCAGCGCCGCCACCGCGCCGGCCAGCGCGACGAGCGCCGCGGCGACCGCCACCGCCCACCCCCGCCGTCGACTCGGCGCCGCCGGCTCGACCCGGACCGTCGCGTCGGGCCCTTGTTTGCGCAGCGCCTCGCGCAATGCAACGGGCAGCGCGGTGCCATCCGCGGCCTCCGGGTCGAAGAGCGACAGCGACAGCGCCTCGGTCGCCGGCCGATCGCGCAGATACGCGGCGTAGGGGATCGGCGGCGGCGTGCGCGGGCGCTCGGGCACCAGCTCGACCCACTGGGGATCGAGCGTCGGCACCCCGCCCGAAGGCCCGGCCTCGTCGCTCTCGGCGGTCTCGGCCACCCCCAGCCGGCCCGAGTCGACGGTCTCGGCGTCGGCCAGCCCGGGATCAACGGCCGGGCGCGCCACATCGGCGACGTCGATCCGGGCCAGGGCGTCGCGGAGCTCGCCCGGCGCCGGCCGCCGGGTCGGATCGACATCCAGCGCGGCGCGCAGGAGGGGTCCCAGCGCGCTGGCCTCGAGCCACAGCGGCACGACCAGCTGCCCGTTCACGTGGGCCACCATGCTCTGATAGGCGTTCTCGGCGTCCACCGCCGGCCGCCCGCTCAGGGTCTCCACCAGCACCAGCGCGAGCTGATAGACATCCATCGCCGGGCTGACGGTGCGCTGCTCGATGTACTCCGGCGCCATGTAGCGCGGCGTGCCCAGAAAGCCGCCGGTCGCCGTGAGCCGATCGTCGAGCTGCTCGTGCAGGAAGGCGACGCCGAAGTCGAGCACCACCAGCCGCTCGCGGTGGCTGTCGGGCTGGTCGAGGAACAGGTTCGCCGGCTTGAGATCGCGGTGCACGACCCCCGCCTCGTGGGCTGCGGCCAGCGCGTCGAAGGCGCCGACGAACAGCCGCAGGGCCCGATCGGGCGCCAGCGAGCCGTGGCGCTGCAGCGCTTCGGCGAGGTCGTAGCCGTCGAGAAAGTCCTGGGCGATGAACGGCCGCCCGTCCGGCGCCACCCCGTGCTCGAGGATGGTCACGACGTCTCGATGACGGATGCGCGCCGCCGCCTGGGCCTCGCGGAAGAAGCGCTGCTTGTGCGTCGCCCGGGCGTGGGCCCCGACCCCCAGCAGCTTGAGCGCGACCAGCCGGCCGATGCCGATCTCTTCGGCCTTGTAGACCTCGGCGAAGCCGCCGGCGCCGAGGAAGCGCTCGATGCGATAGCGCCGACCCAGATCGAGCACGGTGCCCGGCGCCAGCCGCTCGGGGGCATCGCTCATCGGCGCGCCTTCAGGCCCGGTTCAGCGGCATCGTCAGACACCGCCCGCCGCCGCGGGCCCGGCACAGCTCGGAGCCGGTGAAGCCGAAGACCACCCGCGACTGCGCCATGCCTTCGGCGATGAGCTCCGCCCGCTCGTCCGCCGGCTGCACCGCGCTCAAGCGCACCTCGCCGAAGCCGTGGCGGGCGAGCGCCTGGATCGTGCCGACGTTGCGGCTGTAGAGCAGGATGCGCCCCGGGCCGAGGCACACCGCGTTGGCCCCGTCGGTCCACTGCTCGCGCTCCTGCTGCACCGGATCGTCGCCGCCGCAGGGCACCAGCTCGACGTCGGGGCCGAGCTCGTCGCGCAGCACGTCGAGCACCGTGCCTTCGACCAGCGTCGGCGGGGTCTCGCGCTCGAGCCGGGCCATACGCAGCGGGGCCTGGCCCAGATGACCCACGCCGCCGGCCACCAGCGGGGCATGGCCCAGAAAGAGCGTCTCGTCGACCTGGGTCAGCAGCGTATCGAGGTGCATGATCGAGCGCCGCTCGGGCATCATCACCGCGTAGACCCGCTTCAAGTCCGGCTGGTTGGGGAAGAGCACCTCGTGGGCCAGCCGCTCGATGCCCAGGGCCGACGTGCGCTCCGAGCAGCCGACGAGCACCACCGACGGCGAGATCACCAGCAGATCGCCGCCCTCGACGGTGCAGTTGCGCTTGCCGAAGTGATCGTCTTCGGTCAGCGGGGTCAGCCGCGGGCCATAGCCCCCCGGCAGCCCCCAGCGCAGCGCGAAGCCGACGAGCACCGCCTCCCGCGCCCGCGCCGGCCGACCCATGCGATTGACGACGATCTGATCGTCGACCACCGCCGCCGGATCGCGCATGAACATCAGGTTGGGCACCGGCCGCAGCGCCATGTCGGTCGGGTCGAAGAGCCGGGCCCGCAGCCGGCCGAGCGACTGCGGCGGCGCGTCGAGCTCGTGCCAGAAGACGCCGGCCACCAGGCCCATGGCCAGCCGCTCGGGCGCCCAGTCGGCGAGCAGCGGCGCCAGCGCGGGGGCGCCGGCCGAGGCGCAGACCCGCTGGATCAGATCGCTGCGCGAGGCCTTCGGCGCGCGACCCAGCGCCCGCTCGAGCAGGGTCTGCACTTCGTGCACCCGGGCGCCGGCACCGCGCAGCACGTCGGTCATCACGTCGTGCTCGCGGCCGGTCTCGGTCGGCGAGAGCAGATCGTCGAACAAGAGCCGCTCGAGCTCGTGCTGGGTCATCCGGGCGATCTCGGGGCCGGGGCGGTGCACCACCACCTCACGCAGGGGGCCAATCTCACTGCGGACACGGATCTGCGGCGGCCGGATATCGGGGGTCTCTTGCATGGTCGGACCCTGCGGCAACGGCCCGGCGATTGCAACCCGGGCGCCAGTGCTCGATGACGACAGTGTACCCGCTCGATACGCCCCGGGAGACGCCATGCGACCGATCCGCCTCGCCCTGATGCTCGCCGCGCTGCCGCTCGCCGGCTGCGGGCTGCAAGACCTCGACCCCCTGCCCGACCCGCCGCCGCCGCTCGACGCGGCGCTGCCCGAGGCCGGCGCGCCCGTCGCAGCCGACGTCTGCAGCGTGCGCTGGCAGCAACGCGTCGAGTCGCTGGAGGTGCCGCTCGGCGCGCTGCGGGTCGACTTCACCACCTTCGAGCCCCAGGAGATCTGCTTCGGGCGCCCGGCGGACTGCCGACGACTCATCGTCGACCCCGCCGAGAACCGGGATGACTCCCTGGACTTCGCCGCCCGCCGGATCCGCATCAGCCAGGCCTTCGGGCTCATGCGCACCGAGGTCACCCGCCGCCAGTGGGCCGAGGTGATGCGGTTCCACGGGCTCGATCCCACGCCGCCCGGGCTCGACGATGGCTGCGCCGGCGATGACTGCCCGGTGCACGACCTGAGCTGGTCGGCGGCGGTCGTCTTCGCCAACCTCGCCAGCGAAGCCGCCTGCCTCGAGCCGTGCTACGCGCTCGACTGCCCCGATCCCGACGGGCGCGCCCTGGACGCCGACTACCGCTGCCGCTCGGTCACCTGGTGCGCCGGCGACGAGGACGGGCGCGGCGAGCCGTGCTTCGAGTGCACCGGCTTTCGCCTGCCCACCGAGGTCGAGTGGGCCTACGCCGCCCAGCTCGACAGCGCCTCGATCTTCCATCCGCTCGACCTGCGCTGCGACGCCGTGCCGCTCAACTGCGATCCGGCCGACGCCAACGCCGCGCTGCTCGGCGAGGTCGCCCGGCTGTGCAGCGACGGCCCACGCCCGGTCGCCCTCGACGCGCGCGCCCAGCACCCGCTGAACATGCACGACCTGCTCGGCAACGTCGCCGAGTGGGTCTTCGACGCCCGCGGCCCCTTCCCCGCGGCGGGCGCGGTCGACCCGGTGCGCGCTCGCCTCGACGCCCCGCCCCGCTTCGACGACGACCCCGACCGCGGGCGCATCGCGCGCGGCGGCTCGTGGATCCCGGGCCCGGCGGTGGTCAATACGATGCGGCGGACGGGGCTCGACGAGGAAGACATCGGCCCCGACGAGATCGGCCTGCGGCTGGCCATCAAGGCCTATGACACCGAGCGCACGTTCTGCGCGCCGGAGTGACCCGCGCGGTCAGCGCGCCATCCACGTCGGCGGGCCGTCCGGCCGCGGCAGCCGGATCCAGACCGGGATGTGATCGCTCACCTCGTGCTCGAAGCGATCGACAAAGGACCGGCGCTGGCTGTAGCGCAGGGCGCTCCACGGCTTGCCGAGTACGGCCTCGGCGAAGAGGCCCACGAAGTCGAATGCGCCATAGTCGAACCCGCCCGCCGTCAAGCCCGCGTCGGCGTTCTCCCAATAGGTCGGGAAGCGCCGATCATGGGTGACCAGCCCGATGTGATCGTAGGTCTGGGTCAACGACGCGTTGGTGCGCAGCACGGGGCGGACGTCGGCCACCGCGCTGCGGGTCGCGCGCCAGGCGCTGTTGGATTCGCCGTGGACCCGCTCGAGCCGGGCCAGCTCGTCGACCCAGGCCTGATAGGCCGCGCGGCTGGCTTTGGTGCGCCCCTTGTTCGGCCGGGCGTCGCGGTGGTCGCGCAGCGCGAAGTACGCGCCCTGTGAGACCAGCCGGGCGGCCCGTTCGGCGTCGTTGAGCGCGTCGAGGCGCGCCCGATCGCCGAGGTACTGCGGCGGCCGGGGGTGCCCGTCGAGCAGCGGGAAGTTCACCCGCGCGTCCGAGTCCCGCGCCTGCAGCCGCCCGTTGAGGGCCTTGATCTCGTCGAAGAGCTGCACCCGGCCGGCCGGGGTCTCAGCCTTGCTGAGGTTGAGATCGCCGAAGAGGATGACATCGCGATACATCATGCGCTCGGGCACACACGCGCGGTTGACCAGCCAGTTGGTCAGCGCGTCGAACTCCCACTTGCGCTCGTTGGGATCAGACCCATAGAGCAGGTGTGCGTTCACCGCCAGGAAGGCATAGGCATCGTCCGCGGACGGGCCGCGCACCCGGAAGCTGGCGCACAGCGGCTGGCGGATGAAGGTCACGAAGCGCGGCAGCTCGACCGACTCGATGCGCGGCGCGCGCACCGCCGGCACCGGCACCGGCTCGGGCGGCAGGGGCAGGTGCGGCAGATCGAGGCCGGCCTTCTCGGCGGCGGCGTTGAAGGCGCTGATCCGCTCGACGTGCTCGGCGTGCTGCGCGCGGGCGACGAGATAGCGCTGGTATTGCTCCCAGCGGTTCTTGTCTTCGGCGTATTGCTCGCCGGCGGCGAAGAAGGCCCGCAAGAAGTCGTGGTGGTGCTCGATGAGCGTCTGCACGACCTCGGTCTTGTCGATCGAGATGTCCGAGGCCACCTCGGTGCGCTCCACCGTCGCCTCGCGATAGAGAAACGCCAGCCGCTCGGGCATGCCCCGCGATGCGCCGGGGGTCTGGCCGGTGATGTCCGAGCAGAGCACCCCGTAGCCGTCCAGGCTGCCCTGCAGCCGCCGCAGCCCGCCGAGATCGTCCATGACCTCCTGCACCGCGAGCAGATCGAATTGCGTGGTCGTCTGCTGCAGGAAGCGCCAGGTCTCGGCGCTGCGGTTGTCCGGGCCCAGCTTGCGGATGTTCCACGAGCCGAGCACGACCGAGTCAGCGCGCCGCTCGGGCAGGCCGAACTCGGCGCCGCGGGTCTCCATCAGCGCGAAGATGCGCCGCCATTCCGTCGCGCTGAAGCCATCCGAAGCCATCTCGCCCCCTCGTCGATGCGCTCTCCCGAGCGTCTGTCGGTTGTCGCCGTGATCGAGCGCCCGGCGCAAGGCCGTCGGCGCCGCGCGGGCCCGGCTCAGTCCCCGGACGTCGGACGCGGGCGGCGCCGATCGAAGCGCAGCGCCAGCGCCTCGTCTTCGAGCCGGGCGGCGATCGCCCGGGCGCGCGCCTTCGCCGCCGCCGACGCCGGCCCTTCACTCGCCGCGGCCAGCAGGTTGAGCGCCATCGCCCGCATGCGCAGCGACCCGGCGTCCCCCGCCGCCTCGACGCTCGCGTTGGCGTGGGCCACCGCCGCCGCCCGATCCCCCAGCTTGAGCTTCGTCCAGCCCAGGCCGTTCTCCCGGCGGCAGCGGGCGAACAGCGGCCCGTCGGGCGGGATCCGTTCGTAGAGCGCCAGCGCGCCGCGGCGGTCGGGCGCGCCGGCGCGGGGCCGGTTGAGGGTGTAGGCCCGATGGTCCATCAGCCGGGCGAAGAGGCACGCCCGGTCGACATCGCTCAGCGCGCCGTCGATCGCCGGATCGGCCATCAACGCTTCGGCGCGCGCCAGCGCGGCCAGCCCCGCCGGTGGATCGCTGCGCGACCAGGCGTAGGCCTGCACCAGCGCCAGCTCGATCCGGGCGGCGGCCTCGGCCCGCGGCTCGAGCAGGGCCGCCTGGCTCAGCAGCGCCTCGACGTCGGCCCGCTGACGCAGCCCGAGGCCGATCCGGGCCAGCAACAGCCAGATGCGCGCGGGGCTGGTGCTGACCGGCGGGCGGTCCCAGGGTTGAACCAGCTCTTCGGCGAGGCTCGCGGGCAGATCGGTGAAGCGGGTGTGATACTGCCCCATCCAGCGGATGCGATCGGCGACGGCGCCGGGCAGGCCGAAGCAGCGCACGACCCGCTCGCCCCAGACCCCGCCGTCGGCCGTGCCGCGCCGCCGCAGTCGCCGCAGGCCGCGCTCGACGCTCTCGACGTCTTCGGCGAAGCCCCGCTGCTCGGCGAGGTGCAGCGCCACCGCCGCCAGCGTGCCCCGGCGGGCCACCAGATCGTCGACCAGCTCGCCCCAGCTGTAGCCCGCCTCGGCGTGCGCCGGGCCGTGTCCGGTCTGCTGTCCGGGCGCCGCCATCACCGCTCCACTAGGTTCGCTGCGTGCCGGGGCGGACCCGGCCACTCATCGAAGGAGGCCAACATGAGCCATCGAGATTATCTGGTCATCGACCTCGAAGCGACCTGCGACGATCAGGGGGCCGTGCCCCGTGACCAGATGGAGATCATCGAGATCGGCGCGGTGTGGGTCGACGGCCCGACGCTGCAGCCGGTCGCCGAGTTCCAGACCTTCATCAAGCCGGTGCGCCACCCGCGCCTGACCCCGTTCTGCACCCGACTGACGTCGATCACCCAGGCCGACGTCGAGCACGCGCCCGGCTTCCGCATGGCGCTGAGCCGATTGGAGCAGTTCATCACCGAGCATCGGGGTACGCGACCTCCGATCTTCGGCTCGTGGGGCAACTACGATCGGGGGCAGTTCCGCCAGGACGCCCGCCTGCACGGGGTCAAGCCGTCGTTTCTCGGCGAACACCTCAACATCAAGCAGGCGTTCAGCGACGCGCTCGGCACCCGCAAGCGGTTCGGCATGGGCCGGGCGCTGATGCGGGTCGGGCTGCCGCTCGAGGGCACCCACCACCGGGGCATCGACGACGCGCGCAACATCGCGAAGCTCCTGCCCTACGCCCTCGGGCGCCAGGCGATGCCCGTCGCCGAGCAGGGCTGGCGGCGCAAGCGATATTGAGCTGGCACGCCCCGTGCTAGCGGTGGACTCCCGTAATCCCTTGCCTCGCCTGGGCTCTTCGGCCTAGATCGAGTCATCGAACCCACGGAGAACCCACATGAACCGCATCCCCTCACTGACCGCCCTCGCCGCGCTGCTCTCGGTGCCTGCTCTGGCAGGCGCCGAGAGCGTCTGCGTGCAGATCGACGAGAAGGCCGACAGCCTCGAAGAGGCCGACCGCCGCGGCGCCCTCACCGTCGCCCGGGCCGCCTTCAGCAAGGCCGGCGCCGAGGTCGTCGATTCACCCTGTGAAAATCAGTACACACTCACCAACAGCAAGCTCGGCGACAGCATCTTCGTGACGCTGACCGGCCCCAAGGGCCAGCGCGACGCCAAGGCGGTCAAGGTCGACGAGCTCGGCGACCTCTACCAGCAAATGGCCAAGTCGCTCATCGAGGGCGTCCCGATGGGCGACGCGGTGGGGCGCAACAACGTCACCAGCCGGCAGCAGAACCCCAAGCGCATGACCGCCGACTCGATCTACTGGTTCGGGCTCGGCCCGGCCTACGCGATGGGCCTCACCCCGAATACGGTGCCGCTGCACCTCACCGGCGGCTGGCGCTACGAGCTCGACATGTTCGGCCTCGAGGTCAACATGGGCCTCACCTTCGCCAGCGCGCAGGAGACCACCGCCGCGGGCGAGGACGTCGACGAGTCGTTCGTCAGCGGCGGCATCGGCATCGCCGGCTTCTGGTACGCCGACGAAGAGGCGAACCACTCGCCCTACTTCGGCGTCGGCCTCGGCTGGAGCGGCACCGCGGCCGATACCATCGACGGGACCTACGCCAACAACGGCATGCACGGCGTGCTCAGCGCCGGCTTCGAGATGCTGCGGGCCAGCACCATGCGCGCCTTCGTGCAGCTCGACGCGCAGCTGCCGATGTATCAGGTCGAGCTCGACCGCGACGGCCTCTTCGCCGTCGACGCCAGCGCCGACGCGCCCGACGCGCGCTATGCGCCGATGGTGCTGCTCAAGGTCGGCGTGGGCTGGGGCCCCCGGGGCGTGGGCTTCCGCGCGTGGTGATCCGCCCACGGCCGGCGATCGCTCACCCGCCCAGGATCCGCCGGGCATAGGCCAGCCCGTCCGCCGCCGCGGCCTTCATCTGGGGCACGACCTCCTCGGCCACCGACGGCGGCAGATCGGCCCCGTCGACGTCGACCCCCATGAAGCGCGCGGCGAACCCATCGAGATCGAGCGGCGGCAGCTTCGGCAGGCACTCGGCGGTCGCCGCGCCGACCACGCCCTTCGCCGCGCACAGCCGCATCGCCAGCCGCGACTCTTCGATCTGCCCGATGCACTCGAACGGCGTATGCGCGCCCAGCCCGACCATCTGGCGGAAGGCCAGCCGGTTCTCGGGCAGGTCGAACAGGTTCTCGCCGAAGATCGCCTCGACCTGCGCCGGATCGAGCCATGCCATGTAGTTCATCCAGACGTAGGCGCACTTCGGACAGCGCTTGCACCACGGCTTGGCCACATTGCACGAGTGGGTCGCGTCGAGCGCCGCCGACTCCCGGCGCAGCAGGTTGAAGATCACCGCGTCGTGGATCGGCTGCAGCAGCCCGAAGTAGCGCGCGTCGGCCACCACCGCCCGCTGCAGGTAGCCGTTGAGCAGCCGCTCGGCCGCGATCGACTTGCCCCACTGGTGGTTGACCATCTCGCCGGTGCGATCCCAGACCAGGTTGCCCACGTTGGCGCTCGCCTCGTGACCCAGCGCCAGCATGCGATAGCCATGGGTCAGCATGACGGGCACCGCCGCGAACAGGGCGCTGGGGGTCTCACCGGCGCACAGCGTGCGGGTGCCCAGCTCGGGGCACAGCTCGACGATGGGGGCGTCGAGGGTGTCGTCGTAGCTCCACATGCGATGGCGCGCTTCGGGGGCGCAGCGATCGAGCAGACGCCCGATGAGCGCGTGCTGCGGCGCGGCGCGCCCGTAGACCGAGTGGGCGTAGCCGAAGCCGCCGTAGGCGATGCCCGCCCGCTGAAGCAGCCCGTTCATCACCAGGCTGTCTTTGCCGCCGCCACAGAACGAGAGCACCTCCGGCCGCCCGTCGCTCGGCGGGCCGATCACCAGCGGCTCGAACGCCGGCGCCCCATCGGCCAGCGGCAGCGCCGGGGTCTCGAAGTCGGGCAGGTCGTTCTCGTAGCGCCACTGGGCGAAGATCGTATGGGTGACGGTGTGCCACAGCGCCGCGAGTTCGGGCGTCACGAAGCGGCGCCACGGCCCGAGATCGATGACATCCGGGCGCAGGCTGACCAGCTTGTTGATGTCGAACAGCGCGATGTGCAGATAGATCCGCTGCAGGGTCTCGACCCCGTGGCGGGCCTCGAGGGCGAGCAGGTCGACGTCGTCGTACCAGAAGGTCGTATTGAAGCAGAGGTCGTCGAGCCGGTAGCGCAGCGCGAGCTGCCGCCGGCCGCGGTGAATGGCGTCGAGCGCGAGCCGGCGCATGGGATCTCCCGATGTCGGAGCGATGGGATCAGGCTTGGGTCGAGCGGGCCTTGCGCCAGCGCTTGAAGGTCTCGTAGGGCGCCTGGAAGCAGATCTCGTCCCCCGCCCGCAGTTCGAAGTCGGTGCGCACGCTGCCGTGGGGGCCGACGGCGGCGTCGTCGCAGCGCTGGCAGGCCATCACCGTGATGCCATGCCGATCGAGGGCCTCAGCGACGGTGACGCCATCGAGCCAGCCGCCGCGGTTCACCTTCGTCTCGACGACCACGAAGCGGGTATCGCGCAGAAAGAACGAGCTGACGATCTCCGGATCGAGCCCCGAGACGGCGAAGAACGGCGCGGCGATGCTGGTGGTCGAGTAGACCCCGTCGATGGCCAGGCCGCTCGTCAGCTTGCGCCCGAGCTTCTCGTCGTGGATGCGGGCGATGATGCGGATGTCCTCGTTGTACTTGCGCGCGTCGAGGGCGATCTCGAGGTTGACCATGTCATCGTCGGTGACCGCCAGCACCGCCTTGGCCCGCTCGATGCCGGTCTCGATGAGCACCCGGTCGATGCGCGCGTCGTCGATGATCACCGGGTGATCGCTGGTGCGGGCGAGCCGCACGCCCACCGCCTCTTCGTGCTGCTCGACGCAGACGACCTTCTCCCCGAGCTCGACCAGCTCGCGGAAGACCTTGCGGCCCACCCGGCCGAGGCCGCAGAGCACGATGTGATCCTTGTAGGTCGATGCAACCACGTTCACCCACTCCCGCTGGTTGGTCTTCTTGGAGAAGACATGCACGCTGAACCGGGCCAGCAGATCGAAGACGACCATGATGCCCACCAGCGGCGCCAGGAAGACCACCGCCTCGACCATCACGGTCTTGGCCATCTCGCCGTGGGTCGGCTCGGCGAGCATCAGGAAGTACATGATCTGGATGGCTTCGTTGAGCGGAATCCCCCCCTGGTACTGGGTGTGCAGCACCATGGTGCCCAGGCAGAACATCGTCGTGGTGATCGCCAGCGATGGCAGGATCGACCGCAGCAGGCGGCGGGCATAGAGCAGGTTGAGCTTGACCGACTGCCATGCGGTGCGGGTCGAGGGGATATCCGGGCCGGCCATCACTCATCTCGTCAGGGGGCTGTGGCCGGATCATCCACATTCCGGCGCGGCGCGCAACGATCGGTGTGGCGCGGCGCCCCGGCCGACGGCCTCAGCGGGCGGCGGCGCGGGCCCGCGCGTCGAACGCGTCGGCCTTCGCGGGGGCGATGCGCCGATGAAAATCGGCGGCCAGCGCCCACCACGTCGCCGCCCGCCGCGACTCGCCGCGGCGTTCGAGGGCCTCGGCCAGCTCACCCAGCACCCGCCGCGCGTGGGGGTGCATGAACGTGCGTCCGCGGGTCGCGACGATCTCGGCGCCGATCTCGTCGACCCGCGCCAGCTCGCCGTCGGCCAGGGCCAGCCAGGCGAAGACCACCCGCATCGACGGCCCGTATTGCCGCTGGATCCGGTCGATGGCGCCCTGGCTCCGCAGCTCGGCGAGCACCTGGCGGGTGACCGCCGCGTCGCCCATGTCGAGGTGGACCATGCCGACGATGTACCGCGCGAGATAGCGCATATGCGATCCGACGAGGCGCCCGATCTCGTGGGCCGAGCGGGCGAGGCGCAGCGCCTCGCCGTGGTCGTCGCGCTGGCGGTACACCTCGGCGAGAAAGAGCCGCGAGCTGGCGACCCCGACCGGGGCGTGCAGCCCCTCGAAGAGGGTGAGCGCCCGCTCGAGCGGCTCGCCCGCGTCGGCGCGCTCGGCGAACATACGCGCCGAGCCGATGCCCTGCACCGCCCACGCCTCGTCCAGCGTCAGGCCCGCCTGCCGCGCCAGCGCGCCGCTGGCCAGAAACGCCCGCTCGGCGGCGTCCAGGCGCCCCTGGTGGATCAACGACCAGCCCAGCCCGTGCCGTGAGCGCACCTCGCCCCGACGATCACCCGCGGCGCGGTACAGCTCGATGGCCCGGCGGTAGGCGTCGGACATCTCGTCGACCCGCCCCTCGAACTGCGCCTGCCCGCCCCGCAGGCGCTCGGCCTCGGCCAGCAGAAACGGCTGCCCGGCCCCGAAGGGAAACCGCCGAAAGCGGGTCAGCAGCGCCTCGGCCTCGTCGATGTGGCCCATGAACCGCAGCGCCTCGACCCGCACCGGCAGCCCCTCGGCCCGGCGCACGTCGTCGGGCGGCAGCCCGATCTTGTCCATCAGCGTCAGCCGCCAGTCGCAGATGTCCACCGCCCGGCGGTACTCGGACGCGTCCATGCGACAGCGGGCCGCGTCGAGCAGGGCCGCCATCGCCGCGTCCTTCTCACCGGCGAACATCAGGTGCCGCGCCCGCCGCTCGCCCGGCGCGCGACCGCCGCGCACGGTCTCCGCGGCCGCCAGATGCAGCGCGCGCCAGCGGGCGCCGCCGCAGGCCCGTTCGAGCAGCGCGTCGCGCACGAAGCCGTGGCCGAAGACCCAGCCCCCGCGGTCGGCCGCCGCCAGGCCCGTATCGTAGAGCGCGTCGATCAACCCCTCGGGCAGCGCCGGGCGGCCGGCGACCGCGGTGAAGACCGCCTTCCACTCGTCGATGCGCACCGCGTGGCCCAGCACCGCCGCCGCGTCGAGGGCGATCTGTACCGCTTCGCCGTCGGCGAAGCGCGCGGCGAGGCGATCGACCCGGCGCAGGGCCAGGGTTCGCAGATCGGGCGGCACGTCGACCAGGGCGGTGCCGTTGCACATATAGCCCAGCTCGGTGGGCATGAGCGCGCGGCGCTCGATCCAGTCGGCGATGATCTGCTCGGCGAACAGCGGGTTGCCGTCGGTGCGCCCGAGCAGCTGCTCGGCGAGCATGGGGTGCAGCCCGAGCAGATCGCCGACGACCCGTCGGTGGTCGGGCGGGCTCAAGGGGCCGATGGTCAGCGGCTCGGCCCGCGGGTGCTCGGCCAGCCGCCCGAGGGCCTTGGCCCCGAACGTGCCGCCCTTGCACAAGTCCGTTCGCAGCGTCGCCACCATCAGCACCGGCAGGCTGCCGGCCTGGGTCAGCATCCACTCGAGCAGGCCTACGGTGTCGTCGCACCACTGGATGTCGTCGAAGTGTATGACCACCGGCCGGCGCCGGCTGAGGGCGTGCAACCAGCCGTGCACCGCCCCGAAGCGCTCCCGCGGGGTCAGCTGACCGCCCATGCGATCGCCGTCGGGCCGCACGAAGCGGGCCAGCGCGGGGGCGTGCACCGCCTCGATCTCGTCGCGCCGCTCGGGATCGAGCGCCGCCATGCGCTGCGCGATGCGCCGCTGCAACGCCGGCCGCTCGAGCCCCGCCCCGCGGAACCAGCCGTCGATGGCCGCGGCCACCGCGTCGCCCGGCGCGTCCATCGGGCTGTGGCGCACCTCGAGGTGCTCGGCGGCCCCCACCTCGCTCGCCCGGCGGGCGAACCAGCGGGCGAGCCGGCTCTTGCCGCTGCCTTCGGTGCCCCGCAGGATCACCAGCCGCGCGTGGCCCTGCGCGCGCACGTCGCGCAGCGCGTCCCACAAGGTATCGCGCTCGGCGTCGCGGTCGACGAAAGGCATCGCCCGCACCCCGAAGAGACCCAGCCCGACCCCGCGCAGGAGCGGGCGCTCGGGGGTGTCGACGAACCAGGTCTCGGGCATCGGCGGCAGCCCCTCTGCCGTCGGGGCGGGCGCGCGGGCCGCGACCGCCAGGGCCGGCAGGTGGCCGCCGACCCCGACCACGCTGGCCAGCGTATAGCCCATGCCATCGGACTCGGCGTAGGCCTGCGTCTCGGCGAGCGCCACGCCCTGCGGGCTCGAGACCTCGGTGGCCTGCCCGCCCGCCGAGGCGCCGAGCCGGTCGAGCGCCGCCAGCCGCGCAGCGCGGGTCGCCTCGGCGTCGGGCACGGTCAACCGGCCGAGGGCCCAGGCGGCGTCGGCCGCCGACTGATAGCGCTGATGCGGATCGCGGCGCATCATGCGGCCGATCCACGCCTCGAAGCCGACGGGCATCGGCTCGGCGGTGCGCAGCGCGGGCACCTCGGCGGTGAGGTGCTTGTGGGCGATGCCGAAGAGGTTGTTGTCGGTGAACGGCGGGTGGCCGGTGGCCAGTTCGAACGCCATGCAGCCCAGGGCGTAGAGATCGGTCCACGGGCCGTAGTCGCGCCACTGCCCCTTGAACTGCTCGGGGGCCATGTAGTGCGGCGTGCCGGCGGAGTTGGCCGACGCCCCGCCCTCGGTCTGCTGCGCGTCGACGACGTGGGCGATGCCGAAGTCGGTGAGCATCAGCCGCAGCCGCTCGCGCTCGATGTGCAGCAGCACGTTCTCCGGCTTGAGATCGCGATGCACGACGCCGCGCGCGTGGGCGTGGGCCAGCCCGTCGAGGATCTGCAGCAGCACCTCGCGCAGCAGCGGCCAGGGCATCGGATGGGGCAGCCGGCGCAGCTCGCCGTGCTCGGCGTAGTGCATCGCCAGCCAGGGGCTGCCGGCCACCAGCGCGCCCCCGGAGGCCTCGGCGGCGGCGTCGTCGACGGTGCCCGTATCGAAGACCGGCACGATGTTGGGGTGATCGAGCCCGGCGACGGCCCGCACCTCGCGGCGCAGGCCCTCGCGATACTGCTCGTCGTCGGCCATGTGCCGGGTGATGACCTTGATCGCCGCCGGCTGACCCTCGATGCCGTGGCGGCCGAGCCACACGTCGGCCATGCCCCCCTGACCGACGAGGCGTTCGAGCGCAAAGCCGCCGAGGCTCGCCGGCGCCTGTCGAGAAGCGGGCGCGGGTGCGATCACGTCGTCTGCCTCCGATGCCGTACGGCGGCCCTGTCGACCGCCGTGAGGGGGTACGTCGCCCGCGCCGAAGTTGTGACATGGCGTCGCCGCGACGTGGGGCGATCGTGGCCGCTCGCCCCCGGCGTCGCAACCGGATCCGGGTAAAGAAATGTGTCGAACGCCCGGCGCGCATGCCCGGCGCAGATGCCCGGCGTAGATGCCCGGCAGTGGGGCCTGCGCGTCCCAGGCGGTGAGACATCCGCGTCCCGCGCGCTGGGGTCTGCTGACCCCGGCTACGGGCCGCAGCGGGGCGCCTGCCGGCCCCAGCGGGCAGATTTTCGGGGGGATCGAGGGCTCCACCGCTCGAAATGCGGGTATTTCGGGGCACTTCGGGACTCAACCGGCCCACCGCATGACGAGCGCGCAGCGCCGCTGTATCTGGTACGGTAACTGCATTCACCTGGAGGCAGATCCCTGCCGCCACGTCCGCAGCCCCGGAGTCGACGATGCGCTACCGCTCCCTGCTCTTCACCCTGCCGCTTCTGGCCCTCGCGTGCTCCGACGAAGCGACGCCCGACGATCCGGGCGTGCTCGAAGCCCAGCAGTCGGAGAGCGAGTTGCTCTACCTGCGCGACGCCAGCGAGGTGGCCTCGGCCTTCTCGACCGGCTCGGCCACGCTGGTGCCGACCCGCTCGTTCAGCGTGGTCGACCTGGTGCTGACCTTCGAAACCGTGGGCGCCATGGAGTTCGCGGTCTTCGCCGACGGGCAGTGGGGCGAGTGGGCCGCGCTGATGAGCAGCGGCGAAGACGCCGAGGATCGCTTCCGCCGGGCCACCATCGAGCTGGGCGCGCCGGCGCAGGCCATCGCGCTGCGCTCCGACGGCGGGCAGCTCGAGTTCGCCCGGATGGAGTTCTTCGCCAGCCTGGCCCCGGAGCACGACCACCACGGCTTCAACGACGACCGGCCCTACGCCGAGGGCCATGATGACGACAGCCGCACCGAATCGGAGGCCGAGGCGGAGAAGGCGGCGCGCAACGGCCGCTGGCAGCTGACGGGCGCGGTGCAGTCGGCGGCGGCGAACCAGTACGTGGCCTACGAGGGCGCGCCGCCCTACAACGGCGGCCGCAACTGCGGCGGCAGCCTGCTGCCGGGCACCCGCGAGCTGGGGCAGTACCTGGTCAACAACTTCCCCGGCGCCCGCTCGTTCCAGGGCTACAACTGCCGGCAGATCCGCGGGTCGAGCGGCATGTCGCTGCACGGCACCGGTCGGGCCCTCGACATCTTCGTGCCGCTCGACGGCGGGCAGGCGGATAACGACCTGGGCGACCCGGTCGCCCACTGGCTCATCGAGAACGCCGAGGCCATCGGCATCCAGCTCATCATCTGGGATCGCTCGATCTGGAGCGGCGGCCGGCGCAGCAACAAGTTCCGCTCCTACGGCGGCGCGCACCCGCACCACGACCACCTGCACATCGAGCTCAACGCGGCCGGCGGCAACCGGCGCACCGCCTTCTTCAACGGCGGCGCCAACCCGCCGCCGGCCGGCGGCAACCCCCCGCCGGCGGGCAACGCGGGCTGCCACAGCTCGACCCTCGGCCGGCGGGTGACCCACGGCGAGCTGGTGCAGATGTCGTACGACCGCTGCGGCGGCACCTGCCAGTGGGCGATCTGCAACGACGGCAGCTGGGACTGCGGCCAGCAGGGCAGCGGCGGCACCGAGCACGGCAACCCCGCCTGCGCGCCGGCCGAGCCGGTCCGCGCGGCCTGCACCAGCCAGACCCTGGGGCGTCAGGTGCCCGACGGTGAGAGCGTGCAGATGGCCTACGACGCCTGCGGCGGCACCTGCCAGTGGGCCCGCTGCAGCGACGGCGGCTGGGTCTGCGAGGGCGGCAACCCCGCCGGCTCGGTGACCCACGCCCACGCGCAGTGCCAGCCGGCGGCGGCCCCGGCGGGCGACGAGTGCTACAGCCGCACGCTGGGCCGGGGCGTGCCCCATGGCGACCGGGTGCAGATGGCCTACGCCGCCTGCGCCGATCAGCAGCGCTGCAACTGGGCGGTCTGCGACGACGGCACCTGGCTGTGCACCGGCAGCGCCGGCAGCGGCCAGGATCACCCGCACCAGCTCTGCCAGTAGCCCCCCCTCGCGCCGACGGGTCCTCCGTCGGCGCCGGCCGCCTCGCCGGCCCCCTGCCCTCCCCATTCAGCCCGGCTCAGCGGCCCTTCGCAGCGTTCCTTCGATCTGCACCTGAACCCCGGTGGGGGCGCGCTCGGTGTAGGCGATCGACCAGCCGGCCCGCCGCGTGATCTCGCCGGTGATCAGCATGCCCAGCCCCGGCCCGCGGGTGCGCGCGTCTTCGTCGAGGAAGGTCGCCCGGTCGAGGCTGGCTCGGGTATGTGCGGGAAGCCCGGGCCCGTCGTCGCTGACCGTCAGGCAGAATCGGTCCCCACCCGACACCGTGAGCACGATCGCGACGTGCCCCGGCCCCGGGTTGTGCTCGATGGCGTTCTGCACGACGTTGGCCAGGGCCCGCTCGGCGAGGGCCGGCGTGCAGGCGACGGGCACCGGCCCATCGGGGGCGTGGGCGGCGACGGCGATGTCGGCGTGCCGGCCGACGATGGCGAAGCGGCGCTCCAGGCGGCGCACGACATCGCCCAGGTCGGTCTCGCCGGCGGTGACGTCGATCGCGTGCCGCAGACGGGTCGCTTGATGCAGGTTCTCGACGAGCGCGGAGAGATAGACCCCGTCGGCCAGCGCGCGGCGGGCCTCGTGGCGCAGATCGTCGGCGGTCTCGGCGGCGAGCAGCTCGAGGGCGAGCTGCATACTCGCCAGCGGCGTGCGCAGATCGTGGGCGATGCCGGCCAGGTGGTCTTCGAGCGCCCGGTTGCGGTCTTCGAGCGCCTGGCGGGTCTCGACGATGCGCTGGTGGCTGCGGCTGAGGATCTCGGCGAGCTGCCCCAGCGGCCCGGGATCGGGTGGACGGGGCTGGAAGCCTTCACCGCCGACACCGCGGGCCGCCACGGCCAACGCCGCGATGCGGGCCCGCAGCGGCCAGACCACCAGCCACAGCGTGCCGAACGCGGCGAGCAGCATGCCGGCGATGGTCGACGCCGCCAACACCCCCGCCAGATGGGGCCGCAGGATGCGGGCCGCGTTGGCCGAGCTCGTCCGCACCAGCGCGCAGGGTCCGTCGGCGGCCATGGGCACGACCGCGACGGTGAGGTCGTCCGTCGGCGCGCCGAAGGCCGCTTCGCCCTGTCGCGCCTGCGCGAGCAGGTCGCCTTCGAGCGTCGGCGCCGCGGGGTTGGCCGAGCGGCCCGCGCGGTCGTAGGCGAAGACCGTCAGGCCGCCCGAACCCCAGCCCCACGCCGCCGGATCGGCGGCGCAGGCGTCCAGGTCGACGGCTTGCAACTGGTTGGCCACGGTCGCGCGCAGCATCACCGGCCGGACGAGGCTCGATCCCAGGACGAACAGGCCGGCGACGACCGCGACGCTGATCAGGGCGCTGGCGACGATGCGGCGGGGCATCACGGTTGCTCCTCGGCGCAGCGGTAGCCGATGCCCCACACCGTCTCGATCCGCTCGGCCGCCGGCGCCCCCAGCTTCTTGCGGATGCGCGAGACGTGGCTGTCGACGGTGCGGTCGCTGCGCTCACCGCTCTCGGGCAAGGCGTGGTCGGCGATCTGTCCGCGGGTGACGACCCGGCCGGCGCGCTCGCGCATGAAGGCGAGCACGTTGAACTCGTGGGCGGTCAGGCCCAGGTCGACCTCACCCCGGCGGGCGACGCGCGCGTCGAGATCGAGCACGACGTCGGCGAGCGCCCGCTCGCGGCGCGGGCTCTCGTCGGTCAGGGCGAGGCGGGCGCGGATGCGGGCGACGAGCTCCTCCATGAAGAAGGGCTTGGGCACGAAGTCGACGGCGCCGCTGCGGAAGCTGTCGAGCCGAGCGGGCAGGTCGGTGCGCGCCGAGACGACGATGATCGGCACCGAGACGCGGGTGCGCACGGCGTCGAGCACTTCGAAACCGCTGCGCCCGGGCAGCATGAGGTCGAGCAGGATCAGGTCGAAGGGCTCGCTGAGGATGCGCTGCAGGCCCTCGTCGCCGGCCATCGCCAGGCTGGTTTCGAAGCCGGCCCGCTGCAGTCCGCTGACGAGGCCGCGGACGACGCCGAGGTCGTCCTCCACGATGAGAATGTGTGGGCGTTTCGACATCGGGCAGGGCCTCCGGGCCGGGCGTTCGCGTCGGGGTGAGTCTGGCCGGCGAATGTTGAGCATATCGTGAGCGCGGCGACGGGCCGACGGGTGATGGGCGGCCGTCCACATTCGCTCAACATCCGGCGGGCATGGTGGACGCACGATCAATTTCGCCGGTCGGCCGAGTCGACCGGGCCATCCGAGAGGAGAAGACCGATGAGCAATCTGTCCCTGCGGACCCTTCTGCTGGCGTGCCTGACCCTGATGGGCTGTGGCGAAGAGGGCGGCGACGAGACCGGCGAGGCGGCCGACGCCGGGCCGGACATGGCCGCGACCGACGCGGCGGCCGACGCCGCGACCGACGAGCGCGCCTGCGACGCCGAGCCCATCGTGCAGACCACGGCCGACGGCGTGGACTTCGTGCGCACCCCCGACGCGTGCTTCGAAGGGCTTCCCGACTGGCCCTACGCGCCGCAGTACGTCGAGATCGACGGGCTGCGCCAGGCCTATGTCGACGTGGGCCCCGCCGACGGGCGGGTGGTGCTGCTGCTGCACGGGCAGCCGTCGTGGTCGTACCTCTACCGCAAGATGATCCCGGTGCTCGCCGAGGCCGGCTATCGGGTCATCGCGATGGATCACCTGGGCATGGGCCGCTCGGACAAGCCGGTCGACATCGCCGCCTACAGCTACGTCGGGCACAGCGATCGGCTGCAGCGCTTCGTCGAAGCCCTCGCGCTGCTCGACATCAACCTCTTCGTACAAGATTGGGGCAGCCTCATCGGGCTGCGCACCGCGGGCCTCGACCCCGAGCGCTACGCCCGCATCGCGGTGGGCAACGGCAGCCTGCCGGTGGTGCCGGCCGGGATCGAGCTGCATCCGCCGGTCGACTCGCCCGACGAGATCGTCGATATCCCCTCCCCGTTCGCCGCGATCCCTGCGCAGCAACCGCCGTTCTACGACGGCTGCGAGCGACGCCCGGCCGGCGAAGCCGACTTCGGGGCGTGGATGACCTACGCCATGAAGGGCCGCGATTTTCGCGCCTCGGGGGTCGTCGAGGCGTTGACCTGGTTCGATCTGCCCAGCGACGAGGAGGCGGCCTACGACGCGCCCTTCCCCAGCCGGATCTACATGGCGGGCGCGCGGGTCTTCCCCTCGCTGGTCAACGAGCTGCCCGGCGCCAACGACGCGGCGTGGGCCGGGCTGACCGCCTTCGAGCGCCCCTTCTTGACGCTGTGGGCGGCCAACGACCCGGGTACGCTCGGGGCCTGCGAGACCCAGCAGCGGCTCATCGACAGCGTGCCCGGCGCCGCCGGGCTGCCGCACGATCGACTGGACGCGGCCAGCCACTTCCTGCAGGACGACCAGGGCCCGGCGCTCGCCCGCCGGCTGGCGCGCTTCTTCGCCTCGGTGCCGTTCGGGCCGGGCAGCCGCTACTGCGAGGTCTTGCTGGTGCAGCTGACCGACGACGGGCCGGAGGCCGAGGTCTGGGGCACGCCCGGGATCAACGACTGCCCCGCCGAGCGCTGGGAGACCGTCGACGCCGAGGCGATCCAGGCCGAGACCGGGGCCCTCGCGGTCGTGCTCAATGGCCCGCGCCACTGGCTGCCGGCGGGCTCGAGCGGGGCGCCGCCGTCCGAGGAGCGGCGGCTCTTCGGCGAGCTCGAGATGCGCTTGCTGGCGGTGCTCGAGATCGACGGGCAGCAGGAGGGCGCGCCCTACGTCGAGCAGACGGTGCGTCGCACGACGACCTACCTCTACGAAGCGGGCGGCCATGCCTTCGAACTGCTCGCCCCCGATGGCGCGATCTATACGATGCAGTCGATGTCGCTGATCGTCGACCCCGAGCAGCGGCTGGACGACCTGCCGGCGCTCGGCGAGCGCCTCGAGCTGCCCGATGGCTGGCGCTATCGAGCGCGGGCGCTCGACGAGGACTTCGTGCTCGAGGTCGAGGGCGAGGCGGTCGTGCTCACCGACGACCTCGGCAATACCTACCAGCGCTCGCGCCCGCCGTCTCCCGAAGGCCAGCCGGCCGAGTAGGACCCCGCCGGCCGCGCTTCAACGCGGGATCGGCGTCAGCGGCACCGATCGTTCGAGCGGCCGTACGACCCGAAATCCAGGCGCCGGGCCATCGCCCAGCGGGCGGCGCCCGGCGGTGCACGCGCCGATCCCCACCCCGCCCTGCCCGCCGCGCTCGACGAGCGACGCCGTGCCTTCGGCGCCCTCGGCCATCGTCTCGGCCCCGTCGAAGGCCGCCAGGCCCCAGCTCGCCGGCGCCGGGGATCCACCGCGCCCGCCGACGCAGGTGAAGACCCATGCGTCCTCCGGCGGCAGGCGGTAGCCGGGGCCGCCATCGGCGTAGAACGGCTGCAGGCCTTCGGATCGCGAGAGCCCGTCGCAGAACGTGCGCAGAGTCCGCGCGGACAGCCCGCTGATCGGCGTATCGTCGGCCTCCCGCCCGGGGGGCAGCCCGCCGGTGATGGCGGCGAACTGGGCGGCGGTGATCGGTCCGCGGCTCCAAGCCCAGCTCTGGTCGACGGTGATCGTGCGCGGCCCGGCGACGTCTTCCAGCGCCACCGTGCCGCCGCCGATGCGGTACAGCGCTGGCCGTCCGCGGCTGGCGTCGGCCACCTTGACCGCCAGGGGCCGCAAGACCGTCGACCCGGCATCCGGCGGACCAGCGTCGGGTCCGGATGGGCCGTCGCCGACCGCCAGCGCCACGAGCACACCGACGAGCAGCACCGCCGCGCCGATCGCCGCCGGCACGAACCAGGCCGGACGGGCTTCGGCGGGGGTCTCGATCGAGGGCGGCTCGCTGCCGGGCGGGTCATCCGGCGACGCCGACGGACCATCGGCGGCCGCGCGCCCGAGCGCGTCGACGAAGACCCGCGCTTGCGGGCGCCCTTCGGCGAGGTGCGCCGCCTCGGCCAGCCACGCCTTCAGCGGCGCCGTCGCTCCCGGCGGCTGACGGTTGAGCAGGCGCAGGTCGCTGCGAAACTGCAGATCGGGGCGGGCGTGGTCGGGCAGGGAGAGCCGCAGGTCGTCGTCGATGCCTTGCAGCAGCACGGTGCGGGTATCGCGATCGACCAGGTCAGCGGCCACTGCCGCCTCGTAGATGGCATCGAGGGTATCGGGGTCGAGCCAGTCCATCCGCGCTCCGTCGTCGGCGGGCAGTCTGGCACCGCGTCGCGGCGAATGCCAGCGTCGGCGCGTGCATCGGCGCCCATGGCATGCCATGGAGAATTCGCGGCGGCGTGTACCTTGCGTCACAGGTCGCGGTGAGACATTCTTCAGCGCACTCTTCGGCGGTACGGGACATCATGGACGCAGACGCCCAGCACGGACGCTGCCCTCGCTGCATGCGGCCGGGGGCCGCCCGCGAGCCATGTATGGACGACGCCTGCGCCCGGCTCGGCGTGCACCGGCTGCCCGCCCCCTATGGCGAGCGCCCGACCGAGGACCCGGCCATCGGGCGGCTGTTCGACATCTGGCTGGTGCTCGCCCGCCTCGGTGAAGGCGCGATGGGCGCGGTCTATCTCGCCGAGCAGCAGCCGCTGCGGCTCAAGGGCGCGCTCAAGCTCGTCACCCGCAGCGGCGGCACGCTCGCCGAAGAGGGCCGCTTCGTGCGCGAGGCATCGGCGCTGTCGCGGCTGACCCATCCCAACATCGTGCGGCTGCTGGCCTATGGCATGGCGCAGCAGCAGCCGTACCTGGTCATGGAGTACCTCGAGGGCGGCCGCACGCTGCGGGACGTGATGCCCGAGCTCGACGTCGGCGACCGCCGGCGCATACTGGTTCAGATCACCCACGCCCTCGAAGCGGCCCACGCCCAGGGGGTGGTGCACCGCGATCTCAAGCCGACGAACGTCATGGTGCAGTCGGTGGCCGGCGAGCCTCATTTCGTGCGGCTGGTCGACTTCGGCCTCGCGAAGTTCACCGACGACGGCGATCGCACGACCGTCGCCGCGGGCAGCCCGCGCTACATGGCGCCCGAGCAGGCGACCCAGCGCGCGATCGGCCCCTGGACCGACGTCTACGCTTTAGGGGTCATGGCCTGCGAGCTCCTCGCCGAGCACCTGCCGTTCGGCCAGGGCAGCGTGCAGGCGATCCTGGTGCGCAAGATGGATCCGGCGCACGACCCGCTGTCGAACGCGACCCGCCCGGTGCCGGGCGGGCTGGCGGGCTTCCTGCGGCGCGCGATGGCGACCGAGCCCGAGGGGCGCTTCCCGGACGCGGCGGCGATGCGGGCGGCGCTGCCCCTGGTCGAAGCCCTCGAGCTGCCCGAGACGCAGGCGCTGGACGACGGTCTGGCGGCCACGGCGCCGCTGCTCGACGCGACGGCGCCCACAGCCGGGGTGAGCCCCACGGACACCGCGCACCGGCGCTGGCGAGCGGTCTGGGCCGGGATCGGCATCACCCTGGCCGGCGCGCTGGCCTTTGCCCTTGCCGAGCCGGACGCAGAGCCGCCGCGCGACGCTCTGGCGTTGACCGACGGGGCCCTCACCGGGCAGCCCGTCGACCTCAGCCCGCTCGCCGCGGTCGATGCGGCCGCTGCCCCGGACGCGGCCCCTGCTGCGGTGCCGGACGCCGCACCCGACGCGACCGACGCGACGCCGGACGCGCCCGACGACGGCATCGCAGACGCGGGCGCCGGCCGGATCGGTCGGGGCGCCGAGCGCGCGGAGACGACCGACGCGCCCCGGCCGCGGCCGAGTCGGCCCGCCGCGCCGCGCCCTCCGCGGGAGCCGGCGGATCCGCCGCCGACCACCGCGCCCGCAGGCAAATTGAAGATGGACAACAGCTGGCTCAAGGAGAAAACCCCATGATCGACCCCTATCGGTTGCTGGCGTCGGCGGCGCTGCTGGCGCTGGCAGCCCCGGCTCAGGGCATCGCCGCGGAGACCGACGTCGAGCGGATACAGGCCCGGCTCGACACCGCGACCCGCCTGCAGAAGTCGGGGCTGCACGCCGACGCGCTGCAGGTGCTCGAAGAGGCCGCCGCCGAGCTCGGCGCCGACGGCGAGGCGCAGTTTCCGCTGCTGCGCTTCATGATGGCCCGCTGCCTGATCGAGCTCGATCGACCGGAGGACGCCCGGGCGGCGCTGGCGCGCTTCGAGGTCCTGGCCCGCGACGAGCAGGAGAAGGCGCTGGCCGCCGAGTGGATCGCCACGGTCAAGGCCCGGGCCTACGGGGCGCTGGCGGTCGAGTGCCCCGAGGGCGGCACCGCGCGGATCGAGGGTCAGGCGGCCATCGAGCCCCAGCCGTGCCCGGCGACGTTCGATGACGTGCGCGCCGGGGCCTACAGCGTGGCGGTCGACGGCCTCGAGGGCCCGCTGGTCGGCGAGGCAGAGGTCGTGGCCGGAGACGCGGTCACCGTGGTGCCCGCCCCGCCGCCGCCCGACGCGCCATGGCTCTGGGGCGGTATCGCCCTCAGCGGCGGGGCCGGCCTGACCAGCGGCCCGGTGCCCGACGGGATCGAGCCCGGCGCCGGCGCCCATCTCAGCGTCGAAGTCCTCGGTGAAGTCGCCGTGTTCGACGGCTTCCGCGTGCGCCTGGGTGTCGGCTTCGATCACGCGCACCTCGCCTTCGACGACAGCGCGCTCGATCTGTCGGGGGCCTGGGTCCGCGGCAGCTTGCTGGTGCCGCTCGATCTGCGGGTCGAGCTGCCGTGGTCGTTGGCGCTCACCGTCGGCGGTGGCCTCGACGTATTGCTCTTCGGCGAAGAAGCCCGCGACGATCGGACGACCGAGCTGGCCGAGATCATGACCCCGCTGGGCGGCGTCGCCCGGGTCGGGCTCGAGCGGGCGATCTATGCCGACGGCCTCGACGTGCGGGTCGCGCTGCGGTTCCAGCGCTGGTTGACCCCGATCTTCGAGGACCTCGATCCGACGATGCAAACCCTCGACCTCGGCGTCATCGTCCTGTTGTGACGCGATACAGTCTGGTACAGGTGACCGCACCGCTGGCGCTTTTGCTGGTGGGCTGCACCCCGGACACCATCACGCCGCTGCGGGCGACGGATGGCGAGCCGCCGGCTCGGGACGTGGCGCCGGAGTTCGACGAGACCGTGATCCGCCCCGACGCGGCCCGGGCCGACTCGACGATGGACGCCGCGTGCCCGCTGGATGCTGGCTTCGACGGCGGATGCGCCGACGCCGCCCATGGCGATGACGACGCAGGAGCCGAGGACGCCGGGGACTGAGCCGCTGGTCGAGCAGCGACCGGCACCGTATCCGGAGAGCGCCGAATACGCGGCACTTGCTCCCCGGGGGCCGATGATGGTTTGCTCAAGCCGATTTTGATGTCGGCCGTAGACCGAAAGGGACCTCGTATGGACGACGCACCGCTGATCCTGCTCGTCGAGGACGACGCCTACGACGCTCGCCTGACACGCCGGGCCCTCGAGAAGCACGACTTTCGCATCGAGCACGTCGAGCGGGGCGATCAGGTGGTCGACGCCGTGCGCACCACGAGCCCCGATCTGGTGCTGCTCGACCTGATGCTGCCCGTCATGACCGGTATCGAGGCCTGCAAGGCGGTCCGCACCTTCTCCGACGTGCCCGTGATCATGCTCACCGGGCTCGACGACGACGAAGATCAGATCGCGGGGCTCGGCTCGGGTGCCGACGACTACATCTCCAAGCCGGTCGTCGAGCGGCTGCTCGTCGCGCGCATCACGAGCCTGCTGCGGCGCACCCGCCGGCTCGCGCCGGGCAACTCCGAGATCCTCGAAGCCGGGCCCATCCGCATCGACGAAGACCTGCGCGAGGTGCGCATCGACGGCGAGGCCATCGACCTGTCGTCGGCGGAGTTCGATCTGCTGCTGCTCTTCGCCAAGCACGCCGGCGAGGTGCTCGATCGCGACTTCCTCTACCCCACCTTGCGCGGCATCCCCTACGACGGGCACGACCGCTCGATGGACCTGCGGGTGTCGCGGCTGCGCAGCAAGCTCGGCGACGACGCGGGCCGTTTCCTGCGCTCGGTACGCGGCCGGGGCTACGTGCTCACGGTGCCCAAGCCCGGCGCCTGAAGCCCGGCGGCGCTACACGGCGCACCGGGTCGACCAGCCGGCCCACGACACCCGGTATACCCCCGCTGACCCGACCATCGACAATGTGATACACACGGCGCGCCTCAACCCCGGGGAGCCGCCATGCATCGCTACTCACTCGCCGCCCTCTGCGCGCCGCTCGCGCTGGCCCTCGCCTGCAGCGAGCCTGCCGAGCCGACCGCAGCGCCCATCGATCGCAGCGCCACCGCCATCGTCGGCGGCCAGGCCGAGGCGGGACACCCCGCCGTCGGCGCGCTGACCTTCGAATTGCAGGGGCAGTACTTCGGCTCCTTCTGCAGCGCGACGCTCATCACACCCACCTGGGTGCTGACGGCGGCCCACTGCACCGAAGGCATCCGCGAGCAGGGGGTCAACGTCGTCCCCGAGATCATCTACTTCTATCAGGGCACCGACGCCCGCCCGGTGGGCCGCGGCAACCGGCCGGCCGGCGAGTTCCACCAGGCCCGGGCCATCCACCTGCACCCGCGCTACACCGGAAACGACTTCGTCGGCTTCTACGACATCGCGCTCATCGAGCTGCGCGACCCGGTCGAAGGCACCGAGCCCTACCCCGCCTTCGACGGCGACCCGTCCCGCTTCGTCGGCGACGACGTGCTCTACGTGGGCTATGGGGTCAACGACGGCAACCGCCAGACCGGCGGCGGGGTGAAGCGCTCGACCCTGCTCGAGCTCGATACGGTCTTCGACCTGATGTACACGTCGATCCACGATGGCAGCGGGGTCTGCTTCGGCGACTCGGGCGGCCCCGGGCTGGTACAGGTCGGCGGGCAATGGCAGGTCATCGGGGTCAACAGCAGCGTCGGCGGCGAGGTCATCTGCCTCGATATTTCGCTGCAAAGCCGGGTCGACGCCTACATGAGCTGGATCCGCGATACGATGGGCGAGGCGGAGAACTGCCGCCGCGACGCGTCGGGCTGCCTGTGCGACGCGGCCTGCGGCGCCGACGGGATCTGCGACAACGGCCTGTGCGGCGACAGCTGCCTCGAGGTCGGCGCGTGCTTCGGCAACTGCCGCGACTCGGACTGCGTGACCGACTGCCTGCTCGAAGGCTCGGTCAACGGCACCCGCCTGTACGCCGACGCCATCGCCTGCGGCGAGCAGGCCTGCGCCCGGGCGGCCGACTTCAACGCCTGCATCGAGCGCGAGTGCCCCGAAGAGGTCGCCGCCTGCGAAGAGAACGCGCCGGTCGATCCGCCGCCCGATCTGCTCGACTGCGAGGGCCTGCTCGACTGCCTCGGCGAGTGCGAGGATCAGGCCTGCGGTCTGGCCTGCTTCGACGATACGAGCGGCGGCGGCCAGGTGGCCTACAACACCCTCGCCGAGTGTGCCCAGGGCTGCCCGCAGGACGACAACTACAACCTGTGCATGCGCGACAACTGCAGCGCGGAGTGGCTGGCCTGCGTGCCCTCGGACGGGTGCCGGGTCACCGGCGGCAACTGCGCCGGCGATACCGCCTGCCTGCCCGGCGCCTGGGGCGGCACCTACTGCGTCGAGACCGACGGCGTGCGCGAGGGCCGCGCCTGTGATCCCGAGGTGCTGTCGTGCGAGGACGGCACCTACTGCGTCGGCGCGGACGCCGAGCCGGTGTGCACCCCGGTCTGTCAGGACGGCGGCGACTGCCCCGACGGCAACTGCGTGCTCTTCGAGCAGACCGGCGAGGCCTTCGGGGTCTGCCTCGGCTGCCAGGACGGCGACGGCGACGGCGCCTGCGCGGCCGACGACTGCGACGATGGCGACGCGCAGTCGTTCCCCGGCGCCGACGAGATCTGCGGCGACTTCATCGATCAGGACTGCGACGACCGCAACGACGAAGGCTGCGAGATGTGCGACGACCGCGACGGCGACGGCGTCTGCGCCCCCGAGGACTGCGACGATCGCGACGCCGAAGCCCGGCCCGGGGCCCGCGAGCTGTGCGACGACGACGTCGACCAGGACTGCGACGGCGAGGTCGACGAGGGCTGCGCCTGCGAGGACGCCGATGGCGATGGCTCGTGCGCCGACCGCGACTGCGACGACGGTGACCCGACGCGTCGCCCGGGCGTCGACGAGATCTGCGACGACGGCATCGACCAGGACTGCGACGGCGCCGCCGACGAAGGCTGCGCCTGCACCGACAGCGACGGCGACGGGTCGTGCGACGAAGACGACTGCGCCGACGATGACCCCAGCCGCCGGCCCGGCGCCGACGAGATCTGCGGCGACGGCGCCGACCAGGACTGCGACGGCGCCGTCGACGAGCAGTGCCCGATGTGCGTCGACGCCGACGGCGACGCGGTGTGCACCGAGCGCGACTGCGACGACGGCGACCCCGAGCGCTTCCCCGGCGCCGCGGAGCGCTGCGGCAACGACATCGACGAGGACTGCGACGACATCGCCGACGAAGGCTGCGAGGGCTGCGAAGACGCCGACGGCGACGGCATCTGCGCCGGTGATGACTGCGACGACGCCGACGCCGCGGTGGGCGGACCGGGGGCCAACGGCTGCCCCTGCGAGGACGCCGACGGCGACGGCGTCTGCGCCGAAGACGACTGCGACGATACCGACCCTCGACTCGGCCGCGACCCGTGCGTGGTGGTGGTCGGTCCCGACGGCGGCGTGGACCGGGACGGCGGCAGCGACGAGGAGGGCAGCGGCGCCGGGCGCGGTCGACCCGGCGTGGGCTGCGCCTGCGACGCCGGCGACAGCACGCCCGGCGCACCGCTCGGCGGGCTCTTGATGCTCGGCGCGCTGATCGGCTGGCGCCGCCCCCGCCGCCGCTAGAGCGGGCGGACATTGGAACTGACCAGGGATCGCGCAGACCGATTCGGCGAGTGCAAGGCGCGAGACGCAGACGCTGCTGGGGGCAACGGCAAGTCGAGCAACGCAGCAATCGGCGAATCGGGCCAGCGAGCACGGTCAGTTTCAGTGTTCGCCTGCTGTAAGCGCTAAACCCCGCGCTGCGAGCGCCACTCGGCGAGCAGGGCGCGGAAGCGAGCCGGCGCCTCCAGGTGGGCGCAATGGCCGACCCCCTGCATCACCGCGGTCCGTGCGTCGGGCAGACGCTGCGCCATGTGCGCCGCGATCGCGGTGAACTTGCGATCGTCCGCGCCCGTGACGAGCAACACCGGGCACCCGAGCGTCGGCAGCGCGTCCCAGAGCGGAGGCATCGCGCCGGTGCCCATCCCGCGCAGGCTGTTGGCCAGCCCCCACGGGCGATGCGCACGCCGACGCGCGCCCATCGCCGCCCGCACGTCCCGCGCGATCCGCCGCTGCGACGCGATGATCGGCTTCTCGGCCCACTCGGCGAGGAAGCGCGTGACCCCGATCGCCTCGATGCGATCGGCCAGGGCGCGGTCGGATTGCGCCCGCCGAGTGCGCTCGTCGGGCTCGGCGATCCCCGGCGTGGCGCCGATGAGGACCAGGCCCGCAGGTGGGCGCCCGCGAGCGGACTGTTCGACAGCGAGCGACAAAGCGAGCCGCCCGCCCATCGAATAGCCGATGACGAGCGCGCCAGCGGGCAGCTCGGCGCCGATGCGGATCACCTCCCGGCCCATCGCATACGCCGCGACATCGCGGGGCGCCGGCGCGCGGCCGTGGCCGATGATGTCGGGGGTCTGCCAGCCGTCGCCCACGGGCCCGAAGTCACCGCCGGTCCCGGTGAACCCGTGCAACGCCACGACGGGGGTCTTCGACGACATGGGCCAGCGATAGCACGGCCACCGTCACCGATCACGCCGCGTGAGCTGCTGCGGCCTGCCGTGGGCGCATGTCGCGCGCTGCCATGGGCCGGCCATGTGCTCTATGCTGCGCCGTCCCGATGGCCGCCCCGGCACCGCGCCCCTCGCAAGGAGCTCCCATGACCCCCCGCAACCCCGACTGGAAGTCCGCCGTCGAGCGCGACTTCGCCACCGCCGCTTTCGTCCGCCACCTCGGCATCCGCCCCGAGCACATGGCGCCCGGCGAGATCAGGGCTTCGCTCGCCATCCGACCGGAGCACGGCCAGCAGGCGGGCACGGTGCACGCAGGCGTCCAGGCCACCCTGGCCGACCACTGCGCAGGCGCCGCGGCCGGCAGCTTGATGGGCGCCGACGAGGGCGTCGTCAGCGTCGAGTTCAAGCTGCACCTGCTGCGCCCCGCCGTCGGTGAACGACTGTACTGCGCGGCGCGGGTGGTCAAACCGGGGCGGCGCTTCAGCATCGTCGAGGCCAACGTGCACACCGGCGACGCCGAGCGGCCCACCGCCCGGCTGTTGGGCACCATGGCCTACGTCCCGCGCGCTCCCGGCTGACTCACCCGCAGCGCGCTTGCCTCGCTGGCATCCGTCGGCGACACTGAGGCTCGAATCGACAACGGAGATCGACGCCATGGCCAGTGGCTTGTGCGGCGGATGCCGCAAGAGTACGCGCTATGTGACCAAGTGCCGCATGTGCAACCTGCAGCTGTGCGCCCGCTGCACCACCCGCGCGCAGCAAGCGGGCGGTCAATGCCCCGGCTGCGGCACCCGCGGGATTCGACCCGCCTGATCGCCGCGCCCGCCGCGCCCGCCGCGCCTCACCAGCAGCCGTAGCCATAGCACGGTCACCAAGAAGGAGTGGCAGTGTTGGCGGACACTCGGCACCTCATCCATGCCACGACGCATCAGGTGCGAGACGTACCGTTGCGGGGCGACGTAGCGCAGCGCGAACAGCAGGCCGAGGGCTCCGACGACTTCACGCTCCCTGACCAGCGCGCCGTCGTCCAGGGCGCCAGCGAGGACGTCGAAGTGCGCCTCGGGTGAGCTGTGCAGGAAGCGATGCTCGTCACCGGAGAGCGGTACGCGCCAACGGCGTGCGAGTTCGAGCAGCTTGCGCCGAGCCTTGGCTGTGATGCCCATCAGAACTTCGATGACGGGCGCTCTTTGGCCCAGTAGGTCTGCTTGTGGCCACGGGCGTCGTAGACCTCGACCCAACGCCGGGCGACGGCCTCGGGCAGCCCCTCGCTGACCACGAGGACATTGCCCGCGTCGTCCTGGCGCATGACTGCCCATGAGCCGGTGCTCTCTCGCTGCCCATCGACGATCGGAGGCTCGTCGTGAACCCGCCAGGGCGGACAAGGCAGGTCGAGCATTCGAAGGATCCGGGCGGGGTCGCCGGGGTCGGCATGGATCCACGCCGAGCGCAGCTCCCGATCGAACCCTGCCCAGACGCGGGTCGTGTCGGCCAGGCGGTGGAACCAGATGAAGACAGGCGATGGCACGCGACGGAAGTCGTAGTCCTCGAAGTGCGGCACACCCCAGCGAGCGAGGTAGTCATCGAGGTTCTGATCTGGCGCAGAGGCGACGGGGTTGAGCGGTATGGTCGGCCACTGCTGCTGGACCAGGCGCCGTTCGATGCATCCGTTGAGGTCCTCGGCGAGGCGCCGCTGGGCCTCGATGTGCGATCCGGCCCCGGGCCACAGGATCGTCCAGTGCACACCGGCCGGATCCGGCCCGTCGATCGAGACATCGGCGCCCAATACCCGCATCTCGGCTTCACCCACGATGAACCAGTCACGATCGAACAGAAGACGCTCGGCGTCTGTCGCGAGCCACGTCAGCGCGGCCGGAACTGGCCGCCGGGGGTCGAGGGCGTCGAGGATGAACCCCTGATCGAGTGCCGAGCCGTCGTCCCGCGCGACGAAGGCTGTCCATCCGTCGATCTCGACCCGCTCGAAGCGCTGCTCGTAGAGCGCGATCGCCTTCTCGCGCTGCTCACCATCAAGGGCAATTCGCTGCCAGTGCATTCGGTCCTCCGGGGCGTATAGCTGCGCGTAGCCGCATCCATCGTCGTGCATCGCGATGGACAGCACCGTCTCGATTCGCTCGTCGAGCGCATCGCGATGGCCTTCGACGTGAACGGCAGAAGCCCGGAAGGCGTACGTCCCCAGGCAGGTTGCCGCGCAGACGATGCACGGCGTGACGAAGTCGAGCTGGGTCGGCTCTAGATGTCCTACAGCAGACTCGTCGAGGCATCTCATCTCACAACCACCGTTGACGGCAGCGAATCTGCGGGGCGTGTTCGCAGCCATGCTCAGTCGCCATCGAGCGTCCTCGCCCGCTCGACCTGAGCGCGCAGAGCTTGGTACATCGACCGGGCAGCGGCAACCGATATCTCCTGCCGACTCGACCTCCTCGAGTGGCGAACTGCCGCCGAGCGGGTCGGACCTGCCTCCACGTCGGCGTGGGCCGCCCATCTGGTCGAGAGCGTACACACCCGGCGGTTCCTCAACCTCATCCTCGGCGGTGACCTCAACGATCACGGCCCGGAGGTCCCGACCCACGGCTGGCGTTTCTCGCGGATCTGCGTGCGCCTCGTGCCCTGACCGCGCTCGCATCGGTTGTTCCGCTGTGAGGCGGCCGTTGCAGATGTGCAACGCCCGCGGCCGATCTGCATCGGCGACCGCGCCCCCCGCGGCCAGGGCCGGCCCGCAACCCGCCCGTAGCCCGCCTGCCCCCGCGCCGGTGCCCGCCCGACGTCCGACCGCGCCTTCCGGCATGCGACTTGCCATGGATCCCGGCGACCGGCACGGCGCCGGCAGGAGGTGAGTCATGGATACGTTCGATCACCCCGCGTGGATCGCGGCCTGCTTCACGGCGGGCATCGCATGCCTGCTTCTGGGCGCATGGCATGTCATCGGTGCCTTTCGCGGCGCCTCGGATACACCGGTGGCCCGGCCCTTCAGCCGCCGCCTGACCCGTGCGCTGCGCGCGGTGCTCAGCGGCCTGTGCCTGCTCGGTATCGGCCATGGGCTCAACATCGGCAGCGTCGGCTGGACGGTGACCTGCCTGGCCATCGGGCTGGAGGAGCTGTACGAGACGACGATGGCCCTGTCGGTGCTCGGCTGGTGCGAACGGGTGGCCGCCGCCGACGCCCACTCCGCCTGAAACGACGCGTCCGCGATCGGCGCCGGGGCGCTTGCGTCGACGGCGCCGCCCGTGTGCAATGCCCGGGCACCCATGGAGGTCCGGCATGTTCTTCATCCTGCCCATCGGCAGTGATCAGGCGGTCTATACCCGGCCGTACATCACCTATGTCATCGCCGCGCTCTGTGTGCTGATCCAGATCTGGAGCGTGATGGCGGCCGATCGCCACGCCGAAGCCATCGATCGCACGGCGCGGGCCTTCTTCGCCGAGTTGCAGCTCGACGAATCCGCCCGCATCGACCCTGACGCCGCCGCGACCCTGCCAGCCAACGTGCGCAGCGAGCTGGCGCCGTGGACCGCTGAGTCGCTCGACGATCCGGCGGTCGACGAGGCCCTCACCGAGGTCGCCGTGGCGTTCGGCGCGACGGTGCGTCAGCTGCCCTACATCAAGCTGGGCTACGTGCCGGCCGACGCCCGCCCGCTGACGCTGCTGAGCTATCAGGTCGTGCACGGCGGCTGGATGCACCTCATCGGCAACCTGCTGTTTCTGCTGATCGCCGGCGGGGTGCTCGAGTGCTTCTGGCGCAGCTGGGCCTACGTCGGCCTCTTCGCTCTCAGCGGCATCGGCGGCGCGCTGCTGCACGGCGCCGTCACCGGCGATCCCACCATGCCGCTCGTCGGCGCCTCCGGCGCCATCGCCGGGCTGATGGCCGGCTTCCTGATGGGCCACGCCCGCACCCGGGTGCACCTGCTGGTGGTGATCTGGCTCTTCGTCTTCGTGCGCAGCTTCCGGGTATCGATCGTCGCGATGTATCTCATCCCGATCTGGGCCGCGGTGCAGCTCTGGTCGCTGTTCACCGACGGCGGCAGCACCGTGAGCTACGGCGCGCACGTCGGCGGCTTCGTGGCCGGGCTGGTGCTGTGGTTCGCCGCCGACAAGACGGGCCTCATCGCCCGCGATGCCGGCTACAGCTGACCCGGGGCGCGAGACCGGGCGATCCTTCGAAACACCCGACCGTGGCGGCATCCGAACGAGCTCACTCGAGTTCACCTCCGGCCTCGGCCCAATACTTGGTTGACCAAACAACTAACAATCAATATTGGTTGCACGACCAACAGCTGGGAGCCACGCCATGAACCCGCCGCCTGCCCGCCCCTCGACCGGGTCCATGACCTGGACCCACCCCACCCTGGCGACCCGCCTGGGCCTGCTCGCGTCGCTGTATCTGGCCCAGGGGCTGCCCTATGGCTTCTTCACCCAGGCGCTGCCGGTGGTCATGCGCGAGCAGGGCATGAGCCTCGCGGCCATCGGCCTGAGCGCGCTGCTCTACCTGCCCTGGGCGCTCAAGTTCATCTGGGCCCCGCTGCTCGACCGCACCCCGGCATCTCGCTTCGGCCGTCGACGCCAGTGGATCGTGCCCCTGCAGGCCATCGCGGTGCTCAGCCTGCTCGCCCTCGCGGCCCACGCCCCGACCGACGGCATCGGAGCGCTCGTCACCCTCATCCTCGTGATCAACTTCGTCGCCGCCACCCAGGACATCGCGACCGACGGGCTGGCCGTCTCGCTGCTGCGGCCCGCCGAACGCGGGCTGGGCAACGGGGTGCAGGTGGCCGGCTATCGCGTGGGCATGATCATCGGCGGCGGCGCGCTGCTGGTCGTCTTCCACCACGGGGGCTGGTCGGTGACCTTCCTGCTCGCCGCCGGCCTCATGGCCCTCGCATCACTGCCGATCCTGCGCTGGCGTGAACCGCCGAGCGCCGCGCCCGCGGCAGACGCGCCCGCCATCGGCCTCGGCGCGGCCCTGCGTCGACCGGGCATGGCGATCTGGCTCGGCGTGCTGCTGGCCTACAAGTTCGGCGACGCCATCGGCGGCCAGATGATCCGCCCTTTCCTCGTCGATCGGGGCATCGGCATCGATACCATCGGCTGGCTGCTCGGCGGCGGCGGGTTCACCGCCGGGCTGCTCGGCGCAGTGGCCGGCGGGTGGAGCGCCGGTCGCTGGGGTCGGCGGCGCACCGTGGCGCTCTTCGGCGCCTGTCAGGCCCTCGCGGTCGGCGCGTATGCCTTGCCCGCGCTCGGGCTGGAGCTCGGCGATGGCCTGTACGCGATCTGTCTGCTCGACGAGTTCGCCGGCGGGCTGGCAACCGTGGCGCTCTTCACCGCCATGATGGATCGCTGTCGACCGGCCGCGGGCGGCACCGACTATACGCTGCAAGCCTCGGCGGTGGTGCTGTCGACGGGTATCGCCGCCAGCCTCAGCGGCTGGATCGCCCAGGGTCTGGGCTATGGCGGCATGTTCGCCCTGTCGGGCGGGCTCTCACTGCTCGGGGCAGCGTTCGCCGGGTGGGTGATGCAGCGCCCGTCCGGCGGCCAGGGTTCGACCGCCGATCTGTAGCCCGCGGCCCTCGAGGCGCCCCCGGATCCCTCTTGCGGGACCCGGGCTTCGAAAAACGAAGCCCCCGCCGAAGCGAGGGCTCGTTCATCACGGCTGCTGACTGACCAGCGGCCGCGAGCGTATCACAGCTGCTGGCTTACCAGCGGCCGCGACCACCGCCACCGTGACCGCCACCGCCGCCGCGGCTGCGCTCCTTGGCCACGTCGACCGCGATGGTGCGGCCGTCGAGTTCCTTGCCGTTCATGCCATTGACGGCATCCTGGGCGGCCTCGGCGCTGGCGAAGGTCACGAAGCCAAAGCCGCGGCTGCGGCCGGTGTCCCGTTCGAGGATCACCTTGGCGTCGGTGACCTCACCGAACTGCTCGAAAGCATTGCGCAGACCATCGTCGTCGGTGTTCCACGAGAGGCTTCCGATGAAGAGCTTGTTCGACATGTCTTTCTTTCTCACAGGATGCGATCGGCCTCGCACCCTCCGGGTCGACGTTCTGGATGACCCGGTCACTCACGTGCGGCGTGTCGCCGCGTTCCACGACCCGAGCTGTACCGCGCGCGGGCCATGCCTCCGGGCTCCCCGAGCGAGCCGAATTGCTCATCGGGAAACGAAGTGCGCGCCTTGTAGCACAGCCACGGGGTCATGTCCAACGACACATGCGCCCCAGCGATCAGAAATCAGCGCGCGAAGCCGAAGGTCTGGGTCCAGTAGATGCGCCACGGGCTGCCCGGCACCTCGGCGTAGCCCACCCCGATCTCGTCGAACTCGGGCCGCATGATGTTGGCGCAGTGCCCGTCGCTGCCCATCCAGCCCTCGACGACCTCGTCGGGGGTGCGGGCCCCCGCCGCGATGTTCTCGCCCCCGGGCAAGCCGTGGTACTCGGCCGCCTGGATGCGCACCCCGGGATCGACCCCCTCGGGATCGAGGTGATCGAAATACCCCCGCTCGCCCATGTCGCGGCTGTGCAGCCGGGCCGCGCAGCGCAGCTGCTCGTCGGAGGCCAGCGGATGGGTCGGATCCCATACCCCTTGCGAGCCGCAATCGGCCCCCTCCGCCCGGCGCAGGTTGACCTGCTCGACCACCGCGTCCTCGAACAGCCTCCACCCGTCGGGCCAGTCGGCGTCAGCGTCGAGGCACGCTTGCGGCCCGGCCACGGGGACCGCCGGCTCGATGGGCTCCTCCGGCGGGACCTCGACCGGCTCGAGCGCGGGATCGGTCTCGCCGCCTTCCGGCTCGGGTTCCTGCCCCACGACCACCGGATCGCCATCGCCACCGCCGCCCCCGCCCGCCGGCACGCAGCCGACGGTGGACGGGCCGAAACACAGCAGGCAGGCGCCGACGACGGCGACGGGCGAGACGCGTGAGACATTGCGGCTGATGCGGCGCATGAGTCGACCTCCGGGACGAGAGCGAGCGCAGCCTACCGATCGTGACCGTTCGTTTCCAGGGCCGGCTCGGGGCCGGGCGCCCCGGTCATCACTCGCGCCAGACCAGCTTCCACGGGTTGCGCTTGAGATCGCGCAGCAGCTCCTTGAGATCGGCGTAGATCTCGTCGTCGACCAGCACCTGCCCGATCACCCCCTGCCCCGCCGTGATCGCCGCGGTGATCGCGGCGACATCGCGCAGCGTATCCTTGGCGATGCCGGTGATCTCGGGCAGGTCGGCGATGACCGGCTGCATCGGCTTCTCGACCATCTCGATCAACCGCGAGACCGCCAGCGCCGCCTCGTTGAGGTTGCCCAGCGCCTCGCGGATGACCCGGGCCACCGGCCCCGACTCCCGCGCCATGACGGCCAGCACCTTCGAGGCGTCGCGGAACGTGCCCGCCAGCTCCTCGCCGCTGCCGATGCCCGCCCGCAGCGCCCCGGTGATCGCCCGCAGATCGGCGCCCGTCGCCACGAGATCCTCGGTGACCGCGTCGATGCGGTCCTGATGCTTGTCGAGGTAGGCATTGGCCCGCCCCGACAGTCGGGTGACGCTCGCGATCAGATCACCCACCTGCAACTCGCCGCCGCCCGCCAGCGCCGCCTCGATCTGCGCCAGGATGCTCTCGGCCCGGGAGAAGATCAGATCGATGCGCGCCGGATCACGCCCGCGCATCACCGCGCCGGCGGCCACCGGCTCGGCGTCGACGCCGCCCGGCCGGATCTCGAGGTATTTCTCCCCCAAGACCCCCTGGCTGGTGACATAGAACTCACTGTCGGCCCGCACCGCCGCGAACTTGTCGGCGTCGACCAGCGCCGTCAGCCGCACATGGGCCGGCCCGGTCTTCGCCACCGTCGGATCGACGAGGAACTGCACCGCGTCGACCCGCCCCGCCCGCACCCCGGCGATGCGCACCGGCGCCCCCGACAGCAGCCCGCCGGAGTCGTCGAGCTCGACGATCAGCGGCACCCGCTCACCCACCGAGAAGGTGCCCAGCAGCGCCACGAAGCCCACCAGCAGCGCCAGCGAGACCAGCACCAGGGCTCCGACCTTGATCTTGACGCCGTCGTCGGCCACGTCACCTCCGCCCGGCAGTCGCCGACCGCCGCCGCATCGGTGTACCGCGATCACGCCCCACGGGCCAGCCCGGCGCGTCGCGTACGCCGCCGGGCGCCACGCGCTTGGCATGGGTTGTTGCAATGGCTACAGTTCGGCGGGTCGGTATGCCGCCGGGCTCCTGAATGAGATTCCTATGGGCAGCAGAGCCCGGGAGTGAAATGGGCCCCTCCTCCGACATGGGGTACTGGTGTGGTTACCACAACTACATCTTGCCCAGCAGGGAGGGGACCCATGAGCAGGAGAGCACCTCGCAGCGCGTTCATCCAGAGCAATCGGCTCGTGATTGGCGTCGACATCGCCAAGGACGCGTCAGTTGCGGTCGCGCAGGACGGCAGCGGCGGGCTGACGAAGCCGCTGAAGTTCAGCATGACTCAGCTCGGCTTCGGAGCGTTGAAGGCGTTCGCGGAGAAGGAGACCGAGTCGGCGGGCGTCGACGACTGGGTGGTGGCGCTCGAGCCGACGCGCCACTACGGGATTCCGCTGGTGAGCCGGCTGCTCGACGACGGCATCGAGGTGCTGCGCGTCGAGCCGCTGCACACCAATCGGGCGAAGGAGTTCTACGACGGCACGCGGCGCAAGACCGACGCCAA